>JAQSYI010000063.1 GCA_029256185.1 Paenibacillaceae bacterium
CGTTTCCTCTTTTTGCAACAATCGCCGTTCTTGTCGTTGAATTTCATTACGACGCTCACGAATGTCTTTTTCAGCTTCGGTGCGGAGACGGTGAACCTCATCCTTCGCTTCCACGACCGTTTCTTTCTTCAGTGCTTCTGCTTCTTTCTTAGCACCCTCGATGATCTGCTCGGCTGCCTGCTCTGCACTGGAAATTTTCGCCTCAGCAATCGATTTGCGGATAATAAAACCGATCCAAGCGCCTATCAGAGCAGTAACGAGCGAGATCACGATGGTGATGATGACTTGTGGCATCTACGTCACCTCCTCGTTGTTTCTCCAAGGTGTAGCTTGGGATTATTCGGTTTTTAATCCGTGGTTTTCAGCCTGCTTTTCATTTTACGTTAAGGAGTTTTCGGTTAAAGCTGGTTTCTTACGGGCGGAAATGATGAATTGGCGAAAGCTCTGCATATTTAAAACAATAAAATATACATGAACATTTTATCTTTTGTCGAAGAACATTGTCAAGCTATTGTCCATGAAACCTGCCATTCCGCCGAAAAATCCGTCTTTAAATACGCCTAACCATCTGTTATTGTTAACAAATTAACAAATTCTCATAAAAACTGCTCCAAACCGGCTACTCTTGTTCCTCCCCGTATTCATTGCCCGCGGCAAGCTCCCGGAGCACACGGCTGACCAGTTCATTGGAATACCCCCGCCGCAAGAGAAAGGCCATCACCTTGCGCTTTCTCTCCAAAAGTTCTCCGCCGGTTGTCCGCCACTTCTTCCTGCCCAGTTCCCAGGCCCCCGCATATTCTTCCTCAGGGTCGATTCCGCCCAATGCTCTGGCGATATCCCCTTCGTCTACGCCCTTATCCGCCAGTTCCATCTGCACCCAGCGCCGTCCCTTGCGCTGACTGACAATCCGGTGCTCTGTCCAGAGCTTGGCGAAGGCCTCATCATCCAGATAACGCTCCGACTGCAGTCGCTCCAGAATCTCAGCGATCCGGTCAGGCTCATAGCCCTTCTCCTTAAGATGAAGCTTGACTTCTTTATGTGAACGCGGCCTCCGTCCGATGTAGCGGATCGCCTCCAGATAGGCTTGATGGCGTTCATCGTCTTGGACAATGCTCTCCATCCTTGTCCGATCGATATGCTCTCCCTTGAGAAGCCGGTGTTTGACCAGAATATCCTCATGGACAGAGAAGGCATAATCCCCGTCTACGAATAGATTATAGCGGTGTTTGCTTCTCTTCTGCCGTTCCACGGCAGTGATGAGTCCCGGCTGCAGTTGTGCAGAATCCATATGCTTTGGCCCCTTTGTGCAACAAAGGCACCCTGTAAACGGGGTGCCTGCTGATCATTTATTTATTCTTCCTCGAAATCCAGATCCTCGTCAGCATCGCCCTCGGTAGCTGCAGGCAAATGTGTAATCAGGTTGCTTGATTCCCGGATCCGCTTTTCAATCGTTTCTGTTATTGCAGGATTATCCTTCAGATGCTGCTTGGCATTCTCGCGGCCTTGGCCCAGGCGGTCTCCATTGAAGGAGAACCATGATCCGCTCTTCTGCACAATGTCCATTTCTGTTCCGATATCAATAATGCTGCCTTCCTTGGAAATGCCTTCGCCGTACATAATGTCTACTTCGCATTGTTTGAAGGGAGGAGCAACCTTGTTCTTCACGATCTTGATCCGGGTGCGGTTGCCCACAATGTCATTGCCTTGCTTGATGCTCTCAATCCGGCGGATATCGATGCGGATCGTAGAGTAGAACTTCAGTGCGCGGCCGCCGGGAGTCGTTTCGGGATTGCCGAACATCACCCCTACCTTCTCGCGAAGCTGGTTAATGAAGATGGCGATAACCTTGGACTTGTTGATGGCGCCGGACAGCTTGCGCAGGGCCTGGGACATGAGCCGCGCTTGCAGGCCCACATGGGAATCTCCCATATCCCCTTCAATCTCCGCCTTGGGCACCAGGGCTGCAACGGAGTCGATAACGATGATTTCTACCGCGCCGCTTCGCACCAGAGCTTCGGCGATTTCAAGCGCTTGCTCCCCTGTATCCGGCTGCGACAACAACAATTCATCTATATTGATGCCTAATTTGCTGGCGTACAGCGGATCGAGAGCATGCTCCGCATCGATGAATGCGGCTTGTCCCCCCGCTTTTTGAACTTCCGCTATTGCATGAAGGGCAACCGTGGTCTTACCGGAGGATTCCGGTCCGTAAATCTCAATGATCCTTCCCCGGGGAAACCCGCCTACTCCCAAGGCAATGTCAAGGGCAAGAGAGCCGCTGGGGATAGTTTCTACCTGCATGTGAGTGGATTCTCCGAGCTTCATGATAGAGCCTTTGCCGAATTGTTTCTCAATGTTGCGTAATGCCATCTCCAGTGCTGCGCGCCGATCTGCCAAGAGACTCACTTCCCTCTTCTATGATTATAGTAATATGATACCCTTTTTCGCGGATTTTGCCAAGAACTTTTTCGAACATACATTCGCATGCGAGGCAAACAAAAAACCGCAACCAAAGAGTCATCCCTGTTACGGTTCTTCCGCAAACATATAAATCTATTATATGGCTGCATCAGAAGGATTGCAACCATAGTTTAAGCCCGCGCTTACCGGATTGCCCGCCACAGCATGTAGAGGGCTTGCTTGGCAGCTCTCAGCTTGATCATTTCCCTGCTCCCGTTCAGCCTGTGCTCTGCCGTCTCCGTCGCCGCTCCACGCTTCGCGAGGCCGATATAAACCAGTCCGACAGGCTTTCCTTCGGAAGGGTCGGGTCCAGCCACTCCCGTTACGGACAGAGCGTAGTCTACTTGCAGGGCATCCAGCAGATTCTCCGCCATCAGCTTGGCCGTCGCCGCGCTTACGGCTCCCGGCGCTCCTTCCCCCTCCAGAACCTCCTGCGGTATCCGGAGAAGCGTCCGCTTCCACTCATTGGAATAACAGACCAGACTGCCCCGAAACGCAGCAGAGGCCCCTGGAACGGTCGTCAGAATGTCGGACAAGAGCCCCCCCGTGCAGCTCTCCGCAGCAGCCAGTGTCTTCCCCTTGGCCTGCAGCTGCCCGAGCACAACGCTCTCCAGCCCGATGTCCTCCTCTGCATAGAGAAAGTCTCCCAGGCGCTTGCGGATTTCCGTTTCCGTAGCATTCATATTGCGTTCCGCCTCTTCCTGCGTGGCGGCCTTGGTGGCAAGCCGGATGGTGACCTCCCCTTCTTTGGCGTAAGGAGCAATGGTCGGGTCCTGCTGTGCCTTGATCAGATCCAATAATTCATGCTCCAGACTGGACTCCCCGATGCCCGCGAATTTCAGCATCTTGGAATACAGGGGGGCTTCACCTTGCATGATCCCGCGGAGCCATTTCTTGCCGTATGTATGAAACATGGGCTTCATTTCTTTGGGAGGACCCGGCAGCAGCATATAATGGTTGGCGCCCGAACTGATCCCGAGCCCTACAGCCATTCCCGTTTCATTGAAAAGCGCATCCCCGCCTTCAATCATAAGCGCCTGCCGGGCGTTGCTTTCCACCATCCGGATTCCCCGGTCCTTGAAGGTATTCGTTATCTTGGCCATGGAAGGCTCGTGCACGATTAACGGCCTGGCTAAGAACCGGGCCAGCACATCCTTGGTCAGATCATCCTGGGTAGGCCCCAGCCCGCCGGTGCAGATCACCAGATCGGCCCGCTTCGAGGCAATCTCCAGCGCTTCTAGCAGCCTGGTCTCGTTGTCGCCCACCACCGTCTGGAAATACACATCAACTCCGATTAAGGCACATTCCGCAGCCAGAAATTGGGCGTTCGTATTAGTGATTTGGCCAAGCAACAGTTCTGTTCCAACTGCCAAAATCTCTGCTTTCATGCGCAAAGCCTCCCCGGACATCAGGCATTGATATTAATGACATGCTTATTCTTAATGAAATAATCCACGCCGGAGTAAATCGTAACCAAAGCCGCCAACCAACTGACCCAGTAATCGAAGGCGAAATCCACGAAGTGGAAGGGGAAATTATTCAGAAGCAAGGCAATAATCGCCGTAATCTGCGTAGCGGTCTTCCACTTCCCCCACCGGCTCGCCGCCATGACGACCCCTTCGAGCAAAGCGATCTGGCGCAATCCGGTAACCGCGAATTCACGGCTGATGATGACAATGACGATGAAAGCGCCGATCTTGTCCATCTCAACCAGGGATACCAGCACAGCCGTTACCAGCAGCTTATCGGCCAACGGGTCCAGGAGCTTGCCCAGATTGGTGACCAGCTTGCGCTTGCGGGCGATATATCCGTCCAAGCTGTCCGTACTGGCCGCAATGATAAAGATCAGCGCCGCAATCATTTGATTGTAGGTGATAATAAAATTCCCGATTTGCAGATTGGGCAGCGGCATCTTCACCAATAGGAAGAACATAATCAAAGGCACAAGAAAAATACGCGCCAGCGTAATACGATTGGCCAAATTCATGCGATTGCCTCCCCGGCCAGGTCAAACTCAAAGGAGTGAGTGACCCTGACTTTCACAATATCTCCCACCTCAGCCGCGCAGCTTGATACGAAGACTTCACCATCAATTTCGGGAGCATCATATTGGGAGCGGCCGACAAACACCTTATTATCCTCATCATATCGTTCCAGAAGCACATCCACTTCCTGCCCTACCCGGCTCCAGTTGCGCTCGTTGGAAATTTTCCGCTGCAGTTCCATGATTTCGTTGGCCCGAGCTTCCTTCACCTCTTCGGAAATCTGCTGCGGCAGCCTGGAAGCTGCGGTATCCTGTTCCTGCGAATAAGTGAATACTCCCAGCTTGTCAAAGCCGATTTCTTGCACGAACCGCTTCAGGTTAGCGAAGTCCTCTTCCGTCTCCCCCGGAAATCCCACAATGAGCGAAGTACGAAGAGCCACTCCGGGTATCCGCTCGCGGATTCTGGCAATTAACTCCCGGGCATCCCTTCCCCGGCCGGGACGGCGCATCCGCTTCAGAATGGAGTCCTCGCTGTGCTGGAGAGGCATATCCACATATTTGCATACCTTCGGGTTATTCGCAATCACATCGATCAGCTCGTCTGTGAAGAAGCCGGGATACGCATAATGAAGCCTTACCCATTCCACTCCTGGAACACGGGTCAGGCGCTCCATCAGCTCGGGCAGCATAAACTTGTCGTACAGATCCGTGCCGTAATTCGTGGAATCCTGGGCAATCAGACTGATCTCCCTAACCCCTTGGGCAGCCAGCTGCCCGGCTTCAGCCACAATGGATTCCATGCTCCGGCTGCGGAACTTCCCTCTCATAATGGGAATACTGCAGAAGGTGCAGCCATGGTCGCAGCCCTCGGCGATTTTCACATGGGCGGAATAACGGGGGCCGGCAGACCTCCGCGGCAGCGCCAGCTCATAATTGAAGGAGGGGCTTCCTACATAGGCAGGCTTGCTGCCCTCAAGAGCCTCATCAATGATATCGTTGATTTTGTGGAAATCTCCCGTTCCCACAATCCCGTCGATCTCCGGCATTTCCTGCAGCAGCTCTTCCTTGTAGCGTTGGGTCAGGCATCCGGAGACGATCAGCGCCTTCAGCTTGGCCGTCTGCTTCAGCTCCGCCAGATCCAATATGGTATTGACGGACTCCTCCTTGGCCGCGTCTATGAACCCGCATGTATTGACAATAATAACAGTAGCTTCCCTGTTTTCATTAACGAGAGTGTAGCCGCGCTCATGAATCAACCCGGACATAATCTCGGAGTCAACAAGATTCTTATCGCAACCAAGGGTTACTACCTTGATTTTCTCAGACATTCGTGCAGTCCCCCATGTTCATCACCTAATATACTTACAAGAGTATAATACAACACCATACGGGTGTCAAAACACAACACTCCAAATTGAAGAGTCCTGAACAAAGCAAAAGGGCTCCGACCAGGGGAGCCTTCCGTTTTTGTTGCCGAATCGATGGTGTTGTCAGCGGAAATTGATAAACTGGAGGTCGAGTCCCAGGTCCTCCGCCCGGAGCAGCTGCATTACCTTCTGCAGATCATCCTTGCTCTTGCCGGTAACCCGGATTTGATCGCCTTGAATCTGGCTTTGCACCTTCAGCTTGGATTCCTTGATCAGCACATTGATTTTCTTGGCGGTTTCCTGAGAGATGCCCTGCTTCAGCTTGATTTTCTGCCGGACGGTAAAGCCTGAAGCCGGCTCAACCTTGCCGTAATCCAGATTCTTAATGGAAACTCCCCGCTTGGTCAGCTTGGACTGGACAATATCCAGCACATTCTGAAGCTTGAACTCATCATCGGAGATAAGCTCAATCTCTTCCTTCTGCAGCGTTATACTCGTTTTGCTGTTCTTGAAGTCAAACCGGGTATCGATTTCCTTCTGGGACTGATTGATTGCATTGTTTACCTCTTGCATGTCCACTTTGGATACGATGTCAAATGAATTGTCAGCAGCCATTCCAGCACGTCCTTTACACAAATTTCCTCCCATAAGTATACCAATATTTATATCCAAAGAAAAGGCATCCCACCGGTAAGGTGGAATGCCTCTGGCAAAGCACCGCTTCAGCGGTTTCTGGCGGGCTCCCGGAACATATCGAGAATCCCCAGCACGATATGGGCAAGACCAAACCCGAAGATGCCGTATCCCCATGCATCGGGCGTCAAGTACCAACCCAGCAAACTGACAACGATTCCAAGCCCGGTAACAATCCAGCTCACTGTCATAGTATGTAACCTCGCTTTGGTGGAATGTGTAGCTTGGATTATAGTTCCCCCAGGCTTGGCATTCTATGCAATAGAGGGCAGACTACTGGGGTGCCGCAATCTGAATCTGCAGGCGCTTGGGATTGGACAATTCACCGAGAGGCACCGTTATTCCGTTTACCTTCAGCTCGATTGCTTTGGGCAGTCCGATATTCAAATAAACAGGCTTGTCCGATTCCCATTGCCGGGGTGAACCCAGTTTGGCCAGATTTCCTTGCTCCAGGAGCTCATGATTGAACAGATTGCCGTTTGGGGTCAGCTTGTCGATCTGAAACCAGCAATCCTTGGCCTTAAGCGTCATCTCTATACGAAGAGCGGTTGCATTCGTAAGCTCATAATAATCAATTCCCTTGTCATTGCGGACAAAATTCAGCTCAGGAGTCAATGGGAGCGGGGTTGGAGAAGCCGCCTTCGCTTCCGTAGTCCCCCCGGCTGCAGGAGTCGTAATCGGCGTGTCAGTCGCAACACGGTTGGTAATCGCCGGCTTCTTCGCTTCATCCACCGATTGATGGTTGTCATTGTAGTTCCTGTAAGCAAAATAGTAGATCAGCCCGATGATGAGAAGAAAGAACGAGACCAGCATCACTCCCGTAGCCAAGCGGCTCCATTTATCCGACCGCTTGCTGACCGTCCGTTTCGGGGGAAGAGTCTCTACCGTTTCCGTTCCTCTCTCGGGAAGCACATTCCGGTACAGCTGCAGCACTTCTACCGGATCAAGCCCAACCGCTTCCGCGTAGCTCTTGATAAATGCCCTTACATAAAAATTCCCCGGCAGCGCCTTGTAATCCCCTTCTTCAATGCACTCCAAATACCTCTTGCGGATTTTGGTGGTCTCCTGCAAATGCTCAAGGCTTATGCCTTGATCGATTCTCGCTTTTTTCAGCAATTGACCCAAATCGGACAAAGATTGTCACCTCCGATGTATGGTTGAATATAGGCGGATTGCCCGTTAATAGCCGTCATAAGAGGAAGGAATATCGATCACTATCTCTTCGTCCGGCGTATTGCGCAGCTCAATAATATAATCGAAGACGCTGTAGTCGTACTCCGATTCCCGCACGAAGATATCCGGATGCTCGATCACCTTGGTGGAAGGAGCGCTCATGATTTCCTGGAGCAGACTGTGGTGCTTCTCGTTGGAACGGAGTGTAGACACAATTCCGTCGATAATAAACAAATTGTGGGGGTTCATCTCATCTTGGGACAGTTGGCTCCGGACAGTCTGCCTGAGCAACGTGGACGACACGAAGGTCCAGCGTTTGTTGGCGCATACACTCCCCGCAATAATGGACTCCGTCTTGCCTACCCGCGGCATTCCCCTCAAGCCTACCACCTGATTGCCGTCCCCCTTGAAGATTTCTCCAAGAAAGTCTACCAGCAGACCAAGCTCGTCCCGGGTAAAGCGGAAAGTCTTTCTGTCATCGGAGTCCCGTTCAATATATCGGCCATGACGGACTGCCAGAATATCCACCAGCTTCGGTGCGCGCAATGCCGTTACAGTAATATTATCCACTTTTCTTAACATTTTACCCAAAATATCGATCTTTTCATCATCATCTGTCTGAAGAAGCATGCCGCGGGTCCTGTCTTCAACCCCATTGATGGTCATAATATTAATCTCAAGCATCCCCATAATTGAAGCGATATCGCCCAGCAGACCGGGACGGTTCTTGAAAATTTTATACTCCATATACCACTGATTCATCGTCATAAATCCCATGCACCCCGTTTTTCATTCGTCTTGTAGATTATTCTGCAACATTCGCCAATTCCCTCTATTGTCTGCAGGTTTATTTGCGACTTATGATGGATTCCCCTGTGGAATAATAGGCTTGACCGCCCTGCCATTGGTCGGAGATGGACTGCTCGAAGGAACCGGCCAGAATAGCCGCCCAGTTATATTGAACCGCAAGGTCTGTGTTCAGATCAGTGACGGGAAGCTTCAGAGAACGGATTCGGGTCAGAACCGCTTCATCGACCGGTGTATACAGCGCGATCCTGCCGGCTTTGGAAGCGTTAATCTGATAAGTAAGCTGGGGCAGCCAGGTATCTCCCGGATAAATATCCAATTCCAGCAGCCGGTCAGCTTCTTCGGAAGGCACCCAAGCGGAGGGAACGGGAGAGTCCGTGCGGCTGATCCACATGATATTCAAACCTGAAGCTTGCTGAAGCTCCACCCAATCATTCCACAAACCGGTGATTTTGGCAGGGTCCAGTCTCTTCAAGTGTATATTGGCAGGGGCTTCTTCAGGCAGATTTCCCGAATCAAGGCCGTTTAACAAAAGCAAAAACCTGGCATCGGGATTTTGTCGGGCCAGTTCAAGAACAGGAGTCTTCCATTCACTGCCAACGGCAATAATACCGTCATACGGGTACCTATTTATTGTAGACGAAAAATCCTCCGTGTTGGTTGACGTTTTAACGACAAATTCCATGGAAATTTTTTCGGACCCGGCTTTTTCCTTGGAAACTCTCCGGATCAGGTCAGATTCTTCTTCCGTCAAGGAATTCCCTGCCAGAACCAGAACGGCCTTTTTGCCGCTAAGCGTCTCTGCATCAATAGCAGGCAGTGTTCTCCCGCACCCTGCAAGCAGCAGCGCCCCTGCGGCGGCAAGGGTAAGGCTTTTGGCGAACCGGCTGTTGTACTTCATCTTGTATGGTACCCCTTTGCGAATTGACTAGCCTTTAGTATACCATGCGGACAGCAGAAAAGCCTCCGGGCAGCGGAGGCTTTTTCCCTATTATGACCCATAAAGATACCTTCTGTTATTTGTTGCCGTCTGTCACCATTTTCACCATCAGGCGGGCAATGGTTTTTTGCTCGTTAGTATCGGCGACTGTCCACAGATCCTTCAGCACTTTTTCCTGGGGATTCTCCGGGTTGATCTTGGTAGCCAGGAAATCGCCGATTTTATAGGCAAGCTTGGAGATCTGCTCTTCGGAAATGCCGATATGCTCGGCCGCTTCCACACGGTCATGCAGGAACTGCTTCCAGGTGTCAAAGGAAGTGAGTACAGAGTTAGCCATGATGATGCCTCCTTAGAGTTTTTTTGCCGATCCTTACGAAGCGCAGCGGGTAGATTCAAGAAAACTGGCATCGTAAGCATCAGCTGAGTTTTTTTGCCGATCCTTACGAGCGCAGCGGGTGGATCCAAAAAAACTGGCATCGTAAGCTCTGGCGGAATCAGCATTAGTATGAGCCGAATGCATGGGCTCTATGCGCTTTTGCATCCGCCGCGGCCTAAGGAAGCTTCAGGTTATCCATCCTCCGTTCGGGCTGATCACCTGTCCGTTGATATAGCCGGATTCGGGAAGGGCAAGAAAATAGACCAGGGAAGCAATTTCATCCGGCTGAGCCAACCGTCCGGCAGGGATCTCCTCTTGGAGCGCGGCAAGCTCCTCCGTGTTGAAGGAAGCCATCATATCGGTCTCCACCGCTCCAGGGGCTACAGCATTAACCGTTACCCCCGAAGGGGCCAGCTCCTTGGCAAGGGCCTTAGTGAAAGCGTTCATGCCGCCCTTGGCCGCGGAGTAGGCCACCTCGCAGGATGCGCCGGATATGCCCCAGACGGAGGACACGTTGATAATGCGGCCATACCGGGCCGCCACCATCGCCGGCATAAAAGCCTTGCAGCAAAGGAAGGCGCTTTTCAAATTTACATTCATCACTTGATCCCATTCCGCCTCGCTCAAATCCGACAGCAGTCCGTAATGGGATATTCCCGCGTTGTTGACCAGAATATTGGGGACAAACCCATGGTTGTGCAGCTTTTCCTTCATCCGTTCAATCTGCTCTCCGCTGCGCAGGTCTGCCGCAACTGTCATGGCATTCGCCCCGAAAGACAGACATCGCCGGGCTACATCATTGGCGGCTTCATGGGAATTCAGATAGTGAATAATCACATTCATGCCTAACCGGGCAAACCGCTCGGCAATGGCGGCCCCGATGCCGCGGCTTGCTCCGGTAATCAGAGCGGTCTGCTGATTGAAGGGTGCATTCAAGCTGAGCCACCGCTCTTTACAATGGACACGGAGCTCTTTTCCCAATCGAAATGACTGCCAAGCTCCCGGTTCACCTCTTCTATGGTCAGTTCTTCATAAACCGGCAGGATATCGAACATATCGATGTCCCGGAAGGCATACTTTGTGAATTCATTGGCCAACGCCTCCGGTGAATTCATCATCCTCAAGAAACCGCCCAGGCGCTTGCGTCTGCTCCGCTCAAATGCGGCGGCAGGCACGCCGTCGCGCAATACGGGGGAGAGCGCCGCCTTGATCCGGGCCAGCAGTTGGTCCGGGTCCCTGGTTTCACCGCCTATTACCACAAAGCCGTAATCAGAGGTCAGATTATATTCCGAGCCGAAGCTGTCGGAGATCAGATTGTCGTCATACAGGGCCTGATACAGCTCCGAACTGGGCCCGAACAGCGCATCCAGCATCACCTTCGCTCCAAGCTCCCGCTTCAGCAGCTCCCGTCCCTTCAAGCCGCAAGGCTGCTCCTTGAAGCCGATATACCATTTGGGCAGCGAAACGGGCAGATTGGCCAGCTTCTCCTTCTGCCGGACCTCCGCAGGCTCTGCGTCAAAGCGGCGGCTGATCTCACCCTGGGGCTTGAACGTTTTGCCGGCCTGGTTAGCCCGGATCAGCTCCATCATTTCGTCCGGGTCCACGCCGCCCACGATGAAGAGAATCATGTTTTCCGGATGGTAGAAGGTATGGTAGCACTCATACAATGTTTCCTTCGTTATTTGGGAGATGGATTCAACCGTACCCGCTATGTCAATATGAACCGGATGCACCTGATACAACGCCTCAATCAGGCCGTAATACACCCTCCAATCGGCATTGTCCTGATACATCTTGATCTCCTGGCCGATAATGCCCTTCTCCTTCTCCACATTCGCATCCGTAAAATAGGGGTTCTGCACGAAATCAATCAAAGTTGTCAGATTGTCGGCCAGATGCTCGGTAGCGGAGAACAGGTACACGGTCCGGTCAAAGCTGGTGAACGCATTGGCAGACGCTCCGTTGGAAGCGAATTTGGCGAAAACATCCCCTTCGGGCTCCTCAAACATCTTGTGCTCCAGGAAATGGGCAATCCCGTCGGGAACTTTCACCGCTGCCTGTTCCGCAACCTGGAAGTGATTGTCGATGGAGCCGTATTTCGTGGAAAAGGTAGCATAGGTTTTCTGAAAACCCGGCTTAGGCAGAATATAAACTTGAAGACCGTTGGGCAGCTTTTCGGCGTAGATCGTCTCCTTCAAATGTTCAACCTTCATGGCATCCATGGCTTATTCCCCCTTCCGGCTGGTCAAAAAGTATATGGTGTCCAGTTGCACTTTGCCTGCCACTGCTTGAATCGCGGCTGAATCCGACTGCTCCACCTGGGCGATTAATTCCGGCACTGTCCGCTCGTGTCCGGTCAGGATGCTGTTGAAGTCGAAGGAAATCAGCTCGAAGGCGGAGTCATTCATTTCCTTAAGCTGATTGCGGATCATGGCCAGGGTCTGGCTGTATTCCAGGTCGCTGATCTGTCCGGCTCGCATGGCTTCCAACTGCTCATGGATAATCGCGACCGCCTTTTCGTAGTTGGCGATTTCAATGCCGGATTGAATGGTCAGGATGCCCTTGTGCCCATCCAGCCGCGATGCGGCGTAATAGGCCAGGCTGGCCTTCTCCCGCACATTGGTGAAGAGCTTGGAATGGGGGTATCCGCCGAGTATGCCGTTATAGACCAGCAGCGCCGCATAATCGGGGTCTGCGTATGTAGTGCCTGTGCGCAAGCCCATGTTGAGCTTGCCTTGGCTGACCTCCAACTGCTCCACCACAGTTCTGGGCTCAACGGATGTACGGTGTACCGCTTCAGACCTGTAAGCGGCAAGCCCGCTGCCGGTCAGATGGAAGGCTTCTTGAACCAGCGCTTTTACTTCCTGCATGGTGGTGTTGCCCACCACATACAGGTCAATGGGGGACTCGCCCAGCCACTTCAGATAATGGGCATACAGAGATTCGGGCGTCAGCCCCTCAATCGCCTGGAGCCTGCCAAGGGGATGGAAGCGGTAAGGCTCATTGCGGCACATCTCCTCCAGACAGCGTTCGGCGGCGTAGCGGATTTTATCATTGATGATGGATTCGATCTTCTTTTGCAGGGTGCGTTTCTCCGCATCCACATATTTGGTGCTGAATACGCCGTTTTCCAAGAGCGGCCCGGTCAAGGCGTCCCCCAAAAATTGCAGCCCCTCCCGCAATAGCCCCGATGCCCCCGACACATAAGAATCCTCGATAATATCCATCCGGAACTGGGCGATCTGGTAATCTCCCCTTTTGTAGATATCGAAGCCGAAGCCTGCTCCATAGAGATCATCCAGCTTTTCGCGGAAAGCCCGGGTCTCGGGCAGCTTCTCCGTGCCGCGGCGCAGGACGAAAGGCGTCAGGGCCGTAGGCGTCACATTCTCCTCCGTCAGAGTGGTGCCGATATAGGCGGAGATGGCGTATGTCTTGAACCGGTCGGACGGAAGCACATGAAGTCTGATCCGGTCTGTCTGGTCGCGTTGAAAGGTTTGGTGTTCCAACAGCATCAAGCTCCTTCCCATTTTGGAATGATTCCATTATATTCCTATACAAAGAGAAGAAGCAACCGGAGTACATGCTCCACAGGATTGCTTCTTCATCTCCCTTGCTCATTTGCAGAAAATATGCTTGCCGATCCGTTTCACCTGCGGCCTCGTCCAGATCCACTTGGAGGTGGCGGTGTCCGGGTTAAAATAATAGGTGCAGCCGCCTGAAGGGTCCCAGCCGCCTATGGCGTCTTTAACGGCTTTCTGGGCGTTCTCATTGGGCGTCAGCCAGATTTGCCCGTCGGCAACAGCCGTAAAGGCGCCCGGCTGAAAAATAACCCCTGAGGCGGTGTTGGGGAAGGAAGGCGACTTTACCCGGTTCAGAATAACCGCAGCAACCGCCACCTGACCTTCATAGGGCTCGCCGCGCGCCTCACCGTAGACGGCGTTGGCCATCATGCGGATGTCATTCTCCGAATGACCGCCGTTATTGGAGGGGGTCAAGGTTACGGGAGAGCCGGTGGCCGTTTCCGTCATCCTGTCTCCTGACGGAGCTGAGCCCCCCGCTGAGCTGCCGGGAGAAGCCGGAACCCAGCTTTTCGTTGCTTCCCACAGCTTCAGCTTGGTTTTGGGGCCGGCAATGCCGTCCACCTTCATCCCGAATTTATACTGGAAGTCCTTGACGCCGCGAAGTGTCTGATAGCCAAAGGAGCCGTCTATATTGCCATTGTAGTAACCAAGGAATTTTAAGCGTCCTTGTAGCTCGTAGACATCATCGCCTGATGAGCCGTATTTAATGGTTTGCTTGCTGAACACATCCTGTGCAGCCTGGGGCTCTAAAGAACGCTTCGCCTGCATCCCCGCAAACAATGCGGCCACAAGCAAGAACGTAAACACAATCAGTCGCTTGTTCATTGGGCTAATCAACCTTTCTGTGGTGTGCTGTTGTGGATACGGGTATTATTTGAAATCGCGGGTAGCTTTATACTCGCCATGCAAGAAACGGGGTATTTGACGGGGACAGAACATTTCATCTCCTGCCGGAATCATTGATGGGGCCAGAACGCTTCATCTCCTGCCGGGATCATCGACGAGGGCCGAGCGCTTCATCTCCTGTCGGGATCATCGACGAGGGCCGAGCGCTTCATCTCCTGCCGGGATAAACGGTGTCAAGGGGACCACCCCATCCCTTCTGAAGAAACTAACGGGGAACCCGGACCGCTGTTAAGAAAGTGAACCGCTACTCTTGTCCATTACCTGTAAGTCTCCCGCTAATCAAACGGATCTTCCCAAAAGTTTGATAATGTAAAAAATAACAAAGGGATGAGTTTGTTGATTGGACTATGAGTGATGGCAACAGCAGCAAAATGATAGCTGTTGTCTGTAGGAGGAGCTCCAAGGATGTATCAAAATGTAAGACTAACATACCAAAATGCCAGGAGAGGGGGGCGAGACCGGCGGTATACCGGAAAAGAAGGAATACTTGCAAATAAACGAGACCTGCTTATAGTAAAAGTGCGGATAGGCGAAACTTGAATAGTAAAAATGCAAATAGTTGAAACCTGCGAACCACGAACGAGTGAACGAAAGGGTGCTAAGATGCTAACGGGTACTGAAGGGTGCTAAAAAGTGTTACGAATGCTAAAAGGTGCTACGGATGCTAAGCTTGTATCACAGTACCGGGGAAAATCACAATGCTAATAGGAATCGAACACCGTCCGAAGAGCCATCAGCCACGGATAATGGAACGTTGCAACATATTAATTGAATTCTGTCGGTCCATCGCACGCCATAGCTTGCAACATACGAGCCGTTGCGCTGCGTCGTGAAGCAATAAGCATTTCCTTGGATGTGGCAGTCTACCATCGCAAGGCTATTGTATGCGAATTTTCATACAGAATAGCCCCGCCAGCGCCAACACTGGCCCATTCTATGCGAATTTTCATACAGAACGGATGACGAAGGCTCACCTCTGACCTCAAGGCTCGGTTTTTTTGAATACAGCGAGCCAGTCCACTGTTTACCCGGTTACAAAACACGAATTGGACGTTTGGTATGAATGAGCATTGGTTTCCGCAAGAAACACGTGCTCATTCGTACATTGGAAACACTCATTCGACGTTTGACCGGACAGAGCCGGCTGTGGTGATGTTTGTTCATTTTGCCGCCGCCGAAAAAAAAAACAGGCTCCGGCCACTGCGATCACCGCAGCGCCAGAACCTGACGGAATTCAAAAAGGACGTTAACCGCTTCGGTTTTGTCCGTAATACTGTTCCATTGTAACCAGAACCTCACGGGGCTTGCTGCCCTCGTAGGAGCCCACAACCCCCTTGGCCTCCATGGCATCAATCAGCCTGGCCGCACGGGTGTAGCCTACCCGCATGCGCCTCTGAAGCAACGATACCGACGCCTGCTTCGCCTCCACCACAATTTGCACGGCCTGATCATACAGCTCGTCTTGCATTTCTTCCTGCTCCGGCTCTTGCTCCTCCAACTCCGGCACCATATCTTCCTTGTATTCAGCCTGGCCCTGGTTCCGGCAATAATTAACCACATGCTCCACCTCTTGATCCGAGAGGAACGCTCCCTGCACCCGTACCGGCTTTGAGGCTCCTACAGGCAGAAACAGCATATCGCCCCGGCCAAGCAGCTTCTCGGCTCCCACCATATCCAGAATGGTCCTGGAGTCCACTTGAGAAGATACGCCGAACGCAATCCGGGATGGAATGTTCGCCTTGATCACCCCGGTAATGACATCAACCGACGGGCGCTGTGTGGCGATGATCAGATGGATGCCTGCCGCACGGGCCATCTGGGCCAGCCGGCAGATGGAATCCTCCACATCTCCCGCGGCTACCATCATCAAATCCGCCAACTCGTCCACAATGACCACAATATAGGGAAGCGGAGGCTGGGGATGGGGATTGGCAGGGTCGGTCAGCATGGCATTATAGCCCTCCATGTTCCGGGTGCCGCTCTTGGAGAAAAGCTCGTAGCGCTTCTCCATCTCCACCACTACCTTCTTCAACGCCAGCGAAGCACGGCGCGGGTCGGTTACAACAGGCGCAAGCAGATGCGGAATGCCGTTGTACACATTTAGCTCCACCATCTTGGGGTCGATCATCAAGAGCTTCACTTCGTCCGGCTTGGCCTTGTACAGAATGCTGGTGATGATTCCGTTGATGCAGACGGACTTGCCCGAGCCCGTGGCTCCTGCCACCAGGAGATGGGGCATCTTGGCCAGATTGGCTACAATCGGCTGACCCGCTATATCCCGGCCAAGCGTAATCGTCAGCTTGGAGGAGGAGTCCTGGAAGACAGAATTCTCCATGACCTCCCGCAGCGTGACTACGGATACCTCCATATTGGGCACTTCTATGCCAATGGCCGACTTTCCGGGGATCGGCGCTTCCATCCGGATATCCTTTGCTGCCAAGGCAAGCGCAATATCATCCGTCAGGCCGACGATCCTGCTGACCTTCACTCCTACGTCAGGCTGGATCTCGTAGCGGGTGACTGCCGGTCCTCTGACTACCTCCAGCACCTTGGCCCGGACACCGAAACTTTCCATAGTAGCTTCCAGCTTGCGGGCATTCGCCTTGTAATCCAGAGCATCGGAGCTCTTCGCATTATTGACCGGCCGGGACAGCAGCTGCAGGGACGGCAAGATATAGGGCCGCTCAGGCTTCACGACCTCTAATGCCAGCTCAGCGCCGTCGTCCCCCGCAGCCGGGGCAGAGACGGGCTTCGCGGGAGACGGAGCCGCTTCCTGTGAGTGGCCGGAATGCTCGTCATCCTGAGGCAGCACCTCCACGTGATCCTGAAAATCCCTTACGACGGGGATCGATGAATCATCCGTATCATGGACGTAACCCCCGTGACCGGCGGATTCCTCTTGAATGACAATAATATCTTGTCCCTCATCATCCTCATGAGCCCCATCTGCAGCACCGGTGTTTTGCTTTTTGCCGGAAGATTGAAGCAGTTGAAAAAAAGCGGATCTCTGCCGCTGTGTCCGTTGTACGGGTATGTAAGCTTCCTCATCCAGATCATCATCCGGAGGAATATAAACAGGGCGGGACGCAGCGGGTCTGCCGGTCCTGGCCTTCTTGCCGCGCTTCCCCGCGAACAGCTCGGAGAGGCGGTAGGAGAATCCCTTCCTTACACCGGAAGCCTGTCCTCTCATCCGTCCGAGAGCGTCCACAATCGAAATACCGGTGACCAGCAGGAAGCCGATCCCGAATAAGATCCAGACCAGCAGACGCGAGCCGGTATTGCCGAACAGGAAGTTCAGCATAGCATACAAGAGAGCGCCGATCATTCCGCCCCCGACTTGATTTTGCAGAATGCCGTCATCGCCAAAGGTCATACCGTTCCAAGTCTGACTGATAATAAAAGACGGCATGCCAAGCTCTGCGCCAGGGTCCAACTGCTCAAACATGGACATGTGGTTCATTAGCACGAATCCGAGCAGGATGCATAACAAGCCTGTCCTCCGCACGGTCCAATCCGTGGGCCAGGCACGCTTGATCATGCAATACAAACCCACATAAATCGCGATAATCGGAATGGCAAAATCCATCTGGCCGATAAGGAAACGGAACATATACGTGAATGCCCGCGAAACAGAGCCCTCTCTCGACAACGAAATGACAGAGAGCGCCAGGATAATAATACCGTACAACTCATATTTCAGCGTGAGCTGCATCGTCTTTGAACGCTTTGACCGTTTTCCCGATCGTTTCTTAGCCATGCGGCCACCCCCAACGCTACAGATTATACCATATTGGGGGACGGGTTACACTATGCCCGGAATCACTTGAACAACGGCTGAAATTCCAGCAGGCTGCCCGGAGCGTAACGGGGATTGGTATAATCAAGCGCGTTGCCGCTGTAAATCCGCACAATCCTGGCCTGAAACCCGTTCAAGCGCTCCACCTGCATCATTATGCCGTTGACCTCCAGCTCCATATAGTCGGGAGCAAAAGCCTCGCAGCCTTCAAACACGGTCTCTTCGGGAATGATCGAGTAGTGGGTCATTGCAGCATGCCTCCCCCCTGCTTCTTCCGTTCCCCGATCCGCCTGTTCAACTCGGCTATGGCTTCCCCGATTCCGCCGGTCATGTCGATCAGGCCATGCTTCACGGCATCCCCTCCGATTATCGTTGTACCGATATCCCGGGTCAGCTCACCTGTTTTGAACATGAATTCTTTGAACTTTTCCTCTGTAATCTGCGAATGTCCGGTGACAAACCGGATGACCCGCTCCTGCATCTTGTCCAGATATTCAAAGGATTGGGGAACACCGATCACCAGCCCGTTCAACCGGATGGGGTGGATGGTCATCGTCGCTGTCCCCGCAATAATCGAACAATCGGCGGCTACAGCAATGGGTACACCGATACTGTGCCCGCCTCCAAGCACTAAGGATACCGTGGGCTTGGACAAGGTGGCGATCATTTCGGCAATGGCCAAACCTGCCTCCACATCGCCTCCCACGGTATTGAGAATGATCAGAATCCCTTCTATCTTGGGGTTCTGCTCGGCAGCCACCAATTGGGGAATTAGGTGCTCGTATTTGGTGGTCTTATTCTGCGGGGGCATCACGATGTGACCTTCGATCTGTCCGATGATGGTCATCGTCAGCACATTGGATTCTCCCGGCATGGCCGGCTGGGTCTGGCCCAATTGGGTGATGCTCTCCATGACAGGAGGGCGCTTCTCTTCCCCTGGAGCGGCAGGCATGGGTTGTTCGGATTTGTTTGCGTTTGCCATCGTCATTCTTCCTCCTCAAAGCCTAACTCTTCTACTAGCTGCCTCCATAACGGGTTTCTTCCGCAGATTTGAAACACTGCCCGCTTATGAAGCTCTGACGCTCTACTAGTATGAGCATGATCAATGAGAAAAACTCCTACCGCAGTATTTCGCAGAGGAGCGGCGCTAAGGGGGTTAATATATAAAAAATAACCCCGGGGGTGCGAATCCCGGGGTCTCTTCAGCGACTAGGTGTGCGTATTGTTCAAGGGGGCCGCCCTTCAGGCTTAGCCCTGTCTCCTCAAACCTCCATAATGATCGGAAGGATCATCGGCCTTCTTCTTGTTTGCTCGTATAGGAATCGTCCAAGCGCATCCTTCACATGGGTTTTCAAAGATGCCCACTCATTCACATTCTCGCTCATCAGCTTGCTTAAGGTGTTGGATACGATCTTATTCGCTTCTTCCAACAAACCTTCAGATTCTCTTACATATACGAAGCCGCGGGAAATAATATCCGGGCCCGACATGATCTTGCCATCCTGCTTGGAGAGCGTCACCACGACCACAAGAATGCCGTCTTGGGACAACAGCTTCCGGTCACGCAGTACGATATTGCCCACATCTCCGACTCCAAGCCCGTCGATCAGGATATTGCCGCACGAAACTTTCCCTGCCTTGCGGGCTACGCCATTGACGACTTCCACTGTCTCGCCAATGTCGCAGATATAGATATTTTCCTTCTCAATGCCCACCATCTCAGCCAATTGTCCGTGCAGCCGGAGCATCCGGTACTCGCCATGAATCGGCATGAAATATTTGGGCTTGATCAGATTAAGCATCAGCTTCAACTCTTCCTGGCTGCCGTGTCCCGATACGTGAACGCCCGAGACGGAGCCGGGTCCGTAAATAACATTGGCGCCCAGTCGGAACAGCTCATCTACAATCCGGCCCACATACTTCTCGTTGCCGGGAATCGGAGTTGCCGAGATCACCACAGTGTCACCAGGCAGAATATCCACCTTGCGGTGGGTATTGCGCGCCATCCGGGTCAAAGCGGACATCGGCTCTCCCTGGCTGCCGGTGGACAGGATGACCACACGGTCTGCAGCCATCTTGTTCACGTCCTCCGGCTCAATCATCATGCCGTCGGGAATCCGCAAATAGCCGAGATCCTGTGCAATGCTCACCACATTCACCATGCTGCGTCCGATTACCGTTACCTTGCGGCCCGTTACCTCTGCCGCGTCAAACACCTGCTGAAGCCGGTGAACGTTGGAAGCAAAGGTCGCAACAACCACACGCTGCTTCGCCTTGCGGAAGACCTCCTCCAATTCGGTGCCCACACTGCGCTCAGAGCCTGTATAGCCCGGCCGTTCCGCATTGGTGCTGTCGGACAGCAGCATGAGTACACCGCGCTTGCCGAGCTCTGCCATCCGGTACAAATCCGCGTACTGCTCATTAACAGGAGTCTGGTCGAATTTAAAGTCCCCCGTATGAACCACATTGCCTTCCGGAGTTTCCACACATATGCCCACTGAATCAGGAATACTGTGGTTTGTACGAAAGAAGGTAGCCTTCAAAACGCCCATCTG
Organism: Paenibacillaceae bacterium; assembly: GCA_029256185.1. Taxonomy (GTDB): domain Bacteria; phylum Bacillota; class Bacilli; order Paenibacillales; family NBRC-103111; genus Paenibacillus_AR. The sequence goes on from JAQSYI010000063.1 coordinate 20,639, forward strand.
CAGCTCCGAGTCGGCGTTGATGAGAATCCGCTTCGTATCGCCGAGCAGCCCTGCTTCCTTCAGCTTTCCTTCCACCAATCCGAGCGTAAGCTTGGTGCCGTAGATCGGCACATTCAATTGCTTCAGCACATACGGCAACCCGCCGATGTGATCCTCATGACCATGGGTCAACAGGATGCCCCGGACTTTGTCCTTATTATCGATTAAGTAGCTGATATCGGGGATGACAATATCGATGCCGAGCATGTCCTCCTCGGGAAATTTCAGACCCGAATCAATTACTATAATATCATTCGCGTATTGCACTACGTACATGTTCTTGCCGATCTCGCCCACGCCGCCTAGAGCGAAGACCAATAATCTGTCGTTATTCTTCTTGGACAAGTGTATACCTCCTAATCATAAATTGCGACGATCTTATCAAGCATTGTAAGAAACCGCACCAGTCACTTGACAACATTATACAGGAATGAAGTCAGTAAAAACAAGTTTTACGCCCTTCCAAATAGTTTCTCCTGCTTTTATCCTGTCCATTCCCGCTGTCCTGCAACGAAATCTCCTTCTTTGAGCCGCCGTCCAGGTCCTCAGGCAGGGATCATTTTACCGCCAATGGGAAAAAAGCCCCATGCCCAAGGCACAAGGCTCCCGCTCCAGAATAAGCTTAAGCTGCCGGTTCCGGGAGGTCACACGCCGCCCGTTACAGCAAGGGTTGCCAATACATTTTCGATGAACAGCCCTTCTTCCTCGTTTACCGGAATCATCGGCAACCGCAGACCGCCTACGGTTATTCCCTTCAAATTGAGCGCATGCTTCACCGGAGCCGGGTTCGGCACCCGGTTCGGACAATTAAACATCCCCCGGAAAACCGGGAACAGCTCATGATGAAGCTTCATCGCCCGGACCGGATCACCTTGTACAAAGGCATCCACCATCTTTTTGATTTGAGGGCCGATGACATGGCTGGCTACACTGACAACACCATAGGCTCCGAGGGAAAGATACGGCAGTGTCAAGGAGTCGTCCCCTGAATAGACGCGGAAATGAGAGGGCGCATGGGACACCAGCGTAGTGATGTGATCCATGTCTCCATGGGATTCCTTGGAGGCCACGATATTGGAGAATTCCCCGGCCAGCCGGAGTGTGGTTTCGGGTTCCACGTTAATGCCGCAGCGGGACGGGATATTATACATCATGATCGGCAGGCTGGTGGACTGGGCAATCGCCTTAAAGTGCTGATAGACCCCTTCCTGGGAAGGACGGTTATAATAGGGCGTTACGATCAGGGTGCCGTCGGCTCCGGCGTCTTCGGCCATCTTGGTCAGTTCAATGCTGTGAAGGGTATCGTTGTTGCTGGTACCGGCAATGATCTTCGCTCGTCCTTTTGCCAGACGGACCGTTGATTCAACCAGACGCTTGCGCTCGTCATCGGTCAGTGTGGAGGACTCTCCCGTAGTTCCACAGACGACCAAAGCATCGCTTTTCTTCTCTTCGATCAAATAGTCCACTAATGTGGCAAGCTGTTCCCAGTTGACTTGAAGATTCTCATCGAACGGGGTCACCATCGCCGTTACAAGTCTGCCAAAATCGGTCACGCTAAAAACCTCCCGGTAAAATTGTATTCGCTTAAAAGTTCTTTGCCGCGTGCTAGCCTTGACGCTAGCTTAATGATTTCTCGGACAGGAACATCTGATGAAGCGCGCGGACCGCTTTCACCAGATCAGCCCCCTTGACGAGCACCCAGATTGTGGCGTTGGAATCAGCGGATTGCAGGATGCTGATATCCTCGTTGGTCAGGGCCTCGACAATGTGCGCCATAATGCCCGGCACCCCGTGAATGCCGCCGCCGATCACCGACACCTTGGCACAGCTGGGCATCAGCTTCGGCTCAAAGCCCATCTCCATCAGAGTGGCACAGGCACGGTCTCCCTCATAATCAAACACCGTGTACATGACTCCGGAAGGATTGACGTTGATGAAATCCACGCTGATCTGGCGTTCGGCCATGGCTTTGAATACTCTTAGCTGCATGTCGAAGCGTCCATCCAGATTGGGGACGGTAATCTGAGTCACGTTAGGCACATGGGCAATGCCCGTCACATGACGGTCCTTCACATCGCCGCCTTCCTCGTTCAAGGCATCAAAATTAGCCACCAGCGTACCTTCATCCTCGGCGAAGGTGGAACGGACGCGGATGGGAAGATTGGCTTGCATAGCGACCTCCACCGCACGGGGGTGAATCACCTTGGCCCCGTTGTGAGCCATATTGCAGATTTCGGTGAAGCTTACCTGCGTAAGCCGCCTGGCGTCCTCCACCAGCCGGGGATCGGCCGTAAGAATGCCGCCTACATCAGTGAAAATATCCACGATCTCCGCTTTCAGGGCAACGCCAACTGCGGTAGCGGAGGTATCGCTGCCCCCTCTGCCCAGTGTGGTGGCGTCATCCTTGATCGTCTTGCCCTGAAACCCGGTTACAACCACCACCTTGCCCTGATCCAGCAATTCATGAATCCTGGCGGGGTTGATGGAGATGATATGGGCATTCCCGAAGTCCTCGTTGGTCAATATGCCCGCATGGGCTCCGGTCAGCACGGCTGCCGGTATTCCCTCTGCGTTCAGTACGCTGCACAGGGTGGCCGCGGAGATGATCTCGCCGCAAGACAGCAGCAGGTCTCGCTCGCGGAGAGGCAGGCTGTTGCCGTTTGCCGCTACCAGATCAAGCAGGGTGTCCGTGGCATAAGGCTCTCCCTTGCGTCCCATGGCAGAGACCACGACCACCAGTTTGTACTGCTCCGACAACGCCTTGCGGATATGGCGGATGACATGGCTGCGAGCTTCAGGAGTGGATAAGGACGTTCCTCCAAATTTCTGTACCAAGATACGCATGCTATTGCGCCCCTCCAAAGACAATATTCATAAGTAGAAAAAATTAGTATTTATAGCGTTCGATCACCATCGGCTGAAGCTGCTTGCCTTCGATTGCGGCTTCACAGGTTTCCATGATCAGCTCCATCCGGGCTACCAGCGAATTGGGCTTGGCACTGGGCGCATCCTGTCCGTAAGGGACAAAATAGATATCCTTGGCCACCAGCAGCTTGGCGATGTTGGCGGCATTCAAACCGAGCCCGTCATTCGTAGAGATGGCCAATACGAGCGGCCGGTGATTCCTCATTTGGGCCTTGGCCGCCATAAGAACAGGGCTCTCCGTCATGGCGTTGGCCAGTTTGGCGGTGGTATTGCCGGTACACGGAGCAATAACCATCACATCCAATAATTTAGAAGGACCGAGCGGCTCAGCATCTACAATTGTAGAAATAATATCATTCCCGGTTATATCTTTCAACCTTTTTTGCCAATCTTCCGACTTGCCGAAGCGGGTATCCGTGGTCATGAGCGTATAAGAGGCGATGGGAATCACTCTGGCCCCCGCATCGACAAAACGCTGAATCTGCGGCATAGTCTCCGCAAATGTGCAATGGGAGCCCGTCAATGCAAAACCCACTGTTTTCCCTGTCCAGAAGCTCATCATCCATTCCTCCCTTTCGTTCCATCTGCCATCAGCAATTCGGTTACAACCTGAGCGATGATGCGCCCGGCTGTTTTGGGGGCGACAATTCCCGGCAGGCCGGGTGCAAGCATGGCTTTAATGCCCCGTTTCTCCGCGAACCGGAAGTCGGTTCCCCCCGGCCGGGAAGCCAAATCGATAATCAGCGCACGGTGGGGAATATGGGCGATAATCTGGGATGTGACGATCATGGAGGGAACGGTATTGAACATGAAGTCCACATCTGTTACCTGGCGGATCAGATCCTTCGTATAAAAGGCCTCAAAGCCCATCTCCCACGCCCGGGCATAATCCTCCGGCTTGCGCACGCCGGCCTTTACCCTGGCGCCCAGCCCCTTTAGAGTCCGCGCCAGAGTCATACCGGTGCGTCCCAGCCCCAACACCATGCTTGTGGAGCCGTGAATAGTAAAATCAGTATGCTGGATCGCCATCATAATGGCGCCTTCTGCAGTGGGAATAGAGTTGTATATGGCCACATCATCGCGGTCGAACAGCTCTACAAGCTCAATGCCATGTTCCTTGCACAGGTTTCTCAGGTAGGCTTTGGCCATCCCTGTGAATACCTTCGCATGCTTGGGGAGCGCCGCAATCAGTTCGCTGGTAATGACCAGTTCCTCTGACGAGAAGATGGACTCCACCTTGCCGGAGTCATCCGTGCCCACTGCCGGGAGAATCAATACATCGGCCTGGGAAAACACTTCTATATTCAGCTTGGTCTTGGCCGCCCCGTTAATCGGTGTCTGCAAATTATCATAGCCAATCAACTGCACAACCGCATCCAGTTCCAGAAGCCGCCCTATCACTTCCAGTTGGCGGGCATCTCCGCCGATTAAGACGACTTGTGTTTCGGTTAGCACCCATACACACCCCTTTCAGGTTCTTGTCGATATCTCATCGTATGCGGAGAAAAGGGGATGGGTTACTGCCCTGACCTAGCCAGTCCTCCCTGTCAGCCGATTGGAATTCCGGCCAAAAAAAGCCCCGCGGTGAGGGGATCGCTCCAAGGCCTTCCACACATGACGGGGCAAACGGACAGCCGGGCCCGCGCGGTTCCCAACGAGTATGCGCCGCGGAAGAGCGGCAGGACCTCCCAGGTTGCCCGGTAGTCCTTGGTCAGCATGCCTGGCTCTTTGACCCCGGGGAGTTCCCGTTCTGCTCGCCCTTTTCTCGCCTTCCGGCTTTCGCAAACCGTCCGCCCTCCCGATGATCAAATTTTTGAGGCCCCCTTCCTCGGAATTCTATACGTTCCATCTTGTAATACCAGGACCTCGTCAATTCTTCATCAGTGATCCCCCAAGCGGCATGGACGTCTGACGCAAAAAACCGGACGCATCTGCGTCCGGTTCAAGAAGAGGGGCATGGGCAAAAAGATTAACCCTCTGTCCCATTGATTTCTTTATTTTGTGCCCGTGAATGCTTCATTTTGTGCCCGTATGTCCGAAGCCTCCGGCGCCCCGTTCCGTGTCCGGCAGTTCCTCCACCAGAACCAGTTCTACAGCGGGGACAGCCTGCACCACCATCTGGGCAATCCGTTCGTTGCGCTCGATGGCGAAGGGCTCCTGCCCCAGGTTAATCAGCAGCACCTTGACTTCGCCCCGGTAATCAGCATCCACTGTGCCGGGAGAATTCAAGCAGGTAATACCGTGCTTGAAGGCAAGGCCGCTCCGCGGTCGAATCTGCGCCTCCAGCCCCGCGGGAAGAGCGATAGCGAAGCCGGTGGGGACAAGCTTACGCTCTCCGGGATGCAGGATCAGCGGCTCGGCAACGGCCGCATAAAGATCGAATCCGCTGGCCAGTTCCGACATGCGCTTGGGCAACAGCACATCCTCATTGCCCGGGAGCTTCTTCAGTTGCACCTGATACAGCAAAAGTATCCCTCCTGAACTCCTTAATGGGCTTATCCGATTGCCCTACCATAGCAACGGAGAAAGAATGGGAAAAGACCTCGCGGGTCAGCTCCCGGACCTGGTCCAATTGCACGCTTTCGATCCGCTCGATCATCTCATCCAGGGAATAGTGCTTGCCGAGCATCAGTTCATTCTTGCCAAGCCGGTTCATCCGGCTGCTGGTGCTCTCCAGACTCAGAATCAGGCTGCCCTTCAACTGCTCCTTGCCCTTGCGCAGCTCCGCTTCCGTAATGCCGTTGTTCAGAACATCACCGATAATTTCCATGGATACCTTCAGTACTTCCTCTGTCTGCTTCGGCGCGGTGCCCGTATAGATGGTGAACAGCCCCGAGTCGATATAGGCGGTGTGATAGGAATAAACCGAATAGGCCAAGCCTCTTTTCTCGCGGATCTCCTGGAACAGCCGGGAGCTCATGCCGCCGCCGATGGAGTTGTTGAGCAGGATCATGGCATATTGCCGTTCATCCTTCATCGAGCAGCCCGGAAGAGACATGCAGATATGGTTCTGTTCCGTTTTCTTCTCATGAAAGGCGATTTCCGTCTGATAAACCGGCTTCTCGAGCTTGGAGGGCGTACCCTCGTTGGCAAAAGCTCCAAAATGCTTGCGGATCAGCTCCATGGCGCTGTCGTCAAAATTGCCTGCCATACTGACAACGATGTTGCTGATTCCATAATACTCCTTCATGTAATTGCGCAGATCATCCGACTGGAAGCGGTGCAGGTTTTCTTGCAATCCAAGGATCGTCTGTCCCAGCGCATGATTCCCGTAAGCCGCTTTGGCCATCAGGTCGTGAACCAGGTCATCCGGCGTATCCTCATACATGGAGATTTCCTCCAGAATCACATTGCGCTCCTTCTCCAGCTCCTGAGGGTCAAATTGGGAGTTGAAGAACATATCGGACAACACGTCCATGGCCAGAGGCAGATGCTCATCCAGCACCTTGACAAAGTAACAGGTATACTCCTTCGTGGTGAAGGCATTCACGTTGCCGCCGATTCCGTCGAAAATCTCGGCAATATCCTTGGCGGAATGCCGCTCTGTGCCCTTAAAGAGCATATGCTCGATAAAGTGGGAGATGCCGTTCTGGGCCTTCGACTCATTGCGGGAGCCTGTCTTTGCCCAGATGCCAAAGGAAACGGACCGGCAAGTCGGGATATGCTCAAGCACTACTCTTAATCCGTTGGGAAGCACATAGTGATTCAAATGAAGTTCCTCCTAGAAGTTATACATGAAAGAGAACTGCTGCCGCAGACCGCAACATCTTGTGCCCAAGCCGGGAGTGAAGCATGCTTCTGCGGTTTTGCACAGCTTATAGACTACAGTCTATCACTTGCCAAGGCTGGTTTCCAGTTCGGGGACTCTTTCCGGTGAAATTAGTTCACTTACAGTCCCCAGTGCGTATCCCCGCTTCTTAGACTCCTTGATAATTCCTTCCAGCGCCATCATCGAGGAGATGGTGGGATGCATCAGGATCATGGCTCCCGGCTCCAGCTTGGCGGACACCTTGGCAAGCACATCCTCCGGGCGGGGACGCTTCCAATCCACCGTATCGATGGTCCACAATATGGTGCGCAGCTTCATTTCATGGGCAATCTCCACTGTTTCCTGGTCAAAATCACCGGACGGCGGAGCAAACAGCTTGTTTTCCACACCAATTTGCTTAAGCAGCTGCTCGGTCTTGCTAATTTCTTGTTGAGCCCTGCCGCGGGAGAGTGTGCTCATATTCTTATGGGAATAAGCATGATTGGACAGCTCATGCCCTGCCGCCTTGATTGCTTGAGCGGTCTCCAGATGGGTGGACAGCCACGTGCCGTCAAAGAAGAAGGTGGCATGCACATTCTGTTCCTGAAGAGTCTGCAGCATCTTCACCAGATACTCATCTCCCCAAGCCACATTGATCATCAGCGAAATCATTCTTTTGCCCGGATTGCCTCTGTAGATAGGCTGGGCCCCCAGATTATCCAAACTTACCTCAGGCGGCAATTCCCGGTAAACGTAATGAACCGGAGTACCAGACGGAAATTGGGAGGCCAGCCGGTAGCTTTTCTCCACGTCGATCTCCCGGCCGTTCAACCCGGGGATTGCTTTCCAGACTCGGTCCAGCTTGGCGTTCACCGCAGGGATCCGGGTCCGTTCGGCCTCCTCCCGGATTGCCTCCAACAGCCCGTCCTTATCCGCTGCTGCCGCTTGGCTCCATACCGCAACAGCGTTCTCCCCTCCCGCCTCGCTGTTCTGGCGGAGAAGGTTGCCGTTGCGTACAGCGTCAATAAAGCCGGCGGCTTGGGGCGTATGGCTGCTTGCCCAGATCAACAGGGCCCAGAAGAGCAGGATCAGCAGCTTCATTCTTCGAGCTTCCATTCGACTCATATTTTATGTCCCCCGAGCATACTGTTTTTTTCATTTTATGCCGATTTGGACAAGGTTATGAAAATTACGCAAAAAAACCGTTTCGCTCCGCCATATCAACGGCGGGGCGAAACGGAGTTCAGAAGAGACAAACGGTCTTATTCAGACTTGGCAGGCGCAGGCAGAGTTGCCTTGCGGGACAGGTTCACACGGCCCTGGTTATCGATTTCGGTAACCTTGACGGTGATCTTGTCGCCCACATTGACTACATCCTCAACCTTGGCCACACGCTCGGTGGACAATTGGGAGATATGCACCAGGCCTTCTTTACCCGGAAGAACCTCAACGAATGCGCCGAACTTCTCCACACGCTTAACCGTGCCCAGATAGGTCTCGCCCACAACTACTTCGCGGACGATGCTCTCGATGATATCCCGCGCCCGCTCGTTCGCCGCTTGATTGCTTGAAGAGATAAAGACGCTGCCGTCTTGCTCAATATCAATCTTGACGCCGGTTTCTTCAATGATCTTGTTGATGACCTTGCCGCCGGCTCCGATGACCTCGCGTATCTTGTCCGGATGAATCTTCATGGTGATAATCTTAGGCGCATACTGGGAAAGCTCCTTGCGGGGCTCGGCAATCGTAGAGAGCATCTTGTCCATAATGAACATGCGTCCCTTGTACGCCTGCTGCAGCGCTTCTTGCAGAATCGCCCGGCTGATGCCGTCGATCTTGATGTCCATTTGGATAGCTGTTACACCCTTGGCTGTTCCTGCAACCTTGAAGTCCATGTCGCCAAGGTGGTCTTCCATCCCTTGGATGTCCGTAAGAATAGACACATGCTCCCCGTCCTTGATCAAGCCCATGGCAACACCGGCAACAGGCGCTTTGATCGGCACACCGGCATCCATCAAAGCCATGGTGCTTGCGCAAATGGAGGCCTGGGAGGTGGAGCCATTGGACTCCAGCACCTCGGATACAACCCGGATGGTATAGGGGAATTCCTTCTCATCAGGCAGCACCATCTCGATGGCGCGCTCGCCTAATGCGCCGTGGCCGATCTCGCGGCGTCCCGGCGGACGGAGCGGACGGGCCTCGCCCACGGAGAACGGAGGGAAATTGTAATGGTGCATAAACCGCTTGCGCTCTTCCAGATCAATACCGTCGAGCATTTGCTCGTCGCCGATGGAGCCCAGCGTGGCGATAGACAGCGCCTGGGTCTGGCCGCGGGTAAACAAGGCGGAGCCGTGAGTACGCGCCAAAAGCGAAGTCTCGCAGGAGATGGGACGGATTTCATCCAAGGCACGGCCGTCGGGACGGACCTTGTCATGAGTGATCAAACGGCGCACTTCTTCTTTCACGATATCATAAAGAACTTCCTTGACATCGGCAATCTTGGCAGCGGCTTCAGCATAAACTTCCTTGAAGTATTCCACAGTTTCCGCATTGATCGCTTCGATAGCCTCATTGCGGGCATGCTTCTCGGAGATGCGGACAGCCTGCACCAGTTTTTCCTGTGCATACGAGCGGACTTCCGTGTTCACGTCCCCGTCGACTGCATGCAAGACGACTTCCATCTTGGGCTTGCCCACTTCCAGCACGAATTGCTCAATAGCAGCGCAGATCTTCTTGATAGCCTCATGTCCGAACATGATGGCTTCCAGCACAACTTCTTCCGGCAGCTCGCGGGCTTCCGCTTCCACCATCATGATTGCATCCTTGGTACCTGATACAACCAGATACATATCGCTCACAGCAGATTGCTCAACCGTCGGATTAATTACGAATTGCCCGTTGACCCTGGCTACAATAACACCGCCGATAGGTCCGTTAAACGGAACGTCGGAGATGGCAAGCGAACAGGACGTACCGATCATGGCGGTAATTTCCGGAGAATTGTCCTGCTCCACGCTCATGACCAGATTAACGATCTGGATATCATTGCGGAAGCCCTCGGGAAACAGAGGACGAATGGGACGGTCAGTCAAGCGGCTGGCCAGAATGGCCTTCTGGGTGGGACGTCCCTCCCGTTTGATATAGCCGCCGGGTATTTTGCCAACCGCATAAAGACGTTCCTCATAATTGACCGTAAGCGGGAAAAAGTCCAAATCCTTCGGTCCGGGTGATGCAGTTACCGTACATAATACAGCGGTATCGCCATAACGCGCCATCACAGCGCCGTTGGCTTGCTTCGCCAGCTTCCCGGTTTCCAGCACCAATGTGCGGCCGCCGAGTTCAATAGAAATTTGTTTTTGTTCCATGGTTGCCTCCTAAAAGTTTTGTTTCGTTAGCCCCAACTTAACTTTTGAGTTCATTACCGGTTATAAACGGTGAACGCAGTGAAGAAAACCGCTTCGTTAATGCGTCATATGTAACGCCCTGCCTGTCCCGTCTGCTGCCAAACGGTTAAACGGACGGCAATGTCAATTATTTCAACACGCTCTTTAGTATTTCCTTCTTTTTGCAGCCTAATCTGAATAAAATGCAGAAAAAGCAACCAAACTTCTCCGTGCATCGGTAACAGCACGGCAGTCATTGGTTGCTTTCCCAAGATCCAGACTGCTTCTGCATTCTGCAAGAAGGCAGAAGCAGCACCCGCAGGCGATCCGATCACTATGACAGATTGTCATAGACATCTCATCTTATCTACGAAGACCAAGCTTCTCGATAAGTGCGCTGTAGCGTTGGACGTCCTTATTCTTCAGGTACGCCAGCAGCTTACGGCGTTGTCCGACCATCTTAAGAAGACCGCGGCGCGAGTGGTGGTCCTTCTTGTGCACGCGCAAGTGGTTTGTTAAGTTGACGATGTTTTCCGTAAGGATAGCGACTTGAACTTCCGGAGACCCTGTATCGGATTCATGAACCTTGTGGTCCGAAATCAGTTGAGTCTTGCGTTCTTGTGTTAATGCCATCCTGTTCACCTCCTTATAAACAGATATCCCCAATAGCCTAGAAACCGCCGGTGTTACGAATCTCCACGCTATGGTTTTTGATGCCGCTGGCAGATTGCGCCTTTTATGCGACAAGGGTTAGTATAGCACAAGCTGTATACCCATGTAAATGTCAGGCCAAAATTTCTTTGGCCCTCTGCATGTCCGCATGAATCTGCTCTACCAGTTCATCTGCCGAACCGAATTTGCGTTCATGACGGATAAAGCCGATAAAGCGGATGACAACCTCTTCCCCATAAATAAACCGGTTGAAATCGAATAAGTGCACTTCAAGCGTATCCTGCCCTTCCTCCTTGGCAAAGGTGGGCTTCCAACCGATATTCATAACGCCCTTGACCCACTGGTCCTTCACCTGCAGCAAAACGGCATACACGCCTCTGCCGGGAACAACATAAGCATCCGATGGTTCCACATTGGCGGTGGGAACACCGATCGTCCGCCCCCTGCCTTCACCTGTGACCACTTGGCCGCTGATGGAATAATCACGGTTGAGCAGGCGGTTAGCCTTCTCCACTTGTCCGTTCAGCAGGCATTCCCGGATGAGAGTGCTGCTGACCTTCTCGCCGTACATATGATAAGGACGCACCACCTCTACCGCGAACCGTCCGGCAGCAAGGGTCCCCAGCGTGTCGGCATTGCCTGCGCCCTGGTGGCCGAAGGTGAAGTCGAACCCCACCACCAGCGTCTGGATCTGAAGCGGAACAAGCATGGATTCGACAAAAAAACCGGGAGACAGCTTGGCGAATTCCTCATTAAACGAGATCAAGTACACTTGCTCCAGGCCCAGGGCGGAAAATTGCTTCAGCTTGTCCTTCAACGGAGTCAGAGATTCCTTGTACCGGGATAAACCCAGTATCTCCCGGGGATGGGGATGAAACGTCATCACAGACGGAGTCAGACCAAGGCTCCGCGCCGTCTGCACCGCTCTGCCCAGCACCTCCTGGTGACCGCTGTGAATTCCGTCAAAATCACCGATTGCCATTACCTGAGCCCGGTCATCCGCCTTGCGCAACGCCAAACAGTTCGTCTCAGGAGTTACATGATATACCTGCATAGTTCTCCACCTGCCCATGCGGCCGGCTAATTTGCTTCCGGCACAAACACTTTTTCCGGAACGAGCGCAACCCCGTCCTCTTGCAAACGAAACAGCCCCAGAAATCTTCCTTCAGGCCCATAGATCCGCCTTAAAGCTCTCATATCCTCCGGTAGAGACACCTCTGTCTGAAATGACGCAAGCGCAGGATCTTCAATCCGGAGCGTCTTGCCCTGTGTGGCAGCGAGAGCCATGGCCGCATTCACGGCAACCGCCGGGAAGAAGGAGACCGCCTCATCCGATGGCACAAGAAGTGTGGATAACGCCTCTTCACCGCGGCTCTTGGCATCGGCCAGCTCCTCAAGGGTCACGCAGCGCTCCCGGGTCATACCGCCGGTTGCCGTCCTAACGAGCCCGCCCATTACAGCAGGATAGCCCAGCGCCTTGCCGATATCGGCGCATAAGGTGCGGATATAAGTCCCCTTGGAGCACAAGGCCCGGAAAACAATCTCGGGCTGGGTCAGCTCCAAATTCATACTTAATATCTCAATCTGGTAAATCGTCACCTGACGGGATTTGCGTTCTACGGTTTCACCGCTGCGGGCCAGTTCATACAGACGCTTACCGTCTACCTTAACCGCGGAATACATGGGGGGAATCTGCTGAATTATCCCCACAAAAGAAGCGACCGCACGACGCACAGTCTCGGGGTCCAAATATACGCTCTCCGAGCGCTCCGTAATTTGTCCGGTCATATCTTCTGTATCGGTAGCCATGCCAATCACAAGCCTGGCTTCATATTCCTTGGGCAACTCCTGTATGTATTCCACCAGACGGGTTGCCTTGCCGATGCATAACGGCAGCACACCGGTCACAGCAGGGTCAAGTGTCCCCGTATGTCCGATCCGCTTGATGCCGAGAATGCGTCTGGCTTTGGCAACAACGTCATGGGATGTGTAATCCACAGGCTTCCAAATAGGCAAAATACCTTCTGCATTCATGAAAAAACACGTCTCACTTCCGCTAATACTTGCTCTACAACCGATTCCAAGGTGCCGGAAACGGTGCAACCCGCTGCACGCACATGACCGCCGCCGCCGAAATGCTGGGCTATTGCCGCAACATCCGCATTGCCCGCGGAGCGGAAGCTGACCTTGTACGTTTGTTCGGAGGATTGCTTGAATAAGAGCCCTACTTCCACCCCTTCAATATTCCGGGGATAATTCACAAGCCCCTCTAAATCGGCATTATCCGCACCGGATTCCTGAACATCCGTCAGGTTAACACTCATCCAGGCAATTTTCCGGTCAGGGGAAAAGGTTAGCTTGGCAAGCGCCTTCTGAAGAACCATCACGTGGGAGAAGGTCAGCTTCTCCAGCAGCTGATCGGCCAGTTCATTGCCTTCTACGCCATAATGCAGGAGCTCCGAAGCGATGCTGAATACCATGGGCGTCGTATTGGAATAACGGAAGCCTCCCGTATCCGTCAACAATCCGGTGTACAGGCAATCTGCCAGAGGCTTATTCCAGCTGATGTTCAGAGCCACCGCCAGGTCATACAGCACTTCGGCCGTAGCTGCAGCGTTCTCCCGCAGCAAATTAACGGTTCCAAAGGCATTATTGGTAGGATGATGGTCGATATTAAGCAGCGGAACCTGATTCGGGAACCACTCCGAAACCCGTCCAATCCGCTCATAATCCGCGCAATCGACTGCTATGACGCAATCGAACTCCGGCTTGGTTCCCGATTGGGAGGCTTCCGTATAATTAAGTACCTGCTCATGTGCGGGCAGCATATGGAACTTGACAGGAACAGCACCTTCGTTGATCATCTTGAAGGACTTGCCAAGCTGCCGCAGCATCTGCCCGACGGCAAGGGTGGAGCCGATGGCATCCCCGTCAGGACTGACGTGGGACACCACCAGAAAACGATCCCGGGTATGGATGAACGCCTTGGCGTCCTCCAACTGCTGCCGATATTGAAACTCGTGCTCCGGCAGGCTCATTGCGCTCATGGATGTTCTTTCTCCTCATTGATCTTGTGGATCAGCTCTTCAATTCTGCTTCCGTAAGCAACTGAACTGTCAATCTGAAAAATCAGCTCCGGAACAATCCTTAAGCGGACCCGCTTGGACAACTCGGAACGGATAAACCCGTTGCCGCGGCTCAGAGCCTTCAGCGTCTCTTCCCGCTGCTGGTCGGAACCCATCACGCTAAGGTACACTTTGGCTTGGGACAGATCATTGGTCATTTCGACGCCCGTTATCGTGGTAAAACCCATCCGAGGGTCCTTAAATTCGGTTTGGAGAATGAGGCTGAGCTCTTTTTTGATCTGCTCCCCCACCCTGCCGGTACGAACCTTGGCCATACATAATCACCTCTCAACGCTCTCCATGATAAACGCTTCTATAATATCCCCTTCCTTGAGGTCGTTAAACCGGTCAAGGGTGATGCCGCACTCGTAGCCTTGGGCCACTTCTTTGGCATCGTCTTTGAAGCGTTTCAGGGAATCCAGTTTGCCTTCGTATACCACAATTCCTTGACGGATCAGACGGGCCTCTGCAGAGCGGGAAATCTTGCCGCTTGTAACCATACAGCCTGCAATTGTGCCCACCTTGGAAATCTTGAAGGTATTGCGTACTTCGGCTTGACCGATGATTGTTTCCTTGAACACGGGATCGAGCAATCCCTTCATCGCGGACTCAATTTCTTCGATTACCTTGTAAATAACGCGGTGCAAGCGGATATCGACCTTTTCCTGTTCGGCGGTATTCATGGCTGCAGGTTCCGGGCGGACATTAAAACCAATAATGATCGCATTGGAGGCGGAGGCCAGAATAATATCCGACTCGGTAATAGCGCCTACACCTGCATGCAGAATCTTCACGCGGGCGCCTTCCACTTCGATCTTCTCCAGAGAGCCGCGGAGAGCTTCCACGGAGCCTTGTACGTCACCCTTGATGATCACATTCAGATCCTTGATTTCGCCTTCCTTGATCTGCTTGAACAGATCATCCAGCGTAACCCGGGTGTTGGCTCCCATCTCGGATTGCCGTTGCTGGATGGAACGCTTGTCGGCAATTTCACGGGCTTTGCGCTCGTCTTCGAAGGCCAGGAAGATATCGCCCGCTTGCGGGACTTCCGTCAGACCGGTAATTTCCACCGGAGTGGACGGACCGGCTTCCTTAAGGCGCTTGCCCTTGTCATTAACCATGGCCCGGACGCGGCCGAAGGTATTGCCGGCGATAAAGGAATCGCCTACCTTCAATGTTCCGTTCTGGACAAGAACCCGTGCAACCGGTCCCTTGCCTTTATCAAGCTCCGCCTCGATCACTGTGCCGCGGGCGCGCTTGTTGGGATTAGCCTTGAATTCCTGAACCTCGGATACCAGCAGGATCATCTCCAGCAAGTTCTCCAGGCCAATGCGCTGCTTGGCGGAAATGGGAGCAAAGATCGTGTCGCCGCCCCACTCTTCGGAGACCAATTGGAACTCCATGAGCTCTTGCTTAATCCGCTCGATATTAGCACCGGGCTTGTCGATTTTGTTGACTGCTACGATAATCGGCACCTTGGCCGCCTTGGCATGGGCAATGGCTTCCTTCGTCTGCGGCATAACTCCGTCATCTGCAGCAACCACGAGGATGGTGATATCTGTCACCTGCGCGCCGCGGGCACGCATGGAAGTGAAGGCTTCATGACCCGGTGTATCCAGGAAGGTGATTTTCTTGCCGTTAATCTCAACTTGATAGGCTCCGATATGCTGGGTAATGCCGCCTGCTTCACCCTCGGTTACATTGGTATGGCGGATGGCATCCAGCAGCGTGGTTTTACCATGGTCAACGTGGCCCATGATGGTAACAACGGGAGGACGCTCCATCAATTCTGCCGGATCGTCATTCTCTTCGGTAGCTTCAATATTGGTTTCATCAACCGGAATTTTGAGCTCCACTTCTACTCCGTAATCGCTGGAAATCAACTGGATCGTATCCAGATCCAGCTCCTGGTTGATGGTGGACATAACGCCCATCATAAGGAGCTTCTTAATCAGCTCCGCCACATCTTTATGCAGAATCTTGGCAAACTCTCCAACTGTCATGGTGCCGCGCACAATAATCTTTTTTGGAGTGTTGTCAATCTTTTCTTTTCTAACCTGGGTAGGCTGATTGCGGTTTCTGCCGGATCTTCTGTCATCGGGGCGCTTGGTAACAGGACGGGCGCGTTTGTTGGCCAGGCCTTTGTTTGCATTGGCGCTTGGCAGATCCAACAGTGTCACATCATCGACGGACACGTTGGTGGGCACACGAATCGGCTTATCCTGAACCGGCTTGCGCACCGCATGCTCACGGGCATGATCACCGCGGGTCTTATCCCGCTCCGAAGAAGTGCGGCGAGTTGGCGGAGGACTGGAAATAGGCGTGCCTGCCGCTTGCAAAGCGGAAGCCATGGTTCCCATGCCCGGAGCACGGTCATCACGGCGTTGGAAACCTCCTTGACCTCCTTGACCGCCTGTGCCCTGGCCATCGCGGCGTTGATAGCCGCCTTGACCGCCCTGGCCTCCTTGACCGTCACGGCGCGGGTAGCTGCCGCCTTGGCCGCCGGTTCCCTGGCCTTCACGGCGCTGATACCCGCCTTGACCGCCCTGGCCTCCTTGACCTTCGCGGCGCGGATAGCTGCTTTGACCGCCCTGACCACCTGTTCCCTGGCCTTCACGGCGCTGATACCCGCCGCCTTGACCGCCCTGGCCTCCTTGACCCTCGCGGCGCGGATAGCTGCTTTGGCCGCCCTGACCGCCGGTTCCCTGGCCTTCACGGCGCTGATAGCCGCCTTGACCGCCCTGGCCCCCTTGACCTTCACGGCGCGGATAGCTGCTTTGACCGCCTTGGCCACCG
>JAQSYI010000017.1 GCA_029256185.1 Paenibacillaceae bacterium
AGGAAAATCAGCAGAATAACGTCGCAGAGTTCCGTTAGCCTGGCAACATCTCCGTTTTAGCTGTTTTAGCGTCGCTCCGTTCCGTTACACCGTTCCCTCTCCGAGCTCCAGGCCTTGATCAAGACGGAAGCTGGACACACGGACCCCCTCCCCTTTGGAAAAATCGCCTAAACCTTGCATTCATTTCGGTCAAGGGACTAGATTGGTTCACCAAAAAAAGGCTACTCCAAGGCTCCTGAGCCACGGAATAACCTTTCTTCTGCCTTATCGGTGCTTAGTCCCACAATTACAGCACAACTGCCCTCACAGTCTCCCTAATTCAGGGAGCCTTCTTCACCGTCAGGCTCTCAATCCCCACCAGCGTGCCTGTGCTGGCTGTCTGCTTCTCCCCGAGCACCGTTATGGTGACGGTGTGGGGACCGTCGGATAGATCCAAGGTTCTAAAGAGCAGTGCCGTCCCTTGACTGGCGCCATAGGTGTCGATGGTTCTTATGAGGCTGCCGTTGTCTATATTAAGCTGCAGCTTGCCGTTGGCGGGACCCACTCTGGCCCTGAGAGCCAGCATAGGACCGTCAAAGGTGAAGGTCAGAGCTGCTCCGCTGTCCTGGGCAGTCATAATCGTGCCGCCTGCAGCCGTCCAGCTGCCTGTGATCTGCCCGGTGGAGGCCGCAAGCTGCATGCCGGTGTAAGGATAATAGTCCGCCCGCCGCGGCACCTCCTGCCACTGGGGCTCCTTCAGATACAATGCCGGATTATTCAAGCACTCCATGATATAATCCGCAAACAGCGCATATCCCGCATTATTGGGCAGAAGAGCGTCGGCAAACAGATCGTCTGGCACAAGCTCCTCCTGCTCCACCCTGTCTTGGATATAGCTCTGGATGTTGATGGAGGAAATGCCGTAATAATCAGCGATTTCCTGATGGACCGTATCCATGGCGTCGAACGCTTTGGTCGGTGTATAGATGAACACTACCAAGGGCTGGCTCGGCGCCTGGAGCAGATTGCGGACGATTCCCTCCATCTGCCTTCTGACCTTGTCCGGGTCCATGCTCTTGTCGCTTGCCGCGAAGTCCACGAAGACCAGATCGGGCTGCTTGGAAATCACATCATCATACAGCCTTATCAGCCCATGGTCCGAGCCGGTGCCCCCGTATCCGGCATTGAAATTGGCTATGGTTTTTTCCGGGAAGGCTTCCTTGAAGAAAGCGGAGACCAGCGCGCGCCAGGAATATTTGTTGGGATCGGTAGCCTTCAGGCCGTAGGTGGCGGAGCTGCCCAGATACACCACGTTCAGCGAGCTCTTGCCAACGAAGCGCTCATACTGCTGCAACGCCTGGGAGGCTGCCGAACGGATATGCTCTCCGGTCAGCAGAGTCTTGCCGTAAGCGGCGATCCTGCCGCTGCCGTCTACCTTGTACAAAGCGATGGACGCTCCCGCTGCCGCCTGGACATCACCGCCCAAGGTATAGGCCGCCGCATCGGACGGAGGAAGATTCCCCAGGCGCGGTATGCCCGGCGCAGTAGTGCCCGGAGGATATACCTTCAATCGGAAGATATCTCCCGCCTGGTAGACCGCAGCGGTGACGCTGGTGGTCCCCGTCGCCGATCCGGGTGACGCCATCAGCTCCAAGGCTTCCGCATAAGGAGCGGGACTCCCCTCCGCCCGCTTCACCAGAATTCCGTCCAGACCGATTTTTACCCCGGTGCTGGCGGTTCTTTTTTCCCCCGTTGCCGTGATGGTTGCAGTATGCCCCGTGTCCTCCAATTCAAAGTTCTTGTAGAACATCGCCAATCCGGCGGCGGTCGAATACAGATCCACCACCTGTTTCACATTGCCGTTGTCGATATTGATTTCCAGCTTGCCGTAATCCGGTCCGATCTTGTTCCTCAGCGCCAGAATCGGCCCTTCGAACTGGAAGGTAACCGAGGCACCCGGGACGGAGGTGACGAGGCCGCTGCCCTCCGGCGCCCAAGCGCCGTCAGTCTGCCCCTCCTGCACAGGCACCTGCATGCCGGTATACGGATAGTAATCCGCACGGAGCGGCGTTGCCTGCCAGACGGGCACCTTCAGATAAACCGCGGGATTATTCAGGCATTCCATAATATAGCGGGCATACAGCTCGTGCCCGGCATTGTTGGGATGGACGGAATCCGCCAGAATACCGGGGATGGACACTTGCCCCTGCGCTACCTTGTCTTCTACATACGCCTGAATGTTAATGGAAGGAATCCCATAGTAATCGGCAATTTCCTGATGGACTGTATCGATGGCGTCGAATTGGTCGGTGGCCGTATAGACGAATACAATCAGCGGCGGTTCGGGCTGGGCAAGCAGGTTGCGCACGATCCCTTCCATCTGCTTCCTGATCCGGTTGTAATCCGAGGCCGTCCGGTCGTTAACGGCGAATTCCACGAAGACCAGATCCGGCTCCTTGGCGATTACATCGTCGTGCAGCCGGAGCAGCCCGTAATCCGAGCCGGTTCCCCCGATTCCCGCGTTGATGTTGTTGATGACCTTGCCCGGATAAGCCTCCTTGAAGAAGGTGGAGACCATGCTTCTCCAGGAGTACAGATTGGGATCGGTGGCCTTGGAGCCGTATGTGATGGAGCCGCCCAGATAGACAATGTTCAGCTCGCTTTTGTCCTTGAGCGGCGCATACTGCTTCAGTGCCTCGGACACCTCATATTCCGGCTCCGTGCTCCCGGGGGCGGCAATATCCGACAGATCCACCTCATCCCCGGTCCGTACCTGGACATATCCGTACATCCCCGTCATAATGGGCTGCCCGTTGCCGTCCAGATTCCCGGAGTAGCCGGCAAGACCGATGAGAATTTCGTTGCCCATCGCCACCTCCACCTCAGAAGCCAGCTTCCAGGGCTCCGAGCTGTCAGAGCGGGTGAACGAATAGAACAT
The DNA here is from genome assembly GCA_029256185.1 of Paenibacillaceae bacterium. GTDB lineage: Bacteria > Bacillota > Bacilli > Paenibacillales > NBRC-103111 > Paenibacillus_AR. The sequence goes on from JAQSYI010000017.1 coordinate 2,918, forward strand.
ATTCCCGTTGCGCACCATTCTGAATTGAATGGGCGAATCCGCATCGGGCGGAGCCGCATAAGAGGAGCTTCCCCCTGTATCCTTGCGCCAGGTCGCCCGCAGCTTGCCTGTCTGCCAGTAACGCAGGGCCACATTCTTGGCGTTCGCCGTGTCCGCATCGCGGATCATGATGCCCATGTGGGACTGATTGGCGGCGCCACTGTCTAACGCAGCGCCGGGCCAGGCGTCGAAGGAGGCGATAATCTCCGCCCGGGGAGCCGTCTCATCCAGCGCCAGCCGCTTGAAGCCGAAGGTATTCTGGTCCGCTGTGCCCCATATATTCATGCCGTTGGATTCCAGGGTATAGAAGCCGTCCTCATAAATGTCGAAGCTGCCTGCGGTTCCGCTGGAGTAATTGGAGGTTTCCCAGCCCTCCATGCGGGGTGCGCCGTCCTCGATAATGGCGAACTTGAGCGTCCGGCTGTCGGTTTGGCCGTCGGCGGACACGGAATAGGCAAGCCCCGACATCCCCATCCTCAGGGGGGTAACGGTATACAGTCCGTCATCGACCTTCTCGATATCGATGAGCGGTGTCTGCCCTGTCCCCAGCAGCAGCTCGGAGACGGCCACCTCTGTACTGCCGATGTCATACTCCTGGTTATTGCTGCCGTAAGCGGCGAGCTGTACGGTGTAGGACTGGCCCAGCTTCAGGATTTTCTCGGAGAAGCCGGAGCCGGCGCGCTTGAACAGCTGCTCCTTCACCGTTACCCTCACGGAAGCGGAATAGGGGACTCCCTCCCACACCGCTGTCGCCGTCAGGTCGGCCTCACCTGCTCCTGTGGCCGTGACCAGCCCGTTCTGATCCACCGTCAGCACGTTCCCGTCGGATGAGGCGAACGTTCCTCCTGCCGGGACCAGCAGCCTGCCCATTTCCGTGCTCAGACGAAGCTGGGCCTTGCGCTCCGTTCCCGGCTCCCAGGCGCCGCCGTTGAACAGAATCTGAAGCTGACCGGGCTCATCGTCAATCAGCACATGAAAGCTGGACTGGCGGGTGGTCCCCTGATAAGTCACACTGGCCTGAATCTCTGCCACGCCCGGAGCCATGGCGGTAATTCTTCCCTGCGCATCCACACCCGCCACCGCCGGAGCGGTTGAGGCATAGGCAACCGTGGCCGCGTTCAGGTCGATAAGATACCCGTCGGCCGTGCGGGCTGCAGTCTCAAGATCAAGGGAGCCTCCTGCCGGCAGAGCCGCATAGCTCTTGCCTTCCCCTCCCGCAGGGGACACATACACCCGCTCCACCCCACCGTTTCCCACGGCGAAGGGATAATCCGCGGTCAGACCGATCTCCTGCACGGCAATATCCCGGAAGCCCAGACTGTGGGCGGGGGAATCATAGCGCAGACGGTAATCTCCGTTGGCCGGGTCCATGAAGAGCGGATCATGTCCGAACAGGGAATGCTGGTCGTACTTGCGGTTCTCCCAGGCCAGCCAATCCTCCAAGCTGGAGAGATTAACGCCCGCCACCTTGGGCAGATACTTGTTGGCCGAATTATAGTACAGATTGTAATCCGACTCCGCAAACCGCTCCTCCACCGGAGATCCCAATTCCTTGAGCAATCTTCCGGTCGCCGTTGAGGTATTGAAGTTGTTCTCGGGAATATCGATCAGGTAGTTGCCGGATTCATAGATAATGTTGCGGGACGCCAGATTATGGCGGCTGTCCGTAAGCGACATGGGCAGGGAGGCAACCGCCGGGAAATCCCGGTCCGCCCCTGCATAATCCTGATTGTTGGCCAGGATATTGTTGTACAGGCGGATGCCCACCCCTTTGGATGCGATGACCTCATTCAGGTACCCTTTGCTGGCAGGGTCGTTCTGGTTGTTGTAGATGATGTTGTTGTACGCCGTCACATCGTCGCTGCCATCGTCAAAGTACAGAGGCTCCGAGTGGGAAAAAGGCACGTTATTGCTGTGGATCAGATTGTTGCGCACCACATTGCCCAGTCCCGCATTCCAGGAGTAGATCGCCCCAACATCCTGGGAATCCGTATAGGTCAGGAAACAATCATTGTATTCAATTACGTTATACCGGGTATGGGTGTAATTGTTCCAGTTGGTGTACGTAACGGTTACGCCGTCCACCACTTTTCCGTCGTCGTAGATTTTGCTTCCGTTGAAGGCAATGGCATACCGCTTGGAATTCGATATCCGGTTATGTCCCACATAGTTGTAGCCGCTGTTGTAGAGATAGATGGGATAGGCATGGCCCAGGATCAGCCCCAGCTGGTCCAACCGGTTGTTGCGGACTACATTGTACTGGTTGATGGTATCCAGACGCAGACCCGCTCCGTTGAAGTGGATGCCGTCCTTGCCGATATTCTCGATTAGGCTGTTCTCCACCGTATTGTTCTGGGCGAAGCCGTCGGCCTTGTAGGCGGTCTGTCCGATGTTGAAGATATGCATGGCATTCAGCGTGATATGGGTGGCATTGGCCAGCACGAAGCCGTTCTTGCCCCTGTCCGAATTGCACACCGAGAGCCCTTCGAAGGTAATATCGTGCACAGGGTTCTGCGGTGAGGAGCCCTTCACGCTAATAATGTCCCCGGCTACGGGAATGACAATGTTTTGCTGCTCAATCGGGGTATGGAGAGGATAATAGTACAGAATTCCCTCCCCCGACAGATAGAACTCTCCGGGAGAATCCAGCAGCTCGTAGCCGCCTTCAATAAAATAGCGGGAGCCGGTGCCGATGTCATAGCTTGCGTTCTTGTTCAATTTGATGGTGTTCCGATTATAATTAAACTCCTTTACTCCGATAATGTCCTGGAACCAGTTCCATACGCCGGCGAAGCCTCCTGCCCAGATGGATACCTCCAATTGGGAGCTGTCGGCAACTTCCGGAAGGGTGCCCTGGGCGAAACGGAACTCCGACTTGGAGATTCCTGCCGATGCCGCCAGCGCCGTATTATAGCCTTCGTTGGGATAACGGGCCTTCTTGCCGAAAACTCCGTTCTCAAAAATCAGCTGCACCCGGTTCTGCACCCCGATGTCAGCCTTGTAGATCGCCCCTTCATGCAAGGTCCAGCCCTGCACGGAGCGCCCGCCGTTAATGACGGGAGTTTCACCGGGATACGCCTTATAGATCACCTTGTATCCGTTCTGGCCGCTGTCCTCCTCGGTAAAGCTCAGCGTCTCCTCCAGGAAATATTGCCCGCCGCGCAAATAGACGACAATATGTCCGGAGAGCACCAGGTTTTCCTTGTACTCCCGCACCGCCTGCCGCGCCCTTTCAATGGTCTGGAAGGGACTTGAGCCGCTGCCGTCGTTTTGTTCGTCATCCCCCAGCTCGGGGTCTACATAGAAGCTGGCTTGAACGGCATTTTCATGGAACGGTTGGGCAAAAAGGGATTGAAGCTGGACCAGCGTGCCGCTGCCGGGTCCAGGCTCCTGCAGGAGTGGCCCTGTGCCGTACAGCACAAGTCCCCCGGCTGTATCCGTATAATGCAGGAAGCCGGCAGCCCCGGCGAAGCCTCTGACCGGAACGGACAGATTATTCCCTGTACCCAGCTGCGCTGCCGCCCCCATATCCAGCGTCTCCTCCTGGCCTGTTGCGGGATCGCGCTTGACCACATTGTTGCTCCCGGCCTGAAAAACCAGCTCATAGCGCTGGAGGAACACCGTAGCCAGCTGAGCGCCGCTGTCCCACTCCATGCGGGAGTGCTGGCTTTCCGCCAGAAAGGCCAGGGGAAGATACGCCACGCCCCCGCTCAGATAGGGGGTGGGCTGGCCTGCGCCCAGACTGACTCTGCCGCCTCTTACATAGGCGTAGCTCTCCCCCGTCTTGAATATGACCGCGTTGTTCATGCCCTCCAGATTGCCGGGTACAGCCTCATCCGCATATGCAGGTGCCGCAACCGTCAATGGCAGGATCAGAATCATCATCATAAGCCAGGAAATGATTTGTTTGATCGTCATCCTTTTATCCATCCTTCCTAAGAGCTTTGCGTGAGCAAAGCTGGCTTCGTAAGCATCCGCTTGAGCTTTGCGTAAGCAAAGCTGGCTTCGTAAGCATTCGCTTAAGCTTTGCGTGAGCAAAGCTGGCTTCGTAAGCATCCGCCTATTCAGATAGGGTTAGCTTAACAATCGTATCCGTAAAATCATGATCATGGCCTGATCCGGCGGCCGCACCGGTCAGATGAAGCTCAATTCCCTGCTCCGTCTGGCTAAAGGCAACCGGCTGTCCACCCAGCACCCGGCATGCCGTCACCTGCTGTGGAAGGGCCGGGAGCCCCAGCCGTTGGAATTCCGCCATATCCAGAATGTGGATATAGATGGCATTATCGCGGCAGGTGGACCCGTATACGCCGTCTACCGGCTCAAAGGGACCTCCCCGTGTGCCATACACACTTTCGCCGTACTCACCCATCCAACCGCCGATCCGGCGCAGCAGCTCCACTTGGTTCTCCGGTACCACTCCGTCCCGGTCAGGAGTAATATTGAGCAGAGCATTGCCGTTGCGGACAAACACATTGATCAACAGCTCCATCACCTTGGCAAAATCCATCACCGCAGAACCGGGCTTCCAGGCCCAGGAGCCGGCCAGGCTGAAGCTCTTCTCCCACGGGAACGGGATGATGCTTCCTGTCACCTTGTGCGGTCCTTCATCGCAGCTGAAATCTCCTTCCCACCCCGAACGTTCATTCATCACCACCTTAGAGTTAAGCTTGCGGACCATGCCGTTCAGCTTCAGAGGCTCCCACAGCCAAGCCCCTCCCGCATCGGAGCCCCGGTGAGCCAGCCAGGAGCCGTCGTACCACAGAATGTCGATTGGACCGTAACGGGTAAGAAGCTCCTCGATTTGCCCATATAGCTGCTCCTTCATCAGCAGGGCGTTCTCCATCTGCTCCATCGGCTCGAAGTACCCGGGAAACCGCCAATCCATCGGGGAATAATACAAGCCCACCCGCAGGCCATGACGGCGGGCCGCCTCCGTATACAGCTGCACGAAGTCGCAGTGGGCGGCAGCCTGCATCGTGGTGAAGCTCCCATAGCTGGCGGCGCTGTCCCACATGGCGAAGCCGTCATGATGCCGGGTCACCATCACCATATACTTCATACCGGCGTTTTGGGCCAGCTCCGCCCAGCGGTCAGCGTCGAACTGCTTCGGGGAAAAGTCCATGGCCTGCCTGCGGTATTCCTCCGCCGGAATCTGCTCGTTATGCATCGCCCATTCCCCGTGTCCGATTACGGAATACACGCCCCAGTGAATGAACATTCCCAGCTTGGCATCCTGCCACCAGGACATATCTCCGGCAGGCAGCTTCAGCTCGGCGCATTTGATCCCGTCGGTGCTCTTGAAGCGGACATTGCTCTTCAGCATGGAGGCCAGCTCCGCACCGGTCATGGACTGGGGTGCGTTGTCCGAATCCGACAGCAGCCCGTATTTCTTCAGCTTCCGCCGGTTCCCCTCATTCTGCAGCAGCTTCTTTACCTCCAGCAGCGTCAGCCAATAGGGATCATCCGGGTCCTCCAGCTGCTTCTGGCTGCGGGCCAGCCGGTCGGCCGACTCCTCCAGCGCGGCATCGGAAATGGCGGAGAGCAGCCACTGAAGCTGCCGCCCTTTGTCTGCGGAAGGAATGGCAGAGTTGGAAAAAACGTCGATCAAATGCAGTTCCGTCTGTGTCAGCATGTTGTGTCCTCCTTGGTCCAATGCTCATTATGAGCGGTATAGCCCCTTCCACCGTAACGGACGCGCAGGCCCGCCGTGCAGGGGATGATCTCAACGGCCTTGCCTCGATGCAGCAATGGCTTGCTTCCGGCAGCCGCTTCGACTATCCGGCACAGATTGCCGTTATCTCCGGGGGGCAGCACTTCGATGGCCGTGACAAGGGAATGGGACCGGGACCGCCCCGTATAGAGTCGAAGCTGGCTGACCGGATGCATATGCTCATCATAGCCGTATGCTCCATGCCAGACCTGCTCCGGCTGCCAGTTGACGCAGGCGACGGACAGCCAGGCCGCCTTGCCCTGGATCATAAAGCCCGAAGCCGTCTGCACAATGCTGCCCCTGGTGTTCAGCCTGAAGCTGGAGGCCAGTTCCCCGCCGTACTCCACCTCATCATGCACCAGATACAGGCAGGGAGAAGGAGCGAATATCCGCCGGTAATTGCGCTTGTACAATCCCTCCTCCCAGGCTCCCGCCAGCTCTGTGGTATACAGAAACACTCCGTCCTCCTCCAGACTGGCATGGGCAACCCTTCCTCCCGCCGCATGCTTCGGCTGCACATGCATGCTTCCCTCCGACTCGGGAAAAAGCAGATTGTGCACATCCGCCTTGCTGATGGCCTTGCCATAGGGGTGGCTGTAATCGCACATTCCCCTCTCTACCAGCAGAGCTTCTCCAGCCGCCTCCAGAACCAACGATCCTTTATCCTCATGATAGTGGGCAAAAAAGGTAGGCCCGCTGCAAGCATGCAGCTTGATCCTGCCGATCCCGTCAACGTCCGCCACCAGACTGGTCTGCCCCGTAACCGGCAGCTGGCGCAGACCCGGCTCCAGAATATGTCCCTCGCCGGAAAGCCCGGACGGCAGGTCGGCCAGCATCAGCAGCTCCTTGGAGGCCGGAGAACCGCCCTCTTCCCGGATAATGCGGCTGTATAACCGCTTCCATTCCGGTTTATCCGAGAGCATGGCGTAACACGCCACTACAATGGCGTCATACGGTCGGGCATGCCCGTCGCCTACGGCAACCGTCAGCCTCTCATCCCCCGCCGCAGACAGCATGGCCAGGGCATATTCCTCCGACCTGCGGATGCAGTCGGGCACATATTGGGCCAGGCTCTGTCCACGGGAGCGGGCCAGCACCGACATGACCGGCAGCACATTGGCCATGGTGTAATTCCAATAGCCCGGACCCTCCAGCGTACCGCCGTCCGCCTGAATGTAAGCGCTAACCATTTCATGAAGATCCCTCTCCGCTTCATTGAGCCACAGGGAATACCGGGGGTATTCAGAGCACAGTGCCAGCAAGGTGATCATTCTGCCGCCGCTGAACACAATGCCCTGATTCATGCGGCGGATGTATTCCACCGTCTTGAAGTCGGCCTCGATTCTCGGCAGTCCCTTCGTTATGATCGCATCGAGAATAATATGGCGGCCATGCCAGGTCAGCAGGCCGCCCGCCCAATCCAGCACCAGGGAGCAGGCACGGCTGGCGGCTTCCTCGGCGAAGGAGCGGTGATGCCAGGTGACTCCGGGGAAGGCGCCCATGACGCTTTCGCACCAGTGGGTATGATGGGCGGCAGACAGGGCCATTCTGCAGGCCATGCGCAGCATTTCCTCATTGCCGTCTATAAGCCCCACATAAGCAAGCCGCTCCATGGCCTCATCCAGCTTGTGCTTCTTCATGTCCCGGTCCCGCTCCCAACGGCGGCTGTTGCGGGGCAGATACTCTCCAATCTGCGCCTCCGGCACGATAGACAGATCCTGCCGTGCCTGTCTGCGCAGCTTCTCCATCATGCGGTCGAAGGGGGAGTGCCTAAGCTTGCTTCTTAGCTCCTCCAGCTCCCCATCATGGAAGTAAATTCCAATAGCGGGCTTAAGCTCGTACGTATCGGCGAAGCACCCCTCCCACTCGGCGGTGTAGGGACTGGGACGCTGCTCCATCTCCAGCTGTCTGCATCTGTTGGAGAGCCCCAGCCAGAGCAGAGACAGGGTTGCCGGTTCGGAGGAGAGGGAATAAACCTCAAGGCGGAGCCGGGTGATGCGCTCCCCCTCCAGCGGTCCGTCGTATTCCCTGGTTTCCCCGCCGCCCCATTGGTCGAGCGCCACCCTGCTTCCCTGCTTCTCTGTGCTGCAGATCAGCACCACGCGCATACTTGGAGGAATCGCGGCGAACAGCCGGATCACATCGTATCCCGCCGCATCCAGCTGGCAGGCCCTCTCCAGAACAACCGCAGGCTGCAGGCTGTTCCCATTTCTCTGGACGGCGATATCCACACTGCACCAGGTGGGCAGCACCGTGGCAATAGCCATAGGCGAGATCGTGATGTCATAGCCGGACAACACCGAATACTTTTGATGATCCGGGTAGGATTCCCCGCTGTCCCAGAAGGGCTCAAAGATGGATTCTGCCTCATTGATAGGTATGTTCCGCATATCCAAAAACTCCTTCTCCCTCTTTGCGCAGCTTATAAGTGCCGCCTTAAGGGGTTGTTCGTTTTCATCATAGCGGTTTTGCCGGCAGCGGTTAGGCAGAGATTTTGCGAAAAACTTTAAAATCTTACGAGGCTGATGCCACAACCGCAAAGGGCAGTCTGCCCTGCGCTTCGCTGCGTGAAAAAAGGGGCGACAATTATGGTGCACCTGGTCTGTACCTCCAACATTGCCAATGACCATTTTCATCCCTTATGGTATCTCCCCGCGCCCATCCGCGTCATGGACGGGTATTTGCACATAAGCGGGCTTTTCCAAATTTAATCCGAAAATGCCGCGTGACTTGCGCAGCAATTTCTTCTTTGGTGCTGGCTGCCGGGCTATGGGAGATTCTAACGGACCTCCGAGACGCTAATTGCCCAAAAAAGCGCTTCCCCAAATTCTGACGGACATGAGCAGCGCTATTGGGCGAAAGAGGCAGCATATCAGCCAGAAAATGAGTAAATAAGAGCGCTGGTGTCTGTTAGAATCCAAAAATGCGGTAAATAACTCAAATAAGGGCAATACGGTCCGTTACAGGCCCAGCGACAAGCGACGACAAGCAATGGCAGGCGGCGAGAGGCGACGACAGGCAACGATAGTCCCACCGGCATTATTTGCAGCTATGCCTTGTTCATTTCCCGGCCGCCTACAGAAATTTCTTGCGGAATTTCTTCGGAGGCAATCCGTATATTTGCTTGAACAGGGTGCAGAAGTACCGTTCGTTCATGATGCCCACCATCTCGCTTAGCTCCAGATTGGAGTAATCCCCCGCCTTCAAGAACTCCACGGCTTTCTCGATTTTGCGCCGGTTCATGTAATCCACCAGCGTCTCCCCCTCCTCCCGCTTGAACAAGGTGCTCAGATAGGTGGGAGCCAAGCCTACATGCTCGGCGATTTCATCCAATGTGCAGCGCTTCTCCAGACTGGCCTCAATATATTGCTTGGCCTTGCGGATCTCCGGCCTGCTGGCATTGCGCATCTGCTCCAGGCAAGCCAAGGCGTACTCCCGGCATGCCGCCAGCTGCGCTTTGAAGCCAAGATGCTCCAGAGCCGGGGGTTTCCCGGCCGCAGAGCCCAGTCTGCCCAGCGCCTGCTCATGCAGACCTTGCAGCAACCGCTGCAGCTGCACCGTCACAACAGCCGGCCCCGCTCCCCTGTCCCGGGCATGGCGGGCCAATTCATTAAGCGTCTGCTCCAACTCCGCTTTCGTCTGTTGATCGCCGCGCAGCAGGGGAAGCTCCTTGATCAGACCGGTCAGCCATTCCTCCGCTGCCGGATCGGGACGGAACGAATAGGAAGGATGCAGAATGGCACCCGGGCCTTCATAGTAAGAGGCGGACAGCTTGCTGCCGGCCTCCTCGCATGTGCCACGCAGCGTATCCCAGCCGCTGCCGGGCCTGCTGAAGCTTATATTGACGCGCCGTTTCAGATATTTGTTCATATTGCTGAGCAGCGCCTGAGCCAGTGTCAAGGTCAGCTGATGATGGCGGGAGCTGCCGGGAGAAGCGGGAAGTGCAACAAGCCCCAGATAACGGTTGGTCCCAATCTCGCACGCCATTCCCTCCAATTCCTGCTGCCGGACCGTTTCCTCGGCAATATTCAGCATGGCATACTTAAGCACTCCCTGATCCTTCTCGCTGTACAGAGCAGAGAAGGATGAATAATCACCGTCCTCCATCACAAAGGCGAAGTAATGCTCCAGATTGAACCCCAGCTTCAGGTCCTCCCTCATCAGGAACAACTGGCGGGACGTGCATACGCCGTGCAGCAGCTCACCGAACATCTGGCTGCGCAGCCGGTACACATTCTGGAGTCTGGAACGGCTAAGCCTCTCCAGCTCCCCGCTCTGCCGCTCCTGCTCCTCAATCATCCGGGCCGCCTTCTCCAGAGCGGAACGGACATCTGCCACAATAAGCGGCACCTTCATGATGTAATCATTCACCCCAAGTCCAATAGCCTGCTTGGCATAAGAAAAATCCGAATAAGCCGTGAGAATAATGAACACGGCGTTCGGCAGCAGCGGCTTCAAGGAGGCGATCAAGGCCAGACCGTCCATATGGGGCATCACAATATCCGTCAGCACGATATCGGGACGGACGGATTCAGCCAATTCAATGGCCTCCATACCGGAATAAGCAGCGCCAACAAGCTCGAAGCGGTCTGCGAACTCCCGGAACAACAGCCGGAGCCGGTCGATAATCAGGTCCTCGTCATCCACGATCAGACAACGGTAGCGTTTCATTATCCATTCCCCCTCTCATAAGGCAGCCGGCCGGCTTCAAGGAAACTCGGCCCTGACACAGGTTCCCCCGCCGGGGATGCTGGCAATGGTCAAGCCGTACTGCAAACCGTAGTAAAGCTGGATGCGCTGGTGGATATTGCGCAGCCCGATCCTCCGGCGGGTTCCCTCGTGTTTCTTCTCCAGAGTCAGCAGCATCTGTGCCGTCTCCGGCGCCATTCCCACTCCATGGTCCACAACCTCGACCACCGTGCGCTGCTCCTCCCGGAAAGCCCGGATGCGCACCTCTCCTTGCATCCTCCCCCCGCAATAACCGTGAAACAGACTGTTTTCCACAATGGGCTGGAGCAGCATGCGGAAGACGGGGAAGCTGTACAGCTCCGGCTCAATCTCCTCAATCAAGGGGAATTCCTTGTTGTAACGAGTGTTCTGGATGTAGATGAAATCCCGCACATTGCGGATCTCTTCTTCGAGTGTGACCTTCTGGGCCGCGTCGGCGATCCCGTACTCCAGAATGCGGATTAAGGCCACAATGATGGGATCAGCCTTATCATATTGGCCTAGCCCGATTACATTGCTGATGGAGCCCAGGGTATTGTACAGAAAATGGGGGTTGATCTGGGACTGGAGCACCTGGATTTCCAGCTGCCTTCTTTTCTCATAATCTTCCTCCCGGTCCTGGAGCAGATCGGCAATACGCCGGATCATCTGGTTGAAGGTACGGGAGAGCTCGCCAAACTCGTCCCTTCGCTTCAAGGCGGTTCCCGCGGTCATATTGCCCTGCTTGACCATAGTCATCTGGGTCCGGAGAAAGCGCAACGGCTTGCGGATATAACGGGTCACCACCCAAGCGACTCCGGCGCTTAAGAAGAGTCCCGCCAGCAGCAGCACCCAATAGTAGGTGTTCAAGCGCCGCAGCGGCTCCGCCAGACGGGTCTCGTCATTGACAGAAATAATGGACCATTCAAACCGGGAAGCGGACAGCTTGAGAATGGACAGCGGCTTTCCCTCCTCATTCTTGGTGGTCAAGGACGCTTCCCCGCTGCGGGCCAGTTCCGCGGAGGTGATGCCGCCGATTACTGTTGTGTGGGTGCCGTGATCGAATTTGCCGTATTGGGTGGGGAATGCGGCAATTACCTTCCCGCTGCTGTCCATGATGGCCATGTTGATCAGGTCCGATCTGGAGAGATCCAGAAGTGTAGACTCGAACAGGCTTAAGTCCAGATCCAGGGCAATCACCGCAGGAGGATCGGAGCCCTTCAGCAGCTTGGACATGGTCACCGTCCAGCCGGAAGAGGAAGAAGCATACGGACCCGTATAGCTCACCCCGGCACGGTCGGCAAGCGCCTGCTCGTAGAAAACCCGCCGTTCCTCCCGTGGGTCCTCGTAGACCACCGTCAGAGGACTGCCTCCGATAATGCTCAGGTCGGGCCGGATGACATAGATGTTTTTGATCAGCCCCTGATTCATCTCCAGCAGTTGGTTCATCAACGGCTTCAGATTCTCCAGGGCCGTGCCGGGAGTATAATAGGAGTTCACCGCATACAGTTGGGAGAGGATGGAGGAGGAGCTTAAGGTCAGGTACTGGTCCACCTTGGAGAGCATCTGCCGGACATAGAATTCATTGTTGCTCCTGAGCTCCTGGTAAATGTAGGTGTACGCCAGCCGGGTTACACCTGTAACCACCCCGGACACAAACAGCAGACACAGCAAAAATAATTTGAACGATAAGCCGGACAGCCATTTTGTCCCCCTCACACGCTCCACCTCCCACAGTCTTCTTCCATTATACGCGACAGAGGGCAAGCAGGGCAGGAGGACCAAGGTCTTCCTGCCTGCCGCCCGGCTATTCCGGTTGTATCTGCTGTTTTCGTCTGTTATGGAAGCAGTCCCATTTTTTTCACCTGCGCCGTTACATCATCCGTGTATTTCTTGTATTCGAATTTGGTGTTGAGGATCTCCACATAAGCATCCCAGTTGCTGAGCGGCTCCTTGCCGATCATGAACTTCAACAGGGTTTCGTTGATATACTTCTTCCTGTCATTAAACAAGGTGTCATCGGGGTTCAGGACAAGCTTGGGAACAATGGGATTCTCCTTGATGTATTTCAGGTTAATCTGCTGGAACTCCGCGGTCTTGGGATTCTTGAAGTTAAAATAGACGGCGTCATCCACACGGCGCGGCAGGAACCAGTTGGCCGTCCACTTCAGCTTCTCTTCCTGCTCCTTGGTGGGAGCCAGCTTCTCGGGCTTTCCGTTTACCATCTGCCACTGGGTTCCCTCGATGCCATAGGCAAAGTAAGGATATGCCTGCGCATCTCCATACCAGTAATCCAGCAGAGCCAGGATGCGCTTCACCTTCTCCTTGTCCTTGGCGGCATTGACGGAGATGGCCCAGCCGTTGCCCGGATGGTTCTTCACGCCGATTCTCTGGTCGCCGTGAGGCCCCTTCGCCGGAGCCACGATGATCCAGTCCGGCACCTCGCCCCCGACTTCCTTCATCTGCGTCTGGTCGCCCGGCTCCATCCTTCTCCAGTCATTGGGGATAAAGCCCGCCTTGCCGGCATACATCTTCTTATTAATAGCGGCCGAATCGTTGATGGACACCCAGTCCGGGTCCACGACCTTCGCTTCGATCATCTTCTGAATGAAGGCAATCGCTTCCTTCATGCGCGGATCGGTGCTGCCGAATACCAGCTTGCCGTCGATGATGTCCGGCGTATTAGGCTGTATTCCGTACATCCAGAAAATCATCTCCCAGTTCAGGGCAGCCAGTTCCCCGTCCTTGCCCACACCGGCCACAAAGCCATACGTATCATTCTTGCCGTTGCCGTCGGGATCATTGAAGGTAAAAGCCTTCAGCACCTCCAATAACTCGTCCGGTGTAGCGGGAACCTTCAGGTTGAGCTTCTGCAGCCAGTCATTGCGGATCCACCAGCCCTTGACACCGCTTACTCCTTCGAAGCCTGGGGTCATGACCGTTTTGCCGTTTATTTTCATCGCCTCCCAAGACCCCTCGGGAAACCGTTTCTTCAGATTGGGGTAATCCGCCAGATAAGGGTCCAGTTCCATAATGACGCCCTGGCTGTAATAGTCCGCTGCCACATTCTTATCCCACATGAACAGCATGTCGGGAATATCGCCGGAGGCAATCATGGTATTCAGCTTGGCGGCGCGCTGGTCTGCGGTGGGAATGGTCACGGACAGCTCCACATTCACCGCCTTCTCCAGCTTCTGGCGCAGCGGATCCTCTTCCCTTGCCGGAAGCAGGGAAGTGGGGTTGAAGCCTCCTGCATTGTACATGGACAGCTTGATCTGCTTATCGAAGTTCTTCTCTGCGGCCGGTGCCGTGGCGCCGGTGGATGCAGACGCAGCCGCGGACGGAGACGGACTGGATGCTTCATTCTCCTTCGTGCCCTGACAGGCGCCCAGGATGCTGCTTGCCGCCAACACAGATGCCAAAGTCATGGCCATACGCTTCGTTCTTTTCATTGCGACCTCTCCTTTGTGTGAACATATCTATTATCAGGCATATTGCCCAACAATCCAACCAGCTTTTACCGCTCAACTAGCCTTTTACCGCTCCCAGCATAACTCCCTTGGTGAAGTGCTTCTGGATGAACGGATACACGCACAGGATGGGCAAGGTGGAGACAATGACTGCCGCCATCTGCACAGCCGTGGAACTGACGTACTGGTCCTCGCTTAAGCCGCTTTCCGCATTGACGAATTGCACGCTGAGCAGAATATTGCGCAGCATAACCTGCAGCGGCAGCAGATTGGAATCATTGATATACATGACCGCATCAAAGTAGCTGTTCCAATGCCCCACCGCATAGAACAGGCCAATCGTGGCGATGGACGGCAGGGATAACGGCAGGATGATCCGCAGAAGCGTGGTCAGTTCCCCCGCTCCGTCCACCTTGGCCGATTCCTCCAATTCCACAGGCAGCTGCTCGAAAAATCCCTTGATCACCACCAGATTAAAGACGCTGATCAAACCGGGGATAATAAGCGACCAGATGGTATTGATCAGCCCCAGCGATTTGATCACAATATAAGTGGGAATCAGGCCCCCGGAAAACAGCATAGTGAACACCACCAGCAACAGCAGCGTGCTGCGTCCGGGCAGGGCCCGCTTGGACAAGACGTAAGCCGGAATCACCGTGAAGACCATATTCAAGAGTGTGCCCACAATGGTCCGGAACAGGGTAACCTGATACGCCTGCTCAATGCCGAAGCTGCGGAAAACCGTTCTATAGGCCTCCAAGGTGGGCTGCTCGGGAATAAAGACGATTCCTCTGCGCAGCACCTCCGATTGGGTAGTCAAGGACACCCCTACAATGTACAGAAAGGGAAACAGCGTACCCGCCGCAATCACAATGAGGATGGCATAAATGATCACAGAGGACAGACGCTGGCCCGGCGTTTTCTTCATGTTCCTTCCCCCTTACCAGATTTGGCCGTCAAAGCGCTTGGCCAACTTGTTGGCGGTTACGACCAGAACCAGGCCAATCACTGATTTGAACAGACCTACGGCGGTAGCCAGCCCCACCTGCATGCGCTCCAGCCCCTGGCGGTACACCCAGGTATCGATAATATCCGCCTTCTCCTGATTGAAGGTATTGGCCATCATGAAAATTTGGTCAAAACCCGCATCGAGAATCCGGCTCAACTGCATGATCAGCAAAATAATGATGACATTGCGGATCCCCGGCAGCGTAATATGCCAGAGTTGGCGCCATTTGGAGGCTCCGTCGATTCTGGACGCCTCATACAGAAAGGGATCGATTCCCGCCAGCGCCGCCAGATAGAGAATGGCTCCCCAGCCCACCTCTTTCCAGATGTCCGAAGAAACGATCAGCGGGCGGATCCACGACGGCTCTGTCAGAAAGGAGATGGGGTTGAACCCGTATTCCTTCAGCAGCAGATTGACCAGTCCCTCTCCCGGCGAGAACAGGGCTACCATCAGCCCATACGCGATAACCCAGGAGATGAAGTGAGGCAGATAGCTGATCGTCTGAATTACCCGCTTGAACCAGCCGACCGCGACTTCATTCAGGAGCAGGGCGAGAACGATCGGGGCTATGAATCCGAAGGACAGCTTGTAAAAGGAAATGGCAAGAGTGTTGCCCATGATCTGCCAAAAGTAAACCCCGCCGATGAAATCGGCAAAATTTTTCAGACCGATCCAATCGCTTTTCCAAAATCCCAGGATCAGGTTGTATTTCTTGAAGGCGATTACAATGCCCAGCATCGGCAGATACTTGAATAAGGCAAAATAGACAAGCTCCGGCAGCAGCAGCAGATAGAGCACCTTGTAGCGCTTGATTCTGGACCACAGCCGGCGTTTCGTCACGGTTGGGGCAGCCCCCTGCCCTAAGGCAGCCTGTGGGTAGGTGTCCATGTTCTTTTTCTCCTCTCTTTATGACCTGCAAGCTCATTGTAGCCCACTGTACCTGGGGTCCATTACCTGCGATTTTAAGAAAAGCTCCAAAATTTTTCGAGAGCCGCTTTCGTTGGAAAACCTGCAGAACAGCTCTGCCGCTCCGGCATGGGGCTTAAACGGGGAAGCTTCCGCGCCTCAGAACAACACCAAAGAGACCCGGTGCGCATTGCAATCGGGCCAGGCAGATAATATTGCGGCGGCAGCCTTCGGAAGACATGGAGGAGTCAGCTCCGGTATTGCCGGCGGTACTGCAGCGGGCTGATCTTCATCCGCTGCTTGAAGAAGCGGGAGAAGTGGGCCGGGTCATAGAAGCCCAGGGAGCAGGCAATGCTCTCCAGACTCTGTACGGAGCCGGCCAATTGCAGACAAGCCTCATTCATCCTGATCCGATTGTACAACTCTATCACACTGCAGCCGAATTCCCGCCGGCACAGCCGCTCCAGATGGGAGGAGCTTACGGACAATTGCCGGGATAACCTGTCCAAGGTGATTCTCTGGTTGATGGAGGCATTCAACAGCTGCAGCAGTTCGGCCCTGAATGGGGATAAGACCGCGTCTGTCCGGGGCTCCTCCAGACAGGAGAGAATCAGTTCATCCATCCGGTGGGCCGTCCTCATCTTGGACAGGAGGGCCAGGCTGCAGCACTCTGCCGCCAGATCTGGCCGGCCGGCCAGCCATTGCATCCGGTCGAAAATGCGGAAGTCCGTAAAATGCTCCTTAAGCAACGCGATCATGCCGCGGCTGTCCGGGGCGGACTGCAGATTAATGCCCAGTTGGTGGTAGCCAAGAGGAGTTTCCAGCATATGAGGCAGACCGGGTGGAATTAAGCAGAGCTGCCCTGCCGACAGGGCATATGTCCTGCCGTTCACCTGGAGCTGCAGCACTCCGTCACAGATGAGAATCATTTGATAGAAGTCATGATCGTGCCAGTCCATCCGCCATCCCGGCTCCCGGTAAAACAGGTGCAGATCCTTGTAAGGCTCCGGAATGTCATTCACAATGAAGTTGTTATTCTCCCACACCGCGGCTCGCCTCCTGATGAGCGGATTATACAAGAAACAGGCTGTAATATCAATTCATCCCCGCCCGCCGGTATTATATAATCCAATCAGCACACCACATGGGGGAGGGAGCTTGACAATGAACATGGTTATTGACGAATTAATCGGAAGGATTCTACATTCTGTAGAAGAGCATAGCTTGGGTGAGACGGGGAAATACAGCCGGTGGCTGTGGCAAAACCACGACGGCAGCCGGAAGCTGGGACTTAATGAATACGGTTGCGCCGACGCAGCCAATATTCTGTATACGCTGGGAGAATTTACTGCCGTGCCCGAGGAGCGGTCCAAGTGGATCGAAGTCCTCCAAAACATGCAGAACCCGGATACGGGGCTGTTCACCGAGGAAACTCATCATCCCTTGCATACAACAGCCCATTGCACAGCGGCCCTGGAGCTGTTCGATGCACTTCCCCAATATCCGCTGCACAGCTTGATGAAGTACAGGGATAAGGAAGAGCTGTATCGTCTGCTGGACGGGCTTGATTGGACCGCCAACCCATGGCCCCAGTCCCATCAGGGCGCAGGCATCTATGCCGCGTTCACCATCACCGGAACAGCCGGGAGACAATGGGAGGATTGGTATTTCGACTGGCTCTGGCAAGAAGCCGATCCCATTACCGGAATGTGGAGAAAGGGGTACGCGTCTTCGGCGGATGCCAATGGCAGCGCCCCTCTGTACCAATACATGGCTGCATCCTTCCACTATTTGTTCAATGTGGAGCACCGGAAAATGCCGCTGCGATTCCCGGAGCGGATGATAGATGCCTGCTTGGAGCTTTATCACAACAAAAGCCTGTGTCAACGGTTGGGCAAAGAAGTGGGATTTGTGGAGATCGATTGGATTTATTGCCTGAACCGGGCTTCGCGGCAAACGGCCCACCGGTTTCATGAGGTGAAAGCGACTCTTCAGTCATTTGCGGCGGCTTATCTGGATTATCTGCATTCCCTTGACCCGGCAACCGATGAGAAGTTCAATGATCTGCATTTGCTGTTCGGCACAACCTGCGCTCTTGCCGAGCTGCAGCAAGCCTTGCCCGGATCCGTCATTTCTCCCAAGCCGCTCAAGCTGGTGCTGGACAGGCGGCCGTTTATCTAACTTTATTGGAAAAAAGGACCTGGAGCAGAGCACCTCCAGGTCCTTTTTTTCTAACAACTATCATTTTGATAGCTATGCCGCGACTCCCTGTTAATCTGCAGTCTCCATGGAGGGTCTTATCTCTTTTTCCGTGGCCTATTGCGAGGGGACCTCGTCAGGGTTCGCTCCAGGTGCCGAACTTCTTCTGAAAGTACTCCCGGTTATACATCATGCTGGGATGCTTGGGATAATGGCCCAACGCCAACTCATTATGCTCGTTGGCCAGTTCGAACTGGCCCATCCGGTCATAGCAGAGGCATAGCTGCAAGTGGGGCAGCCAGGTAGAATGCGCACTGTTGACCAGGCCCATACCGCCTTTGTCCCTTCCACAATCCACTGCTGCCTTGAACCAGAAGATTGCCGGATCATATTGCGCTTTTCCCAGGAAATAACCTCCCATAATACAGCAGAATTCTGCGCGGGGCTTATCATAGGTGAGGGTTCTGGCAACGGACTCGATCTGCTTCTCCCGCTCACCCAGCCGTTCATAACAGTCGCCCATCTTCATGCATGCCTGAATATTATCTTCAACCCAGCCTTGGTTGCCCTTTAGAAACACTTCATAGTAAAGGACCGCTTTCCTGTATTGGGCATTATCCCGCAGCTCATTGGCAAAGTAGAACTGGTCCCTTGGGGAAAACTGTTCTCCGGCCCGCTCCCGCTTCAGGTAAATCTGCAGATTGCGGTCCGTATATACCTTGTTCTTGCCGTGGGTAATACCTACATCGCTGTCCTGAATATTGCCCCAGACCGCCAGATATTCATGCACCGGACCAATCCATTGGAAGCCCCGGTCCCGGCGGACCAGACGGTTGCGCCTCAGGCTGGAGGCAACATTCCCCGCAGAATCAAAGACCAGATAATAATGCATCGTCACGCTGTCCACATCGGGACTAAGCCTCTTCTTCAGCTTGATGAACAACTGCCGGTCTTTTTCTTGAATGCGGTCATCCGCATCCAGCCACAGAATGTACTTCTTCGTTGCCAAGCTAAAGGAATAATTGCGGGCTGCCGCAAAATCGTCGATCCATTCAAAATCATAGATGCGGCTGCCAAACTGGGCTGCGATCTCCTTGGTACGGTCCGTTGAACCGGTATCCACTATCACAATTTCATCGGCAATTCCCGCAACGGAGGACAGGCACTCCGCCAGGCCGTCCTCCTCATTCTTCACAATCATGCACAAGCTAATGGTGATCATGCTCCAATTCTCCTCTCACAGATCGTCCTCCTGCCGGAATCCTGCCGCCCTTCTATATAGAAACCGGCGCCCCGGCCCTATATCATGCGACAGCAAAACCATATCCTGGCCCCCGTCCAGAGAGAATTTCAGGCTGGACAACCTTTTGAGACCGGCGCTGTTCAGTATCTCTCCCGGGTTGAGCCAGAACAGATAGTCCTTGGTTGCCTTGTCAAATGCAAGCCGGTACGCGTCCGTGATGTCCTCCTGTGCTCTATAGCTGAATACACGGGCGTCATAGCGGTGCGCAATCTCTGCCGTGTTGTCCGTTGAACCCAGATCCACAATCACAATCTCATCCACATCATCTGTGACAGAAACCAATGTCTGCTCCAGGACAGACCCGGCGTTGCTTGCGACCAAGCACAGGCTAACCGCAGCCTCCTGCCGGTAAATGATCTGATGGATATCCCCGCCCCACTTCTCTGTGGCCTTCAGCCGGTTATGGGCAAGCAGACTGGTCAGATTGAAGTCCTGCAGGCTGTTCATGGTAGCATGGCCGATATGATGGATGTAAGAGTCGTTGGCAATCCGCAGCAGATAACCCGCTTGCAGAGCCCGCAGGCACAAGTCGTCGTCCTCGTAATTGCCCAGGCCGAACCGTTCGTCGAAGCCGCCGATCTCCCGGAGCAGCTTGCGCTTGACCAACAGACAAAAACCCACCAGACGGCGCACATCCATGTAGCATCCCGCATTATCCTCACAATGCCTCCGGGCAAAAGCGTCCAGCTCGGCAATACTTCCGTAGGAAGCAGGAATACGCTGGTGGCCGCTGGAATAGTTCGTAAGCGGTCCGGTCATTCCTACCCGTTCATTTTCATGCAGCACCCGCAGCATATTATCCAGCCAATGCTCCGTTACAATCGTGTCATTATTCAGGAACAGCACATTCTCTCCCCGGGACAGAGCGAAGCCCTGGTTGCAGCCTTTGGCGAAACCAAGGTTTTCGTTGTTTTCATGAACAATAATATCGGACTGGCTGCGCAGATAAGCAACCGTACCGTCCGTTGACCCGTTATCCACTACAATCAGCTCGTAATCCGCTGTATGCCTCCTGATGCTTTCCAGACAGCCGTGAGTCAGAGGCAGTTGGTTATGAGTCAGGATTACAATGCTTGTCAGCATGTGTGCACTCACCTCTTTCTTTTCTTAGGTTATGCAGGCAAAAGAGAATGTTTAAGCCATATGCGGAGTCGACAGGCCTATTGGCTTAATTGCGGCAGTTGCCCATATTTCCAGCACGAAGAGTGCGGGCCTTGGCAGCTTCGCAGGTGTGTTGAGAAGCTTTTGTATGAGAAATTGCCCCTTTGCAGCAGCTTATTCGAAGCAAAAGCTCCAGCGCTCTGCAGCTGCGTCTGTACTTCTACTATTATGAGAAAAAGCCGGAGTTCCCCCTGCGAGAGAAGGACTGTCCGGCTTAGTGCTTCATGATATGTTTATGCTTTTGCTATTATTGCAGCTCTTCCGAGCAGTCCTCCATATAAACGGAAATGGTCAGAGGCGTGCCGTCGGACGCAAGGGCGATTTGCAGGTTTCTCGCTTTGCCGAAGGGAGTGGTTACTTCATCCAGCAGCTGCGCCTGCGCCCCCTGCGGCAATTCCAATATCATGGACGAGCTCCCCGCCTGATACTTCAGCTTGTTGTTCTCAAATACATGAGGCTCTGTATTAGCCAATCCGGACGCAATCGGAAGAGTAATGAAAGCCTCCTGGGCCTGCTCCTGCAAATTCAGGCTGACGGTGATCCGCGTCTCCTCGTCATCCAGTTCATAGCGCCAGACCAGCTCTCCCTGAGGGGACGAGAGCGGTGAACGAAGCTCGAATATGCGGTCTGGCACAATCCAGGTAAGCGTTGTCCGCTCTTTGCCGCTATAAAAGAATTGTCCGTTGGAATCCTTGCCGAATATTCCCGAGTGAACAATATCCTCCGGCCCTGCCACTGCACCGGCCTTGCTGTTGCGCAAGGAGGAGACCACGCTTCCCGTGTTGTTCCCCCACAGAACAGTAGGGCCGCCCCCAAGATGGGCCTGGGGAATAACCCGGGTTACGCCGGGAACATCATAGAGCACCACCCCGTACAGTTCGCCTCTTTTCCAGGCAATTTGTCCCGGAAGCTCCCAGGTGCCATAAGTGCTGTCGATGGGCAAATCAGCCGGTTCAACTGTGATTGGTTGAGTGTACGACTCATAGATGGCATGCGGCCAATACGTAACCCGTTCCTGCGAGCCCGACTTCAGGGGCAGCAGCGCGTTCAGCACCTTCAAGGCCCACTCCTCCGTATTGATCCGGTGCGCCATAATATCTCCCCCGGCCAGATCGGCAGGGTCCTCTGAAGGTCCCGGCCACATCTGGTAACGCCTCAGGGATAGGGCGAAATCCGCGCGGCCCATAATATCTCCCGGATAGGTGGCGATATGAATGGGCGTATTGGTCCTGGTATTGATGGCGGTGGGCGATGCCATGGACCCGTCCGGCTGCGGCAGCCAATAGAAGCTCTTGAAGGTGAGATTCCGCTCAATCCCGCTCTTCAGCTTGGCCAGAATAACCGGATCAAAGCCCGGCGTGTTCTTATATACCCGGTAGGAATCCATAATGTGGTAAGAGCTCATGCTCTCATAGTTGCCATCCGGCCCGTATTCCTCCAGATAGAAGCCTGCCGGATGCTGCCCCAGGCGGGAGCCCGGTCCATGGGTGCCGTCGATAAAGGAAACGATCATTCTCTCGAAGTTCTTCAGGAACCGCTCCTCGCCTGTTGCTTCATGCATATAGAGCTGCGCCAATATATTATGGGTCCATTGATTGGACAGGTAATTGCGCATGTCGGCATATTTGTCCAGCACCGCGGTAACGGCTTCCTTCCACAGCGCCGCTGTTGCCGGGTCCACCTTGTCGTGCAGCATCAGATAGGGGTCCACAGCCTGAGGACCGATGGCGGCAAAATAGAGCTGGTTGGGCCCGCCCGCAACCTCGCGCAAATTTCTGTCCTTGTAGGCAAAGTCCCCTTGCAGCCAGACAAGAAAGCTGAGTGAATTAAGCACGGCCCGGTTCAATAGCGCTTCATTCCCGTAAGCCGGATTCAGCTGTCCGGGAACCGTCACCGCAGCGGCCATGCCTCCGCTGAACAGGCCCAACTGCTGCTTTTGCTTGTCGAGAACCATCCCGAAGGCCGGGTCCGCGGGATCGAGAATCTGATGCCGGAATACATAGTCCAGTCCCTGAAGCGTGCCGTACCTTCCGTATGCCAGCACCTCCAATAGAGGATTCTCCAGATCATCGGGCACTTCCTCGGGGAAGTCCAGCTCCACGTCCAGATTCTGCCCAGAAATCTCCACCATCTTCTCCATTAATCTCGCCTGCAACGGCCCTGCCACCACGAAGCCCTCCGCTTCAACAGTACCGCCCTTCAAGGCAAGAGCCGCCTCCACCGAGGGAGTCAGCAGACCGGGTGTGCCGTCAATCAGAATGTAGCCTCCCCAGCCGGCCAGATCCAGCGACCATACCTCTCCTGCGGGGGCGGGGCCTGCATCAATAACGTTCCTGCCTCCCGAATTGGCGAGAGTGCCGACCACATTTCCCGCCTGATTGCGCAAGGATATGGACGGAGCATTCCCGAAGGCCTCCAGGAAGAAGAAGCCCGAGGTCAGCTTGGGCATATAGTTGGGATGCATGTCCTGCTGGGTAATATCCGCCAAATAGACGTAAGCCTTCTTGGGGGTGGTTTCTGTAATGCCCAGCGCCATCTCTCCACGGACGCCCCAGATATCCGTTGCCGGAAGACCGATCTCCAGCAAATCCCCGTTGCGCCCTCCCGTGAACGAAAAGGTCCATATTCCCGCCTGTCCTGCCGGGATCGGCAGAATGAGCTCCTGCTTGCCGGCGGGCTGGCCGCTGAAGTCATGATACAGCACCATGTTGCCTTGCGGGTCGAAGACCTTGACATGGGCTGCGGGATCGAAGGGCTCATTGCTTACAGGCTCTGTGGTCCGGCTGAAGTAGACCTCCTGAGGTGCGGACTCCTCATATTGGGCCAGCATGCCGAAGCCTCTGTTGTCCCCTGCCAGCACCCGGTTGACAGATGCCTGGTACAGCGGAAAGCGCGCTGCCAATTGTCCGTCCAGGCCTGGAGCGATGGGAGCCGTTTGTCCCGGATTGGGCGTTGGCGAGGGCGTGGGGGTAGGAGACGGCGACGGTGAGGGTGACGGCTCATAAGGCTCTTCCAAGGTGTATTCAAATTTGAAGGCATCCACGGTGGTATAGCCCGGATCGGCGCCCGTTATTCTGACATAGCTGCCCGTGCCTTCGGCAAAGGTAAAGGTGCCGATGTGCACCCACTTGGAATGGGTGGCATTTTGGTTAACGGTTGAATAATAAGTACCGTTCTTGTGCTTCACTTCCAGAGGGGCCGCTGACGACCGGTTGCCGGAGCCGCCCGCATTGGGCCACCACATGTATACCTTATAATTACCCTCTGCCGGAATATCGGGAGTGAACATGGCCCATTTGTTGGGTTGTGAGCTTTGATTGCCGTTGGTCAGGTAATCGCTGCCGATATATTCCCTGGTGCTGGTGCTGGAATACCATTTGTTGTTCCCTTCCGACGCGGAAAAACCCTCATCCTGATTATCCACGATGATTTCAATGGCGGTATCCTCTGCCGCCACTCTGGCCGTGTTTACATCGAGCACCGGCATGCCCAACTGAAGCATAACCAAAAAAGTCAGGAACAAGCACAAATATTTGCAGCGTTTCATAAATCAACCTCCCTGTACTCTTTTAATTGTAAGCGCTTTAATTTTTGAGAAAATCATTCGCCTCGCTGTTAACTTCAATATGTGTCGAAGCCCTCCTCTCTTTTTCGCAAATGGCCGGACTGAACCTGACTCACCCCGCTTTCCGGTCCTTTTCAGCCGGCCGATCCCGCTGGTTTTATCATAAGGCGCTGCCCGTGCAGCAGCAATTTTAATTATTGAATCTTCCTTGCAATATTTGAACCGGTGAGGGAATTCAAGGAAATCGCATATTCGGCTTCACTGTGCACAGCAGAACGGGCTAGTTTAGCCGATGTTCCTCCTGCTGCTTTTGCAGCTTGTCCCTTGCTGCAAGCTCGAGGTTCCTTCGAAACCTTCCCACCAGAGTCTGAACCGGGGAATCCAGGAAACACTCATTGACTGTTCGGGTTATGGCCCAATCCACCCCGATTATATAAGTATTGGTATAAAACACAAAGTAAATCACTGTGAACAGCTTCTCTTTGTAAAGCCGTTCCACCAGTTCCGCCATGTACCCGATATCCTGATCATAGCTGTCCGGGTCGCAAATACGGTGCCAATCTCCCGGGTTATCCCTCGTCCATGCGATCAGCCGCCGGAACTCCTGCTCACTGGATTCCATTGTGTGATCTGTAACTGTCCCATTGCTCATGGGCTCGCCTCCCTTGCTAATTGCGTGAGAATAAACTGATACTTATAATAGTAGCAGAATGATGGAGCGATATTGTTTATAGGTATAAGCAATCACTAAAAATAAATCGTTATGGGAACTGAAGAAGTGAAAAATAGTGCAACAGCCGCATCCCCTGCCAACAAAGCAGGGATTGCGGCTGTTTAGCGTTTCGCGGCTTTCGATGAAGAACAAACGTTGCGACTATGTTTTAAGATAACATAGACAGCAAGAGTGAAGGGGGAGTAGGCAATCCTAAGCTTTCTAAGTCTAGTCAAACTTTAGTGGGTTTGCTCCCGCTGAAGTTGCTCGATCCGTTCCAGGGAAAGATCGGTTACTTTGGCGATCAGAGTGATATCCAGATTTTCAGCCAGCATTTGCCGCGCGACTTCGAGCTTGCCTTCCAGCTTGCCTTCGAGTTTTCCTTCGAGCTTGCCCTCAAGTTTGCCTTCGAGTTTACCCAACAGTTTGCCTTCCACAAGCCCCTCATCCCGGCCCTCGCGTTTAATCGCATCAAGCGTTTCGCCCAGACTCATAACGGTTTCCCCCTTCTTGATATGATCCATAAAATCCTGTACCAGCTTCTGCCCTTCAGGCAATCGTTTCGCCAAGATATGTCCCATCCAGGTAAAGAACTTTTGCCGGTTCTCCTCCGGCAGGCTCCGAATGGTTCCCATCAGCTTCTCCAGCCGGTTCTGCAGCTCATCCTTATCCTGCGTTTGATCCAGCAGAAACACCGAGCCGATAGTATTGGACAAAGCGAATAAATCTTCCTTCTTATATCGTTCCACATCGATCAGCAAGTACTCGAAATCGATGAGTTGAGAGCCGAACAGCTCTTCCCGGGCAATCTTGTCCCGGAAGCGGCGGCTGGCCGTCCATGGACCATTGCCGTTATACAAAACAATGGGCACAATCGGTGGCATTAGGAATCCTTTTTGCTCCGCCAGCTTTTTATTCTGACCCTCCATCCAATATCTCCAGATGGCCACCTGATACAGCAACAAACGATAAGGCATCAGGAAATCCACGCCGGATTGCAGCTCCAGAAGCAGGTAAAACAACACATCCTGTCCGTTGACCTTAACCTGATACACAATATCCGCTTCCTGCTTCTTGAAGTCAGGCAGAATAAAAGAACGCGGGACTTGTTGGACATGGGACTCATCAACTGCCTTCACCCAACCCTTATCGATAAACGAATGCAGCAATTCCACAAACAGTTTCTTACTGGAGAACAAGAAGCGATATGCCGTGTCATGGGGGTGGTGAATCGTGTCATCTTGCCGGTCCTGTTGTTCGCCAAAATCCATTATCCATCCACCACTCCCCAGGTCCGTTTGTTACTTCTATTAAATCATTTTTGAGCTCATTCGGTCAATATTTCGATAGCTCCTCAAATCTATATGCAAACCCACAGCAAGTTAACTTTGCGGCTGCCGCTCCTGCTTCCTTTGCACCTTCTCTCTTGCTGCGATTTCAAGGTTTGGCCAAATAAAAGCACCATTTGCACCATACTATCCAGAATTACCGCAGGTTTTAGCCCCTACGTGTCTTACAACCACTTCCGCAACAATCCTAAATGAATATCGTCTATATGGAGAGATTAATTTCCAATAAAAGGAGGATGTTTAACTTCAGCGTCTTGTATGCGTCCTGCTCGCAGGCATAAGGAGGCTGGGCTAGCGTCTGTACCTGGCTGTGGATGGTTTGCTTCTCCAGCGAAAATCGCTTTCTTTCACATAGGCTTCGCCGTAAGCTTGCCGGTGGAGCTGTCCCAGCGCCATGGAACATCATATCCCTGCAAATGCAGTCCGCCAAACCATTCGTCTATGCCTTGCAGGGCCACGCGATCCGCTGTCCCCTCCAGCATCTGCTCCCCCCACCCGCTCAGGCTGACCAAACGGTTGAGAAATTCCCGAGCTTGCCGGAAGTCCCAGCCGGGCTCGGCGTTCTCGATAATCAGCAGAGGACGGTCGCCTTCCACCATGGCGCGGAGGTACTTCCAATACTCCCAATCGCCCATGCCGAGAATATGCAGCATATCGGTAACCTGCCGAAACAATTCCAGCGGCGTATTCACTCCCTCCCGAACAGCCTGAAGCGTAGTCTGTTCCACAATCCCCAGACCGTTGCCAACAGACGGCAAGCGCGACAAATGGGCTTTGAAGGCATCATAGGCGAAGGTCAAGCCGGAAGCCTTCAATTCCGCCTCCTTCTTTTCCAGCAACCCCGCCAGCCGCATGGGATCAGGAGAGGAGTAGGCCTGCCAAAGCTCGCTTCCCAGCTTGAATTCCGGCTGTCCAATGGTTCGCCATGTCCCGGACAAGGTCTTAAGCTGCGCCGGAGACAGCTGCCCCAGCCCGTGAAACCTTTCAATTCCCGGGAACTCGCCAATGCACAGCAAGCTCAGCTTCGTATTCCGCAATTTCTGTCTGTTGAACCAGTGAAGCAGATACGAGAGCATGCTCTGATCGAACAAGTCATGCTCAAACCATAAGATGACTTCATTATATTTGGAAAATTCGCCAAGCTTCCGCTCCTGTTCCTCACAGTTCTCTATGTACTCACTGGCGGGGACTCCGAGCTTTGCCTGCAGAAACTGGGAGCGGCAGGCACGTTCTCCCGGCCCGGTAAGATCTTCGAACAGAGGACCGCATGAGTAGATTTCTCGCCATACCAATACATCTCCCTGAACAATCCCCTGCTTCAGCATGTTGCCTACCGAGTCACCGTTCACAATATGCAGCATATGTTCTCCTTCCTCATGCAAATAATGAAACAAGGAAGCCAGGTTGGCCACGGGAAGCGCGCCTCTCAGCTTATGGCGGGCATCATACAGACGCTTTTTGAGTGTCTGTACCGGAGTGCCCAGATAGTCGGAAATTTCCTGAAGGGAATACCCGTAATAATAAAACAGCTGCACAGGCAGCCGCAATTTGGGAGACAAGGCTTGCACGGTTTGCTCGAGAATTCGACTTGCCTCCCTCTGCTCTGCAATATCCGCGACATCTGTCATCACATGGCTTAGCTGCATAGCATCACTCAATGGCAGTGCAGAAGAATGCATGCCACGCCGTATACGCTGGCATTGTCTTACGACAATGGTTTTGAACCAGCCCGGGAATGCAGAGGGATCGTTCAGCTTGTTCAAGTTCAGAAAGGCTTCGACGAACGCTTCCTGAACGGCATCCTCTGCAAGATGGATATCCTTCAGCATCTCGTAAGACACAGCATAAGCCATCCCGCGAAAATGCACCATCAGCTGCGAAAACGCCTCCCCGCTCCCCTGACGCGCATCCACAACCCATTGCCGCATATGCTTCACTCCTCATGTTTTCGTATCTCTAACAAGTGCCGATTTGAAGGAGAATGGTTACAAAATTTCTTGAAAAATTTCTGTTGCCGCGCGTACCATTATATCACAGTCCTCGGTGCGTAGACTGCCGAAGGAGATAGGCGGATGAGAAAACGCGACAGACGGGTTCCTCCGTCTGCCGCGCCATTGCTTCTTACATTCTTGTAAAGCTCAAAGCTCCTTAGCTACCAGCACGACACATAGTTGGGATCGAGAGATTGGGCCAATGCCTCCATGAAGAAATAATCCCCGTAGATCGTATAGACCTCCCGGCCGTTGGAGTGCTTGAGCATGCCCGCTGTGGCAGCGTCCCCGTCCAGATAGTCCGCCGACGCCAGCGCCGTCAGGCTGCGCTCCGCCTGCTCCCGCCAGCCGCCCTCCGGGTCCTGCCGCGCCAGCTCCAGAAACCCGCAGGCCGCAATGGCCGCTGCGGAGCTATCCTTGCGCGGGCTCTCCTTCGGGGGCAATCGGAAATCCCATACGGGCACCGCATCCCCCCGCAGCTCTGCGAGAAACCTGCGGGCCAGCCGGATGGAGGTGTCCAGATAAGCGGGATTTCCCGTGTAGCGGGCGGCAATGGCGAAGCCATAGATGGCCCAGGCCGTCCCTCTGGCCCAGTGGGACTCATCGGCAAAGCCGCAGAAGTTGCAGCCGCCCAACGGCTCGCCGCTCGCTTCATCGAAGCGGTAGGCATGGTACACGCTGCCATCCTCCCGCACCATCAGCCGGGCCGTAAAATCCGCATGCCTCGCGGCAATATCCCGGTAGAACGGATTGCCCGTCTCTTCCGCCGCCCAGAACAGCAGCGGCAGATTCATCATGGTATCGATAATGGCGATGCCGCTGCCCCAGGCCTCGGGACCGGACTGGTCCATCCGGCCCCAGGCTTTGATGTACCCTCCCGGCAGCACAAACCGGGCAGCCAGCAGCTCCGCGGCTTTTAAGGCGGTGCGGCGCTGGTTCACATCTCCCGTGAGCTTGTAATGCTTCACTGAATAGGGACTGTAGAGAAAGCCCAAGTCATGCATGGTTTCCGCAGCATGCCGGGTCACCTTGTCATGATAAGTCGTGTAGAAGCGGTTGATCCATTTGAAGCGCTCCAAATCGTGTTGCCTTTCAAACGCCAGCAGCTCCATCCCGGAGTAAAACGATGCCACCCAGCACCCGATATCATGGAAGGGCTTTCTGGTGGAAGGCTCAGCCCGGAAATATTGTCCGTCCTTCTTTTCCAAAAACTCCCACAGCTCTCCCGTAAATTCCCGCCGGCTGATCTCCAATTTGCGCAATCCTGTTTCCCAAGCCTGCTGCAAGGTACTCATCACCAAATTGCTCCCCCTTAATTCTTCCTGTTCTGCTCGTACAGCTGATTGGCTTCGTCTGTCACCACCTGGCCTCCGGCCTTCTTCCACTTATCCACGAATTGGTCGAAGCCCTGATTTAAATCCACATCCCCAGTAATGAACTTGATAAAATATTCCTTCTCCATATTCTTCAGATCGGGATAGTTGGCCAGGGACGGTATACTGAACTTCACCTTGTCGATCAAAAGCTCCACTCCTTCGGAAGCCTGCTTGCGGTAAGCCAGGTCCTCATCATTGTAGAGCACCTTTTCAAAATCAAGGGTCTTCCGGGAGAATAGCCCGTAGTAGTTGCCAAGCCCCAGCTTCGTCTGCTCCTCCTTGGGCTGGTATTCCTTCTTCGCCACCGGCTTGCCGTTTTCCATGGTGTAATGAACGCCTTCCTCGCCAAACTGGGAGAACAGCATGGAATCCTTATCGCTGTAGAAGGAGCGGAGAATTTCATAGATCTTTTTCTTCTTGGCCGGGTCCTTCTCCACATCAATGCCCATACCGATATAGTTGGACGTCAGCCCGTAAGCCAACAGCTTGCCCGGACCGGAAGGCCCCTCCAGAGCTTTGCCGGTTACAACGTTAAATCCTTTCTTCTCCGCCAGTTGGGTCGTTGAACCATTGGGACGGATATAGGTCCAACTGGTATCGCTCATGCCCACAATTCCATTAACGAACTCTTCTTTTTTGCCGTCGGCCGTAATAAACTCCGGGTCCAGCACCCCATCCTTGAACCATTTGTTCAGCAGCCGGAAGCCTTCTCTTGCCTGTTCGGTAGTCATGCCGTACTCCAGCTTGCCGTTGGCGTTTGGCTGCCAATACATGGGATGAATGCCGAAGGCTCCAAAAATAGCCGGAGCAGCGTCTCCCAGATTACTCTTGCCTTTTATCGTCAGCCCGTAGGTATCCTTCTTGCCATTGCCGTCGGGATCGTTATTGCGGAATTTATACAGCACATCCTCCAGCTCCGCCAAGGTTTTGGGCGGCTCCTTATAGCCGATGGCCTCCAGCCATTTGCCGTTGTAGACAGGGGAAACAGGATAGATGCCGTCCAGATTGGTAATGGGCACCCCGTAATTTTTCCCGCCGATCTTGCCGTTGTTCCAGGCGTCGGGATCGGAGCTGTCAATGAACTGGGCCAGCTCCGGAAGCTCCGCCTTGATTTCGTCAATCGGCAGCTCGGTCAACAGCCCTTGCTTGGAATAAGCCTCCACATCCGCAACTCCCCACAGCAGCCACACATCGGGCACATCATTGGTGGCCAGACGGATATTCAACTGATCCCTCCAGTTGGAGCGGTCAATGCGCATATTGGTGATTTTTACATTAAATTTCTGCTCCATCCAGGTTTGCACCAGATTGCCGTCCTTCTCCGGGAAATCGAAGCTTAGCCAGGATATTTCAATAGGCTTCTCCTTCGTGATATCGCTTCCAATTGGAGCGGCAGAGGGGCTTGCTCCTCCCTCCTTCCCTTCTTCCTTGGCACAGCCCAGCAGCCCTCCCGTCATAAGCGCCGCCGCCAAAACCAATACTCCCGCTTTTTTCATGACTTTTCTCATGCTTCATGCTCCCCTTTTCTGTTATATTCCAACGCTGCAACTGCTGCAATCAGCGCGCCGGTTCCTCCACTCATCCCTTCAGAGACCCTACCATAATGCCCTTGACAAAATGCTTCTGGATAAACGGATACACGGTCAGAATAGGCAGCATGGTAATCATCAGCACCGCCGCCTTCACTGTCTCCGCCACCACCTGCTCCTCCGAGGCCTGCTCCATCAGCCGCTGCATCTCCGCATTGTCATTTTCCACAATCAGCCGCCTTAAATAAATTTGCAGCACAACCTTGGATTGGTCCTGAACATACAGGAGGGCATTGAACCATTCGTTCCAATGATGCACCGCCACCCACAGCCCCACCGTAGCCAGAATCGGCTTGGACAAGGGCAGCACCACCCGGAACAGCACATGAATGTCATTGGCCCCGTCCATCTTGGCCGAATCCTCCAGCTCCTGGGGAATGGACATCAGGAAATTACGGAGAATCATCAGATAGAAGGTGTTGAACATCCCCGGAATAATCAGCGCCCAACGGGTATCGTACAAGCCGATGTTTTTGATCAGCAGCACCGTGGGAATAAGCCCGCCGCTGAAAAACATCGTGATCACCACCACCATGGTAATCGTGCTGCGATGGGGCAAATATCTCTTGGACAGGGCATACGCCCCCAGAGTCATGCAGATTAAGGATAATGCTGTGCCCACAACGGTACGGAAGATGGTGTTGTAATAGCCCATCCAGATGCCGGTCGTTTGAAAGGCCTGCTTGTACGAAGCCACCGATGCCTCCTGGGGATACAGGTGGATGCCGGGACGCACCGATTCGGCAGGGGTACTGAAGGACAGGGACAGAATATGAATGAACGGATACAGCATCATCATACTGATAACGCATACAATAATAACTGCGGTAATCTGAAAGACCTTCTCCCCGGTTGTCATCCGGTTGAACAGGCTCATATGAGACCCTCCTGCCCGCTCTTTTTCACCAGATAGTTGGTTGAGAGCACCAGAATAAAGGCAATGACGTTCTTGAATAATCCTACCGCCGTAGTAAAGCTGTATTGGAGCTGGGTGATGCCCACCCGGTACACGTATGTGTCCAGAATATCCGCTACGCTGTACACCGCCGGATTATAAAGATTCAGCACTTGATCGAAGCCCGCATTGAGAATATTGCCGATCCGGAAGATAAACATGATGGCGATCACCGACATAATGGAAGGCAAGGTAATGTGCAGCGTCTGCTTCCAGCGTCCCGCGCCATCCATCACAGCCGCCTCGTACAGATGGGGATCAATGCTCGTCAGCGCCGCCAGATAAATAATGGTGCCCCAGCCCGCTTCCTTCCAGATGGAGGATACCACCAGCGTAAAGCGGAAGGTGGACGGGCTGCCCAGGAAATAAATCGGATCTACGCCCATTAACGACAACAAATAATTGACTATCCCTGTATTGGGGGACAGGATGGTGACCAACAGACCGCTCAGCACTACCCAAGACAGGAAGTGGGGCAGGTAGGAGATGGTCTGGGCAATTTTCTTGAAGGTCTTCAGACGGATTTCGTTAAACAGCAACGCCAGCAGAATGGGCGCGGGAAATCCGAAAATGATGTGATAAAAGCTCAAGATCACCGTATTTTTTAAGATCCTGAAAAAATCCTGAGAAGCGGTGAACATATACACAAAGTGCTTCATTCCCACCCACGGGCTGCCTGCGATCCCTTCTCTGATCCGGTAATCCTTGAAGGCAATCTGAATGCCGTACAAGGGACCGTATTCAAAAATTCCGTAATACACCATCAGGGGCAACAACATTAAAAACAGGTATTTGCATTTTTTATACTCCTTCCACAGATTGCGGTACTTGGAGCTGGTCCACCTCCCAGGTTCGCTCTTCGCTCGAATGTCTTGCGCCGGACTGTCTGCCGCCATATGTGCCATTGCGATTCCCTCCTTCAACGTTAGCCTAAGCCAGGGAAACGGCATTTGGCAATTACAGCTTCTGAACCGGTGTTATTGCATATGAACATCCGGGACATTCACGGCTATTATCAAGGAGAAGAGCGGGCTGCGGACCGGTACTGCATGGGCGTCACTCCGAATTTGGCCTTGAAGCGGGTACAAAAATACGGAACACTGCGGTACCCGGTCAGCCCGGCGATCTCCGAAACGGTAAGACGCTCATCTGCAAGCAATTCGGCGGAACGCTCCAGCCGCAGCTGGTTCAGATAATCGGAAAAGGTGGTATGAAGCTCCTCCCGGAAAATCCGGCAAATAAACTGCTTGGAATAGGAGGTAAGCCCAGCCAGATGGTCGAGCCCCATATCCTCCGCCAAGTGCTCCTTGATATGAGCGGTCAATGCTGCGGCAATAATGGCATGGCTGGTCTGCTTGCGCTCCCCGATGCGCTCCATAAGAGTCAGCCCCGTTTGCTCCAGAAAGCGGAGGGTTTCCTGCAGGGTATCCTTCCGGCTCAAGGCCAACAGGTCCTCTCCATGCTCGGACAGCTCAAGATCGAAATCCGCCATGATCTGGGCATACCGCAGAGCCAGCTGGCAGATGGCCAAATCGATGGCTTCGGCCTTGTAGGGCTGCTCTGTCCAATCCTTGCGCAGCAAGCCGAAAAATTCACCAAGAGCCTCCGAGTTCCCGGAGCGGATGATATGATCCAGATGGTCGAAGCTGATATCCTGCATCATCACCAGAGTCCGGTTCTGGACCGCTTCCACCGGAATGACCGCCTGCTCGGGGAAGATAAAGCCGTACCGCAGCGCTTCCAGCGCCTCCACATAAGACATATGCAGATCGGACAGGGAGGTGACAGGAGAGCCCATGCCTGCTGTAAACGCATATTCCCGGTGAAGCTCCTTGAGTCCCGCCGCCAGCTCGTCCCATTCCAACGCCTGCTCCAGGGAACTGATCCAGACAACGGCCAATTGCTCCTTGCTCACTGCAACCGCCTCGCATTCCCGGAGCGCCTGGGGCTGGCCGTGCTTTAATCTGCGCAGCAGCTCTACTGCCTGCCCGCTTCTGATCTGCAGTGCTCCCACCCGGTAGCTCCGGCCATCTGTAAGCGTTGTCAATTCATTGGAGAGCAAGGGGCTTCCATTGAGCAGATCCCGCCATTGCTTCTCCTTTAGCCGTCCTTTGAGATCCGTCACCCGCTCCTCCATATCAATCAATACATTGCCGATGGCATTGAACTCATTGCCCACCCGCGCGGGAAGCACTGCGGTGCTGCTGCTGCGCACACGGGCGAGTAGCTTGCCCAAGGGAAGATAGCTGCGTACGGAGAAGCCGTAAGAGGCAAGCAATCCGATCAGGAGCACCAGCAGACAGACTGTCAGCATCCCCCGCTTCATCTGGGCAACAGGCTGCATGAGCGTGTCGGTGGATTGGATGGCCGCATAGCTCCAGCCCATTCCCTCCGCCGGGGCGGGCAAATACGTGATCATCTTGCTGCCGCTCTTATCCTGCACATAGCGGGACAGCGGCTGCCCCTCCCGGAACAAGCCCTTGATCCAATCCTTTTCGTTGCCGGCAATATCTGTGCTGGCCGCCACAATCTCACCATTTCCGTCCAGCATCATGATCTTGTCATTGGCGGAATGGCGTTGATCATGCAGCAGCCCGCTGATATATGCCACATCCACATCAATAATCATATAGCCCTTGGCCAGCTCCTCCCTGGCCATATACGGCAGGGTGTAGATATATGTAAGAACAGGCTTCTCCCGGCCGTCCTCGTCCGGTCCCTGGCGCACAAACCAGCTGTGGACAGGGGCGCCGCCAATATGTTGAAGCAGCTCATAGTTGGGAGAATTGCTGATCTGGTTATAGAAATAATTGTGGTCGGTGGCAAAGTCGGACTTCTTGAAATATATGGTGATATTATCCATGCCGGGCATACTCATGGCCAACGTGCTTAAGTCATTGACCAGCCGGGTAATCCGGTAATAATTATGCTCCTTGCCGTAATCGAGAAAATACTGAATCTCCTGGACACTGTCCTGACGAATTGTTGTAAGCGCTTTATTTAATAAGACCGACTTAAAGCGCTCCAGCTCGTTATTCTCCACCTGATTTTTCAGCTTTTCCAGCTGAAACCGGCTCTTCCCCGATACCTCGGACAGAAGGATATCATGCACCTTGTTGAATACCAGCACCCCGGACAGGCCGATGACCAGAATAGTCAGAATGCTGTAGGAAAACACAAGGCTCTTGAAGAAACTCCCGTTTGCTTTATAAAATCTGAACATGCTTGTATCCCCCCTCTTCCCATCTTATAGGAAGCGCTCTTGCAGAGCAATTTCATTATCTGAACAGCCGTTTTAGGATTTGAACCGGCAAATTGGCGATTTTCTCAACCGTCCCTCCATCTTCTTGCCACAGCGGAAGTCCATCTGCCGGTTCAATGCTCCAGTTCCTGCCATTATAACACCGTGTTCGGGTTGGGGGGCCGCGTCAGGAAGACTCCCCTTCATCGGCAAGCGGCTGGATCAGCATCTCGGCGGCCAATACATTCCGGGGAAGCGGCGGGGACATATCCTCCACCGGACGGTTCACCAGCAGCTTGGGGACAACGGCCGTCTGCGCGTCCAGATTCACTTCCACCAGGAAGCTGCCGGGCGTCCGCAGCGCCATGCCGATGGTGGCGGCTGCCCCTTGCCAGCCCTCAATCCGCAGAGCGGGCATGCCGAAGGCTGACGCCACCTTGACCAGATCGGGGCAGCCGTAGCCCTTGACCGTGGACTGCTGCCGGCCGTCCATATAGGTGTCCTGGAATTGCCGCACCATGCCCAGGCTATGGTTGTTCATCACGAAAATCTTCAGCGGCAAGCCCCGCTGCACCACCGTATGAAGCTCCTGCAAATTCACCTGGATGCCCCCGTCTCCGGCAATCACGATGATCTGCCGGTCCGGGGCCGCCATGGCTGCGCCGATGGCGGCGGGCAGGGCAAAGCCCATGGCGCCCATCCCCCCGGCATTGAGCAGCCGCTGGCCCTCCCGCAGCCGGAAGGATTGGCTGGCCCACATCTGATGCTGCCCCACATCCAGCACCACCACCGCCCCATCGCTGGTGTGCGAGGACAATAGCTCCATGAATCGGTTGGGGGTGATGGCGCTGCCGGTACCGGGGGAAGGAGAAGATGCTCCTGCTGGTCCGGGAGCGGAATAAGCGGAAGAGCCCCCTGCTGTGATGGCAACGGAGGAAGCCGGAAAAACAGACGGAACAGAGGAAGCCGGGTAGACAGCCGGATAACAGACGGTCTTGCCAGATGCAGCGTCAGCTTCCTGTGCCGCTGAACCGGCCAGCTCCCGGGAGCCCGCAGCGGTAGCTTCCTGTGCAGCAGAACCGGCGGCTGCCGGGCGGGCCTCTCCGCTGGGATATCTGCTCCTCCAGCCCTGCAAGATGTTATGCCATTCCGCATAAACCGGCAGCCGACGGCCGGATAAAGCCGCGGCAAAGTCCGCGAGAAACTGCTTCACATCCATACTCACTGTTATATCCGCCTTCACCCGCCCGTGTTGCGCCACATCCTCCACATCCACATGGACCTTCTTCGCTCCCCGCGCGAACGTATCCGGCCGGGTTCCCGTCTGCCGGGTATCCAGCCGCGAGCCGAGCACCAGCAGGAAGTCGCAGTTGGCCACCGCCAGATTGCTGTAGCGGTTGCCGTAGGATCCAATCAGTCCCAAGCTTAAAGGGTGGACTCCCGGCAGCACATCCAGCCCCATCAGAGAGCTGACTACAGGAATACCCGCGAGTTCGGCCAGCCTGCGCAGGTCTTCTGCGGCATCCCCGGCCCGGACCCCGCCGCCTGCCAGAATCAGGGGACGCTTGGCCTGTGCAAGCAGTTGAACCGTCTGCTCCAGCATGCCGCCGGGACAAGGACGCTTGAAATCCGGATAGCTGCTGTATTCTGCGCTGCCATAGAAACTTGGCAGCGTATCCGGCTCAATCTGCGCACGCTGGATATTCATGGGGATATCCAGCAAGACCGGTCCCGGCCGGCCATGCCCGGCCACAAACACCGCCTTTTCCAGCAAGTAACGGATCTGCCGCGGATCAAGGACCATCTCGGCCAACTTGGCAATCGGCTTGACGATATTCACAATATCCGTTTCCTGAAAGCCTACTTGCCGCACAGGCGTGTCAAATTTATATTCATATGTGTTCACCTGTCCGGAAATGAACAGGCAGGGCACCGAATCGAAATAGCAGCTGCCGATGCCCGTCAGCAGATTAAGCGCCCCCGGGCCGCTTGTGGCCATCGCTACGCCAAGCTTGCCGTTCATGCGGCTGTAGCCCTCTGCAGCGAACGCTGCCGCCTGCTCGTGGTGTACGGAGACACACCCGATATCCGTTCTGTCATAGGTGGAATCCAACAGATGGACAATGGCGCCTCCGGTCATTTCGAAGATATGGGCCACTCCCTGCCTGCGGATAAAATCAATTACATAATCGGACAGCTTCATGCACTTTCTCTCCTGTCTTATGATTATTGCTTCTGCCCGCCCGCCTGACCGTAGGTGTCCAGTTGTTCCAGACAGATGACCCGCATATCCGCCTGCCTCTGATAGGCCTGGTACCATGCCGCCGTCTGCTCCACCGCCTGCTTCACGTCCCATACCGGCAACCAGCCCAGCGCCTGCCTGGCCTTGGAACTGTCCAACCGCAAACTTTGGGCCTCATGGGGATGTCCGCCTGTCGCGCACTCATAGAAGTCCTGTCTGCCCCAGCAAGTGCCTATTTTGCGGACCAACCACTCCACACTTTTCACATCCTCATCCCCGGGACCGAAGTTCCAGGCTTCCGCAAACCGCCCGCCCTCCTCGGCGAGACTCTGGGCAAGCAGCAGGTATCCCCGCAGCGGCTCCAGCACATGCTGCCAGGGACGGATTGCGGCAGGATTGCGGATAGCGGGCTTGCTCCCGGTAAACAACGCTCTTACGCAGTCCGGAATGATCCGGTCCTCCGACCAGTCGCCGCCGCCGATCACATTTCCCGCCCTGGCTGTGGCCAGACCCAATCCGTGAGCGGCATGCTTGCCGGGGGGAAAATAGCTGCTGCGGTAGGAGGATGTAACCAGCTCCGCGCAGGCCTTGCTGTTGGAATACGGGTCGAAGCCGCCCAACCTGTCGTTTTCCCGGTAGCCCCAGACCCATTCCTTGTTGTCGTAGCATTTATCCGTAGTCACATTCACTACTGCTCTTATCCCCGCCCCCTCCGCAGCCGCTTCCCGGACGGACTCCAGCAGGTTGACGGTGCCCATTACATTCACCTCATAAGTCTCCGCCGGATTCACATAGGAATAGCGGACAAGCGGTTGGGCGGCCAGATGGAAGACAATTTCCGGCTGTGCATCCCGGATGGTTTGCAACAACAGAGAACGGTTCCGGATATCGCCGTATACGGTGGGAATGGAGCGCTCAAGTTCACAGAGCTCAAACAAATTGGGTGATCCGGCCGGAGGCAGTGCATATCCCGTCACCCGGGCGCCCAAGCTTTCCAGCCACAGCGAAAGCCAGCTTCCCTTGAAGCCGGTATGTCCCGTAACCAATACACTTTTATCCGACCAGAAACTGCGGCTTGGCATCACGGCTTATTGATCTCCTTTCCATGAGGCTCTACCCGTTCTCCACAGTTCCTCCAAGTAGTTCTTGTCGCGAAGCGTATCCATCGGCTGCCAGAAGCCCTTGTGCTGATAGGCCATCAACTGCCCTGACCGCGCCAGGGCCTCCAGCGGCCCCTTCTCCCATACAGTGGCGTCTCCCTCAATGAACCGGAACACCTCCGGCTCCAGAACAAAAAAACCGCCGTTCACCCAGCCCCCATCCCCCTGGGGCTTCTCCTCAAAGCCTAGCACCTGGCTGCCGTCGGCAATCTGCAAAGCTCCGAACCTCCCAGACGGCTGAGTCGCGGTTACCGTGGCCCACTTGCCATGGGACTTGTGAAATTCCGCCAAGCGGCCAATATCCACATCGGAGAGGCCGTCCCCGTAAGTAAGCATAAACGGCCCCTGCTCCACATATTTCTGCACCCGCTTCAGCCGCCCCCCTGTCATCGTATCCTGGCCTGTGTCCACCA
The DNA here is from genome assembly GCA_029256185.1 of Paenibacillaceae bacterium. Lineage (GTDB taxonomy): Bacteria > Bacillota > Bacilli > Paenibacillales > NBRC-103111 > Paenibacillus_AR. The sequence goes on from JAQSYI010000017.1 coordinate 42,015, forward strand.
GTGTCACCTTCCAAGGGTCCATATAGCGGTCATGAACCGTTACTTCATTATCCTTGCTGCCGAAATCAAAGGTCACATCCGAGCCGTACAGATAATAATGGGCAAAGTATTCCTTGATCATATTGCCCTTGTATCCCAGGCAGATAACGAACTCCCGAAACCCGTGCCGGGAATAAATATTCATAATATGCCAAAGGATGGGCTTATCGCCGATTTCAATCATCGGCTTGGGCTTCAGATAGGTTTCCTCACTAATCCTTGTTCCGTATCCTCCGGCTAAGATGACAACTTTCATCAAGAACAGCTCCCCGTGAGAAGTATGTGAAGCGTATCGGCCATATATTGCAGCATCTCCCTGGTGAGCCCCGGATGTACGCCGATCCAGAACGTCTGCTTCATAATCCGTTCCGTGTTGGCAAGATCGCCAATAATCCGGCAATGGATGTCCTTGTAAGCAGGCTGGCGGAGGATGTTGCCGGCGAACAACAGCCGGGTGCCGATATGGTGCTGTTCCAAAGCCTGAACCAGTTGATTGCGGGTGAGCGGCGCATCCTCGCGCAGGGTAATCAGGAATCCGAACCAGCTGGGATCGCTGCCGGGAGTTGCCTCCGGCAGGATGAGCTTATCCTGAAGCGGCTCCAGCGCTTCCCTCAGGAAGGTGAAATTCTCCTTCCGCTTGGCAATAAATCCGTCCAGCTTCTTCAACTGAGCTACGCCGATGGCAGCCTGCATATCGGTAATTTTCAGATTATAGCCAATATGGCTGTACGTGTACTTGTGATCATAGCCCTGAGGCAGACCGCCCAATTGCCAGCCGAATCTTTTGCCGCATGAATTGTCTTTGCCGGGCTCGCACCAGCAGTCTCTTCCCCAATCGCGGAAGGATTCCACGATTTTCTTCAGTTTGGGAGACGACGTAAGCACAGCCCCCCCTTCTCCCATCGTAAGATGATGGGCGGGGTAGAAGCTGACCGTAGACAGGTCGCCGAATGAGCCTGCCCGCTTTCCCTGGAACAGGGTGCCCACAGCATCACAAGTGTCCTCAATCAGCCAAAGACTATACTTGTCTGCGATTCGCTTAAGCTCATTGATCATGAAGGGATTACCCAAGGTATGGGCGGCAATAATGGCTTTGGTCTTGCTGCTCACAGCTTCCTCCAACCGGGACGTGTCCATATTGTAAGTGGGAATGTCCACATCGAGGAAGACAGGGATAAGCCCATATTGGAGGAGAGGGTTAATGGTTGTGGGGAAACCGGCGGCTACCGTAATCACTTCATCTCCCGGCTGCAGTCTGCGCTCTCCCAGTTGGGGAGAAGTAAGGGCTGCTATAGCCAGCAGGTTGGCGCTGGAGCCGGAATTGGTCAAAACCGCATATTTGCAATCCATGAAACGGGCAAACTCCCGCTCAAATTGATGGGCATAACGGTCGGCGGTCAGACGAAAATCCAGCGAAGCATCCACCAGATGCATGATCTCCTCCTGATCGAACACCTTGCCGCTGACAGGAATATAATCCTCTCCGGGACGGAATACCTTTTGCGGCCACTTCACCGCATAATAAGCTGCTGACAATGTAAGAATCTGTTCTCTCAGATTTTGCGCGGATTGGTTCATTATTATGGGGTCCTCCTGTCTTGCTTGGCCGCTCGGTTAAAAAACGTGGATTTTTCCTTAATATTAGGAAGAAGTTTCTTATCTTAGGTATATGCAGATCAGTAAGAATGTTTAATCCGTTTGGATAAATGGGTCTCCTTCATGCGCATATCGGGAGTTTGCGCTATATGATAGATATGGAGATGAGCAGTTGCGCTTACGATGCAAGCTTTGCTCCGCAAAGCTCGGATGATGCTTCCGAAGTAAGTTTTTCGTGATTACCTCTTCGCTTGGCAATTGTACTCAAAACTCTTAGGAGGATGGAGATGGACAGTTGGATCAAGGCTGGACCAGCAGCACGCTTCGCACGGCTTGGCCCCGATACGCGCATCCAGGCCGGGTGTGTCTTCGATTTGCCCGAGCGGATAAGCATCGGACAGCATGTATTTCTGCAAGCTCCCTGCATGCTTAGAGTAATTGCGGATAACCGCCGGGCCACCGCCATCGAGATTGGTGACGGCTGCCAGATTAACCCCGGGCTCATTATTATTGCCAAGAATAAGGTGACTTTGGGCAGCAATGTGCTCATCGGTCCCCACGTACGCATCAGCGATCAGGAGGAGATGACGCTTGATCCGGCAACAGGTCTGCTCCTCCCCTCTCCACAGCAGTTGGTCCAAGACCAGCAGACGGGCATGGCTGAGGAACCGAGGAGCACAGACAGGAGACACATGAGGACAGAAGAGGCACAAGGAAGCATAGACGAAACACAGGCTGATACAGCGGAGAGTCAAGTGGTAATCGGCGACGGGGCATGGATCGGCGCCAACGCTATGGTGCTTGGGAACGTGCGCGTGGGAGCAGGCAGCGTAGTGAAGCCTAACAGCATCGTAGTAACAGATGTGCCGGATTATTGTGTGGCAGCGGGAGCACCTGCAGTCATTGTGGAAATCTATGACGCTGCTTCAGGACAATGGCTGCCTGCAGCCAACAGTGAGCAGCGGCAAGCCAAGGAACCGGAGACTGTTCCCGGCAGACAGCCGCTGCTGTCTATTTGCATCCCTACCTTCAACCGCGCTTCGTATTTGGCACAATGTCTGGAATCCATACTTTCCCAAGTTGGAAACAATGAAATGGTTGAGGTGATTGTATCCGACAATGCCTCTACCGACCAAACATCCCAGATTGCCCACAGCTACGCTGCCCGTTATGCCAATATGAGGGTTGTGCGCAATGAGCATAATATGGGAGCCGACCCCAATATTTTGACCGTGATCAAACTGGCCCGCGGGAAGTTTGTCAAATGGCAGGGGGATGACGATTTTTCTGTGGAGGGAACTCTGCCTTACCTGCTCCATATTCTGCACAACCATGGGGAATGCGGAGTTGTGCAGATTTTCGTCATTAATAATGACGGCAGAGTCTGGAGCGGCAACGGCATGAGCAGCTATCTGGAGGCCACCTCCATATACGCCACTTTCATTACCTCTACCATTCTGCGCCGGGAGGATCTGGAGCGGGTGGAAGAAGCCGATCTGTTTCTTTCATCCTCACTTAACCAACTTTATCTTCAATACGCCGTATTGGAAAAGAACCCCCGCTTTTGCATCGTCAACAATAATATGTTCACCTACGCGGATCTGTCTTCTGATGAGTATAATTTTGGCGAGGTCTTCCTTCGCAGTTACCAGCTTATCTTGCTTTCTTTTGTAGGCAGAGGACTGACACAGGAGGATATCGCCAGGGAAAAGCGGCAGACCCTCTTCGGCTATGCCATTCCCAAGCTTAGCCGGATTATCGGGGAGAAGAGGGTCGCCGACACAGATCATTTCCTGAACATCTATACAGAGCTGTACAAGGATGAACCCTATTATGAGGAGGGGCTGGCGGCTATCGCTTCCATTATCCAGCCATAAATCAGCATCAAAGAAAGGAGATGCCTTATGTCCGTATCCATTGACAAGCAAACAGCCGCGTCCTTCTATCAGTTTGGCGAGGATTCCTGTCTGGAAGCCGGAGGTCAGTTCCACCAGCCCGGGGAAATATCCATTGGCAGCGGCGTAACCCTCCGGAATTATTATTGGTTGAATATTATTGCAGCGGGTCTGGCCCTGAAGCCCAAGATCATTATCGGGGACGGCTGTACATCGGAGCCGGGGCTGGTGATTTCCGCCTTGAACCGGATCGAACTGGGGAACCATGTAAGCATCGGCCCCCGGGTATTTATTTCCGATACGGACCATGAATACCGCCAAGTGGGAAGGCCTGTCCATGCCCAAGGATTGGCCTTGGACAGCGGCACCGTCGTTATCGGGGAGAAAGTGACCATTGGCGCGGGAAGCGTGATTACAGGCAATGTGAAGATCGGGCGGGAAAGTATTATTCTGCCCGGGAGCCTGGTGCAATCGGATGTTCCGGAGAAATGCGTCGTGGGAGGAAATCCGGCGAGGATTATGCAAATCTTCGAGCCGTCGCCTGCCAAATGGGTAGATGTGGGCAAACAAACAGAGCCCGGTCTGCAGTCCGCAGAAGTCCCTCCTCCCCTGCTCTCCATCTGTATTCCCACTTATAACCGTTCCGCCAATCTTGACCTCTGCCTCTACTCCATTCTGAGCCAGTTGAAGCAGGATACGCCTGTTGAGGTGGTGGTATCGGATAATGCGTCCACGGACAATACGGCCGAGGTTGTCCGCCGGTATGCCGCTGACTATCCATGTCTCAAATATTACCGCAACAGTGAGAATATCGGTGCCGACCGCAATATTTACAATATCATGCGTCTGGCCCGGGGAACCTTCATCAAGCTTCAGGGAGATGATGACTACTGTGTCAAGGATACTCTGCCGCCCTTGCTGGAGGTAGTGGAGCAGCACCGGGATTGCGGCATCATTCATATCCACGTGCATAACAACGACCGGCGCGTGTACACCGCTGAGGGAGCTTCTGCCTTTCTCCGCGCCTCCTCGATGATGTCCACCTTCATCACCGGGATGATCCTGCGGCGGGAGGACCTGGAGCAGGTGGAGGACCCCAGTCTGTTTCTGGACTCTTCTTTTAACCAGATGTACCTCCAGTATGCCATCCTGATGAAGAATCCCAAGTTTTGCGCAGTCCACTGGAGCATGTTCCACTTCGAGGCCAACCAGCCTGGAGGATATAACTTCGGACAGGTGGTATTCGGCAGCTATCAAGCCATTTTACGTCATTTTATCGGCAATGGCCTGACAGAGACAGATGTTTATGCTGAGAAGCTCCGTTCCGTGTTCATCTATATCCTCCCCTGGTACAGGGACATCATCGCCAACCGGTACCTGACCGACACCAGCGGTTTCGAAGAGATCTTCAGCGAGCATTACCGGGAGGAGTCCTACTACGGTCAGGTTCTGGCCATAGTCCGCGCCATCAAAGCCATGGGGAAGCCGCGGCAGGAGTAAGAGGAGCTATCTATGGCAACGTGAGCTTATCTAAACCGGCGTAACCACCACCTGCATATAATGGTTGTTTCTTGTCCAAACCGGAAGTTTATGCTATGGTAAGATGAAAAGATGCTTGGAACGCGAAGCACGCGCCAATAACTCTCTCCGTTTTGGAAGGGGTAGTGGCGCGTGCTTTTTTCTGCAGAATGCATCCTTTTTGATTATAATAGGAGGTATAAGATGACACCAGCACGACCTGGCTCAACACCGCCTCATGTGAAGAGGGGCGGTCACAGAAATGCACCGGCCAACAATCAGCCCGGGCATGACGCTTCATACAAGTTTCTCTTATCCAGCAAACGGATCTTCCTGCAGTTGCTCCGCTCCTTCGTTCACAAGGGCTGGGTGCATATATGACCGAGATTTGGCGGTACATGATGAAACAAATGGACAAACGTTCGGCGCGGCGCAAAGATTTTCTTCTGCCTGCCGTAGTTGCCATTGTCCTGTACAACGGCAAGGGCCGGTGGACAACCAGCCGAAGCTTTCGCAAACAGATCGCCCATGAGGAGAGGTTCGGTTCGCAGCTGTTGGATTTTGAATATATATTAATTGACGTGGCACGTTACGGAGAGGAAGAATTACTCTCTCTGGGGAATTTGATGGGAGCGGTATTTCTGCTGGATCAGGTTACGGAGAAAGAGCAATTGCAAGACCGGCTGCGGAAGCTGGGCGCTATCATGAGGCAGATGCCGAGGGAGGACCAGGATAAGCTTACGGTCTGGATGGCCAATGTAATATCCCGCAAGCTGCCAAAGGAAAGTCCTGAATTGAAGCAACTCATAGAGCAGAACTCGGAGGGAGGGAAAAACATTATGGGATTGCACCAGACATTGAATGCCATTGAACGAAAAGCAAGGAGAGAAGGCAAGAAAGAGGGCAAAAAGGAAGGCAAGAAGGAAGGTAAGGCGGAGATTGCCCGCAAGCTGCTGGATATGGGAATGGAGGAAACATTCATTGCATCAGCGACAGGCCTGAGCCTGGAGCAGTTGGCGCAGTTGTCCCGCCAGTCGGTCCTTCCCTCATCTGAAGAATAGAGCGGGAGGAGCAGGGAATACTCCCGGCTCCTCCCGCTATTCTATTACAACTGGTCCTTGTTTTTTTGGTACCATTCGTTTACGATCTTCTCCACATTCTCGCCGCCGAGACGCTTCCATTCCTTGCGCAGCTCTTCCATTCCAGCCTGAGCGCTCATGGATGATCCGCCTGTAATGACCTTGGCTTCAATTTGCTGGGCAATGGGCCCGAAGGTGGCCACCAATTGGCTCATCTCAGACATGCTGGGGCCATAGGCAATATCACGACGGTATTTGTTCTTAGTGGCTGTCTTCAGGGAAGCCCCTTTTTGAATAGCGTATTCCTGGGAAATGGCATCCTTGGCCGCCATAACCGGATACCACTCCGGCTTGACGCTAGCCTGGCTCAGCACGGCATATTCTCCGGCGTAGGATACTTCCTTGCGGGTTTTTTCGGCATCAAGAATCTGGGGTATTTCTCCGTCAAACTTCACATGGACATTCTCTTCCCCGTATTTCAGCGTCTTCCAGCCTTTTTCCAGCAGCCAATCCAGGTACTTGACAGCCGTTTCAATCTTGTCTTCCTTCATATTGCTGTTGAAGGCGGTCAATATATTGGGAGCCGCTTCCTGATAAAGCCCGTATTTGCCGTATTTGGTGGAGAACGGCTCCATCGGAACCAGATTGGAATTGGGCAGATTTTTCTTCAGATCCATGTAATCTGTTTCAATGTTCCAGGAGGCGAAGTAGATGCCGGCCTGGCCTGTAGTCAGGAACTGCTTGGAGCGCTGAAAGCTCTTGTCGGTAATATACTCTTTATCAATCAAGCCTTCGTCAAACAACTGCTTGTGGAAGGCCAGAGCATCCACATACCGCTCCGAGGTTCTGCCGAACTCCAGCTTGCCGTTCTCCAGGAACCATTGATTCCCATGGGTTCCGAAGAAAGCTCTGATAATATCGTTGGAGTTGCCATGGAAGGCGATAGGCACTGTATCCGCCTTGCCGTTGCCGTCCGGGTCCTCCGTCTTGAACTTTCTTGCCACCTCCAGGAATTCTTCTTGGGTGGTCGGCATCTTGAGTCCCAGCTTATCCAGCCAATCCTGGCGGATCCATACGGCATGGTTGGCGACGGCCTCAATTCCCCGCACGCTGGAAACCGCATACATTTTCCCGTCAAAGGTCAGATACGGCTTCAGCTCGGGATGCTGCTCCAAATATTTCTTATAAGTGGTGCTATACTTCTCAATATACTGGTCAATGGGCTGAATCGCTCCTTGATTGACCAGCTGGGCGATATAATTACGGTCGAATTCCCAGATCAGGTCCGGGGCACTGCCTGAAGCAATCAGGGTGTTGAGCTTGGTTTGCGCCTCGTTGCGGGGTACCGGGATAATTTTAACGTTCGCCGGAGAATTTTCATTAATCCATTTGGTCCAGCGGTTGCTCTCATAGCTGCCTTCCTCTGCCGCCACCTGTCCGCGGTCGAATGTGGAGATGGATATTTCCTTCTTGGGAGCCGTGGACGCGGCTCCGCTTGCTTCGGGTGAAGCGGAGCCCGCCGGCTCGCTGGACTTGCCGCCGCAGGCGGCCAGCATGGAGAGCGCCAAGCATGCCGCTATTGTCGAGGTGATTGCTTTTGTTTTACTCAATCGATTCATCCCCTTAGTAAAATTATATTCCTATTATATCAAAGAGGCTTGAGACCTCTGCGATATCAGCCTTTCACCGAGCCGATCAATACGCCTTTGACAAAGTGCTTTTGCAAGAAGGGGTACACACACAGGATGGGCGTGATGGCAATCACTACTGAGGCCGCCTTGATCCCCTCCGGCGTCAGAAGAATGGTCGTTGCCCCTTCGCTTCCTCCCCCGCTGTTCAACAGACTCTGGTCTACCTGCTTGATCATCTGGTACAGCTTCAGCATCATGGTCTGCAGGCTGGACTTGGTAATGTACAACATGACATTAAAGTAGGAATTCCACCAGCCAACTGCATAGAACAGGGACAGCGCCGCCAGAATCGGCTTGCACAACGGCATCATGATCTGAATCAGAATCCTCCAGTTGCCGGCACCGTCAATCGATGCAGATTCCTCAATCTCTTCCGGCAATCCCTCCATGAAGCTTTTCATCACGAACATGTTGTATGTGCTGATCAATCCGGGCAGCCAGAGCGCCCAGTAAGAATCCATCAGACCCAGGGACTTGATCAGGATAAAGTTCGGAATCAGCCCCGAAACGAAGATCATGGTGAAGGTGATGAACATGAGCAGGGGTCCGCGACCATACAGCCGCTTCCTGGATAAGGGATAGGCGGCCAGAACAGTCATAATCATATTAAAAACGGTGCCTACCAATGTGACAATTGCCGTGTTGCCCATGGCCCTGATCAATTGGCCGTCCTCCAACAGCCGCTTGTAAGCCTCCACATTGAATTCCACCGGCCACAGAAAAACCTCTCCGGCGGTTATCGCCCGGCTGCTGCTGAAGGAGGCTGCAATCTCGTACCAGAAGGGATACAAGGTAACAATGGAAGCAACCGCCAGGAACAAATAGTTGGAGTAAATGGCCAGCCTGGACAAGGGTGTTATTCCTTTTCGATTCATTCTCATGCTTACCAAAGCCCCCTTTCGCCGAAGGAACGGATAATCTTGTTGACACTGACCACCAGAATGAGCCCGATCACCGACTGGAACAATCCCAACGCAGTGGTATAGCTATAGTTCATATTCTGCAGCCCGATCCGGTAAACATACGTGCTGATCACATCCGCCACATCCAGCACGGAGTCATTTTGCAGAGAAAGAGTCTGCTCCAACCCCACATCCATCATGCTTCCCATCCGCAGGATCAACAGTATGGCTATGGTGCTGCGGATGCCGGGCAGGGTGATATGCCAGATTTGCCTGATCTTGTTGGCACCGTCGATCTTGGCGGCTTCATACAATTGCGGGTCAATGGCAGCCATTGCCGCCAAATAGAGAATGGTGCCCCAGCCTGCTTCTCTCCATATGGAGGATAAGGTGTACGCCACCGGCCACCAGCCTGAATTGGCCATAAAGTAGATGGGCTCCATGCCGAACACATGATGAAGGATCAGGTTGATGACCCCGGTGCTGGGCGACAGCATGGCAATCAGAATACCGCCAAGCACGGCCCAGGAGATGAAGTGGGGGATGTACAGCAGATTTTGAATCACCCGCTTGAAGCCTTCCATCCGGATTTCATTGAGCATAAGAGCCAGCAGAACCGGAACCGGGAAGCCGAAGGTCAGGCTGTATACATTCAGCAGCAGAGTATTGCGCAGCACCCGCCAGAAGTCCGTACTGGCAAACAGCATGCGGAAGTGCTTCAGCCCCACCCAATCGCTTCCGAATATCCCGTCGATGAAGCGGTAGTTCTTGAAGGCAATGATCTCGCCCACCATGGGAGAATACTTGAATAACAGATAGAAGGCTACAACGGGAAGAAGCATGGCATACAAGGATTTATCCTGCAGGATCCTCTTCCATACATTCCTTCTCTTCGTCCGCACCGCGGGCTGCAGGACCGCACCGGATCCAGGAGAAGAAACCTCCGCCATAACGGGAATTTTTTCTTTCATCACGTCCATCCTTTCCCCAGCAACTCTCAGGCTGTATCTTTTTCTTATGTCCACATCCTAACCTGCCGGACTGCGACTTGCTACAGATTCCTTATGTGGTAAGTCGCTTTTCTTGTGAATGGGGCGGTCTCAGTTTTTGGTGCAGGTGAACTTTCTTGAGGTTGCAAGAGCAAAAGCCTTATGCAGCAAGGGTTTTGGCTGGAGTGTACGCGGGGGAAACTTGAGGATGTCCGAGGATAAACGCCTGACGGCTTCCTTTTGCCGCGTGTGTTTGTCAAGAAAAAACGGACTCCCCCAAGGAGAATCCGCATGGTTTTGATGAATGGCCGGGCTTCCGGCTTCAGGCTTCAGGCTCCTCATGAACCAAAATCCTTTCCCTGTATTCAGTGGGTGTCAGCCCGGTGTATTTCTTGAAGGTCCGCATAAAGCTGCGGCTGTTGGTATAGCCTACCGCCTCGGCAATATCGTTCACCCTGATATTCTTATCCCTCAGCAGCTCCTTGGAGACCCGGATCCGTGTCTCAATCAGGTAATCAATGAAATTCCCCTCGGCATGCTCCTTGAAGAGTTTGCTGATATACGTGGGGTTCAGGTGGAATTCGTCCGCCAGTTGGTCCAGTGAAAGCCCGCTGTCCTGATAATGCGCCTGAATATACACCAGAATATTGTCGATAGTGTCGCTCTTGCCCCTCTGGTTCCGCCTCTCTTCGATCATCGAGGCCAGGTTGGACATTAAGGCTCCTACCAGCTGCTCCGTCTGCTTCCAGTTCTCGCATTGATGTATCCGTTCGTGCAAATTCCCGGTTTCCCCGCGGATTTCATCCGTACCAATCCCGATGGATTCCATGGTCTGCATGGCCCGCATCACCAGTTCGAAGGAAAACTGCCGGATTAGATCAGGGGATAAATTGTTCTTCACTGCCGCGTGGAAGGCTTCATTCAACAAAGCATTCATCCTGTCCGTATCCGACTGCTTCAATGCCTCAAGAATCCGGTCGATCCGCTGTACAAAGTGGAAATAATCCTGGCTGTCCGGGGCTTGCAAATCCTCGATGGAGATGACCGTGTGAATGCCAGTGACCATCTTGTACCGCAGGGCTTGCCGGGATTCCTCATAGGAGACGGGGATATCCTTCATGTCCTTGTAGCACCGGCCTAAGCCGGCGGTGACGGTAAGGCCGATCTGCCTGTTCATGACATCGAGAATCTGCTCCAGCAGGGTGGCGGCCCTCAGATGATTCTGCGCCTCATCCCCTTCGGCAAAGCTAAACAAAATGACCGCCTGGCCGCCGCCCAGATCAATGGCGATTCCGGCATTCTCCAGATTGATAATTTCTTCGGCAACATTGCATAGAGCGTAGGTGTAGAGCATTTCATCCTTCGGGTCTATGCCCCCCTCCTTGCCGATCTCGGCCGTTGCCGCCACGAACCATTCGGGAAAGAGGCGGCCGCCGGTAAATTCCAGATGATTCTTCACCATGGAATAATCGGTCCGGTATCCCGTCAGCATATCCATCACCGTCCGCCACTTCAGCATCGGCTTGGAGTCCCGCACCTGCTGCTCCAGATTCTCCCGGTCAAGGAACATCTGGTCAAATACGTTCTCCAGATAAGAGAAGCCCTGATGGGGCAGCCCGTTTTTGCCGATTTTCTGCTGGCTGTACTTGCCGGACAGCTTGCCTATCAGGACATCCATGGGACGAAAGGTCTTGCGGCTGAAGAAAAAAATAAACACCAGAGCTATCAGAAACATAACGGCGCTAAAAACCAGGAACAGGTTGCGGGTCACCGTAAGGGGCTGATAAACCTGGCTCTCCGGCACAATGCTGACGATTTTCCAGCCTGTAAGCCCGGAGGTTGTATAGAATACCGATTGTTTGACACCATCGAGCTTGATATTGAAGGATCCGTTGTTTGCCCCGTTCAAGATCCGGTTGATATAGGGCAGTTCCTTCATGCTGCTGAACAGCCTGCTTTTGTCATCATGAGTCACAACGTCGCCGTTGCCCGCAATCACGAAGGTATGGCCCTTGTAGCCCTCTTCATAAATATCATGGATCATCTGATACAGAACCGATTCATTCATATTGACAGCGAGCAAACCCGTCCGGTGCCCTGGCGTGCTCAAGGGGGGATAGGAGCGGATCAGGGTCACCACATCCCGTTTGGCGGCTCCGTCCCAGATTTGGTGGGTAGGCAGCCACTGAAAATAACCCTTCATGTTCAGATAATCGGTCACCCATTTATTTTCGGACATTTCCTTATTCATGAAGGTTTTCTCTGTAAGGATTTCTCCGCTTTTATCGGAATATACGAAGATCGAGGAAAAATGCAGATTACGGTTAAGAAAACCGCTCAACTTCTCGTTCATGGCATAAAAATTGGCGTATCTTTCCGGATCATCCTTATAGGTATTGCTCATGAAATAGACAAATTCCAACCCATTGGCCAATTGCAGCAGATCCTTCTCTGCCTGTTGAAATGCCATCTCCATTTTCTGATCAATTTGCTTCAGCAAGGCCAGATTGGTTTCCCTGAGTTGATTGCGCAAGCCTCTGACGGTGCCCAGATAGGAAAAGAGAAAGGTCAGCGTGATGACAATCAGCAGAAGGCTTCCATATATAAGCATCATTTTCCGTGTAAAGGTGGACTTCATTGATGCGCCTCCCTGAGATGGAAATCGCTTTCTGATTTTTACTATAGTGAATCCAACAGGGGTTTGCAAGATTCCCGGCCGGGGGCAAGGGGCTGCCGTGAGTACCCTTGCCTGACAAGCAGAAGAAAAAGCCCGGCGGCAGGACTTTCCTGATCCGTTCCCGGGCTTTCCGTGGGGTTTTGTTGACAAGCGGCTTCAAATCTCCAAGCAGCCCACCCAGAGGCAGTCGTCTTCGTCGGCGAAGGTGAAGACCGCCTTCTTGCCGTCGGGACTGAAGGAAGGATGGGGATGCCCGGGATGGCGGGGCCACCGTTTGATATGGCACAGCACCCGGGAGCGGCCGGACTCCACTTCCGTCAGGAGGATCAGGCTGCTCTTGTCTCCGTCCGTCTCCGTATCCGACACCAGCCGTTTCCCGTCCGGACTGGGAGCCACGTGCCAGTGGCGGTAATCCCCGTTGAGATGGCCCGACTCCTCTCCTGTCCGGGTCACATACCGGATTCCCGTAGGCTTCAGCGGGCTGCTGCTGTAGTTTACGAAGTAAAGACGCTCCCCGTCGTAGGACCAGGCTTCATGGCCCACATATTCTCCCGGTTGGCCGTCTGGCAGCAAATGCTGCTTGTACAGGTTCCTGGCTTGCTCCCGGGCGGGCTCCTGCGCGGCATCCGTATCCCATAGCCAGATCCGGTCGGGGATGAACCGGGTGGTGCCTTCATGGGCAAAAAAGACCAGGTTGGGATGCTCCGGGTTGACCATGGCATGATTGGCCATGCTGAAGGGTTCGGCAAAGCCCGGGGTCAGGGTCTCTGCCACCCCGGAGTCCGTGTGTATCCGGCCAATCTGCCAGCCCTGCTCCGACTTCCAGTAAACTCCCAGCGTCCTGCAATCATTAGTGATGGACAGGGGACCGTGAAACTCCCGGCTGCCGGAGCCCGGGTGCACCGTGAAAGCTTCTCCGCTCTCCAAATTCAGCGCATGGATGCCGTTGTTCTTCAGGTAATACAAGGTATTGTCAGGGGCTACAACGCCCCCTCCCCATGCGGCATCCATGACAAGGAGCCGGCTCTCCCCCGTATGCCAGTCATACAGAACATAGTCGCAGCGGTCTCCCTCAGGCGGGACATTGGCGCTCAGCACCATGCGGCGGCTGTCATTGAGCCAGGTCATGGCGGTGAAATAATGATGGGTGGTGTTGGTTCCCGGTTGGCCCACCGCCTGGAACTTGGTTCCTGTTGCGGTGTCCGTTATCTCTTTTTGGATAAGCAAGTTGCTCTCCTCCTTGGTTTGGATCGTCTGTTGATTCCCTTGGGCAGGCAGCATGCATTATGCATGGAACAGCGCAACCCGGAGGTCAGGCTTGACGGGCATCCGGATATGGAGAGCGTCCGGGCCTGTTCCCAGACTGCCTGTGATCGCTCCCTCTGACCGCTCCCACACCGCATCAGAAGAGGCGGCCAACGCTTCGGGATCACCCAGGCTTAGATGAAACAACAGGGCGGCTTCTTCCATGGCATGAAAATCGAGAGCAGCGGCTTCCCCGGAATAAAGCACAGCATCTATGCCTAAGACGCCTCCTTCCTCCACTATCTCCAATTGGGCAGGTCTGCCGTTCCATAGTGAGGCTCCAAGCTGCAGGCGGATCGCCAGCCCGGTGTCCGGGAAGACAGCGCGGACGGTCCGGCCGTCCTCCGCCTGAATGCGGGGAGCCTGGCCCTTAGTGCCGATCTCCAGCCGCACCCGCAGATCGGTTGCCGTGATTCTGCCATGGCAAGGATCCAGGTTGGGATGCGTATCCCCGCCGTCCAGAGCAAAGCCCACCCCGAACAGCACCTGGCCCCGGCGCTGATCGCCCCTGTATATGGCTGAGCAATAATCGTATCCCTCGTGCAGAACGCGGAGGCGGATATAGGTGCCGCTCTCGCTGGAATGACCCAGGAAAGCCAGCAGGTTGCGGCATTGATTCCACATGATGCCATGATTGAAGGAGCCCAGCGTCCAAGAGGGAGTCATATAGGTATAGGCGGTTCGAGTGCCGAATTCTCCGGTTTCGGGCAGTTTGGCCTGAAGCTCGCGGGTATCCGCGGCACCGAAGAGAGGAAGGAGATGCCCCGGACAACGGATGTCATTGCGGTACCATTCCACGTTGTAGTTGAAATCCGCTTCTCCGATCAGCGGAACTTCTCCCCCCAGCGCCATGTGCAGGAAGGAAAGAGTATTCTTGTGCATAAAATCGTGGTAAGAACGGGCATGGGGACCTGACCATTGCCCGGTCGCCGGATGGAAGTGCTCGGCCGCCATGGCCCAGGTCAGCTCCAGCAGCTCCCGGGCCAGCTTCTCTGCCTCTGCGTTTTCCATATGGTGAACAAGACCGGACAGTTCAATCAGACAGACCACACCGTAAGTGGGACTGTTGTACTCCAGGAAGGTGCCGGTTTGCATGGTATAGCGGTGAACACGCTCCAGGCGCTTGATTCCATACTCCGTAAACCTGCTGTTGTTCAGCAGCTCCCCGGCCACAAGAGTAACGAAGGTTCCCATGATGGCGATATTGGTATACTCGGGACCTACATTGCGGCGGATAATCGCTTCGCAGCTGTGGGTGATGGCTTCCTCCAGCCTGTTTTTCAGTTGTGCCGGAATCCGGTTATTGTGTCTGGCCAGCACCAGTAGGAGCCGCTTGCCGATAAAATCCGCCCAGTTCCAGTCGGGAGGCGACATCTGTTCCAAGGGTTCCTCCCAGAACCAGGACCAGATGCCATAGGTTGCCGAACCGGGGTGCTGGTCCTGGCGTTCGATTACCGCCTGCACAATATCCCAGGCCCGCGCTTCATACGCCTGGCTGCCGTCGTCCAGCAAAGCCAAGGCATAATCCATGGATTCACGAAAGGGATGGATGAACTCCGCCTTCTTGATTGTCGTATGGTAGCCGGGACTGGAGAAAGGGCAGCGGAGCAGCCGGTTCTCGGAGTTATACCGGTGATGCAGACTATTTAATGCCTTCCGGAAATGAGGAGCCCATTTCAGATCGGATTCGGAAACGCCCATGCCTGCTAATGATGCCATTGATGATGCCTCCCATGTTATAAGTTGCCATTGGGGATTGCTTCCCATGTTAGAAGATCCCTTTGGTGGTTGCTTCCAGCATTAAAAGATCCCATTGGGGATTGCCCTCATATTAAAAATCTGCCGTTGTGAAGAATGGTACCAAAGGACAGATTCCATGGGTACTGACAACTTCTTGGATCAAGTGCAGATTCTTTGAATTCTGATGGTCATTTATTTTGAGGTCGTTACATTTCTTTGGAATGAAGGCAGATCTTAACGGCAACGTTCCGGTGCAGCAATAGAGACGCTCTGTCCACCAAGCTCCAATGGTGTCTTCAGACCTGGTGAACAGGTGATTGGCTACCTGTATTGAGAAAACCCCTGACCAAATGGTCAGGCGTGAGCCTCCACTGAACCATTCTGTATGAAATTTCGCATACAATCGCCCTGACGCCGTCTCTCCCGGACCATTCTGTATGAAATTTCGGCATGTGTTTTCTCCAGGGTGTGTCTGAAAACTCCGAAGGGAGCAGATTTCCCCGATTTTTCGTTTCTGGCAAGGCACTTTTGCGCAGGCGTACCGGGGACCCCGAGCCAAGCGAAAATAACGTTAGCTCGGGGCGAAAAGGCGGTGAAAGAGGTCCTCAAACGAGTTGTCAGACACGCCCTAGATAACTGGACAGGCCCAGTTCCGCTTTGTTGTTGTGACCGTTTCTCCGGTATGGATCGCCTGCTCGATCATCATCCCCAGATAATGGTCCTGCGAAGCTTCGGCGAGACCGTAGAATGCCGGCCCCCCGGCTGCGTAGTCGGCCATCTTTTGCAGGCAGCGGGCGATGGCGATCTCATCATCATACAAGCGGGCAGGCGCGAACGGATTCTCGTAGAGCCACTGGTCCCCGCAGAGAATGCCCTGCAGGAAGTATCCCTCCGCATTTTCCCATTCCCCTTTGTTGACCCGCTTCAGTTCCAATTGCAGCGGAACGGTGGACTCCTGCTGAATCAGAACCCGGTTGTCGAAGATTTCTCCCCGTTCTCCCCGCACTGACAGATGATTGGAGCGGACCCATGAGCGGTGCTGGTCTTTGGTGAAATCGTAGATGCCCAGACGGCCGCCAAAATCAAGCCAGGCCAGATCCCGCCGGGAAGCAATCAGCCTATCCTCCGCAGGCGGACCGGCCCGTGTAGGCCCGTTCACCCACCGGGATTCAAAACGCATTGCCCTTATTGTCACCTCTTCAAAAGAAATGCCCAGCATGCGCCGGATCAGACTCACTGCATGATACAGATGAGAGATGGAGACAGTCGTTTCGGTCACCCTGCCTAACCGGCCTGATGCGATCAGCGCCAGCCGCGCCTCCTGGATGGGATGGAACTGATACTGCTCCGCCACCTGAATCCTTGCCCCGCAAGCAGCCGTCTGTTCATACAGCTGCTCAAGACCGGCCAAATCAGAGGCAGGCGGCGTCTCCGCCAACGCCGGCAACCCCAGCTCAGCCAATCGGAGCAGATAGTCCATACCAGCCGCCGGGTTAACCGATACAACGGCGAAATCCGGACTCTCCCGCTCCAACAGCTGCTCAAGGGAACGGTAGACATTTACACCCCATTGGACCTCCATGGCCTTGCCCTTGTCCTCGTCTCTTACCACCATCCCGCTGATCTGGAAGCGTTCGGGCAGAGCCCGGGCAATTCTCAGATAGTATTGCGCCCGATAGCCAGCCCCCCCAATAATGCTGAATTTCACCGGCCTCTTCCGTTTCATGACCGCTTTATTCCCGTCCATAGCCGCCGCCCTCCGTTTCTTCAGATTCCCTCGTTATCCCCAAAAAAGCGGGACCGAACCTTCTGTAAGCTTCTAAGCATTGCCGGCAGATACAGGATCTGCGCCGCGCGGGAGCAGGCACCAGCTCCAGCAGCCCCGGGGGAAACTTCGCCGTCATGCACCAGCAGCCTGAGGGGTCTTCCCCCGCACCCACTGCACAGTGATTCTCCCGTCCGCACAAAGGGCATATGAAGCCAGGACGTACCGCATCCGGATTGGTCATCGCGATGGACCTCCCATGGGTGATGCATGTTGCAAGGCAGAACGGCGGTACTGCCGGGGTGTCACGCCAGTCTTCCGTTTGAACAGCCGGTTGAAGAACTTGATATCCTGATAGCCCGCTTTCGCCGCGATGGCCGAAACCGGCTCGTCGGTTGTCTCCAGCAGGCTGCAAATCCGTTCGATCCGCTCTCTGTGGACGAAATCTGTGTAGCTCATCCCTGTCCGCGCCTGGAATCTGCGGCGGAACTGACGCTCACTAAGCCCGGCATGCTGTGCAGCCTGCCGGATGCTGATCCCCTCCGTACAGTGCTGCTTGATCCATTCAACCGTCTGATCCAGTCCTTCCTCCCGCTTCCCTTGTTGTCCGATGGCGGTCCCTCCCGACTGCTGGCGTGTCAGATAGATCAGCAGCTTGAGCAGCTCCGACTGCATCAGCAGCTGGTAATACGGCCCCTTGCGGATGAACTCTTCATATAAAATGTTAAAAATTTTTTGGAAGGTGCCGTCCTGGTCCTTCCAATGAAACCAGCGGTTCTCCTCTGTTCCGTCCAGCATGCTGAGAATCTCCCTCTGCCCGCCGCTCGCCGTCTCCAGCTTGCTCCGAAACTCGTTGCCGAACAGACAATTGTATACCAGCAAATGCCGGCGCTGCGGGGAGATTGACCCGGGACGGAAGACATGGGAGGCCCCAATCGGCAACAGGAACAAGTCCCCCTTGGTCACGGGAATAACCTGCCCTTCAATATGCTGGTACCCGCTGCCTTCACTGACATAATTGAATTCCATGAATTCATGGTCATGCTCCCCCAGTTCGAAGGATTCCCATATCCGGTTGACATGTATATCCGTTTCCCGAGTCAAAAAAAGATGCTGTGGAGTAGTGTGCACATGCCGTTTGATCCCCATATCATTCCTCCGCCTTATGTCCTGATTCCCCCCGGATATTGTCCGATTCATCATCATTATTCCAGCTAACCTTAGTTTATATTATCTATGTGAACTTGCAACCGTCAAATTGAGATAAGCCGCGGACTCAACAACTAAGGTATCGTCTGGCAAGCCAGCCTTTGCCGGCGCAAAAACTTTGCTGATGCTTACGAAGCGGGTTTTTCGGTTTTGCCGTATGCGGCAATCAACTCAAAACTAGGCCTATGCTTTCGAAGCAAGTTTTTCGGATTTGCCGTATGCGGCAATCAACTCAAAACTAGGCCTATGCTTTCGAAGCAAGTTTTTCGGATTTGCCGTATGCGGCAATCAACTCAAAACTTTTAGGAGGCACTATCATGAACCAAGAAGCAGTATGGAAGGGTCAATGGATCTGGTCTGCAGAAGGCGAAGCAAGTCCCCGCAATGAATGGCGGTGCTTCCGCAAGAGCTTTCAGGTTGCTGAAGAACAGGCCGGAAGCCATGCTTCCCTCCGCCTTACCGCGGATTCCCGTTATGTGCTGTATGTGAACGGAGATCTGGTCGGACGCGGTCCCGTCCGCTCCTGGCCCTTCAAGCTGGCCTATGACCAATACGAAGTGGGCCATCTGCTCCGTCCGGGCAAGGAGAATACCATTGCCGTGCTTGTAATGCACTACGGTATTCCTACCTTCCAGTATCTGCGGGGAAGGGGCGGTTTGCTGGCCCAGTTGGAAACAGAGAACAGCAGCGGAGAATATGAAGTGCTTGCAGCAACAGATTCCACTTGGCGCACACAACTGCATGCCGGTTACGATACACGCTCCTCCCGCATCTCCTGCCAGCTTCCTTTCGTTGAAGTATTGGATGCCCGCGAAGAGGAAGCAGGCTGGAACGCAACGGGATTCGACGATGCGGCTTGGCCGGCCGCTCTGGTGATCGGGCCGGCGGGAATGGAGCCCTGGACAACGCTTGTGGAACGGGACATTCCCCCGCTTACGGAAGAAAGCGTATTTCCTGTGCGGGTAGAGAGTCTGAAGCGAGTGAAGCCCCGCTCATACGGAGTGGTGTTGGATATGCGCAACCACTTTGTTCCTGAGAGCGAGTACCATGCCAACAATGTGGAGTTCTGCGGCTATTTCGCTACGGTCATCCGGACCGAAGCTGCGGTGCGCGCCACCATCGGTATTGTAGATGGAGGGCGATTGTCCGGCCCCTGCAGCCTGAATGGAGTTTGGCGGGACGAAGCTGAGGTCTACGGGACGCATCCGGAGCGGTATTGGGATGTGTCGCTTAACAAAGGGGACAATCTCCTGCTGATGGACCTGCACGGTAATCTGCACGGGCACGGTTTTCACTGGGGCATCGATTGCTCCGAACCCGTTGAGCTAGTCTCTCCTCTTGCAGCCTGCCGCGCAGAACAAGACGTTTATTCGCCTTTCGCCACTCTCGGTACCTTCGATGCCAGGGAAATTATTGACCATCAGCCGGAGAGGACGCTGCGCCGGGATCATCCCGATTATCTCAGCGCGCGGGGAATTGCCAATGCGGATGATTTTACCTCATATACGGAATGGGCCAAGCCTGTGCTAAACCGGTTGGTAAGCACAGATGATCTGTTCAGCCGTTGTGTCTGGGTGAGCTCATCTGCTCCACTGGCTGTCCCTTATGCACTGCAGCATGCCGTGATTGCCAACCGGGAACCGGCTTTGGTGCCTGTCTATCCGGGAGAGGATACCGAACTTGTGATCGATTTCGGCAAGGAATATTCCGGCTACATCACGTTTGCCGTAGAAGCTGCCGCGGGAACGGTTCTGGACTTCTATGGCTTCGAATACACACGCAACGGCTGGAGGCAGGAAACCTACGGCTTGGACAATACCATGCGCTACGTCTGCAAGGAGGGCTACCAGACTTATACCTCCCACGTCCGCAGAGGGTTGCGTTATCTGATGATCGTAGTGCGCGGCTCCTCCATTCCCGTAAAACTGCAGCATGTCCATTTCCTGCAAAGCAATTATCCCGTGGCGGAAATTGGACGGTTCAAGTGCTCGGATCCGCTCCTCAATGACATCTGGGAGATCAGCCAGCATACCACGAGGCTGTGCATGGAAGATACCTTCGTGGATTGCCCGGCCTTCGAGCAGGCCTTCTGGGTGGGAGACGCGCGCAATGAGGCGTTGGTCAATTATTATCTGTTCGGCGACACGGCTATTGTCAAGCGTTGCCTGGAGATGGTTCCCGATTCCTCGTTCCAGTCTCCGCTTTATGGCGATCAGGTGCCGAGCGGCTGGAGCAGCGTTATACCGAATTGGACATTCTTCTGGAGCACCGCGTGTCTGGAGCTGTACCGTTACAGCGGGGATCTGGACTTTGCCGGGCGCATCTGGCCCGCCGTCCGGTTCACACTGGACCACTATCTGCAGAAGCTGGATAACAACGGACTGCTGAATATGAAAGGTTGGAACCTGCTGGACTGGGCACCTATCGATCAGCCGAACAACGGCACCGTCACCCACCAGAACATGTTCCTGGTTCAAGCATTGCGCAGCGCCGCGGCTCTTGCCGAGGCAAGCGGCGACGAGGGTGCGCAACAATACCTGGCTCACGCCGGACGGTTACAGGCGGCCATCAATGCAGGGTTGTGGTCGGAAGAGCACCAGGCTTATGTGGACTGCATCCATGCGGATGGACGGGTATCCACGATCTTCAGTATGCAGACCCAAGTAGTAGCCTATCTGTGCGATATTGCCCCGGATAACCGCAGAAGCCGGCTGGAGGAATATCTTGCGGCTCCCCCTGCGGATTTCGTAGCCATCGGCAGCCCCTTCATGTCCTTCTTCCACTATGAGGCGCTGATGAAGCTGGGACGCTCAGATCTGATGCTCGGGGATATGCGGGTCCGTTACGGTCAGATGGTTAACCAGCAGGCTACAACCTGCTGGGAAATGTATCCCAAGCCGTTGGAGAAGCGTTCCCATCCTGAGGAAATGACCCGCAGCCACTGTCATGCCTGGTCCGCAGGGCCCGCCTATTTCTTAGGAACTGCCGTACTGGGAGTCCGGGGCCTGGATGCAGGCTGGACCAAGGTGCTGGTGGAACCGCAGGTCGTCGATCTCTCCTGGGCCACAGGTACCGTGCCCCTGCCCGGCCATGGACGCATTGATGTAGCCTGGCAGGCGGACAAGGAAACCGGACACATTCACATCCGGGTAGAAGCACCGGCCCATGTGGAGGTCAGTGTTGTTCCTCCGGCGGGTTATGAAGCCAGCTTGGAACAAATCACCTTGGGTTAAAACCGGCGCCAGCCGAAGCCAAGCAGGCCCGCCCCGTTTTATGGGGCGGGCCTTTGCTCCGCTTCAGCAGTCACTTAAGTCTCGCCAAGTACATAAACGCAGCCTTTTCGCGCCGCAGGAAGATCGCGGCTTCCCCACTTCCCTAGTCATGGGGGACCGCCAGTTTGATGCTGCCCCGCGTGACGGTGAGCCCGAAGTAACCGGGGGACCTAATCGCCTCGGGCAGTTCATCGGTATAATCAAACACAGTCCGGTCGTCCACCTTCATCACCAGACGCACGCCGGCGGCTGTATTAAATGCTCCCAGTTCCACATGACAGGCTCTTCCGCTTTCGATATAGGTGTTGGCAATGCCGGCCCCGGCCAAGGAAGGAAACGGAAACACATTCCCGTAGAACTGGGTCCGCTGCCGGTCATGAAACCGGTGCAGCTCCAGACACTTGGGGCTGATGACCACCACATACCCGCTATTCCCGGAATCGAAGGCCCGGCCGGAATCATTGCGGCTTCTCAGATAGAGGCATACCAGCTCGTTCTCCCCTGCCTGCAGCAACAAATCGAAGGCCAACACCCCGTCTCCATACGTGCTTCCCCCGTAAACAGCCGTACCAATGCCGCCCTCGGAGGCTGCCTCCAGCCAGCCTGCTCCGTTGCTGATTACCATATCAGGGCTTGCCTTCCAGAAGCCGGGATCGGATACGGGATCACCGGACGGGGTCGAGCGCACTTGAAGTACCAATGCCGCCTCAAGCCTCCCCCGCTCCCGTCCGCCTTGAGCGGCCAGGCAGGCATAGACGGCTGCCGCGCCATCCGCTGCCGCCGTAACGATTCCCCTGCTGTCCACCTGCGCCACTCCCGGATTATCCGAACGGAAAGAAGCTTCCTCTGCGGCAAAGCATCTTCCCAGCCGTGTATGACAAATAACTGACAATTTTTGGGTAAAATTGGGCGGCATGGGGTTAATCCTGGGGAGAATCTCTGCTTGAACGACGGCATCATCCACATACACATGCATCCGTGCGGATTTCACTGTCCCTCCCTGCCCGACGGTTGCAAGAACGGTACATTTCCCGCCCGAGACGGCCTTTACCCGGCCCTTCTCATCCACCTCAGCAATCTCAGGCCGGTCCGAAGTAAAAGATACTGCATCAGCAGACAAGTTTCCGATTCTCACTCCCCTGACCGTCCGGACGTTCAGGCGGAGAGTTGCTTCCGTGCCGCTGTCGAGAACCAGTTCATCCGTCTCGAACCAGACTTGGCCCAGATCATAATAATCGGGCCGGAGAGCGGCATATTGGGGAGAGAGCCCGGCAGAGCCGATCAGCTCTTCCACGTGCTCAGGCCAGTTTCTGCGGGGAAACACCTGCGGCTCTTCGATGATAACTCCCTTTTGCCCCAGACTGGGATTGGAATAGCTGTAGCCGTTGGTCAGCCAGGTGCGGGTGACGGACACATCGTGCAGCTTCTTGCTGATGCCGCTTATATTGCACCATAGCTCGGTGTTCTCGAACACATTGTCCTCGGCCTGCCAGTTGGAACTGCCCTCGTCAAAGTAGAAGCCGCCGTACTTGGGCTCCATCTGGTTGCGGATATAATTTCCCCGGATCACATTGGGATTGTCCGGGGTGCCTCCCGTAGCCCCGATGAAGTACATGCCCCCGCCGTCGAACATCCGGGTCATGAAGGTATCCACCACATTATGCCGGATCTTCATGCCCTGGGTGCAGGAGGTGTCCGGCACATCCCATCCGTAGCCGATATGAAGCCCGGAGTAGGGCACCCGGCATATCTCGTTGTGGCCGATCTCCGTATTGCGGGTGAAGGCGGCCGATATGGCCGTCGCGGACATGTATTCCACGGCAATATCATGGATATAGTTGTTCAGAATCCGGTTGTCCGAGATGATCTCTTCCTCCCGCTCCGGCAGATAATTGCTGCGGCTCTCCGGATTGCGGAACTCCGGGTCGCCGATGCTGATGCCGCCGCCGGATATATCATGAATTTCACAGCCTTCAATCCGGTTGTTCCGGCAAGCCTTGGTCATCCGGACCGCGGTTATACCCATCTTGGAGAAGCGGCAGCCTTCCAGCACGATATGATCAGCGTATTCCAGTTCTACAGCCGCGTCGCTTTGATGGTCGCTGTCGAATTCCTGGCCGATGGACTCGCGGATATAATTGTTCTGGCTGTCGCAGTGGCCGTTCTCATAATTGGGCCTCAGCCACCCGGTATATTCGAAGTCGATATGGCGGAACTGGAGATTCCCGGCCTTCCGGTCAAGCGAGCTGCCCTTGACGGACAGCAGCACGTCGATCTCGGGAATGACGGCAACCGCAAGCTCCATATTTTCTTCCGCCAGAGGGATGTAGTAGATATAGCCTTCTTCCCGGTCCAGGTACCATGCACCCGGCGTATCCAGCAGTTCATAGGCATTCTCGATCCATGCCGGGAGCTTGGCCGAGGTGCCGTACTTGTGGGTGATGTAATGCCAGCCGGGCTGCTTCATATAGATATGCAGCCGGTCCCCCTCCTGCTGTACACGCTCCACTCCGCACCGGGACATGGTGAAGCCTCTGGGATAGACGAACTCCACATCACCGACACGGCCCCATTCCAGCAAGGACAGATCCTCTGTCACATAGGCCGGTCCGCCTGTTTGCCGGCATTCGGGATCATAAACCGTCCCGCCGCTGAAGCCGCTCCGGCTTCTTGCCCGCTCGGCCCGCCTGCCGTTGACGTAAAGCTGCCGGGTTTCCGTACCGGGACCTGCAAAGGCGCGGTAAATATTTTTCTCCCCGTCATGCAGCCTCCAATCGCCGATTTCCCTGCCCCCCGAGATCACCGCCCGCTCGCCCGGATAAGACTGGTAGATGACCCGATAACCGCCGCAGCCAGAATCTGATTCATCAAAGGCCAGGCTGGAGACCCGCAGAGGATAGGAATGGGCTTCACCTTCACCTCCGAACAAATTGAACAGCGGCGCCTGCCGGCTCTCATGCAGGGGCTTGTAATGGCCT
Source organism: Paenibacillaceae bacterium (assembly GCA_029256185.1). Lineage (GTDB taxonomy): Bacteria > Bacillota > Bacilli > Paenibacillales > NBRC-103111 > Paenibacillus_AR. The sequence goes on from JAQSYI010000017.1 coordinate 66,670, forward strand.
CCGCGCAGACTGACGATGATATCCCCCTTCATGCTCCCAACCAGAACTTTCACCTTAGCCTTCGCCGCCTCCAGTGTCAACAAAGGGGCGTCCTGCGTCCCCGGATTGGCATCCTTCCCGTTGACGGGATCAACAAATATTTCCGTTGCCTTTTCGCTGCTCATTATGTCCAGACTCCTTTCCATGCACAGGGGAACTCCCGCCAAGCGGGTTTGCCTGATGCGGCTCAACCCTTCTCCCGGCGGAGTCCCCCAAATTAGGTATAAAGCGATTATTCGTCTATAGCTTCAATATCCTCAGCTGTTCTGTAGATGTCCCCGTTCATCCGGTATACGGCGCTTTGAGACAACACCTTGACCTCTTCGCCGCCGGAGCTGCCCTGCCGTGGGGTCAGTACAACCCGGACAAGCTCCATGCTCCCGTTGACCAAGGTCCCCTCCCGGGGAAGATTAAGGATAATGTCCAGCAAGCCGTCCCCATCCAGGGAATAGACGGGCGATTCCGCCCCCTGGGCAAGCGCTTCTGCGGACAGAGCCACCTCCTTCACATCGAATACCTCGCTGCCGATATCCAGCTTCAGGTGGGCGGCATAAGAAGCATAGGGGGCAGAAATAGCAATCACCTCATCGCCCGCCTCCGTGGTTCTGCTCACAGCAAGCTCCGTAACGCCCCTGACCCCCCTGTAAACCCTGACATCATCGATTGCCAACTCTCCGGCTACAGTAGCCTCATTGCCGAAGCGGATCTGGTCCAGCTCGGACTTCTCCATCCGGAAGCTCTCCTGATTCAGCTTCTTCACTCCGTCGATGTACATATCGAGCTTGCGGGTCCATGTATCGGCCACAATCCTGATGTCATACCAACGGTTGACCTCATACGGCTGGATCACGGCTACCCCCGCCGCCCCCTTGTTGTTGACGAAATTTCCGTCCATCATGGCAAGGGAGATGGCGATATCCGCATTGGCGCTTTGCAGATATGGAGCCAGCCGGAAGCCCTGGGAGGAGGAGGCCTTGATCTTGTACTGGAAGGTCAGGAGACCGTAGGAGCCCTTGAAGTAATTATAGGAAACAATCGCTCCTCCGCTTCCCAGGCTCTTCAGCTCCATGTATTGATTGGCTGGCTCGCCGACAACGGCAATCGGTCCGCCGGTCTGCACCTTGTTCCACTCCGTCATATTGCCGCCGATCACATATTGCTCGAAATCATCGTACAGCAGATACTCCTCGGGAACAGCAACCGTAGACGGACGCTCCGCCGGCAGAATATCCAGATAAGGGGCCTGGACTCCCGCTCCCGCTATCCAAGCCACCGCGTCCTGCGGCCATATCCCGTCGGTGACATAGACCGTATTCTGCAGAGCCGACGCAGGCAGGCTGACCCCCAGGGTATCGGTGATATTGCCCGAGGCGGTGGTATTGGTGGCCGTGCCGCTTCCCACAATCAGCTTCTGCACATTCTTCACCACATTCTCCTCGCTTCGCCAGTCGGAGGAGCCTTGGTCGAAGTAGAGCGCGCCATGGTAGTTCTTGATATTCTCAATAAAGTTATGCCGGACATAGGACAGCGCATCCGGTCCCGATGAGCGCCCCACGACGTAGAACGCGCCCCCGTCATGCAAAGTCTGAACCACATCATGAATATAATTGGCCTCAATCAGGTTGTTCTTGGTGGCATTGGCGGGGAAGTTCTCCCAGGCCCACCCGATATGAATGGCGCTGTAAGGCATATAGGCAAATTCATTGTGAACAATCTGCAGGCTGTCGGGATAAGCGGCGGATACCCCCACACCGGCCATGTATTCCACTGCAACATGGTGGAAGTAGTTGTTCTCCACCCGGATATTCTTCAACAGATACTTGGGGTCGGACGGATTGCGGTTGTTGATGTCATTCATATCCACCTCGCCGATCTGAAGCCCGCTGCCGGAAATATCATGGAACCGGTTGCCGCGAACCAGGCTGTTCTGGCTGCCGTCCAGCAGATTCAGTCCCGTGGCGCCCAAGCCGGAGAAGGTGCACCGCTCGAAATTCACGGACAAACCGGAGGCAACAGTTACGGCCGCATCAATCACAAACTCGTTGGCGAAGGATTTGCCCGGCAAGGCCGGCTCCCGCACATAGTTGGCCTGAACATCGGCATGCCCCATCTCCGTGCCGGGTCTGAGCCAGGTGGCATAGCGGAAGGTCAAGCCTTCAAAGGCAATGTCGTGGACCGGGAGATCCACACTGGCTCCCTTCACCGTCACAAGCTCTGTAAGCACCGGAGCCACCGCCTCCACGGCAGTCATGTCCTCTCCCGGAAGGGGGATGTAATAGAAGCGGTCCAAGCTCCTGTCCAGATACCATTCTCCCGGCTGGTCCAACAGCTCATAGGCGTTCTCCACATACCAGGGGACAGTGGGCGCGGTGCTGCCTTTGGCTAGCCCGTAAGCCCATCCCGGCTGGTCCATGATAACAGCGGCAGTGCCGCCCGCCACCTCTATGCGGTCCACGCTGAACCGCGGACTGGTCCATCTTTCCTTGTACACCATCTCGATGTCATCCACATTCCGCCAGCCTGCCATCTCCGTCATGGAGGTGGTATGCCCCACGGCATTGACGGTGGCGTTCATCAGCCCTTCCGCGCTTCTGGCCCGGGTAGCCCTGGCGCCGTTCACATAGAGCTGCCGCGTATTGATTCCCAGAGCGGGAGCCTCATAAATATTGTTGGCGGAATCAACCAGCGTCCAGCCCGATACCGCTTGGCCGCCGCTGATCACCGGCTCTTCGCCGGGATACGCCTTGTAGACCACACGGAAGCTGCGGCTCCCCGAATCCTGGCGCTCCAACGCGAAGGTGCTGTCCAGGCTGTGCAGGCCTCCCCGCAGGTAAACCACAATATCTCCGGTCATGGAGCCGTTCACCTGCCGGACCGCATCTCTGGCTGCCGCGAGCGTCCGGAAGGGTGCAGCTTCCGTGCCTGCGGCCAGATCGCTTCCGTTGACCGGATCCACATAGTAGGCTGCCTGCACATTGGGCGGCAGGTAGGCATATGCCTTGGACTGGATGCTTCCTGCCAGATTGCTCCTCACAGGCACGGCCTTCACATGGGAGCTGCCGGCGGCAATGCCCACCCGGATGCTGTCGCCCTCAGCCATAACACCATGCGCAGCCGTCCCGTTCACACTGTCATAGACCGGGTCCGTGCCGTCGGTGGTGTATACGAATCCGTCGGCATAATCGGAATGCAGCTCCACCTGCTGCGGCTCATGGAAGAAGCCGTCATGATACCCGTACGTCTCGCTGATTACCGTGGGATTGGGCACTGCGCGGTAGACAGCCTGGATGCCCGCTTTAACAATCCCGCCGCTGATGGCGGCCGCACGGACCGTCGTTGTTCTGTCGATGGTGAATGAGGCTTCAACTACCACATTCCCCGTCACCTCGACGCCATGCCCCGGCCCCGGCTCCGAGCCATCCACCGTATAGCGGATGCTGTCCGCGCCTATGGCCTTCAGCATCACCTCCGCAGTGCGGGTGTTGAAGTCAAAGCCGTATACCGCCTGCATCACACTGGGCGGCGCTCCCACAGAAGCAAGCTTCTCCTTGAACATGGTCAGTTCTGTTGCGGTGTTGGTCCTGGGGCTGGTGTAGACCGGAAGCAGGCGCACCTTGTACACCTTGTTGTTATCCACCGGCAGGATTACCGCTTCATTCCCTGCTCCCGCGTAGGAGTACAGCTGCTCCGGCGCCTGGTCGGTGACATTCTGATAGCGGATGGCAAATCCGGACAGGCCGGGAAGCTTGCCGGGGAGCTGCACCGTCAAGGTTCCGTCTCCGGCAGTCAGGCCGAAATCCTCCCGCTGCTCCTCCGGCACAACCCGGTTCACCAGCAGATTGTCATAGGCGATGGCGTATTGAGGACGAGAATACAATCCGATGAACCCGCCCGCCCAGGGAGCGGCCCCATCATAGTGCACAACCGGCTCGCTGCCGTCATTGGCGAACACCTGAACCTTGCTGTCGCGGACTGCCACCTTGATCCGTTTGGTGGAGCCCGGCACCCCCGCTGCCGTCCGTGCCAGAGGCGGCTCCTCCGACACTGTGCTGATCCCGATCTGCGCCGACTTATTGACGCTGACCATATGGGACGGGGCCACGCCATACCAGTCAAACCAAGCCTTCTTGTTGAATTGGAAGCCCGCCGTGGTCGTGTTGGACGGTACGGAACGAACCGTCATATCGTAGGAAACCTCAAAGCTGCCAAAGGTCCCGGTGGGAATCCCATTGGCATCGAAGCTGTCGCTGAATGCGCTGGCTATGCTCGAGCCGATCGTGGCGCCGGGCAGCCCCAAGTGCAGCTGCCCGTCAGACAGGGCAATCTTCAAGGTTTCCGTACCGTCCACAAAGCGGATCCATTTCCTTCCATCCGCATCGGAGTAAATCAGACTGCTGTTGTTGACTCTGGTATAAGCGCCTATGGAGCCGGTGTCGAAATCCAGCAGGTAGGTTTGCCCCTCTTTTACGACGCTGCCCGTCCCCTCTGCCCGAACAGAGCTATTGCCAAAAAATATGAATCCTGCGGTGATGCCCACAATCACAAGCAAGCTGAACAGTATTCTTCTGCTCTTAAGCCTATTCATATTTTGACTCAATCCTTTTTTAGGGATTTTTTTACATACAAAGGATTTATAAGCTCTCGGGGCCCCCGCAAAGTATCTGGAATAAGCTTCGAAGCCGAGGCTTCACTTTGTGGGGTTGTTTACTTACGGCTGTTGATCTCCTCCAGCATCGGCATAAAAATCTTCTCCTGCTCCTCCAGCAGCTGGTCAATGTTCACATTCTGCTTCAGAGTGTTAATGGCTTCCTGCCATTTCTTCTCAAATTGCTCCTCGTTCTTCGCTACCAACGGATACTTGAACGCATCCTCCCATACGCCCCGCTTGGCCAGCAGCTCCTTCACAGCGGGAATATCCTTGTAATCCGCCTTCCAGGTGCCGAACTCAGGCATGGGGAGCACATTCTTGCCGTATGGGCTGTCTATGGAGAACTTGGTCAATGCACTAATGATATTTTTGGAAACATCATTCCGGTTCATGAACTCATAGGAGGTATCAGGCGGATACCTGCGGATATCGGTGTTCAGGTTATTTTGATTACGGGTGAAAAATCCCTTCAGCTCCTTGGGGTCAATACTCTTGTCACCCTCGACCAGACCCTTCTGCAGCTTCTCATCCTTGAACACCCGCTTGCCGTTCACCTCGGTGTACAGACCTGCCTCCTTGGGACCCCAGTATTTAATATCCTCCCATTCCTCGGTAAACATAATATTGATCCAGTTGAGCACTTGGGGCAGATCCTCTTCCTTCAAGGTTTTGAAAAACCAGATATAGTTGTTGGCACCACCCTTAACAGGTACTGTATACTGAGCCGGGTATTCCGGTTTGTTGGGAATTTGGGTGATCAGCGGCACGTATTGATAGGTTTTGCCGTTCTTCTTCAATTCTGCGTTCAGATTGGCGATATTGCTGATCCCTACCATTCCTGTAGCCAGCACAGTCGTAATCGCATATTGCCCCTTCAAGATCTTTTCCTTGAACTGCTCGGAGGTATGAACCACGGATTCCGGGTCAATCACGTTGTCGTTGATCATTTTGTTCTGGATCTTGGCTGCTTCCTTTACTCCCGGGGTTAACAGCCCAAATTCCAGCTTCTTGGTGATGGAGTTGTACATGCTCATATAGTTGTAGGTTTTGTAGCCGATCATCTCGCCGCCCAGAGCCGTCAGAGCCGTCCAGTTGTCCCCCTTGGGATATCCGAAGGCATACACCGGTTTATTATCTGCCTTCAGGCCGAGATTCTTGATATCGTACATCAGCTTCACATAATCATCGGTTGTCTTGATAGGCAGAATAAACTTGTCGCCCACCCGCTCATTCTTCTCCTTGATGATGGTTAGGGCTTCATCGTAGCCGAGAGCGGAGGGATACAGCTGCTTCAATATATCATCCCGGATCAGAAAACATTGACCCATGTTGATGTTCCATGTGGCGCTTTGGGGAGAGGGTCCGTAATAATCCAGCCACTCCGCCGATCTCCCTTTCACATCATGGAACACCGTTGATGCCAGCTCATAAGGAATGCCGTATATTTTCCCGTCCTTCTTGACCGGTTCCCAGGTGTATTCCGGCAGACTGCTCCAAACGTCAGGCGCATACTTCTTCAGCATCTCCGGTGTGAGCTCCCACAGCTGCTTGCCCTCCAGAGCTTTGTCGAAGCCGATCTGGTTGGTGGAGAAGGCCAGATGGGGCAGCATATTCCCCGCCGTCATCATCCCCAGCTTCACAATCGGGTCCTGGCCGCTGTTGCCGATGCCCTCTTTGATCTTCACTCCCGATTTCTTCTCGATCCAATCTCCGGGAATATTCTCCTTCGGGTTGGATACGGCGGCTATGTCCGAGCCGTGGGACCACCAATAGCTCAGCTCCAACGTTTTTTGCGGCACGAACGCTCCGCTCTCCGCTGCCACAGCCGAAGGAGACGGTGTCTGCTCCGTCTGCTCCGCCTTCTCGTCACTGCAGCCTGCCAACACGGACGCTCCCATGGCCATCACGGCCAACAAGCTGGTTACTTTCGCCAGATTTTTATTCATCTCTGCTTGCCTCCCTTGTATAATTGGTATCCTTATTCCTTCACAGCGCCCAGCATAACCCCCTTCACAAAATGCTTTTGTATGAACGGATATACCATTACAATGGGCAGCGTGGAAACAATCAGCGTAGCTGCCTTGGTGGCTTCCGGTGTAACCTTGGGCACATGGGCATCGGAGCCTCCCTGCATGGATTGCTCCACCGCCATCTGCATAATCAGCTCCGACTCCTTCAAGATCCGGTACATGATAAACTGCAGCGTATGATACTTGCTGCTCTGAACGAACATCAGGGTGGTCGTCCAGTCATTCCAGTGCATAACGGCCAGCCAAAGGGAGATCGTAGCCACCACCGGCATGCACAGGGGAAGATAAACTCTGAACAGGATCTGGATACTGTTGGCCCCGTCCAGCATAGCCGACTCCTCCAGGCTGTCGGGAATGGTGTTAAGATAAGCCCGGATCACCACCATATTGTAGAAGGAGAACAGGGACGGCAGGATGTAGACCCAGAAGCTGTTGATCAGGTGGGTGTACCGGTACAGAATAAAGGTGGGAATGAGCCCGCCGTGAATGAAGGTGGGAATAATCAGGAAAGTGATGATAAGCGTTCTGGCCGGCAGGTCCCTCTTGGACAAAGCATAGGCCGCAGCCAGGGTGAAGAACAAGCCCGTGAACGTTCCTATCACTACTCTGGCTACTGTCACCACAATTGCAGAATGAAAGGAGCTGTTGGACAGAATGGTCCGGTAATTGTCCAAGGTGAATACCCGGGGGTAGATGGTGATCCCGCCCAGAGCCGTATTGTTGCCGTCATTAAGCGATACGGCAAGCTGGTTTAAGTACGGATAGAGGAAAACGACGGACAGCAGGCACATCAGTGCTATATTCCCGATAGTAAAGGTTCTTTCTCCCAGCGATAAGGTTTTCATATTGCGCTCCTTCCTACCATAGTCCCACGTTGCTTACTTTCTTCGCCAGCTTATTGACCAGATACAGAATGATGAAGGATACCACGCCCTGCATCAGGCCAAAAGCGGTGGATAAGGAGAAGTTCCCCTGCTGCAGCCCGTATTTGTAGACAATGGTATTAATCACCTCTGTCTGCTGTTGGGTGTACAGATTCTGAAAGCCGATAATCTGCTCGAAGTTGGCATTCAGAATTCCCCCCGCCGACAGAATGAACAGGATCATGGCTGTAGGGACTATTCCGGGAAGCGTAATATGCAGCGCTTGCTTGAAACGGCCGCAGCCATCCATCACCGCAGCCTCATACAACTGGGAATCAATCCCGGAAATGGCGGCCAGATAAATAATGGTTCCCCAGCCGATTTCCTTGAACACGCTGGAAAAGAAGATGACACCGAGGAAATAGTCCGGGTCCATCAGGATATTCAGCCGTGCAGCGTCCGCCCCCATGATGAATTGCCGCAGATCGTTGAACGGTCCGTACAGCTCAAAGAAGGAATATCCCAGGGAAGCGACGGCAATCCAGGACAGGAAGTGGGGCAGATAGCTGATCGTCTGAATCACCCGTTTGAACATCATATGCCGGATTTCATTGAGCAATAGCGCAAATATGACCGTTAGGGGGAAGCCGAACAGCAATTTCACCCCGCTGTACAACAGGGTATTCAAAATGGCCTTCTGCAGGGCAGGCACCTGAAAAATATCGATAAAATGCTTCAGGCCGACAAACGGGCTGCCCATCACTCCCTTGAAAATATCATACTCCTGAAAAGCTACGATGACTCCCGCCATAGGAATGTAGTTGAAAATCACATTCCATACCAGCGCTCCGCTGAGCAGCAGATAGAGAAGCTTGTGCTTGACCATCCTCTTGAGGATATCCGGCCGTGCTCCGGCTATCCCCGCGGGCGGCATTGTTTTCGTTGCGTTGCTCATGGTTTGACTCTCCTCACTTGCAGATATTCAGGGCCCCTTTCTTCTCTAATGATAGCGGCAAGGAAAGTGAAAAAAAAGATCACGATATGATTGAAAACGGTGTCATTTTACTTATTCCCCAGTTCATCGGGCAGCTGCTTCTGTTCCAGCGCCTGGATGAACAAGGTGATGCAGGTGCCTTCTCCCGGTGTGCTGGAGATGTCCATGCCGTACTGCTCGCCAAAATACATGTGAATCCGCTTCAGCAAATTTTTCATGCCATAGCCTCCGCTTGCCTGGGAAGCCTCGCCGTTCATTAATTGGGCCAGCTTCTCTCCGCTCATCCCGGCCCCATTGTCCGTAACCGTAATCCGGATGTTCTCCCCTTCTCTGCGTCCCCCGATGGTGATCACTCCCCCGTCCTCCCTGCCGTTCAGACCGTGAAGGATGGAATTTTCCACAATCGGCTGCAGCAGATGCTTGAAGGTATAGCATTCCAGCACCGCCTGCTCCATGTCAATCACCATCTCATAGCTGCTGTTATAGGAGAATTCGTTGATGCGGACATAGTCCTTGACCATATTCAGCTCTTCCGAGATTTTAATGATGCTGTTCCCCTTGCTAAGTGCGGCTCTGTAATACCCCGTCATATGATCAATAAGCTCGGCTGTCCTGGAATCCTTGTTCCACTGGGCGTTCCACTTGATGACGGATAAGGAATTATAGAGAAGGTGGGGGTTAATCCGGGATTGCAGCAGCTCCAGCTCGAACCGGCTCCGCTCCACCCTGGCTTGCGACGCCTCACGGTGCAGATCATAGATTCTGCTGATCAGCTCCTTGAATTTCCGCTGAATAACCGCTACCTCGCCATCCTCCGGCTCAGGAATCCGTTCCTGATGAAGCAGAAGGGACTCGTCCTTTCTCAGCACCTCGATAAAGCTCTTCAGCCGGTGCATGGCATTTCTCGCCGAATACTTGGAGATGTAGTAGGTCACCAGGAAAACCATGGTCAGGACAGCGGCCATAATCGCAAAGAGACGGACCAATCTGGCGGTGATGAGCGAGTAAGGAATGGCTGCGGTGATGCTCTGGGAATTGATCAGCTGCACCGTAACATTCATATACCGGCTCTTCACGAAATCCTCCGCCGCTCCCCCGGCGCTGCTGCCGTCATTTCGGATATGCCGGATTCCTCCCGCCGCATCCGTGAATACCAGCACGGCCTCCTGGGGAATGGCTGTATTATCCATAACCCGCTTCAGCGCTTCGAAGGGAATATTGGCCTCCAGAACGCCCAAGGGTTGGTCGAAATCCTTGATGCTGCGGTAAAACTGCACGTACGCCGCATTATCCCGGTATGTCCTGGTGTGAATCTGATCCCACCAGAGAATATCCGTGTTCTCCAGCGCGCTCAGCCGCTCCTCCACCCCTAGATCCTTGATCCTCTCCAGGCGTTCCACATAGCTTCCCTCATAGATTCCTTCGTTGTAGGGATATACCGTGAAGAAGCCCCGGTATTTGTCGCCGAAGGGCTCGGAGATCAGAATCTCCAGATTCTCGTAGAAGCCCATCATCTTCTCAATATCCCCCTGGTAATCCTGCTGCAAGCCCTTGATCAGATAACGGTTTTGCAGAATGACGCTGCTCTTGGTCAGAAACATATCCAGCTCCGAATTAATCAGCTGCGCGCATTTGCCCGCACTGTCGGCCAGGCTTCTTCTGAAATCATGGACCGTATTGTAGGAAACATAGATGAAAATGAACAACACCGCCAGCACCAGCGGAATGCCCGAGATGAGCACCATATTCTTCTTGACCGACTGCTCCAGATTCTTATTTCCCGCTCCCCTTGTCCGTACCTGCATAGGCCATACTTCCTTTGCTACAGAGATACCTTCTCCTGATACTGCTTGGGCGAAAGCCCCGTATATTGCTTGAAGACTGTCCTGAAGTGCGCCTGGGTCTTGTAACCGATCTTCTCGGGAATCTCATAAACCTTGACGTAAGGGTCCCTCAACAGCTCCTTGGCTGCCTCCATTCTCTTGACGGTGAGGTAATCGAAGATGGTCTGTCCGGTATGCTGCTTGAAGATCAGGTTGGCATGGCTTGCGCTGATATACAGCCCCTCCAGAATCTGGTTCACATTCTCAATTCCGGCATACTTGAGATGGATGGCATGCTTGATATCCTCCACCACCCGGTTGCTTCCTTCCGCAGGTTCGTGGGGGATGGCCCGGCATACCGCCTGAAGCACCCGAAGCATCAGCTCACGGAGATGGGAAGCGGTTTCAAGCAATGCAATCTTCTCCCACAGCATCCAATCCTCCCCGAATATATCCTCGAGTGTCCGTTCCTCCTCCAGCAGCAGAGCTTGCAGCATATTGACAATAGTGTAAGACAAACCTTTCATCACCTTCTCGGGATAAGGAGCTTCGGCAGGATAGTACCGGTCCATAAAATCGGTAATGCCCTCTTCATCCCGGGTCTTGAGCAAGGCCGCCAGCTTGCGGGAAATATCCTGCTGCCGATAAGGCGCCTGACTGCCGGTTTCACATACCTCGGAGTAGAAGATAAACTGGTTGCCCTTGCTGAAAAACTTGGATTTAGCCGCGAATTCCGCCTGGGAAAAGAGAATGTTCAATTCTTCGGGCTGGCCGGAGAAGGAGCTGATGCCCATGGTAATGTCCGCCTGCAGGGCGCTGTTCACCGCTTCAATGCACCGTCCCGCCTCCTCGGAGACCAACGCAACGGGATCATCATGAACTCCATATTTCTTCAGCACCACCACCGCATCCGGATTCTGGCTGAAGGCGTACCCGGAGCGGTCTGACGTCATGATTTCCTTCACGCATTGGAGCAGACTGTAGAGGAGCAGATGCTTCTTGTCCAGCGACCAGTCCCCGTAATGAGCCTTGAAGTTGTCGATATGAATGAACACTACTCCCAAGCGCGAGCCTTCCAGCTTCATATGCAGATAGTTCATTTGCGCCAGCACCTCGGCCGCGTTCAGGCTTCTCGCGTAGAAAATCTCCTGCAGCAGCTGCTCCTGCAGCAGGGGGAGACTCCGGTCCACCATCGTCTGCAGCTCCTGCTCGTACTGCCTTCTCCGCTCCTGCTCCTCCTTGGCGCGGCGGGCCTTGGCTACCGCTTCGATCAGCTCTTCAATCCGGATGGGCTTCAACACATAAGCCTCCACCTCCAGATTAATGGCGCTTTGCAGATACTCCACATCATCGAAGCAGCTCATAAAAATAAAGCGGGCTTCCGGCAGCTCCGTCTTAATTCTGGCCGTCATCTCAATTCCGTTCAAGAGGGGCATGGATACATCCGTCAGAACAAAATCCGGACGCAGCTCCAACGCCTTGCGGTATCCATCCTCTCCGTTGCCCGCCATTCCGGCGATCTCAATGCCCTGCTCCTCCCAATCCACCAGACCGCTAATGCCCCTCCGATCATTCGGATTGTCATCGACAATCAGCATTCTGTACATCTCCTGCATCCCTCCCGCGGCACAGCCCGCACTAAGAAAATCCTTCCATTAACATGAGGTTCATACGATATCATCATAGCCGATTCACCAGATGATGAAAAGTTGAAGTTTTATGTCATGTGGACAAATCGGCTGCAGCCAGCGTGATACAAGCAACTTTCTATGAATCTATCCACAGAATTTGCGGATAATCCTGTGGATAATATGTGCATAATTTGTGGATAACTTAGTGTATACCTTGCTCTGTTTCAGAACGCAAGCGGGCCGGTTGTGCACAAGTGCCTGCACAATCCGGCCTGTCATATCCTTTTCTATCAACCATTCAATTCCCCGTATGCCCGCTGCTTCTCTTCCTGTACTCACCGGGGGAGCACCCTTCCAGCTTGGAAAATTGCCGGGTGAAATAATTCTGGTCCATAAAGCCCACATTAATGGCAATGCTGCTGATGGGAATATTCGTTCTTGCCAGCAGGGACTTGGCTTTCTGCACCCTCACCCAGTTGATATGGCCGGTAACGCTTCGGCCCACGCTGCTCTTGAACAGCCGGGACAGATAGGAGCGGTTCAGATGCAGCTTCTCCACCACATCTCCGGCCGTAATTCCTTCCAGATAATGCGCCTCAATAAATCTGACGGCCTCTGACACATGATTATGGCTGCCCCCGTTAAAATAAAGCTCCAGCGCCGCTTTGCCCTCATGATCCATCAATTGCCGGATGGCATAATGAAGCAGCATGCCCACCGCCCATAGCTGGGGGCGCTCGATTACCGGCAAGTCCCGGAACAGGTCCGCCAGTTGGCCGGGCTGCTCGGAATAAGGGGCGGCGTTGGCCACAACGGCTTCCAGCCTGGTTTCATTCTTGAGCCGGCATTGCCCGACAAATATAATGGCGATCATGCTGTCCTGATACAGAACAGGCACCACCAATTCGGTGATGCCTACGTGACAGGTATGAAAAAACGGCTCCCGGTATTCCTCCCCAAGGGAAACGGCTGTCACCACGTCGCTGTGAATACAGGCCTCCCGGCCCTCGGGCGTGCTTCTGACCATGTGGCAGAAGCCGCAATAGTGGCCCCTGAAATCCCGTTGAAAGGAATCGGGAGAACCGGTGATGATTAGGTGCTTCAGGTCATAGATGCATATGCCGCCCCCTGACGCTCTGGATGCATAAGCCAGCATGTTCTCTATCTTCTGTCCCAGCGTACCCTGCCTCTGCTCCTGCTCCCTGTGCACCGTAATCCCCGCCTATAATCCGAAATTGAAATGATAATGGTTGATATAATCAAAGGCGGTGCCTCTCTCCTCCGGGCGGAGAACGCGTTCCTCCGGCCTTGCGGAAAACCAGTCATAGAAGGCGAGCGTAGCCTTATGCATGTATTCTATATCAAATTTATGGTCCAGGCTATACCAATTGGCAAATTTGCCGTGCTCAGCCAGTCTTCTCTGTTCCAGTATGACCTGAAGAGCCTGTGCCCCATGGAGAATCCGTTCCGCATTTCCAGGATCATAGCGATCCTGATCGGCCTTCACCGCCTGAATGATTTGCAGCGCCCATATGGACATTCCCTCCATAATAACCGCCTGCACCAGCAGATTATCGGAAACGAAGGTTCTCTCCCAGCCTGCAAGTGTACTGCAGAGCTTCTCCAGACTGCTCCGGACAGCGGTCCAATTCCCGCAGCATTTCGCCAGCTCGGAGGGGTATACTTCATTGTTCAGCTTGGTTTGTGCGGCTATGGCGCTGCGGTCTTCTGCGGAGAGGGGCTGATCCGGGTACAAGGTGGCCACATGCTCCAGATCATAACGGTGCCACAGCCCCTTGGGATACTTGTCCAGACAGCGGATGCCCGCCTCGCGCAATTCCCCGTCAAGCCAGCCGCAATAATGTCCTGCTTCCTCACTGTCCCCCTCCATCGGCAGATACGAGGCGAAGAATTGCTCATAAGCTCCGAGCAGCTGCTCTCCCTTCGTATCCATGATGGTATTGCACCAGTCCTTCATGCCTTCTGCTGCGGGCCTCCGCACACCTTCAAAGGCGAATTTGGCGAACATGCCTGTTCCCAGCACAACCTCCCGGAGATTCTGCACATTGGACAGCGCATATGCGGTATCCCCTTTATCGGCCACCTGCTGCAGCAGCCTTCGGATTTTTTCCGGATGATGACCTTGGGCCACATGAGGTCCCCGGTAATAAAAGCCGTTGTGATGATATACCCCGTACCCTCTGTCCTTCTTCCTCGGCACCAGCGCGAAATCCGTGTTCATCTCCTGCCGGGCGGGAACATTGGCGAAGACGATAATCACGTTATCCGGCACCTTCAGATAACCCTCCCGGTACAGCATGGCTCCTTCCATCCACAGCGTCATCGTGGCAGGAGGGGCTTCCACTCCCGTCTCCTCCGAGATGATGCCAAGCTGATGGGCCAATGCTCCGGAAATCAGCTTTCCTGCCGCCTCCATGCTCTGGGGAACGGAAGGGTCGCTTTTCCATACGGCCCGGTCCACATCCCCGCGAAGCCCTACCTGCCAGATGACATTCTTGTACTTGGCCCATTTTCTGACATAATGCCGCCAGATTTCATCGAACACCTCCGGTCTGCTGTAATAGGAAGGTTGCTCTTCCCGGCCCTGCGCTTTGAAGTAATTCCGGAATGCGAAGTGGGACACTCCCAAAGGCTCGATATGATGCTGCGAAATATACAACCCTCTGCCGGTGATGCGTCTGATTGTTTCCTCATCCTCCGGGCAATCGATATCCTGAAAGGAGGAGGGAATCAGGAAATTCACCCGGTTGCGCAACGCGGCCTCAATGATTTCATCTATTGTCCGGTGGTTCATGATCCTGCTGTAGAACAGGTAGTCTACCGGGCGGGTGCCCGCCGGCTCCCGCCAACCGGTGATAAAGTCCTCGTCGTTAAAAAACCAGCCCCGGTACGTGAACAGGGGAGAAGCGGAGAGGGGGGACGCCGGAATGCTTACGGAGTCCGCCTGCTTGCAGGGAGCGCCCAGAAAGGAGGCAAAGGGATTGAGTCCCAGTATCTTTTCACTGATAGCATAAATACCCCACAAGGCGCCCAGATGGTCCGTGCCCATGATCGTCAGTATCCTGGAGCTGCTGTCGACCGTATAGGCGTATTGCTCTCTCAGGAGCGGCTTTCCGTTCACGGGCCCGTCCAGCAGTTCTCCTGTATCATCAATAATGATACAACGGCATTCCCCGATAATTGGGCCGCCCCCTTCTTCCACTGCCGCCAGGCAGCCGATGCAATCTGCCAAGTCCCTTGCCAGATCCTGCGCTGCGGACAATAAGGCGGGAGCATGCAAAGACTGCCGATTCACTTGAATAATCACCCTTGAGCCTCTATCCAATGTAAACATCATCATCCTCCTACAGTACCCGCTCTTGGGGAATCCGGTCTGCCATTCCGGTCTGCTGCATCTATTCCGACTGCAGAATGGTGACATGCTTCTTGCGGTTGAACTCGGGATTCTGGTAGCGGTCCTCCAAGTCGGCGCCGGCGCCTTCAAGCCCCGGAATGCTGCGGAACCTCTGTCCCAGATTCACCTTGCTGGCGATCAGCTCCTGCTGCAGCGCCACACGGTCCACCAGCCTGGGGGCAACCTTCTCCTTCAGGGAGATGGCCGTTGCCGTTCCTGCCGCTTCCCCCATGGTGAAGCAGGCCATCACGAGGCGGGCGCCGGACTGGGCATTCACATCGGAGGACAGATTCCGTCCGGCCATCAGCAGATTATCGATGCGGACGGGGACCAGACAGCGGTAAGGAATATCGTAGTACCCGTTATTTTCGAATTGGGCCGTTTCCGCCGTTTGCCCATGCACATTGACCACCTGCTTGCCGTTCGGTGGAGGCGTTGTTGTGCCGAAGCCCATGGCGTTGCAGATCACATATTCCTTTTCGCCGTTGATTTCCATTTCTGCCCATTTGATATTGCCCGGACCGTCGTAATTATGCACATCATAACCATGGGAACTGATGCACACCACATCA
Organism: Paenibacillaceae bacterium; assembly: GCA_029256185.1. Classification (GTDB taxonomy): domain Bacteria; phylum Bacillota; class Bacilli; order Paenibacillales; family NBRC-103111; genus Paenibacillus_AR. Next base: position 82,685 of record JAQSYI010000017.1, read on the forward strand.
TCGAACTTTCTCAGATGGGCGATATCGCTTCCGGTCAGCACGTATTCCCCCACGATCCTCCGGCTTTCCCGCACGCCCAGCAGAGAGGCGGTATAGCTGAGGTAGGATTGGCCGAAGCCGGGGATGTTCCTCTTGATAAACCTGGAGATAAAGTCCACCTGCTCCCTTCCCTCGATGTACATCCGGGTCAGGTCGGCGGTATCCGCCGGGTAACAATTGCGGGAGTGGGCAAAGCAGATGCTCACCTCGTCCATGCCGCAATGCTGCGGACGTCCCGGAAGATGCGTAATCCAGTTCAGATGATTATCCACCTCATAAGGGAGCCCCCCGTTCGACAAAGCCTGTCTGATGACTTTGATCCACTTGGGATCTTCCTTCTTCACCTGGGAATCGAGATACTTATCCCAATCCACTCCCCCCAGAATGAATTCCAATGAGCAGCCCTGGCTCATGCCGTCCTCCGCTCTTCCCTGGATCAGCTCGGCTCCGGCATAGAAGCCCACATCCGAATCGCCGGTGCAATCTACGACTCGCTTCGCCAATACAGCCTGCCGGCCGGTTTTGGTCTGAATGACAACCCCCGCTATGGCGTCGCCTTCCATGATGCAATCGGCTATCTGCGTAACCAGCAATACATCGCAGTTATACTTGCGGATCATCCGGTCCAGCACCAGCTTATGCTTTTCCGGGTCCGTATTCCGGTGCCAGAGCGCATCGATCTGCTCCAGTTCCTCGAACATCTCCAGCCCCAGACCGGAGACAAAGTCCAGCGGAATATTGACCAGCCCCATGGTGGCCAGACCTCCCAGCGCTGATGTTGCTTCGATGAGCAAGGTCCTCCAGCCGCGCTTGCCGATGGCCATGGCAGCTGCAACCCCTGCAACGCCGCCGCCCGCCACAACCGCGTCATACTCTCCGTAGACAGGCAGCCTCTTCTCCTTCACCCAAATTTCCCCATCTTCGTTTCTCCATTCCATCATGCCTGTACCTCCGTTTTTTCCGTTTTTCTGATGGCTTCCGAAGCGCAATTCCTTGCGCATCTGCCGCAGCCGGTACAGTGTCTGCCATCGATCCGGGCACCTGTCTGCTCCATGGCTATAGCACCTGCCGGACATTCATACAGACACATGCCGCAGAGTGTACAGCCACCCGTCACCGCATACACAAATTTGGCCATAACCGCGCCTCCTTGGATCTGCCTTTGCCGCTTTAATCTGCTTAACCTTTATGGCACTCTCACTATACCATGAGCAATTCCTCAGGCTGGAGAACAGATTTGACGGATTCTTAGCACGAATGTGACTGGAATAATCGTACATAACTATTCATGCAGAAATCCCCGAATCTCTGGAGAAACGGGGATCTGGCGCAAGCCTGTTTATTGGGTTGAGTACAGGGATATTGGAAGCTTAACCGGCCCCGGACTTGCCGTCAAACATCAGCTCCGGTCAGCGTTAAGCCTGAAGGTAAGCACTTCATACGGGTTGATGCGGAATGCTGCTGCACCGTCTTGAACAGAGATGCTGTGTCCAGTGGCTTCTTCCATCAGGTCCGTCTCCGCCAATTTTCCTTGACCCGCTGGCAGGAATGCTCCTTCGCCCAGATGAATAACCCCCGCTTCGCGGCCGCCTGATGATTCATACAGCCGGAGGATTACTCCCTGGCCGTCCTCTGCCACCTTCAAACTATCCAGCACCGTGCAATTGACGGACAGACTGAGGAACGAGCCGGTGGAGGGAAGGCCGCTGTTATGCGCGGAAACCGGCACTGCCACAACGGGATGGTTCAGCTCATAGCCCTCCCGTACTACGCCGGCAGTGCGCCAGTCTCCCTGATGCGGATAGATGGAATACACAAATTCATGTACGCCCCGGTCACAGGATGCATCCGGCCAGCGCGGCGAACGCAGCAGCGACAGCCTCATCACATTGCCCTTGATGTCATAGCCGTACTTGCAATCGTTCAGCAGACTGATTCCGTAACCCCCTTCGGACAGATCGGCCCACCGGTGTCCGCACACCTCGAACTGTGCCTGCTCCCAGCTGGTGTTGGTGTGGGTAGGCCGTTCAATACTGCCGAAGGGAATCTCGTAGGTTGCCTTGCTTGCGAGAATCCGCACGGGAAAAGCCGCCTTCAACAGCTTATGGGTTTCCTGCCAGTCCACCCGTGTCCGGAAATCCACCCGTGCGCTATGGTGGTGCAAGAGAATATCCTGCTCCACAACGGACTTGCCGAGACGCCATTTCATGCGCAGAATATCCAGGGTTTTGCCGCTGTACGCAACCTCAGAGGCAACAAGCTCTGCCTCCTCCGCAGGCTGGCTGTCAAACTGGGGATCAATATCCCATGCATCCCATACCGTAGGGCGGTCATGGAACAGCTGCAGATGATTGGCGGCTTGCCCGGGCTCCACTAATTCCCGCCCGTTTTCCTTATCCACCCAGCTTGTTATTCTTCCCGCTTCATCGAAGAGCAGCCGCCAGCGGACCGTCTCCCAACTCCCGGTTAAGCGCTCCGCTTGGGTGGAGCCGTGGTCGGGAGCAGCGCCGTCTTGTGACTTGGGCCGCAGCCATACGGTCTTATACCCCATCGCCGGAACCCCTCCCGTTTTTACATGAAGCACATAGGATTGGCCGTTATCCGAGGAAACCAGATCCGATTCCAGCTCCGCTCCCGCTTCATCATATACCGTCATTTCCTCCAGTTCCCGGCCGCCGCGGATTTCCGCCAGATCCCCCCGCTCCCAGGAGAGACTGTTGAACAGCACCACCGGCTGGCCATGTCCTTCTGTGGATATGTGCCGGACCAGCCGGCTCAGACCGGTTTGAAGAGCTTCATCCCCGCAAGCAAACACTTCATTATAGTGCTGCTCCGATTTGCTGTACACCTCGCTGATGGAGGTCCCGGGAATGATGTCGTGAAACTGGTTCAGCAGAAGCAGCTTCCAGCCTTTGGCGAGAGTCTCCCGCTGCAGCTCAGCCGCCTCCTTAAGCTCTGCCGCTCCCGCCAATACGGACAGCGCGTTCCAGACCTCCGCCTCCCGGTACAGCACCTCCGCTTTCCGATTAAACCGTTTGTTGCGCCCGTGGGTGGTATAGGTGCCTCTGTGCAGCTCCAGATACATATCCCCCGTCCACCGTGGCAGCTTGGGAGAAGCTTGGGCAACTCCATCGAAAAATTCATGAGCCGTGCTGAAGCGGCAGGAGGGCAAACCCGGCAGATTTTCCGAACGTTCCACGTACTCCAGCATTTCCCTGGTTACGCCGCCGCCTCCATCTCCAAACCCATATAACAGCATCTGTTCCGGATGAGCCGTCTTTTGGCGGAAGCTGTCCCAATGCTCCCCGATATCGGCAGACAGCGTATTTTCATTCAAGCCATGGTTCAGGAAGGAGAGAATGGAGGTTCCGTCAATGCCGGTCCAATAGAACAGATCATACGGAAACGGATTGGTGTCGTTCCAGTTCATCTTGGAGGTCATGAAATAATCCACTCCGGATTTCTTCAGAAGCTGGGGCAGGGAGGCGCAATAACCGAAGGTGTCCGGGAGCCATTCCACCCGGGAATTTCTGCCGAACTCCTCCTGATAGAAGCGTCTTCCATACAGCAGTTGTCTGACCAGCGACTCCCCTGACGGAATGTTGAGGTCCGGCTCCACCCACATGCCACCTACCAGCTCCCAGCGCCCTTCGGCAATCCGCTCCTTGATCTTCATATACAACTCGGGGTAATGCTCTTTCACGTACGCATACAGCTGGGGCTGGCTTTGAGAATAGCGGTATTCGGGGTATTGCTCCATCAGCGTGCATACGGTGGAGAAGGTTCTGCTGCTTTTGCGCACCGTTTCCTTCAGGGGCCACAGCCATGCCAGATCGATATGGGACTGCCCCACCATATGCATGACGGCCCCGCTTATTCCCCCGGTGCTCTCGGCAAGCCTGCGGCGGATTTTCTCCTCCGTTTGACTCACGCGGCCGTGGTCAAGCAGAAGCTCCTCCTCGCCACCGGGCAGCTCCAGCATGGCTTCCTGCAGAATTTGGATCATCCTGATCCGCTCCATATCCCCCTCGGGCAGACGCTTGACCCCCTCCCAACAGACCGTCACCGTGTAATAGAGACTCTCCACTGCCGTGTTCACCGCAACAAGCCTGGCATCCTGAAAATGGACGGGAGGCGAGACGGCATCCACTTGTCTGTTGAGATGGTCCTCCTGCAACGGCGGAACATGATACAGCTCCACCATTACCGAGAACTCCCCGTCAGCCGCCAGCTGTCCGGAGAGGGGGACAAAGCTTCTGTTCTTGTCCAGGCCATGATACGGCATGCCATTGACCGAGAGAAGCCCTTCTCCTCCGGCAAGGAAAACCAACCCCGTCTTTTCTTGCTGCCAGCCTGCCGGAACAACCACCCTTTTCTCCAAAAACAGCGTCTCTCCAGGCGTACTGTCCAGTCCGTGGGGAGATACCGTCTCCGTACCCTCCTTATGAATATATTCCCCCTCTTCCACATAGACGGCCCGCCTGCAGGACCAATCGTGAAGCTCTACACTTTCCTTCCACCGGTTGGCATGAAGCTGTTCAATGAAACGTTGGATTCTTTTGGCAAACGCCATGTCTGATTCCTCCAATTAAAGTTGTATAATTGTATATATTTAAATTCAATTATACATTGTATTATACATGTTTGAAGACTATCCGTAAACAACCAAGACTGAACTCCCAAGGCCGCTCCCTGGCACCGAGAGTCCGGTCAGCAGCCCGGCATTCACCTGAACTTCCTGCAAGAACCGCGGCACATCCTTCCTTTTATCGCAACCCTTTCTCTGTTGGCTGATCTTCCCGGGTTCATTCATGGGTCTCCGTTCGCCAATCTCTTCTTTGCGGCAGAACTCCTTTACTTTAAGCCGCTTAACTTGTATAGTTGTATATAATGATCCATTACACTCTGATGCGAGGTAATCCGATGAAACAACCGGCCAAACGAGTTCCCATCTATCTGCAAATTCGCCAATACCTTATCGGACAGATCCGCCAAGGATTCTGGAAGGCAGGCGACCGCCTTCCCTCGGAGAATGAACTGGCCCATACCTTTCAGGGAAGCCGGATTACCGTGAAGCAAGCTCTGACCGCTTTGGTGGAGGAAGGGGCGGTTTACCGGGTTCAGGGCAAGGGAAGTTTTGTGGCGGAAGGTGCAGCGGAGCTGCTTCAGGGGATTAGCGGCGAAAGCCAGGGCTCCGGCTTACCCCCTTCCGCCCAGTCTGCCCAGTCCGCTTATTCCATCCTGTCCTCCCCCTCCTTGCCCGGCGGCCCCAGCTTGATGGAAGCAGGCTTATCCGCACCTCCGCTAATCGCTTTTATCATCCAGAATACATTGGGCTCCATCTGCTCCGATCTGCTTCTGGGCATTGAAGAAGCAGCCACAGATGGGGGCTGCCGGGTCTTGTTTATGAACGCCCGGGATTCCCGGGAGCGGGAGTCTGCCATGCTGCAGGAGGCGGTCCAAAGCGGCGCCAAAGGCATTATCTTATTCCCCGTTCATGGAGAAACCTATAACGAGGAGGTGCTTCGTCTGACCATGGAGCATTATCCGATCGTTGTACTGGACCGGTACTTGCGCGGGGTGGAAACCAACTGCGTCTGCTCGGACAACCATAAGGGCACTTATCTGGCCGTCTCCCATCTGATCGGCAAGGGGCACCGGAGAATCGGCTGCGTCTCCTCCCCGGTCCTGGGCACCACCTCATTGGAGGACCGGCTCCACGGCTATGAGCAGGCCTTGGCCGATCACGGTATTCCCGTGGACCATGCCGCCATGCTGTTCAATCCTGCTCCTGAAGCCATCGCCGACTTTCTGCACACCCGGACAGCCCTGACCGCCCTCGTGGCCTTCGACAGTGTGCACGGCGGCATGGTGATGAAAGCGGCAGAGCAAGCAGGCATCCGGATTCCCGAGGATCTTTCCCTGGTGGCATTCGACGATTATCCGTTCGCAGAATTGTTCAAGGTTCTGCCTACGGTCATTGTTCAGCCCTTCCGGGAGATCGGGCAAGCAGCCGCACAGCTTCTCATGGAGCTCATCTCCTCCCCCGGGGCAGAGCGCAGACGGGTCACCCTGCCGGTGCAACTGATTGAGCGAAGCTCAACAGGCCCGCTCCCTACCCGCTCCCGCCGGGAATAGGGACACTCTGTGAAACAGCGCTACCTTGGAGCATCTATGATATGCAGCCTCTATCCCGAGAAAGAAAAATGGTTTCCTTGTTAGTTATAGAGAGGAGCGTGCTTGTCTTTTGATCATAAAGATGAACAGCCGGGAATTGGACTCGTTACCAAAAGACGGGCTAAGCTATGTTTGTTTTGAACCGTTGATTCAAGCTTACAAAGCGAGGGTTTCAGAGCAGTCAACCGGGGATGGCTCCACAGTCAAGGAACAATTTTACAAGGAACTGACAAATGGCCAGCAAGCGTTATTCTCCTTCCATATCTATTACAATCATGCAAGCAAGTCTCTCACTGAGTTCTATTGGTGGAATGCATATTTTATGGCCCAACCAACAACATGGTCAGCAATCAAATCCGGATTAAACTACTTTGGGGGCGGCACAATGCTTCATATACTTGGAGACGTCGAAGTGACACTCAAAGAATCCAATCATCCGGTTAGTTTGGACGGGTTTAATGTGACACGTGAAGATATGATGCGTGATCAAAATTTACTCGACTCAATAAAACTGTTGCATGCGGCATTTGTCGAAGCCTCCCCTGCAACATTGCAGTTGATCAATGCCGGCATTCATAACAACCTGAACGAGTTCATAACCATCGAAGTGTAATTTACATAAAAGACCTGGCGGAGGATCACCGCCAGGTCTTTTTTACGTTGCCAAAGGAGTAACACCTTACGGCGTTCCCGCCCCGCCTACCTCCTATCGGAAATTTTTTCCGTTATCTCTGCAAATTCATCATTCCTCGCTGTTTTAACGGAAATTTTTTCCGTTATTTCCTCCTGAACTCCCCAAAATAGGCATTTCGACCTGGTTTTGAGCGTATTTACGGAAATTTTTTCCGCTAAATCTCCGCAATGACCGAAAAATCTCTTGATAACGGAAATTTTTTCCGTTAGCGCCATCTCCCATGCGAACCTCATCCCATGCGCCCTTTGCTTCCAGCTCCTTCCCCACTTGATCCAGGGAGAAAGAGCTCATGATATACGTTGTGAGCTGTTCAAAAAAGCCGTCATCCACCTGCGATGACGGCTTTGCTTATTTACTAGAAAAAATGCGGATATTGCTTCGCCATACTGTTTACCTGCTCCAGCAGGCTGTTGGAGTGCTCCATAACAACCTTGCGCATGGCTTCCACATCACGCCTTCTGGCCGCGGCAACCATTCTTTCATGCTTATCTATACCGGCTTGTTCCACGCCGTTCATCTTCCCGTGCAACAACCGGATACGATTATAATGGGAGGCTACCTCTTCAATCGTGAACCAGGAAAGCTCCTGACCGGCAGTCTCAAAGATGAGCTGGTGAAACCGGCTGTCCTTGCAGTAAAATTCGAAAAAATGCTTCTTATCCATGTACCTCTTCTGCTTGTTGATCAGTTCCTGCAAGGTATCCGCCACCAATTCACTGCAGTTGTGGATAAATCCGTCCACCACGGCAGATTCCAACGAAGTACGGATAAACCACTCTTCACGGACCCGCTTCAAGTCAATTTTGGATACCACCGTTTTGCGTTGGGGATAGATTTCTACCAATCCTGACTGTTGAAGACGGACTACCGCTTCACGGACGGGCGTCCTGCTGACCCCATAGCGCTCAGAGAGCTTCTGCACGCTAACGTCCATTCCCGGCTCCAATGTCATATTCATGATATCTTCTCTTATCTGATTGTACGTTACGTCGTTAAGTGAATTAGTATTATTCATGATCTTCAACTGTTTCCCTACACCTTCCTGAACTCACTCCCAGAACATCACGATATATTTTCTCCGCACTGGAAGAATCGTAGCCATAGTACAAGAGAACATCCAGAATAAAAGGAGAGCAGCTCAATTCATTCAGCTCCTGTGTGAATGCCATCGCTCCGATTTCGCTCAAGGTACGTATCGTCGAATAGTTTTTGTATCCCAGAAAATTCCATAACAGTATTTTTTCTGTCCGCGTGTAAATTTCCTGTTCAAACCTATCTTCGATAAAGTGAAATATTTCATGCCCCAAGATAGTACTCATTATACCATCTTGCGGAAAAAGTTCAACTAGGACCGGATCCTCCCGTGAGATCAGATCAACTGCCTGGCGCACGGGTTCTTTCATCACTATTATGTGATCAGGCGGTGTGTAGCTGGCAAACATAACACGTTTTCCTATCATGGAAGCATCATGAAGCTCAATCTTCAACTCTAACCGCCGGGCAAGCGCACTTATATCTCTACAGCCGTATTCATGAATGATCCGCTGTGCATATTGTTTGCCGCAGGCTATGGCTTTTGCGATCATCTCTGTTTTTTGGTCCGGCTGTATACGCTGGTTCAATATATCTCTGGAAAATGCATACTGTCCCCAGGTCTCATCATCCACCTGCAGCAAATGATGAATCATCTCTCTTAAGCGTGATTGCCCTTGCCCCTGCATAACTCCTCCATTCTCCCGCGAAATGCACCATGAACTGCGGCTCCACAAACTTCTAGCTCTGCTTGATATTGGCGGCTACCACAATAATTTCGGTTTCCGGCTCAAAGGTTGAAACCTCAATATCCATCAACAGCTCCAGTTGTTCAAAGTCGGATGCCGAGAAATCCATGATCCGGGCGCCCAAGCACAAATAGAAATCCGGTCTGGCAATAAGCTCCGTTTGGTAAACGGCCATGCTCTCCCACAGCTTCTTAACTGCATCCAGATATTCACCTGCGGTTGTCTTGATTGCCATACCCCGGCCTCTTTGCACCTTGATGAATCCCTTGGTGTCCAGGATCCGGATGGCACCCGCGTCGCCTGTTTTTTCCACCTTTTCACCGTAGATGGACACATATTTAGTCTTCTCCAGCAGCTGCGTCTGCTGCATGATAACGCGCATATCATTGGCTGCCAGCTGCCTTAGCTCCTCTTCGCTGCATTCCTTAAGCAGCTCATTGGTCTTGACTTCCGTGGAGCCGGTAGCAATGGCCGTCACCTTGGAGGTCTGCGGATCAATATCAATGTGGATTTCAATACTTTCCGGAGTCGCCCCGCTTTGGATGGCCTTGTTCATGGCTTCCATCTTGAGAGCGCTGATCACTTCTTTGGAAGGTGACGGAATGATCCGCTCCACCACGTCCCGCACCATGGACAGAGCCACGCCGATGGAAGAAATAACTTCCGCATTTTCAGGAATACTATACTTCAATCCCATTTTTTCTGCAAAATATATAATGAGGGAAGCTGCGCCGCCTCCTACGCCAACCAAGGAAATCTGGTCCTTCTCCAGCTTGTACTTCTCGGCCAGAGACAGAATAACCGGCTCGATCTTGGCATACGCCTTCTCCATAATTTGCTTGGCGATATCTTCAACTGTCGTTCCGCAATAATCGGCCAATGCTTGCATGGCCTTCTTGGCCGCCTCCACGTTGCCGTAAGAGAAATGCTCTTTCTTCACCAGACCGAGCACGTTGGCCGCACAGGAATTGGTGATGGTCACCCGCTCGCCGTTCTCCATCTTAATGGAAACATAGTCTGCCGGATCGCCTGGCTTTGGTGAGAAGAACTCTACTTGCGGTCCTTTAATTTTTTGCGGATCGGTAAATACGGAATAATCCAACCCGGCGATATGCGCAGATCTTGGCCCTACATCCACGATTCCGCTCTTGTTGGCACGAACCATGGAGCCTCCGGCCACACCCAGAACCCGCACGTCAAGTGAATTGACATAAGTCGGATGGCCGCCCACGATGGAATAATCAATAGCAGGCCGCCCATTCTTAATAACGCCGATATTGGTTGTGGTTCCGCCCACCTCGAAGTACACACCGTTCGATGCTCTCAGATACATCAAAGAGCCCATAACCGAGGCTGCCGGACCGGAAAGCATGGTGAGCACGGGACGTTTCTTCATCTCGGTGATTTCCATAACCCCGCCGTCGCCTCTCATAATCATCAGAGGGACATTAACGCCGGCTTCTCTTACGGAGCGTTCCGTTGAATTGGCCGTATCCAGCATCTTGGGAAGAATACTCGCATTAATAGCCGCCGTTCTCGTTCTCCGGGTCAGCCCGTACAATTTGGTGATATCCGAAGCCATGGTAGTAGGAATGCCTTTTTTCTCCGCCTCTTTGTACACGATCTCTTCCGGCTTGCCGTTATCCACACCGAAGGCCATGGAGGGAACCACAACCTGCGCCCCTTGTTTAAGAAGGTCATCGATCACTTCAATCACAGTTGCTTCGGTCATTTTCTTCACATTAAGAAAGCTGTTATAAATTTTAATCTCTTTATTATTGCCCAAATCGATATTTTGCAATTTCGTCTGTCTTTTGGCAAAAAAGCCTTCCAAACCGCCCTTGCTCATCCCAATGATGCCAACCTGTGCAATATCTCCTTCAATCAGCGCATTGGTAGCCTGAGTGGTACTGTGCGCAACAAAGACGACATCCTCCGCTTTAATGCCATTTTCCTTCAGACAGTTCTGAAAACATTTCACAACACCGGCAGCCACACCTTTGGGATCATCATGTGTGGTCTTTACCGAAGATTTGCCGATAATCTCCTGGGTTTCATTGTCGATGGCTACTGCTTTTGTATGTGTTCCTCCTACGTCTATGCCCACTCTAACCGATTTACTCATGTTCTACCTCCGATTCATGTACTGAAAAGTTTGAATAACCGGCTCTTGACACAAGTGAAGAGCCGGTCCGGTATTTTCTTCTAAACCAAGTTGCCGTACATGACGAATACCACGATGCAGAGGATCACACCGATGATCCATCCTGTAGGAATAGACATCTTCATATAATCTCTCGCCGGTACCTTGGTATATCCAAAGCCCCAGGCAACCCATGATTGTGTAACGTCCAAATGCTGAGGCGCAACAGTTGTAATCGCGAACAAGGGATACAGGAACTGTACGGGCCATGCCGCTGTGGAAACCACCACAGCCAGGATGGCCGATCCGGAGCCCACCAGATTCATCGGTCCACGGAAGAAGCCCAGCGGTGTCAGGAGTGCGAATACGATACACAGCATGATCGCCGTTGTAGGCATTACCCCGTCAAGCAAGGTTTTGAAATACGGAGAAGCATATGTTGCCGCATTATTGAACATGGACAAGGTCAGCAAGAAGCCGATCATGGGCGCCACGTCAATAGCTCCATCAGAAAACTGCTTGGATAACATTCTGCATACTGCAGAAAAACCGCCCTTTAATTTTCCGCATGTCACTAAAGCAAACAAAGCTGAGAAGATGAACCCGAAAATAATCGGAACTTTGAAGACAACAACGCCGATTACCGGCAGTATGATGGAAATCCAAGAAATCGCAGGCGCATCTCCTGTATTTCCTCCGTCGGCGGTCGCCGCCCAGGCACGGGAGAGCTTCTTCTTATTCATGAAGAGATTGGATACAACCAGCACAACAAGCAAGGAAACCGCCATGGCGATTATGCCAAAGTTAAAGTATGCGTTGTAATCGTAGCTGGCATAGCTTTTCTCGGCAGTGGCGAAAATAGCCTGATATTGTTTAAAGTTAACGATATTGCCGAAGATACCGGCCATAATGGACCCCATGAAGGAGAACAGGGCGATGGGGGATGGGATTCCCAGTGAAAGCATGATAGGCAATACGATAACGGCGATGGAGATAACCGGTCCGATCCCTGTCATGGAGGTAAAGATAACCGCTGTAACCACACATAGAAGCGACATGGTCACTCTTGGTTTATCTCCGCCAAGCTCTACCACCTTGCGGATCAGAGTTGCCGCAATGCCGGTGTCAATTAAAACCCTTCCAAAAAAAGCCCCGAAGAAAATGTTAACCAGAATCGCTCTGCCGTAGTTTTCCGGACCGGTCTGGAAGACGTTCGTCAATACATCAATCAACGATTTGCCTTCCATAACAGAGGTCGGTGAGATGGAATTGCCGATCAAAGCAATTGTTGTCCATAACACTGACATCACAAAAAAACCGACCATCAGGTTGTACCCCTTGACGCAGTACCACACCAGTCCAAAAAATGACAGAATCATGATGAAACCGATTACAACATTAGTAACATCCACAAAATACCCTCCCTGAATAGGATAAAATACCGGCGAACTAACATGCCAATCTACCACACTAACATGTTAGTCATCCCAGTGAAATATTAACATGCCTGTTGCAGCACGTCAATATAATTCTGTATGAGACGTCAGCCTGTAAGTTATTCCTTTTTTTGGTTTTCAAGTATCAGACTGCTGAGGAAGCTTGCTTCCAAAATAACCTTATGAAAAAAAGCATCCCCATGTTTGTTTTTATTTATTCGGACAAAAAAATCCTTCTCCCCAGATGGCTGGCGCAAGAAACGCAAACAAGCCGGGACACCATCCGTGTCTTCCGGCTTTGTTCATAAACGGCAGCATTCCTGCAATGATTCAGCTAATTAACTGCAGCGCCTTCTCCACAGCCCCTGTTACTCCAAATCCGTTATGGTAATCAATCTTCTTGCCTTGCTTCTCAGCCATTCCGCGGACAGCCCACATGGACGAATGATTAATCGCGCCCTTCAAGATGATAACAACTTCCGCTTTATTGATGATGCGCTTAAAATGGCTTTCGGCCCGTCCCCCGCCAATCTTGCCGTCATGATGCTCAATGTTGAGTCCGTGCCTTTTGCCGATTTCCTTGAATGTTCCGGTCTGACTTCCTCCGATAATCGCCACGGTCTTCATACAGACCCTCCATAGGTTAAATTTGATAAAACATCTCGAATAAGTTCTCGTTGTTAATAGCATACCACATATATCCGAGTATTCAAATATGTTTTATTTAAATTAACGACAAAGGGCAAATTTGTACTAATATAATGTCTCTTAAAATTCGTTCCTCATTCTTGAGGCCAGTCCTTGCCGGCTTGCAACGGACCTGAGAGACGCTAATCGCGGGAAAAACGGAGGTTGGCGCGGCTAACGGACTGGTAAGACCTTATCGGGGCCAATCTCCCTCTGGATGGGGGCAAAATAGTCCAATAAGAGCGTCTGAGTCCGTTACAATTCCAAACCCCCGGTTTTTGACCGAATAAGGGCGTTCAGGTCCGTTACAACCTGGGGCGTGTCTGAACACCCGCTTGAGGGCATCTTTCACCGCTTTTTCACCCCGAGCTATCGTTACTTTCGCTTAACGCACCCCCTGTACGCCTGCCCGAAAGGGCCTGGCCAGAACCGATGGTATTATCTGCTCCCCTCAGAGGTTCAGACACGCCCTAAAGCGATGACTCTTCTTCGCCAAACTACTCCCATAGGAGTCGATTCCCTTCTAAGCCAATGAAAGTCCATCCTTATCCAATAAGAGCCGTTACCAAGCGTATGCTTCGGGAGCCGGACGGCCCGGACCCGGAAAGATGTCATCCAGTTTTTTCATGGTTGTTTCATCAAGCACCATATCGGTCACCCGCAGCGAATCCTCAAATTGCTCCATGGTTCTTGGCCCGATAATCGGCGCCGTTACTGCGGGATTGGCCAGCACCCAAGCCAAGGCTACCTGATCCTCCTGCTCTCCCAACTCCCTGCAGAGAGCAGAGAATTGCTCCAGCTGGCCGCGGTGCTTCTCCAGCTTAACGGAACGGGCGCTGCGCACACCTGACTTGGCCAGCGCATTGCGGCCAAGCAGGCCGCCTGCCAGCGGGCTCCAGGGAATGACGCCCAATCCCAGTTCCCGGGAAGCGGGAAGAACCTCAAGCTCCGGTGTCCGTTCGAGCAGATTGTAGAGATGCTGCTCGGACACCAGACCGAGGAAATGGCGTTCTTTAGCCTTGGCCTGAGCCGCGGCAATGTGCCAGCCGGCAAAATTGCTTGAACCTATATAGTCTGCCTTGCCCTGGGACACCAGGATTTCAAAAGCTCCCCACAGCTCATCCCAGGATACATTCCGGTCGATGTGATGCATTTGATACAGTTCGATATGGTCGGTCTGCAGACGTTTCAAGGAACCCTCAAAGTGCCTTCTGATCTTGTATGCAGACAACCCGGCGCCGGAGTTGGGACCATCGTGCTCATCCGACATATCGCCGTAAACCTTGGTCGCCAGCACAACCTTCTCGCGGCGGCCGCCCCCCTGAGAAAACCATCGGCCAATAATCTCTTCCGTCCAGCCGCGCCGTTGCTGACCGCCGTACACATTGGCGGTATCAAAGAAGTTGATCCCCGCATCCAATGCCGCATCCATAATTCGGAAGGCTTCCTTCTCCTCGGTTTCCGGGCCAAAATTCATCGTCCCCAGACATAACCGGCTCACTTTTAAACCCGATTTCCCCAAGTAACTGTACTTCATCGCATTTCCTCCCTTTCATCCTCAGATAATGGCTTCCAAGCTAGGATAAGTATAGATTTTGGCTGAAAGGTTTGCAACTTTAGCGGCATTGCAAGACTGCTTTCGTCGGAAGAATACACTTCTTAAACAGGATGGTTCTGCACATATATGGATTTTCCTTAATTGGGTCCGCCCAATCAGAACAACCGCTATTGCAAACAACGCTATTGCGTGTTACTATATAGCAGTAGTAAGTAATACTTAATATCAGTCACACAGAATAGCAGGGAGTGATTGTGCTGGAGAACCTGACCGAAATGCTGAAAGGCGTACTTGAGGGCTGCGTCCTGGAAATTATAAGCCGTAAAGAAACCTATGGTTACGAAATCACGCGGCAATTGAACGCCCTCGGCTTTCCGGATGTTGTGGAAGGAACCGTGTACACGATTCTGCTCCGGCTTGAAAAAAGCAGGCTGGTCGAGATCACCAAGAAGCCATCCGACATGGGGCCGCCGCGGAAATTTTTCGCACTCAATGACGCAGGACGTGAGGAACTGCGGAGGTTCTGGGAAAAGTGGGAATTTCTTGCGTCTAAGATCAACCAACTAAAGGAGGAATAATCCAATGACTGAGTTTTTCGATAATTATTTTAACATCAAAAAAATGATTGAGAGTAAGCGCGAGTACAAGCAGCAAATGGCAAGAGTGGAGGCTTTGCCGAAGGACTATCAATACGTATTCAAGAAAATCCAGGGACATATGTGGATGTTCGTAGCGGGATCAGGTTATGACATGATGAAGATCCATTGTGATCTGATAGAGCTGTTCGAAACCGGCGCGGCGGACGGGAAGCATGTGTTGGAGATTACCGGCGAGGACGTGGCCGCGTTCTGCGAGGAGCTTCTGCGAAGCGCCAGAACATATACGGATGACTGGCGTGAGGCGCTCAACCGCGACATACTGAAGAAGCTTGGAAAGGGGAAGGAGCCAAAATGACAGAAACCGCTATTCAAGTGAAGGACCTAAGAAAATCCTTCAAAGATACGGAAGTCCTGAAGGGCGTCGATTTCGAGGTGCGGCGGGGCGAGATTTTCGCCCTGCTCGGCTCCAACGGCGCGGGTAAGACGACGATCGTCAAAATCCTCAGCACGCTGCTCAAACCAGATGGGGGAAGCGCCACCGTAAACGGCTTCGAAGCTGCGGCAAAGCCTGGCTCTGTGCGGCAGTCGATCAGTCTGACCGGACAATTTGCGGCCGTGGATGAGATTTTGACCGGGCGGGAAAATCTCGTCATGATCGCCAAACTGCGGCACCTTCCAAATCCCCGTCAGATTTCGGATGATTTGCTGAACCGCTTCGGCCTGACCGATGCCGCCGACCGCAGAGTATCCGCCTATTCGGGCGGCATGCGCCGCAGGCTGGACATCGCCATGAGCCTGATCGGAAACCCGCCGCTCATCTTCCTCGACGAGCCGACTACCGGACTTGATCCCGAGGCGCGCATCGAGGTTTGGAAGACGGTCAAAGAACTAGCCGGTAATGGCACAACCGTATTCTTAACCACGCAGTACTTGGAGGAAGCCGAACAGCTTGCCGACCGGATTGCCATTCTCCATAAGGGCAAAATCATCGCAGGCGGCACGCTCGCGGAACTGAAAAGGCTCTTCCCGCCCGCCAAGGTGGAATATATTGAAAAACAGCCCAGCTTGGAGGACATATTCCTCGCAATCATTGGTAAAAAGGAGGAAGAATAGATGGAGATTCTAAACAAACACTTTTTCAGCGATACGGGTGTGATGCTTGGCCGTTCCATACGCCATATAACCCGGAGCATGGATACCATTATCACAGTCACCATTATGCCGATTGCGATGATGCTGTTGTTCGTCTACGTGTTGGGCGGCGCCATTCAAACCGGCACGGATAACTATGTCAATTATCTGCTGCCCGGCATCCTGCTGATGGCCATTGCAAGCGGCGTATCCTATACAGCCTTCCGCCTGTTTATGGATATGCAGCGGGGCATATTTGAACGGTTCCACTCCATGCCGATTGCGCGTTCGGCTGCGCTGTGGGGGCATGTGCTGACCTCGCTGGTATCCAACGCGCTCTCGGTTGTCGTCATCATACTCGCCGCGCTCATTATGGGCTTCCGTCCGTCGGCGGGGATACTGTCATGGCTTGCCGTGGCCGGGATACTTGCGCTGTTTACGCTGGCCTTGACCTGGACCGCCGCGATTGCCGGACTGTCCGCAAAATCGGTGGACGGCGCAAGCGCCTTTTCCTACCCGCTCATCTTTCTTCCATTTATCAGTTCAGCCTTCGTGCCTACCGAATCGATGCCGTCAGCCGTCCGTATCTTTGCCGAAAACCAACCTGTGACTTCAATAGTCGAAGCCGTCCGCGCACTGCTGACCAATCAGCCTGTCGGCAACGATATTTGGATTGCGCTCGCGTGGTGCTTCGGGATACTGATCGCCGCCTATCTATTTGCCATGCGCGCATACAGACGGAAGCAATAAAACAAACTGCGTTTCAGCAAGCTTGAACAGTCCGTTACGCTTATATCGGACTTCCGAAATGAGAAACAGGAGGAGGACAAAGCGGATATCACTTAGTCCTCCTCCTGTTTCTTATCATCCGCCGTGCAATCTTGTTGTAAGGTTTTTGCTGTTGCCAGCATACAGCGGCGGCAGCTAACTCCGTTTATTTCGCAACGTTCACCGTCAACAGCTCGCTTGCGGTCACGCCTGCGGCGTTGAACAGCTCGGCACGATACTGGTATATGCCGATTGCGCGCCCGGCAATCGCTGTTACAGCGCTTTGAGCACCAGGCGACGCAGCTTGCAGGCTTCGGGTATCCATAAGCACGCCGTTCTCAAAAAGGCGATACCCTGTCGCATTGGTACCCCACCACATGTTCATGGTAACTTGATAGTTGCCGTCTCCATCCCAATTATTTTGCGACAAGACAGGCTTGCCTGGGGCTGCGTCTGTGATGGTGACAACGAGAGGCTGACTGTTTGTCGTTCCGAAACCATTATGAAGCTCACCGGTGTATACATACGTGCCGTTTGGTTTGCCTGATACATCGACTTCGGCAATTTGAGCCCCCGGGGCGGCATCCGAAAGTGTTTTGGTGCTGATGAGGACGCCATTTTCATACAGCTTGAATGCCGTTCCGTTATTCCCCCACCACATATTCATCGTGATGGTAAAGCTGCCGTCTTTTAATCCGGAATAGCCATTATTGGAAGATAAATGGGGCTGGCCAGGAGCGCCGGTGGATACTGGTTGAACAACGTTAAATGTCTGAGACGCACTCGTCACATTCCCGGCAGCGTCAACAACAACGTATTCCACGGTGTGTGCGCCTGCCGCCAGACTGCCTGGGAGAATGGTTTGACCGCTTACGATTGCCTGGCCGTCAAGCGTCAGGTTTTGCTCCGCAACGCCAGAATGCGCATCGCTTGCGACCAAGTCGAACGTCAACGATGTCGCATACGTCACATCCGTTACCGTATGTCCCGACTCCGTCAGTACCGCTGTTGGCGCCGTTCTATCCAGCTTCACCTGCAAGGACTGCTCCGCCTCCCGATTGCCCGCAGCATCCGTGGAGCTATAGGTCACTGTTGTCGTTCCCTCCGCTTCAATCACTATAGGCGCTGTATAAACAGTTGAATCCTCACCGTTAATGGCGTATTGGGTAACCACTTGACCTGCCCGATCATCTGCTGTCGTTAACGTGATGGTTAGATGATCCTTATACCAGCCCGCTTCATTCGGTGCGCCGGATAAGGCGGCTGTCGTCACCGGTGCAACCCTCTCTATGAGGTCCGGGTTGTAGTTGTTATAGAGCGGCAGCACGATGCTGTGCCCTTTGCCAGGGTACACCGGATTGATGCGCAGCGGGAATGCGCTCCAAGGAACCACACTGCCCAAATCGGGATCATCAATAATGTTGCTGAAGTATTTGCTGTAATTAGCCACGTTGGGATTCGTTTGCCCATTGGTTGCCGCGATAATGGACACATGGCCGCCATCGTTTTCGAACTGCGCATCTGAGGTGAACGTGTCATTCGTCCACATATTGCCTACGCCGCCCATAATTTGCAGAATGCCGCCGTTCGTAACCTTGAAGTTTGTTTCAGCCCCTTCTGTTTTATACCCCATCACCCAGACGGAGCCGCCGCTGCCAATTTGAAAGTTGGGAGCTTCCTTGTATTCCGTATTCACGAACCGGAACCAGGCTTGCATACCCGTCAGGACCGTTGGCGGCTTAATCCCTGTTACGGTATTGGCGAATAATTTTACCGGGACTGATCCGGCATACGTTTTTTTATACATGGATGCATCTTTCGCTCTTAGCTGATGAAGGACCAGCGTTCTCGTCGAGTCCTGAAGAATATGGGCTTCAGCCGCTGCTCCGCTTACTACGCCATCCATAATCCATAGAGGTGCAGACGATGTCCCCGTTGTTCTGAACTTATTCACAGGGCCTGAGATATCGGCAAACATCAGGTTGACCATTTGAATATGGGCAGGAATAGTGATCGTGGAATCAAGGGTATATGTCCCCTTCGGAAAATAAACAACGGTTTTGGTCACATCATTCATCGCCGCTTGGATCCGCTGCGTGTCTGTTGTCCCAGGATAAGTATCCACATTGGCCCAGTTCGTTATTTGATCCCAGTTCATAGGCGGCACTTCTTCTATCGGCATATTCATGGATGTTGCCGGGGAACTGCCAACGATGACAGCCTCATTGTCTGTCGCTTTTTCCGCTATTGCTCCAGATGCGATTGACGCGCCCGCTTTGCGGATGGACGAGCTATATCCGAAGACATTCACATTTTTGGCGAACAAATGCCCATTGGGTACATCAATTGCTGAATTGGACGATCCGGTGTTAAATAGAGTGCCCTCTGTCACAACGGCGTGTGAGCCTGCACCGTTAGCGATCACAGCAGAGACTGTATTATCACTCCACAGGTCGCGTACAGCACCCATCCCATTTTCAAATAGAATCCCACCCTTTGTCTGTTGGCTTAAGGTAATATGCTCCATGGTCGGATAAGTAAAATGGAAGGGCACCACTCTAATACCATATTGAAAGCCTTGTACGGTGATGTTAGATTGGTACCCCACCACCGTACCAATAACATTATCTAATCCGACGAAGCCTGAGCCTGAACCTGCTTCAATGCTTACATTGTAAATGTCTGCCGTATTTGCGCCTCCAAATTTGATACCAATGGCCCCGGGGTTGTTGTTTCCGGCATTAATCGTTAAATTGCGCACCACGTTGGATGAAACCAGATTATTAAAATCCCTTTTTCCAAAGGAAAGAATGGGCTGGGGACTTGTTGTACTCTGGAATGCGGCACTGTTGTCAGTAAGCCTTAATTCGGTTTCTTCCCGGCTCTCGCCTACAAAACGAATCATCGCCAGCTCTTCATCTACCGCCAAGGTAGGATGCGGCCGGTCGGCAGCGGTATAGATGATGGGCTTGGAGATGTTGTAAACACCTTTCGGCAGATAAATCACATAAGATTTATCCATCGAAAGCGGAACCCCTCCGTTGCCGGCCCAACCGCCGGCGTGCAGTTCGTCAAGAACGAATTCATAAGCTGCTATGATGGCATCTGAATCATCAATCCCATCGTCTGGTATTGCGTTGAAGGGCGGACTCGTAACATCTACGATCCGTTTATCTGTACCACTGTATCCGTCTATATATTTCGATGTGTCTGGATACACCATCCGAGTACCGGGATACTGGTCGCCTGTCGTCTCTGACAAGCGCAGATTGCCGAATCCGGATGTATTGTTATAGTTAGTACCTGTTCCCGACCATACTAAGCGATGATCACGCGCTCCGCCATTGCTATCATCATTAATACCGATATCGAAGCCGATCGTTGTACCGCTTGCAGGTGCGCTCATGCCTAAATTGGACCATGGAATCGCAATTTCCGCGGTGTAGCCCCCACTGATGTTGGATGTGCCATGCAATACCCCCGTAGTGCTTTGAGGACTATAAATCGCCGTATCATTATAACCCAATATGAATTGGCGATCGCTGCTATCGTAAGTCGTACTCCCATTATGATTCCCATCCACATAGATTTCGATGGAATCGTCATCCCACATATTCGCAGAGTCATTGAATAAGGCCGCATCCCATACCTTGACACCGACATATAAGTAGGCTGCATCCCACATCGCATTAAACTTCGCTGTAATCGCAGGATTTCCGCTAACGACTTTACTTGCATTTCCCGTCAAGAACCAAGCGGATTCGTCCAGCTTCCCGTCAATTGTGAGCGTATTGGCTGTCGCCAGTTTCCGCGCTTGCCACGTGTCTCCGCTATGAGCAGCTGCTGATTGCATATCTACGAAGGGGAAGATGCTGATTAGTACAGTTGCCAATAAACCGTTTACAATCGATTTTTTTACCCTGCTAAAACCCATTCCCATCTTGTCATGCCTCCTAATCAGTTGGATGTTCAACCAATTCATAATAATGGTATCGCTTTCATGAAAAGAAGATTGAACCTGGGCGTGTCTGAAAACCAGCTTGAGAGCATTTTTCACCGCCTTTTCGCCCCGGGCTATCGTTACTTCCGCTTGACGTACCCCCGGTACGCCTTCACGAAAGTGCCTTGCCGGAAACGATAATTCGGCCAAATCTGCTCCCCCCGGAGTTGTCGGACACGCCCTAGAGATGCCTTTAGGCAGGCTGTACCACATAAGGTTCGTCCTTAACCTCTGCCTGCAGCCGATTAAGCTCCTGCTTCAGATAGGTCACCACGTTCTCGTAATCCGGATCACTATAAACGTTGATCAATTCATTCGGATCTTTCCTCAAATCGAACAGCTCCCATTCCGGCGCAATGGGTTCGGCTAATGCTGCTGCTGTACCCAGTGGGTCGGCGTAGTAGTAAATAAGCTTATATTGCTCCGTACGAATACCATAGTGCGCATACACATGATGATTGCTCACATGCATCCAATAGCGGTAATACATCGACGTTCGCCAATCCGACGGAGGGGCGCCCTCAAGAATCGGACGAAGACTCCGGCCTTGGATGTCTGCAGGTATTTCAACCCCTGCGTAATCGAGAAACGTCGGGGCAAAATCAACATTCAAGGCCATTTGCTTCGCTGCAGCACCAGCCTCGATATGACCGGGATACCTTACGATGAACGGCATCTTAATTGATTCTTCATACATAAAACGTTTGTCATACCAGCCATGATCTCCTAAGAAAAAACCTTGATCCGATGTATAAATGACCATCGTGTTCTCCGTCAAGCCGGACGCTTCCAAATAATCCAGCAGTCTGCCCACATTATCGTCCACCGATGCAACGCACCGCAAATAATCCTTGATGTAGCGTTGGTACTTCCAGCTTTTCAGTTCCGATTCACTTAAGCCCTCCGGTGGGTCCACCTTCAGGTCTGTTTTATTCAAATCTCTATCGATTCGCATCAAAGCAGCAGATGCCGCTTGCGCCCTATTGGCATAGTCGTCGTTAAAGGTTGCCGGCTCGGGAATATCCACATCCTCATAGAGGTGTGCATGCTTCTGGTCCGGTATCCACGGCCGATGAGGGGCCTTATGATGGCACATCAGAAAAAACGGCTTCTCTCTGTCCCGGTTCTCCAACCAATCGATCGATAAATCCGTTATAATCTCCGTGGCATAACCCGAATATCTCTTGTTTTCCCCCATTTCAATAAACAATGGATCGATGTAATCCCCTTGTTCAGGCAATACGCTCCAATAATCGAACCCGGTAGGATCGCTTTCGGCGCCATGGCCTAAATGCCATTTTCCGAGGATTGCTGTCTGGTACCCATACTGCTGAAGAAGTTTCGGCATTGTCTGCTGTGAGCCGTCAAAGCGGTCTGATAATGTGCGGACTCCGTTGATATGATTATACGTTCCTGTCAAAATGGCGGCTCGGCTCGGAGAACAGATCGAATTTGTACAATGACAGTTATCGAATCGAATTCCTTCATTGGCAATTCGATCAAGGTTGGGTGTTGCATTAATGAGACTCCCGTAGCAGCTCATCGCATGCGCGGCATGATCATCGCTCATAATAAACAAAATGTTGGGTCTTTCTTGATTCCTATTCATCTCCGCTTGAATACCTCCTGTGCTCCTTACTATGTTTCATCATGGATATGCGCTTCGATCAAAGTCTTACCTCTTGTCCCAGCTCAGCAGAACGATAGAGGGCGGAAAGAATTTGGATCATGTCCACACCATGCTCCGGTGTAAGGATCGGTTCTGCGCGACCGTATACAACATCAATAAAATGCCTTAAATGCGCGCCATGGGCATCAACAGAAGCTTTACCCAATACAGGTGAAATATCAACGAGTTGACCTGACATTTCCGTAAAAAGTTGCAATTGGCCGTTACAAATACGTGATCCCGCTTTCGTTGCCCGCAGTTCAACGAAGTTCATCTCTTCGGCAATATTGGATGCCCAACTGAATTCTATTTGCAGGGTGGCCCCATTTTCAAACCGGATGAAGCCGGTAGCCAAATCCTCCACATTAAAAATACCGTCGTCTTGTTGTTCACCAAATTGACTATGCACCGAATCGGATAAAGTACTGTCGCCGAATTTGGCATAGGTGGCCCCTGAAACGGTAACCGGTTTCGGATTCCCCATGAGCCAAACGGCCAAATCAATCATATGCACCCCAAGATCGATAAGCGGTCCGCCGCCGGAAATCTCCTTCGTTGTGAACCATCCGCCTTTTCCGGGTATCCCTCTTCTCCGAAGCCAGCCACAACGGCCGGAATACACGTCGCCCATATTTCCTTCTTCCACGAACAGTTTCAGGAATTGGGATGCTGGCGTAAATCTGTTATTTCGCATGGTCATCAGGATTTTTCCGCTGCCGGCAGCCGCATCCGCCATTTTGCGCGCCTCTTCCGGGCTAATGGCATCCGGCTTTTCACAAAACACATGCAGCCCTTTATGCAGGGCGGCAACCGCAATTTCGGAATGGAACAGATTAGGCGTGCAAATATCAATCGCATCAAGCCCATCCAAATCCAGTAAATCCTGATAGCTGGTACATACATGAGCAATGCCATGTGCCTCCGCTATTTGTACGGCTTTCTGCTCATTAATATCACAAACCGCTATAATCTCTGCCTCCGGGTGACCCAACAAGGGCTTTAGATGCGCAATCCGAAAAATATTCCCCGTACCAACGATCCCGATTTTTAACTTCCTGTTCATTCCCAGCCCTCCTTGTTTAAGAAGAGGCCATCCTATTTGGACAGCCACCTCACTTTTTTTCAACATGCATAACCTTAGTAATTTTGTTTCTCAAAATATCCTTCTACGTAAGCTTTCCATGAGTGGGTGTCATGCCCGACATAAGCATAGGTATCGAAGACATCGCCCTTTCCGAAAATGCGCGGATCACCTGTTCGCTCCAGCAGCTCCCGCAGTTCCGCCCATAACCCCAGCTTCAACTCATGAAAGGCCGGGTCATCGGCCAGATTATTCATACAGGCCGGATCTTGACGAATGTCAAATAATTCCTCCTGCGGCCGTTTACCAAAAGCCAGATCATAATAATAGTCGGTTTCACCTGACTCATGCTGTTCAATAAGCAGTGTTTTGGTGGGTGAGCCGTCCACATTCGTGAAGCCGGTCTCCGGATTTCCTGCCGGCCACAGCTCAGGCTTGAAATTATGAACATACAGATATTGCTCCGTGCGGATGCAGCGCACTGGATAGCCCACATCACCCTCCGTCCCCACATCATGGCGTTCCTTGCCCATGAAGATGCGATTGCGGGAGGGATCGATCTGTCCGGACTCGCGCGATTGGACAATCCTCAACAAGCTGCCGCCTGACATCTCCTCTGGAATATGACATTGTGCGGCATCCAGAATGGTCGGCGCCAAGTCGATGAAGCTGACCAGATCATCGACAATGCGGGCTGAAGGTGCTCCTGCTCCCCAGCGGACCGCCAACGGCAGCTTGAAATCGTCCTCATACATCTGTCCCTTGACACGGGGGAAAGGCATTCCGTTATCTGAGGTTACGATAACAAGGGTATCTTCAAGCTCACCAATTGCCTCCAGATGCGACAGCATTTGTCCAAGCTGAGTGTCAAACCACTCAATTTCATAGGCATAATCCAGCAGATCGCTTTTGACAATATCATCGTCCGGCAGATAGACCGGCACGACCACATCCTCCAAGCGCTTGCCTGCACGCAGCCCCTCGCCTTTTGCATAGCTCCGATGCGGCTCATGGCCGCCATACCAGAAGCAGAAGGGCTGCGAGCCCTCGCGTTCATCCAGAAACTGACGGAAATTAGCCGCATAATCCTTCGGACTAATATGTGTTTGCTCCGGGGGAACGAGTACGCATTCATTGTACTCCTTGCCGGCCGGGTTCCGGGTGAATCCGCCGCTCTGCCAATCGCCCGGTCCCCAACCCTTGCCGGTATAGCCCACATGGTAACCCGATTGCTCCAGCAGGTCGGGAAACACCTTGAATTGGGACGAGAATACACCGAAGTGATTGCAGGCCTCCTCCAGCTCCCAAGTGTGTCTGCCTGTCAGAATACTGGCCCGGGAAGGCGCACATTTCGGGTTCGTCGTAAACGCATGGCTAAACAGCACTCCTTCTGCGGCAACACGATCAAAATGCGGCGTATGCACCAATGCGTGCCCATAGGCGCTCATATGGGAGGCATCATCGGCAATTGCAAACAGAATATGAGGACGTTTATTTTCCAAACGATCGCCCCTTTCAAAATGACGGAATAGATTAGGGATTTAATTCATGAATCGGCGTAGCAAACGCCCCTCCAGGCAACGGCACCTCCGCGGTTTCCAACAAGGGATCATTCGTTTCCTTCATCCAGCCAAGCAGCCGCCGGGATAAATCCTCGGCAATTTCTTGGTAAGCCGGATCGTTGATCAGGTTTTCCCGCTCGATGGGGTCCAGATAAAGATCGAACAGCATTTCCTGCTGGGTCCGCTGCTCGCGCATGCCATGCGACACCAAGAAGCGCTTGCTTAGGCCATCGTCCATGTTAGGCATCACATGCTGATGATGATCCGTATACCGGCGGATCAGTTTATAACGCTTGGTGCGAATGCAGCGCATCGGCTCGTAGGCCGCATGATAGGTTACCTCCGCGAATAGTTCTCCGCGAATTTCATCCGCGCTTCCATCCATTAACGGCACCATCGAAGCGCCTTGCAGCCAATCCGGCTTCTCGATGCGGGATAGCTCGCAAAGTGTAGGAAACAGATCGACCTGGGACACGATCGCATCCACAACCTTCCCTTTCTCCATGCCCGGTACATGCATAATAAGCGATACGCCAATGCCCGTATCCAATAAATTGCATTTCATGCGCGGGAAGGCGATGCCGTGATCGGTTGTAAAAAGAAGAATCGTGTTATCCCATTGACCTGATTCCTCCAGAGCCTGGCGGACAATCCCATAGCACTGATCCACGACAGCGGCGGAGGCGGTGAAGGCTGCCATATCCTCACGGTTTTGTGGTGTATCGTACATCGGGAATGGAGGCATCACATAACGGGGGTCAACAGGATGACTCGTTTCCGGGAAGTCAGCCTTGGCCCGGTGGGTATTAAACAAGCCAACCGAAGCAAAAAATGGTTGATCATGCTGTTCCTTAATGAAATCTGCCGCGATATGCGCTGTCCGAAGATCTTTTGCTTCATGCTCCTGCTCCTTGTTGAGCACAGTCAGATTCCGCGTGTACCCCAGCAGCCCGATTTGCGCCTCTGCAACCTCATGCTGTACACCGCACAGCGCCGTTTCGTACCCATGACGGGTAAGAAACGAGGCTAAGTGGCGGGTGTAGTCCTCCATGTGGAAGCCGCGGTGTGCCAACCCGAGCATTCCTGCCGTGTGCGGAGCCATTCCGGTTAATAGTCCCGCCCGGCTCGGTGAACAGGTTGGTCCGGCACAGAACGCCTGCCTGAACAGAATTCCTTCCTCCGCCAAACCCTTCAGGTTTGGCGTTGGCACGGCGTATCCATAAGGCTCAATATTCCGTCCTGTATCGTGTGTATGCATGTAAATAATGTTCATGGCAGATTACCTCAGTTCTTTTTATATCGGTCATAGGCCTTTTGATAAATCCCCACCAACTCATCCACACCCATTTTCTTCAATGTGCTCACATACGCATCGAATCCGCTTATTGGGGTAGCACCCATGACAAACTTCACCCGTGATTCCTTCACAAACGTATCGATGTCACTATTCAAAGCATTAAGTCTGTCCTGCTCTTCCTTCGTAAACAAGAAGCTTGGCAATACTTCCTTCGGAATATCCGGTTGCAGCAATTTGGCTGCCGCCAAAGCTGCCGGTATGCTATTGCCGGTACGGTCGTACTTCTCGGTAATCAGCTGTGGTACACCACCGCCAGGCCATGGGGAGTATTGTCCAATCGCCTGATCCAGGGAGAGTCCCTTCGGATTCTTGCTAATTAATTCTTTATATTGAACAGTACCGTCTGCGAGCGTATCATACGTTTCTCCCTCAATCCCCATTCGGAAGAACTTGGAGCCTTCTTCACCATAGAAATAATCCACCCATCTGATTGTCGCTTCCGGATGCTTGTTATTTTTGGTAATCGCAAATGTGCCTTGTACTTGGGTTATTGAATTGACAGGCGAGTAAAGATGATCCCCATTAGGGCCTTTTAAGGCAGGCATCGCCACATAGTCATCGGTAAACTTGGGCCCCATCCCCGTCGGATTCGATACATTGATGCTGCCTACTACGCCCTGAGTTCCTTTGGCAAGAAATTGCGGCGTTTCCTGGGTAAACACTTCTTTATCGATTAGCCCTTCCTTATACAGCTTATTCAGATATTCAAGCAGCCCTTTGTAGTTAGGGTCCATCGTATAGAAGCGAATTTTCCCGTCCTGGCCAATGTCAATGTTTGGATTTTTATCCCCGGCAGTTCCGAGTCCCCATGAGCCGCGCAAGCCAGCCCAGATTTGGAACGCTGTCTTTTCCCCTGACCATGGAATCTCATCGTCTTTCCCGTTTCCGTTGGGATCTTTTTCTTTAAAGGCTTTTAACACTTGATAATATTCTTCTGTCGTAGTTGGTACGGAGAGCTGCAGCTGATCCAGCCATTTTTTATTGATATATTGTTTATTGCTGATCAGCGGCGCCAGATAATCGGCTACCTGAGGCAGTGAATAAATGTTCCCATCCGGCGCTGTGATGCTCTTCTTAATTTCAGGGTATTTGGCGAAAAGCGCTTTCAGATTTGGCGCATATTGATCAATCAATTTGTTAAGCGGAATGAGAATGCCTTGCGAGCCGTAGTTTACTTCATCAAAGGGCGTCAGCCGCGCGCGGTAAAAAATATCGGGCAACTCCCCGCCAGCCAGTGAAATATTCCGTTTTTCCAAAAATCCGGCTTCCGGAATGGTTTGCCAATCAATGGTGATATTTGTTTTCTTGGCGTATTCATTTAATACCTTCATATCTTTCCACTCGGCATGGGTAGCCATTTTGGAACCCATGGCTGTCATCGTAATCGGTTGATTGACAATCGGAAAGCCGCTTGCCGTTAACTCTTGGACCGAAGCCGGGACAGGCGCACTTGACGAAGCGGGAGTTGACGCGGCCGGAGAATCGCTCGTTGAGCAAGCGCTGAGGGATAACATCACGCAAACGGAACCCAATACCATATCTCTTGACTTTACCTGCAATTTCATTGAATTCGCCCCTTTTAGTTCATTTAGCCTTTCACGGCACCAATCATGACACCTTTTGCAAAATACCTTTGCAGCGCAGGATACAAACAGAGAACCGGTAAACTGGACACAATGATAACCGCATATTTCAAGCCCTCGGCAATCATCGCCTGCTGCGCCATCGACTCTGAATCGCCATCCATCATATTTTGCATTTGATTCTGAACAAGCAGCTCTCTTAAGAACATCTGCAACGGATACTTGCTGCGATCCGAGATATAAATCAAGGCCTGGAAGTAGGAATTCCAATGCCCAACTGCATAATACAAGGTCATGACTGCAATAACCGGCATAGAAAGCGGCAAGACAATACTCCATAACAAGCGAAAATTAGAGCATCCATCCATGAAGGCAGATTCCTGCACCTCCGAAGGGATCGTATTCTGAAAAAAAGTGCGCATGATAATCAGATTCCATACCGATACTGCCCCGGGCAGAATCAACGCCCCAATGGAATTGATCAATCCCAAATCTCTAACGATCATGTACGTCGGGATAATCCCGCCGCTGAAGAACATGGTGAAGGTAATTAACAGCATGATCGCATTGCGGCCTGCGAAATCCCTCCTCGCAAGCGGATACGCACCGGCAGTTGTTAGAATGAGATTGACCAGCGTGCCTATCACGGTATACAGAATCACATTCCGGTAGCCGATCATAATATCCGCATTCTGAAATACCCGCTTATACGCTTCAATGGTTACATGCTTGGGATAGAGCCAGACATCGCCCGCAATAACCAGCATGGAATCACTGAACGAGGCAATCAGGACAAAGTACAACGGGTAAATAATAATAATTAGAATGACGCTAAGCAAAATGATATTGCTTATATCCCATACACGGTCGCCCCTACTCCGGGGAGCGCCCACTGACGAACTGTCTGACATGGATGTGCCTCCTTTACCATAAACTCGTTTCACTTACCTTCCGCGACACGCCATTCACAATAATCAGCAATATGAAGTTGATCACCGAGTTAAAGAGGCCGACAGCTGCACTAAAGCTGTATTGCGCGTTTAGCAGCCCCTTCT
The DNA here is from genome assembly GCA_029256185.1 of Paenibacillaceae bacterium. GTDB lineage: Bacteria > Bacillota > Bacilli > Paenibacillales > NBRC-103111 > Paenibacillus_AR. Next base: position 112,005 of record JAQSYI010000017.1, read on the forward strand.
TATACACATAGGTGGAGATAATTTCTGATGCGTCCAAGTTCAGATCATTTTGCATCAGGAATACCTTCTCAAACCCCACACTCATGATCTTTCCCGAATTAAGAATAAGCAGAATGATGATCGTTGGCAGAAGACCTGGAAGGGTTACATAAAGGATCCGCTGGAACTTGCCTGCGCCGTCAATAATCGCCGCTTCATATTGCTGTGGATCAATACCTGCAAGCGCTGCCAAATAGATAATGGAAGCCCAGCCCATATTCTGCCAAACATCTGATAAGACATAGAGGGGTATGAACCAGTCCGGCTCTCCAAAAAAGGAAATCGGCTGACCGCCCAGCCACGTTATCGCTTTATTCACGATACCCGTACGCGGATGTGCGAAGGTGACCATCATGCCAACTAAGACGACAGATGATAAGAAATGAGGCGCATACGTGACGGTCTGCACAACTTTCTTGAACTTGCTTCCCCTTAACTCGTTAATCATGATTGCAAGAATAATCGGCATCGGAAATCCGATTATTAATTGCATGACGCTGACTCCAAGGGTATTGAAGATAATGCGCGTTGCGTAGTAGGAGGTGAAAAATTGTTTGAAATGCTTTAATCCGACCCATTCACTTCCCGTAATCCCCTTCGATGCAATGAAATCCTTGAAAGCGATTTGCAAGCCATACATCGGCGCATAATGAAAGATAAGGAAGTATGCCAACACGGGTAAGATTAATACGTAGAGCTGCCAATTTTTGCGATACCCCTTCCATGCTCGACCTCTCGCGGATAGCATCTTCCTTGCCGAATTGCTGGTTACGTCCGATGCGGGCATAACTGACATCTTGTTTCGCTCCTTTCGTTTGTTGATGTGCCAAGCATAGCAAACCAAACGAATTAAGACTATCCGCAGGTTTTGCTTTCTTAATGACGTCCTTTTACAAGACAATTTCCGGCATCGTGAATTCTTTACATTTAAACGAAACAGGCCTCTTCAGACCCTTTTCACCCATGTATTCGCAGCTTTCTGTACTGCTCCGGCGTAACACCTTCCATTTTCTTGAATTTTTTAATGAAGTTGGACACATCTACATACCCGACTTCCTTGGTTATTTCCGCAAGACTATCACGCCCATTCAAGAGCAGCTCTTTGGCCTTAGCCATACGGAGCTGGTCCAAGTAACGAATGAGTGAGTATCCTGTTTGATCTTTAATGAAGCGAGTCAGATAGGAAGATGACATACCGAAATGATCGGCAATCACTTCCAGTGATAAAGTGCTATCCATATAATGTTCTTGTAAAAAAACAATAATCTCATCTCGCAGCTTGAAGTTGCGGCTTTCCCTTCTGCCCGAAATATGCTCACAAATGTCTCGGCATACTTGGATCAGATGAATCTTAAGCTCGTCCAGCGTTTCTACTCTGCTTGCGCTAAGCGCCTCTGACTCCCTATAGACCTCATTGAAATGATTAACCTTCAGCTCATCTGCCATTTTCATAAGGGTATGCAGCAATCCTGTTGATGCAAGCTGAGCAGCTTCAGGCGTCTGTGTTGCGGAACCAAAGCTTGTGAACAGTTGATGCAGCCTCTGTTCGGCCTTGATCGAGTCGCCTTGCCGTATATTTCTTAGCAGTTCATCCTCCAGCTCCTGCGGATAACTGCTACCTTGTTCATTTCCTTGAGACGACACTTCATCGTAAAACAAGATCAGGTTAGTTCCTTTGACAAAACGATAGTGCAATGCCCTCCGGGCTTCTTCATAAGAGCGTCCGATCGCGTCAAGCTTCGCATATATGCTGCCGACGCAGATGGTCAGCGTAAATTGATAATAGGAATTAAAGAACGTTTGCAGCTGCGCAGCAAACACCTCCAACTGCTGTCTATAGCTGTCCTTGTTTTGCAAATTGATTACAAGGGCAATCCCGCGATCATCGACAATGCTAACGCCATAACCGCGGCCCACTTCTTGAGCCAGCTCTTCAGCCGCATTGAGAATGCTGAATTTCAACAATTCCTGTACCGAGGCGGAATAAGCCCGTTGAAAGCCTGTATAGTCATCAATTGCAACTAATATGCTCACATAATGGGAATAATCGAATCGAATATCCGCGAGTTCCAGTGTGCTGAGTAATTCTTCAGACTTATGAGGCTTATTTTTGAACAGCGAGAGCAGCACATTCTCACGAATCAATCCTTTACGGCTTTTCAGCTGGTGCATCATATTTTCTTGGCCTGACACTTCACGAATGGCATTGGACAGATAGGTGATTTCATCCATGGGGATTCCCTGATGATGAGATGGCCCTTTCTTCTCCGAGAACAGTTGAACCAGCTGTCGAAGCTTCTGGTAATTATTATTCGCCATAATGAAAGAAGCTGCACTTCCAATCAGAGCTAACAGAATTAGAAGGATTGTAAAAACATGCCTTATCTGATCCACCTTCTCACTGAATAGAGAAGTAGGCATCATTAATTCAAGGCTCCAGCCATTGCTTATAAATGGCTGGCGAATAATCGAATATGGAATTCCATCAATGGTTCGAGCTGCAAGCTGAGCTTGCTGAGAATCTGTAAACTGCCACGGCAGATCAGGATTCGTCGCGTAGATGGTCTGATTCTCTTTATCCAGCAAATATAGATAACTTCCCTCACGGTTCACCAATTGCTCCGTCATGCTTTTCAATACTTGAACATCCAGCAAGTACATAGCGACACCATAGGGTTTACCTGAGAATGCCGGAAGAGGGTACATATACGTGATAATTTGGGATACTTGGGTACGATTGGTTGTATAGACGGTTTCGGCAGGCCGGATCACCGGTCCGGTCATGGCAGCAATTTGTTTTAACAGCTGCGCTGCCGACCAATTCTCATAGGCATACATTCGTTCAAAAAACTCGCTTTCCTCATATACACCATTGGCAGAGAACAGGCGGTCGGCATTGTTCGCAGGATAAAAAATCACAATGTTTTGAATAAACGAGTTGCTCGTCCGATATTTATTCAACTCGTTAACAGCTTGATACGAGTCGTAACCCGATTGGGTCAGCATAAACGGGGTCAATAAGGGATTCGATGAAATTTGCAGCGATGTCCGCTGCAGCTCATGGAAAAGTGTGTCAATCGTATCCCGGAGCTGAGCAACAGAAGCAAGCTGAGTTTGCTCAATTTCAGTTTGCAGTGCTTTAATAATATTAACATACACGACACTTCCAACTACAGTGACGACGAAAATGACAAGGATTAAATAGGACAGGAACAGCTTGTAAAACCGTTTTGATTTTCGACTTCGCAATTTATTCTGTCTGATTATATTCACCATGAGAAGCCTTCTTCCTCCATCAGGCCGGCTCCTTACCCTTTACGGCACTAATGACGGATTATAATTATTATAAAGCGGGAGAACAATACTATGCCCGCTGCCCGGATACAAAGGATTAATTCGCAGCGGGAATGCGCTCCATTGGACTGGACTGCTCAGCGCGCTGTCATGGATGATGTTGCTAAAATATTGATTGTAGTTGCCAGCGGAAGGATTGGTCTGCCCATTCGTTGCAGCGACAATGGAAACATTACCGCCTGCATTGTCGAACTGTGCATCTGATGTATACGGGTCGTTCGTCCACATGTTCCCCACACCGCCCAGAATTTGCAGAACACCGCCTGAGGTCACTTTGAAGTTTGTCTCGGCCCCTTCTGTTTTATACCCAAGCACCCATACAGCGGCTCCGTCGCCGATTTGGAAATTCGGGCCATTCTTCCACTCCGTATTGACGAACCGGAACCACGCTTTCATGCCTGTGAGCACCGTAGGCGGCTTAATGCCTGTTACCGCATTGGCAAACAGCTTGATTTGCTCGGAGCCGGAATACGTTTTCTTGTATGTAGGCGCATCCTTCCCTCGGAGCTCATGCAGAACAACGGTTCTTGTGGAATCCTGCAGCACATGGGCGTCAGGAGCCGCGCCGCTAAGCGTGCCGTCCATAATCCAAAGCGGCGTAGAGGAGGTTCCCGACGTTTGGAACTTGTTCACATCGCCTTTAACCTCAGCAAACATGAGGTTAACCATTTGAACATGAGCAGGAATTGTAATTGTGGAATCAATCGTATAGGTTCCTTTTGGGAAATATACTACTGTTTTGTTCGTGTCATTCATGGCCGCCTGAATTTTCTGCGTATCCGTTGTACCCGGATACGAATCGACATTCGCCCATTTCATGTATCCGCCGTTTACCGGATTAATGGTGGCATCCCAGTTCATCGGCGGCACTTCCTCCACCGTCATATTCATCGACGTTGTCGGCGAGCTGCCGACGATGACAGCGCCCGAGTCCGTTGCTGTTTCCGAGATGGCTCCTGTTGCGATGGCAGCGCCTGCTTTGCGAATGGAAGTGCTGTAACCGAACACTTTCAAATTTTTGGCAAATAGATGTCCGTTAGGTACATCGATTGCCGGGTTGGAAGAGCCGGCGTTGAATAACGTGCCTTCGGTTACAATTGCATGGGACCCGGCAGCGTTTGCAATAATGGCCGACACCGTGTTATCACTCCACAAGTCACGCACAGTCCCCATCCCATTTTCAAATAATATGCCTCCTTGTGTTTGTTGGGCGAGGGTTATATGCTCCATCGTTGGGTAGGCAAAATGGTACGGGACAACGCGGATCCCATATTGAAAGCCGCGAACAGTAATATTGGATTGGTAGCCTACAACTGTCCCAATGGCATTATCCAGTCCAACGAAACCGGAGCCGGAGCCCGATTCAATAGAAACGTTATAGATGTCAGCCACATTGGCGCCGCCAAATCTGATCCCAATGGCGCCAGGATTGTTGTTACCCGCATTAATCGTTAAGTTACGAACCGCATTGGAGGAAACTAAATTATTAAAATCTCTTTTTCCGAAGGATAGAATAGGCTGCGGATTTGCTGTGCTTTGGAATTCTGCACTGTTATCTGCAAGTTTCAGCACCGTTTCCTCCCGGCTTTCGCCTACGAAACGTATCATCGCCAGTTCTTCATCTACCGATAATGTTGGGTGCGGTCGATCCGCTGCCGAATAAATAATTGGCTTGGAAATGTTGTATACGCCTTTCGGAAAGTAGATGACATAGGACTTATCCATCGAAAGCGGAACCCCGCCATTTCCTGCCCAGCCCCCGGCATGCAGCTCATCCAGTACGAATTCATAAGCGGCAATGATCGCGTTCGAATCATCAATCCCATCATCCGGAACTGCATTGAACGGTGTGCGGGTCACGTCCACAATGCGCTTATCCGTCCCGCTGTAGCCATTGAAATACTTTGTAATGCTGGGATACACCATTTGCGTTCCAGGATACTGGTCACCGGTTGTTTCTGATAATCGCAGATCACCGAAGCCTGATGTATTATTGTAATTCGTTCCCGTACCTGACCAAACAAGGCGATTATCGCGTGCTCCACCATTACTGTCATCATTGATGCCAATGTCAAATCCAATAGTCGCTCCATCCGACGGGGCACTCATCCCCAAATTCGTCCACGGAATTGCAATCTCCGCGGTGTAGCCGCCGCTGATATTCGCAGTGCCATACAGGACGCCTGTCGTAGATTGCGGACTATAAATGGCCGTATCATTATAGCCAAGAACAAATTGCCGATCATAGGCGTCATATGTCGTACCGCCATTATGATTTCTATCTATATAAATCTCCACGGAGTCATCGTCCCACATGTTGGCGGAATCGTTGTATAACGCCGAATCAAGCACTTTTACACCAACATAGAGATACGTGGCATCCCAGATTGCATTAAACTTCGCAGTTACATTGAGGGCGCCGCTTATGAGCTTGTTAGCCGTTCCGGTCAGGAACCAGACAGATTCATTTAATTTGCCATCGACAGTAATCGCATTCGCTGTTGCCAGCTTGCGCGCTTGCCACGTGGACCCGTTATGTGCTTCGGCAGACGGTAAATGAATTACCGGAAGAAGACTGAACAGCAGAGCGCAAACCATGATACATTGGAAAATCACATGCTTCGTTCCAGTGGATCGTTTAACCATTCCCTGAACCTCCTTTGTTATGATACCGCTTCCATAAGTAAAGTGGCAAATCAACCAACCACTATAACCGAGCATAGCAAATCAAAAGAAGCAAGCCTATCGGCAATATTTGTTTTCTGAGAACCGCCTTTTACAATGGAATTTCCGGAATCGTTCATTCTTTACATTTAACCGACAAAGGCGCTTATGACGCCTTTGTCACACCTTATCATCCGAGAAATTGCAGCTTTTTATTGAAAAATGAATCGTTCATAACATTTGCTTCATATCGTGCTAATAGGTTCCGCACCTCATTCTGAGCATCGGAGGAGAAGCGATCAGGCAGCAAACTCAGTACGGGATATCCTGCGATCTGATCGTACATAGCCAGGCTTTTCAAGAAATCAGCTTCAGATACTGCCGGATGATTGCCGCCGATGTGATCCAAATTGAGCCATCTTCCCGGAGCCGAGTACAGGCAAGTCGTCCAATGGGCTAATGTCAGCTCCCGCCACGGCTTATCCGCTTGGATTAACACATCATTGGTTCGTACCACATCACAATGACGGCTAACGAAGATATCGGGAATATGCGCCTCAATTTCCACATCTGCCCTCAGCTCATGCGCGATACGATTCGCTGCCTCCAGAATCGCCGACATTTCCCGTTTATTTCCATACATCATATCCAGCTTGAATTTGACGAAGCCGGCATCAATCAGACGATCAAACACGTCACGGAAATGATTCTCCATTTCTTTTCCGGGTAAAGGCTGATAGAACGTGTGTGATTGCTTATTCTCCTGCTCAGCCGGCCCTCCGAAATAGGAATGCGGCTTAACAGCATGTTGATTGAGCTGAAAAAACTTGGATAAAGGCGACACACAGCCTAAGTCCAGCCATATGCCTGGAATGTGGCCCGCCGCCTCAATATTGTGAGAGATACGGCGCAAATCAGGGAAACGCTCATTCGCGAAGATGGTACCGCTTCCAGTCGCGGAATGGCGGTCAAACCAGCCATCGTCCAGGCATACTTTCCCTCTGGGCAATTGCAGCTTATCCAATCGATTCAGATAGTCCGCCATAAAGGCCTCAGAGAGCACCTCGTGAACGTTGGCAGCTTCTGTCGCCTGCGCCTTCTGCTCAACCCACGTACAATACTCCAATGTGCGATACAGCGGCATGCGGCGGCGATCCTCAATGCCATTCAGCGAAATGACCTCGTGATTATAGGCATCCCAAGCCTCATATGGTTCCATACCTTCTCTTATGAACAGCATCTGATTGTCATCATATATCACCTGAAGACGACCCTTGCCATCATATATGAAGCGTCCGCCTGCCTCTTTAAGAAAACCAACAAATAACGAGGAAGTGAACAGCACGGGTGAGCCGCTTGTAGATGTTGCTAATACTTGGAATGGATCATGGTCGAACGCTTGCTCCGTTGTATAACTTAATTCCCCCCATCGGTTGAAATAAGGAATAGCTACCCTGCCCTCCAGATGAAATGTTTCCATTTGCATGTCCATCTACTCCCATCTAAAAATATAAAATAATGTCTATCCAATTTGATTATAGTTCGTTATGATATAAGATATCAATCGTAAATACGTTGAATAAAGTTCAAAATATTGCTCTATCACGACCTACAGGAAAGGGTGCTTGTCATGTCTGTCTACGGATTCAAATTCAATGATTCTCTCCTCCATTTCCCTGTCCAAATCAAATCGATTGGGCATGAGGCTCTTGCTCCTGATGAACCTTACGATTGGAACAATCGAACCCGGGCAAGCGATCCCTGCACCTATGTGATCCAGTATACGTTATCAGGTGAAGGAGCTCTTGAGCTTGATGGCAAGACGTTCAGCATAACACCCGGACAGGTCTTTATGATTCAATACCCCGGCGAAAGCCGTCATTATTTACCTGCGGCCAGTCCTGGTTGGGAATTCGTATTTATCACCTTGCAGGGTGCTGCCATGCCCGAACTTTGGACGCAATTGCTGGATGCCAATGGCCCTGCCCCCCTGCTGCATACAGATAGTGCTCCCATTCGGTTGCTTGACCAAATTTACCGTGAAGCTGACAAAAAACGAATAACCGATGTCTATCAGGCATCGGCTCTTGCTTATCAGCTTATGATGGAGCTTCTGCGGGCATCCCGCAACCGGAACCAAACAGAAAGCATGTGGCCCGCAGCCATTATTCAAGCGGCTCAGCATATCCGAGAGCATTACGCCGAAGTACAGGGTCCCGATCAGCTGGCAGAGCTTGCAGGATTATCGAAGTATTACTTCATCCGGTTATTTCGTCAAACAACAGGCTTGACAACAATTCAGTTTATTACCAAAATCCGCATGGAAAAAGCCGTAGAGCTTCTACGGCATTCCAACCTTACCCTCACGGATATAGCCCGGCTGACAGGGTTCACAAGTGTTAACTATTTCAATCGAACCTTTCATCAATGGGTTGGCGTTACCCCTGGTCGCTTTCGTTCGATTCGAGGAGATATGCGAGCCGATTATATTACTTTTGATTAGGGCCGACGCCGCGGTACATGATCACTGCCGCCAAGAGCTGTCCGAGTTATGCCGATGCTCCCCCAAGGCGCCTTTTCCCACGCCTTTTCATACGCCTTTTCACACGTTTTTTCGCAGTTTCCTGTACTGTTCCGGCGTTACACCCTCCATTTTCTTGAATTTCTTGATGAAGTTGGACACATCTACATACCCCACTTCATTCGTTATTTCCATGAGATTCTCTTCACCGTTCAAGAGCAGCTCTTTAGCCTTGGCCATCCGAAGCTGATCCAGATAGCGAATGAGCGAATGCCCTGTTTGATCCTTCACAAACCGCGTCAAGTACGAGGAGGACATGCCGAACTGATCGGCAATGACCTCCAGTGAGAGGGTGTTATCCATATAGCGTTCATGCAAAAAGGCAATAATCTCATCGCGCAGCTTGAAGTTGCGGCTTTCCTTCCTGCCCAATACATGCTCGCAAATTTCTCGGCATAATTGGATCATATGGTCCTTGAGCTCGTCCATCGTCTCCGTTTTACTGGCACGGAGCACCTCTGATTCGCTGTGGGCCTCCGTATAACGATTCACTTTCAGCTCATCCGAAACTTTGATAAGAGCATGCAGCAGTCCGCTGGATGCAAGCTGAGCAGCCTCCGGCGACTGTGTGAAAGACTGGAAGCTTGCGAATAACTGATGTATCTGATGCTCTGCTTCAATCGCGTTGCCCTGCCGTATGTTTCTAATCAGTTCATCTTCTAACTCTTGCGGATAACTGCTTACTTGTTCATTCCCGGCAGACAACAATTCATCATAAAACAAAATCAGGTTTCGTCCTTTTACAAAACGATAGTGCAATGCTCTTCGCGCCTCATCATAGGAAAGTCCAATCGCGTCAAGCTCAGCGTAGACCCGGCCTACACAAATGGTTAAGGAAAATTGATAGTAGGAATTAAAGAACGTTTGAAGCTGTGTTGCAAACACTTCCAGTTGCTCTCTATAGCTTAGCGGGTCTTGCAGATTAATCACAAGTGCAATTCCTTGATCATCGACAATGCTGACCCCATATCCTCGCCCCGCTTCTTGTGCGAGCTCTTCCGCCGCATTGAGAATACTGAATTTCAGCAGCTCCTGTACGGAAGCGGTATACACTTTTTGAAAGCCTGAATAGTTGTCAATCGCAAGCAAGACACTAACATAATGGGAATAATCGAAGCGGATATCTGCAAGCTCCAGCGTTTTCAGTAATTCGTCAGGCTTGTGAGGCTTATTTTTAAACAGTGACAGCAGCACATTCTCACGAATTAACCCTCTGCGGCTCTTCAGTTGATGCATCATATTTTCTTGTCCTGACATTTCACGAATGGCATTGGACAAATAAGTGATTTCATCCATGGGAAGTTCCCGGGAATTGAGCGTCTCCTTGTTTACTGAAAAAAGCTGGACCAGCTTCCGCAGCTCCTGGTAATTACTATTAGCCAAAATAAACGATGCCGCTCCTCCGATTACAATCAACAAGACCAGTATGGAGGTAAAAACATTCCTTATTCGGTCTACTTTTTCGATGAACAAAGAAGTTGGCACCATTAATTCCAGGGTCCAGTCGTTGCTTAAGAAGGGCTGACGAATGACGGAATAGGAAACGCCATTAATCACTCTGGTCATAATCGGTTCTTTTTGAGTTCCGGTAAATTGCCTTGGCAGGTCAGGATTTGTAGCGTAGATCGTCTGATTATCCTTATCCAGCAAATATAGATAGGTCCCCGCCCGATTAACCAAGTTCTCTGTCATGCTATGCAAGATCTGAACATCCAGCAAGTACATGACGATGCCATAGGGCTTGCCCGAGAAAGCGGGAAGCGGATACTCATACGTAACAAATGTGGAAGCTTGTGAGCGATTCAATGTATAGACCGTTTCCGCAGGTCGAATGACCGGTCCTGTCATGGCAGGAATTTGCTTCAATAACTGCTCTGACGACCAATTCTCATACGCATACATCCGTTCAAAAAATTCAGCCTCCTCATACACGCCACTGGCTGAGAACAAGCGATTGGCATGCTCGGAAGGGTAAAATACCACAATATTGCTGATAAAGGAGTTGCTGATTCGATATTTATTCAATTCGTTAACAGCTTGATAGGCATCATAACCAGATTGGGTTAGCATAAAAGGGGTTAATAAGGGGTTGGAGCCAATTTGCAGCGATGTCCGCTGAAGCTCATGAAACCGTGTATCCATGGTATCTCTGAGCTGGGCGACAGAAGCAAGCTGAGCCTGCTCAATTTCATGTTGAAACGCTCTGATTATATTGACATACACAACGCTGCCAACGACGATGACGATGAAACAAACAAGCAGCAAATAGGATAAGAAAAGTTTGTAAAACCGTTTGGACCGTCGATTTCGATGTCTTATTCGTCTGAGCGTATTGAGCATGAGCTTGCCCTCTTCTCTGTCAGTTTCAACTAATTCTAATAGTAATCCATATAATTCTCTCATACAATCCCCAGCGTCTGCTTTTTAATCTTCATGGCAGTCGAGAAGACAGCCGATCAATTGCTTTCGGCGGCGCCCGTCAGCTACGGAACAAAGGCTGCCGTTCATTCACGCGGCAGCCTCAAGGTCTGGTATATGGATGAGCCTTGCTCATCGGATAGTCCTTCAATCACAATTATGCGTGCCAAATGCGCGGCATCGGCATCGGTTCTTTGCCCAGTTCAGCCCAAGCGTATTTCAACAACAACTCCGATTTGAGCGCGAGGTATGCCGGATCGTCCCAAAGATTGTTCAGCTCCTGAGGATCGTTCTCGAGATCAAAGATTTCACCGTAGGTTTGATTGTAATACACGGTGATTTTGTAGCGTTGATCCACATAGGTTTTCTGATGAATCGTCGTCGGTTCATGACGGAACTCGCAGATCGCGTGATCGCGCGCGCGCTCTTCTGTGCCCAGCCACACAGCGCTCTGATCTACTCCAGTCATAACAGCAGGAACCTCCATGCCGCAGAGGCTTAGAAACGTCGGAGCCAGATCAACGAGAGATTGAATGGCCGATGACTGCTTTCCTTCGGGAACATGACCAGGATAACGTACGATAAATGGAAGCTTGATCAGGTCCTCGTAATGAAATCCACCCTTGTATTGCAATCCGTGCTGACCGAAAAAATGGCCGTGGTCCGTTGTGAAGACAAGCACCGTCTCGTTTGTCAGGTCAAGCTCATCGAGCTTGTCCAGGATTTTGCCGATATATTTGTCCATCAGACTGATCATCCCGTAGTAAGTGGCGACGAGTTGCTTCCTTTCCGCTTCGGGCAGCAGATGGGAGCCGTAGCCATGAATGCCATGCCCTGTTTCCTTCAGATGGCTGAAGTCCGGTTTTACCTCTTGTGTCATGCCAAAATGCGGCGGGTTCCGTTCATGCTCTCCGGGCGTTACGCTGGGAATTGTCAGCTTTTCGGGGTCGTACATGGAATCCCAAGGCTCCGGCACGAGATAGGCGGGATGCGGATCAAAGAAGCTGGACCAGAGGAAGAACGGTTCCTCTGCCGACTTGTACTGCTCGAGTAAGGCATTCGTTCGCTCAGCAATCCATGTATCGTAATGAACCTCTTCCGGAATAGGCCATGTGTGCTTGATGGACGGGTCCATCGTGCCCGTAGGCGTAAGGAAATAATCCCGCCAGTTCGTACAGCCCTTCTCCTCCATCCAAATGGCATAATGCTGGCCGACATGTGCTTCATTCGTATGGTTGCGGGCAAGCTCGACATGATCGAAACCATAGAACGGCCCATGAAACCTCCTCCAATAATCCAGATCTTGCAGCGCAGGGTAAGCTTCCAGCGACGGGTATTGCTCTGTACTCCGAAGCGGCTGAAAGTGAGCTTTCCCAATCAGAGCCGTCTTGTAGCCCCCAGCTGCAAAATCCTCCGCTACCGTTCTGCGATCCTCCAGCAGCTTGGTTCCTAATGTCCAAGCGCCATGTTGGCTGGGATACATACCGGTAATCATAGAAGCACGCGAAGGTGTACAGGTTGGATTCGGACAGTATGCACGCGTAAATGCGGTTCCTTCCTTCACGAGCCGATCCAGATTTGGCGTATGCAGCTCACTGTTGAACATGCCGATGGTATCCCAATGCTGCTGGTCGCTGGTGATCAACAAAATGTTTGGCCGTTTCAAATGACCATCTCCCTTTCCTAAGCTTTGCCAACCTTATTTGACTTACATACAAAAGCTTATCTTGTCTTCACTCATATGAAAATGCCATAATGTATTTAGCAAAATGTTAGGCGGGATGTTCATGAAGGAGTTCGCGGCAGAGTACGCAGATATATGGCGCCATATGCCATCAAGATATGAGAGAGCCGGAGGATTCTGGCTCGTGCGGGCGGGACGCAACGCGGCAAAGCCGAATTATCAGGTGGGCCCTAAGCAAATTGACAGCTTTGGCCTTCACTTTATTGTCAGCGGTCAATTAAGGTTAGGCTATGAGAATGAGGCCGCCCAGTTGCAAGCCGGTGACTTGTTTTGCTTGTTCCCCCATATCTCTTATGAATATCGGACCTGTTCCGCTGAACCGCTGCAGATGGTTTGGCTCACGATGGAGGGTCCTCAAACAGGGGAGCTTATGAAGATGCTGGGGGTAACCGCCCATAAGCCTTACCGCTTTGCGGCGATGGATGAAACGGTCCGGCAATTTTTGCGGGAAGTGGAGCAAGTGATTTGGGATGACGAACAGAAGCAACGGCGAAGGCTTACTCTAATGTCCGCCGTTTACCGTCTGATGGAGCAGCTTGAAGCTGATCATGATGACAAAAAGGCCTTAGTGGTTGCGTCTGCAGAGGATTGGGTCGAGGAGGCCATGCGTTTTCTGCAGCTGCACTACACGGAGCCGCTGCGTATTGAAGCTGTCGCCAACATGTTCGGTGTTCACCGTTCTTATTTCTCACATTTATTCACACGGAAGGTGGGCATTTCGCCTCAACAGTATTTACAGCAGCTAAGACTGAGCCGTGCGAAGCAGCTGCTAAGCGATCATTCGCTGCAGGTCGGGGAAATCGCCTTATCGGCAGGGTATCCCGACCTTTACATGTTCTCGCGCGCATTCAAGAAACAAGTTGGGTGCTCGCCAAGCGAGTATCGCCATCAGGAAAAATGAGCACTATAAGAGACGAGCCTGCAACCATACCGCTGCAAGCCCGTCTCTTGCTGTCAACCGCAGCACTGCTTGTGCTTCCTGCCGCTGCCGCAGGGGCAAGGGTCGTTGCGGCCGGGAGCCTTGCCCTTCAGATGCACCTTGATGTTCGTTTCGTACCATTGCTTCCTGAGCGATTCGCCAAGAGCCTCCATACGCTTGTGCGCATAGGCATAAACCCGCATATAGCTCTTGCAGAAATAATCCGGGTCCGACTTCTCCAGCCCCTCTGTCCACTTCCGGTTTCTCGGGCACCCGCCATGACACAGGGATTTCCAATTGCAGCTCTTGCATTTCTCCGGCAAATTGGGCTTCATGGCTTTGAAGTCCGCATACCGGGGATGGGCGAGAATTTCCTCGATGCTGTTAACGCCTACATTCCCCACCTTCCAGCTGTCGTTAATGTAGAAGTCGCAAGGGAACGCGTCCCCGTTCTGCTCAAGAATAATGGTTTGGGGGCAAGCGGACCGGTGGATGCACAACTCCGCTTCCCGGTTCACATAGACGCTCAGCATATTGTCGAAGAAGCGCTCGGATATGTCCGGTTTCCCGTCGTTGTACCATTCGTCGAATATCTCACAGAGGAATTCCCCATACTCCTCGGGAGTAATATCGTAGACGCCCGGGCGGTCCACCTGCTGGGACCGGAAGTCCATGCAGGGGATAAACTGGACGAAGCCGAACTTCTCTTTCCGGTAGAATGCCATTAATTCCTTCGCCTTTGCTACATTGCCTTGATGGATGACAGTAAGAATATTGAAATCGACACCGTATCTCCGCAGCTGCTGAATTCCCTTCATCACCCGGTCGAAGCTGCCCTTGCCCGCGGCATCCACACGCCTGGCGTCATGAACCTCCTGCAGACCGTCCAGGCTGACGCCAACCAGGAAGTTGTAGGTTTTGAAAAATTGAGCCCACCTCTCCGTAATCAGGGTCGCGTTCGTCTGCAGCGCGTTGCTGATAGCCGTATTGGGCGGGGCATGACGAGCCTGCAGCGCTACGACCTCCTCGAAAAATTCGAGACCAGCCAACAGCGGCTCGCCCCCTTGCCAGGCGAAAGAGGCGTTTCCTTTGCTTTTGCCCATATATTCCTGTATAAACTTTTCCAGTAGAGCGGAATCAATACGATTGATTTTAGAGCCCGGCTTTCCGCCACAGGTGCTATAGTAGCAATAGTCGCAGGCCAGATTGCAGTCTTCTGAAACCGTTTTCCACATGACTCCCAAGTTTCCGTGATCCGCTCCGGCGCAAGCTCCGCTCATGAAATCCTCTCCCCCATTCAGTTTGTCTATGGTAAAAGTAACACTCTATCTACTAAATGTCAAAATGAAATAAAGTCGCCGTTTCATTCTACCAGCTGATTGATAACCATAATCGCCGCCCCGATAGCCGCCGCGGATTCGCCCAGATGCCCCATACTGAATACCACGGGATACCGGGAGTGATACATGGTCCGGCTGCGGGCAACGGCAACGGCTTTCTCGAAGAAAGTCGGAAAAGCCGCCACAAGCGTGCCTCCCAGGTATACTTTGTCCGGGTGCAGCACATTGAGCATGTTGGCCAGTCCAATCCCCAGATAGGAAGCCGCCTCCTCCAGCATAGCCGTAACCGCCGGATAGCCGTTGGCATTGGCCAGGTTAATGTCCGCCAGCGTAATGCCCTCCGGTCTTCTGAGCCAATCGGGAGGGATTCCCGGGATCTCCTTCTTGGCAAGGGCTCGGGCCGTCTTTTCCAGAGCATAGATGGAGACATAGGACTCCAGCGCGCCGTAATTGCCGCCTGGCATGCGGTGAGCAACGCCGTCCGCCTGGATGATCATTTGCCCCAATGCGCCTTCCATATCAACGGCGCCGTATACCAGCCTGCCGTTCGTCATCATAGCCGAACGCAGTCCGATGCCGACCATCACATAGAGCAGGCTGCCGGGATTGTCCTTGTCCCTCCAATATTCCGCCATCATGGCCGTATTCGCCCCGTTGTCCAGCCAAACGGGAATCCCCAGCATCTCTTCCAACATCCGGCGGACCTCCACTTGGTGCCATCCGGTTCCCGGAAAATACAGAGGCTCCTGTATCACCCCCGCTATCCTGTCCAGGGGTCCGACAGCCCCCACCCCCATGCCGAGAACGGCTTCCTTCCGCAGTTCGTGCTTCAGCAGCATGCTATCCGCCGCATCGGCTGCAAGCCGGAGCAGGGAATCGGGAGTCACGGCATTTGTCATGGGCCAGTCCTTGGCATCCAGCACTTGATGCGCCAAATCGACAAGAACGAGCTTGCAGCGGGTTCTTGAGATGTCCAGCCCGAAGGCATAGGCGTACTGCGGATTCACCTTGTACAGAATCGGCCTCCGGCCTCCGGTTGATTCCCCCAGCCCAACCTCCGCCAGAATTCTCAGGGACAGCGCATCCTCCAGCAGCCGGGTTAAGGTGCTGGAGGTCATTTTGCTTACAGACAGCAGCTCCTGCTTGGATATCGGTCCGGATCTGCGCACGGTATCCAGCACCTCCTTCATCTTGGGATGAAGGAGACGGTCTCGAACAAGCTTCACTACAGTTTCCTCCCAGCACAAGTTTCATTATGATCATCTAAACAGAAAAGCCTTCTTCAATCAAGGGGAAAAGAATAACTTCTACTCGTAAACGTACGTGGCGCGTCATGATGGGGATGCAAGATCCGAACATGATACTCTTTACTATGGGGAGTGCAATATCGAGGGCAATCTTCCGCTCATAATAGAATAAAGCGGTATGATTTGACTGCTGATAACGAGGGTTTTATCTGTGAATGATGAAATATGGAGTTTTGTTTATTCCAAAATGAAATAAAGTCTGTTATAATGCGATTATGCCAAGTAAAAAGTCCATGCTTCCGATGCCAGTTAATGCTTACACAAAAACCAAGCAGATGCTTCCGATGCGAGTTTTTCGGATATGCCACAAATGTGGCAATCAACTCAAAACAAAGCGTATGCTTTCGATGCGAGTTTTTCGGATATGCCACAAATGTGGCAATCAACTCAAAACTTTTAGGAGGGGAGATCATGTCCACGCAACCTATGCGCTCAACCAAACAACTCCTGGTGAACCGCAGACCCGCTTTCGGATTCTCCAGTTGGGATTGGAAGCTGCTGATCCAAATCTTCTGGGCTTTCTTCAAGATCGGACCCGTCACATTCGGTGGAGGCTATTCGGTTATCCCTGTGATTGAGAATGTAATTGTGGAGAAGCGCCAATGGTTGGCCAAGCAGGAAGCCGCCGATGTACTGGCCATAACCCAATCCATTCCCGGCGCCATCGCCATTAATTCGGCTACGTTCGTGGGCTTCAAGCTGGCGCGCGTACCCGGAGCCGTGGCCGCCCTGCTGGGGATTCTGCTGCCCACCTTGCTCATTGTGCTGGGCCTTGGCGTCGTCTACAGCCAAATCCAGGACAATCCCAAGATCGAGGCCGCCTTCAAGGCCATCAAGGCAACCATTGTGGCTCTGATCGTATATGCCGGAATTAAGTTGTGGAAATCAGCCGTGCTGGACAAAACAACTCTGGCAGCCGTGGTGGTAACCGCCGCTCTGATTATTATTACGAATTTAAATCCGATCATTATCATTATAGGCGGAGCGGCATTGGGGATCCTGCTGGTGAAGATGAAGGAAAAGCTGGGGATGAAGGTGAAGTTGTCCCGGGAGGAGGAGCCTGGCCACGATTACAAGGACTACTTTTGGGGAGACGGGATTTAGGTTGGATTCTCTTAGGCTCTGCGTAACGCTATAGGAAGGACAATAACTTTTGGGAGGAAAAAACAGTGCTGTGGCAGCTTTTTTACAACTTTTTAATCATCGGCTTTATTGCCTTTGGCGGCGGTTATGCCATGATTCCCGTGATCGGCGCCCAAGTGGATAAATTCCATTGGATGACCGCTCAGGAATACATGGATGTGACAGCCATAGCCGGTATGGCGCCGGGGCCGATTGCCACCAATACCGCCATTCTGGTAGGCTACAAAACAGCCGGCTTTACCGGAGCCTTGGTTTCGGCCGCAGGCATGGTTTTGCCGTCCCTCATTTTGGTAGTTGCAGTGGCTACGGTCTTTTATAAATTGTACCAGCATAAGCTGACCAAAGCCGCCTTTTATGGACTGCGCCCCGTTGTAGTCGGCCTCATATTCTACGGTGCCATCAAATTCAGCGTTAGCAGTGGCATGATCTCTCCCCGCTTTACCGCCTCTACGGTCACCATGTGGTGCATTTTCGCCGCCTCCCTGCTGCTTCTGTGGAGAGCAAAGCTGCATCCCTTCTACGTGATCATCCTCTCCGGATTGGTAGGAGTCGCACTCTATAGCTGATTTAAGCGTCTCCAAATATTTTTCCCCGCCATAGTTGCTAAACCCCACCTAAACAAAGAAAAAAACCTTCGCAAGGAAGGTTTCTTAGAAAAATATGATGCGGTCGAGAGGACTCGAACCTCCACGGAGTATTAGTCCACTGGAACCTGAATCCAGCGCGTCTGCCAATTCCGCCACGACCGCATATGAAATTAGATGGCGGAGCCGACGGGATTCGAACCCGCGGTCTCCTGCGTGACAGGCAGGCATGTTAGGCCTCTACACCACGGCTCCGCATTACGACCCTGCCTTTAAGGCATGATGGTGAACGCTAACGGGTTCGAACCGCTGACCCCTACCCTGTCAAGGTAGTGCTCTCCCAGCTGAGCTAAGCGTTCATGATTGATTATGGGAAAAGAATGACCCGTAGGGGAATCGAACCCCTGTTACCTCCGTGAAAGGGAGGTGTCTTAACCGCTTGACCAACGGGCCATGAAATGAACAAGATTGTATATGGAGCCTAGGGGGATCGAACCCCTGACCTCATCGCTGCCAGCGATGCGCTCTCCCAGCTGAGCTAAGGCCCCATGCTCCGGGAATATGTAGACTGCTTATTCCCTGAAAACCGGATGCGAAACGAGGTCACCGATAACCTCAAGTTGTTCTTACGTCCCTTTGTGGTTGGCGGGGCCCCCGAAAAGTACCTGAATACTCTCCGTAGCTCTGCTTCACTTTTTGGGGCTCTTTTCGGGCCCCGCCAAAGTATTCGGAATCCGCTTCGTCAGCATCTTCTTCACTTTGGTGGGATGTGTGATTAAGCCCTCGACCGATTAGTATTCGTCAGCTCC
>JAQSYI010000064.1 GCA_029256185.1 Paenibacillaceae bacterium
CCAGCTTTATGATCGACACCTTCTCTTGAATCGCCATATTCACGATCTGACGGCTGACTTTATGGTTCTGGTCTTTCATATAGCGGCTTTCCTTGTCACGCTGCTTGCGGATCGCAGACCGTTTTTTTAGCTTTCCCAGTTTGCGGCGATAGGTGGTGTACTTGCGGCGGATGAATTTGTTCTTGCGTCCATTGCCGCAAAACTTAGTCTTCCCATTGGAGGTTACGATGACGGCAGGAGCCTTCAAGCCTAAATCAACACCCATGATACCATCACCTGCCGCTTGCTCCGTTGGTCTTTCGATGGATATTTGAACAAACCATTTAGAAGATTTTTGAACGACTCGGAGAAGTCCGCGCTTGCTGGTGGAAAGCAATTCTCGATCACGTTGAGCAATGAGCGCGGAAACCACAAGACGTTGTACTTTTCCGTCCATGACGACAGGGAAAGATACGTGATTATCGCCAATCGAATAATTTTGATTGTTGACGTAGTACACAGGTTTTTTGAGAACAGGACGCTTCTTTTCCTTCTTCGACTTTTGGAAGATGCTCCTTGCATCCCGAATAAGCTGATTCTTTACGGCAGAGGGAAGCTTCGCCTGGACAGTCTTTGAAGTTAGCTTTGGAAACGTTCCAGACGCTTCCGCTTGTTTGGTTAACTCATTGACGGTCCGAATATACTCCTTGCCCATATCCGCCAACACAGACGGATTGTCTGGAACGATGCGGATTTGAAGCGTTATCTTCTGCATGGCGTCACCCTCTTGTCTTTTGTTCTTCCACGTATCGCTTGATGGTTTCGCTGGAAACGTTCCCTGCCGTACTAACGAAATAGGAACGTGTCCAAAGAGAAGGCAAGTGCCGCAAGTGCTGGAATTCTTGACGCAAGAATCTGGAAGTCACCCCTTTCAATTTGGCCATGATGTCTGCCGGACTATGGGCGGGGAGCGTGTTCAAGAACACATGTACATGATCGGGCATCACTTCCATCGCGATCATGCGCCAATCGTTCTCGGCACAACTCTCAAGCACAAGTTCTTTGAACCGTTCTTCTACTTGATGGACCAATACTTTTCTGCGATAGCGTGGACAAAACACAAAATGATAGTGAATGAGCGAAACCGTTGTTGCTGTTCTTCTATATTCTTGTCCCATATGGAGATCGTATCATTCTGAATATTCTACTGCAACAAAAGAATGTAGGACAACTAAGCTGTCCTGCAGACAGCCCTTGTCCTAAGCCGATTCATCCCACGCCTGAAGGGATGGGCTTTCTCGGCTGAGTTTCTGTAAATAAATGGAATAACAGCCATGCTTCAGGCGTTTCCTATGGCGGACCGGGAGAGGATAAACAGTGTCGGATGATTTGCAACAAAGTCCATGACAAAGGAACCCCCGCGTTGCTGGCGTTCAACGCGGGGGTTCCTTTGTCGCTATTGGGCTTGATTATATCGGTCCGGCATGACCGATAAAAGCCTGCATAATCCTTGCCTCTGGCGGAAGAGCTTTTACAGCAGGGCCACTTCCCCCAGCTTCCACAGAAGCTGCGCCGCTTCCGCGCGGGTAGCGGAGCCTTGGGGACGGAAGGAACCGTCCTCATAGCCGCCCAGCCAGCCAGCTGCGGCGGCCGCCTCCACATCCGGCAGCGCCCATGGAGAAACGGCTGCGGCATCGGCAAAGCCGGAGCCACCGGACACTTCACCGCCGGAGGGTAGCCCGTAGCCGGCAAAGCGTATGGCCCGCGCCAGAAGCACGACCATCTCCTCCCGAGTAATGACAGCATCGGGAGCAAAGCTGCCTTCCCCTCTGCCGTCTGCGATGCCCGCCTTCCGGACCGCCTCCACAGCCTGGGCATAGTAGTCTGCAGGGGACACATCGGCAAAGCTGCTTTTTGAGAGAGGGACAGTGCTGCTCTTCTTCTCCAGATCCAGCAGCCGTGCCAGCAGTATGACGAATTCAGCTCGGGAAACAGCGCGGTCGGGAGCAAAGCGGCCCGAATCATCCCCCTCCGCCACATGGGCGGCGGTTAATCCCCGGATGGCTTTGGAGGCCCAATGCACGCTTGGCACATCGGCGTAAGTCTTGTCATAGACCAGCGGCATATAGATGCCGGGATGATCCAGGGATGCCGTTAAGACGCTTTTTGCGGCATCGCGGGTACTCCGCACATACTCCGGCAGCTCTGTGGCTTCGTTCCAATAATAGATGCCCATCTGCTCCGCCTGGGCTGCCCCGTTCCAGCCATAGGAGAAGCTTACCGCCACAGGGACTGCAAAGGATTCGGCCTTCACCTGAAGGCCTGATCCGTTTACCGCATACAGGCTCAATTCCAACGCCCCGCCCGCTACCGACAGGCTTCCTCCCCAAGCAGCTTGCGCCCTGGCAAGACCGGCAGCCTGCTCCTTCGCAGCTTCCCCTTGCTCTGAAGCGACGATGATAATTCGTTGTATGTCGCCTTTGCTTCCAACAAGATCACGAATGATTTCTGCGGGGATCACCAGATTATTTTTGCCCGCCTCCACCTTCAGCGCTTTCCCGTCAAGCTTGCCGAACAGCTCCTTCCCCAATTCCAACCGGGTTTTCCCTTGGGGCAGCGTCAGGGAGACGGCCAGATCTCCTGCAGTCCGCAAATGCTCCGGCAATACACTCAGCACCTCTGTTTCCTCATTAGCTGGAATGCTTGCCGCCGGAGATGCTCCCGGGACGCTCGGGGTATTCGAAGACTCCGTGGAATCCGTAGAATCAGTGGAATCTGAAGGAGCTGAGGATTCTGAAGAAACGGCCGCCGTCCTTGCTTCCAGTCGGTTGCTTAGCGATTCATTGCCTGCCTGGTCCCATACCTTGACCTGAAGGGAATAGCCTGTATCCGCAGCAAGTCCGGACACTGTATACCGGTAGACATTGCCGGCAACAGCAGCAGCGGCCGCCGCTCCCGGCACCTCGCCGCCATCCAGCAGCAGAGCATAGCCGCTCACTCCCGTATTATCCGCTGCGGCAGTCCAGTTCACTGTCAGTGCCGTTTCAGCCCGGCTCTCCAGCGACAATACCGGAGCGCTGGGAGCCTCCGTATCCGGATGCTCTATTCCCGGCTCTGTTCCCGATCCCCCGGCTCCCGGCTCCTCGGGCTCTGCCGCCGCCACGGTCACGGTGGACTTGACGGATAACAGCCGCCCGTTCACATCGAAGGCCTTGACCATAATTTCATGGCTGCCCGCCGCCAGCTGCGCCGTTGCGCGAATCAACTCTCCGTCTGTGTGGTAAGCGACGGGGATTTTATCCGCCAGCACCTGCACCGTCCCCTGCTGCACCGGAATCTCCCCCTGCACAAGATTAACGGAGATGTCCACCATTCCTGCCGTTACCTCTTGGCCATTGGCCGGCTGCAGATCGGATAGCTTGCTGTACAATCCGGTGTCCGGCTGGGTATATACCCCCAGGTTCTTCACCTGGAAGGAAATATTCTTCTCGGTCGAGGTGTTGATCCCCAGGCTGAAGCTGCGGATTTCCTCAGGGTCCAGATGGAAATTGTCATCGGGAACACCTCCGAAGGCGTTGAAATCCGACCAGGACATCTTGAACTGCTGCCAGCCGCCTGTTGGGGACATGCCGGCCTGGGTGAAGTAGGAGGAGCCGTTGCTTTCATACATGAAGCTTCTGACCAATACCCCCGGAATGGCAGCCGGGAAATAAACATCGAAGACCACTCCCTCAGTGCCGGCAAAGCTGATATTCTCAGGCAGCACAAAATTGGGATACGCCCATCTGTCTCCATCGCCCATTTGCAGATCAAACTGGATTACTCCCGGCTCGGGAGAATGCTTGACCATGGTTGACCCGGAGGAGACATTATTGTCCCACAGGCCAGGCTGGTCATAATCGGGGACAAGCACACTCGGCCCCACAGTTACATCGTCGGATGAAACAATAGTCATCGTCCTGGAGGTCATCTGTCCGTCGAATTCACCTGTGAATACCACCGGCGACCCGACAGGAGCCACGCCCTGGCTGCTTGCCGCGAGCTGAAATACCAACGTCTCCTTGCTGTAGGGGGACACTGTCACCGGCTGCGTGGGGGTGGACAGGCTCCAGCCTCCATAGGCGGACCCGGTAATCATGCCGGTCATGGGAACAGCATTGAAATTATATACCTCCACCTGGATATTGGTGACAGCCGTTTTATCCAGCAGATAGCCCTTGGCCTTGGCCTTTTCCGAACCGGCATCGGGATAGCGTTGGGTAAGCACAATCCGCTCAGCGGGAGTAAGCTCTGTGCGGGGCTCGAAGCTTTGGGAATAATAAGGGGCTGTCAGCCCTCCCACATCGCCTTGAAGCCGCAAATATTGAATATCCGGCCCTGAAACCAGCGCGAAATTGCCTTGGTCGGAAACAACTGTCCCCTCGTTGCCCATAATATCCGTAAGCACTCCGGACTCGTAGCCTGTGCCCAGGACAAGCGGGAGACTCCCTTCGCTCCAGAAGGCCACAACGCTGTCGGTTCCGTCGCGGAATACATGGTTCTTCACTCCCTCAGGCAATCCTGTCAGGGTGCCCATATATATACCTTCGCCAAGGGCGTGGGTAATGGTACTTTGGGCGTTAATCCCGGCGAATGGCGTATGCCGGGCGGTAAACTCGCCCCAGGAGAGTCCCTTCTCCAGATAATGCGGGAAGATAAACCAGAAATGCTTATCCACACCCAGAGCCAGAGATTCCACCGCAGAAGTGGACAGATATCTGGCCTGCTTGCGCAATTGCTCCATGGTCAGCGTCTCCGTGCTGTCCTGAAACATCTGGGATACGCCAACCTCGGTGGCATAAATCCGCTTGTCCTCCAAATCATAGCCTTCAATAAAACGCTTTGTTTATGGTGATGGTAGGAGGCAAATCCACCAGCTTCAGCTCCGAGTCCCCCTTGCGGTGTCCGTGGAAATTATAAATATCCATGTAGGGGGCCACATCGTTCTGCATGACCTGACTCACATAGTTGCCCGGAGGGTACGCGATTCCTGCCATGGAAATCAGCGAGGAGGTGCCGGCATCCCGCACTCCCAGGGAGCTGGCCTTCAAATACGCGGCATACTGGTCGGCCGTTTCGCTGTCGGCGGTATAGCTGATGTCCGGCTCATTCCAGAATTCCAAGTCGGCCTGGGCTCCATAGCGGGCTGAGGCGGTTTTGGCATATTGATAAGCGGCCAGCAGATCATTGGGAAGCTTCTTGCCCGCATCCTTCACCCATGCCGGAGCGCTGTGCCCCATCTCCAGCACCCGGATACCGGCGGCCGCATAGGCTGCGTTGTACTGGTCGTATAAGCTGAAATCATCGGTGCCCTGGGTAGCGCTTATATTCCCCCAGGGCAGCCGCTCCCGGGCGTACTTCACTCCAGCAAGCCGCAAGGCACGGGCATAGTCCCCTATTTTGTCCACAGGCACCAGGAAGCCGCCCGCCACATCCGAGGCAAAGGGAGTTTCCGCATAAGACCTGCGTTGACTCTCATTCATAACTACGGACAAGTATTCCTGCAGGGGCTTGCCGTTGCCGTCGGCCTCTGCGGTTACCGTATAATGTCCCCGCGGCAGCGGCGGCAAGGTGAAGGTGTAGACAGCAGCGCCCGGCGCAAGCGTCACATTCCCCGACAACACAGACGCGCCGTAATAGTCGGTCACGTTGTACACCAGCTGGTGGACCGTCTGTGTCCCCTCGGTGAAATGAACCGTTACCTCCTTGGCATCCTGCTCCTCAAATATATGGTTGGGTGCATTGGCTGTAATCCGGGTCAATTCCCAGGGAAGCTTGACAAGCTCAAGATAATCCAGGAAAAAGAACACCCGCCCATCCAAGGCGCGGCCGTTCAAAATCCGGAAGGAGATGGTATTGCTCCCCTCCTCCAGGACAACCGGCTGCAGCTTGTACCGGTAGAAAATATTGGCGGGCGTATTGATCTGCCCGATTTTCGCTGCGACAGCCGTGGTTACGGCAGCATATTCCCCGTCGTTCACCTTAAGCTCATAAGGGGCATGGCTGCTGTTGGACAAAGGTGAGGCCATAATCTCCAGGGTGTAGGCTCCCGCTTCCGGCGCCGTAAAGGTATAATCCACAATGTATCCGTTTTCAGGAAGGATCGCATTAGCGCTTTTATACTGAAAATGATCCTGGTTGCTGATCTCGGTGGTTTTTACATTGGTTTTGTCCCGCTCGCTTTTGTTTACCGGCGTTTGGTTCGCATAGGTATAATCCTCTCCTTCAATCCGCAGCACTGCACTTTCCGCAGCCGCAACGGGAATAGCTTGCATCAGCAAAGCCAGAATCCACACCAGTACCAGCCATTTCTTCACTTTACAGGCCTCCTTTTTGTTCGTCCGTTTCCTTGAGGCATGAACAAGCGGCAGCATGATATATGCCTTGCCCCTGTCCTGCTTCTCTTCATGCCCATCCTCTTCCCCTTACTCCAAGATGGCTCCGTTGACAAGCAGCCCTTTTGCCCATCATCTCCTTCCATCCATTTCTCCCTCACGCAGCACCATCTTAACGGACAATGGGCCGATTTGAACATAGTCCGCTTCTGTGATAGGACACAATTCTTGGGATTTTGCCAACACACCATTCTTGCAGTGAGGGGCCTTTCTTGCAGTCCCGCTCGGGAAGACGGCTATGCAAAGCCATTCAACGTCAATTCATTGCCGGCCTCGCACACACGCTTTTCATTTTCATGCTTTGGAAAAACCTGCCGGAACAAGCTCTGTCGGCCCATTGTACTTTCCCGGGAGGGTGAGGGTGAGGCCCGCTTGAGAAAGGGGGCCTCACCCTCCGAATGGTATACTTTTTTCGTATCCATGGATGATCACCCCCGTTCATTGGGCTCACGGCACAAGCCTTCCCTTCCCAGTTTGCAAACACGCCCTAGCCTTAAGCTCCGAGATTCCGGTTCATTCGTTCCCCGAAAGGGTTTAGAGGCCACCTTAGGAAATAAGGGAAGCGTTTTTCCTCTAATGTCCTTTCCGTCGGCAGATTATCTTGAATAAAGGAACGTATTTTCCCTTATTCCAATTTTTGGAGCCTATTCCTGGAGGTTTGGAAGGGAATAAGGGAAAAAGGAGGGCCTTATTTCCCGAAAACGACCTCCTGTCTGAGCAATAAAGGAAAAACAAGGGACTTATTCCAGTCTTATTCCCATGCTTTTTTCTGAAGCCCTTTTCCCTAACTATGCGTGATATGTTCTAGCAAGGGCTCTCACCCCTGGGAATGATATACTTTCTGGCGTGTAAAAGAAAAAACGGCCCATGTAGGCCGTCTCTCTTCAAGCTGTTCAACTGCACAACCGCAAGGATTGCGGCGGTCGCACCGTCCAGTCATGCCAGGTTAAGGGTTGGGATTGGCGGCAGGCGCCGCTTGTTGTGAGGCATACTCGCTGAAGGTGGACAGAACCGAGTTATAGTCGGCCATGTCGGCGATGCGGATGCCGCTGTATAGTTGATTAACTGCATCGTTCGGGAGACTGCTCTTCATATGCTGGACATCCAATTGAAAGAAGGTGCGGATCACCCGGTCCTGCTCCGGTATGCCATCGAACATGCTGAGATTCCCGTTTTTGTCCAAGCCCATATAAGCATTTTCCCGGTACTTGGGCGCCAAATCGTCAATCTGCTCCACGATGTGGACCCGGCCTGCCTCATCCAGCATTAGTCTGGCGTCAGGATGCTCGCCGTACAGGCTGAGAATCTCTTCTGCCCGCATGGCACCGGCCTGCTCCGTTTCCTCACCGCACACATACTTCTTGTGGATGTATACCTCACGCTCATTCTTGCCTTTGCGGATAGTCTGAAGCGCTGCTGCTGTAGCTGCCGAAGCATCGCCAGGCTCCTCCTCGACAGCAAAGCTTAACACGGCTGCCGCCTCAGCCGCTGTAAGCTCTGCAGGCTCCCGCTCCAACCACACTAGCCCTGCTACCGCTCCAGCCAGCAGGAGATAGGCGCCAAGAGTCAACCAACGCTTCTTCATCTTCAATCGCCGTTTCAGCTGTTTGTACAGGTTAGAGTAAGTCACTTACTGTCCCCTTCTTCCGGAGTTTTTATCTAGCTTTCCCATTCGGAAGGGGATTTATACGATTAGAGGTTAATCCAGGGAACACTGTTCTTGGACTCGGGGGAGAATTCCTTTGCCTTGGGCCGTTCAGAGAGCGACTTCAGCAGTTGAACGTCGCCCTTCGCTTTCTGGGTTGTCTTGGCCGCCACGCTGGCTTTGCCGGCGGGCTTGCGTGAGGCAGCGGGCTTAGCGGAGCCTGCTTCCTTATTGTCCTGCTCTTCACTGCGGCCGATTACCGGCAGATCATTGGCTATTCCCGCACCATGGGGTGCTGCGTTAGGAGTCTGGAAGCCGGCAAACGCATAGGGACTCGCCTGGGGTGTTGCATATGTGGGAACTTCGTAGGCAGGCTGAGGCATGAAGCCATCCGCACAAGGATAAGGCTGCTGCCAAGGACCCGCGGAATGAACCATCCACGGAGCCGCCTGCTGCTGCTGGTCCCAGGGAGCCACGGGCGCCCCATATGGCATTACACCCGGATACGACGCGGCCGGCTGCACTTGATAAGGCATAGCATACGGAAGATTGGGCGTCAGTCCCCCGCCGCAACCGCAATCAGGATAGCCGGGATTCATCCAGCCAGGCTGGACAGCGGCAGGGAAGGCATTGTTGCCCGCTGTATTTCCCGCTATATCCGCGGGCATGTTGTTGGCTGCATTGTATGCCCCCATCGGGCCCACATGATAAGGCCATGCCAACGGATCAGGGCAGAACTCTTGCTCTGCCTGCTGTACCGGCTGCAGATGGGCCATGGCCTCCGCTGCCGGTACAGGAATTTGCTGGAACGGATTTTGGGCGAAGGGCGAATAAGACGGGCCTTGCATCCCGGGGAAAACAGGGGCTTGCTGTTGGTATGGATAAGCGACATAAGGTGATTCGAATTGCGGCAGCGGCGGACATACCGGTTTTTTCACCGTTTGTGCAGCTTCCACAACAGGGAAAGCATTATTGGGCGATGCGGAAAAAGGAGATACAGCTGCAGGATGCTCAGGTTTCTTGGCCTCTTGGATAGCCTGAACCAACGGAAACGGATTCGCCTGCTCCGGCTTCTTCGCCTCCTGCGCGGCTTGAACCAACGGCTGCACGTTTGCCTGCTCGGGCTTCTTTGCTTCCTGGGCAGCCTGAACCAAAGGCTGCACATTTGCCTGCTCCGGCTTCTTGGCAGCAGGCTTCTCAGCGGTTGGGGCTGCCGGTTTCTCGGCAGGCTTCTCTGCAGGCTTAATTGGCTTCTCCGCAACGGGAGCAACCGGTTTTTCTTCCACCTTGGCCGGCTCCTGCACAGGCTTCGTCTCGGCCTTGGGCGGCGGATTCTCTGCTTTAGGGGCTGTATTGGCTTTGCTTCCCGTTTCTGTTTTTATTCCTGTGTCCGCCTTGGTGCCTGTATTGGCTTTGGCACCCGTATTGGCCTTAGCGCCGGACCAGCCGGAATTGGTGGTGTGCAGGTAACCTGTTTGACCGCTCACCTTGGGAATATAGATGGTATCCCCGGTCAGCAGAACACTGGGATTCTTCAGATGGGGATTGGCGTCGATCAATACCTTCAACGGCACATCCCATGCCTTGGACAGCTTCCACATCGTATCTCCCTGGGCTACAGTGTGTTTATGCTTGATCTCCATCTGAGGCAACGGGGAAGGTGATGAAGATACGGGAATTTTCACCTTCATGCCAACATCAATGGCGTTGGGGTCGGCAATCTGGGGATTGGCAGCAATAACCTGCTCCAGACTGACTCCGTATTTCTTGGCAATTTCGAAGAGCGAGTCGCCTTTCTTGACAATATGGATTTTCAAACCGATAACCTCCCACAATTATTTTTGCGCCGGGCCTCGAACCGGCCGTTCAACCGTTTGCGCACGTCCTTTTGTTAACAGGTTCCCTCCATCGTATGCACAAGATAGGCGAATGACATAGTTGTAGTGTTCACAAGCGAAAAAAAACCCTCATTACACCATATGGTGATGAGGGTTTGTCTTATAACGGGAAAAGCAGGGCTTGCGTTATTTCTATTCATACACCTTAAAGCCGTCATGCTGTACAATATTCCGGAACTCCTTCAGGAGTCTGGTGGTAACAGGGCCAGCCTTGCCGGAGCCGATTGTCCGTCCGTCTACCTCGCGGACTGCGATAACTTCGGCCGCCGTCCCGGTGAAGAATACCTCGTCTGCCACATACACATCGTGGAGTGTGAACGGCTCCTCCTTCAGAGGAATGCCGTGCTCGGCACACAGCTCCATTATGGCCAGGCGGGTAATGCCTTCCAGAGCTCCGCAATAGGTCGGAGGCGTATAGACCACTCCCCGCTTGACAATAAAGATATTGTCGGAAGAGCCTTCAGCCACGAGACCCTGGGAATTCAGCATAATGGCTTCCCCCACTCCGGCCAGATTGGATTGAATCTTCACCAGAATGTTATTCAGATAATTCAGTGATTTGATCTTGGGATTAAGGGCATCGGGCAGATTGCGCCGCGGCGATACGGAAATGGTCTTCAGCCCGTTCACATAAGCTTCCTCAGGGTAAATCGCCAGCTGCTCTACAATGATAATCACCCAAGCCTTGGGGGAACGCCGCGGATCAAGTCCCAGGTCGCCGGGGCCGCGGGATACCACCAACCGGATATAGCCGTCCTTCAGCCCGTTCTTGCGGATGGTTTCTGCAAGAGCCTGCTCCATCTCCTCATAAGTAAGCGGGATGCTCAGCATAATCGACTTGGCCGAATCGTACAGGCGGTTCAGATGCTCTTTGCATTTGAAGATATTGCCGTTGTAAATGCGGATTCCCTCAAAGATGCCATCCCCGTACAGGAAACCATGATCATATACAGAAACCTTGGCATCCTCCTTTGTAACATATTCACCGTTTAAATAAATCCACTGCTGCGCCATTACGACTGAACCTCCTAAAAGTTTTGAGTTCATAAACCAAGCGAAGCGGTTGTAGCGAAAAACTTACTTCGTAAGCATCCGCTAAGTTTTGAGTTCATAAACCAAGCGAAGCGGTTGTAGCGAAAAACTTACTTCGTAAGCATCCGCTCATAGGGATAACACGGATATGATCCCAACACGCGAACCTGACAGCCAAGAGCTTCCACTTCTCCGAGAGCCGCCTGAAGCAGCACCGAGTCCGCCATGCCCTCCACATCGATATAAAAATAGTAATTGCCCAGCTTAAGCTTGGTTGGCCGGGATTCAATCTTCGTCAAATTAATGCGGCGCCAGGCAAAGGCAGACAGCACCTGGTGAAGCGCCCCCGGCATATCTTCGCGCAATGTGACCAATATGGTCGTCTTCCAATGATCCGACTGCCCCGCATTTAAGGCCTCGCGGCCAATGAGAACAAACCGGGTATAGTTATTGTGGTGATCCGTAATATTGTCAGCCAAAACCTGAAGCCCATACATGGAAGCCGCCAGACTGGTGCCGATGGCTGCCAGACCCTGGCCGGGATGATCGGAGACCATCTTCACCCCGTGGGCGGTGCTGCTCACATATTCGAATTCCACATCAGGCATGAATGTATGCAGAAAATTCCGGCATTGGGCAATCGCCACGTCAATCGAAAGGATCTTCTTCACCATCGTATAATCGAAGCCGCCGCTGCCGTCTTGTTTCGTTAACTCTGAGGCATGACCGATCAGGTTCTGGACGGAAGGGTATGTCCATTCCGCCTGGATCGGCTGGCTGTCCTCCTGCACCAGACAATCCACATGCATCCGCACCGAGCCTTCAATCGTATTCTCGATGGGCACGACGCCGTAGTCGATTTTTCCATTCGCCGCAGCGGTGAAGATATCGGCTACCAGCTTGTACGGGATAAACGCATGATGGTCCCCCCGGTAAAAAAATTTCGCGGCCTCATGGGAAACCGTTCCCTCGGGGCCCAAAAAACCGATGCGCTTCACTCCCGAACCTCTCCTCAATTGCGTATTTTGATAACTGTACCTGAAGCGGATTCCGGTGTCAATACTCAATTGCCTCAATCCGCGGCCCTGCTGTTTCGGGATGCAGCCAGAGAGTGTCCACTTCGATTCCAACCTTGGCGAAGGAGCTGTTCAGGAAAGCTTCAAGCTCATCCTTGCGGCCGCTCTCCCCATCCGTCAGGGCCAGCATAGTGGGCCCTGCCCCCGACAAAGCGATGCCCAAGGCGCCATGATCCGCAGCGTCCCGCAGGATCTCCGCCATCCCCGGCACAAGCGCCGAGCGGTAAGGCTGGTGCAGCGCATCCTTCATGGCATGCCGGATCATATCCAGACGTCCGGTGCAGAGGGCGGCGACCAGCAGATTGGAGTGCCCCACGTTGAAGACGGCATCCCCCATAGGAACCTCCTTGGGAAGCACATGACGGGCCTTCTCCGTAGACAATTGGAAGCGGGGAATCGCCACCAGCACCTCCAGGCGCGGGTCCGGCTCCACCCTGATATATTCGGCTCTGGAGCCGTCCCAATAAGCAACCACCAGCCCCCCGAATAAGGAAGCTCCTACATTATCGGGATGCTTCTCAATGGCGCTGGCCAGTTGGAACAGCTCGCAGGCCGTTAACGGCGAGCCGATCAGGGCATTGGCAGCCACCAGGGCGGCCACAATAGCCGATGCGCTGCTGCCCAGTCCCCGGGTCAAGGGGATGCTGCTTTCCATGGAGATGGCCAACTCGGGAACCGACGCCCCGGCTTTCTCGAATACCTGTTGAGCCACCATGTACACAAGATTGGTCTTGTCGCAGGGAATGCCCTTGTCCGTAAGCTGCTCCCCGTGCAATTCAATAGTTGTGGTATCCTCGGCCCGCCGCATCTCGACTGTGGTATACAAGTCGAGAGCGAGTCCGAGGGAATCGAATCCGGGCCCCAGGTTGGCCGTACTGGCCGGCACCCGCACCCGGACACCCGCGTTGTACTCGCTCATGTCCGTTTCTCCTAAAAGTTTTGAGTTGTATTGCCTGCGAAGCTGCAATTACCGAAAAACTCGCTTCGTAAGCGCCAGCTTAGTTTTATTGTTAACCTTCCACCCGGTAGACGCTCTTAATCTGCTGAACCACATCAAGCTGCTCGAAAATCTTCAGCACCTGCTTCATCGCTGCGTAGTTGGCCAAGTGAGTAATAATAATAATTTCCGCCATGGGGTTGACCGGATTAGGCTGTTGGTTCACCGACTCCAGACTGACCTCATTTTCTGCAAACACCTGGGTTATTTTAGCCAGAACCCCCGCCTTATCAGCTACATGGAGCAGCAGATAGAATTTGGAGGCAATCTGCTCATCGGTCTTCAGCTTCTTCTCCTTGTACGCAATAGCGGCAGTACGGCCGTTAACGCCCAAACGGTGGTTCTTCACCACAGCTACCAGATCCGACACAATGGAAGTGGCCGTGGGCAGCTCGCCGGCTCCCGGACCGTAGAACATGGTTTCACCGACAGATTCACCGTACACATAGACCGCATTGAACACTCCGTTGACCGAGGCCAGCGGATGGCTCCTCTTGACCATGGTGGGCTGCACGCTGACACTGATCTGGTCATTCAGGCTCTCGGCTATTCCCAGCAGCTTAACCTCATAACCGAGCTGCTTGCCGTAGGCGATGTCTTCCTTAGTTACTTGGCTGATCCCCTTGACGGATACATCCGACAAAGAGACATTGGTTCGGAAGCCCAATGTAGCCAGAATCGTCATCTTCCGGGCTGCATCCAGCCCCTCCACATCAGAAGTGGGATTCGCTTCGGCATAGCCCAACTGCTGGGCCTCCTTCAGCACATCCCCATATGCTGCGCCTTCCTTGCTCATCTTGGTTAGAATATAGTTGGTTGTTCCGTTGACAATCCCCATAATCTTGGTAATCCGGTCGGAGGAGAAGCCGTCAATCAGGGTGCGTATAATCGGAATCCCTCCGGCAACGCTGGCTTCATAGAATACGTCGCAGCCTTTGACCGCCGCCTTGGCCATAATTTCCTGTCCGTGGAGTGCCATTAGATCCTTATTTGCAGTTACGATGTGCTTGCCGTGAGAAATAGCCTCCAGTATGTATCCTTTGGCCGGCTCTATTCCACCCATGACCTCAACGACTACATCAATATCGGGATTACCAATAATATCGGCGGGATTCATTGTCAGTTTCCCGCTGTCGATCATAACAGAACGGGGCTTATCCACATCCTTGACCAGAATTTTCTCGATGCTGATTGCGAGGCCGGTCTGGCGCTGCAAATCCTCCTGGTGTCCTTCTACAATGCGGACTACTCCCGTTCCTACCGTACCCAAACCTAGCAATCCTACTTTGATAGTCATAATACTCCTCCCGAGAATAAACGCCTGACGGCGTCCTTGGCAGCGTTCGTTCGTCCATAGAACGGACAATCATTCACGCTTTTTCTAGCCCTGGCCCACAATTGCCACGCGCTTCACCCCGTCATGAATCCGGAGCGCATCCAGCAGCGCGACAAACTGTTCTCCCATCAGCGATGTATCCACGGATATGACCACATTGGCCATTCCCTGCAGCGGAATAGTCTGGTGAATGGTGAGCACGTTGCCTTCCAGACTGGCGATGAGCGCCAGCACCCTGGAGAGAATGCCCGACCGGTGCTCCAAATCCATGGAGATGGTAACAATCCTCTCCCGCTCCAGCTTGCTCAGCGGATAGATGCCATCCTTGTATTTGTAGAAGGCGCTGCGGCTCAAGCCGATCCGGTCCACCGCCTCGTGGATGGTTTTGGCATGTCCTTGCGCCAGCATTTCCTTAACCTGCATGGTCTTAACCAATGCTTCGGGCAAAATGTCTTGGCGCACTAAGTAGTAACGATCTGTCTTTGCTTCCGACATTCCGAATTTCGTCCTCTCCAAAGAGACTATTGTTTTCGTATTGTGGACATTATATCGGATGCCAAACGAACTGGCAATAGACATCACAATATTGGAACAACTTCGCAGCCGATATTAAGCCCTCTCGTCATCATACCGAGAAAGCCTGACACAATCAAGACGGTAAAAGCGGGGAATGAAAGAATCACGGCTGCAGGCGGAGAGTATGATACAATGAATGCCGGATGATTCTAATGAGCAGAGGTGTTATCACAATGAAGCATTCGCTGCGGCTGATGTCAGTAGCGCTGTTGTGCCACGGGGACGAACTGCTGATGATGAAGCGTTCCCCGCTCCGCACGTTATCGCCAGGCAAGTGGGCGGGGATAGGCGGACATCTGGAGCGAGATAGGGGATCCGGGCGCGGCCTGCCTAAGAGAAATATGGGAGGAAACTGGGCTCGGCCCGGATGATCTGGAGGATGGGCTGGAACTGCGGTATATCCTGCTGCGCTTGAATGGAACGGACTTGCGGCAGCAATTCGTCTACGTGGGGAGAACGCTCACGAAGACCGTCTCCCAGACAGACGAGGGCACGCTGCACTGGATTGCCCGCGACGAGATTCTTGACCGGGATCTTCCCTATGTGTTCAGAAACCTGCTCGAGCATTGGCTGGCCGAGGGCTCCTCCGGGGGATTGTGGATGGGGACTGCCACACGAAGCGCAGACGGGGAGGAGGAAGAGTCAGGAAGGGAACCCGGAATAATCTGGGTGTCAATAGTAGATCCTGGGCTTGCTTGACTGCCCTTCTAGGCTCCCGCCGCTTCATTATCGCCGATTCGGTTTTCCTGTCCCTGAAGCACCGCCAGTTCCCGCCACTTCTTCAGCAGCTTCCAGGCTTCCTTCCGGGAATACAGCTGTCTGGCCAAGAGGAACCCGTCCTCGTAGCTGGAGACCCTTTCATGCCAATAGAGCCTTAGTCCCGCGTTAAAAATAACATGATCCCGCTCGCTGCTTATATCCGCGGAGTCGTCACCTTGGATGATTCTGTTCAACAGCTCCAGTTGTCTGTCAGCCGTGATGGCTTCCAAAGGCTGGCCGCGGAAGCCGAATGTGGCAGGCTCCAGAATGGCTGTCTCGTCATCATAGGGTGTTACAATACGAACTGTGCTTGCTTTGGTAATGGAGAGATCCTCGGAGCCTTCCATGCCTTGGACGATCATCGCTTTCTCCAGCCCCGCCTTGGGTAATACCTTCACCAAATTCCCCATTGCCTCTTTATCCTTGGGATGAACGCCGATGATCATCTGGTGGGACTGGACTGGGTTAAGCACCCGCTCCACCGTATTGATAAACGTCTCCAGTCCCAACTCATCCCGCAGCTTGCGGATACCGGCAAGGGGCGGGCACATCCGGTCTGTCCGGATATAGCCGATCTTGGCCGCAGTGAATACTGTTTCCCAATCACGCGCCGCCAGATTCGTATTTATTCCCAGTCCTTCAAGCAGATCTCCCACCGAGGCTCCGTTTGATCCGGAACTGGCATCACTGCCGTGAAGCACCTGGGAGAAACCCACTGACGCCATCATCAGGCTGACAGGTATTGTAACAGGAAACATCCGTCTATCCCCATACGCCCCGGCACAATTCAACGAGTCGGAGAAAGATGCGTACGGAAGGGAATACTTGCGGTACACATCGACAAACGCCATTGTTTCCTCTTCCGTTTCTCCTCTCATCTTGACTGCCATCAGGAACGCGGCAGTCTGGGCTTCTGTGGATTCCCCCCGTGCAATGGCGTGCGCAGCAGCAACCGCCTCATCGTAGCTCAGGTTGCGGGGAGCTGATCTATTGGCTCCTACTGCCCTAATCCATTGTTTCATCATGTAGCCCTCCCTTCAGCCAAACAGGTTCGCAATGTGCCGAATCCCGCTACAATATAACAAACAACAAGAGATAAGTTTACTTATCCCTTTATTATATGTCAGCAATCCTCACACTTCAAATATACACCCCCGTCACATAAAGTTCAATGTTCTAGCCGTAAATGTTTACTTTCATAATATGGATGAAAAATTTGATCACCTTTAATTCACTTCGTTCACCAAAAATACGAACATTATCCCAATTAATTAGAGTAAATATTGCAAATAAACAAAAACAGGAGGTATATCTCACATCAATATGACGTGAAATATACCTCCTGAACCAAATTGCGCATTAAGCTCTTTCACTGAATTCAAATTCGAACTCACCGATTCTGACAGTGTCCCCATCAGTGGCGCCACGGTCACGCAACGCTTTATCAATCCCCATCTTGCGGAGCATCCGGCCGAATCGGAGAGCAGCGTCCTCAGAGGCGAAGTTGATGCGCTTCATCATCTTCTCAATGCTCTCACTCTCCACGATCAAGACATCATTCTCGCGGCGGATTGAGAAATCCTTGGGATCACTGGAGCGGGAGAAGGTATAGACCACGCGTTCAGCCACTTCCTCTGCCTCTTCCTCCCGCTCCTCCGGAAGGGTATCGAGCAATTCCGAGATCTTATAGACCAACTCACGCACCCCCTGGCGAGAAGCTGCGGAGATGGGAATCACAGAGGTAATGCCGTGCTCTTCCTCGAGTCTCTTGCGGAATTCAACCAGATGCTCTTCAGCTTCAGTAACATCCATCTTGTTGGCCACAATCAGTTGGGGACGCTGTTCCAGCTTGGCATTGTACAGCTTCAGCTCCTCATTGATCTTGAGCCAATCGTCATAGGGATCACGGCCTTCCGAAGCGGACATGTCCACAATATGGACGATCACCTTGGTCCGTTCCACATGGCGCAGAAACTCATGGCCCAGGCCAATCCCCTGATGGGCTCCCTCAATCAACCCCGGCAGGTCCGCCATGACGAAGCTTTTGCCGTCCTCCACATCCACTACTCCCAGATTGGGGGTCAGAGTGGTGAAATGGTACGCTCCGATCTTGGGCTGTGCGGCGGAAACCATAGACAAGAGCGTCGATTTGCCGACGCTGGGGAAGCCAACCAAGCCTACATCCGCCATCACCTTAAGCTCCAGAACAAGCCAGCGCTCCTGCCCCTCCTCGCCTTTCTCGGCAATTTCCGGAGCGGGATTGCTGATGGTGGCGAACCTGGTGTTGCCGCGCCCGCCGCGTCCGCCCTTGGCGATGACCACCTCTTGGCCATGGCGGGTCATATCGGCAATCAGTTCTTTTGTGTCATCATTAATTACAAGGGTTCCCGGAGGAACCTTCACAATCATATCATCGGAGTTGGCGCCGTGGCGGTTCTTGGTTTGGCCCCGTTCCCCTTTTGGCGCCTTGTAGTGCCTCTGGTAGCGGAAGTCCATCAATGTCCGCAGCCCTTCATCTACACGAAAGATGACATCTCCCCCGTTGCCCCCGTCGCCTCCGGCAGGCCCTCCGTTTGGAACATAGAGCTCCCGGCGGTACGATACAATTCCGTCCCCTCCGTCGCCCCCCTTCACATACACTTTCGCTGTATCAACAAACATGAATGCACCTCATTTTATATTCGAAATGGAAGAGCCAAAGCAACAACCGCTTGTTCCTCCCCGTATTCTTGCTCCCGGATTTCAAATCCCTGCTTATATTTGCCGAGAAAAACTGTCATTTCCTCCCGAAGCGCTGCCCAATCCCCTTCTCCCCGGTACAGGAAGTCGGCAAGCAGCACTTCTCCATCCTCATCAAATCCCAGGCTAAGCAACCCTTGCTCCCCGGAAGCATGCACAGCATGCCGGCAGATCCGTTCTATCACTCCGCTGACAAGCCGGAACAAAGCCTGCTCGTCCATGTCTACTCTGCGCAGGTCAACCTCCTTGTCCAATTCCAGCACAACAGGAACAGAGACCGCCGAGACGCGCCGCTCCAACAGGTATACGATCAGGGGAGGATTGCCCAGCTTGCAAAGATAACTTTCGTGAAGGGCGCTTGTCTTTATCTTATCCATATAATCCGGTAAAATGTCATATTTGCGCAACTGGATATATCCAAACACAATCTGCAGATCATTCATCCAGTCATGCCGGTAATGATTGACCAGCCCGATCATCCGTTCCCTTGCGCGAGCTTCTCGCTCAGCCCGGTCGGACTTTACAACATAATAAACGCAGGCCGAAGCCGTTACCGCCAGAATCAAGCTAACCGGAAACGGAAACCATGCGACCGCCAACACGATCCATGCCAGTATTCCAGCCAATCCCGCCGCCGCACGCAATCCAAACCTACGCATCATCCGGTTACCCCGCCTTTATTTTATTCCACTTCCAAAGTATAGCATGATCCGCATGAAAGAGCACGAATGTTTATGGGATATATTTCAAATTATAGATTCAAATTGTAAGCTGTGCCAACTTCCCCCGTTAATACCTCTGGACTTCAAAAAAACTCCGGCAGTTAACCCGCCGGAGTTTGATGATGAATGCTTAGCCCTCAACAGCAGCAGCAACGGGTGCTGCCTCTACCGGGTAGACGCTGACCTTCTTGCGATCGCGACCCCAGCGCTCGAACTTGACGACGCCTTCCACTTTCGCGAACAGGGTATCATCCCTGCCAAGACCCACGTTGTTACCTGGGTGAATTTTGGTGCCGCGTTGGCGGTAAAGAATGCTTCCCGCAGTTACCACTTGTCCGTCTGCACGTTTGGCACCAAGGCGCTTGGCGTGGCTGTCACGACCGTTCTTTGTGGAGCCTACACCCTTCTTGGATGCGAACAGCTGTAAATTTAATTGCAACATGAATTGTCTACCTCCTTCTTGAATGAATTGTATTGCCATCCGAAACGGTGATGAATTCACCGTATGCATTTTCAATGGAATTCAGCATGACCACCATGGCTTCAAGCAGAAGCTGTACCTGATCAGACTTATCCTCCGGATCAAGCTCCGGAACAGCCGCGCGAAGAAACCCATCCTTCATCCGGCTGATCAGAACAACGCCTGTCAGCGCCTCTATGGCGTTCACGGTCCCCACCGTCACGCTCGATACGCCGGCGCAGACAATGTCCTTGCCCGGATCGGCATAAAGAGCATGGCCCGAGACTGCAAAGGAGCGGATACTCCCATCGGCATTCCGGTCGATCTTCACCTTAATCATGCGTGTGCCCTCCGCGCTTACGCTTGGATGCCTTCGATCACAATCTTGGTGTAAGGCTGACGGTGACCTTGCTTCTTGCGGTAGTTCTTCTTAGGCTTATATTTGAAAACGATGATCTTCTTTTCTTTGCCATGCTTCTCCACTTTCGCGGAAACTGAAGCGCCAGCTACGAGCGGAGATCCTACCACCAAGCCATCTTCTTTGCTTACCAAGAGCACGCGGTCAAATTTCACCACGTCGCCTTCAGCAGCTTCAAGCTTCTCGATGTACAATACGTCGCCTTGTGCTACTTTGTATTGTTTACCACCTGTTTCGATAACAGCGTACATGTTCGTTGCACCTCCTCATGTGAGACTCGCCGTGAGTCCAGGTGACCGCTATAAAAGCGGTGCTTGGCTACCCGACCCGTGCGGTTGCAGCATGTTTTACAACATACCAAATTATGATACCACAGCCCATATTAAATTGCAATCCCGGTATGGCAGTTACTTGTTCTCCCGCGAAGGCACCCTG
The DNA here is from genome assembly GCA_029256185.1 of Paenibacillaceae bacterium. Lineage (GTDB taxonomy): Bacteria > Bacillota > Bacilli > Paenibacillales > NBRC-103111 > Paenibacillus_AR. The sequence goes on from JAQSYI010000064.1 coordinate 20,507, forward strand.
CCTGTCCCGTTGCATTGGGGACACGGCTCTGTTAGCAGGTCATTCAGATTGGGTCGGACCTTCTTGCGGGTAATCTCCACCAGACCCAGCCGGGTCCAGCCCACCACCTGCACCTTGGTGCGGTCCTTGCGCACACATTGCTCGAGCCTGTCGGTCACAAGCTTCCGGTGAAGCTCTTCGCCCATATCGATAAAATCAACGATAATCATCCCGCCCATATCACGAAGACGCAGCAACCTGGCAATTTCGCCCGCCGCCTCCATGTTGGTCTCGAACACCGTCTGCTCCAGGTCCACGGTTCCCGTATATTTGCCCGTATTCACATCGATGACCGTCAGCGCCTCTGTCGGGTCTACGACCAGATATCCGCCGTTCTCAAGCCAGATTTTGCGACGATAGGCCAATTCTACCTGCTTGTCTATTCCATAGTGTGTGAATACCGATTCGCTGCCTTCATGGACCTTGACCCGTCCTTGAAGCTCAGGCGCCATGGTATACAGCAGTGTGCTGATCTCTACGGCAGAATGTCTGTCATCAATCACCAACTCCTCTACCGAATCGGAGAACAGATCGCGGACAAGCCGCGGCACCATCCCCAGATCATGGTACAATAGAACGGGGGCCGAGTTTTCGGCGGCACGCCGCTGCAAGGCCGACCAAATATCATTGAGCATGGCCAGGTCCTTCTCAAGTGATTGTTGGCTTTCATTCTCGGCAACCGTGCGGATAATCAGGCCATCCCCCGGCTTGCGGATGGCAGTGCCGACGTTCTTCAAACGCTGTCTTTCCTGCTCGGACTCAATTTTGCGGGAAACAGCCACATAATCGGCATCGGGAAGCAGCACAACCCACCTGCCCGGGATGGTGAAATGGGTGGTTACCCGGGCCCCCTTGGTCCCCAGCGGCTCCTTGCGCATCTGCACAAGCAGTTCCTGGCCTTCCTGCACCAGATCGGTGATAGGCGGCTTGACCTTGGGCTTCTTGTCCAGATGGACCGGCAACAAATCATCAATATATAAAAACGCGTTCTTCTTTAATCCGATATCCACAAAAGCAGCCTGCATACCGGGCAGCACATTGACGACTCTGCCCTTGTAGATGTTTCCGGCTCTCTCCTGCTCAGCGGGCTGCTCCACAAAAAATTCAGCCAAGCGCCCGTCCTCCATCAATGCGACTGAGCTTGCTCCCGACTCATAACGAACGACGATTCGCTTCAATAATAGTCACCTCATTGCCTCAAAAGACTGTCTTCTCATTGTAGCATAACGCACAAGGCACCAACTAAACTATTTTACGCTTGCCGCGGGGAAATGTTGCGCTGCCCTTCCGTTTGGTGTCCGGCGGACCGATGTGCGACAGATAAGCCTTCAGGAGCTTGGCCTCCGGCCACACCTGAAGCACGGCACCCGAGGAGCCGATGATATACAACAAATGATACTGCTCCCTCATGAATCGGCGCAGCACCTGCAACGGTGGTGAGGAAGAGGAAACAAACAGCGGAGACGGCAACCGGCCCTCTTCCGCCATGCGAATGCTCCTCATTTCCCGGTTCAGCAGAAAACGCAGAAAATAAAAGTGCAGGTGCCGAAGGCTGTACCAGTTGGTATAGAAGAGGAAGATGCCGATAACGAGCAAATTCAATTGAACGCCTGCGGCAGGGTAGCGAACCAAAGAAATAAGAATAATTAGGACTGAGAAGCCCAGACTGATGGACAGCCCGGATACCAGTGCCCGGTGATAGCTGATTCTGTAGCAGAGCAGCGCAAGCAGAATTTTCCCTCCATCCAGGGGAAGGAGCGGCAACAGGTTGAAGGAGCCGATTAGTATATTCGCCTGCAGAAAATATTTCCAATACTCCCCATTTCCCCAACCTGCCTGCACCAGCATATAGGAAATACCTGCCATCCATACATTCTGCAGTGGTCCGCACAGCGCTACTATCCATTCCTGACGGGCGGGAACATTGGTGGATTCGTCAACGGAGGCCACACCTCCGAATGGAAGCAGCTGTACCTGTCTCACTCTCCAGCCGAAGCTCTTGGCTGCCGCCACATGACCCAACTCGTGAATGGTAACCACTCCGAACAAAGTCAGCATTTCCACTACATACCCCGTCAGAACGGATGACAGCATGAGCAGGACAAATAAAGGGTGGAGCCGGTATGCCGTCCCTCCTATATTAATCAAAGGACACCACATCCGCCGGGTTGATATAGTGCTCATCCTTCATAATGGCCAGATAAAGCCTGCCATCCTGCCCCTCCCGCTCATCCGATACGACCCCCAGCACCTCTCCGGCCTTCAGCCAGTCTCCCGTCTCCCACTGGGTAGGCTTAAGCCATCCGTAAGTTGTGCGGTAGCCGTTGGCATGACGGATAATGATCGTATGTCCCGTCCCTTCCTTCTCACCTGCAAATTCCACACGGCCTTCATCAATGGAGGCAGCCTGGGCATTGCGGCGGGTAGTGAGCCAGATTCCCTCCTGTTTGTCTGTGAATACCTGGAAGACTGTTCCTTTGACAGGCTGGACAAAGTGGTCGGTGACAGCCTTGCCCTGAACCTTGGCAGCTTCCTGACGGTCGCCGAAAGCAGGAAGCAGAGAGGGAGTACCGCTGAAGGTTCTTTCATACCAGGCAGCTGCCTGGGAGAAATTCATTTCCTTTTCCAGAGCTGCCGTTACCCAATCCTTGCTCTGCTTGGCCCAAGGCGCATCAAGTTGAAACATGCTCCAGACGGCAGCGAACAGCAGCAGGGCGACTCCCAGCCTGATCTTGAAGAGCTTGCTCAGCCCTCTGCCCCCCCGGCCGGGCCGGGTATTGATTCCATTATTCTGGTCCCTATGCCCAAAGGCAGGACCACCCTGCTCCCGCTCCTCCTGCCGGGAATACCATTCCAGCAACTGCTTTTGCCGTTGCTTCCAGGCAAGCTCCGGATCTCCGCCGTGGTCTTCATCCATCGGCCCCCGTATCCACAGGGGAGGCTGGGAAGCGGGGGGAGTGCCTGCCCCCAAGCCGCCTGGGGAAGAATTCCACTGTCCGTCTTGCAGCTGCGCCGTATTCCGGTATTGCCCTCCGTCTTGCAACTGCCCCACCCCACGTGACTGCTGTCCCTCACGATCCGCTTCACGATCCTGCCTCGTTTCACGGGACTGCCGTCCGTCACGATCTTGCCCCGCTTCACGAAACTGCCCTGCTTCACGGGACTGCAATGCTTCACGGGACTGCAATGCTTCACGGGACTGCAATGCTTTAATGCGGTCTTGTCTTCTTCTATAGACATTGGCTTTTACTTCCATGCCGGAATCCCTCCTAAACTGAACCCCATGAATCGGATAGTTCATCCTATGCCTGTCCGGCGTGCTTTATGAAAGCGCAGAAGGTTCCTCTTCAATTTAAGACCGTCACTCTTTACTTGGCATAATATCCCTTCCTAATCAAGGGGGTGTGTTTCTTTTTCCTCCTTTTCGCATACTATCCCCTTTCATCAGGTGTTCGGTTTATACCGATGCTCAATGGGTTCAGAAGCCTTCCGAAGCCTGCTTATGCTTTTTTCCTCCTTTCCATATACTATCCCCTTTCATCAGGAGCCTTCTGTTTATAGACTTGTCTTGAATCTGGTACTCTTCCCCCCTTCTCCCCTAAACTTGCTCCTCGCTTATTGAACTTACACATTTTCCGCTAAATCACATTGAAGAACTATCGAATATTTATTTCAATATATCTTTAAGCATGCTTGAAACAGGAACTTACGTTCGGTATAATTGAAATGTATTCACTTGGATTTATAACAATCTGTCTTTCGGGAATAAGCTAATTTGCACTAACGACTATGTCTTTCTTCTGCCGGTTTGCAAAAACTTTGCGGCGAACAGGTAATAATTGTAAGACTTCCCTCTTTCAAGTTATATGAAGAATTTTCTCTCCATGAGAGAGTTATGTTTGACGGTATTCATTCCACGAGGAGGTGTTTGTTTTGACCGCTTCACAACCACCTATACCGCTGACCCATCTGCCACCTGAAGACTTGTTGGATTCGGAAGCTGCTTGTATCGACTATGTATTTGCCTTGAAGTGGCCGCAAGGATTCGTATGTTCCATTTGCAGGCACCGCCATGCCTATACCATCTCCACCCGTCGCCTTCCCTTATATGAATGCGCCCGTTGCCGGCATCAGACTTCCCTGATTGCCGGGACAGTGATGGAAGGCTCCCATACTCCTCTGACCAAATGGTTTGCCGCCATCCGTCTGTTGTCTGATCCCGAACAAGGTATCAGTGCCCTTCGGATGCAACATTTGCTGTCCGTCACCTATAAAACCGCTTGGAGCATGCTGCACAAGATCCGTTGCGCTTTAGCCAAGGAGGAGAAGACTACTCCCCTGGCTGGAGATGTGGTGATTCATGACGCGGCTTACGGGCGGTCGCCCTTTTCCCAGTCCTTCATTGCCTGCCCGCGGGAAACCGCTCTTTTGGTAGGCACCTCCTTGTCCGATGCAGGAGACCCGGAGCGGCTCGTCATTCGAACGGTTCCTTCGGAGCAACTTTCTCATCGGCGAATTTTGCCCAAGGCGCTAGTAGATTTTCGTGAGGAGCTTATGGAGAAGGACGCCACTGTGGTGAGTTGCCTGATCAACCGTCATATCCGCCGCAGCGATAAGATAGCCATGCCCTTGGTGAATCAAGCTCGGAGTTGGTTGCATCGCACCTTTCACGGAATCGGGAAGAAGCATCTTCAGCTTTACTTTTATGAATTTTGCAGCCGGGTGAATTTGGCACGGGCAGGCCAGCCAATCTTCGCGGGGATAAGCCGGATTTGTGTCACCGCAGGAGTTTTCTAATAAAAGTTACATTTGTTCAACCCCTTTTTCTCGTTGGACCCCCGGCAGTTTCAGGTTTTATTCCTGCATGTGAGTTATTCTTTGACCCCGATCTTTGAGAGAGGGCTTCCCTTCCTCGAAATGATAGTGAAACCTCCTCCTGTGGAGGGCATTAATGCACTTCGGCTGCAACGCCCGCTGTCCGTTACTACCATTCTCCAGAAGCACGTGTGCATATCTGTTAGTCTTTGTTGCCGAGAAGCGGCGTAGGAGAAAAAGCAACCGGATGGAAAAACAACTGGGGAAAAGTTAGCGCGTAGATAAGCAACTGAGGAAACAAGCGCGTGGAGAACAACTGAGGAAAGACAAGCGGGTAGATAAGCAGCTGAGGAAAAGCAAGCGCGTGGAGGAGCAACTGAGGAAAGACAAGCAGGTAGATAAGCAACTGAAGAAAAGCAAGCACGTGGAGAACAACTGAGGAAAGACAAGCGGGTAGATAAGCAGCTGAGGAAACAAGCGCGTGGAGGAGCAATTGGGGAGAAGCTAGGGGGAGGAGGAGTTGCTCGGAAAGTAAACGGTTAGCAAAACAACAGGTGAAGGAAGACCGGGAGTTCTATGGGGTAATACTGAGCGAATGGGATAGTGTATGAAAAGACTGCTTACCATAATGAAACAGGCGATAGGCGCGGCATAGCAATTTTATTTTTTGTTGCAGTAAATTGCTCTCGCACAAGAAAATCCGCCGTCGAAGCCCAAACCTCAGCCAGGTTTTCTTCTGCAAATAAAATCAGAACGCCGTCAATTCATAAATCTGCCCCGGATGGACATGAAAACAGATGCTTGAGAGACCCGTCTCCTGTGGCCGTATGGCGAAGAGGAGCGGCTGCGTTGCGTTACGACGCATGCGAGGCTAAGGGACATGAGCGCTCTTATTCGGCTAAAATCGGAATGGATTTCCACTCTCCCCTCTATAAAAAAAGCCCCGATCATCCCTGGAAATGAACAGGAAAGTCGGGGCTGTACTGCACCGGACATCCACTATGCCGGATTTTATACTCATTCTTCCATCATTCCTCATCTTCTGCCCCGAACATAAACTCCTTCTCCTGGTGGATCTTCACACTCATGACAAGGCCCAGGGACAGCATATTGATCAATAGCGAAGTTCCCCCGTAGCTTACGAAGGGGAGTGTAATCCCCGTAATCGGCATCAGCCCCAGGAACATACCTATATTCTGGAATATCTGGAAAACATACATGGAAACAATACCAACGATGATATAGGAGCCGGCCAGACTGGTGGACTGGATGGAGATCAGAATCATCCGGTAGATCAGCACGAAGTAGAGCAGCAGAAGCGCCGATGATCCGATGAAGCCGAATTCCTCCGCCACCACCACGAATATGGCATCGGAATAAGCAACTGGAACAAAGTTATTATGGACCGAGTTTCCCTTCAGGTAACCGTCCCCCGACAGCCTGCCGGAGCCAATGGCTATTCTGGAACGGTCATACTGGTAGCTCTTGTCGGCATCTACGGAATCGGGATCGATGAATGTATCAATCCGCTCCACCCAGTGGGCATATTCGTAACCCGCCATTACTTCGATCTTGTCATGATAGGTCTTGAATACATAGACGAAGCTGCCTACCAACAGCACAACTGCGGCCGTACCGATCAGCACATGGGTGTACTTGATATTGCCGATCCAGTACATCCCGAGCAGAATCACCAGAAAAATCATGGCGTTGCCCAAGTCAGGCTGCACCAGAACCAGGATGAAGGGAACAAAGACAATCAGCCCGATGGGCAGCACATCGCGCAGGAAGCCCAGCCGCTCTCCCTTCCGCCTGGCCACATACGCTGCGATGGCGATAATGATCAGGATCTTCATCAGCTCGGCGGGTTGAAAATCTCCCATAGGGGTGGCGAACCAACCGGTTGCCCCTTCTCTCTTGACTCCCCAGAAGCGCAAAGCAACCAGCAATGCGATGCCGAAGAGATAACCGTAAGGAGCCATCTTGACTAAAATACGGAAATCAACCAGTGCTACGATGAAGAAAACCACTAATCCGATGGAGGCATTCCGGGGGATCAGCTTATAAAAATCAGGTCCGTAATCCTGCTTGTCCACCGTGGCGCTATATACGAGAAAGCAACTGATCACGACAAGCGTGAGCAGGATCAACACGATAAACCAATCAATCTTCTTTAGTTTGGCAAGCATTGGCGGTTAACCCACTCCAAAGAACTTCTTCATCCTGATGAGAAGTCCTGATTTTTCATCCATCTGCATAAGCGGCACCGTATCCCCCAAAATCCGCCGCGCGATATTGCGGTAGGCAATTGCAGCCCGGGAAACGGGATTCATGACGGTGGGCTCTCCGGAATTGGCGGCTTTAATCACATATTCGTCATCAGGAACAATCCCCAGCAAATCGATGGCCAACACCTGGCATACCTCTTCGATGTCCAGCATATCGCCCTTCTTCATCATGCTGAAGCGGATCCGGTTGATGATAAGCTTAGGCGAACGAATGCCGTCGTTTTCCAGAAGACCGATAATGCGGTCTGCATCCCGTACCGCAGCATTCTCCGGAGTGGTAACCACGATTGCCTTATCCGCTCCGGCAACCGCATTCTTGTAGCCCTGCTCGATTCCCGCAGGACAGTCAATGATTACAAAGTCGAAATCCTTCTTCAAATCCAGTACAATCTTGCGGACGGCGTCGGGCGAAACGGCGTTCTTATCCTTGGTCTGGGCGGCAGGCAGCAGGTACAGCTCATCGAACCGCTTGTCCTTGATCAAGGCTTGGGGAAGCCGGCAGCGCCCGTCTGCCACGTCCACCAAATCATAAATGATCCGGTTTTCCAGGCCCATCACCACATCCAGGTTGCGCAATCCGATATCCGTATCCACCATACATACCTTTTTGCCTTGCAACGCAAGCGCCGTGCCAATGTTGGCGGAAGTGGTCGTCTTGCCGACTCCACCCTTGCCCGATGTAATAACAATAGCGTCTCCCATCTGCTCTCACTCCTTTCCGTTATTGAAGCTGGGCTGCATTACGGACGAATCCGGTGCATATGCTGAATCTTGTCAATTTCCATAACTCCGTTGTTGATGTATGCAAACTCCATGTAAGTGTCGCCAATGCCCCATTCGTCCGGTGGACGGCTGATGACCTGCGCGATGCGCAATTGGGTTGGTTTCATATGTGACGCGGCTATAACCGCCTTATCGTTGCCCTCGCAGCCTGCATGCGCCATTCCCCGCAACGAGCCCATAATATATATATCGCCGGTAGCCGTTACCATACCCCCGGGATTCACATCCCCCATCAGCATGAGATTGCCGTCTATATGCAGAATCTGCCCCGAGCGGATAATATTCTTGACCAGTTGGAGCGGCGCTTCCTTGTTGTCCGCAGCCTTGGGCTCATCGGACTCGATGGATTGGATCAACAGGTTTCCGCGTGCGCCGATAATGGTGCGGATCTGCTCCTTCTGTTCTTCCGTAGTCTCCCGCTTGCCCAGCTTGACGAAGACATGAATCAGAGGCCCGGTCAGAATGTTCTGATGGGTTTTCTCCAGCTTGTGCGTCAAATCGCCGATCACTTGCTCGAACGGACAATTGTCGTCGAAGAGAAACAGCAAGCCGTCTTTGACGCCTTTGATTGTAACCGGATGTTTGACTGCCGCCATGATTTCCCCTCCCAAGCTATATCTCTTCTGTCTGCCGGACCAATTCTCCTGCTTGCTTAACGAAATTAATCCTCCTTGACCGATTGCGCGGCCAGATCCTCCAGCCATTTGCGCAGCGGAACATAGATCAGGAGAGCAAACAACAGATTGATCAGGACGCTGGGGAGCATGATATGGAAGAACATCCACTGGGGCGTATCTCTCGTAACCTGGAATAACCTGTACAAGCTGTAGATAATGGCTTCGAATATAAAATTGCCTGCAATGATAATGAACATGCTGTAAAGGATATTGGGCCGGGAGCGGTTGGCGGCAAGGCCTGCCAAATAGGCCACCACCGCCATGGCGAAGGAGTATGTGCCTATCATGGCCGGACCGTAATAAACCACGTCATGCAATAACCCGAAGCCAAGCCCGTAAGCGAGAGCCAGATGACGGTTGACATACAGGGCGATAAACAGTATGACGATCAGGGTAAAATGGGTGGACACGGAGATATTCTCCTGCCAAACGGAAGGAATCACCCATTTAAGCACTGTCCCTTCCAGCAAAAACAGCAACAGAAGCAAGCCGAATATCAACCATCGCTTTATCATTTACTCCACCTCGGGAACCTTGACCACGAGCACTTCCCGCAGATGGCGGAAATCCGAAGCTTTGGGCTGGACAGTGGCCACATAGTCGATACCGTAGTCGCCGGGCTTCTTCTCCGTAACCTGGCCGATCTCCAGTCCCTTGGGGAACACCTGGCCCAGCGCGGAGGTGACGATGGTATCGCCAACCTCCAGGTTAACCTCGCTCATCTGGTTGATTCTGGTCATGATCAGGCCTTGCTTATCGTTGCTGTAATACTCAATGGTTCCGAATACCTTGTCTTCCTTGCCTTTGACAGTGGCCGCAATTCCTTTCTCCAGCTGCCGCTCCACCGAGCCCCCGCTTCCTTCGCTCATATCCACCAGCAATTGAACGCTTGAGGTAAAGTTGGATACCTTGGAGACACGGCCCAGCAGCCCTTCAATGGACATGACCGCCATATTTTCCTTAATGCCGTCAAGAGAGCCCAGATTGATATTCACCGTATTGCTGTACGGGTCCGGGCTGACCGACACCACTTCCGCCACCAGGTACTGATAATTATCGGCATTCTTCTGACGCTCGGTAAAGTCCAGAACCTCCTTTAAGTTCTTGTTCTGGGCCTCCAGCAGGTTCAGTCTCATGGTGTCCTTGACGTGTTGGGAGAGGGCCATCCTCAGCACCTTGTTCTCTTCATAGGTTTGACGCATATGCCGTACGTCCTGAAAGAAACCCGCTGCATAACGAGCGGGCTTGTACAACCATCCCTGGGTCCAGGATACTGTGTCTTTGACAACTCTTTCCGGCCAGGTGATGCCGGATCTTCTGTTGAGGGTAAGGCCCATCAATGCGATAAAAAACATGAGGGCCAGCATCAACAGCAGCAGCTTCTTGTTACCGAACATTCGAAACAATCCTTACACCCTCTTACTTAGCTGAACTAACCGGGCACTCTACCGCCGTCCGCGGTAGGCCGGTCCGGATCTTGACTTGAACAGATGAATGTTTTCCAGAGCCCGTCCTGTTCCTATTGCAACACAATCCAGGGGATTCTCCGCCACCAGCACAGGCATGCCGGTTTCCCGCGACAACAGCTTGTCCAGGTTGCGCAGCAAGCCTCCTCCTCCTGTCAGCACGATCCCTCTGTCCATAATATCGGCGGCAAGCTCCGGCGGACACTTCTCCAACGTAACCTTGACCGCTTCGACAATGCTGTTGACAGTATCGGCAAGGGCCTCCGACACTTCCGTGGAAGAGACGGAGATGGTCTTGGGCAGACCGGATACCAGATCCCGGCCTCTTATCTCCATGGGCTCCACCTTCTCCAGAGACATGGCTGAACCGATTTCCAGCTTCATCTGCTCGGCGGTTCTTTCTCCGATGGCCAGGTTGTATGTGCGCTTGATGTACTGGATAATGGCTTCATCCATCTCATCGCCGGCAATCCGGATGGAGCGGGATGTAACAATCCCCCCCAGGGAGATGACGGCTACTTCCGTGGTTCCCCCGCCAATATCCACCACCATGCTGCCCGTCGGCTCCCATACAGGCAGATCCGCCCCGATCGCGGCCGCGAACGGCTCCTCAATCGTATACGCATCCCTTGCTCCCGCCTGCTTGGTGGCATCCTCTACAGCGCGTTTTTCCACTGCGGTGATGCCCGAGGGCACGCATACCATCACGTTGGGATGGCGTTGGAACAGCCAACGCTGCTTTTGCGCCTGGCGGATGAAATATTTGATCATGGTGGCCGTAGTCTCGAAGTCGGCGATGACCCCGTCCTTCATTGGGCGCACAGCCCGGATATTGCCGGGCGTCCGGCCGATCATCCGCTTGGCGGATTCGCCTACTGCCACGATCTGCTTGTTGTTCATATCGGTACGCTGGGCCACAACGGACGGTTCCCTGACGACAATTCCTCTTCCTTTCACATATACCAGCGTGTTCGCTGTACCTAAGTCAATTCCCAAGTCTCTTGTAAAGCCGCCAAACATGGCATGCTCTCCCTTCTGTGCCCATCCTGCTCGCTTGATCTCGATGAGGGCCTATCCTGAATTTAGGTGCATCTTGTCTATTATAGAAAAAGCGAACGACCGATGCAATTCGGTGATGCGGGTTCGTCTTTAGCGGTAGCTTTTTATGCCGAATCAGGAAGCGCAAACATGAAGCAGGTCACCCTGATTGCGGTAGAAAAAGCGAACGACCGATGCAATTCGGTGATGCGGGTTGGAACAAAATCACATATACCCTTTTTCCTTGAGGCTAATGTAGCGCTGGTCCCCTATTACCAAATGGTCCAGCAGCTCGATGCCCACAATATCTCCGGCTGCCGCAAGCCGTTTGGTCAGTTCAATATCCTCATGGCTTGGTGTCGGATCGCCGCTGGGATGGTTATGGGCACAGATGATCGCGGCGCTGCTTCGCTGGATAGCGGAACGGAACACCTCGCGGGGATGAACGACCGTTGCATTCAGGCTTCCGACGGAGACGGTTTCTTGGCCGATCACATGGTTCTTCGTATTCAGAAACAGGCACACGAAATGCTCCTTGGTCAGGTAGCGCATGTCCTCCATCAACAGCTCAGCCGCATCTCCGGGAGAGCGGATGGTATGCCGCTCCTCCGGAGCCGAACGGGACAGCCTGCGCCCCAGTTCCACTCCCGCCTGAAGCTGCAACGCCTTGGCCGGTCCCACTCCCTTGATGGAAGTCAGCTGCTCCAGCCGCAGATCGATAAGCCCCTTCAGACTGCCGGCTTCCCCCAGAATCCGCTCGGCAAGCCGCACCGCAGATTCTGCAACCGTCCCTGTACGCAAAAGTATAGCCAGAAGTTCAGCATTGCTCAGAGCCTGTGCCCCCTGCATCTGCATCCGTTCCCTCGGTCGTTCATTTTGCGGGATATCGCGTAAAGTCATGACTGGCGAACCCATGAATTGCCCCCTGTTCCTTCTATAAAATGTTCGGACAACCTCAAGCGGAATTGTCCGTTGTGTGCATTATGTCCCGACTTTTTTATCCGTTGCCGAATTCCGCAACTTGTCCAGTTTATTATAGCATGTTTTCCGGCCAATTACAGATTCTGTCTCCTGACCGTTGCGGGCACAAGTGCTGCAAACCCGATCGGCAGGATCGAGACAAAATTGGAGAGGCGCAGTTGCACCCCTCCTCCTCAAATCAAATCTTCATTCGCTTTCTTCTTCCCGGCGTGTGATCTTCAGACCGGCCTGATGGCCCTTTTCCATCTTCCGCCTGGCTTTGCGGTTCTCCACGGTATCAAACACGATGGAAAAATCATAATCCTCGGGATACAGCTCCGTTGCCGCGACTAGCAGCTTCAGCCGCTTATGGTTGACGAATTGCTTCTTGCCCTTCAGTTGCACGCCGAGCATTCCTTGCTCATCACAGCGTTTGAAGATAATGCCCACTGCCTTCTGCGGGTAAACCGTTACGCTGTCGCCGATCTGATACTTCTGCCCGCCGTGCCGCACAGTCTTGGGAGGCAGATCCTTCTGCAGGCCAGGGATGGATGCGCTGCCGTGCTTGACAGCCGCGGAATGGCGGCCGTCTTGTTCTTGCCGCAGCTCCTCCCCGCCGGAACGGTACGCCTCCGCATAAGCGCGCTTCAGCATATGCTCCGCGAGTCCCAGCCGCCTGGCTATATGCAGCGCGCAGCTCTCCCCGGCCTCCCCGATATTCAGAATATACAGCGGCTTCAGGCTATCCCGGTCGAATTCCATCCTGGCGTTCACCAGTCCCTCGGAGCGCATGGCGAACTCTTTAACCTGAGGATAGTGGGTCGTGGCTACGAACAGCCCCTTCTTGCTCCTCAGTTCATCGAGAATCGCCACCGCCAGTCCCATTCCTTCGGCGGGATCAGTGCCGGAGCCCAGCTCATCCAGCAGCACCAGCGTCTCCTCCGTGGCCATCTCCAGAATCCGGATAATATTGGTCATGTGGGAGGAAAAGGTGGACAGATTCTCCGATATGCTCTGCCCGTCGCCAATATCGTACAGCACCGCGTTGTTCATACAGAAGGAGGTCCCCTCCGCCGCGGGTACATGCAAGCCGCTTTGGGCCATAAGAGACAGCAGCCCGATCGTTTTCAGGGCAACTGTTTTGCCCCCCGTATTGGGCCCGGTGATGACAATGCCCCGGATTCCCTCTCCCAAACGAAAGTTAAGGGGGACACAGGACTCCGGCTTCAGCAGCGGATGCCTGCCTTGTACGATGACGATGGTCCTATCCGTAGTCAACGGGACGGGAATAGCCTGCATGCGGACGGAGAGCCTGGCTTTGGCAAAGATGAAGTCCAGCGTTTCCATCGTCCCGCGGTTCGCTTCAATCTCGGCCAATTGCCTGTCCACCATCTCGGTGAGACCGCAAAGAATGATTCTGATCTCCTCCTCCTCCTCTGCCTGCAGGACGCTGATCTCATCCTGCAGCTTACGTACGGAGGACGGCTCAATGAAATAGGTGCTGCCTGTATTGGAGGCTTCAATGACTGTACCGCTAACCTGATTCTTGTACTCCTTCTTCACCGGCAGCACGAATCTGCCCGCGCGGGTCGTGACATATCCGTCGGCGAACCACTCCTTCCTGCTGCGGAGAAGATCCGCCAGCTTGGCTTTCACCGCGGCGGCGGCATGCTCCTGTTTGCGGCGGATGCTGCCCAGGGCCGGGGATGCGCCGCTGTCCACCCCGCCGTTGCGAATGATGCGCTCAATCTCATCATGCAGCTCTGTCAATTCATACAGCGAGCCTCCGTAGAAGGCCGCGTCCACATTCAGGGACTCCGCTTTTTTCAGATAAATCTTCATCCGCTTGCACGAATTGAGGAATTGCGCAATAGCCGCAAGCTGCTCCGGGAATAGCATGGCGCCAAGCCTTACCTGCTGCATTATGGGATCAAGCTCCTTCATTAGCGCAAGCGGCGGGCTGCCCAAGGCATCCAGCATTTTCCTCGCTTCCGTGGTTTCATGCATGCCGCTTCTGCATTGCCTCTCATTGAGGGACGGCGAGAGCGCCAGCAGCTTGGCTTTGGCTCCCTCCGACATGGCCAGCTCAGCCAGTTGGGTTAAGATCGTATGAAATTCAAGCAATTGATTCTGATTCAATGTGTGTTCCTCCCTTATTCCATTGGTTGCTGCAATCATGCATCTGTGCAAAACATTCCCCCAAAAGTGACGAGATGCTCCGAAGCAAAATCCGGGTACTTTTGGGGGAGCCCCCGAATGAAAATGCCAAACCGGCATTTACGTAAAA
>JAQSYI010000018.1 GCA_029256185.1 Paenibacillaceae bacterium
TCTCCTTCGCTTCCTTTGACTTGCCGCGTGTTTCGTTCTACTCCATAGTGTACCCGCATCCCCATCTTCCGCCTAGGTGGGGACTATTTGACGTTTACCGAAAAAGGTGTTACACCTTTGGAAACGTAAAAAGGACCTGACGGTGCTCATCCGTAAGGTCTTTCTTAAGAAGATTCATCAGGAAAGCAACGAATTGTTAAGCGGCAAGAAAGTGTTATCGGCCGAAATCCGGCTTCCGCGGGCTCCTGCAAGAAATGATTCTTGCCGGGAAACCCCGGGGAATCTAATGTTAGGGTACATCGATTGAAACAGCCTGCTGAAAGAAAGGGGATGCTGCATTGCAAAGGGAACAGTTTCTTAATCCTGCAGCGGAGTACCGCATTCATCCGTTCTGGTTCTGGAACGGGGAGATGGACGATCATGAAATGGAACGGCAAATAGAAGAGATGAATGATAAGGGAGTAGGCGGATTCTTCATCTGCCCCCGTCAAGGGCTGCAAATTCCGTATTTGTCGGATGCCTGGTTCAGCAAAGTGAAGGCAGCCGTGAATGCGGCCAAGGAAAGAGGCATGCATGTTTGGCTGTATGATGAATACCCGTATCCCAGCGGAATAGCCGGAGGAGAAGTAACGCTCATCCATCCGGATGCAAAACAAAAGCATCTGGTATTCACGGAGGAGCGGGTGGCAGCAGGGTCCAAGCTGGTCAAAGAGCTTCCCTGGGCTAACATTCTAAGCGCCCTGGCTGTACCTGTAAGCGAATCCGGTGAGCGGGACTGGTCGGGGGCAATCGATATCAAGAGCGCCATTGGTAATTGGCAGGCGGACCCGGTTTTCCAAAAGACAGGCTTGACCGCTTATAACCAGAAGCGTTTCTTCACCTACCGGACCGTTTACCGGCTGGACTGGGAAGCGCCCGCGGGCAACGGACAGTGGGATGTGGTTGTCTATCAGGCGAAGGAAATCGACGATTTCAAATATTACGGCACCTTCGTGGACCCTTGCAACAAGGAAGCGATGGCTACCTTCATCAAGCTCACCCATGACCGCTACAAGGAGCATTTCGGCGAAGAATTCGGCAAGACGGTCAAGGGAATGTTCACGGACGAAATCGGACTCCTGGGGCGGCCTTGGACGCCGAAGCTGGAAGCTTACTTCCAAGAGCGCAACGGCTATTCCATTATCGGTCATTTGCCGGCTCTGACGGATGCATCCTACAAGGACGCGGCGCGAATCCGGTATGACTACTTTCAGGCGCTTCATGAGCTTCTGACTGACTCGTACCATAAGCAGGTTTATGACTGGTGTGAGGAGAACGGACTGCAATATGTGGCGGAAGTACCGTCCATCAGGATGACGACCCAACGGTACAGCCATGTTCCGGGAGGCGACAGCAGCCACGAGAAGCTGGGACGCTCCCTCGAGTGGATTCTTGACCGGTATGCCACCAGCTTCCGGGACAATCCCAAGATGATGAGCTCCATCGCCAGACAGCTCAGCCGGGAGCGGAATTTGGATGAATGCTTCCACAGTGTGGGCTGGTCCATGAACCTGCAGGACGCCAGATGGATGATCGACCGTATGGCCGCAATGGGCATCAATATGTTTACGTTCCATGCTTTCTTCTACACGGTGGACGGGTTGACCCAGCATGACGCACCGCCGTCCCAATTTTACCAAAACCCTTACTGGAGCCATTTCCGCCAATTAGGAGACTACACAGGCAGAATCAGCTATATCATGTCCCAAGGCTCCGCGGATATCCGGATTGCCATGGTTGACCCGACTACCACGCTTTGGACCCATCTTTCCAATCCGCTGCATCACTTTGATTACGACGGGCATGATCCGGTGGAGAAACAGAAGGTTGACCAATTCAAGAGCGGCTGGGGAGGTCTCAGAAAGCATCTTCTGCAATCGGGATATGACTATGATCATCTGGATGCGGAGCTGTTGGCAGAAGCCCAAATAGAGGACAGCAAACTTATTATAGGAAAAGCAGCTTATTCTATGCTTCTGTTGCCTCCCATGTCCAACCTGGAGCAGCAGGCATGGGAAACGATCAAGCGGTTTCTGCAAGCGGGGGGAACGGCTATTGCATACGGATCGCTGCCGGTTGACCGGATCGAATCAGGCAGCACCGTACCGGAAGAAGCTGCCGAGACCTTCGGGCTGAATGGACCGCAGGGTACGGCTGTGACGGCGAAGGGAGATTTGGCCGCGTATTTCATCCCATACCAGGACGGCGGCCTTCAGGCGGCGCTTGAGAAGCTGGACCAGCTGCTGGAGCGGCTGGCGTCAAGACCCGTTACCCTGGATTGCGGTCCCGGCTCGCGCTCCTTCCTGATGCAATGCCGGTATGTATCGGATACCGAATATGTGGTATTTGCCAGCAATCAGGAGGGGGCAAGCCGGGAGGGACGGTTTATCCTGGATGTGGCCGAAGTGTGGTCTGACGCGGCGGAAGCACCGGTAGCGGCTGAACTGTTGGACCTGGAAACGGGGTCTGTTGCCCGGCTGGAGGCAGAACGTTCAGAACAGCACGTTTCGGTCACTCTTCCCATCGCTCCTTATTCCTCCCGCATGATCCGGTTTACCCGGTCAGCCGCCGGTGTTGAAACTTTACCTGCACAGTCTGCACAGCCGGTTCAAGAGCTGACCGTTGACGCTGAAGGTCCTTGGAAGCTGAAGGCTCTCGCACCCAATGCTCTCCGCTTGGAGCATTTCACACTTGCCATCGGCGGCATGGATAGCGGCCAAGGCATTCCGGTGCAGGCCAAAACCTTCATTGACCAATGTGCGGATGCGGCCGAACAAGTCAAGCTGCCTGTAACCTTCAGCCAAATTTTCGGTACACCGAAGAAGCTGAATCTGACTTACCCGATTCCTTGCAGCTACAAGGTCCGTTTCTTCGTGGAGAAGCTGCCTGAAACATGCCAATTGCTGATGGACCGGTCAGCAGTGCTCGGGGAGTGGACGCTCAAGCTGAACGGGGCCTCCTATACAAGAGAATGCTTCGCGGCAGAAATGGTCTATGACAATGCCAACATTCTCTGCGATGTACGCAGCAGCTTGACCGGCGGCTGGAATGAATTGGTTGTGGAAGTGCTGGTTCAGCACGATTGGGACGGCGTTGTGGATGCGCTTTACCTGTACGGCGACTTCGGCGTTCAATTCGATGCAGACGGCTTCCCTGTGGTAACGGAGCAGCCATCTGCGGCAGACACGCTGGAAATGGCCCGCTACTATTCGGGATACCCCTATTACGCCGGCACATGGTCATTCACCCGCACGCTTGGGTTTTCCGGGACGCCGGATGCAGAACGGTTCACCCTAAGCTTCAACAACTGGAAGATTCACGATACGGCTGAGGTGCTGTTAAACGGCCAATCTCTCGGTGTGCGGCCTTGGTCGCCGTATCTTTGGGAAGGTGAAGCGGCCCTTCTGCGGCAGGGCGAGAACGAACTGGAGGTCCGGATCACTGGAACCTTGATCGGTCTTCTGGAGGGCAAGTATTTCGATTATGAGGAACACCGGGTTATTCCCGTGCCAGATGAAAGGAGCCATTACTGATGGAGAATGTAGAAAAAACCCCCGCAGTGCTGAACACACCGGCATCGTCCGGCAAGATGAAGCGGCTGGGCTTGGAGATCGTTAAAAACCGGTATTTGTATCTTCTGGCTTTGCCGGGACTGTTGTTTTTCCTGGTCTTCAAATACGTCCCGTTGTTCGGGGTCATCATTGCCTTCCAGAACTATTCGCCATTCTCGGGGATATTGAACAGTCCCTGGGTGGGATTTGAACATTTTCAACGCTTTTTCTCGAATCCTGACTTCTTGATGATCTTCCGCAATACCTTGGGCATCAACCTGCTCAACCTGATTTTATTCTTCCCCTTGCCTATTATCATCTCGTTGTTCTTAAACGAACTGCGCAGCGAAACCTATAAGAAATTTATCCAGACCATCGTTTACATGCCGCATTTCCTGTCCTGGGTTATCATTGCCGGTCTGACTTTTATGCTGTTCGCGAAGGGAGACGGTCTGGTTAACAAAATCTTCGAGGCCGTTGGCTGGGAAAAGATTGACGTATTGACGAATCCCAATGCTTTTTGGTTGATGATCGTCATGCAGTCCATGTGGAAAGAAGCGGGCTGGGGCACGATTATCTTCTTGGCTGCAATCGCCGGTGTCGATCCCGGTCTGTATGAAGCGGCGCGGATTGACGGGGCTGGCCGTCTGCGCCAAATCTGGCATGTAACCCTGCCTGCCATCCGCGGCGTGGTTATCGTCATGCTGATCCTCCGTTTGGGCAACATGATGGATGTGGGCTTCGAGCAGATTTTCCTGATGTATAACGGGGCGGTATCCAATGTAGCGGAAGTGTTCGATACGTATGTATACACCGTTGGGGTTAGACAAGGCCAATTCAGCTACAGTACCGCGGCCGGCTTGTTCAAATCACTGGTAGGCTTGACCCTGGTTGTTTTATCCAACAAGTTGGCTAAGAAGTTCGGCGAAGAAGGCGTTTACTAGGAGGAACCCGAAAATGATCAAAAGCAAAACGGACCGCATTTTTGACACCATAAATATATTCATCATGGCCTTGGTTGCCATAGTGACATTTTTTCCGATTTATTATGTATTCGTGGTTTCCTTTACGGACCCGACAGAGTATCTGACCTCGAAATTCATCATTTTCCCGAGGAACTGGTCCTTGGCATCCTATGAATATTTGCTGGGTACGAAGGCGTTCATACGATCTCTTGGCAACAGCGGCTTCCTGGCCACAGTAGGTACTGCATGCAGCCTGGCTGTTACGGCCGCCTTGGCTTATGCCCTCTCCCGGAGACGGCTGCCGGGACGGAGAATCTTCAATGTTATGATCCTTGTGACGATTCTGTTCAGCCCGGGCATTATTCCCCCATACTTGTTGATCCGCAATCTTCACTTGATCAACAACACCTGGTCGCTGATCCTCCCCGCTCTTGCCAGCGGCTGGAACGTTATTCTGATGAGAAGCTTCTTTGACAGCATCCCGGCGGAGCTGGAGGAATCGGCTGCTTTGGACGGCTGCAACGATATCACAACCTTCTTCAAAATCATTCTGCCGCTTTCACTGCCTTCCCTGGCCGCATTTGGTTTGTTCTATGCGGTAGGCTTCTGGAATGCATACTTCTCAGCGCTGTTGTATCTGAACGATGCCGCCAAATGGCCGATTCAGGTGCTTCTGCAAAACATGCTGATGAACGCGCAAAGCAGCGATTTGGCGCAAAGCTCCATTAACGTGGCTCCGCCAACAGAAACATTAAAGATGGCGGCAGTTGTGGTGGCTACGGTTCCCATCCTGTGTGTATATCCGTTCCTTCAAAAGCACTTCGCGAAGGGAGCCATGGTGGGGTCCGTTAAAGGATAATGCTGAAGGCGGTTAACAAACGATTTCGATGGCTTTTTCGTCGAAATCGTTTTCCTGTTGATTTATGGTATAATAGTCGAAAAAATTCGGCATGGAATTGCTTGGGTCAAATGAGCTTAGGATGCCCAGGTGAAATTCCTGAATAAACATGGCGGGTGATTAAGCTTTGGGTAAACGTAAAAGAAGCTTTTTTCAAAAAAGTCTTATCATCATTTTGTTGATTGCTTCCATTCCCGGCTTGATAATGGGCTTTTCCATCTATTGGGTAGTGACAGGAAAGGTTGAAAATGAGCTGCGGCGTTTACATCACAATAACATCATACAACAGGAGCGGAACGTGGAAGCCCAGTTTGCCGCCTTGGAGATGACTTTTTCCCATTGGTCCTACGACCCCAATCTGGGTATTAAGCTTAAGGAATTGAACTTTGCCAGCAGTTATGATCTAGTACAGGAGATCTACAGGACCCTGCTCATTATCGACGGGTCCAACTCTCTGATTAGCCATACCCAATTGTACCTTCTGAATCCCAAGCCTGTTGTCATTGCCAATGAAGGTTATACGTTTGTCAGTGATTCCGGTTCGCTTGCCCAATATGACCGTTTGCTGCAGGAGAGGAAAAGCATCTTATGGATGGATGCCGCACAGCTCCCGTTTTACAAAAGCCAGGGGCAGCCCACGACCCTTTCTTTGGTCAGCAAGCTTTCCAACGGCTCCTCCAGCCCTTACGGAATGCTTGTTTCGGTATTGAATTCAGAGAGACTGCGGGATCTGCTTAAGACGTTGAATCCATACGGGGAAGGCACCTCTCTTCTGATCAGCAATGAAGGGGGATGGGTCATTTCGTCTGCAGGCTCCTCAACTGCCATTGACCAGGCCTTGGAAACGGAGTTCCGCAGCAGGCAGGGGATTGAGGAATCGTTTTTGTTTACGTATAAGGATATTACTTATTCCATTTCCAGCAGCGAATTTACCCGGTTGGGCCAATCGTGGGTCATTCTGTCGGCGGCTCCGCTCAGCAGTATTACTTCGCCTGTGCTGTTGATATCCAAGATTATTTTATTCGTGAGCACCGCGGCGTTGGCCTTGGCCTTGATTTTATCCTGGTTTGCTTCCAAACGGATTTATTCCCCCATGGACCGGCTGCTGCGCAAGCTGATTGGAGACCGGAGTGAGGACATTGACGTGCGCAGCGGCGCACATAATGAACTGGAATGGATTGAGATGAAATGGGACGCACTGACGACGGAAACCAAGGAGCTCCGCAGCCGTCTGGATCAACAGCTCCCCGTGCTTCTCGAAGGCTTCCTGATGCAGATGGTCCAGGGATATCTGTATACATTATCGGAGGAAGAATTGCGGGAGAGGCTGGAGCAATTTGGTCTTGACCTGAATGAGCAGCGGTTTGGGGCTTTGGTTGTGGAATTCAGAGGGCTGAATGTGCCCGAAGCCCGGTTCAAGCGGGGGGATGAGGAGTTAATTGCCTTCGCCGTCGGCAATATTGCCATAGAGCTGGCCCAGAATGTCCGCCTGACCTGCCAAACGTTAAACTTCCACGACTCGACACTTGGACTTTTCCTCATTCTTCCGCAAGATATACCCGAGGAAGAATGTCAATCGCTTATGCATGAATATGGCAACGAGATGATCCGGATTCTGGAGAATATCCTGAAGCTAAGGGCTGTTGTAGTACTGGGACACACTACCGACCAGTTGAGCAGGGTGCCGTATTTGTTCGAGGAGACGCGGCAGCTTCTGGACTACCGGGAACTGAACGGCAATAAGGAGCTGCTCGAGGTAAACCAATTGAATCAGATTTCAGCCAAGCTGGATTGCCCGTATAATTTTTTGCTGGAAAAAGAAATTATTCATGCCCTCCGGTTGGGTTCCGGGGAAGAGGCGGCCTCCCTGATCCGCCAATTCATGAATGAGTTGATGACAACCGGCGTCAAGAAGCTCATCGTGCTGCAAAACATGTACCTGCTGCTGGGAAGCATCCAGCATGCCATGCTGCAATCCGGTGTCAATCCTGTAATCCTGTTTGAAAGAACCAACCTGTTCCAGGAGCTGTCACAGCTGCAGGAGCCCGAGGAACTGTTGAATTGGATGGAAAAACGCGTGATTGGAACCTACATGCAGGAATTAATGGGGCGCCAGGGAATCCAGCAGCAGCAGTTTGTCGAGAAGGTGCTTGCTTATATTCAGGAGCAGTATCAGACGGATCTGTCGCTGGAGTCCTGTGCCGACCGTTTCGGCACGACCCCTTATACGCTGAGCCGCGCAATCAAGCAGGTAACAGGCATCAACTTTATCGATTATCTGACCAATTTGCGGATTGGGCATGCCAAAGAGCTGCTCCGCGGCACGACGCTTAAGATTAGCGAGGTTGCGGAGCTGGTGGGGTACCAGCACACTTACTTCAACCGGATCTTCAAAAAGGTCGAGGGGGTTCCTCCCAGCCAGTACCGGGAAATGATCCAAAAGGAATAACACGTTTTTCACATATAAGATGGCGATTACCTTCTTTGCGCACGGGAAGCGGCTGCATAAATGATGTTAATGGAGCTGCTGCAAGGAATGGAGGGTCTGCAAGAAAGGATAAAGAGCCTGTTTTTACCGCTGCAAGAAAGTTTGGTTGTCGGCAAATCAAGAATCCAATATGGTGATAGTGCAGGTCGATAAACCGGCGGTTGGGTTTGAAAAAAATGATTAAGGGGATGAATACTTTGACTTTGAACAAAAAGAAAGCGCTATTGTGCTTGACTGCCACGATCCTGGCAGCATCGTCACTGGCCGCTTGCGGCTCCTCCGGCAACGGTGCTTCTTCAGAAAGTGCTGCACCCGGCAGTACGGCAAAAGTAGATACAACACCGGTAGAAGTAAGCGTCATGACGATTTTGTTGAACTCCAACCCTCCGTCAAGCGACAACAAGATCAAGGAAGCGATTGAGAAGGCCACCAACTCCAAGCTGAATATTCAATGGGTGTCCTCCAACAGCTATCCGGACAAGTTGAATGTTACCTTGGCATCCGGTGATATCCCGGATCTTGTCTACATTCCTGATCCCTTCTCTTCCGTGTTCCGCGGCATGGTTTCACAAGGCGCCTTCTGGGATGTCAGCAATTACATCAAGGATTACCCGAACTTAAGCGGGAAAATCTCTGAAACTGCCTGGAACCTGACCAAGATGGAGGACGGCAAAAACTACTCGATCCCCCGTCCGCGTCCCACTGAGGGCGAAACCTTCTTCATCTTCCGTAAAGATTGGCTGGATAATACGGGCTTGAAGGTGCCGACTACTACCGATGAGCTGTATCAAGTATTTAAGGCTTTTGGCGATGATCCCGACGGGAACGGCAAAAAGGACACGGTTGGATTTGCAGCCTTTGCTACCACCGGGGAGAAAGCAAGCGACCCGCTGAGTCAGTTGGAGAACATCTTCCATAAATCCAACAGTGAATGGAAGCTTGTTGACAATCAGCTCGTCTACAAGAATTTGCTTCCGGAAGAGCATCAGGCCCTGGAATTCATCAATAAGCTGTACCAGGAAAAGCTGATTCCCGAGGACTTTGCTTCCTTGAAGCCCACCCAAGTCAAGGATCTGGTCAAAGCAGGAAAGGCCGGCGCATTCGTTGATAAGACCGGAACGGTTGTCACCGATTATCTGACCGAACTGAAGAAGATTGATACGAAGGTAAAGGAAACCGACTTTGTACCGGCTATCAATATAAACGGTTATAATCCCAAGGGTCCGGGCTTCGCAGGAGTGCTGGCCATTCCAAAATCCGTGAAGGAAGACAAGATGAAACGGATTCTGAAGATGGTCGATACCTGGATGAACGATGAGGTATTCGCGCTGCAAACCTATGGTTTCGAAGGAACTCATCATACAGTGAAGGACGGACAAAAAGTCGTTGATTCCAAGAAGCTGGCAGAAGACGGCGGCCCTGACTTTAACCAAATCGTCTATGTAGCCGATCCGTATGCAAGCACCGTGAAAAACTACTTTGAGCCTGCTACCCAGGAGCTGTATAAGAAAGCTCAGGATGAGCGCGCAAAAACCAGCCAGGCTGACGTTGCCGTAGGCTTGTATTCTCCGACTGCGCTGCAGTATCTGCCTGAAATCCAAAAGAAAGTTTTGGATATGAAGATTAAAGTGATCCTGGGCAAAGAAACCCTTGCAGCATGGGATGATTTCGTCGCCAAACTGAAGGCGGACCAGAATCTGGTCAAGATCTCCAAGGAAATGAGCGATGCTTACCAGAAACGTCAAGGCGCCAAGTAATAACCGGCTCATTGCGCTCGTCGGCGATAAGCGGGTTGTACCAGTAATCGCAATAGGCCGACTCCTGCGCCGCAAGGCGCGGGAGTTTTTCAATAATTTGTGCCTCGAAAGGAGAACACATGATGAGTTATTTTGAACCGAACGATTCCATTTACGAGAAAAACCGGGGCAGCATCAAGGAAACGCTTGAAACCATCGCAGGACGGTATATTGGCGCCAATCCGGCTCATCCGTTCGTCTTCCGGCTGTTCAGCAAGGAAGGGTTTCCCCGCCTGCATGATTATAGATATGAGATGGATCTCACGAAGAAGTGGCCGCATATCCCCCACGGAAGTCTGATCTATGCCTGGGCCAAGCTGTGGAGCGACAGCGAAACGGAATTGAACCTTGGCGCAGCTTGTTTGGGTCCGGTCAAAGTGTATGTAAACGGGGAAAAGGTATTTGCTTCGAATATTTCCGATGAAATGGCTCCGGAGCGCAAAAATCCGTTCCGCGCCTCCGTTAAGAAGGGCTGGAACCAGTTTGTCTTGCAATTCGAGAAGACGGCTAACGGATGCGGCGCCATCTTCGGTACAGGATCATACAAAAACTTCCCGCTGCACTTCATCTCCCCGACGCCGGAGCGGGAGGGGCGCGAGGGATGGCTGTACACGGAGCCTACATTAGTTGAAGCTGATGAACTGCTGGCACAGGGATTAAGCGGGGCAAGCAGCCTGGTCCGATGGTATCCGAAACAAGCTTGGAATCAGCCGGAGCTTGACAAAGGCTGCTTTGCGCGGATTTTCGGGCCGGAAGCAGGCCGGGCTGCTTATGCCTGGACCAAGGTAAGAAGCTTGCTGCCCGGCCAAAGGGATATCCAATTGAGGGGAACCCATGCAGGCTCTGTAACGGTTTATTTGGATGGCGTTCAAGTGTGCTCGGCCCAAGGAACCGGGGTATTCTCTGTGGAGCTGCCGCTCATCTTTGGCGAACATGATCTTGTGGTCCGGTCGGAATGCCCGGCTTCCGGCGGGGAGGAATGGGGCTTTACACTCGGTGCGCAAGAGGAGAAAATCTCTCTGTTGCCGCCGATTCACGTACAAGGCTTGGAGGATGCATGGTTGTACCTGGGCTCCTTCCAACCGGGCATGGAGCCGGCCCTGGAGGAATTGACCAAGCTGAATAAGGTTCACGCCAACGGCGGCGATGGCGCTTACTGGCGGGCTGACCTGCCGCATACCTGGATCCGGCCTTATCTGGAGAATGCCCTGTTCGGCAAATGGAATTATCCGCTGGGTGTTACCTTGTACGGCCTGTTGGGGACCGGCGCTGCCATCGGCCGACAGGATTATATCGATTATGTGCTTCGCCATGTGGATCAGAGCGCCTCCTACGACGAGTATTCCCTGTGGGACGGGAAGCAGTTCGGCGCAGCGGGCGTCAACAATCAGCTGGCGCTGATCGACAGCTTGGACGATTGCGGCTCCTTCGGCGCTACGATGCTGGCAGCCTTGGAGCACGGAGCGATTGACGGGGCGGATCTGGTTGCCGCCCGCATTGCGCGCTACATCAGCGGGGTTCAGGACCGCAGGCCGGACGGAGCGTTATACCGGGTGAGAGGCAGCGTCGATTTTATGAAGGATACGCTTTGGTGCGATGATCTTTATATGAGTGTTCCATTCCTGTGCCGCTATGCCATGCTGACGGGAGATCAAGCCTACCTGGACGACGCGGTGCGGCAGCTGCTTCTGTACAAGCAGTATCTGTATATGCCGGAGCAGCAACTGATGTCCCACGTGTACGATTTCAAGACAGACCGTCAGACGGAGGTGGCATGGGGCCGCGGCAACGGCTGGGTGCTGTTCTCATTGGCCGAGCTGCTGACCGTTCTGACCGTTGACCATTCGCAGCGGGGCGAACTTCTCGGCTTCTATCAATCGCTTTGCGGGGGATACCTGCGGCTGCAGGGCGTGAATGGCCTGTGGCATCAGGTGTTGACCGATCCTTCCTCATATGAAGAGACGTCCTGCTCCTCCATGTTTATCTATGCCTTTGCCCGGGGAATCCGGAACAACTGGCTGGCGGAGCCTGCTCCTTATGCGGAGGCCGTAGTGAAGGGATGGGAAGGCTTGACCAGAATCAGCATCGATAAATACGGCAATGTATACGGGGTATGCAGAGGCTCAGGCTACTCCTTCTCCGCCCGTTATTACCGGGACGAACTGTCCTGGCTGCTTAACGATACCCACGGAATCGGGATTGTGATGCTGGCGGGAGTAGAGGCCGCCAAGCTTCAGGATCATATGGCACGAAGGGAAATATCACAAGCGTTTGGTTGATTTCAGCCGAGCGTTTACCTCAATTTACAGGCGATCGAATTTTTCCCGCCGGTCAGGAAGAAACAACGAGGTATTAATGATGTGAAGAAACAGTCATAATGGAAATCTTTCTTCTTTTCTCATCCTCTCAATTCCGAGAAGTTATAAATAAAGCAAGGTCAGCGGTTAATCCCGTGGATGGGCCTTGCTTTATTGCATATATGGAATGTTCCTCAGGTCCCATACCTAGAGATTTTACATACAGTCAATAACCCTTAAGATTAAATCTAGTTTTTTTTATAAAAAGTGTAATACTATTAGTATAAGAAAAATATGGAATAAAGTATCTCAAATAAAAAAACGGGTTAAGAGAGAGTAGGTTACTTATGAAAGTATTCAGAGCAGTCCTCCTTTTGATCCTATGCATGATCATGTTCTTCTTCCTCCGCGGCTGTTACAACAGGCATGAGGTTAAGGGGATTGTGGAGGACTATTTAGATGCCAAATATTACAAAGGAGTTACCTTCAAGGTAGGTACGCCCACCAAAGGACTCTTTGCTATTATGGGGCCTAGTAACTATTCTGCTCCTGTTACTGCCGTCATGGAGGGGCGTAGGATTCCATTTTTAGTGACACTTGATGAACATTGGGCTATTAGATATGAGAATTTCGTTGAAAGAAAATTTATGATCGAGATTCAAGATTACATTGGGGAAAGGATAAATCCTATCATAGCAAATGGCCTTGTAGGAGCCAATCCTACAGGAGCTTTATTGAAAAAGCAGGAAGATCCGTATTCATACTATTTATCCCCTTTGGAGAAGGTGATAGATAGGCTGTCTAGTATAGGCGTTAGTATATCATGGAGTGGTATGGTATTGATGGATAAGCAGGAATTCTATGATATGTGCATAGAATTAGCCAAAGCACTCCAGAATGAACCCATCACCGTATTTTATATTTATTTTCGATATTCAAGTGACAATCAAGAAATGTCATTGTACTTTCATATGCCAGAATATCTCGAAGCCGCGCCAGAGCAAGTGCTGAAGAAGATATCCGTGTTAAATAAGATCAGCACCACCAAATAAGCTTGTGAAGGGGGGAATCAAATTATGAAAGTATTCAGAGCAGTCCTCCTATTGATTATATGCATAGTCATGTTCTTCTTCCTCCGCGGCTGTTACAACCGACATGAGGTGAAGGGGATTGTGGAGGATTATTTGAATTCCAAATAT
The DNA here is from genome assembly GCA_029256185.1 of Paenibacillaceae bacterium. Lineage (GTDB taxonomy): Bacteria > Bacillota > Bacilli > Paenibacillales > NBRC-103111 > Paenibacillus_AR. The sequence goes on from JAQSYI010000018.1 coordinate 13,234, forward strand.
TACAAAGGAGTTACCTTCAAGGTAGGTACGCCCACCAAAGGACTCTTTGCTATCATGGGTCCTAGTAACTATTCTGCTCCTGTTACTGCCATCATGGAAGGGCGTGAAATTCCATTTCTAGTAAAACTTGATGAACATTGGGATGTTAGATATGAGGATTTTGTTGAGAGAAAGTTTAAGATCGATGTTCAAGATTACATTGAGGAGATAATCAGACCGATCTTAGAAGATACTAAAGTGGGCGTAGGTGGCGTAGGTGGTGGTCTGGCCGGAAAAGAACCATTAGAAGGTTACTATTTATCTTCTTTAGAAAAGGTTTTCAGTAAGCTTAACACTTTAAACTTAAGTGTATCTTGGAATGGCAAAGCAGAATTATCCAAAGAACAGTTCTATCACATATGCAAGCAAGTCGGAATACTTCTTAAACAAGAACAATTTTCTGTTTCATCAGTTGACTTTGGGTATTCAACTAGTAAGAGTGTAATATCAATAAACTTTCAATTATCCGAAGATCTCGAAGCCGCGCCGGAGCGAGTGATAAAGAAGATATCCGTGTTAAATAAAAGCAGCAATTCAACTCAAGCGGTAACACCGGTGCAGATCAGCGACCTGAGCGGGGTGCTGGCAATTGAGGCAGGAGTCGGACATATTCTGGCGGTAAAAAGCGATGGAACGGTGTGGGCCTGGGGAAATACTTTTTATGGTCAATCGGGTCCGCGAACAGGAGATACAGTCCAATGGTCCAAGACTCCAATAGCGGGAGCGACTCAGGTAACGGCAGTAGGTGCGGGAGATAACCACAGTCTGTCGGTTAAGAGTGATGGAAGCATTTGGAGCTGGGGGAGCAATGTGTACGGGCAATTGGGAGATGGAACAACAACCAACCGATCTGCTGCAGTAGCGATGCAAAAGAATACCGCGCCGGTTTACTGAGGGAGGATTTGGTCAGACAATATCGTAACCTTTCAAAGCAGTCGAGTACCAAAAACATAGCAACATATCATTTAGAAAAGGGTTAGTACACCTCGTTGAGGTGCTGCTAGCCTTTTTATATACGGAAGAGACTGCCCAGAAAGTCAGTTTTCATTGACTTTCTGGGCAGCCCCATTTTTGTTTGAAGGGTAAAAAATAAGCACCCTGTTAGTACCATGCCCTTATAGGGCTGATGGAGGCCACCGGCTATGCTGGTGATCATGGCTCAATGCTTCATGTTGGTTTACAGTGAGTTGCAAGTATCTTCTTTTATTAACCATTCGCACTTCCAAGGATTAACAAGCTTCCCCCTACTCTACTGGGCAACTACAGCCGAAGCGGCTTTCTTGGCAGCCGGTTCGGCTGCGGTGAACCGGTAGGAGCACAGGATGGCAATCCGCACCGCGGCAATCGCCAGAAAACAGGCCCAGATGGGCAGGAAGATCAGGAGAAACCCTGAGAGGAGCCCTCCTATCGCATTGCCGCCACTCATCAGAAGCTGAAAATCGGAGAAGAAATCCATCTCTTTCTTGTGGGCCTGGGCTTCCTCCATCATGACGGAGTTGGTTGCCACCTCCGCTACTGCGGCGCAGCCGCCCAGCAAGGCTTGCAGGACAACCAGCGCGGCGAAATAAGAAATTTTTCCATAGGGCAGGATAACAAGCGCCATTCCCATCAGAGCGACAGAGTAAACCCGTAAAGCGCCGAACCGCTCAATCGCCCGCCGCGTCGCCGGCATAAGCAGGGCGGACAGAACGCCTGCGCCAATCACGAAGTAGGCGATCTCCGCATTGCTGAGTCCCAGCTTCTTGACATGATAGATCGTAAATAAGGGCGCCGCCATGGCTACCCCGATATTGTTCATCGCCATCCACCACAGTTTCCGGTTGCATTCTCTAAACGGGCGGACCATATGCAGACGGATGGGCTTCTTCTCATTAGGAGCCATGGAGGCGATCAGATTCATTCCTGTGAAGGTGGCAACGCAGCCTACCAGCATGGATACGGAATAGTTCATCGGGAAAAACTGCTGTGTCGCATCCAGTACCCGGCCGATTCCGTAGCTGCCCACCACCAGGATGACAATGCCGATGAGCTTGTTGGTGCTGAACATCCGGGGGAAATCCTGCTGGGGAACCACACGCCTGAGAATGGCCGGCTGCTGTGCCCCGGTCACCATAACGGAAACGGCGTTGATGGACCAGCATACCAGCAGAATGGGTATGGGGTTTGGCAGCATGACCGACAGCGCCATGCTGAGAAACGCAAACTGGCGGACATAGCCGCTGGTCAAATACACCCCTCTGGTTACAGGCAGCTGGCGGGTAAGCAAAGCCAGCGACAAGGCGCAAAAGAGCGGGGGAAGCGAATTGGACAGGGCAATCTGGAAGTCGCTTGCGCCCAGCCGGGCGATCAGTACAGGCAGGAATGTGAAGAAAGCAACGCTTTTTACATTCTGCAGGGCGGCATCCAGATAAATTCTGGTGGAGATCTTCATGAGGTGTATGTCCTTTCCTGCTCATATATTCCGTGCCTCTTTTTGCGAATAGGACTCTTTTACTGTAAGCTTAACGCGGTTTCACCTGGGTTGACATGGACATCCCGCTCAAAAAACATGGATTATCTTGCACTGCCACTCATTCAATTGTCCATTAGTAAAATATTCAAATCCCGTAGACTGGCCTAATGAGATGAATTATAATGGGATAGTATAAAAAACCCAATATTAGAATTATTTCGTCATGCAGGAGGGAATTCACGGTGAATCCAACATACGGGCAGATGCCGCTTCCCCAAGATGGTCCTGGCAGGCCTCTGCAAGTGCTTATGGCCCATGCTGTAGGCCAGCTTCTCCACGGATTCATTCTCACCGATGCGTCCGGAGCCATCCTGTATATGAACCATGCCGTAAGCCTGACAACGGGATATCTTGACGAAGAAGTATTGGGTCATACACCTAGAATATTTCAATCCGGCAAACATGAAGCAGGCTTCTACGAGAAGATGTGGCGCAGCATCAGAGAGAGCGGACACTGGCAAGGGGAAGTATGGAACCGTCACAAGAACGGGCAGATGTATGCGGAGTGGCTCTGCATCTCTACCATTGTCGATGATGCAGGCAACATCACTCATTACTGCGGACTGTTCAGCGATATTACAGAACGCAAGCAGCAGGAACAGAAGCTGAAGGCGGAGAACCGGCGGCTGGAGAAGCTGAGCATGGTGGATGCGCTGACAGGCATCGCCAACAGGCGGGCGTTCGACCAGTGCCTGGAGCGGGAATGGGAACGTGGGATCCGCAGCGAGCAGCCTCTGTCGCTTCTGCTTATCGATATTGACCATTTCAAGCTGTACAATGATTTGAACGGCCATCAAAAAGGGGATGAGGTGCTCCGGCAGGTGGCTTCCTTGTTGGAAGGATCGATTGAGCGGGCGGGGGATTTTCTCGCCAGATACGGCGGGGAGGAATTCGGCGTGATCTTGCCTGAGACGGAGCTGAAGGTAGCGGTCATCATCGCCCAATCTTTGCGGGACAGCGTATGGGCGGCCAAGATTCCCCATCACGGCTTAGGGGCGGGCCCGTTTCTGTCCATCAGCGTCGGCTGCTGCACCATGCTGCCGTCGGGTGGAGGACGTTGTGACGACTTGCTCCAGTCCGCGGATAAAGCGCTTTATTCAGCCAAGGAGAGAGGGAGGAACCGGGTGCAGATCCGGGCCTGATCCGAAGCGGGTTTGCGTAAAATCTGCAGCGGTGCTTGCATCCCCGGTCTTCTTTGCATATAATAGACGGTACATTCATATTGCTCACAAGCAATGACGGAGAAAAGTAAACGAACCACCGCCGGACAGGGAGAGGACGCCGGAGATTGAGAGCGCCTCACGTGACGGTTTCGTTGAAGTTCGCTCCCGAGCTGTCGCTTGAACGAAGGAGAATTATTTTCTTCCTGTAGGGCCGACCGGTTTCGACCGATATATCGATTCAAGTGAGACATGGTCTTTTTGCTGCACGCAGAGATCAGGTGTTTGTCCTGAGGTCAGCACATGTCTTAATAAGGGTGGTACCACGGTTCTTCGTCCCTTTCCGGGATGGAGGACCTTTTTGCTTTCCGCGGTATGCGGCGCAGATGAATTGTCGGCATGTCTAATTTTTGGAAAAATGGAGGGGTTTGTTTATGAGAGAACGGTTGGAGGCCTTGCGCCGCGCCGCCTTGGAGGAATTGGAGGGCGTAGCGGGACTGCAGGTGCTAAATGAGCTGCGGATCAAATATTTGGGCAAAAAAGGACCGTTGACCGAGGTGCTGCGGGGGATGGGCAGCCTAAGCGCCGAAGAACGTCCCCTGATCGGTCAGGTTGCCAATGATGTGCGGGCGGCGATCGAAGCTGTGATCGAGCGCAAGACAGCCGCTATGCAGCAGGCCGACACGGAGAAGCGGCTGCGTCAGGAAACCATTGACGTGACCCTGCCGGGCCGTCCCAGCCCTATGGGCACCATTCATCCCTTGAGCAAAGTGATTCAGGAGATCGAGGATATTTTTCTGGGGATGGGCTACAAGGTGGCGGAAGGCCCGGAAGTGGAGCAAGATTACTACAACTTCGAGGCGCTTAATCTGCCCAAGAACCATCCGGCCAGGGATATGCAGGATTCGTTCTATATCACAGAAGATATTCTTCTGCGCACCCATACCTCGCCTGTGCAAGTAAGGACCATGCTGAAGATGCAGGGCGAGGTTCCGGTGAAAATCATCTGCCCCGGCAAGGTGTACCGCCGGGATGACGACGACGCCACCCACTCCCATCAGTTCACCCAGATTGAAGGGCTGGTGGTGGACAAGGGCATCCGGATGAGCGACCTGAAGGGAACGCTGCTGCAATTCGCCAGGGAGATGTTCGGGCCGGATGTGAATATCCGCCTGCGCCCCAGCTTCTTCCCGTTCACGGAGCCAAGCGTCGAGGTGGACATCAGTTGTTACCAATGCGGCGGCTCGGGCTGCCGGATGTGCAAGCAAAGCGGCTGGATCGAGATTCTGGGAGCGGGTATGGTGCATCCCCGCGTGCTGGAGATGGGCGGATACGATCCGGCGGTGTACAGCGGCTTCGCTTTCGGCATGGGGCCGGACCGGATTGCGCTGTTGAAATACGGTGTGGATGATATCCGTCATTTTTATACCAACGACCTGCGCTTCCTGCGGCAGTTCGACCGGACTTAAGGAAAGGGGTGCATAGCAGATGAAGGTATCATATCAATGGCTGTCCCAGTATGTGGACGTAAGCGGATATACAGCGGAGGAACTGGCGGATAAGCTGACCCGCTGCGGAGTTGAAGTGGATGGGGCGGAGAACCGCAATCTGGGTGTCTCCCATGTAGTAGCAGGGTATGTAGTGGAACGGATCAAGCATCCCGATGCGGATAAGCTGTCCGTCTGTACTGTGGATGCCGGACAGGGCGAGCATCTGCAGATCGTCTGCGGGGCGAAGAATGTGGCGGCAGGACAGAAGGTGCCTGTAGCGCTGGTGGGGGCCAGGCTTCCCGGCGATTTCCAGATCAAGCGGGCCAAGCTGCGCGGCGTGGAATCCATGGGTATGATCTGCTCGGCCAAGGAGCTGGGCTTAAACGACAAGCTGCTGCCGAAGGAGATTCAAGAAGGCATTCTGGTACTGCCGGAGAATACGGAAATCGGAGCCAGCATTCTGGATGTCCTGGGCATTGACGACAGCGTGCTGGAGCTCGACCTGACGCCCAACCGCTCGGATTGCCTGAGCATGCTGGGAACCGCATATGAGATCGGAGCTATTCTCGGCCGTCCGGTCAAGCTGCCTGACGCGCAGGAAGGGCTGGCGGAATCGGAAGCGCCCGCTGCCGGCAGCGTGAAGGTGACCATCAGCGCGCCGGAGGAATGCCTGCATTATTCCGCCCGGCTGATTGAAGGGGTCACGGTAGGCACCTCCCCGTTATGGCTGCAGAACCGGCTGATGGCGGCAGGAGTGCGCCCGATTAATAATATCGTGGATGTCACCAACTTCGTGATGCTGGAATACGGGCAGCCTCTGCATGCCTTCGATGCGGACAAAATTGCAGGCGGCCATATTGATGTGCGTCTGGCCAAGCCGGGCGAGCGTCTGGTGACACTGGACGGCCAGGACCGGGAGCTTGCTCCCAGCATGCTGCTGATTGCCGATGGGGCGGGGACTGCGGTAGGCATCGCCGGTGTAATGGGCGGCGCCGATTCCGAGGTGACCGGTTCGACTGTGCGGATCATCCTGGAATCCGCCAAGTTCGCCGGAGGCTCCGTCCGCAAGACCTCCAAGCAATTGGGACTCCGCTCGGAAGCATCCCTGCGCTTCGAGAAAGGTGTGAATGCGGAAGCGGTTATACCGGCTCTGGACCGGGCGGCAGCCCTGATCTGCGCCTTGGCGGGCGGCGTTTCGGCCAAGGGTGTTGTAGAGGCGCGCACCCTGGAAGAGTCTGCCGTTGCGGTTGAGATCAGTCTGGAGAAGGTCAACGGCTATCTGGGAATGGAGCTTAGTCTGGAGGACGTGAAGTCCATATTCGGACGGCTGAATTTTGAATATACGGCTGCATCTTCCGGTCAGAACGCGCTTCTGGTTCAAGTGCCAAAACGCCGGGGCGATATTACCAGAGATGTGGATTTGATTGAGGAAATCGCCCGCTTGTACGGGTATGACCATATCCCGGCCACTCCCATTACCGGCGTGACCACCCCCGGCTCCCTGACGGCAGAGCAGCGCATCCGCCGCAGCACCCGCAGCTTGTTGGCCGCAAGCGGATTAAGCGAGGTCATCACCTATTCCTTCACGCATCCCGGTCAGGTCAACCGGTTTGCAGGACGCTATCAGGGAGTGGTTCCCGTTTCCCTGGCTCTGCCCATGAGCGAAGAACGGAGTGTGCTGCGCACCAGTCTGATTCCCCATCTGCTGGATACGGCTGTGTACAACCGCAACCGCAATCAGGACGATGTGGCCGTCTACGAGATCGGCAAGGTGTTTCTCTCCCAAGAAGAGCGCTTGACTGTGCAGCCGGAGGAACGTCTGCTGCTGTCCCTGCTGTGGACGGGAAGCCGTACGCCGCTGTCATGGACCGGCAAAGCAGTCAAGGCGGATTTCTACGATTTGAAGGGTGTGCTGGACAAGTGGCTTGGAGGACTTGGCCTTGCAGCGGCGGTATACCGTCCTGCTTCACCCAAGGGTTACCACCCCGGACGCACGGCCGAGATTTTCTTGCCTGCTGCGCAAGGGGAAATTTATCTGGGAACCATCGGACAGCTTCATCCGGAGTTGCAGCGGGAATGGGACCTGGACGATACGTATATAGCGGAGCTTGAACTGGATACCGTCTCCCGTCTGGCGGATTTCTCCATCCACTACCGTACGCTGCCCCGTTTCCCGGCTGTTACCCGCGATTTGGCGCTGGTGGTAGGGGCGGATGTGCCCGTAGGCGGTCTGACCGCCAAAGTCAAGGAGGCCGCGGGCGAGCTATTGGAATCCGTCTCCGTATTCGACTTGTATACGGGTGAACGATTGGGCGCAGACCGGAAAAGCGCGGCCCTGTCCCTCACCTTCCGTCATCCCGAGCGCACCCTTACCGATGAAGAAATTGCCGCGCTTCACACCGCAATCGTTGGTGCGCTGGAGCGGGAATACGCTGCGGAATTAAGGAAGTAAAGCTAAATTTGTGCCATAGAAGGAAAAAGGCCCGGGCTTATCGAAGTGTAATAAACGATAAGCCCGGGCCTTTTCCACTCTTCGGCTCCGCCAAACAATCATCCAATTCGCCGTCTTCGCAGGTTGGCTTCATTTTGCGGGACTTCCGGGCTATGCATGGGTAATTGCGGACCGGGCTCAAGCGGCGGACAGGCTGCATGGGATACGGCCGGGCCAAGACCGCAGATCAGGCGGCATCAACTTAAGCGATACCACGAAGGAGGATCTCACAATGGACGGAGCGGAGAAAACCCGTATCACCGTTGATATATTCGGAACACCCTACAAGATGGTGGGCAAAACCACAACCAGCTACATGAAGATGGTGGCTTCCCACGTGAATGAGCATATGCAGCGGATTGCCGAGGGGGCCAACGGCAGGTTGGATACGGTGCGCATCGCCGTGCTGGCGGCTGTCAATATGGCCGACGAATTTTATCAGATCCGCAGCGAGCTGGAGAAGGTATGGGGTGACCTGCAACTGGCAAAAAAGGAGGTAGAGGCATTTCAAGCGGATGCTGAGGCCAATGCTGCACTCAAGGAGTCTGCAAAGGCATGGGAGGAAGAGCGGGAGGCCTTGGAATTCAATGTCAGAGGGCTGCAGCTGCAATTGCAGGAGAACCTGATACGAAGCAAGGAGGCCGAGGAGGCGGCTCTGCTTGCGAGCAAGGAAGCGGAGGAAGCAGCAGCTAAGCGGAGCAAGGAAGCCCAGGAAGCCATCCGGCGCGAGGCTGACGCCAAGTCCGCGATGGAGAAGACAGAGCTTGAGGAGCGCTATTCCCGGGAAATCGGCGAGCTGCATCATCAGATTGAACTGCTGAAGGACAATCATGCCAAAGAGCGGCAGGAGCTTGCCTCGGGGCACAGCCAAAAGCAGACGGAGCTTGCAGAGCAATGGCGGCAGCGGCTTGCCGCCAAGGAAGTGGAATGGAAGCGTTCCTGGGAGGAGCGCGAGACAGGCTGGGCGGAGACGGCAGCATCCCAGGAGCTAATCTGGAAGCGGGAGTCAGCCGAGCAGGAAGCGCTGCTGAACAAGCTTATTGAAGAATCCGATCAGACCTGGGACAGGAAGCTTCAGGCGTTGAAGCACAAGAATGCCAGGGAGCAAGAGGAGCTGGAGCTCAAGTGGGAGTCCAGGCTTGTTGAGCGGGAGCAAGCGGTCCGCCGGGAGCAGGAGGAGCTGGCGCGGCGGCGGATCCAAGCGCTGGCGGAAGAACTGAAGACGGAAGCCGCTAAGCGGGAGCAGGAGCTGCTTATCCGGCTTGCGACGCAGGAGAATGAGCACAAGCAGACTCTGGAGAACATGGAAGGCGAGCTTGCCTCCATGAGCAGCAGGGTTCAATCAGCTGAGCAAGCCCTGGCCGGGCAAACCTTGCAGCCCGGCAGCCAACAAGAGGATGACAGCCTCCGTGCGGAATATGACCTGCTGAAAGACGAATATGAGAAGCTGAAGAAGGAATACAACGAATGGCTGGAACTGGTATTGGAGAAAGACTAGGAGCTGGCGGCTTGTTTATGAACAAACTTGATTTGGCAGTTGTCATAGTGCTGGCGCTGTCCTTTATATTCGGCTACAGGAGAGGCTTCGTGCTCCAGTTGGTGTCCCTGCTCAGCTTGTTTGTGGCGTGGCTTGCCGCTTACTTGTTCTACGATGATATTGCGCCATGGGTGGGACAAGTGATTCCCGTGGAAGCCTTCGTCGCCCAGACGGGCTATGAGGAATTGTTGAAGGATTTGCGGCTGGACCAATACATCATCGGAGCCATCTCCTTTGCCTTATTGCTGTTTAGCGTCAAGATCGCCTTAAGCGCCGCCGGCAGGCTCCTGAACGTGCTGGCCAAAATTCCGGGACTGAATATGGTCAACCGCTGGTCAGGAGGGCTGCTGGCCTTGCTGGAGGGGGTGGTGCTTATAATGGTCATCATTCAGATTATGGCCGTTATAGCCAATGAGCCGGTTCAGGCATGGCTTCATGGCTCCCGCGCTGCGGAATGGTCGATGGAATGGGTGCCGGTTTTGTTCGGCAAAATGAAGGAGCTTCCCGCAACGGTCTCATGACCGTGAAGGGAAGCTCCTGTTTGTTTGGATTATTGTGCCGATTAGTTTACGGGAGCCGGTACAGCCGGTTGATCAGCGCGGCAGCTTCCGCCCTGCTCGTATTCTCGTCCGGCCGGAACGTCCGGTCCTCATATCCCTCGAACAGCTTCATAGTGGCCGTTAGCGCCACACTGTCCGCCGCCCATTCGGAGATGCTGTCCTTGTCCAGGAAGACCGCTATGGCCTTGTCCGGCTGGGCAACCTCAGCGGCACCCTTGTATTGCAGAAGCGCCCGCGCCAGCATGGTGGCAATTTCTTCTCTTGTGACAGGGGCCTTCGGGTCGAATTCCGAATCGGATTTGCCGTCGATCAGTCCCGCGGCATACGCTGCAGCAATCTCATCCGAGTAGCTGCTGTCTGTTGCCACGTCAAGGAAGGGAAGCTTCAAGCCGAAGCCGTCCAGACCCGCAGCCCTGGCCAGCCAAGCAGCGAATTGCTCACGCGTAACCAGCGCGTCCGGCTTGAAGGAGCTATTGGCATCCAGAATGCCTTTGCCGAGCAGATAATGGATTTCCTTTGCGCCCCAGTGCTTTGCGGGCACATCGGAGAAGTCTGCTGACGATTTCATTACGGTGTACTTGCTGAAGTGGCTTCTGAGCACGCTGACTGTCTTGGAAACAGGATCGTATTTCCCGCCTACCGCTTCCCAAGCCAGCGTCTTCTCATTCAACAGGTATACAGTAAGAGCCTCCAGATCCGCTTCCGAATATTTGCCTGTATCAATTTCGCTTACATCAAAGCCAACCGGTATAGGCTTGGCGAAGCGTTCAACCTTCTCGCCGCCGATTACGGCATTGAATTCCATTACAGGAATGGCGGCCAGCTTCTCTGCCCTCGCAGGTGTTGTGGCGGACACGTTCTGAACCACTTCCGCCGCCAGAGAAACGGACTTGCCAGCATCAATGTCGCCGAAGGTATCCGGCGCAAGCGTGAAGCTTGTCCCGCCCAGTTGTAAGGTTAATCCGCCGATATTGCTTTGCTTGATCAGATTCAGAATATCGGACGGGAATTCCGTGTTCAATTTGTTGACGGACTGCTCCTGCTTGGGCAAGGCAATCGTGATGGATGGCTTCAATCCGCTCTCCTTGCCGGCACCCAGAACCTTGCTCAGGTCGCCGGACAGGCTTTCCAATGCCTTCTTGGAGGCTTCGATCTGCTTCTTGACCAGATCCGTATCTATCGATGAGGAGGCGGTGTGGCCCTCCACCTTGACCGAATCCTGGCTCAATTGCACCTCTCCTGCCTTCTGCAGAGCGGCTTGCCCCAAGCTCAGCACGGCTTGCTGAAGCTTGTCGCTGCTTCCGTTTCCTCCCGCAAGATTCAGAATAGATGCGGTTTCCCGGATCAGGCTGCGGGCCAATTCCACGGCCTTCTCCCCGGATTCCGCGTTCTTCATGACATACTGCGTATTGCCGAGAATCTCGCCGACAGATGCCAGCACCTTCTCCTTCTCAGCTGCACTCTTGATGGATTCCAACAGCAGCGCTGTATTTTCCAAGGACTTGGAGATTTGTTGAACGACAGCTTCCGTGTCCTTGGGGTCGGTTGTTTGTTTCAAGGAGTTCGCTATTTCGTTCAGAGCAGTCTGGGCTGCTGCCGAACGCTCCTGCTCTGAGGAGCCTGACTGGGAAAGCAGGTCCTTCAGCTTGTTGTTCTGCTCCTCGACACCCGCTTGCAGGCTGGTATTGCCGGTGCTGCCCGAGCCGCCGGGGCCGGTTCCCGGAGTGCTGCCGCCGCCGTCATCCCCGTTACCGCCATCATCACCGGAACCGTCGCCGCCGTCGCCGCCGTCGCCGCCGTCACCGCCGTTACCACCACCGCCATCGCCGTTGCCGTTGCCGTTGCCGTCGCCGGGGATGATGACCGTCTCGGCTTTCTTTTCTACCGTGACGGATTTGCTCAGGGTATATGTCTTGCCTCCAATCACAACGGAAGCCTCAATGCTGTAGACTCCACTCTTGGGAGCATAAGCGTAAATCGGATAGTAAGGAGGCTGCGATTGCATAACCGTTTTGCCGTCCGCATCCTTGACTGTAACAGAGGCCTGATCAAGCTTAAGGCTGCTGGACCAACTGATGGATCCGTTTCTTGTCACCAAAAGCCGGGGCTGGCGCAGAGAGCTGATTTCATTGCCCCTGTCGTCAACAAGCCCGATGCGGAAGAGGCTCTCGCCTGCAGGAAGCACCAGCTTGCCCTGTTGCGCCTGAGGAATATCAAGTCCGCTGATCTCGCCGGTGGAAGTCGACACGGTCTGTCCTGCCGTCAGTTGTCCTGCCGTAAATTTGACATTGAACTCATATTCGTACAAATTGTCAATTCTGCTCAGGCTGACAGCAGCATTGTTGCCGGGAGTCAGCGATATGGCGTTCTTTTTGCTTATATAGCTGGTGAGCTGGGAAAAGCCTGAAGTGGTGTAGCTTGCTTCAGTGATGTAGGAGGATCCGGCAGCCTGAACCTGTGCCAATCCGGATGCACTGTCATCAATAGCCAGTGCGAATTCATCCTTGTCAATCTTCACCTCATCCAGATAGACCAACGCGCCTCCGGTGGTTTGCGCAAGCACGCTGTAAGTTCCCTTGGTTGCATAGAAGTAATTGGATGAGCCGGGATTATATTGGATCACAGGGGGAGCGTATTCCACCCCGCTTACATCCTTGCGGATCAGAGTAAGCTGATTCAACAACTTGTCGGGAACCACCTTGGCTACCTGCTGGTTGGCCAGTCTGGAGTCGAGAACCAGGGAGAACTCCTTGCCGGGCTCCGTCTGGATAGAGCCGTACAGGTAATAGCCTATCTTGGAATCGGCTTGCTCGAAAACCTGGCTGCGGCGAATCAGCTCAACGCCAACCTTGGAGGGGGCAGATACAACAAAAAATGCCTCCGTGCTGTTGGACGCCGGGTACGACGTTTGCTTCTGAACCGAATCCGCTGTTGCAACGGTGGCATAAATCTGGGCATTTTGCAGAGGAACCCCGCCCTTATAGGCTTCTCCCTCCGGCTTGTCAATGCCCTTCACCCGGACAATCGCCTGCTTCAAAGGATCAATCGTGCTAATCGACAGGGATTTGGGCAAGTATCCTTCCTTCACGAATAGCAGATCCTGGAGGCCGCCGTTGCCGATCTTGATTTGGCCGTTGGCATCCGACTCTCCGAGGACTTGGCCGTTTTGCAGCACAGTGACACCAGGCAGCGTCTGACCGTTCTGCCCCGTCGCATGGTGACGGACCGTAACCGTGAATTCTCCGGTCTGGTCCGCGGTGACATAAGGACGGTTGACCAGATCCAGCAGAGCTCCGTTCTTGTCACGTATCTCCAAGTCAAATTCATTTCTGGGCAATACTTTAACGGAGATTTCCTGTATGACCTGCTCTGTGCCCGATGGCTTAACGAGCCGCACGGTATAATTGCCGGCATCCACAGGCGTCCAGCTTAGGATTTCATGCCGTTCCATTTTGCCGTTCGTTTCCACCAGGGAGGGGGTAATTGCATAGCTGATGCCTGCCGTCTGGCCTTCCGGAATAATCTTGAACATCCGGAGGCTCCCCTGGTCAACCGGGTTGCCATATTGGTCCTCGGCTGCTGTCCTGAAGCGGATTGTCTCGCCCAGAACAAAGGAAGTGCTGCCCGCCGTAGGCACGTATCCGGAATTGGCAGATGTTGCTGTCAGCTCTAATGAATAGGTGCCGCCCGCCGCGAACTCGTACCGGCTCTCACTAGGGACAAAGAAGGAATTCAGCACCACCCGGTCCTTGTTGTACAATTTGGGCTCTCCGGGAGCAATAGTGCTGGTAAGCCTGTGAATCTCCTCGCCTTTCTTCACATACAAGGCGCCGTTGGCAGGCAGGGAGGTCTCGATCTCATTGTAATTGAAGCGGTCATTGACATGGGAGATCTGAAGCGCCGCCAGATTGGTTGTCTGCAGGGGCAAGCTCAGATCCAGCCGGCTGAAATTAGCAGAGCTGAGATTGGCTCCGAGATGCACGGTCTTTTCCGCAGGAGTTACAGTCTCGCGCAGCACCACCTTGCCGGCTTGGCCCGCCAGGCTGCCCACTGCTGTAATCTGGTAAGCCGCATTCGTTTGCAGATAGGCGGAGGAGCCTTGAATATTAAAATTGCTTCTCTCCAGGAAAATCTCCTTGTAGCTTTCATTGGGAATAATGGACAGTTGCTCCACGGTTACAGGCTGTCCGTCCCATTGATAGGAGAAATCCACCAGACTGAAGCTGTTGGTGCCCAGAGTGACCGCCTTGACCGAGCCGTCGGGATTGGCAGCCAGATCGGCGCTGTTCAACTGATACAGGTAAGGAACAGGACTCTGGAAAGGCTGCAAGGAGGTCAGATACAAATCGGGAATGGCAGATTTGTCAACAAGCAGTACATCTGCGCCGGGCACTCGCAATGCGGCACTCAGGTTCCCGCCGGGCATACTGACTAGAGTTGAGGTTTCTTCCAGCGGCTTCCCGGAAGAATCTGTATAGCGGACCTCTACAGGGTAAATGTTGCCCGCAAGCTGGTCGGCGACATAGATGGGCTGCAGGGCATACTCACTGTTATAGGTCCTTGCCTTAATGATGTAGGCTCTTGAGATGAAGCCGGGATCGGCATTTACACCCAATACGCCGTCCTTGATCAGAGAGTACTGGCCTGACTCATTGGTATGTACGGTTTGGGAAGAAACTGAGCGGTTGCTGGTCTCGCGGTAAATGATCAGCTCCGTATTGGCAAGAGGAACGCCCAGCAAATCCTTCAGCGTAATGACCACATTCCGGTCATCGCTGCGGATCTTCATACTGTCATCGGCAACCAGCTGATCGGAGCCCTGTGCCTGCCGTTGTACCGTAAAGCTCAATGCCGCGGCTGCAGGTAGGGAGATGGATTGCGCCAGCGACTCCTCTGCTCCATCGGATTTCATGTAGGCTGCCGTCAAGGTGTAGGTTGCACCGAGATCCAGCCCCCAGAAGGCAAGACCGTTGAAGCTGGCTGTGTACACCGTCTGGTTGACTGTGCTTGGAGACAGCACGCCTTCCGATTTGTTCCTGGTCACCGTCGGACCTACTTGCTGTCCGTCGGCATTGGTGATGGTGAACACAATTTGCGGATCGGCGGTTTGGCTGAAAAAATCGCTGTACACCACATCCAAAACGCTGTTGACCTTAATCAGGGCATTGGCTGCTGTATCAATCGATCTTGACGTGACGGATACGGACAATGACGCGCCCGCGGCGGTTAACGCGTTCGCCGCAAGCAGCATAATGGACAGCAGAACCATGGCTATTCTTTTTTTGTAGCGGGACTTCAAGATGCTCTCCTCCTCTGTTCCTGGTGAAATACAGTTGTACTTTTCTTAGGGCGAGTTTTCAAACACGCCCTAGGTAAAGCTGTGGGAACGGCCCTCCTTTGCAGTGGAATTCCCCCTGTATCTAATGGTTTTCCAAATACCATTTTATTCAATTATTATAGTTCGTTATGGAGCATTCTGAAAAGATTTCCAGTATCAGAAGTTCAAGAAAATTGTTGAAAATCGTCATTTTGTGTTTTTTTTGACACATGAAAACGGATAAATTCAAATAAGCTTCCCGGAAGCGGCGGCGCTGTCCGGCAAGCCTATTGAAATTCTCTGTTAGCTGCGGCCCTTCGCCGCTCTAATTTCTTATTCCTCCACCACCAGAACCGCCCTCATCTTCATGTGGTCCGTACCGCATGGAATCGTGCAGACGATGGTGTATTTGCCTGCCGCATCCGGCGTGAAGGTTTTGGTTTGCGCCTTGTGGTCCAGCTTAATCCCGAGCTTCTGCACCTCAATGCCGTGCACGCCCTCCGCATTTTTCAGGGTGAGTGTGACAGGCTGTCCTTTCTTGACGCGGTATTCGGCCTGATCGAACTTCCAGTTGGAGGCGGTAATCGTCAGCTGCTGGGAATTGCCTGGGGGTATGGAGCCGGAGGGCGAACTTTCCGCTCCCGTATTGGAATTCGTCTTGGCGCCGCAAGCCGATAAGGCCAGCATGAGGAAGAGAGCGCCAATCAGCACGGTTATCTTTTTCATAATCGGGTGCCTCCCTTGATGAGATTGATTATCATATCACAACTATTATCTTACTGGTTTTGTAATAAAAAAACATCTCTTAATCGTGAACAACTCATGAACACTTATGAAGCTCTGCACAAAAAATAATCCCCCAAAAGTGACGAGATGCTCTGAAGCAAAATCCGGGTACTTTTGGGGGAGCCCCCGAATGAAAATGCGGCACAGCCTGCATTTACGTAAAAAAGCAGCCGTCAGGTCTTGATGACCCAAAGGCTGCTTCAACGGCTGTGAAGATTTTTAATTAAACCCGCTCTTTCTTGTCCTTTCCCGTTGCATCAAACGGAGTGCTGACGGGAATGAACAGGTCGATTATTCCGATTACCAATGCCGCCAGAATGGCGCCGATAACCGTTGTTTCCACATTGCTCACGATGAATTGCCCCAGCCAGATGACCAGAGCGCTGGTCAGGAAGCCGACAATACCCCGTCCGAAGGGATTGATCCTCCGTCCGAAGATGCCTTCAATGATCCAAGCTGCAACGGCAATGACTACAGCCAGGAACAGCGCGCTCCAGAAGCCCCCTACATCGAAGCCTGGTACAAACCAGTCGGTTACAATCAGCACCAGAGCTGCTACGACAAACCGGACAATGGTTCCGAGAAAGTGCATGATGGTTTCCTCCTTATAAGGATGTTTTGTTGAATCTGATGATCGCTTGGTTGAGCTGACCTTCAGGGGGTTAACCCTAGATGATGATGCAATCATTAGGTTGTCCCCGGTTGTCAGAAATATGAGAGCAGATCCGTCAATAAATATGGTACCCGCGGCTTCTTCTGTTAAAACGGATCTCTCCAATAGAAAACAACCGGCACTTTGGATATAATAGGGGAACACGGGCGATGAAAAAGGAAGAGGGTACACAAAAGTGAATTTGAAAATATTGCATACCTTGGAATATACAAAGATAATCGGGCTGCTTGTCCATCATGCCGCTACCGGCCTCGGCAAGGAAAGGGCGCAGGAGCTTCTGCCTTCGGGTGAGCTTGAGGAAGTGAAGCGGCGCCTGCAGGCTACAGACGAAGCGGCCAAAGTGGACCGGCTCAAGGGGGGGGCACCGTTCGGCGGTATCCGCGATGTCTCTTCTGCGCTTCACCGGGCACGGATCGGAGGGATGCTGAATCCCCAGGAGCTGAATGATATCGGGTCCACCCTGTACGGCGCAAGACGTCTCAAGAAATTTCTGGGCGATATGCATGAAGAACAGCCCATTCCCCTGCTGGCAGGCCTCTCCGAGCTGCTGGCGGAGAACAAGTCCCTGGAGGACAAGCTCAAGAGCTGCATTGATGACAACGCCGCCGTGCTGGACCAGGCCAGTCCCGAGCTGGCCAGGGTAAGGGCTGAACTCCGGTCAGGTGAGGGGCGTGTGCGGGAAAAGCTGGAGCAGATGATCCGTTCCTCCTCGATTGCGAAGATGCTGCAGGATGCCCTGGTGACCATCCGCAATGACCGTTATGTCATTCCGGTCAAGCAAGAATACCGCGGCAGCTTCGGCGGAATCATCCATGACCAGTCTGCATCCGGAGCCACTCTGTTTATCGAGCCGGAGTCCGTGGTGCAAATGAACAACCGGATCAGAGAATTGAAGCTTAAGGAAGAAGTGGAAATTGAGAAGGTTCTGCGGATGCTGTCTGCTCTGGTAGCGGAATTCGTTGATCCCGCGGCAGCCAATCTGGAACTGCTCGCCGAATTGGACTTTATCTTCGCTAAGGCTGTGGTCGCCAGGGAAATGAAAGCTTCCTTGCCGCTTATGAATGACCGGGGCTTTCTCAAGCTCAAGCGGGGCCGGCATCCCTTGATTCCCCGGGATATTGTGGTTCCCTTGGATGTGGAACTGGGCAATAAGTATTCCACGATTATTGTCACCGGTCCCAATACGGGCGGTAAAACCGTTACCCTGAAAACCGTCGGCCTGCTCAGTCTGATGGCTATGTCCGGATTGTTCGTTCCTGCTGAGGATGGCAGCCAGTTGTGCGTATTCGATGCCATCTATGCGGATATCGGAGACGAGCAGAGCATTGAACAGAGCTTGTCCACTTTTTCCAGCCATATGAAGAATATTATCAGCATCCTGCGGGACATGACTCCGAAGAGTCTGGTTCTCTTCGATGAGTTGGGGGCGGGGACCGATCCGGCAGAAGGGTCGGCACTGGCGATCTCCATTCTGGAGTATATCCAGGAGATGGGCTGCAGGATGGTTGCGACTACCCATTACAGCGAGTTAAAAGCCTATGCCTATGACCGCCGCGGCGTAATCAACGCAAGCATGGAATTCGATATATCCACTCTTTCTCCCACATACCGGCTGCTGGTGGGTGTTCCGGGACGCTCCAACGCCTTTGCGATTGCCGAGCGGCTGGGTCTGTCCCGCAAAATCATCGATCATGCCCGCGGCCAGGTGGGGGAAGAGGACCAGCGCGTGGAATCCATGATTGCCACGCTGGAGGAGAATCGACTGACAGCGGAGGCGGAGCGGAATACGGCGGAGAGTCTGCGCCAGGAGGTCGAAGAGACCAAGCGCAGGCTGGAGGAGGAGCGCCGCCGGTTCCATGAACAGCGGGAGAAGCTTCTGCTGAAGGCGGAGCAGGATGCTGCTAGTGCTGTCGCCAAAGCCCGCCGCGAGGCGGAGGAGATCATTGCCGATCTGCGGAGGATGGCTCTGGAGGAACGGGCGGGCGTTAAGGAGCACAAGCTGATTGATGCCAAGCGGCGGCTGGATCAGGCGGTGCCGCAGCTTGCGGAGAAGGGCAAGCGGCCGGTCGGGAACGGGACTTCCAAGCAGCAGGCTGCGGCTCTTGTTCCCGGAGACGAAGTAATGGTGGCCAGCCTGAACCAAAAAGGCCATGTAGTAGAGCTTAGCGGCGCATCGGAAGCCGTTGTGCAATTGGGTATCATGAAGATGAAGGTATCCAAAAGCGATCTGCAGCTGATTTCCTCCGGCCAGGCGGCCAAGCCCCCCGCACAAAAGGTTTCCGCAGGGGTAAAACGCACAAGAGATGACAATATCCGTACCGAGCTTGATTTGAGAGGCCAGAATCTGGAGGAATCCTTAATTGAGGTGGACCGCTTCCTGGATGAGAGCTTTCTCTCCAATCTGGGGCAGGTCTATATCATTCACGGCAAGGGGACGGGTGTGCTGCGCACGGGCATTACGGAATATTTGCGCAAGCACAAGCATGTGAAAAGTTACCGGCTGGGCAATTACGGCGAGGGCGGAGTGGGCGTTACTGTTGTGGAATTGAGTTAAGGATGGCTGCCTGCCATAATCGGCAGCTTCCGCTGTTGTCCGAAAAATATTTTGAACAGATTGAAACCGTGCCTTTCTTCCTGCGTATGAAAGTGGTGTAACGGAAGAGGAATTCAAAATCTATACTATATATGAATATCAGGAGGAATTGAACAATGGGAATTTTCAAAAGACTGCGCGATTTGACAATGGCATCCATTAACGACATGCTGGACAAAGCAGAAGATCCGGTTAAGATGCTAAACCAATTCTTGCGGGATATGGAAGAGGACATTCAGGAGGCCGAATCGGCTGTAGCCAAGCAAATCGCCATTGAGATGAAGTTCAAGCAGCAGTTCGAGGAAGCCGAAGAAATGGTGGGCAAGCGCGGTGAACAGGCCCTTCGCGCTCTGGAGCAAGGCAATGAGGATCTGGCCCGCCGCGCCCTGGAAGACAAGAAGGAGCATCAGGCCCGCTATGACGAGCTGAAAATTCAATATGCTACTGCCAAGTCCAATGCCGATCAGCTCCGCAGCCAGTTGTCCGAGATGAAAGACGAATACAACAGCATGAAGAACAAGAAGGATTTGCTGATTGCCCGGGCCGAGGCTGCCAAAGCCCAGAAGCAAATCAACCAGGCCATGTCCGGCTTCGGCACAGATACCGCAACCAAGGGATTTGACCGCATGAGCCAGAAGGTGCTGCAGATGGAAGCCGAAGCCAAAGCCAGCGGCGAGCTTCGCGGCTCCAACAAGAGTCTCGACAATGAGCTGGACGCCCTGGGCAAATCCGGCGGAGTGGAAGATGAGCTGGCTGCGCTGAAGGCTCAACTGGCTGCCAAGAAGCAAGAGCAATAATCGTTTAACTCAAACAGGTGGATAAGAGGCTGGGGATTCGTCCCCGGTCTCTTGCAGCGTTTCACGGCTAAAGGGGGAGATGACTTATGAATGACGAGGTGGACCGTCTGACCGCCAGTCCGTATCTGGAGACCCTGGCTTTTTTCTCTGTAGCGCTGGTTGCGGTGGTTGTTTTCCTGGCCGTCTTCGAAATGATTACACGCTATAGCGTCTGGAATGAAATCAAACGGGGCAATTTGGCGGTAGCCATGGCAACAAGCGGCAAGATATTCGGCATATGCAATATCTTCCGGTATGCCATTGCCAAGAACGATACGATTCTTAAAGCGGTGGGGTGGGCCGGATTCGGGTTTGTGTTGCTCCTGGCGGCTTATTTTATCTTTGAGTTTCTGACGCCCAATCTGAATGTGGATGAGGAGATCGGCAAGGATAATAAGGCAGTTGGTTTTATCGCCATGATTTTATCCGTTTCCCTCTCGTTTATAATCGGGGCAAGCGTTACTTGAGTTACTTGAGGAGCGGATCTGTCGCGGCGTCGGCAGGTCCGTTGGTGCCGGGGCAACTATAGTTACGCCGGAATTTGTATTTTCCTCCACGGACCTCTATTATTTAAGTTGTCCCGGCAGCATGACTGAAAACACCCGGCATTGAACTCAAAACGAAGCGAATGCTTCCGAAGCGAAGTTTTTCGCTAATGCCGTGGATACGGCATTGAACTCAAAACTTTTAGGAGGCTTGACATGGACTCGAACAACAAAGGCCAGGTATGCCCATGGTGTCAGACGGAAATCGTGTGGGACCCGGAGCTGGGACCGGAGGAAACTTGCCCTCACTGTCTTAATGAACTGAAGGGGTACCGTTCGCTCAAGCTAACATTGAATCAATCGGACGGCGACCTTTCTCTGGAAGAAGAGGACGAAGATGATCACCACCATCACAATCATGATCATGGTACGGATGAGGATGACGGTGCGCTGGAAGTGGAGGATCTGCTTGATGATTATACAATCGAGTCGGAGCCGGATGATTATTCCGAGCGGGTGATCGCCTGTATGGACTCCCAGGAATATGCTCCCGAATGCACCAACTGCCATGAACTGATGCTCCACGCGGGTATCCGTACGGTGAGCGCAGCAGGGTTCAAGCCGCGGGTTTTCGTGGAATTGAGGGACGCATTCCTGAGTGAGCCGTATTCCGTAGATGTATTCGTTTGTCCCGCGTGCTTCAAGACCGACGAATATCTGACCAAGGAGTCCAAAGAGGAAATGGTTCGCGTGTTCGTACCCGGTCAACGTGAATAGCAATGAAATGTAAACGGACTGCCCTCGCGGCGGTCTTTTTTTTGAAGTTTTCAGAAAGTATAAACGGGGAAGCGGCTCCACTTCTGGGCAAACGGGTCAGCGTCAGAGGACGCCGTCAGGGGACGTTTATCCTCATTCGGAGATAGGAGAGCCCTTTCTCAAAAAATCAGGCTCCCATGCCGCTTGCGCGGCACGATTGATAAATGAAATGACGGGATCGTGTTATTTCGGGACAGAACGTATATGATTCCGAGGAAGGGGATCTCTCCCTGGATCAAGTGGGGAAGGAGCTGGAAACAAAGGGCGCATGGGATGAGGTTAACGGAAATTTTTGACCTTATCAAGAGATTTTTTGGTCATTTCCAAGAATTAGCGGAAAAAATTTCCGTTAATTCGATCAAAGCCAGGTGAATAGGGCCTTTTCGGGGAGCTCAGGAGGAAATAGCGGAAAAAATTTCCGCTAAATCAGCGAGGAATGATGAAATTGCGGGGTTAGCGGAAAAAATTTCCGTTAGGAGTAAGCGGGGCGGGACCGCCGTAAGGTGTTACTCCTTTGGCAGCGTAAAAAAAGGACCAGAGTTCCGTCAGGTTTTTCTCACCCCATTTTCTCTTGAAAAGGGGCCTTAGTAACCATATAAGAGCGTCTGTGTCCGTTAAAGTTGAAAAACCTTTGTTTTTGGCCTGATAAGAGCGCTCATATCCGTCTAAACAAGTATGTGAAGACGCTCCCTCCCGAGACCCCGCTGATCAAGATTCCAGCATATACGGGAGGCGGCCGGAGCTATCCCAAGTAAAACATCAAATACTTTTTAAGAAATATTATAAAGAACGGTTGACAAATTTGCTTTTTGAAATTATGTTATCTTTATACACAAATTTTGCCCTAGGGAAAGATATTTAGCTTTGGACAACTCACGTGACCGGAAATAGCCGGAATATGTTGAAACGGGAGGAGAAAGAAATGGAGAGAAACTTTTTCAAAAGCAGAGGGATGGTTTGGGCAGCCTGCCTATTGGCCCTATTGCTGGTTCTGCCGGCTTGCGCTCCGGATGGTGGGGAAGCAGAGACCGGCCTAAACGGCCAACCGTTGAATGTGGTTACAACCATTGCCCAAATTGCCGAACCCATTTCGGTCATCGGAGGCGGGCGGGTAAAGGTGCAGAGTCTGATGGGACCCGGCGTGGACCCCCATCTGTACAATGCGACACAGGGAGATATCGGCAAGCTTGAGAAAAGCGACATTGTCTTCTATAGCGGCCTCCATCTGGAAGCCAACATGGTGAGGGTGTTCGAGGAGATCGGCAAGAATAAGCCGGTTCTTGCTATCGGCGACGGCATACCCAAGGATCGGCTGCTGCAGGATGAAGAGGGAGCCACAGACCCTCATGTCTGGTTTGACATCGAACTGTGGAAGATGGCGCTTGAGGCGGCCACAGAGAAGTTGAAGCAAGCGTCCCCGGATGACGCCGGTTATTTTGAGGAAAATAAACTGAAATATTTTGCCGAGCTGGATGCTTTGAAAAGTGAAGCAAAGATTAAATTAGCCCAAATCCCGGAGGAAAGGCGTGTGTTGGTTACCGCACATGACGCTTTCGGCTACTTCGGCCGGATGCAGGGGATTAAGGTGGTCGGTCTGCAGGGGCTGAGCACGGAAGATGAAATCGGTCTCTCCGATATTGAGGAAACCATTAAGCTGCTGGTGCAGCACAAGGTTCCAGCAGTATTTGTGGAAAGCAGCATTAACCCGGCCTCGATCAACGCGGTGATTGAAGGGGCGAAGAAACAGGGGCTAAACGTGAAGCTGGGCGGAGAGCTGTATTCCGACGCGATGGGGGATGCGGGCAAACCGGAGGGCACTTACCTGGGGATGTACCGCCATAATGTGGAGACCATCTATCAGGGATTGAAATAGAGCGATGCTTTCGAAGCGAGTTTTTCGGATATGCCACGAGGTGGCAATCAGCTCAAAACTAAGCTGATGCTTCCGAAGCGAGTTTTTCGGATATGCCACCAAGTGGCAATCAGCTCAAAACTTTTAGGAGGGATAAAGATGCTGCCCGTGCTGAATGTTATACAATTGTCTGCCTCGTACCGCAAAAACAAAGTGCTTAATCATGTATCCTTCGTGGTGGAGCCTGGAACGCTGACAAGTATTGTCGGACCCAATGGTGCAGGCAAATCCACCTTGCTGAAGGTGCTGCTTGACTTGCATCCCAGATTGGACGGCTCTGTTTCCTTTTTTGGCGAGCCGTATGCCAAATCCAAATCGCGGATCGGTTATGTGCCGCAGCGGGGCACAGTGGACTGGGATTTTCCCACCAATGCCCTGGATGTAGTAATGATGGGGCTCTACGGCAAGATCGGCTGGTTGAAATGGCCGGGGAAGGTTCACCGGGAGCAAGCGCTGGAGGCGTTGGACCAGATGGGAATGGCCGATTATGCCGCACGGCAAATCAGCCAGCTCTCGGGGGGCCAGCAGCAGCGGGTATTTCTGGCACGGGCACTGGTGCAGGATGCGGATCTGTACCTTCTTGACGAACCGCTGGCCGGTGTGGACGCCGCCACCGAACGGGCGATTATGGATACGCTGAAGCTGCTGAAGAACAAAGGCAGAACCGTTCTGGTGGTCCATCACGATCTGCAGACGGTGGAGGATTATTTCGATCACGTGCTGCTCTTGAACCAGTCGGTGATTGCGCACGGCCAGACGGAGGAGACCTTCACCAGAGAAAACATCTTCCAGACTTATGGCGGCACACTGCGCTGGATGGGAGAGCGGATGGGATGATTCAGTTGTCGCATAACGCGCAATGGGTGCTGCTCAGCACCTTGATTTTGGGGACGGCGGCGGGAATTATGGGTTCATTCGCCTATTGGAAGCGCCAAAGCCTGATGAGCGATGCCCTGTCCCATGCTGCACTGCCGGGTGTGATTATCGGATTCGCGATCACGGGAACGAAGAATCTTCCCATGATGCTTGCAGGAGCAGCAGCCAGCGCCCTGCTCGGCGCTCTGTTGATCCACTGGATCAGGTCGTCCAGCCGTGTCAAGGAGGATGCGGCGATGGGAATTATCCTGTCTGTGTTTTTCGGCTTCGGCATTATGCTGCTCACTCTTGTGAACAGGATGGCGGGGGCCGGACAGAGCGGCTTGGACAGCTTCATCTTTGGCCAGGCGGCTTCCATGGTGCGCAGGGACGTGTGGATGATGATCGGTCTGGCTTCAGTTGTGCTGCTGGCAGCCGTCATAGCCTTCAAGGAATGGAAATTATATTTGTTCGATCCCCAGTTTGCCAAGGGACTGGGTTTATCCAACCGGTGGATGAGCGCTATCTACATGGCCGCCCTGGTGCTTGTGATCGTGATCGGGATTCAGGCTGTAGGCGTGATCTTGATGGCCGCGCTCCTGATTATCCCCGCAGTCAGTGCCCGCTACTGGACCCATTCCTTCAAGTGGATGCTTATTCTGTCCGCCCTGTTCGGCGGGGGGGCGGGAATGGCAGGCACCTTGCTCAGTACCATGGGCAAGGGCTGGCCGACAGGGCCGTTTATAGTCCTGGCGGCAGCTTCTCTGTTTGTCGTATCATTGGCATTCGGCGCACGGAACGGGCTCGCTGTTATTGGCCTCCAGCATAATGCGGAGCGGAAGAAGCTCAGGCGCCAGGGAGCCGTTGAGCGGGGCGCTCCGGAGAGGGGGAATTCAAGATGAGTTATACCGGCTGGATTCTGTTGACGGCGTCGCTGGTCGGCTTGTCCTGCGGCTTCATCGGAGCTTTGCTTATTCTGCGGAGGATGGCAATGATGGCAGATGCTATCAGCCATACTGTGCTGCTGGGCATTGTCGCAGCGTATCTGGTTACCCGGGAGCTAAGCGGTGTGCACATGCTGCTTGGAGCCATAGCGGCCGGCTTGCTGACCTCCGTGCTGGTCCAGTGGTTTCATTCCAGGGGAGTGCAGCAGGAAGCGTCAATCGGAGTGGTCTTTACATCCCTGTTTGCTCTTGGAGTCATTCTTATTGCCACGCAAGTGGGCAACGCCCATCTGGATGTAAAGCATACATTGATGGGAGAAATTACCTTTATACCCTGGGAAAAAATAGATATTATTGGAATTGGCGAGATTCCCCAGGCGGTTTTCATCCTCGTTGTGGTGCTGCTGACCGTTGTTGCGGTGATTCTGGCTTTCTTTAAGGAGTGGAAGATCACCTCCTTCGACCCGGCGCTGGCCGCCAGTCTTGGTATTCCGGTGGTATTGATGCATTATATCTTCATGTCACTTGTGTCTGTAACGACTGTGGCGGCCTTCGATGCAGTGGGGGCGATTATGGTGGTGGCCATGCTGATTACGCCTGCCTCCGCCGCTTATCTGTGGACCGAGCGGCTGTCGGCGATGCTTGGCTTAAGCGGCCTGTTCGGTGTTATCTCCGCTGTTGCCGGCTATTATATTGCCGTATGGCTGGATACATCCATATCCGGTTCCATGGCATTCACCACCGGCATTGTGTTCTTCCTGAGCTTCCTTGGTTCCCCCAGACACGGCATTATAGCCAAGTATATCCGCCCTGCAGCCGGCAGTCGCCCGTTGTCCGAGAGGAGAGAACGGGCGGGATGAATCCAGTCCTGTCAATCGGCCGCTTGTTATGCCTACACGAAGTATCCGCTTCTCTCGATGTTTCCATTCGTTTCTAGCCCCATTTTGCGGGGCTATTTTTGCTGCCGCGGGGCAAGTTAAGGAAGTTGATAAAAGGGAAGACGAGGTGATGGAAGGAATGGGAGAACGCACCAAATCCCGGTTGCCTCCCATGTTTACCGGCATGTCGGAGTGGATGCGCGGGGGAAACGGAGCCTTGCATACAGCCAATCATGGGCCGGATGAACGGGGAAAAGCAGGGCAGGGCAAGGCGCGCCTGTCTGGCCAGACCTGGCTGCTGCTGGCGGTGAACGGATTGTTTGCCGCCGGCAATGCCCTCTCCGGGACGTTCGTCAGCATCTATTTATGGAAAGCGAGCAATGACTTCGCCTTGATCGGCCGCTTCGCGGTCATCCAGCAGATTAGTATGGCTCTGACCTTTTGGCTGGCAGGCAAGTGGGTGAAGGAATTCAACAAGATGAATGTGCTGCGGGCCGGTGTACTGGTAGCGGCGTTGTTCTACGGTGTTGTCCTGTTTCTGGGCCATGGGGCGGTGAATTATGTCTGGCTGCTTGGTATCGTGCAGGGACTGGGCTCGGGACTGTTCTGGCTGTCCTTTAACGTGGTCTATTTCGAGGTGACGGACCCGGACAGCCGGGACCGGTTCAACGGGATTGCCGGCCTGTTGGGATCAGGGGCGGGGATGCTGGCTCCCTGGCTCTCCGGTTTCGTGATCACAAGGATGTCTGACACCAACGGCTATCGGCTGATCTTCAGCTTGTCCTTGCTAGTATTCATACTGGGTGCCATCACCAGTTTTTTTCTGAAGAAGCGCAAGGAGGAAGGGCATTACAGCTGGTTCTTCGTATTCCATTGCATGAAGAAATCCGGGGTATGGAAAAGAACCTTTCTGGCCATGATGGCCCAGGGGGTGCGCGAGGGAGTATTCGGCTTTCTGATTGCCCTGCTGGTCTATATCAGCACCGGCAATGAGATGAAGCTGGGCAACTTCTCGCTGGTTACATCTGCGGTGGCTTTCATCAGCTTCTACGGGGTGGGCCGCCTGCTGAAGCCCAAGCTGCGCAAATGGGGGATGCTTGCCGGTGTAGCCGGGATGATTCTCGTCATTGTTCCTTTCTTCTGGTCGGTCAGTTACACCACTCTGCTGATATTCGGGATCGGCACATCCCTGTTCATTCCGTTGTATACGGTGCCGGTCACTTCCACCGCATTCGACCTGATCGGCAGGGATGAGGAGGGGGCCCGGCGCAGGGAGGAATTCATCGTACTCCGGGAGCTGGGTCTGAATGCAGGCCGGATTCTGGGCACAATCGGCTTTATTGCCGTTGTGGTTTTCTCGCCAACGCCGCTTGCCATCAATCTGTTGATGCTGGGAGTGGGCAGTTCGCCTTTTGTGGTGTGGCTGCTGCTGAGGGAATTGCTGGTCCATCCCGGGAAAGCGCCGCGGCAGCCGGCGTAGAGAGGGACCGGACCGTTTCGGTTGACAAAGCGGCCTTACCGGTGGAAAATGTGGGAAAACGACAGGGTGGAGATCAGGATGGCCAGATTGTACGCAAGCATTACGGAACTGATCGGGAACACCCCTGCGGTGCGGATTAACCGGCTTGCAGGGGTACAGGATGCGGACGTCTACGTGAAGCTGGAATCCTTCAATCCCAGTGGCAGCGTGAAGGACCGGGCAGCCTGGAATCTCATAGCAACCGCTGAGTCAGACGGGCGGCTCTCCCCCGGGGGAACCATCATCGAGCCTACCAGCGGCAATACGGGAATCGGATTGGCGATGAACGCCGCGGCCAAGGGCTACCGGGCCATTCTGGTGATGCCCGACAACATGACCAAGGAGCGCATACAGCTGCTGAAGGCATACGGGGCTGAGGTAATATTGACTCCGGCAGCGGAGCGGATGACGGGAGCTGTGCGCAAGGCGGAGGAGCTGGCGGCTCAGATTCCAGGCAGCTTCATTCCCCAGCAGTTCGAGAATCCGGCCAATCCGGATATCCACCGGACCACTACAGCCAGGGAGATCCTGGAGCAGATGGAGGGGAGACTGGACGCGTTCGTGGCCACCGCGGGCACAGGGGGCACGATTACGGGAACAGGCGAGGAGCTGCGGCGGCATCTGCCCGGCCTGGCCATCGTAGTGGTGGAGCCCAAGGGTTCTCCGGTGCTGTCCGGGGGCGCTCCCGGTCCCCACAAGCTGGTAGGCACCAGCCCCGGCTTTATTCCCGCTGTGCTGAATACCGGGATATATGACCGGATTGTCCAGGCCGCCGATGAGGATGCGCTCCAGACGGTCCGCCGTCTGGCTGCGGAAGAAGGAATTCTGGTCGGTCCGTCCGCCGGGGCGTCCGTGTGGACCGCGCTACAGGAGGCCCGCCGTCTGGGTGCGGGCAAGCGGGTGCTGTGCATTGCACCGGATACAGGGGAAAGGTATATGAGCATGGGGATTTTCTAAGGCTAGTTATCTCGCGGTTGCTGTCTTCCCCAGCGCCTTGAATTCATCTATAATAGGGGGAGAAGCCGGATGGAATGAGGTGGGTCTTTGGGTAAGACTTCCAGACTGTTTGTGACGGGAGATACACATGGCAGCATTGGCATGGAAAAGCTTGGCTCAGCCGTATTTAAGGAGGGCAAGAACCTGGGCAAGAACGATTATGTGCTGGTGGCCGGTGATCTTGGCGTCCTGTGGGATGGAGGAAAAGGGGACCGCAAGCTATTGGAGTGGGTGGACAAAAGACCCTTTACCACATTGTTTATTGACGGCAATCACGAGAACTTTGACCTGCTGAATGCTTATCCTGTCACCAGATGGTGCGGCGGCCAGGTGCATCAAATTGGAAGATCGCTCATCCATCTGATGCGCGGCCAGGTATTCATCCTTTCGAATATGACAATCTTTACATTTGGCGGCGCTGCCTCTACTGATCGGGAATGGAGAAAAGAGCAGGTGAACTGGTGGCCGGAGGAAATGCCGTCCGCGGCAGAGATGGCGGAAGGGCTTGCCAATTTGGAGAAGCGGCATTGGGAGGTTGACGTGGTGATTACCCATACGGCTCCTACTCGTTTGCTTGGGAAAGCACAGCGGGCAGGGAGAAGAGAAGTTAAGCCGGATGCCCTAACCGATTATCTGGATCATATATATGAACATTTGAAGTGGAAAAAATGGCTGTTCGGGCATTTTCATACCGACCAGAAAGTGTCGGAACAGGCAACTGCGGTATACTCCGATTTTGTTTTGTTATGAAACTTGAGGGTGGTTTTGCATGGTGAACAGAGCAGCCAGCTTTAAAGCCTATAAAGGAGATGCTCCTTCTATTTTTGTAAGCTATGCTCACAAGGATTGGGAGGAGATTTATCCCATTATTGAGGATTTGCATGAAGAGGGCTACCACATATGGTTTGACGGGGGGATCGACCCGGGCAATGAATGGCCTGAGGAAATCGCTCAGGCTTTGGTGAAATGCAGTCTCTTCCTGGTATTTCTCTCCACGCATTCTATCGCCTCCAAAAATGTAATTAACGAAATTTATTTTGCGATTGATGAGGATAAGCCGTTTCTTGCCGTGCATATGGATCAAACCAAGCTTCCAATCGGCTTGAAATTAAGGATTGGAGCCTCTCAAGCTATTATGAAATATCTTATGGACCAGGACTCCTTCAGAAAAGTCATATCATCGGCCCTGGAGTCCCGGAATTTGAAGATCAAATCCGTTGGCGATTCGAATGACAGGGAAATCAGCGGCCGCCCCGATGAAAGCGATAAAACGGGTGAAGCATTGATCAGGCTGCAATTTGAGGAAATCAAAAAGCAAAAAGAGGAAATCAAAAAGCAAAAAGAGGAAATCAGCGAACAGATTATCGTCAACAGAGTAATTATGGAAGCGAAGATTCAGGAGAGCCAAAAGGATTATTATGAGGCGGTCAGTATTCTGGAAGAAGCCTTGCTAAGCCGCGAAAATAGGGAGTATTACGAGCAGCTTGCCTATTATTATGAACTGTGCAAGGATATGGACGGTTCAATCCGTGCACTGGAGAGGGCTGTCAGCAGCCGCAAATATGATTATAAGATGCTGTATAAGCTCGCGGATATGTATCTGGGGCGGCGGGAGTATGCCAAGGCGATAGCATACTTCAAGTTGGCTGTGCATGAGCCGGATAAGGATTACAGGGTCTATTACTCATTGGGCAAAGCCTACGAGTCTGTTGGAGACATTCAGCATGCTTCAGAAAACTATCTGGGCTCCCTCCATCTGCACCCGGCCTTGCTGCCTGCCTATTTACGGTTGGCATCCTGTTTGGCGCGGAGCGGAGACGAGAAAGAAGCGATCCTCATTTTAAAGAAAGGCAACTCCATGATTCCGAATAATTATAAAATCATCGATCTGCTGGTCGACTTATTGGCAAAAGACAGCACATCCATACCGGAAGCGGAGCTGCTCGTTGAAACATATGACGGCAGCGCTGCACGAAAGTCCGCTCTTAAAAAATACCTGCAAAGATAATACCGGTTCGTGCCGGGCTTGCGCACAATCAATGCGCGTATCCGTTTGAGCCAGTGAGGAGCTCAGCGGAGCGGCAGCAAGCTTTTTAATTTTCTTATTGCATAAAAATTCATCCTGGTGTATATTTATATACAGAGAAACGGATTGAGGGTGAGGAGAGAATGAAGATCGCATTGCAGGTCGGGACTCCCGAGCCGGAGCAGCTTACCGCTTTTATGCAGACAGTCGCGGCAAACGCGCCAATCTTGGCCGATGGCTTCGGGGAAGCGTCCGAGCAGGTTATTGCCGCTTATGATTGCGGACGCCTGGTAGGCTTGGGCAGCCGGATTGAGACAACGGATCATATGCATCTGTTGAAGGTTTACATTGCTCCCGGCTATGAATGCCGCGGAATCGGCAGCCATATGGAGAAGCTGATGCTTCCGGCGGCCGAACGGATGGTAACCGCGGGATAAGCCTGCTGGAGCCCGGATACGGCTTCATTCCGTTGCCAGGCCGCTAACGAACACAAGCGTGGTTTTACGGTTTTTCGTCAATTTGAGGAGCGAATGGCCGACTAATCCATAGAGAATCCCACCCGATCGTTTGCCAACTTGAGGCGCGGGCGATCAGGGGTGGGATTTTTTTTGCCCATGGAAGAAAGTATGCGCCGGATATTTTCCCAAAACCGAATATGGCAACTGCAGCTAACGTGTGTTAACATGGAAACCATTATAATCATTAAACAGCAAAGAAACTTTTTCTGGGGAGTTGATTGGGTCATGACAGAACTGAAAACAAAGGTTCTTGATATCCTGAATGAGGATGCGCGGCGGAAACCGGATCTTATTGCCACAATGCTGGGCGCGCCGCTAGCGGAGGTAGAGCAGGCGATTGCGGAGTTGGAAGCGGAGAAGGTGATCATCAAGTATGCGCCTGTCGTGAACTGGAGCAAGGTGGAGGACGACAAGGTTACCGCCTTGATCGAGGTTCAGATTACTCCGGAGCGGGGAAGGGGCTTCGACGCCATCGCTGAGCGGATCTATCTGTTCCCGGAGGTCAAGACCTTGTATTTGATGTCAGGAGCCTATGATCTTCTCGTTGAGGTAGAGGGCCGGAATCTGAAAGAGGTGGCGCTGTTCGTATCCCAGCGGCTGTCCTCCATCGACCGGGTTCTGTCCACCAAAACTCATTTTATACTGAAAAAATATAAGCAGGACGGCGTTGTGTTCGAGGATCATGAGGACGACAACCGTCTTATCATTGCTCCTTAAGCGAGCTACCAATCAGAGCGGAGGCATCGGTTCGTATGACCAAGCGAGATTCTATGGAGCAATATCTGACTCCGCGCGTGCGCGCCATTCCCCCTTCGGGCATCCGGAGGTTCTTTGATCTGGTCAATGCCAGCAAGGAGGCAGGCATCATTTCATTAGGGGTGGGGGAACCGGATTTCATCACCCCGTGGCATGTGCGGGAAGCATGTGTGTATTCACTGGAGCGGGGCAAGACCCAATATACCTCCAACGCGGGGCTGCCTGAGCTTCGCGAAGCGATAGGGGAGTATCTTCACACCCGGTTCGCCGTGGATTATGACCCGGCAAGCGAGATGATCGTCACCGTCGGGGGCAGCGAAGCTATTGATCTGGCTCTGCGTGCGCTGATTGAGCCGGGAGACGAGATTCTGATTCCGGAGCCGTGCTACATTTCCTACAGTCCCATTACCTCCATCGGCGGAGGGACGCCTGTAGGCATTGAGACCTTCGCCAAGGATAACTTCAAGTTGATGGCGGAGAATCTGCGGGCGAAGATTACGCCCAGATCCAAGGTCCTTGTTCTGTGCTACCCAAGCAATCCCACCGGCGGCGTCATGACCTACGAGGAGCTGCTGCCCATCGCCAAGGTGGTGGAGGAGCATGACCTGATTGTCATCTCCGATGAAATCTATGCGGAGCTGTCTTACGGACTGAACCATACCAGCTTCGCTTCCCTGCCGGGCATGAAAGACCGGACGCTGCTTGTCAGCGGATTTTCCAAGGCCTTCGCCATGACCGGCTGGAGGATGGGCTACATCTGCGGACACCGGGAATTGATTGCCGCGATGCTGAAGATTCACCAGTATACCGTAATGTGCGCTCCCATCATGGGACAGGTGGCGGCCCTGGAAGCATTGAGGAACGGACTGGAAGAGAAGGACCGCATGGTAGAATCCTATAACCAGCGGCGGAGGCTGGTGGTGAAGGGATTCCGGGATATGGGACTGGAGTGCCATGAGCCTGAGGGCGCGTTCTATGCATTCCCGAGCATTGCCGGGACAGGGCTTGGGTCAGAGGTATTCGCGCAGCGGCTGCTGCTGGAGGCCAAGGTGGCGGCGGTACCCGGCTATGTATTCGGACTGGGAGGCGAAGGTTTCCTGCGCTGTTCCTATGCCACGTCGGTTAGCCAGCTTCTGGAGGCATTGGAGCGGTTCGATAAGTTTTTGAGAAAATTGCGTTAAAAATTCAGCAATCAGTGACCTTTTAAAATCATTCTAATCTACTTTCATTTTTATGGAAAAGCTGGTATCTTGATAGTAGGGCTTTCTCTATCAAACGGCCTGTTTTTCTGCAAGCATATCTTATGGGAGGGATTAGAATGTTGTTTGCTGATTATGCATGCCGGTCTTATAAGAGAAGCATCATGATTCGTGACAGCGGCCGGTTGAAGAAATGGACTCGCCCCTTGTCAAGTAAACCATTGCTGTCTGCCGCCCTGGAGGATGAGATTTATGTTCTGCGCCGCAATATGGAGCAACTGGCAAGCCGTGAACAATCCCTGAGCGCCCCCGGGGTCGTAGAACTTAGCAGGAGACTGGACCATGTGCTGAATGAATACATGAACGAACAACCGCGAACCTGAGAATTTCTCAGGTTCTTTTTTTCTCGGCAGCAGCCCAATGGGCGCCGGTTAGAGTTTTTCTCATGAAAAGCTTGTCTTTCTCCTCAGCAATGCATATAATTTCCTACAAGAGATAGTCGCATCAGTATGAGCTTGATTATGATTCTAAGCCAATGGGTCCTTTGCGCAGCCAGCCCGCGCAAGGGTTAATAGGGAAGCCGGTGAGAAGCCGGCACGGTCCCGCCACTGTGAACCGGGGACGGCCTTGAAGTGCCACTGTTCTGCAACAAGCAGAACGGGAAGGCAAGGTCCGTCTGAACCCGTAAGTCAGGAGACCTGCCCGTTGCGCGAAGCTAACGAGATCCTTCGAGGAAAAGGACTGGGCTAATCACGGAATAAAAGTCATGTTTTCGACATTGCCTTTTTTCACATGATTGCTTTGCCCCCGCCTCCCAGGATGCGGCGGGCTTTTTCGTTTGGGGAGCTTATTTTATTTTTTGGCGGAGACATATAACGAGGAGGAATTGAGATGATCCTGCATCAAATCGGGAAAAAAGCGTTGAACCTGACGGCTGCGTTGCTGTTGGCGTTGACTATGGTCCTGGCCGGCTGCGGGGGCGGTGACCAGACAAACGGGGGTTCTGAGCCGGGGAGCACCGTCACCCATGTCTCGGCAGCGCCAAGCGCCAATGCGGCAGCAAGTGCAAGCCCGTCATTGAGTCCTGTCCCGGAGGCCGGGCAGACTGTCTATCCGCTTAAGGTAAAGGATGCCACTGATACGGAAGTGGTGTTCGATAAGGCTCCTGAACGGATTGTAACTCTGGTGCCAAGCGAGACGGAAACCGTGTTTGCTCTGGGAGCCGGAGATAAGATAGTGGGAGTGGACAAATGGAGCGACTATCCGCCGGAAGCCAAGCAGAAGCCGCAGATGGGGGATTTAACCACTAATCTGGAGGCGGTTTTGGCGGCGAACCCCGATGTTGTGCTGGCTTCCGCTTCCTTGAACTCCAAAGTGATTCCCGAGCTCCGCAAGATGGGCGTGAAGGTCTATGCCACCAATCCCAAGACCATTGCCCAAACTATAGAAAAGGTGGAGCTTCTGGCGCAGGTGCTCAATCAGCAGGCTCTGGGCAAAAAAACCGCCGATGAAATGCGGGCCGATCTGCAAAAAGTAACCGATGCCGTGAAGAACGCTTCCAAGAAGCGGGTTTATCTGGAATTCAGCACCGGCTGGACTGTTGGTGACGGAGAATTCTTAAGCGAGATGGTGGAGTTGTCGGGGGGGACCAATATTGGCTCCGGCAAGCCGGGCTGGTACGAGATGGATCCGGAAGCCATCATCAAGGCCGACCCTGAGGTCATTGTCTATTCAACCGGAGCGGGTATGGAGACTTTGCCGGAAATTATTAGAAGCCGGACGGGTTTTGCCGGTGTGGATGCTTTGAAGAACGGCCGGTTGTACGGCATTGACGGCAACCTGACCAACAGGGTTGGCCCCCGCCTGACCAAGGGACTGGTGGAAATGGCCAAAGCCGTCCATCCCGAGCTGGTGAAATAAGATGCAACGACGATTGGTATTGTGGGGAGGAGGGGCGACGGCGCTCCTTCTTTTCTCCGTTATTGTCAGCCTGTCTCTTGGCTCTGCGCGGCTGCCTCTTGGCGACGTATGGCGGATTATTCTGCACCAGATTCCCCTGGTCCGGGAGTGGGTCACGCCGGATTGGCCGCAAGCGTATGAGCAGATTGTGATCAAAGTGCGTTTTTCCAGAGTCATTCTGGCGATTCTGGTAGGTGCATCCCTTGCTGTTGCCGGAGCAGGCTTCCAGGGGGTGCTCCGCAATCCGCTGGCAGACCCGTATACGCTGGGAGTGGCCTCCGGCGCTTCTGTGGGGGCGGCATTCATTATTTTATTCGGGCTGCAGCGGATTATAGGCCAGTGGACGATTCCCCTAGTGGCTTTCATTACAGGGGCGCTAACCTTATTCGCCGTGTTCCGGCTGTCTTCCCATGAAGGGAAAACCAAGGTAGAGACGCTGATTCTGGCCGGTGTGGTTGTAAATGCATTTTTGAGCGCATTCGTTTCGCTTATGGTAAGCTTATCCAATCAAGTGGTGAACGAAATTCTGTATTGGCTCATGGGCAGCCTGTCCATGCGGGGCTGGGATTATTCGCTCCTGCTCTTGCCGTACTTTGCGGCAGGCTTGCTGGTGCTGCTTGCCAACATGCGGGCGCTTAATCTGTTCACTCTTGGCGAGCGGCAGGCGGCGCATCTGGGGGTTGATCTGGAGCGAACCCGGCTGGTTATCCTGACTGTATCCACTCTTCTGACAGCTGCCGCCATATCCGTATCCGGGGTAATCGGATTTGTGGGATTGGTGGTGCCCCATCTGATCCGTCTGGCGACGGGTCCGGATTACCGGCTGATCGTCCCGCTGTCGGCCGTTGTGGGCGGAATCTATGTGCTGTGGTCAGATACGTTGGCCCGGCTGGTATTATCTCCCAAGGAAATCCCTCTGGGTGTGGTGACGGCGCTGTTGGGCGCGCCTTTCTTCGCGTATCTGCTGCGCAAGCGCAAATACCGGCAAAGCGGGGGAGCCGCATGATCGAGATCCTCAATTGCAGTCAAATCTATGATGGTGTTCCTGTTCTGAACAATATCAGTTGTACGGTGGCAAGCGGCGAGATTTACGGGATCATCGGTCCCAACGGCAGCGGCAAATCCACCTTAATGCGGTTGATCTCGGGAGTGGAGCGTCCGGCATCAGGCTGTGTCCGCATCAACGGCAAAGATGTGGGCAGCTATTCCAGACGGAAGCTGGCGCAGTTCATGGCGGTGCTGGAGCAGGAGGCGCTGCCCCCTGTAGGCTTCACCGTGCGCGAGGTGGTGGAGATGGGGCGTTATCCCCATCAGGACTGGCTGGGCAGGGAACGCCGCCAGGAGCACGGGCCGGAGAGAGAGGGGGGACGGTATTCCCCTTCGGCGCAATCCCTGCTGCAGGGAATTATGGAGCGGCTGGATCTGGAGGGATTGGCCGAACGCACGCTGGAGCAGATCAGCGGAGGAGAGCGGCAGCGCGCCGCACTGGGCAAGGCCATGGCGCAAGAGCCCATGCTGCTGCTGCTGGATGAGCCTACCACTTATCTGGATATCGGCTATCAGATGCAGATGATGGATTATGTGCGCAAGTGGAACCGGGAATGCGGCCTGACCGTAGTGGCGGTGCTGCATGATCTGAATCTGGCTGCCCAATATTGCGACCGCCTGATGGTGATAAGCCGCGGTGAGGCGGTGGCCGAGGGAGAGCCGTGGAGCATCATGCAGGCCGGTCTGATCGAGCAGGTGTATAAGACCAGACCGGTGGTAGTCGAGCATCCCGAGACGGGAGCGCCGCAAATTTTGCTTAAGCCCCAGGCGGCGGCAGGAGACAGCAAGCAGCCGGCGGGAAGCGGCTCATGAGCCCAGGCAGACACAAGAGAGGGAAAGCAGCCGCAGACAGGGGCAAGCACCCATTCTGTATGAAATTTCCCATACAAAGAGCCAACGCTGCCGCTGGCAGGGCCATTCTGTATGAAATTTCGCATACAAAGAGCCAACGCTGCCGCTGGCAGAGCCAATCTGTATGAAATTTCGCATACAAAGAGCCAATGCTGCCGCTGGCAGGGCCAATCTGTATGAAATTTCGCATACAAAGAGCCAACGCTGCCCCCGGTCCGAGCATCTGTTTATATTTTTCAATACAGTGTTCAGCCGGTTTGATAATACGCCCTAATAAGAGGAGAGTCAGCGCTAATGTTAAGTATCAGGGAAATCACCCAGGGAATTGAACCCTTGAACGCGGAAATGATGGAACGGGCCCGGGAGCATCTGGATCAATTGACCAAACCTCCCGGCAGCTTGGGCAAGCTGGAGGGGATAGCCGCTCAATTGGCGGGGATCACGGGGGAGCTGTATCCCCAATTCGGGCGCAAGGCGGTCGTAGTGATGGCTGGCGACCATGGCGTATGCGAGGAGGGAATCAGCGCTTTCCCGTCCCAGGTGACAGGGCAGATGGTGCTGAACTTTCTGAGCGGGGGAGCGGCTGTCAATGTGCTGGCGCGGCACGGCGGAGCGGAAGTCATATGTGTGGATATCGGCGTGGACGGTGAGTTCTCCCATCCTCTGCTGCGCTCCTGCAAGATCCGCAAAGGGACGCGGAATATGGCGAAGGAAGCCGCAATGACTTCCGAAGAGGCGCTGGCTGCTGTAAATGTGGGCTATGCGCTGGCACGGGAGCTTGCGGAGCAGGGAGTGGGCCTGTTCGCAACAGGCGAGATGGGCATCGGCAATACAACGCCAAGCGCTGCGCTGCTTTCGGCATTCACCGGACTGCCGCCTTCCGCTGCTGCGGGCAGGGGAACGGGAATTGATGATCAGCGCTTGCAGCACAAGATTCAGGTAGTGGCCCGCGCTCTTGAGGTGAACGCTCCTGATCCGGAAGCCCCCTTGGAGGTGCTGGCCAAAGTGGGCGGCCTGGAAATCGCCGGATTAACAGGACTCATTCTTGGCGCCGCGGCTGCGCGCAAGCCTGTTGTGATCGATGGTTTCATCTCTGCCGCGGCGGCCCTTACGGCAAGCCGGCTGGCTCCGCTGTCAACAGGATATATGATTGCTTCCCATCTGTCCGGCGAGCAAGGTCATGCCCGAATGCTGCAGGCGGTGGAGCTTTCACCTATGCTTACGCTTGATATGCGTCTGGGCGAGGGTACCGGCGCAGTGCTGTGTTTCCATCTGATCGAAGCCGCGGTGAAGGTCATGGCTGAGATGGCTACCTTCGCCTCGGCCGGAGTAACCAATAAGGATCAGTAACAGTCAGAGTCAATAGCCATGCGGGGAGGTACAGCGGTGCTGGTGCTTATAACAGGAGGAGCGCGGAGCGGCAAAAGCGGCTTCGCGGAACAATATGCCGTTCATCTGGGAGACCACGGGTATTATGTGGCCACTTCCCAGGTATGGGACGAAGAAACGGAAGAGCGGGTGGCCCTGCACCGCTTGCTCCGGGAAAACTCCGGATTCTTCTGGGAAACAGTGGAGGAGCCCCTCTTGCTTGCTGAAATATTGGAGAAGCTGGGAACGGCGGCAGAAGATGCGGATCGATCCCTTGAAGCTGATAAAGACCATGGAGCAGGGCAGCAAGCCTGGGCAGCGGGCCAAATCCAGGATGGGGACCATCTCCGCGGCGCAGAGCAATCCCGTGATGTGCAGGCGGTTTACGGTGCCTGTTATACCGCTTCTACCGCCCATGTTCAGGGAGCGGCACCCGGGAACGGGAAGAGAAGTGTTACCGGTAAACCGGTAATCCTAATAGATTGCCTGACTCTTTGGCTTACCAACCTGCTGCTGGCCGATGGTCAAGAGGAATGGGACCGGGAGGCCAGGCGTGCCGTGGCTGTATCCGTGGATGCTGCCGTAGACCGTCTGATTGCTGCAGCCAAAGCGCAGAGCGCTCCTGTATTGCTTGTCAGCAATGAAGTAGGCAGCGGAATTGTGCCGGAGTATCCCCTGGGCAGGCTGTTCCGGGATCTGGCCGGACGGATGAACCGGCGGATCGCCGCAGAGAGTGATCAGGTATTTCTGGTCACTGCCGGAATACCTGTGGAGCTGAAGCGGCTGGCCTTCAGGCTGCCCGGCCGTTTCTGCGGCGCTGACGGGAATTGAGGTGAAATCATGCTGCTGTATTCTCTTGAAGCGACTTTATGGATGCTGCTGGCCGCCATCACGGTTGATTTGCTCATAGGCGATCCGCCTTGGCCCACCCATCCTGTGATCTGGATCGGACGGCTGATCCGGCTGCTGGAAGGAAGAATCCGTACCGACCCCCGCAACACCCTCTCCCCGGCCGCTCTAAAACGCAGGGGGATAATCCTGACAGCTTCCACCGTTTTCCTGTCCGGCGGGTTTATTTACGGGGTTACAGCCGGATTGGGAGCGCTTCATCCTTGGCTGGGGTATGCGGTTCACATCTGGTTTGTCTCAACCACCATTGCCATCAAAGGTCTGCGGCAGGCAGCCATGCTGGTCTACAGGCCTCTTTCAGAAGGAAAACTGAGCGATGCCAGGGAAAAGGTCGGCTATATTGTAGGCCGGGACACCCAGATGCTGGATGAGCCGGAAATTACCCGGGCGGCTGTGGAGACCGTGGCGGAGAATACAGTGGATGCGGTAGTCGCACCCCTGTTCTTCGCGCTGTTGGGCGGGGCGCCTCTGGCCATGGCTTACCGTGCTGCGAATACGCTTGATTCCATGGTCGGTTACAAGAATGAGAAGTACATCTGGTTCGGCTGGGCGTCGGCCCGCTGGGACGATGTGCTGAACCTGCTGCCCGCCAGGCTCACGGCTGTGCTGCTGGCGCTGGCCGCATGCTTCTCCCGGGGGATGTCGCCGCTTCGTTCACTCCGGTCTGTCCGCAGATTCGCCCGGCTGCATCCAAGTCCCAACAGCGGCTATCCCGAAGCTGCCGTGGCCGGAGCTCTGGGAGTGGAGCTCGGCGGACGCAACACCTATGGAGGGGCAGTCAGCGAACGGGCCCGGATGGGCTGGCCGTTGCGGCCGCTTGGACGGGAGGACATCATCGGGACCATCCGTCTGCTGTACCGGGTTGGTTATCTGCTCGCGGGAGGATGCATATGCGGAATTTTATTGCTGCAATTGTACAAATAGGATATTCATTCGTGGCGGCTGTCCAGCTGCTGAGCCGCTTTCCTCTGCCTGTCCAGGTTCCTTATGAGGAGCGGGTGCTGCGGCGCAGTGTTGTGTTTTATCCCGTTGTGGGGCTGTTCATCGGACTGGTTCTGGCGATAGCCGGCTGGGGGACCGTATTGGTTCTCCCGGCTGGCACAGCTGCGGCTTTCTTGACAGGACTATGGGTTGCGCTCACTGGAGGGCTGCATCTGGATGGCCTGATGGATACGGCGGATGGCGTGTTGAGCCACCGTTCCCGTGAACGGATGCTGGAAATCATGAAGGACAGCAGAGTAGGGGCAATGGGCGTTATCGTCTGTGTACTCCAATTGTTGATGAAATATGCGTTGTTGTCTGCCCTGTTGGCAAATGACGGAAAGCTGCAGTGGAGTCTGTTATTGCTTGTGCCCGTCTGGAGCCGATGGTACATGACGGCGGCAATCGCCATCTGGCCCTATGCCCGTAAGGGAGAAGGAATGGGGGCTTTATTCAGAGAAGTAGGAACAAGAGAACTCGCGCTAAGCTCCCTTGCAGCTGCGGTCATATCCCTTGCGGTGCTGGCAGGTGCTCTCGGAGGAACCGGGTGGAGCACGGCAGCTCTGCTGTCAGCTTGCGGCGCTGCCATCAGCGGGGGGGCGGGTACGCTTGCAGCGGCGAGGTTGGCACGGAAGCTGGGCGGACTTACCGGGGACACATACGGTGCTGTGAACGAACTGGCTGAGACGGCGCTGCTTCTCGGAGTTGTGCTGTATCTGGGCGGCATCGGATAACGGCGGAACAGGAGAGAGTTGTATAAGCGCAATGGCGGAACATCGGAATTTTGTATAAGCGGAATACCGCAAAGTTGTATAAGTACAATACCGCAAAGTTGTACAAGCATAATACCGCAAAGCTGTAAAAGCATAATACCGGAATGCCGGAGACTTGCCCAAAATGAAGGTGACGAATCATCGCAGCAGGGACACCGGCACGACAAGGAGAGGAGGAGAACGGATGATCGAACGCTTCGGCCACGGCGGCGATATATGGACGGCTGCAGAACTGTATGGTCTGGACAAAAACGGCTTCACCGACTTCAGCTCCAACATGAATCCGCTGGGGCCGCCTGCAATTGCAGGCAGAATCATCCGGGAGGAATGGCAACGGGAGCTGTCCCGTTACCCTGACCCCGATTGCCGGGAACTGAGGGCAAGAATCGCTGGGGAATATGATATTCCGATGGAGAGTATTCTGGCCGGCAACGGAGCGGCGGAACTCATCGATCTGGCGGTGCGGGCTCTTGCGCCCCATGCGGTAGGGCTCTTGCGTCCTTGCTTTGCGGAATATGCCAAAGCGGCTCAAAGAACGGGCGCGGCAGTTATAGATATTCCTCTATCCCCCGGGAATGGGTTTGTGCCCGACAGTTCCTCTGCAGAGTTGTGGAATGCCGCCGGGCAGGCGGATGTCCTGTTCCTGGGTCACCCCAATAATCCAACGGGACAGCTTCTGCCTGAGCTGTTTTTAGAACGGATTCTGGCGGGAACCCAGTCTGTTATTCTGGACGAGGCGTTCATAGATTTTGCAAGAGAGGAGCGCCGTTGCAGCCGCATCAGGCAGGCTGCCTGCTCAGAGAAGCTGTTCGTGGTGCGGTCCATGACCAAATTTTATACCGTGCCTGGCTTGCGGCTGGGGTTTATTGTGGCCCATCCCGGATGGATCAGACGGATGAAGGCTCTGCAGGTGGAATGGAGCGTCAACGGGCTGGCACAGCGCATCGGTGAGGCGGTAATCGGGGACCGGCAGTATGAGGCGGCGACACGGGAATGGCTGGGGATGGAGCGCCCCCGGCTGAAGTCGGAGCTGGAGGGGCTTGGTTTCCATGTGACAGACAGTGAAACGAATTACCTGCTGTTCCGGATGCCCCTTGGGCTAAACCGTACGGTACAGGAGCTGCAGCAGTATATGGGGCGCAAGGGGCTGCTGATCAGAGACGCCTCTGCCTTTCCCGGCCTTGGCCCGCAATATGGGAGAACGGCGGTTCGGCTGGCAGAAGATAACCGCAGGCTTATTGCCGGACTGGCGGCCTCGCTTGAGGAAATGCGGCGGGAGAGTTAGTCCTGCAAGGGGGAAGAAAGCGGGAAGAAGCCGCTGCCCCGGCTGAAGGTAAGAACGGGATTGCAGATAGAACACGCTTCCGAAGCCAGTTTTTCGGATATGCCACTAAGTGGCAATCAACTCAAAACTAAGCCGATGCTTCCGAAGCCAGTTTTTCGGATATGCCACTAAGTGGCAATCAACTCAAAACTTTTAGGAGGACTCCATCATGAAACAGGCCCCTGCGCTGATGCTCCAGGGAACGGCATCGGATGTGGGCAAAAGTATTCTTACGGCCGCCCTTTGCCGGATTTTCGTACAGGACGGGCTGGCGACGGCACCATTCAAATCCCAGAATATGTCCCTTAATTCTTATATCACGCCGGACGGCAAGGAGATCGGCAGAGCCCAGGGCCTTCAGGCGGATGCTTGCCGGATTGCGGCCACAACGGACATGAACCCCATCCTGCTGAAGCCGAAGAAGGATATGGTATCCCAGGTGGTGGTTCACGGACGGCCTCTGCAGGATTATGAAGCCCGTGCCTACCGGGAGCAATATTTGCCCCAAGCCGAAGGGATCGTCAGAGAGGCTCTGGCCCGGCTGAGATCGGCTTACGATCTGGTGGTCATGGAGGGAGCGGGCAGTCCTGCCGAGGTGAATCTGAAGGACCGGGATATTGTCAACATGCGGCTGGCCGGTTGGGCGGATGCTCCCGTGCTGCTTGTCGCCGATATTGACCGTGGCGGAGTTTTCGCCTCGATTGTGGGGACGCTGGAGATTCTGGAGCCCCATGAGCGGGAGCGGGTCAAGGGATTCGTCATTAATAAATTCCGCGGAGACGTCTCCCTTCTTCAGCCCGGTCTGGACTGGCTGGAGCAGCGGACCGGCAAGCCGGTGCTGGGAGTCATTCCGTTTCTCCCCCAATTGGGACTGGAGGACGAGGATTCTGCCTCATTGGATGCCAAGCTGTCCGCTCCCTGCCCCTCATACTCCAAGGACAAGCTGGACATTGCCGTAATCCGGCTGCCCCGCTTGTCCAATTTTACCGATTTTGACCCGTTGCCGGAGGAGCCGGATGTGGCACTGCGCTATGTTGCCGCTCCAGGTGAGCTCGGCAGCCCGGATGCCGTTATTATTCCAGGCAGCAAGAATACGGTGGATGATCTGCTGTTTCTGCGTGAATCCGGGCTTGAGCAGCAGTTGCTCATCTATGTGCAAGAAGGGGGTTCGGTGGTGGGAATATGCGCGGGGTATCAGATGCTCGGACGGCTTTTGTCAGACCCGGAGCATATGGAATCCGACCGGGATGAGGTGCATGGGCTGGGACTTTTGCCGGTCAGCACCGTGTTTACTCCTGACAAGCGCACGGTTCGGGTCACCGGAGAAGGAGCCGTGGGTTCCCCGGGAAATGCCGGCTTATATCCGGTTAAGGGATACGAAATCCATATGGGGAGAACATCCTTCCTGGAGCCGGTCCGCCATCCCTTCTCCATTGCAGTGAGTCTGCCAAACGGTCTTGCGGGCGGGGAATTTCATGACGACGGGGCAATAACGGCCGACGGCCGGGTGTGGGGAACCTATATCCACGGCATTATGCACAATGACGGGCTGCGCAGAGCATGGCTGAACGGGCTTAGGAGCGGCAGGGGATGGCCGCCCGTTGCGGAACAGCTGGATTTTGGAGGCAAACGGGAAGCGGCCCTGGACAGACTTGCAGACCATGTACGCAGACATTTGGATATGCGGCGGATTTATGAGATGATAAGGATAAGCGGATAAACCGTAACACAGGGGGTGCATAAGGTGAACATTTACACGAGAACGGGAGATGCCGGGCAAACCGGAGTAATCGGGGGCAGGGTGGACAAGGACGATGTGCGGGTGGAAGCCTACGGCAGCGTCGATGAGCTGAACTGCTTTGTAGGGCAGGCGATCGCTTTGCTGGACCGGGAGAGATCAGGCGATATGCATGCGGATCTGCTGCAGATTCAGCAGGAACTGTTTGATTGCGGCTCCGATCTGGCCTTGTCCAAGAAGGAGCTGCGCCCCTTCAAGACGGTTGCCGCAATGGCGGGCAGCCTGGAGCAGATCATTGATAAATACGACGGGGAAACACCGGATATTGCCCGGTTCATCCTGCCTGGGGGAAGTCCGGCTTCAGCGGCTCTCCATGTATGCCGGAGCGTGTGCCGCCGGGCGGAACGCCGGGTAGTGACGCTGGCAAAGGTCCAGGAAGTCAATCCGGCTGTACAGCAGTATCTGAACCGGCTGTCCGATCTGTTCTTCACCATGGCCAGAGCAGCCAACCACCGGGAAGGAGTGACGGACACGGAATACGAAAGAAGCGCCAATGTATTCCGCCAATCAACATGAGCTATTACGAGCCTCTGACTTATCTTGTACCTGCCGAAGAGGACGGGCTGGAGCTTAAGGCTATCCTTCACCGGAAGATGATGGTGTCCC
The DNA here is from genome assembly GCA_029256185.1 of Paenibacillaceae bacterium. Taxonomy (GTDB): domain Bacteria; phylum Bacillota; class Bacilli; order Paenibacillales; family NBRC-103111; genus Paenibacillus_AR. The sequence goes on from JAQSYI010000018.1 coordinate 57,749, forward strand.
GGAAGCTGCTGTCCCGGCTTAAGCTGACAGAGCGGGGCATTACCGTAAACGGCACGCGCCAATACATCAACTGCCGGGTCAAGGAAGGCGATGTGGTGGAGGTGCGGATGGAGGAGGAAACCTCCGAAGACATTCTTCCCCAGGATATCCCTGTGGATGTGCTATTCGAGGATGATCATCTGCTGATTGTGAACAAGCCCGCCGGGATTATTGTGCATCCCACCACAGGACATTGGTCCAACACGCTGGCTAACGGGGTGGTGCATATGTGGCTGGAGCGGGGACTGAGGATCCGCTTCCGGCCCATCCACCGGCTGGACAGGGAAACCTCGGGAGTGCTTGCCATTGCCAAGAATCCTTATATTCACCAGAATGTCTCCGAGCAAATGAAGGCCAACACGGTGGAAAAGGAGTATACAGCCATTGTCCAAGGGCTGGTAGAGCCAGAATCCGGTACGATAGACGCTCCGATTGACCGCAACCCCGATTCTCCCCATTACCGGATCGTGACCCCTGGCGGCTATCCTTCCATCACCCATTACCAGGTGGCGGAGCGGCTTAGAGAGGCTACCATGCTCAAGGTTGTACTGGAGACCGGACGGACCCACCAGATCAGGGTTCATATGACCCATCTGGGTCATCCTTTGTTGGGCGACAGCATGTACGGCATCTGTGCGGATGACGCAAACGAACTGCCCATCGGCAGACATGCGCTGCATGCCTCGAAGCTGTCGTTCGTCCATCCCGCAACCGGAGAAAAAATGATTTTCAGCGCACCTTTGCCGCAAGATATGAAGGAATTGTTGTCGAGCCTCCGTTAAACATGTTATGATGTGATCGTGCAAGAATGCATGCATAGAGAAGATAAACAGGTATTATAAGCGGAAACGGAGCTTTTTTAAAGTCTCAGACAGGAGGTTGATTTATGGGCGTAACGCTTTACGGCTATTCCAAGTGCGGCACCTGCCGCGATGCGCAGAAATGGCTGATCCGGAGCGGGATTGCCCCTGATTTCGTTGATATCGTCCAAGGCCCCCTCTCCGTCCCGGAGCTGCGCAAGCTGGTGGAGCAAAGCGGACAGAAAACCGCCAAGTTTTTCAATGTTTCTGGAACCGCATACCGGGAGCTCGCCTTGAAGGACAAGCTGCCTGATATGAGCGAGGAGGAGATGCTTCATCTGCTCTCGTCAAACGGCATGCTGCTCAAGAGACCTATTGTTACCGACGGAACCCTGGTGACAGTCGGTTTTCGGGAAGCGGAATATCAACAACAATGGGCGAACCGACCCGAAAGCCGGATCATCGGCCAGCCGTTCTCATAAAGATAAGCTCTTCTCATAAAGATAAGATGTGGAGAATTTCATGATGACGAAATGGCAATCCGCCAGGCTGAACCGGCTCGGTTCGGCCATATTCAGCGAAGCAGCCCAATGGAAGCAGGAGGCTCTCTCCCGGGGGCTTAAGCTTATTGATCTGGGAATAGGGAGTCCTGACGGCAGTCCTACGGCGGCTGTCATGCAGGCGTTGCAAGAAGGGGTAGGCAAAAGCAAGCATTACGGCTATCCGTCCTCAGAGGGTTCATTGGAGTTCCGCAGTACCGTTGCGCAGTGGTATGACCACAGGTTCGGCGTGAAGCTCGACCCCCATAAGGAAGTCACCGCACTGATGGGCTCCCAGGACGGCCTGGCCCATCTGGCCATGGCGGTGTGCAATCCGGGGGATAGGGCAATCGTTCCTGATCCGGGTTATCCGATCTATGGAGCCAGCCTGGTGCTTGCCGGAGTGGAGGCTTATCCGGTGCCGTTGCTTGCGGAGAACGGTTTTTTGCCCGATTTGGACAGCATACCGCAAGAGGTTCTGGATTCCAGTACGTTCATGCTGCTAAATTATCCCAATAATCCCGTTTCTGCGGTTGCAGACCTATCTTTTTTCGAAAAATTAGTGTATCTTGGATTCAGGCACAACCTGCTTCTCGTGCACGATATTGCTTACTCCGAACTGGCTTTTGATGATTTTTGCCCTCCTAGCATTCTTCAGGTTCCAGGCGCCAAGGACATTGCTGTAGAATTCCATTCCTTGTCCAAAAGCTTCAATATGGCCGGCTGCCGGATCGCCTTTATGGTGGGGAACGAGAATGTGGTCGCTGCACTGAAAACGCTCAAGTCCAATATTGACTACGGGGTGTTCGGTGCTGTTCAGGAGGCTGGAATTGCAGCTATGCAGGAAGACATCCGGGATGGGATCGGGAAACGGAATGCGCTTGTTTATCAGAACAGAAGGGACCTGGTGATCGACGGTCTCCGCGAATGGAGATGGGTTGTTCCCCGTCCCAAAGCAACCATGTTCTTGTGGGCTTCCGTGCCCGACGAGAGGACTTCCCGTGAGTTTTGCCGGGAGCTTGCAGTCAATACCGGTGTAATTGTTATTCCTGGCGATGCATTCGGAAGTTATGGGGAGGGGTATGTCAGAATCGCGCTTGTTCAGGAGGAAGATATGCTGAAGGAAGCCGTTGACCGTATGGGGCGATTTATTCAGAGAAAATAAACGTTTTCAAAATAATTGATATAATTTGTTTAAGTTCTGTCTATGATGGTACTATGTGAAAAATAAAAGATTATTACAAGGAAAGCCAGGTGGATACTAATGGACTCTATTCATTCTTTGTCCGAGCTGCTGTCGGAACAAAAATCAGGGTCTTTTGTGGAAATTCCCGGCAAGTTGGCCCAGACCTTCGGCCAAGGGACGATTTCTACAACCCTGCCCGTCAGCAAGCTTCTTTCGATTTACGAGGTGGATTTGGAGGTGCAACGCTCCATTATCCCGCAGAACCTCTCCAAGCTGGTGGATTACATCCAGCTGTATCTGGACCATCATCAAACCATCTATTTCCCCGGGATCATTCTGTCTGCCCGCGGTGCAGGGGAATATGATGACACTACGGGCGTTTACCGCCTGAGAGCAATCGAGAAGCTGTATGTCGTGGATGGGCAGCACAGGCTGGCCGCGTTCCAGCGTCTGACCGAATCCTTCCAGAGCCTGATGGCAAGAGCCAAGGACCGGCGGGAATATGACAAGATGGATGAGATCACCGAGAAGCTGAACCGGTTGTACCAGTTCCCCATGTCCGTAATGATCTATCTGGATATCGACGCCCGCCAAGAGCGGCAGCTGTTCTCCGATATCAACAAGCTGCCCCGCAAGATCGGCGGCAATCTGGCGGTGCTCCGCGATCAACGGCGCTTCTATCATGTTGTCGGCACAAGATTGGTGGAAACCGACAGCAACCTGCAGGACATTGGCATCGACATGTTTACCGAGCGGGGCAAGGGGCCGGAATTTATGTGGTCCTATCATCTGCTTGTAGAAATATTGTGTGCGCTCTTCGAGGGACGCATGCGCTCCTCTGCCCGGAACAACGGCTACCAGTTCTCGGAAGAGGATGAGAGTGACATTATGAAGCAGGCCTCGTTCTATTTTGAGCGCTTGCTGAACCATCTGCCCAAGCCGGAGCGCGGCAATATCGCCTGGTCGGAAAACGTGCAGTTGGGTCTCGCTTTGTTCGCCCACGAGGAAGCCGTCAAGACCGGCACGTTCAACCGTTATGCCCTTGAGCATGTGCTCAAAATTCTGCCTCATATCGAATGGGATAACATCTATGTGGGCGAGGAAAAGGACCGCTTGCCAAGACGCAGCCGGATCATGAAGGCCTACCAGTTTATTAAGGATTTCTATGAGAATAACCAGCTGATCTTAATCGGCAATAAGGAGGATGCGGGCTGATGGAAGGCTTATGCTTAAATATGACGATCCATCCGTTCTGCGACCGGTTCGGACTATCTACGATATCCTTGCCGGTTCAGGATCTGCTTAACTATACGGCGATTGACCCCATGGTGCAGCGGAAGCTGTCAGGCATGCAGCGCCGCAAAATCGCCAACTATCTGCAGGAGCGGGAGCTTGACCACGTATTCTTCGGTCCTGTTACCCTGTCCTTGCGGGATGTAAGCCAGTTGGCGCGGGAGAACGGCAATCTGTATCTCCGCCACGGCTCCAAGCTGAGCATTCTCGACGGACAGCACCGGATTCTTGCTCTGGGTTATGTGAATGAGCAAATGCTCAAGGAAGTCCGCCGCTATGAGAAGAAGCTTGCCGCCCTTAAGCTGAAGCAGCGCCGCCAGCCGGAAACCGAAGGATTGGACGACGAAGTGGCCCAAGCCGAAGGGCTGCTGGAGCAGCTGGAGAAGCGGCGTCTGGATCTGATGGAAACCGAGCTCTCCGTACAATTGTACGTGGGCATGACCGAGGAAGAAGAGAAGCAGCTGTTTGGCGACATCAACTCCAAGGTGCAGCTGGTGAGCAAGGAGTTGGGCCATTCCTTCGACTCCACGGATCCGCTTAATCTGGTCATCCAGCAGGTGGCCGACCATAATGTATACCTGAAGGCCGCCGGTGTGGAGAAGAGAAGCAACCTGACTTCCTTCAACAAGAACTTCACCTCCTTCAGTTGGCTGTATTCCACGGCTGTTATGCTCTTGTCCGGCCGTCTCCAGACCTCCTATGAGCTGGCCCGCCGGGTAAGAAAAGCTCCTGCCGTCTATGTGGAAATCATGCACCAGTTCTTTAACACCATTCTTCCTTTTATGCCGGAGCAGCCGGGACTTCCCCAGTACTCCACCTCCAGCCGGGTGATGCAGGAAGGAATCGCTTTGTTCGCCCACCAGCACTTGTTTGTGAATGGAGAGTACAACGAGAAGGGGCTTGCTTGTCTGCAAATTTTCAACGGCTTCGACTGGAGCCATGAGAATGAGGATTTGATCCGGGTGTTCGGTTCCTTGGACAACGGCAAGCTGAACCTGATTCACGAGAAATCCCTGCGCAAGCATGTGAAGATGGTGGAGTTGTTCCAGCGGCTCTACAGCGAATCCGCCTCGGAATCCGAAGCGTTGGCCTAGGCTCGCCTCAGCTGCGGCAGGCTTTAATAAACAGAAATGGTGCCTCTCCCAAGGAGGGGTGCCTTTTGTTTGGCGTTGCCCGTTACATCATTGTTCGCAATCCTATTATCTATCATTTGGAAAGAGGTGCAGCAGTTATGATCGTAGGCGATTTGGCAAGCTGGTCCCATGAAGAGCATGTGTATTCCAAGGCTCTGGCCAAGGGGATGGCCTATTTGCAAAGCCGCAATCTGGCTGAATTGGAGAATGGCAGATATGAGATCGAAGGGGATAAGCTGTTCGCGCTTGTGTCCGAATCCGAGACAGAGCCGAAGCTGGACCGCAAGCCGGAAGCTCACGACCGGCATGTAGACATTCAATATCTGGTATCAGGCGCCGGAGAAATTATCGGTGTCTCCCGCCGGACGCCGGACTCGGTTCCGTCCGAGGACTACCTGGGCAGCCGGGATATTGCCTTCTACAGCGAAGTCAAGGATGAGACCGATGTTCTGTTGCGCCCCGGCATGTTCGCTGTATTCTTCCCGGATGACATCCACCGGCCGTTATGCGCAGTGGGGGAAACGGGCTATACCGTCAAGAAGGTCGTTGTCAAGATTGCGGTGGATTTGCTGTAAGCTTCCATTGCCGCGAGTTTAAAGGCCGGGTGATTCGTTGATGCGAATCACCCGGCCTTTGTGCGCTTTTTCGTAAAAGACAGAACTCCCTATACTAGCTGGTATACTCCCGGTAGGCGGTTGGAGACAGGCCGGTGGTGTGCTTGAATTGTTTGGAGAAATGGGTCAGTTCCATCCCAAGGCTGTCCGCGATTTCCGATACGCTATGCTGGCTGAAGGAAAGCAGCCGTTTGGCCTCCTCCATCCGCTTGCGCTGGACGTAGGCCATGGGAGTCATTCCCATATGTTTTTTGAAATACGGGATGAAGTAGTTGGGGTGGAAGTGGATCAACGCGGCCAGTTCATCAACGCCGATCGGTTGCCCCAGATGGGCTTCAATATAGGCCATCACGCGGGTCAGCTTGTCCCGTTCATCCGATTGCAGGAAATACTTCATGAAATCGCTGTAGCCGCCTTCCTCCAAGCACTGGGCGATAAGCTGGAGCAGCAAGGCTTGAGTGCGCAGACGGGCAATAGGGGTGCTGATGCAAAATTGTGCGATCAATTCGTTGAAGGCCTCTGCCGTTTTGCCGGGGTCGCGGACGCTTGTGATAAACGGCTGGTTGGCGGATTGAAACAGAGACCAAGCCCCTATCTTGGCATTGAAATGGCAGAAGTGACGGGTATAGGGGTTTTCTTCGGAAGTCGAAGTGGTCTGCGTCGTGCCCGCGGGCAGGATGAACAGCTGGCCGGGACGGGGATGATAGGTGTGCCCGTTGATGATGACCATGCCTTCTCCTCCCGACAAGTAATAGATCCGGTCGAAAGCGGGAGTTTCATTCATCCGTTTCCAATCGGGATAGCCTTGCTTGAACTGGGCGTGTGTGACCTGAATCGTCAGGCTCTCCAGCAGGGTGTCGGATAATTTTGTGCTGATGGACATATGATAAGACCGCCCCCATGGGTAGGATTGAGTGCGCTTCACGGCCGCTTGGACGTTTGTCCGGCTATGATGCCCGGTACCTCTCATCTTACAACTTTTCTCCCCGTTTGACGAAAACATCTTATTTATATCCAACTAATTCTTCGTTATCGCCATGTTCATTGGCAGCGTACGCGATTATGATTGACTTGTCTGGCGATAGATTCGGCCTCACCTTTAAGCCGCAATCGGCGGGAACCTTTTATTTTCGGAGGAGATAGAAATGATGAAGCTGTCTGTGTTTACTGTAGTAACACCGGATTTGACCCCGGAGCAGTTGGTGGATGCAGCCAAGGATGCGGGAATCGACGGGATTGAATGGAGATTCAAGGGCATTGCGGAGGAGGCCAAGAACCAGGCTCCCTCATTCTGGGGCAATAATCTGTGCTCGATTGATCCTGAGCTGCCTCAGGACAGCATGCTTGTCTATAAGAACCTGACTGAAAGCCGCGGGCTTGAGGTCGTGAGTGTTACTCCCTATCTGAATGTGGATGATCTGGACGCTACCGAGCATGTATTCAGCACAGCCAAGCTGCTGGGAGCCAAGATGATCCGTGTGGGTGTGGCCGGGTATGACGGAACAGCCCCCTATCCCGCCCTTTATGAGAAGACTGTCCGCTATCTGAAGGAAGCCGAGCGGCTTGCTAAGCAATACGGGGTGAAGGGGATTGTGGAGACGCATCACAATACCATTTCCCCCAGCGCCGGACTTGCTCACCGTCTGGTCAGCCATTGTGATCCTGACCATATCGGCGTGCTGTTCGATCCGGGCAATATGGTACATGAAGGCTATGAGAACCTGAAGATGGGCTTGGAGCTCCTCGGTCCTTATCTGGCGCATGTGCATGTGAAGAACACCCACTGGGTGACAGACGGGCAACGGGCGGACGGTACCGTGAACTGGAAGTCCGATTGGGCTCCCATGGGCGGGGGAATCATCGATTTCGCCAAGGTGCTGGAGTATCTGAAGCAGGTGGGATATGACGGGTATCTGGGGATTGAGGATTTCAGCAAGCAGTATGAATCCCGGGAACTGCTCAAGCAATATGCGAAATTCGTGAAGGAACGGCTGTAAGCCGGCTCCTGTCTGCAACACCCTGGCGGGCCTATGGCTTAGCCAGGGTGTTTGTGTGTCTGCCGCTATCTTTCCGCCGCGATGGACTTGGACTTATAGATTTGTCCGGCTGCCAGGAAACAGACTGCGCTCCACAGTGCCATAATGCCTATTCCTGACCAGAAGGAACCGGTGAGAATGCCGTTGGCATAAATCAGTCCGTCGCGCATGCCCTCCACGAAGTAGGTAAGCGGCAGTATTCTGGGAACGGTCTGGAGCCACTCGGGCAAGGTTTCCACCGGGAAGAAGATGCCGCTCAAGAACATCATCAGCATACTGGCGATATTGGCCATCCCCATATAGGCTTCCATGGTCTTGCTGAACGAGGAGAACAGGTAACCCATGGCATTGAATACCAGTGCCCCGGCCAGAAATGCAATCGTGAGGCTGAAGATGTTGATATGAAGATTGGCGCCGAAGGCCAGTACGCCAACCAGACTCAAAATAATGATTTGAATGACGCCCAGCACAAGACGGACAAGCATGCCCGCCAGACCGAAGAGCCCCATTCTGGCAGGGGTCATGCGCAGGCGCTTCAAGATCCCCCGCTTGCGCATATCCACCAGGTCAACCATTCCGAACAGACCGCTTTGGGACAGAGACAGTCCAATCATCCCCGTGAGCAGGAAATCCTCATAGCGGATGTCATCGGAGGCGGATGTAATGGAGGAGATGTTTATGGCGTAGGCGGGTGTTGTCCCTGCGGCGCTCCAATTGGCCTGCTGGATAAATTGATCAAGGATTCCGGATACGGCTTGCGTCGTGGCATTCTGCTCCCTTTCCCGGTTGATGACCATCTGGACCTCGCCGGCTCCTTCTGTTGCGGGCAAAATAATAAGCGCATCGATGTCCTTATCCTCCACCCATTCCTGTCCCTGCTCCAGGCTGACAGGCTGCTCCTCCTTGAATTCGAACACGGGAACCTGCTTCAACTGCTTAAGCAGCATGCTAGAGGAAGCGTTGGGCGACGGGTCGGCGACTGCGACGGTTGCCTTGAAGCTGCTTTCGGAGCTGCCTCCGCCGAATATAACCATGAACAGCACCATCAGGATAATCGGAAAAAAGATATTCCAGAACCACACCTGCTTTTCCCGGAACATCATTTTCACCTGGGCGGTGAACATACTGGAGAATTGCTTTCCCATTGTTTTAATCCCTCCATTCCTTGCCCGTATAGGCGATAAAGACATCTTCCAGACTCATCTCACGGATGGAAATTTGTTCTACCCGGTGGCCGCGGTTCTTCGTAAAGCCAAACAGCTCATAAAGCGTTTCCTCCGGGTGGGTACTCCACAGCTGAAGCGAAGCTCCCTCGCGGCTGGTTCGCGCAACAGAGGCATGCAACCGGATGGCTTTGTCCGTTTCCGCGGCTGCTTCTTCACCGTCTGTGAACGACAAGCGGATCTCTCGTTCCTTCGTCAGCCGCTCGATGAGGGCTGCAGGCGTATCCAGGGTTACAATTTTTCCCTGGTCCACGATACAGACGCGGTCGCTTAACTTCTCGGCTTCCTCCATGTAATGGGTGGTCAGGATCGTTGTTTTTCCCATTTCCTTCAGCTTCAGAATAATATCCCAGATGTTGCGCCTCGCTTGCGGATCAAGCCCTGTTGTCGGCTCGTCGAGGAAAATGACGGCGGGATCGTTAACCATGGCCAGGCCAATGGCCAAACGCTGCTGCTGGCCCCCGGACAGCTTCTTCACATGCCTGTTTCCCAGATCGGCCAGGTTGATCATCTCCAAAACTTCCATGGCGGGACGGGATTTGGGATAGAAGGTGGAGAACAGCTCAACAGTTTCCCTCACAGTCAGCAGTTCGAACAATGCTCCGGACTGGGGTTGGACACCGATCTCCATCTTAATTTGCTGGCTGTTCTTCGACCAACTGAGAGCTCCGAACCGAATATCGCCGGAGTCGGGTGTCTGCAGTCCCTCGATCATTTCCAGGGTCGTGGTTTTTCCTGCTCCGTTCGGACCGATAATCGTAAATATTTCGCCGGCTTCTACGGAAAAGCTGATATCCTCCACCGCTTTCACTGCTCCGAATGATTTGCGCAGCTTGGTTACTTCCAATACGGGCATTTGTCTGATCACTCCCTCATAGATTAGAGCTGATGCAACGGTGCTTTTTGCGGCACCACGAGGTTCGGGACCGCCATTCCGCCGCAGTGCAAAACCATTATAAGCCATCGTGCAATCCTTTGGGCACCGTCCCCAGCCTGTTTTCGGCTCCGTCTGGAGGAGGAAATCCGCAGATATTTTTCGGCCCCCAACAGGCGGAGGGAATGCGGCAGGCATCCATTGGACCGCACAGGCGGAGAGGCATCCTTTGGACCCCAACATGTGGTATACTTGTCCTTAGTATTGAAAAGGGAGAGAGCGGTTGTGGAGAATATAATGATTATCGATGGCATGGCACTGTTGTTCAGAGGCTTTTATGCGACCTCCTCTTCCGGATACATCATGAGGACGAAGGCGGGACTGCCTGTTAATGCCGTGTACGGGTTCATCAGATACATGACGGATGCAGTGAAGCTGTTCCAACCGAGCCATGTGGTCTGCTGCTGGGACATGGGAAGCAAATCCTTCCGTTCCGAGAAATACGTCGGATACAAGGCTAACCGGGCGGAGGCGCCCTTGGAGCTTATTCCCCAGTTCGAGCTGGTTAAGGAAGTAACCGCCAGCTTCGGCATCCCCAATATCGGGCTGGCCGGGTATGAGGCGGATGATTGCATTGGCACCCTGGCGAGGAAGTTTGGAGAACTGTCGCAGGTACATATTTTGACAGGGGACCATGATATGCTCCAACTGATCACCGACAATATCAAGGTGGTCATCATGAAGAAAGGTCAGGGCAATTACATGGTCTATGACCTGCAGACGCTGCTCACCGAGAAATATCTGACTCCCGCCCAGATTGTGGACCTGAAGGGACTCACAGGAGACACAAGCGACAATTACCCCGGTGTCAGAGGCATAGGGGAGAAGACGGCGGTTAAGCTGCTGGGGGAATATAAGAATATCGAGGGCATTCTGGAGAATCTGGACCGGCTGGCTGCCGGAGTGAAGAGCAAGATCGAGAAGGATTTGGCGATGCTGCATCTGTCCCGGGAGCTGGCAGCCATCCATTGCTCGGTTCCCATTGAACTGGAGCTTGGGGCTTGCTTATGGAAGCCGGAGCAAGAACTGGTGCGGAACAAGATGGAGGAACTGGAATTCAAAAATCTCATGAAGCTGATCAGCTGATATAAAACCTATTAAAATTTCGACATAGACCAAAAACTTTTTCAATGATATAATAATTGGTAAAGAATACGGTTACATTTGTCGGAAAAGGGGCTGGATGTGATGGACTTCATGAGTAAATGGTCGTTCCGCAAAAAATTGCTTGTTGGTTTATACGGTATATTGGGAATAGTGGAGATCCTGCAATTGGTGGTAACCCTTATATCGGGCGACTCGTTTCTAAAGTGGTTCATTGCAATGATCATTACGTTCGGAATAGCCTTTCCCCTGGTTCGGCTGATCGAGAACTCGTTAACGGATTCCATCGAGCATATGGCCCGGGTCGCTACCAATATTGCCAAGGGCGACTTCTCCCAAAAGGTGCAGGTCAGTTCCAACGATGCGATTGGCGAGCTGGGCAAATCCCTAAACCAGATGATCGATAAGCTGAAGGGGATATTAACCGATACGACGAACATCAGCAAGCAGGTTTTTGAGACAAGCCGCGGCATCTCTTCCAAAAGTCTGGATCTGAAGGAAATTTTGGGACAGGTGACGATATCGACCAACGAATTGGCTGCAGGCGCAAACTCCATCTCCGAGGACGTATCCGAGATGACCGGGTCTGTCCGGGATATTGAGAGCAAGGTAGAGGCTTACGCCAGATCCACCAAGGCCATGAACGACAAGTCCGGGCAGATGATCAATCTGGTGGACAAGGGTCGTACGGCTGTAGAGAGTCAGGGCATGGGGATGAAGAGCAACGTGGCCGCCACCCTCGCCGTAGCGGCTACCATCAACCAGTTGGCCCAGCAGGCGGAGGGGATCACCAAGATCACCCGCACAATCAAGGACATTGCCGAACAGACCAATCTGCTCTCCCTGAATGCTTCGATTGAAGCGGCACGGGCAGGAGAGCATGGCAGAGGCTTCGCTGTTGTCGCCCAGCAGGTCCGCAATCTGGCTGAAGAGTCTACACGGGCCACCAAGGAAGTATTCAATCTGGTGCGGAGCATTCAGGCCGGTGTCCGTGAAGCCAGCGAGAATATCAAGGCTAATGAGGAAATCGTCAATATGCAGAACGAGATGATTGAAGAAACGGCCCATGTGTTCAACGAAATTGTCGGAAGCATCCAATACATAACGGAACAAATCTATGTATTCTCCCAGGAGAGTGAAGTTATGCTCGAGGGGGCCAAGAAGATTTCGGGGTCCATCGAGAACATATCCGCGATTACCCAGGAATCGGCGGCGGGGACGGAGGAAGTCTCGGCTTCGATGAATGAGCAGATTGCCTCGATCCAGTCCATGGCCGATGAATCCGAACGGATGACCCAGGTGGTCAACCAACTGCAGCGGACGATTCAGATCTTCAGGCTGTAGGAACAGTAGAGGACTATGCAAGGAAGCAAGCGGCCGTTTTGCGGGGAATGCCCTGCAGGACGGTCTTTTGTTCAAATCTAAGAATGTACGGTGCATCCAGGGAGGTTGAAAGTCATATCTTTATTGCTGGTTGAGGACATTGTGAAACGGTACGGTCAGCGGACCGTGCTTCGGAAGCTGACCTTTGGCTTGGAACCAGGAGAAAGGGTTGTGCTTGTGGGACCTAACGGCAGCGGCAAAAGCACCCTTCTGCGGATAATTGCCGGATTGCTTGCGCCCGATGAGGGAAGGGTTGTTATAGATGGAGGACATTGGCGCCAGGAACGGAAGAATCCGGAATCTGTCCCCATCGGCTATGTCCCCGAGCGAATGCCCTTTCTGCGGTTCTCACCGGAGGAATATTTGCAGTATATGGGCGCTATTCAAGGAATAGAAGCAGGAGTGCTGGCTCAGCGGATTAACCGGCTGCTGGCCATGTGCAGGCTGGAGAACTCGCGCCGAATGCCAATCCGGCATTTTTCCAAGGGGATGCTCCATAAGGTGGGCATTATGCAAGCGCTGCTTAGTGAACCGAAGCTGCTTCTGATGGATGAGCCCTTCTCCGGTTTGGATGCAGAATCTCAGGAGGAAGTGATGGAGCTGCTCCTGCAGCTTGGCAAGCAAGGAATGGGGTTGTTGTTTGTTTCTCATGAACCGGAGCACTACGGGCGGGTCGCCACCCGCATGATCGTGTTAAATCAGGATGGGGGCTGGCAGGACAAGCTCCTGACAAGCAGCAACACCAAGAGCAACCGGTTGTTGATCAGGGCCGCAGGCTTGGAGGAGGCCGCAGCAAGGGAATTGGCGCAGAAGAGCGGCGCTGAACTGATCATGGCTGCCCGGGAAGCCTGCTTCGTTACGGGCGAAAGCAACAGCGACGCGCTGCTTCAATTTATTCTGGGGCAAGGCGGCTCGGTCAAGGCTGTTTATCCGGAACGGGAGGCGCTGCTCAAGTGGCCCGGATGGGTCCATGATAACGCTGGCGGCGTTTGGCCGCCTGAGGGGGAGGGAGAGCAAACATGAAGGCATTGGTGTGTTACATGCTAACGGATTTGCTTCGTTCCAACCGTTATTTTATGCCGGGGACAGCTTATGTTATTTTTGTGGCGTGGATCTATTCGGTAAAGCCCAATCCTGTGTTGGAGAGCTATGGCGTAACTGCGGCTTTGTTGTTTGCGATCGCAGCTTGGTTCGGTATTCTTCTGGACGGGGTGGAGCCCAAACGCCAGCAGGACCTGACCGTGCTTCATGCAGGCGGTTATGTCCGGTATGCCCAAGCCAGAATGGCGCTGCTTGGTCTTGCTGCTCTGGCGTGTACTCTATATGCGGTGGCCGTTCCTTTACTGAGGCATTCCTTTGACAGAGGAGTGACTGTTACGGACTTGGTGTTGGCATTTTATAGCCATGGCTTGGCCTTTGCCTTGGGCGCAGGGATAAGCTGGCTGGCTGTAACGGTGTCCCGCAAGCAGACAGAGATGCTTGGCGTGCTGCTTGTCGTGATTTGCGCGTCTCTGGGGGCAGGGGGAATAGCGGAGGTTCTGCCGGGATGGAGCGCTTGGTTGACTTGGCTCTTGCCGCCTGTATACCAGCTGCTGGGCGGATTGTTTGGTTCCGGGAATAGAGCCGTTGACCTGGCATATCCCCTTGTTTATGCAGCTGTTCTTTATATGGTGATTGTAAAACGGTTCGTTTCCCGGAGATAACCGGCGGCTTGTCAAGCGTAACCGCGGATTTTCTTTTGTGCTTAAACGTGCTAAAATGATGAATACATTAAAACTATGGGATAGATGGAAGGAGAACTTAATCATCATGCCAAAAATCGCAAAACGCAGCGATATGATCACCAAGGGCTTTGACCGCGCTCCGCACCGCAGCCTGCTTCGTGCGGCGGGAGTGAAGGATGAGGACTTCGGCAAGCCGTTCATTGCAGTATGCAATTCATATATTGATATTGTTCCCGGTCATGTGCATCTGCAGGAATTCGGAAAAATCGTCAAAGAGGCCATCCGCGAAGCAGGCGGCGTCCCCTTTGAATTTAATACCATCGGAGTGGATGACGGGATTGCCATGGGCCATATCGGGATGCGCTATTCTCTTCCCAGCCGGGAGATTATTGCCGATTCGGTAGAAACGGTAGTAGCCGCCCACTGGTTCGACGGCATGGTCTGTATCCCCAACTGCGATAAGATCACCCCCGGAATGATGATGGCGGCGCTGCGGCTGAACATTCCTACCATCTTCGTCAGCGGAGGCCCCATGGCTGCAGGCAAGGACAGCAAGGGACGTTCCATTAACCTGAACAGTGTATTCGAAGGCGTCGGCGCGCATAAGGCGGGTCTGATCGACGACAAGAGTCTGGAAGAGCTGGAACGCTACGGCTGTCCGTCCTGCGGCTCCTGCTCCGGCATGTTCACGGCCAACTCCATGAACTGTCTGGCGGAAGGCCTGGGATTGGCGTTGCCGGGCAACGGCACGATTCTGGCAACCTGGGATGAGCGCAGGGAATTCGTCAAGCGTTCAGCCACCCAGCTGATGAACATCATCGAGCTGGATATCAAGCCCCGGGATATAGTGACGGAGAAGGCGATTGACAATGCCTTCGCTCTGGATATGGCGATGGGCGGCTCCACCAACACCGTGCTCCATACTCTGGCTCTGGCCCGCGAAGCAGGGATTGAGTACTCCGTTGCCCGGATCAACGAAATGGCCAAGAAGGTGCCGCATCTGGCGAAGATTGCGCCTGCATCGGATTATCATATCGAGGACGTGCATCATGCCGGCGGCGTCAGCGCCATTCTGCACGAGGTGTTCAAGAAGGAAGGCGTATTGAACGGCGACTGCATCACCGTTACCGGCAAGACGCTGCGCGAAAATGTGGAAGGCTGCGAGATCAAGAATCCGGAAGTGATCCGGACTCTTGACAATCCCCACAGCCCGCAAGGGGGCCTGTCCGTGCTGTTCGGCAATATCGCCCCTGAAGGCAGTGTCATTAAGGTAGGCGCGGTGGACAAGGCCGTAGGCAGCTTCTTCTCCGGCAAGGCCATCTGCTTCGATTCCCAGGACGCCACCTTGGAGGGCATTGCCAGCGGCAAGGTTCAGGCGGGTCATGTGGTCATCGTCCGCTATGAAGGGCCGAAGGGCGGCCCCGGCATGCCGGAGATGCTGGCTCCTACCTCGCAGATCGTGGGCATGGGTCTGGGCGCCAAGGTGGCGCTGCTCACCGACGGCCGCTTCTCCGGCGCATCCCGCGGCATCAGCATCGGACACGTCTCTCCGGAGGCGGCTGAAGGAGGCCCCATCGCTTTCGTTCAGGATGGGGATACCATCGAGATCGATCTGGCCAACCGGACGATCAATCTGAAGGTAAGCGATGAGGAGCTGGAGAGCCGGCGCGCCGGTTGGAAGGGCTTCGAGCCCAAGGTGAAAACCGGCTATCTGGCCCGTTACTCCAAGCTGGTCACCAACGCCAGCATGGGCGGTATTCTGAAGATTTAAGGCTTAAGGTCCTGCGGATCAACCGACAGGACCTTCTTTTCTCGTGCTGTGCTATATGTCCGTAAAATTAATGCTGCCTATGATCTCGGCGAGGAAGCTGCGCAGTTCCGCGGCCTCCTCTTCCTCCAGCTTGAACACATGCTCCAGATACCCTTCTTCGTCCAGGTCATCCGGCCCGATGATGGCGGTTTTGCCGGTCTGGAGATCGGCCACCAGCTTTTTGCCGAAGAAGCGGCTTGAAGTTGTAACCGCCAGATCGAAGCGTTTGATGCTGGGGCCTACGAAGCTGACGAAGCGGGTTGCGGTATCCTCGGTGGTGTCATACAGATAATCGAAGGGCATGGCGTCGGGCATAGACAGCCTCCTGTCAGGTAAGGGATTTGCGTTAAGCATATCACGCCCGTCACGGGCAGGTAAAATAATCCGGTGATGTTCGATTGGAAATTTTTCTTGTCTGGGACGGCCAACTATGCTACATTATGAGTAACTTCAATCCAACAGAGGAAGCACCTCTTTTTCGCAATTGCGTAAAAGGCGGTGCTTTTTTTTTCGTGCGGCCTTGGGTAATGGCGAATTTGAAGAAACCCATAATCATTAGGAGGATGAATGGATGCAGCTGATTTTTCTGAGCACACTGGAACGCAGGCAAGACGAGCACACGGCAACGGCGCAAGTATCTATTACGGAGCAGCAGGGCAGTTGGAGAGTGCTGTGGAATGAGTCGGGGATTGACGGCCGGTCCCAGCAGGATTGCTGGTATGAAGGAATCAACTGGAGGGAGATGCTGCAGGCTTACAGGCAGGGATTGCAGGTGAAGCGAATCGAGGGGTACTTTCCCCTCGTCGACACCAACCTCCAGTTCAGCTTCGACCTGGGCAAGCAGCGCAACGCGTTGATGCTCCAATATTATGCCGAGGAGCATCATTCCGAGGAGCTCTTTGAGGAGCTGCGCAAGTGGAGAAGACAACAGGCGTCCAAGGAAGGCAAGTCCGCCTTCTTCATCGCTACCAACCGGATGCTCCATATGGTCAGCACTTATCTGCCGAGGACGGTGGATGAACTGCAGGCTATTCCCGGATTCGGCCAGAGAAAGACAGAGGCCTACGGCAAGGAACTGCTGGAGATTGCAGGCAAGCTGGAACGGGTCACGTCCTTCCCGCTGGACTGGGTAATAGCCCAGATTCAGGAACCCGCATTTGAGGCATGGCTCTTGCTTCAGCAGCGCTCCCGCGAGCAGCAGGATCAACAAAAGGAGTTTCAGCGCCGCAAGGTGCTGGAGTGTATCGCCGCAGGCTTCTCTCTCTCTGAACTGGAGAATGAGGTTGGATTAAAGCGTCTGGAGCTTGTCCGGCTGGTAGAGGAGCTGGAGCGGGACGGCTACGATACAGAGCCGCTGCTCGCCTCGGAGCTGGCCGGTCTGTCGGCGGAAGAGCTTGCCGCAGTCAACAGCCTGTTCATGAAGCACGGCTCCCGGCTGTTGAAGCCGGTGCTGACGGACCTATATTCCGAGGATGAACTGAAAGGCAAGGATTTGACCTCCTTGTATGAGAAGCTGCGCCTGCAGCGCATCCGTTTCCGCCGCGAAACGCCTGCAGCCAGCCTGAGCGGCGGTGCTGATGGGGAGCAGGCGGCCGGATAAGGTTCGTCATCTCCGTTGCCCCAAGCGGTTTTCTACCGAAGGAGACTCATCAGCGCTGCTAGCAGAAAAAGACTGCCCCCGGAGCTTCGGAGACAGTCTTTTTTCTGATTTGCTTTATCGTATCCTAGAGATAGCGGAAAAAATTTCCGTTAAAGTCCAATAAACACGGTTTTCAGCAGATTTAGCGGAAATTTTTTCCGTTAATCCACCAAAATGTGAGGTTTTGATGGTCAGCACGGGGCCGGCACCAGAGATAGCGGAAAAAATTTCCGCTATCTGAGCTGAATGGAGCACATTTGCAGGAATAGCGGAAATTTTTTCCGCTAAGCCAGGTGCCAGATAGCCAAGCAGGTGCCGGATAGCTAAGCAGGTGCCAGGAACCCAAGCAGGTGCCAGGAACCCAAGCAGGTGCCACATAGCCAACTGTCGGGTGCCAGGTAGCCAGGTATTAAACAGCCAGGAGCCCAGATAGCCTCACTCGGCATGGCTGGGGACGGTTATAAGCCCTGTGTCGCCTTACTTTTCAAGGCCACCGCCGCCTGATGTGCTGCAGTTACAACCATTCCTTCTTGCGGAACAGATAGAACATGGCGGCGCCTACGGTGACCAGCAAACCAAGCACAAGATAGTAGCCGTAACGCCAATGCAGCTCGGGCATATGGTCAAAGTTCATTCCATACAGGCTGGTTATGATGGTCATAGGCATAAAAATGGTGGTTAAGGCGGTAAACATTCTCATGATGTCATTCATCCGGTTGGACAGGGACAGCTGGTATGCTTCGCGCAAGTTGCCGATGAGATCCCGGAAAGTATCGAAGGTCTCATGAATTTTTACGGCATTCTCATATATATCATTGAAGTACTTCTGCAGGTTCTCGTTAATGAGCCGCAGATCCTTCTTGGTCAGGGCCATAATCACATTCCGCTGGGGACCCAGCACATTCTTCAGCCACATGATCTCGCCGCGGAGACCGATGATCTCGTTCTGGTGGGATTTGCGCGGGTGGAGCAGGATATCTTCGTCCAGCTTCTCGATCTTGGATTCAATCCGGTAGCCTACGGTAAAGTAGTTGTCAACGACAAGGTCCAGCAGATGATACAGGAACTTGTCTACGGAGTTGATCTGTTCCTCCAGCAGGATAGGCTTGATGGAGCGTATCTCTCTTAGCTTCTGCTGGGTGGCGGTGATGACGAAATGCTGGCCCAGGAAGATATTCAGCTCCCGCAGGAAGATCTCCTCATCATCAAACCGGATGGAATTTACTACGAGAAAATAATGGGTATCGAATATCTCCAGCTTGGGACGTTGCTCTTCTTCATTCAAGCAGTCTTCTACCGCCAGCTCGTGAAGCTGGAACAGAGGCTGCAGCATCAGCAGATCATCAACCTCCGCATCAATCCAATAAAATCCGCTCTCCGGCGGATTGACAGCAGCTTTTACATCATCAATCAGTGTAAAAACCCCGTTTTGCACGAGACGCACCTTCATTTTCACCAACTCCTCATGTTTTTTCGCACATTCCCCGGATGTAAAGGCGCGAACGGGAACAACGCGAAATACCAGTCGGTTTTGGTGAACTTCCGGCTATGCAGTACAGCGGAGGCACCAACTGGTTTTCGGCTTAAATTTGTCCGGATCGTTCTTTCGTCTTAACCTCGCTGGGTTACCGTCCATACTGACTATCACCTCGACAATGATCAGATTGGTGGAGAAATATTTGTGAGACACTCGTTAGTATAGCCCAAGCATATGACTCTTTTCAATAAGCATTTTTGTGGACAGCGGGGACTTGGGAGGGGGGATAATCACTGTGTGATATTGTATTCACCTCTAGTATTTCCGGAACACGAAAAAAAACAAGGCATTCGCAAAATCCCTTGACTTCATCATCGTTCTAGACCATAATAAATTTAATTATATACACTTTCTTATCAAGAGTAGGCGGAGGGACTAGCCCGATGAAGCCCGGCAACCGGCACAGCTTCTGTTGTGTACGGTGCTAATTCTTGCAGGAGCCATAGAGCTTCTGAGAGATAAGGGAGAGGACGACCGCTCATTTGCGTACGAACCGGGACCTTTCTCTTATCGGAGACGGTCTCTTTTTTGATTTTTGCGCAAGGCCCCGCCGTGGTTGTGCGGGATACTTTCAATGAGGAGTTGACACGGATGCCTATTAAAATTCCAGACCATTTGCCTGCCAAAGAAGTGCTTATTCAAGAGAATATTTTTGTGATGGATGAAACGGTAGCCTTCCATCAAGACATCCGGCCGCTCAGGATCGCCATCCTCAATCTGATGCCGACCAAGGAAACGACGGAGACGCAGATTCTGCGCCTTCTGTCCAACTCGCCTCTGCAGCTGGAATTTGTGCTGCTCCATCCGGCCACCCACAATTCCAAGAATACCTCCGTGAAGCATCTGGAGACCTTCTATAAAACCTTCGATGAAGTGGCCGACCAGCAGTTTGACGGCATGATCATTACCGGGGCTCCTGTAGAGACCATGGAGTTTGAGGAGGTAACCTATTGGGGCGAGCTCAGAAGGATCATGGACTGGAGCAAGGACAATGTAACATCGACGCTGCATATATGTTGGGCCTCCCAGGCTGGCTTGTACCACCACTTCGGCGTTCCCAAATACCCGCTTGCACAGAAGATGTTCGGCATCTTTCCCCACCGCATCAACAAGGCCAATGTGAAGCTGCTGCGCGGCTTCGATGAAGTGTTCATGGTGCCCCAGTCGCGCCATACGGAAGTGCGCAGGGAGGATCTTGAGGGGATTGCCGGTCTGGAAATTCTGTCTGAATCCGATGAAGCGGGAGTTTATATAGCAGCAACAACGGACGGGCGTCAAATTTTCGTTACCGGCCATTCCGAGTATGATCCGTGCAGTCTCAAATGGGAATACGACCGGGATGTGAACAAGGGACTGGAAATTGCCATTCCCAGAAATTATTATCCGGGAGATGATCCCGGGGTGCTGCCGCCGATTACATGGCGGGCTCACGCCAATCTGCTGTTCTCCAACTGGCTGAACTATTATGTGTATCAAGAAACACCCTATGACCTGTCTGAGCTAAAACGGCAATCAGAGCGGCATGCTCCTGCCGCGGCTGCTTCTGCTGAACTGGATTACGACTTTGGCGCGGGGATTTAACCACTACAAGCACATTACTTCAAGGAGGTAAAACTGCAATGAAGATTGAAAGCCGTCTGGCTCAAATCGGCTCCTTATCCGAGCCTGCAACGGGCGCTCTGAGCTTCCCCGTTTATCAATCCACCTGTTACCGCCATCCCGAATTAGGGAAGAGCACAGGCTTTGACTACACCCGGACCAAGAATCCGACCCGGACTGTGCTGGAAGAAGCGATTGCCCAACTGGAGGGAGGCGATGCGGGTTTTGCCTCAAGCTCAGGCATGGCTTCGCTGCAAACGGTCTTCGCTTTATTCAGCCAAGGGGATCATCTGCTCGTCTCCCTTGATCTGTATGGTGGAACCTACCGGCTGCTTGAGCGGGTCATGAGCCGCTTCGGCGTAACAGCCACTTATGTGGATACCAATGATCTGGACGCCCTCGAAGCCAACCGGCTGCCTCATACCAAGGGCATTGTCATTGAGACGCCTACCAATCCGTTGATGATGATTACGGATATTGAACGGGTATGCAGTTGGGCCAGACAGCACGGACTGCTCTCGATCGTGGACAACACCCTGCTCACTCCGTTCTTCCAGCGGCCCATCGAACTGGGAGCCGATATCGTCGTCCATAGTGCGACCAAGTACTTGGGCGGTCACAATGATGTACTTGCGGGTCTTATTGTGACCAAGGGCAAGGAGCTGTCCGAGCAAGTAGGCTTCCTGCACAATTCCCTCGGCGCAGTCTTAGGTCCCCAGGATTCCTGGCTGCTGATGCGGGGCATGAAGACGCTGGCGCTTAGGATGGAGCGGCACCAATATAATGCTACCGCAATCGCCAAGTTTCTGGATCAGCACCGCTGGATCGAGGAAGTCTATTACCCGGCACTGCCCTCCCATCCGGGGCATGAGATCCAGAACAGACAATCCTCCGGCAATACCGGGATTTTCTCCTTCCGCTTGAAGGATGCCAGATTGGTGGCGCCGATTCTCCGCCATATCCAATTGATTGCCTTCGCCGAGAGCCTGGGGGGCGTCGAGTCTCTGATGACTTATCCCGCGGTACAAACTCATGCGGATATCCCCGAGGAAATCAGGCGCAGGATCGGTGTGGATGACCGTCTGCTGCGTTTTTCCGTGGGAATTGAGCATGCGGATGATCTGATCGCGGATCTGGCCAATGCCATAGAAACCGGCGTGCAGCAGTTGGGACTGTAGCAGCGGAGCCCTAACATTGAATTGCATATTATGACATAATCATGAAAAAGCTTTGAAAAAGCGGGAGCCTTAGCGAACTTTCAAAATTTTTTCCCTATTCCTGTTAATCGAGTTGTGATAAACTGATAACAGATTGCAGCGATTTTTATTTCAGTCAACACGAGCCGACCAGGGGGAAGAAACATGCGCAGCAAGACGAATAGCGGTACTTGGCTGAAGCGGCTCCGTCTGCTGCCACTATTGCCTTTTCCAACCCGTATGCTGAAATATTTTCCTCCTAACTTTATTGTCCGTGATCCTGTCCACCGGATGGTGGACAAGGTTCGCAACGAAGGCGGACATGTTGCTCTCTTGTTATTTCATCTGGAGGATTACTACTCACTTTTTAGCGGTAAGCCGGATAGCCTTATCCAGATGGTCCAAGAGCAGATCCGCAAGCTGTTTCTCCAGTCTGTGTCTGCCTTTATTACCAAAAAGGATTTTATCGGCGTGAAGCAGTTTCGTTCCGATGAGATCTCCATGTTCGTGCGTATCGAGTCACGGGATGGCTTCGGCCGGTGCGCTGTGGTGGCAGGCAAGATCAAGGAGGAGCTGGAGGCCAGGATCGAGAACCAGTTCAGTCTCCATCTGGAGAGCCCTCTTCGGATCAAGACAGGCTGTTCTATGGTGGAATCAGGCAACAACCATGAGTTTGCCATGGAAGCCGCCTATCATTATGCCATGGCAGTAGCCGCGAAGAATCTGCCGGCTCATTATGCCATCCAGCATATGGAGTTGGAAGAAATCATCCGGACCGAGAATCTGTCTGTTCTTACCCAGCCTATCATAGACTTGAAGAGCGGAGAGGTATTCGGATGGGAGATTCTGACCAGAGGGCCCAAGAATTCCCCGTTCCATAACCCGGTGGAGCTGTTCGAATTCGCCGATACGGCGCAATTGCTGCCAGAGCTGGAATGGATCGTGATTCTGAAGGCGCTGCGTGAGATCAAGGATCGGCAGATCAAGGAGGATGTGTTCATTAATATTACTCCGGTCTCCCTGTCTGATCCCCAATTGCTCGGCAAGCTTATGGATCAGCTGAAGCTGTCGGAATTGGATTCCTCACAGATTATATTCGAGATTACGGAGCGTCACTCCATCAATGACTTCGAGCTGATGGCTTCCATTCTCCGTTCCTACCGTTCACAGGGATTCCGGTTTGCCGTGGATGATGCCGGCTCGGGCTATTCCAGCCTTCAGTCCATCTCCGAGCTGGTGCCGGATATTATCAAGATTGATAAGTCGGTTATCCGCAATATCGACCGGGAATTGGTGAAGCAAGCGATGCTCCGCTCCCTGCTGTACTTTGCGGAGAATATCAATTGCACGGTGATCGCTGAAGGAGTAGAGCGGGAGGAAGAAGCCAATATCCTTTTGCAGAACAGGGTTCATATGGGACAAGGGTATTATTTTGCCAAGCCCCAGCCTTTCGAGCATGGCCGCAATGTGGTTCATTTTGCCAGCTTGAAGGAGAAGATCGTACATATGCGCAAGCAGGCAGCAGGGTTATAAAATATGATCAGGCAGCATCCTTCCCCGTGCGGGAGGGATGCTTTTGCATGGCATCTATGATAAGATAGAGTGTATCAATTTTATTGCAATGGGGTGAATGCGCATGTCCATTGATCAGATTCTGAGCAAGGCGTTGCTAGGCACACGGATCGATTTGGAGGATTGCATATCCCTCTTCGAGTCCGACCAGGTGGAGAAGATCGGCCACGCGGCCAATCAAATCATGCGTAGATGGAATCCCGACCCGGTTACTACGTTTGTGGTGGGGCGCAATATTAATTATACGAATATCTGTGATGTGTATTGCCGGTTCTGTGCCTTCTACCGTTCTCCTAACAGCGGACAGGGCTATGTGCTGCCTAATGAAACCATCTATCAGAAGATTCAGGAAACGGTGGATGTGGGCGGTACGGAAATTCTGATGCAGGGCGGAACCAATCCGGATCTGCCATTCTCGTATTATACCGATCTGCTGCGGGGGATTAAGGAGCGCTTCGACATTACCATGCATTCCTTCTCTCCCGCGGAGATCCTGAAGATGAAGGAAGTATCCGGCGGCTTAAGCCTGGAGGAAGTAGTCAAGCAATTGCATGAGGCTGGACTGGATTCTCTGCCGGGCGGCGGCGCCGAGATACTGGACGACCGTACCCGCAGCAAGATCAGCAAGCTCAAAGGCTCGTGGCGGGACTGGATGGATGTCATGCAGACCGCCCACCGGTTAGGGATGAATACAACCGCTACGATGGTCATCGGCTTCGGCGAATCCATGGAAGAACGGGCCTTGCATCTGCTCCGCGTCCGGGATGCCCAGGATCAATGCCTGGAGCAGAAGCTGCCCTCCGCCGGGTTTCTGGCCTTTATTCCGTGGACGTTCCAGCCTGACAACACCAATCTCAAGCAAGAGCGCGCCACACCCGAGGAATATTTGAAAACGTTGGCCATCAGCCGCCTGATGCTCGATAATGTTCCCCATTTTCAATCTTCCTGGGTAACGATGGGCCCGGAAGTGGGTAAACTATCCTTATCATACGGTGCTGATGATTTCGGCAGCACGATGATGGAAGAGAATGTGGTTTCCGCCGCGGGAGCTACGCACAAGGTGAATATCGAGCTGATTCTGCGCCTGATCCGCGAAGCGGGAAAGATTCCGGCCCAGCGTAACACCAGATATGAGATTTTACGGAATTTCGGCGCGGAGGCTCAGGTAGACAAAGATTTTGTGATGCAGAACTAGGACGTGTCTGAAACCCTCGGAGTTTTCAGACGCGCCCTAAGAACCGGAGGAATGGATACAATGGCATACCAAGCAAAAGTAGTGGAAGCAACATTGGTAAGTGAAAACAAGCAGAACGGATTTATCGAGATTGTCGCGGAACTGGCGGACCGCAACCGCTGCCGGGTGACATTCGAGAAGGATGCCCAAAGCGGCAGTTACAAACCGACTCACATTAACCGTCTTTATACGGTTCCTTGCGGGATCTGCAAGAAGGATTTCCAATGCTACTGCTTGGATCGGTACATGGATATCATCGCTGTACAGGCTCTTGATTTGACGGGGCTGACCAAGGTTTCCTGAAATATAATCAAAAAAGGAGTGTCCTGATGATTACCTGCAATGAATGCGGCAAGGTAAACGGCGAAGGCGATATTGGCGAACATTGGATTTGCGACAGCTGCAAAGTACCGGAGCCTCAGGAAGAAGAACAGCCGGATCGGCTGGCGGAGAAGAAAGATAAGCAAGAAACGCACTGAGTAATGCACGACACCCTGACGGTTAATGTCAGGGTTTTTTTGTGCCTCCAGGAAAGAGGCGCGCTTCCAGATTGTTGTTCGTATATCCATCTGCCGGGGGCCATATACTTAAAAAGCACCGACAGCTCTTCGGAAGGAAGTGATAGCCGCAATGGACAAACTGACGATTCAGGTATCAACCGATGCGGATCATCGGGGCCAAAGCCTCCACGATTATTTGCTGATGAGCTTCAATACCACGCTACATAACAGTTCGCTTGCCTGTCAGCGTTACAAGGGCCATTGGGAAATTACGTTGGGACGGGCCAATCCGCAGAGCAATAAATCAAACAAGTCGAAGAAAGACTGGCAGGATGCCGTATTTACGGCTCTGGCTGAATATATTCTCGAGCACTTCGAAGAAGACATTCTCCGCGGCATGATCCGCAAGGACAAGCGCTATTCCCTTGAAGAGACGGAGGAGGTTCTCCAATATTGCCGCCAGCTGGAGCAGATCAGCGACACCATTCCCGCCCACAAGGAAGAGCATGCCCACGGCCGGGCACGGAGAAGCAGACTGGTCGTTGCGGATTTAACGGCTTGCTGCGAAGCTCAGTCCTTCTTGAATCTGGACGGGTTCATTCGTTTTCGGATCAACAAATACGGAGCGGAGCTTAAGGAAATGATCGAGTACGCCTCCGACGAATACTTGATGGACCAGCAGTACAAGGAGTTCATCTCCTTGCTCCGTTATTTTGTCTACATTCAAGAATCAAGAATTCCGGTAGCCCACATTATGCATAAGGGCGGGCATGAGTTCCTGCTCTTGAACGAGCAGATGAAGCCCATAGATACCACAGAACTGGACACTACCTTCAAGGTGGAGTTTCTGGACAAGGACTACAATCTGGAGGATCTGATTGTAAGCACCTTAATTACCATTGCGCCGGAGCGGGTCTATATCCATACGCGGGATCCAGAGCTTGCGGTGATCAAAACGATCACGCAAATCTTCGAGAATCGTACGGAGATTTGCCCGTATTGCCGCCATTGCAGCCCGTTTCTGGATCAATTGGGCCATAAGAATCAATTGTCCCCTTGACCTGACCGGGGAGAATTATTATACTAAAGCTTGAACAAGGCGCTGACCAAAGACATGGACTCCTGTGAAGGCGGAACCCAGAGAAAGAAGCCCAGGCTGCAAGCTTCTTCCGTAACCGCAGGCGCTCTACCCCTTTGAGAGCTGTAGAATGGAACCGGCATACCATCTGCTTGTATAAGCGGGAGCCGCAAGTAAATTTTACCGGGTCATTCCCGTTACAGAATGCCGTAGAGGGTGCCTGAGCCCCGGTGTTGCGCTGCATTGCCGCAAATCCGTTGAACAGTGTGCCGAATGAGGGTGGAACCACGAGCTTAGACGCACTCGTCCCTTTTGGGGAGGATGTGCGTTTTTTTGCATTTCATTTTTACCAATTACAACGAAGATGAAAAGAGGGATTGTCATGTCAGTTCATGCAACAACGGTAAAGGTTACTTTGCCTGATGGAGCAATCCGTGAATATCCGGTTGGATCTTCTATTGAACAGGTTGCGGAATCCATCAGCTCCGGGTTGAAGAAGAATGCCGTTGCAGGCAAGCTAAACGGCAAGGTTGTGGATCTGGGCACCTTGCTGACGGAGGATGCCGCAGTCGCTATTGTTACGGGAGACTCCGAAGAGGGACTTGAGGTGCTGCGCCATAGCTGTGCGCATCTGATGGCCCAAGCGATCAAGCGCCTGTATGGAGATCATGCCGTCAAGCTGGGCATTGGTCCTGTCATTGAAGACGGATTCTACTACGATATTGATCCTGAAACTCCGGTCTCCTCGGAGGACTTCAGCAGAATCGAAAAAGAGATGGAGAAGATTGTGCAGGAGAATCTTCCCGTTGTGCGCCGTGAGGTGAGCCGGGAGGAAGCCCTGCAGCTGTTTGGAGGAGAGCATGCCGATCCGTTGAAACTGGAGCTGATCCGTGATCTGCCCGAAGATTCCGTGATCAGTGTTTATCAACAGGGAGAGTTCTTCGATCTGTGCCGCGGCCCCCATGTGCCTTCGACCGGGAAGATCAAGGTGTTCAAGCTGCTCAGTCTAGCCGGGGCATATTGGCGCGGAGATTCCAAGAACAAGATGCTGCAGCGGATTTATGGTACAGCCTTCCCCAAGAAGGCTCAATTGGACGAGCACCTGCATCTTCTGGAGGAAGCGAAGAAACGGGATCACCGGAAGCTGGGCAAGGAACTGAAGATTTTTTCCTTCGCCAAAGAAGTAGGACAGGGCATCCCCCTCTGGCTGCCGGCCGGGGCCAAGCTGCGCCGGACCATGGAGCGCTATATTGTGGATCTGGAAGAACGGCTGGGTTACACTCATGTCTATACTCCCGTCTTGGGCAGCGTGGAGCTGTACAAGATTTCCGGCCACTGGGAGCATTACCAGGAGGATATGTTTCCCCCGATGCAGTTGGATAATGAGGAGTATGTCCTGCGTCCCATGAACTGCCCGCATCACATGATGGTTTATAAGAGCGATATGCGCAGCTACCGCGATCTGCCTGTACGGGTGGCGGAACTCGGAACTATGCACCGTTACGAGATGTCAGGGGCGTTGACCGGGCTGCACCGGGTGCGGGCGATGACCTTGAACGATGCCCATATCTTCTGCCGTCCAGATCAGATCAAGGAAGAATTCAGCCGCGTGGTCAATTTGATCCGCAAGGTCTATGAGGATTTCGGCATCAAGGAATACCGCTTCCGGCTGTCTTACCGCGATCCGAAGGATACGGAGAAGTATTTCCAGAACGACGCAATGTGGGAAATGTCCCAACGGATGCTGAAGGAAGTAGTAGAGGAACTGGGGCTGCCTTATTATGAGGCGGAAGGGGAAGCAGCCTTCTACGGACCGAAGCTGGATGTGCAGATCAAGACAGCGTTGAAGAAGGAAGAGACTTTGTCCACCGCACAACTGGACTTCCTGCTGCCGGAACGCTTCCAGTTGGAGTATGTGGGCGACGACGGTCAGAAGCACCGCCCCGTTGTCATCCACCGTGGCATAATCAGCACGATGGAACGGATGACCGCCTATCTGCTGGAGAATTTCGCCGGCGCTCTTCCTACCTGGCTCTCGCCGGTTCAGGCCCGTGTAATCCCTGTCTCGGCAGCATTCGAGAAGTACGCCGCTGAAGCTACGGAGAAGCTGCTCGATGCAGGTATCCGCGCCGAGGCCGACCAGCGCAATGAGAAGCTGGGCTACAAAATCCGCGAGGCCCAACTGGAGAAGATTCCGTACATGCTTGTGTGCGGCGAGAATGAAGTGAACAGCGGCAGTCTGTCTGTGCGCATGCGCGGCGGCGTGGATAAGGGCGCGCTGAAGCTGGAGGATGTCATCGGACTGATTGCCCAGGATATCGCCACCAAAACCAAAGACGAATAACACTATAACTGCAACCAGACGTTGTCCGATTCTTAATCCCGGATAACGTCTTTTTTATAAAGAAAGTATATCATTCGGAGGTTAACGGAAAAAATTTCCGCTAAATCAGCAAGGAATGATGAATTTGCAGGGATAGCGGAAATTTTTGACCTTAGGAGTAAGCGGGGTGGGACCGCCGTAAGGAGTTACACTTTTGGCAATGTAAAAAAAGGACCTGGCGGTGTTCCACCAGGTTTTTCTTATCTCGAAGATCCCAATATTCTGTAGGGTTCAGGATTCCCGCTTGAACATGCTTTTCAAATCGTACCCTGTAGGATTCTGAAATACATGGAGCTCGAAATCGGACGCCACGGCAAAAACATGGTCAAAAATATCAGACTGCACTCCTTCGTAAACCGCCCAATCCACATCATTGGTAAAAGCGTAAATTTCCAGAGGAACACCGGTTTCTGAAGGGGCCAGTTGTCTGACCATGCAAGTCATACTTTTATGTATTTTGGGATGATGCTGAAGATAGTTATAAATATATGCCCGGAAAATGCCGATATTCGTCAGCGCCCTGCCATTGACTTTGACCGAACGGTCCATTCCAAATTCCTGGTTGTATTGCTCGATCTCTTTTTCCTTCCGGATGATGTAATCCGTAAGATAGTGAATCTTCTTGAATTTCTCAATCATATCGGGGGTGCAAAAAGCAATGCTGCCCGTGTCGATGAAAAGCGAACGCTTAATGCGCCTTCCCCCGGCATTTTTCATGCCTCTCCAGTTTTTGAAGGAGTCAGAAATCAGCGCATAGGTAGGAATGGTAGTGATGGTTTTGTCCCAATTCTGCACTTTAACGGTATTCAGAGAAATGTCGATGATGTCGCCGTCCGCACCGTATTTGGGCATTTCAATCCAGTCCCCGACGCGCACCATGTCGTTTGCGGTTAGTTGAATGCCTGCCACCAGGCCCAGGATGGAGTCCTTGAAGATCAGCATAATGACTGCCGATAAGGCGCCGATTCCGCTGAGCAGAATAAGGGGACTCTCCCCGATAAAGGTGGAGAAGAGCAGAATGCCGCCAATGCTGAAAACAAATATCTTCATCACCTGGAGGTATCCGCGGATCGGCCGGACCTTCGAAATTTCAAACGTGGTATAGATATCATGAATGGCATTCAGGAATGCACTCACAACCAGCAGCGCCATGATAATGATATAGATCAGGACGCCTTTGACAATCAGCGTCTGATAAGCTGGGAAGAGGTAGGCGGAGTAGTAAATAATAACTGCTGGCACCACGTGGACAAGCTTATGGAAAACCTTCCGTTCCAGCATATGATTATCCCATTGGAACCTGTTGTTGTGAATGTAATAAGCAATGGCTTTGAGCACAATTTTCTTGGCAATATAGTGGGCGGTAATGCTCAGTACCGCAATGAAGGCGATCATAATCGCATTGGCCAGGTAAAGCGCCATCTTTTGATGAATACCGAAATCAACCAGCATCTTTTGAATAAATTCCATTGTTCTCTCCTTGGTAGGGTCTGTGAGGTATGGATTAGATTATACCACAGTTTACCTGATGCATATTCCGCCCTTAATCTGGAAACCTTAATTCTGAAGACTGCCTGCGCATACAGATGCGCGGATCAGGGCAATCTTCACCATTAGGGGAGGGTATTACATTACATGAATGATGGCAGGATAGTCAGTTTGGTGCTGCGTACAGGGATGATGGTTCTATGGATCAGCATTGCAGCATGCATGTTGCCAAACGGTAGCCGGCATTCCGTTATTGCGGACGGAACTGGCGGTTATCAAGGCTGGGAAGCCGAAGTGAAGGCAGCCGGAGTAACAGGAGCCATCCGCGTTCCTGCTTCCGGGACACAACCGGATCAGAAACCGCCGGTTGAGCCTATTCCAGTGGAGCTCTCTTCCCCCGGCGAGGAAGCGGCAGAGGTGGAAGAGGCGCTGGGACGTATGAAAGTAAAGCCATTTGAGCATTTGGATATGCAGCAGCTGGACTCCGTTGAGGTTATTGCAACAGGCTATACGGCGGGCCAGGAGTCAACCGGCAAATCGCCGGGTCATCCCGAATACGGCGTCACCTATTCCGGGGTAAAAGTCCGCAAGGATGATTTTTCCACAATAGCTGCAGACCCGAAGGTGTTTCCGCTTGGAACGATTATGTATGTTCCCGGCTATGGATTCGGGGTTGTGGCCGATACGGGCGGAGCGATCAAGGGCCATAAGATCGACCTGTACTTTGCTACCCGCCAGCAGGTCTATGAGCAATGGGGCAAGAGGAAGGTAAGGGTTTATATTCTCCGCAAGGGGGACGGCAGGGTGACAGAGGCTATGCTCAACCAGTTGAATGGTTTGACAGATGCCGTTCCCGTCGAGAAGCAGCTCCCCTGACCTTTCATGCCGCAACCGCGTATTTGCCTAAAAAGGACCGTCCGGCCCAATCACCGGACGGTCCTTTTTACAAATATGCCAGAAAGTATATGATTCCGAGGAAGGGGATCCCTTTCTCCCTGGATCAAGTGGGGAAGGAGTTGGAAACAGAGGGCGCATGGGATGAGGTTAATGGAAATTTTTTCCGCTATCAGGATACTTTTCGGTGATTGCCAAGAATTAGCGAGGAACGATGAATTTGCAGGGATAAGGTCAAAAATTTCCGTTAGGAGTAAGCCTGCCCTTTATGATTTGCAGCCGCGCTCTAGCCTCCGGAAAGAGGGAAAGGGGCCTGGAAAAAAGGCCCGGCTTTTCCCTTAGCTCCTGTTCACTCCAACTGATCTGCTCTGAACAGGCTCTATTCCCCCACATGACCTCCTTGGTCACGGAGAAAGAGCTCCTTTCCCTCAGAATGATGCCACGGGGATGGGCTTGCTTGCGCTGTCCGCATAAGGCTGGTCCAGCAGAGCATACAGTTCGTCTTTCCAGAGCGTGCTGATCCGGTCAAGTTCCGCCTGGGTAAGAGGCGGACAATCGGAGGCGGCGGCAAACTCTTCCAGATTAGCCGATGAGGTAATATTGGGAAGCACGGATGCCACAACAGGCGAGGACAGGGAGAAGCGGAGGGCTGCCTGCCCGATGGTCCTCCCTGTGTCCGGCCCGAACAAGAAGCCCAGCTTCTCCACCGCCTGAAGCCCCCGGCCCATCCAGTCATGCCTCCTGTGGTTGCGGTGGTCGCTCTTATCATAATGCTTCTCAGGGTTATACGACCCGTCAAGCAGCCCGGAGGCATGGGGCACACGGACCACCAAACTCAGATCCCGCTCCGCGGCAGGGTGCAGGAATTGATTGGCGGGCCATTGCTCCAGCAGGTTGTAGATCACCTGCATCATGGAGATACCGGGACGGTTGGCAAGAGTCCACAGGCCTTCTTCATGCCATCCGATATCCGGCCCCAGCGCCGGACCATAAGCGCGGATCTTGCCCTCTTCCTTCAGCCGCTCCAGTGTCTCGAAGACCGCATCATCCTGCAGAGTTTGGCTGCGCACATTATGCAGCTGGTACAGGTCAATGTAGTCTGTGTTCAGACGTCGCAGGCTCTGCTCACAGGCATAGCGGATATGCTCCGGGGTCCAGAGCTGGGGCATCTCGGAGAAGCCCTTGCGCTCCCCTTTTTGCCCGTAGATATCGTAGCCGAACTTGGTGGCGTATACCAGTTGCTTTCTTTTGCCCGCGAACGCTTCATTAAGAATGGTCTCGCCTTCGCCAAGAGCATATGTATCTGCCGTATCATAGAAGGTAATCCCCCGCTCGCAGGCTTCCTGCAGCAGTCTGACGCCGAAGCTCCGGTCCTTCACTCCCCACCATGTGGTTGCTACCGACCATACGCCAAAGCCTATCTCCGATACGGACAAGTCTGTTCCCGCCAATGTGCGATATTTCATCCGGAAGGCCTCCTTGTTTGTGAAAATCATTCTCATCTTATAGCCAGTTTACCACACCTGCCGCATGAATTCCTCTTTGCCTCCGGGAACGATATTTCTCTAAATGGTCTTGCTTATTGTCTGTTCAACATTTGGACAAGAATAAGCCTCCGGTAACCCGCCGTTCCATGCAGCCGCACATAAATTTGATGGGGCTGCTAATAATAGGTCCTACAGGGGAGGTGAATTCCAAATGGGCAAAAACAAGAACAAAAAGATGGATCAAAGCAACGTTGAATTCGCGGACGAGCTCTCTGTAAAAAAGACCAACAACAGTAATAAAGCAAACGATAAAGCATGCAAATAAGCATGACACAGTCTGAGAATATTTGGCAGGAGAGACGGGAGTCTCTCCTTTTCAATTTTGACAACATCCGTTATAATGTAAGAAAATCTGCCATGTAATCTTCCAGATGAGTTTATACTTCACGCGAGCCATGGGGAATCATTGCGTCATAATATAACGGAGCGGGTGGTAGGGTGCTAATCGCAGCGGTCTTGGTGGAGCTTGTTGTCATCATTGGGCTGGGTTTCTTATTGGTCAGAAGCAACGGATTCGGATTGAAGACTTCAGTTGGGGCCGCAGAGGCTTCGCAAAAAACGGAGGAAACCTTTCACGCTTTTGTCGATGAGGCCCAGGTTGTGGCTGACCGGCTTGTGGCGGCGAAAGAAGAAGTAAGCGTATCCATACTGCGGCTGACGGAAATTGCCGATGCTTCGGTGGAATCCGAGGAGCATCTGCGGCAGCGCAGCCAGCAGGCGGTGGAACGGATCAATCATGTATTCGCCTCCATGGAGGAGGTGGCCGCGGCGGCCTCGCAGATCCATGTGCAATCCAAGGACATGGCGGAAGAAAGCCTGCTTACCAAGGATTTGGTGCTTGAAGTATGCCGGTCTCTGAACCAGACGGACCGGGTTATGGGAGAGCTGCAGATTCATCAGACGGCCATGTCGGAACGCATTATGGAACTCAGCCGCTATACCTCCAACGTGGAGGAAATCAACGGCTTCATCCGCGAAGTGGTTTCCCAGACGTCGCTGCTTGCCCTGAACGCCTCGATTGAGGCAGCCAGAGCCGGCGAGCATGGCAGGGGGTTCGCGGTGGTCGCCCAAGAGATCAAGAAGCTTGCGGAGCAGAGCCATGAGGCGGTCAGCCGCAGCTCGGGAATCCTGTCCTCCATCGAGAAGGGGGTATCCCAGGTCGTGGATGCCATGCGGGGGGAGAAGGAGGCGGTGCTCCAAAGCCTCCAAGAGATGACCAGCATGAAGGATGGCATGGATAAAATTCTGATCCGGGTAGTGGGAGTGGACGGCATGGTCAATCTCACGGAGGAAGCAAGCCGGATGCAGACCGGATCAACCATGGAATCCACCACCATGCTGGGAGAGGTAGTGGAAGCGGTCAGTGAAACCCTCCACAATATCGAGAAGACTGTAGCCATGATGGAGCGCCAGCGCAGGCAGATCGGCCGCATGCAGGATATTTACTCCAATCTGGACCAAACCTCCCAAGAGCTGTACGAATCCCTCAAAAGCGTAGCTCAGGAGCGGAAATCCGATATGACGGCGGAAGGGCTTCAAGATATGAAGTCCAAGCTTGCCAGGATGTCCTCCCGTGAGGAATTGAAGGGGCTTGACGCATCGGATCACGAGCGGCTGCTAAGCCAATGGCTAAGCGAGACGGCAGGCGTAGAGGCGATCTGGTCCAACCGGGCCGACGGTACATTCATTTTCTCCAAGCCTGCAGCAGGTCTCGTGAATGCCCGCGGCAGGGAATGGTGGCAAAGAGCCCTTGCCGGAGAATTATATGTATCGAAACCCTACATATCTGCTATCACCAAGAAGCCCTGCATTACCTTGTCTCTCGGTATCAATGACAGCAAAGGCCAAATTGTGGGAGTTGTGGGCATCGATCTGGCCATCCTGTAGTTGTAGTTGAACGCACGGTTATATTCCCGCTATTGCTCATCCTCCGGCAGGCAGCTGTCGGAGGATGCTGCGTTATGCGGGCTGCTCTCTCCTCCGTCTGGGGACTGAGACCCGCTTCCTTCCCCCGCCTCTTTTCTATGCTGCAAAAAAAAGTTAAACTGGTAGCATACGAGGCTGGCATGGAGGAAGATAACATGAGTCCAAAATTTTTCAACAAAACCATTGGGGGATTATTGCTTATAGGCATTGGGGTCTTATTCCTGCTGAATCAGACAGGAGCCATAAGCTTGGACGCCGGAGCGCTTTTTGCCGATTATTGGCCGGTGCTTCTCATATATTTCGGGCTTCAGGGGATCGTCATGCAGCGCGATGGCGGGACATGGAACGTATTTCTCGTCTTGTTCGGCGCGTATCTCGTGCTGCGCAATCTGGAAGTCGGATTCGTGAAGGAATTGAATCTTTGGCAGGTTGTTGTTCCTTTCCTCTTGATTGTCGGGGGCTTGGGAATGCTGACCAAGGGCGCCCGCTATGAAGAACGCAAGGAGGAGCGGAAGCGCCAGTACCGGGAAGAGCAGGAACAGCGGCGCAGGGAGCGCAATGAACGCAAGGCCCAGAGGCACCAGGGCAAAACGGGGCATTCACACAATCATTCCGGAACGGAAGCGGGCGGGTTTACCGGAGCCTCTCCTTCCGGTGCGGAGGAGGAGAATGTGCCGCCCTATGATCCAGCCTATACCCGCAAAATTGAGATGGATTTGGATCAGGTATTCCATGAACGGGTGGTTAAGAAGCTGGGAGATGATCCCTTTCCTCTTGTATCCGATGCCCAGAAACCAGGCGTGAACAAGCAATCGGCAGAGCCTGATTCTCCTGATCCCATGGGATTGGGCCATGAAGGAAAGGCAAAGAACTATTTCGGGCGGAATCCGCCGCCGCCCCCCCCCCGCGAGCATTCCTGGAATGCAGGCTGGCAGCAGCATGAGCATAGACGAGGCACGGTGGAACGCTCCAACTTTATCGGTGATATTCACTTGGGCCAGGATTACTGGCAGCTTGAGCCGACCAATGTGTCCCATTTCATCGGGGATACTGTGATTGATCTGACTAAGGCCAATATTCCCTATGGGGAAACCAAGCTGAATGTATCGGCTTTTATCGGAGATGTGAAGGTATTTGTTCCCAATGACATCCAATTGGCAATCAGTGTGGAGGCCTCCGCTTTTATCGGCGATATCCGGGTGCTGGACCGGCATGAAGGCGGTTTTTTTCGCAACATGCGGTATGATCCGGTGCAGTACGGAGACTCGGAGAAAAGAATCAACTTGACCATCAACATGTTTATCGGCGATGTCAGCGTCAAGCGGATCGGATAAGGACATGAAAGAGGCGAGCCCATGCTGAAGCGGATAAAAAATATTAAATGGCTCTTGCCGGTCTACTTTCTGGCAGCTACACTGGCGACCTTGCTGCTGGCCATTGCGGGCTGGGTCTACCTGTCCACCCAGAGGGAGGCTCCCGCCGCCAGCCTGTGGGTGGAATATGCCCTGTTGTTGTTGCTGATCGCTCCGGCCACGGGGTATTTTGTCGCCCGCAGGTATCAAAGCAAGGTGGATTCCCTCCACCTGTCCATAAAGCAGATTGCCAAGGGCAATCTGGCCGAGCGGCTGCCTGTAAGTCCCGGTGATCCGTTCGAGGGCGTATACCGGGATTTCAACGCGATGGCCGCTTCCGTGGAAAACAGGCTGAGGCTTGTCCAGCAAGAAGGAGTAGCGGACGTGCTGAAGAGCATGCAGTCCAATCAGGATGCCGTGATGGAAGAGCGGCGCCGGCTGGCCCGGGATCTTCACGATACGGTCAGCCAACAGTTGTTTGCGATTCACATGTCCACTTCGGCCTTGCCCAAGCTGCTTGAGATGAATCCGGAGGGGGCGAAGACCGTCGTCGGGCAGTTGGTGAACATGTCCCATCATGCCCAGCGGCAGATGAGAAGCCTCATTGCCCAACTGCGTCCTCTGGAACTGGAGGAGCAGACGCTGGAGGAAGCGCTCGGCAAGTGGTTTCCCGATTACTGCAACCAGAACGGGCTTCAGGGCAAGCTGGAGATCGCACTGCCGGATGAATTGCCCGAGGCAATCGAACATCAGTTGTTCCTGATTATTCAGGAAGGGATGGCCAATGTGGTCAAGCATGCCAAGGCCAAGCGGGTCTCACTGCTGCTGTATGACGCGGGCCACCAGTATGTGCTGCAGATCGTGGATGACGGAGTGGGCTTCGAGCCGG
Source organism: Paenibacillaceae bacterium (assembly GCA_029256185.1). Classification (GTDB taxonomy): domain Bacteria; phylum Bacillota; class Bacilli; order Paenibacillales; family NBRC-103111; genus Paenibacillus_AR. Next base: position 94,401 of record JAQSYI010000018.1, read on the forward strand.
ACTCCTCCAAACGCTCCTCATACGGCTTGGCCACAATGACGGAGCGGGCTGAACGGCTGGGAGGAGATGCGGATATCCGCAGCAAGCCGGGCAACGGCACGGTTATTCACGTAAACATTCCCAAATTCGGACAGGCAGGAGTGGAAGAGAAGGATGAACAACTCAATTAAAGTGGCTATTGTCGATGACCATGATATGGTGAGGTTGGGACTGAAAACTTATTTGCTCATGGAACCGAGAATTGAGGTGATTGGCGAGGCGGGCAGCGGCAAGGAGGCCTTGTGGCTGCTGGAGCAGATCTCGGGCGGAGATGCGTCCGGGCTTCCGGATGTGATCCTGATGGATCTGATGATGCCGGGAATGGACGGAATTGAAACCACCATCGAGGTGCTTAAACGCTATCCTTCGGTCAAGGTGGTGATGCTGACCAGCTTTCTGGAGGAGGACAAGGTGGTCAAGGCGATTGAAGCCGGGGCTACCAGCTACGTATTGAAGACCATTCAAGCGGAGCAGCTGATTACTGTCATCGATGGCGCCTCCCGCGGCATGCCTGTGTTGGTGTCGGAGGTATCGCAGGCCCTCACGCGGGGAATCAGGCAGAAGACGGCCCATAATGACGGAGAGGGCTTCACCGTGCGCGAGAAAGAGGTGCTGCTGCTGATTGCCGACGGCAAGTCCAACAAGGAAATATCCGATGAGCTGCATATCAGCATCAAAACCGTAAAAACGCATGTCAGCAATTTGTTGATGAAATGCGCCCTTGATGACCGCACACAGCTGGCGATCTACGCCCACCGCAAGGGGTGGGTTGTGGAGAAGGGGATATAGGCAGGCGGCGGTCCGTCCCGGCAACCGGTCCGCTCCTGTCTTTTACCATGAAAAAACCGGACCGCTACCGCCAGCGGCTCCGGTTTTTGCGCATAAAAACACGTTTTGAATAATTTAACTTGCATTTATAGTATTTTAAGGTTCGTTTAAGGTTATAAGTGCAATATAGAGACATAAAGTTCAGGGAAACTTGAACGATAATCAAAGAACTGATCTTATTCGAATCCAAGTTAAGGAGGAAGTATCAATGGATAATCAAAACAAAAAGGATTATAGTGATTTCTTCAATTCTTCTGATGAAGAACGTAACGGAGAGCGCGAAGAGAAAACGCAGGAGCGGCCGTCCTATTATTATTCATACGGTCCCTACAAGTCCTCAGTACAAGATGATGCTTCTCAAAATAAGCCTTCGTCCCATCATCCAGACCTGACTAATGATTCGGTTGAGGTCTCGCCGCCAAGACCGGTGAAGCCATACCCCTATGCCGCGGATTCGCGGGAGGCGCCGGAACAGCAGACTACAGCCCATTGGAGGGTCAATGAGCCGCGCAGGCGGTCGTCGGCGCGCAGCATGTTCGCCGCTTTTATGGCGGGCGCTCTGGTCGTGAGCACTCTGATGTTCGCTTCAGACAGGATGAATCTGTTCAGCGGAGGAGAAAGCGCAAGTTCAACAACAAATGCAAGCGGAACGGTTGCCAGCAATAACTCGGGCGCTTCGTCCAGCTCGGGAGCCATCAGGGAAGCCGCGCTTGACATCAGCCGTCCCGGCACAGTATCCTCCATCGTCCAGCAAGCGAGCCCTGCGGTGGTTAAGATTGAATCCTATGTAACCACCAGCCAACGCTCCAATTCATTCGGCAGCAGCGACGATTTCTTCCGCTACTTCTTCGGCGACAGCTATGGCGGAAGCCAGAGGCAGCAGCAGCCGCAGGAAAAGCAGAAGGTGCAGTCGGGAATGGGAACCGGCTTTATCTTCGAGAAATCCGGTTATATCCTGACCAACCAGCACGTGATTGAGGGGGCGGAGGAAATTCTCGTCACGGTTGAAGGATACGAGGAGCCCTTTACCGCCAAGCTGCTGGGCAACAGCTTCGAACTGGATCTGGCGGTTCTGAAGATTGAGCCCGCAACCGACGGCGGATCAACCAAGGATTTCGCCATCCTGCCTATCGGTGATTCCAGCTCGATGCAAATCGGCGACTGGCTGGTGGCCATCGGCAATCCCTACGGGTTTGAGCATACAGTAACCGTGGGCGTGCTGAGCGCCAAAGAACGGGAGATCAGTATCCCTGAAACATCGGGCACACGCAACTACAAGCATCTCCTGCAAACGGACGCCTCCATCAACCCCGGCAACTCCGGCGGTCCGCTGCTTAATATGAACGGCGAAGTGGTCGGCATCAATACGGCGGTCAATGCGGAAGCGCAAGGTATTGGATTCGCGATTCCTACCAGCACCATCTCGGAGGTTCTGGACAGCCTGAAGAATAATGTAGAGATTCCCAAAGAGCCGATCCCTTATATCGGAGCAACCTTGAGCAGCCTTAAGGATGTATCTGACGCGGACAAAAAGGAACTGAAGCTTGAGGGTGTGGAGGGCGTAATCGTAGTCAGTGTGGAACTGGGGCAGCCTGCATTCAGAGCCGGGATCAAGTCCTACGATGTCATTACCGCCATCGACGGAACTGCAGTTACGACCAAGGAGGATTTGATCACCAAGGTTCAGGCGAAGAAGGTTGGCGACAAGGCAGCCTTCAGCATTATCCGCGACGGGCAGAAGCTGACGGTCGATGTTACCGTAGGCAACAAGAACGATTACGCTGCCGGCAACCAATAACCAACAAAGCTTATAGGGCAATTCATGAGAATAGCGGACTTGAGCGGCTTACCGTCAAGTTCGCTTTTTCTCACATGTGCGGATATGGGGTCTTGGTGGAGCTTTCAGATTTTTCTGGTATGATAATAGCAGTGGAATGATAATGGGAGGAACAGTTATTCATGCGCGAAAAAGTTATAGTAATTGACGATGATGAGAAGATCACCTCCATGCTCAGAAGAAGTCTGACTTTCGAGGGTTATGACGTGGTATCAGCCGGAGATGGCCAGGAGGGGCTGCGCCGGATTCTGGAGCACGAGCCCAGAGTGATTATTCTGGATGTCATGATGCCGAAGGTTGACGGCTGGGAGGTCTGCCGCCGCATCCGTGATGGAGGCATCCACACTCCAGTGCTTATGCTCACGGCAAAGGATGAGATCTCCGACCGGGTCAAGGGTCTGGATATGGGTGCGGATGATTACCTGGTCAAGCCCTTCGCGCTGGAGGAGCTGCTGGCCCGCATCCGCGTGCTGCTGCGCCGCAAGGGACCGGAAGCCGCTCCCCAGGCCTCCAATCAGATTCAATATGAGGATCTGCTCTTGGATATGGACACCCGGGAGGTGTTCCGCGCAGGGCATCTGATCGAGTTGACCACCAAGGAATTCGACCTGTTGCATCTGTTTATGATGAACCCCCGGAGAGTGCTGTCGCGGGATATCATTATGGAGAAGGTATGGGGCTATGACTACAGCGGCGAATCCAATGTGATGGAGGTCTACATTGCCCTTCTGCGCCAAAAGACCGAGGAGTATGGAGGCAAACGGATCATTCAGACCGTGCGCGGGGCAGGTTATGTGTTGAGAGGAGAGTCTTAAGAACATGTCTATCCGGCTGCGCCTTACCCTGTGGTACACCACGATCCTGGCAGTCACCTTGCTGGGGTTTGGCGTTTCTTTATATTACGCATCTTCCTATATTCTGATGGACAGCAAAAAAGACGAGATGCGCAGAATGGGCGCGGAGATTGAGTCCCAGATTGTGCCCGTCGCTTTTGAAGTGAGGGGCTTACCGCTGTACATTCCCATTTTACCGGCTCTTGACCAAATCAAATACCCTGGTTATTTTCTTCAATCCCTTGATCTTGATGGTCAGGTGACCAAGAGCACCATCAATCAGCTGCTGCCGCTGCAATACAACAAAGCCACCGTAATGGCAGGGAAATCCCAATACAGCATCCAGCACATCTGGGGGCTGAACGCCCAGCTGCTGGTCTTGAACAAGCCGCTCTATGTTTCGGTCGGCAATGAATCCAAATTAATCGGCGTCTTGCAGATTGCAGTCAATATCAATAGCATCATGAATAATCTGCATACCCTGAAGATGGTGCTGCTGTTCCTCTTCACGGTCACCATAGTTGTGGCTGCAAGCCTGGGCTGGTATCTGGCACACAAGGCGCTTAAGCCGATTGAGAATGTGATAATCGCCGCGGCGCAGATTGAGAAGGGGGCGGATCTTGGCGTCCGGATTGATTACGAAGGGCCGGAGGATGAGGTGGGACGGCTCACCAATACCATCAACAAGATGCTGGCCCGCATTCAGGGAGCGTACACGGAACTGGAAGAATCGGACCGGGCCCAGCGCCGTTTCGTATCCGATGCTTCCCATGAGCTGCGCACGCCGCTTACGACCATCAGAGGGAATGTGGAGCTGCTGGAGAAAATGTGGAGCCAGATGGAGCGCGCCTCGACCAGCCTGGAGGACCCGGCCAAAATGGAAATGTCTTTGGAGGCCATGAGAGATATCGCAGGGGAAGCTTCACGGATGAGCCGGCTCGTCAATGACCTGCTGTCTTTGGCCCGCGCCGATGCCGGCTACCAGATGGAAAAGGCGCCGGTCCTGATCCGCGAAGTTGCGGAAGAAGTGGCACGCAAGGCCCAGCATCTTCCTCATACGGCTGAGTGGCAGGCGGGTGATTTTTCGGTGCTGCAGGGTATCGGTGTACGGGGCAGCAAGGATTATCTGCAGCAGATGCTGTTTATTTTCATTGAGAATGCCTTCAAGTACACGACGGAAGGAAGCGTCCGCTTTGATGTCCTGCTTACGGAGGAGCAGGTGGGCATGAAGATTTCCGATACAGGAATCGGGATGGAGAAGGAAGAGGTTCCTCATGTGTTCGAGCGGTTCTACCGGGCTGATCAGTCAAGGGGAGTCACGTCGGGCACGGGACTGGGATTGTCCATTGCCAAGTGGATCATCGACGAGCATGGAGGCTCCGTTGAGGTGACGACCAGAGCGGGGAGCGGCACTACCTTCCTGGTTTGGCTGCCTGTTTACTTTCGCCAGATGGAGCAATAGGGTATAATCAGCATGAGAAAGGCGGTGCTTCTGAACAATGGAGGTTATAAAAATTTCTCCCAGAGGCTATTGTTATGGAGTAGTGGATGCCATGACCCTTGCAGTAAAAACGGCCCAGAACCTGAATGTACCGCGGCCTGTCTATATTCTCGGCATGATTGTGCATAATGCCCATGTGACGGATTACTTCAAGGAAGAGGGGGTGATCACCCTGGACGGGCCCAACCGCCTGGAAATCCTGGAGCAGATCGACCAGGGGACAGTTATTTTCACCGCTCACGGAGTATCTCCTGAAGTTAGAAGGCGCGCCAGGGAGAAAGGCTTGACCGTAGTGGACGCCACCTGTCCCGATGTAACCCGTACCCATACGCTGATCCGCGAGAAGGCGGCGGAAGGCTACCACATTATCTATATCGGCAAAAAGGGTCATCCTGAGCCGGAAGGGGCCGTTGGTGTAGCACCGGAGCAGGTGCATCTCATAGAGCGTCTGGAAGAAGCGGAGGAGCTTACCCTCAGCGGAGAGCGGATTATTATCACCAACCAGACAACGATGAGCCAGTGGGACATCAAGAACATCATAAACTGTCTTATTGACAAGTTCCCCCATGCTGAAATTCATAATGAAATTTGTTTGGCTACCCAGCTCAGGCAGGAAGCGGTGGCCAAGCAGGCCATTGAAGCCGATCTGACTATTATAGTGGGAGATCCCCGAAGCAATAATTCCAACCGGCTGGCCCAGGTGTCCGAAGAGATCGCCGGGGTGAAAGCATACCGGATCGCCGATCTCGGGGAGCTTGACCCGCAATGGCTCCGGGGGGTGCACAAGGTGGCGGTGTCCTCCGGCGCGTCTACCCCCACTCCCATTACCAAGGAGGTAATAACCTACCTGGAGCAATATGACGAAGAGAATCCTGCCACCTGGGATTTAATACGGACTGTGAATATGAAGCGGCTGATACCGGTTGCTAAGGAAAAATCCTGACGCCAAACCCGCTTATCCACCGCTCCTGCTGCAGGCCCCCTGCTCCTGATGAAGCACCGGGAGCAGGGGGCTCTAAAAAAACGCTTGACGATGGAAGCTGAATCAGCTATAGTTGCTTTAACGATTAAAAGCGAAGAAGCGCACAAGCGTTGAAGCGTACTAAACGAGGGAGAGTGTCACCTATGATAGTAGTAACATCCAACAGAACCAGCAAAGAACGAATTGACGAGATTGTCAAATATATTGAAAAGAATGGCTTGCAAGCCCATGTCTCCCTTGGAGAGGACCGGACCGTTATCGGCATTGTCGGCAAGTTTGATCCTACCCTTGCGGAGCATCTGCGGCAGATGTCAGGAGTAGAGCAGGTCGTGCGCATCTCCAAGTCCTACAAGATGGCCAGCCGCGAGTTTCATCCGGCTGATACCGTAATCAACATCAAGGGTGTGGAAATCGGCGGCAGTGAGCTGGTTATCATGGGCGGCCCATGTGCGGTGGAAACACCGGAGCAGATCGACGAGATCGCCCGGCTGGTGAAGCTGGCGGGGGGGCAAGTGCTCCGCGGCGGCGCATTCAAGCCCCGTACAGGCCCTTACAGCTTCCAGGGAATCGGCACTGAGGGTCTGAAGTGGATGAAGGATGCCGGAGACAAACACGGACTTCTGACCATTACAGAGGTTATGACGCCTGAATATGTGGACGTGTGCGCGGAGTATGCTGATATTCTTCAAGTGGGAACCCGGAACATGCAGAACTTCGACCTGCTGCGCAAACTGGGTACCGTCCAGACTCCCGTTTTGTTAAAGCGCGGCTTCAGCGCCACCTACGACGAATTCCTTAATGCGGCCGAGTATATTCTGGCAGGAGGCAATCCCAACGTAATGCTTTGCGAACGGGGCATCCGCACTTTCGAATCCTATACCCGCAATACGTTGGATCTGGCCGCTATACCCGTCTTGAAGTCATTGTCCCATCTGCCTGTTATCTCCGATCCAAGCCATGGCACAGGACGCCGGGAATTGGTAGTTCCCATGACCAAAGCTTCCGTGGCTGCAGGCTGCGACGGGCTGATTATTGAAATGCATACCGATCCTGACAACTCTATGACCGGAGACGGTGTCCAGTCTCTGTTCCCGGATCAATTCGCAGGATTGCTTGCCGATCTGGAGAAGCTTGCACCGCTTTGCGGAAAGACACTTACCACCCGTAAGGAACCGATTTTGGCCGGGTCCTGGAGAAAGTAATATTCGGCTTTTTACGGATGCATATAATGAAGGAAAAGGTTTATTTCCCTGGAACTCCAGTGGGGTAAGCCTTTTTGAACTGAAATGTGAACATTTTCGGGATAGGGTGTAAACATAGCTTACATGTTCCAAAAAAATACCTGACATAAGTATTGACGCCCAAAAATGAAGGATTTATAATAGTTGCAAGTTGACTAAAAACTTGAACAATGATCGCCATTTTGTCGGTGAATGTTCGGAATTAGGGAGGGTAATTATCCATGTCTGCACAAAAAGTACTGGATATCATCAAGGAAAAAGGTATTGAATGGGTTGATTTTCGTTTTACTGATATCGGCGGCAAGTCTCATCACTTGTCTGTTCCTGCTGTGGAAGTTGAAGCTGAAACCTTTGAAAACGGCGTAGCATTTGACGGCTCCTCTATCACAGGCTTCCGCGGTATAGAAGAATCCGATATGGTTATGATGCCGGATACAGACTCTGCATTCGTCGATCCTTTTACCGCTCATCCTACTCTTGTTCTGCTGTGTGATATCTTCACTCCAGATGGCGACCGTTATGACCGCGACCCCCGCGGCATTGCTGTGAAAGCTGAAGAATACCTGCAATCCACAGGTATCGGTACTTCCGCATTCTTCGCGCCTGAGTCCGAATTTTTCATTTTTGACGATGTCCGTTACGAAAGCGGCATGAACAAGTCCTACTACGAAGTGGATTCCGAAGAAGCTGCCTGGAATACCGGCCGCAAGGAGGAAGGCGGAAACCTGGGCTTCAAGACCGGCGTCAAGGGCGGTTATTTCCCGGTTGCTCCTACTGATACCCAGCAGGATATCCGTTCCGAAATGTGCCGTCTGATGCAAGAAGCCGGCCTTCGCATTGAACGCCATCACCACGAAGTTGCTACTGCCGGCCAAGGCGAAATCAACTTCCGCTTCAGCACGCTGACTAAAACCGCAGACAATCTGCAAAAATATAAATACATCATCCAAAACGTTGCTCGTCAATACGGCAAGGTTGCTACATTCATGCCTAAGCCTTTGTTCGGTGACAACGGCAGCGGCATGCACGTTCACCAATCCATCTTCAACGGTGACTCCCCTCTGTTCTATGAGAAGGGCGCATACGCTAACCTGAGTGAAATGGCCATCTACTATATCGGCGGTATTCTGCACCATGCTCCATCCCTGATCGCCATCACCAATCCGTCCACCAACTCGTTCAAACGTCTGGTGCCTGGGTATGAAGCTCCGGTTAACCTTGTATTCTCCAAGGGCAACCGTTCCGCAGCTGTACGTATTCCGATCGCAGCTGTTACACCTAAGGGCTGTCGGATTGAGTTCCGTACTCCTGACTCCACTGCCAACCCTTATCTGGCATTTGCAGCTATGCTGCTGGCTGGTCTGGACGGCATCAAGAACAAGATTGACCCGCGTGCTCTAGGTTATGGCCCGCTGGACAAGAACATCTATGAGCTTGGCGATGATGAGAAGAGGGAAATCCGCAGCGTTCCAGGCTCCCTGGAAGAAGCTCTTGATGCTCTGGAAGCTAACCACAGCTTCTTGACTGAAAGCGGCGTGTTCACAGAAGATTTCATCAGCAATTTCATTGAACTGAAACGTGCGGAAGCCAAGCAAGTTGCGATCCGCGTTCACCCGCATGAATACTCCCTGTACTTCGGAGTGTAATATTTGATTGGTTATCATTAAGCATATTGGCAAATCCTCCGATCTTTCGGAGGATTTGTTTTTGTTTGAACTGAAAGCAACTGTAATATTTTGTGAGTTGATGGAGCTGCTCCTGATGTGATAGCCTAGATAGTGCCGAATCCAGTCTGATTATGCGTCAGCTGGTACGGGGGATGATTCATATGGGGTGAATGACCGCGGCTTGTCCGCGTCTCTAGGGAACAACCTTCTTCCCGAACCCGTCAACTAACCTCGGAGGCTGGAGATGTTGTCCCGCAAGCCGGCAAGATCAGCCTGGCTGAACGGACAGCAATAAACTCATAGGAGGAACATCCACTTGATATTTCGTAAAGGGGTTAAAGGCATGCTTTTGTCATGCGCAGGTGCCGCGGCAGTTGGTGTAAGTTTATTGGTTGCTCCTTATTCCGCCCAGGCTTCAACCGAACCGCAGGCTTTGGCTCTGTCCGTTAAGGTGCAGATTAATTCCGATCTGGTGGAGTTTCCCGATGCGCAGCCTTTCATTGATGAGAAAGGGCTTACGCAGGTGCCGGTCCGTTTTGTCAGTGAGGAGCTGGGTTTTAAGGTTGATTGGAGCACTGTAGAGGGATTGTTTAAAGTCCGGCTTACCAGTCAGGATGGACGGTCTCTGGAGCTTGAGACGGGCGATTGCACGGCTGTCGTGAATGGGGAAGCGAAGCATATGGACAGTGCGCCCGTGCTTAAGAATGGGCGGGTTTTTGTGCCGCTCCGCTTTATCTCCGAAGCAAAGGGCATCCGCGTGCAATGGGATCCCAGCAATTTTATAGCCATTCTCAATGAAGACGGCAATTATCACGCTCCCGCGTGGTATGCTCCCCGGATGGAGCTTCTCTCCACTTTCACGGCATCAGCTTATTCGGCGGCTCCCGAAGAGAACGGAGGCTATGCAGGGCTTGATTATTTCGGCAACCCCCTTGAATTGGGAACCGTCGCAGTGGATCCCTCCGTTATTCCCTTGGGTACGCGCCTGTATATAGAAGGGTACAATTTTGACGGCTTGCCGGAGGGCGGAATGGTGGTTGAAGCCAAAGATATCGGAGGCTCGATGAAGGGCAACCGGATCGACATCTTCGTGCCCAGCACCCGGGATCATCTGCTGAAGTTTGGTCTTCAGGAAGTTAAAGTGTACAAGCTGCCGCAAAATACAGATTAGTATGGTTGCAACGAGCTGACTGCCGCATATCATTGCGGGGTCGGCTTTTTTTTATATAAGACGACGTAACGGAAAAAATCGGGATGATAGCATCAACTTTGAAAGGTTTTCATGTAAGAAAAAGTGACATCGGTTAGGTTCGACATGACAATCGAATAAGATTGGCATGGAAATAGTGATAAATAAAATTAATCATACCGAAATATAGCTCAGAAACGCTGTAAAGAGGAAAAGTAAAATTTGTGTGACAGCGGTTTACCTACTTGCTGAACCTATTGAATCTTGCTATCATAGATGGAAACATGAAGGGGTAGGTGTGGATTTTTCATGACAAGAGCCTATAATTTTAATGCAGGGCCTGCTGCGCTTCCGCTTGAAGTGCTGCAGCGTGCGCAAGAAGAGATCGTTGATTTTAAGGGGATCGGCATGTCTATCATGGAGGTATCCCACCGCAGCAAGGAATACGAAGCTGTTAACGATGAAACTCAGCAGCTGCTTCTTGAATTGCTGGAACTTCCAGCAGGCTATAAGGTATTGTTTCTCCAAGGCGGAGCCAGCACCCAGTTCGCCATGCTGCCTATGAATCTCTTGACATCAGGTAAGGTGGGAAGCTATGTCATGACCGGCTCCTGGGCGGAGAAGGCCATTCAGGAGGCCCAGCTTATCGGTGAAACCCATATCGCCGCTAAATCCAAAGAAGGAATTCTACATATTCCTGCATTAAGTGAAATTGAGCTGCCCGAGAATGCTGCCTACCTGCACGTTACCTCCAACGAAACCATCGCAGGCACCCAATACGCAGAGTTCCCGGATACAGGAAGTGTGCCGCTGGTTTCCGATATGTCCAGTGACATTCTGTCCCGCAGGATCGATGCATCGAAGTTCTCCCTGATCTATGCAGGCGCACAGAAGAATTTGGGGCCTGCCGGCGTGACTGTTGTAGTGGTCAAGGACGATCTGCTCAAGGAAACTCCCAAGCATCTGCCGACTATGCTGCGTTACAGCACTTACTTGAAGAACAACTCCCTCTATAATACACCTCCTGTGTACTCGATTTACATGGTGAATCTGGTGTTGAAATGGGTGAAGGAGCAAGGCGGAGTTGCGGCGGTCGAGAAGGTAAACCGGGAGAAGACGGATCTGATCTACAACGCTCTGGACAACAGCGGCGGATTTTATGAAGGTATGGCCGAGAAGGACAGCCGTTCTATCATGAACGTGACCTTCAAGCTGCAATCCGATGAACTGGAGAAAGAGTTCTTGGCCTTGGCCAAAAAGAATGGTTTTATCGGCCTGGGCGGGCACCGCAGCGTCGGCCATCTGAGAGCATCTACTTATAATGCCGTTCCTTATTCCAGCTGCAAGGCTCTGGTGGATCTGCTTGATGAATTCAAACGGACCCACGGTTGATTCTTTTGGACATGAAGCACCCGATGATCATTTCATCGGGTTTTTTGTGTTTTAAAGCACCTATGATATCTGTCACAGAATAATTTATCTAACAAAGGTAAAATGATGTCAAAAAACCTGACAAGAACTAAAAGGACGGATAAGTTATGAAACTGACAATCGGACGGAAAATAACGGGGTGCTTTATGACGATAGCGCTCTTGATGGTGACTGTAAGCGCTCTTTCATTTCGCTCCCTGGGCAGCATCGAGAACAGTCTGAACGACTTGGTTGATATCAGAGTGAAAATTCTGACGAACGCACAGCGAATACAGGCGGCGGGCCTGGAGCAAAATGATTATATGAGGGAATACTTTCTGAACCAGACGCCTTCCTCCGTCCAAAGGATGACGGAAGCCAACGGGGAGGTTGTCAAGATTGTAGAAGAAACTCTGCCGCTTGTAGAAAATCCGGAGGACCAAGAGCGTTTTCAGAAGCTGAAGGACCTGGCGGTTGATTACAAGACCAGAGCGGATACGATCATGATTATGCCCCACGCACAAGGGTTGAGAGAGGCTAACTTCAGCTTGTTCGGAGTGGCCACGCAACTGGTGGTGCTGGCTGAGAGCATGGCGGAAGATCAGATTAACAAGATGGAATTGGAAAGGGTCTCTGTAAAAGATACCAATACCCAGGATAAGAATCTGAGTGTTGTTATCAGTATTTGCGCCATTGTTGCAGCTATTGCCCTCGGTGTAGTCATCGCCATGATGATTTCCCGTCCTATCCGCAAGATTACGGCTGCAGCCAAGGACATTGCCAAGGGTGATCTCAGAACCCGCGATTTGAAAATACATAGCCGGGATGAAGTCCGCGAACTGGCAGATGCTTTCGATGAAATGACAGTTCAACTTCGCTCTCTTATCGGCAAAGTAGAGCAAGGCTCTGACCATCTGGCTGTCAGCTCCAAAACATTGACCGCCAGTGCCGAACAGACGGCAGCCGCCACCCAGCATATTACGGAGGCCGCCCAGGAGGTTGCAGCAGGTTCGGAGCTGCAGGTGCGCGGCGCAGATGACAGCGCCAGAGCAATGGAAGAAATGACGCAGGGCATTGGACGGATTGCAGAATCCTCCTCCGCTGTGTTCGAGGTATCCATAACAGCCCGCAACCAGGCCGATGAAGGGGATTCCGCAGCCCAGCGTGCTGTGCTCCAAATGAACAACATCTTCGAAAGTTCAAGCAAGGCCGCAGCCAGCGTGAAGAAATTGGGTGAACGGTCCGGGGAGATCGGCGAAATTATTGAGGTTATTACCGGCATTTCCTCGCAGACCAGTCTGCTGGCGCTCAACGCCTCCATAGAGGCGGCACGTGCAGGAGAGAATGGCAGAGGCTTTATGGTAGTAGCTACTGAAGTGAAGAAGCTGGCCATCCAATCCGAGGAAGCAGCCAAGAAAATTTCCGAGTTGATCCGGGAAGTGCAGAAGGACACGGAAGCTGCCGTCAAGGGGATGAACGAAGGCATTCTCCAGGCGCGCGATGGGGTTGCCGTTGTACAGGCTGCCGGCGATGCATTTGCCCAAATTAAAGAAGCGATTATTCAGGTTTCGGCGCAAATTGAAGAGGTGTCGGCTACAGCGGAACAAATTTCCGCAGGGTCAGAGCAGGTTGCCGCTTCCGTAGAGGAAACCTCGCGGATCGCCAGACAATCGGCTGAACAGACCCACCTGGTGGCCGCCACCAGCGAAGAGCAGCTTGCATCCATGCAGGAGATTACTTCTTCCGCCGCTACGCTTAACAGTATGGCAGAAGAGCTTCAGCAGGCCGTATCCAAATTCCGTCTCTCCTGAACCTTTCACCTTCTATAGAATACAAAACCTCTTTCCTTGAATCTGCAGGAAAGAGGTTTTGTATTGAAGCTCAAATATGCTTAATCTAACCGGAAGATTCCTTAACGGCCGGCTCGGTCAGTTTGTAACCCACATTGCGGATGGTCATGATGTAATCGGGATTGCGCCCGTTATCTTCGATCTTGTCCCGGAGGTGGCTGATATGAACATCCACGATCCTGGTATCTCCCAGAAAATGATAGTCCCAGACTCCATGCAGCAACTGCTGGCGGGATAGAACCTTGCCCCGGTGCCTGCAAAGAAAGACCAGAAGATCAAATTCCTTGGGCGTCAATTCCACCGCCTGTCCGTTCATTTTCACTTCCCGCAATCCCGGCTGTACGATTAGATTGCCAATCTCAATCGACTGGGCCGAGCTGGGGTCTCCGTCCGGCATGGAATGGGAGCGGCGGAGGATGGCCTGAATGCGGGAGATCAGTTCCTGCGGACTGAAGGGCTTGGTCATGTAATCATCGGCGCCGTTGTCCAGCCCGGCTATCTTGTCATTGAGATCCTGCATCGCGGTCAGCATGATGATGGGAACCTTGTTATTCTCGCTCCTGAGCTTCCGGCATACCTGGATGCCATCAAGCTTAGGCAGCATAAGATCAAGGACCAGAAGATCCGGACGGAAGGAACGGATGGCTTCGAACACGGCCTCCCCGTCAAAGACGCAGTGAACCTCGAAACCGGCTAGCTTCAGGTTAAAGTCAAGCAGCATGGAGATGGATGGCTCGTCATCGACCACTAATATTTTCATTTTCATGCTTCTGATCTCCTTGTCATCCAAAGATGGTGCCTTCATTATGGCATGACTAGATAAGCCCTATGTTAACCAATCGTAAAATGGCTGTAAAAATTTAAACTCATGCCGGAATGTAGTATAATGATTCATATTGTGAGGTGACAGCAAGTGGCTTTTCATATTGTATTGGTAGAACCGGAGATCCCGGCGAATACGGGGAATATCGCCCGGACGTGCGCGGCAACCGGAACCCATCTTCATCTCGTGCGTCCTCTGGGATTCCAGACCGACGACAGAACGTTGAAGCGCGCCGGGCTTGATTACTGGCATGCCGTGCAGATTCATTACCATGACAGCTTTGGGGAAGTGAAGGAGCTCTACCCGGAAGGAAGATTCTTCTGTGCTACTACCAAGACGGAGAGACTCTATACCGATATGTCTTACCGGGACGGGGATTTTCTCGTATTCGGCAAGGAGACCAAGGGGTTGGGTCCGGAAATTACCGGGCAGCATCAGGATACCTGCATCCGCATGCCGATGACAGATGCCGTCCGTTCGTTGAATTTGTCCAATTCAGCGGCGATTGTTCTTTATGAAGCAATGAGACAGAACGCTTTTTTACAGCTTACCTGAAAATAAAAAATATAAATTATTTAACAAACTTTAGTCAATCTTTAATGTTATTAGCAGGTATTTTTAATTTCACATTGAATTACTATAAATAGTAATATCATTATCAAACAGATGTAGGAGGGGAGAGCTATGAAGCCGGCTGGTGTAGTTCGCAAAGTGGACCAATTGGGTCGTATCGTATTGCCTAAATCATTGCGCAAAAGATATCAAATGAACGAAGGGGACCCGGTTGAGATCCTGGTTCAAGGCGATCATATTATTTTGGAAAGATTCCGTCCCAGATGCGTATTTTGCGCTTCCATGGAAGAAGTAACGGATTTCAAGGAAAAACAAATTTGCGCCAATTGTTTGCGGGAAATGAACCTTTTGCTGAAAAAAGCTTAGGAAACAGCCTGTTATCAAATACAAAAGCATCACAGCCGGAACGAATTGTATCCGGTTGCGATGCTTTTTATTTGTGGAGGCTTTATTTAAAGAATACGAAGTGGGTGGGCATGGCCCTCATCCGCCCATCGGATGGCTGGTTAACCACTTCATTGCCCCACACCAGAGTAGAGGAGCCTCCACCGTCCAGGTTGTACGCGTCTTGTACTCCCAGCGTCTGCAGTTTGTCCTGTAGTTCAGCCAGGGATGCACCGGAGCTTCCCCGGTCATCGGAGCCGTTGGTAACGATAAACAGGATCTGATTATTGCGGAAGTTGCCCACTACGGTACGGGCTGCCCGGTAGGGGCTGGTCATCCATTTCACAGGGATGGTCTGCTTCTTGCCCTCTTGCAGCAGAATGGGGGTAAAGGATGCCCCGAATTGGGGATTCAGCTTGTCCAACTGGTCTTGGCGGTCGAACTTCCCGCCAATCAACTGGCGGTCTCCGTTCATGCCGACAAACACCAAGTCCCCGGACGGGAAGAAGCCATAGACGTACTTGCCGTTCTGGATGGTATTGCCGGTAGGATAACGCTTGCCGTTGGCATCGGCGAATCCTCCTGCATTGACACCGGCAATGGCCCCCAGACGGTTGGCGGCCGCCAGAGTGGTCTCCGACTTGCCCAGCTTGTCCCCGCCCAGCGCCATCTTCATCGCTTTGTCGGTCTTAAGCTCAGCCTTAAGGGCGTAACCCCGGTAATTCTGATCCTGAAAGGAATATAGCTTCAAATCGATATTGGCGGAGGCGGCATGCTTCACCGGCTGGCCAAAGGCGGCTGCAATACGGTTATCGAAAATAAGGGCCGGACGTCCTGTTTGAGCTGTGGCGCGCTCGAGCATGACGGAAACATCCTCTGCGCTTTTGGTGTAGGTATCGAAATATTTCTGGATAGTAGTCTTAATGGAAGAACTGTCTTCGGCAGCCTGTTCCAGTTGCTGCTCCATTGCCGCCGTTTCTTCTCCCAGTGTGAAGGCCGGAGAATCAAGCTTCAGCAGCTGGGGGATTGCCGGCATCAATTGGGAAGTCTGCACGGTCAGCATCCAGATCATCATGCCGAGGAAAGGAGCAGTCGCCATCAGGAATAAGCGGTTGACGGCCTGGTTCGCATTCATTTGAGCACATCCAGGTTCTTCTCCAGCGCTTCCAGCTGCTTCTTCACTTCAGCCAGTTGCGTGTAGAGCTGATTGCTGTTGTCCGTTTTGGAATTGGCGCTGTCCTTGGTGAAGGCCAGCAGTTCCGTCAGAGCATCTACCTTGCCTTGCAGCTTGGTCATATCGCTCTGCATGCTGGTCCTCAAGTCAGAAAGCTGAGCCTGATAATCCTTCTGAATCACATCGAGTTGGGCCTGGTTCTCTGCTGAAATGCGGGTGGCGATCTGATCGCGGAGATGGTCGCTGTACGCCTTCGTCCCCCAGACTCCGCCAGCAATCAGGAACACCCACATCAGCAAAAGAAATTTGTAGGTATGTTTCTTCTTCGTTGCCGCTGATTTTGCGGAGCGGGCGTAGGGTTGTTCCCTGGCCTCCAAGGGCAAGCTCATTCGTACTTCACCTCAAAAACATATTTTCCCGCCGTGCCAGAAGATGGCTATCGGCGGCCTGACCTTTCCTAGTATACCATAGCAGGGAGGGTGGGGCGAGTGTCTGAGGAAGCATGTTGTCATATCCTGGCGCCGGTTTCCCGCTTAATGTCGGTTGTAGTCTGCTTTCGGATGAAGCGGCGCGGCTCGTCTTGCGGCGATTCGAATAATCCGGGATAATCCGAAGAAAAAGCAAGCAAGAACGTGTTAATGACTATCCTCACCGGCAAGCGGCGGATTTCTTGCAGTTCTTCCTTCAATACGCCCTTTGATTGACATCCCCATCCTGTAAGGCTGTGTTACAATAAGGAAAGATAATAGCAGGCTGTTATCGTAACAGCACGAGGGTGGGAGAAGATGAGCATGGAAGTTGGATTGCGGAGGATGAGGGAGAATTTACGGTTGCGCAGTGCCGGCAAGCCTCCGGAAAGAAGGCTTGGAGGTGAGGCGAAGCTGTCACTCCTCATTCATTTCTTCTTTCAGTTTGGAGCCTCCATGTCGGGGGTGTTCCTTAATCTGTATCTGTGGCGCTTGACAGGGGACTTGTGGATTAACGGCATGTACAACATCATCAACTATGCCGTCTCCGCAGCAGCCTTTATGCTGGGGGGCTGGATTGTCAAGAGAACCGACCGGATGTATAGCTACCGTCTTGGATTGCTGCTTATTTCTCTGTTTTATATCTGTGTAGTGTTCGCCCAGGAACGGGTAGTGGAGTGGTACCCGTTGTTTGCGGTTTTCGGCGGGATTTCCGGAGCATTCTATTGGGTGGGTTATCTGGTTCTCATGTACGATGTATCGGATGACCGCAACCGGATTCATTATATGGCAATGAACAGCATCTTCTTTACATTGGCGGGCCTTATTGGCCCTGCCTTGGCCGGACGGATTATCTCGGTGAACGAGGAACTGCACGGCTACATTATCGTATTCGGCATTGCTTTCCTGATGTTTCTGCTTGCGGCGGCGGGCAGTCTGAAGATCAAGGCCAAGCCGGCCAAGCATAGGACTTATTATATCCGGCATACGTTCCTGATCATGAGAAGAGAGTCGAACTGGTCCAGGGCGCTATGGGGCTTTATGACGCTGGGGCTGCTCCAGGGCATCATGCTGTTCCTGCCCAATATTCTCTTGTACCAGGTGATGCCCCGCGAGGACCATATCGGGTATATGAGCGTGCTGTTTTCTTTAATCACGATTGCGATGGGCATGATAATCTCCAAGTACGCCAGGGAATCCATGACCAGGCTGTATCTGTGGATATCGGGTGCAGGGTTGATTGCCGCTTCTGCCTTGCTCGTGATGGGGCTGCAGTTATGGACCGTCATCTGCTTTATGGTGGTTTACTCCTTCTTTGCCCCTCTGCAGGGGAATACCATTTCTTCTTATTACTACCGCCTGATAGGCAAGCTGCCGCTCCGGGGGAATTTCCGCGTGGAATCCTTGGTCATCCGCGAGATTTTCCTCAATGCCGGGCGGGTCATCTCCATCACGGCTCTGATCACGTTCCTCGATAATGTGGAGGGCAGGCAGCTGGCGTATATTCTTCTTGCGGGGGCGGTTACCCAACTGTTGCTTCCCGTGCTTATCCGCGGCAGAAGGGCTGTTGCAGAAGGCGGGAAGAAGAGCTTGAACGGCTGACGCAATTAGGGGAAAAACTCGTGCTGGAGTATGTTGAAGAGGAGCGGCCGCATCAAGCGGAAGTTTCTGTGATGAGCTCCCCAGGGCAGCTTCCGCTGCCTCTTCACATGGTTAGCCCCTTCACAATGGCTTCATACTGCTGCAGCGCCTCCCGGCCTACAGGAGTCAATTCGTAAGTGCCCCGGCCGACTCGGCGGTACCAGCCGTAGAAGTTCTTCTGCATAATGGAGGCAATCTTGGGACTGCCGGTAATCTCCCGCAGCCGTTTGGTGGTGAGGGGGCCATGGATGCTCAGGGCGTGGGCGCAGCGGAGCGCCTTCTCCCGGTAAGCCGTGATCAGCTTCTGCCTGCTGCTGCCCCCTGTGTTGTAGTCGGCGGAACGCTCGCGGAATTCGGTGAGCAGTCCCATGGTGCGTTTCGCCGTTTTGCGGGGGATATAGGAATCGGGATCGCAATGAAGCAGCACCACCGGCTTCTTCGTCTTATAGAAGGATACGGTAAGGAGTCCGAGACCCAGCCTGCGGCAGAGGCGGACCAGATCGTTCCAGGAGAGGCCGTGCGGAGCCTTGCCCTTGGTATTCATCTCCACTGCCACATAGACCCGGTCGGTGGTGCGGAGCCGGTCCAGCCCCTGGATCAACAACGGGATATTAAAGGTGCGCTTTAGCTCGACTATGACCGGCTCCTCGCCTTCGCGCAGCGCCACCAGGTCGCAATGCCGGACCTCGCCGCGGACCTCGTAGCCCTGGGCTTCGAAGTAGGCTTTGATTGGTCCGTACAGCTCTGTTTCCTGCAAGATGGGCATTCTGTATGATCACGCCTTTGTGGGGATTGGACTTTTCTGTTAACGGTAAAACAGGTGTTCTCTTTATGATACTTTACTTCCGGCCATCCTACCAGCCTGGGGCGCAGCTTGCCTCAGGTTTTTTTTGCCCCCAAACAGTGTGAGATAGTGAAAGAACTTGATTCATTGCGCGATTCAAGGAGCCGGACCGCCAGCCTATAATGGAACTACAATAAACTAAATAAGCGTATAGACGATCGCTTTGACAGGAGTGGAGCCATTATATGAAAGGTCAAGTGCTGCAGACGACGGACACCGCCGCCTTCAAAAAGAAAAAAAGCAGCATCCCGTTTCTGAAGAGATGGGAATCTCCCATTGCCGGGTACCTGTTTTTATCGCCATGGCTATTGGGCTTTATTTTGCTCACATTGGGCCCGATTCTGATGTCGCTGTATTATTCCTTCACCAATTATTCCCTTTTGGATGCACCTCATTGGGTGGGGCTGAAAAACTACAGCTATATTATTCAGGAGGATGATACGTTCCGCACTTCCCTCAAGGTCACTCTGACCTTTGTGGTATTCGCGGTTCCCATCAGGCTGATTGCGGCCTTGCTGGTAGCGATGCTGCTGAACCGGAAAATCAAAGGGATTTCCTTCTACCGGACGATGATTTATTTCCCCTCTTTGATTGGTACAAGCATCGCCGTATCGATCCTGTGGAAAAACATTTTCAGCCAAAACGGCTTCATCAACCAGGCGCTTTCGCTGGTCGGCATCCAAGGGAAAGCCTGGATCGCCGATCCCGATACCTCCCTGGGGACTCTGGTGCTCCTGATGGCCTGGCAGTTCGGCTCGGCCATGATTATTTTCCTGGCGGGGCTCAAGCAGATTCCGACGGATTTGTATGAGGCCTCGTCGGTGGACGGGGCGGGGAAGGTGCGCCAGTTCTTCAATATTACACTGCCCATGCTGTCGCCGATCCTGCTGTTCAATTTTGTGCAGACGACGATCAATTCCTTCCAGATGTTCACCCAAGCCTTCATTATTACCAACGGAGGGCCGGTCAACTCCACTTATGTGTACGTCATGTACCTGTATGAACGGGCCTTTTCCAAATTCCAGATGGGTTATGCGTCCGCGCTGGCCTGGATGCTGCTTGTGATCATTGCCCTGGCGACTGCCCTCATCTTCGCCACTTCGAAATATTGGGTGTACTATGAGACCCAGGGAGGAAAAGGAAAATGAAAATCAGAAAAAAACTTATTCCTCATCTCGTCCTGCTGGCCGCCAGCGCCGTTATGATGTATCCCGTGTTCTGGTGGCTGGGAGCCTCCTTCAAGACCAATGATGAAATGCGCTCGCCGAATCTGTTCCCGAAGGTTTTTCAGTGGTCCAACTATACGGAGGGCTGGGTGTCCGTTCCCAATTACAGCTTCGATGTGTTTTATGTGAACAATCTGCAGCTGATCGGCGGCGTGCTGTTCACCAGCATTATCTCCTGCAGTCTGGTCGCCTTTGCGTTTGCCCGGCTGGATTTCCCGCTGCGGAAGGTTTGGTTTGCGGTGCTGCTGGTGACCCTGATGCTGCCTACCCAGGTTACGATTGTGCCCCAATATGTATTATTCAGCAACCTGAATTGGATTAACACGTATCTGCCGTTTTATGTGCCCCATATCCTTGCCGGAGGAGTGGGAGGGCCCTTCTTCATTTATCTGCTGGTGCAGTTCATCCGCTCCATTCCGAAGGATCTGGACGAATCGGCCAAGATGGACGGCTGCTCCTGGTTCGGGATATACTGGCGGATTATCATTCCCTTGACCAGGCCGGCGCTGGTGACGGTTATGATCTACTGCTTCCTGTGGAACTGGGACGATTTCTTCGGCCAGCTGCTGTACATCAACTCTGTCGATAAATACACCGTCAATCTGGCGCTCAAGCTGTTCATCGATTCCCAGGGCACCATCCCGTGGGGACAGATGCTGGCCATGTCGCTGGTTTCCGTGGCGCCGGCGGTCATCATCTTTTTCCTGGCGCAGAAACATTTTGTCGAAGGGATTGCTTCAGGCGCGTTAAAAGGGTAGATTAATTAAAAAGCGGAAGGCTGCTGCGGATGCCGCGGCTTTCTTTGCTTCCAAGGCTATTGCCGGGAACAGCGGGAGGGAAGGGAATGCTGCGGAATCCGTTCAAAAATTATCGAATTATCGGCGTTTTTTTCTTCAGCTCTGCCATCGTCATCGCCATCATGATCGGCTTGGTCATTGCAGTAAGCTATTCGGGCACCTCCAATCAAATCGCCAAGAATACGTCATACTTTCAGGCGAAGCTCCTAAATGAGCTCAGCAAGAAGATCAACACCAGCCTGGTGGGCATTGAGCAGACTTCGGGCACTTCAGCCAAAAATCTGGACCTTCTGTACAACAGGCTCCGGGACGGAGACGCCTATGAGCGGGTGCGGATCGAGTCGGAGCTCCAGAGCCAGCTCAATTATACGGTATTCGGCATTCCCGTTCTCCAGTCGATTCATGTGTACTCGGATTATCCCTTTACCTCGGATACCCAGGGGCCTGTCACGTTCTTTCCCATGAGCCAGCTTCATGCGGAAGCCTGGTATGCCGGGATCGTGGATACGGACAGCGCCTGGCTGGGTGAGCACAAGATTATCAGCAACGGCCGCGAGGAATCGGTCATCAGCTTTGCCCGCAAGGTGCTGAACAACAGCAACCGGTTATACAATCTGATGGTGTTCAATATCAAGGTGTCCAGCATCAAAGCCCTGGTCTCCTCCGAGGATGACCATACGAACATCGCCATTCTGGACGCGGCGGGCAGGCTCTTGACCCATTCCGGCGACGGGGCTTTGCTGCAGCAGGCGTCTGTCTCCTTTCTCGATAAAATGAATGTGCCCGAAGGCTCCTTCCGTTCCGGCGATGAGTTCTATGTCTGGGCCAAATCCCCCGACGCCCAATGGACTGTATTCGAGGCCAGCTCCTGGAGCGAGATGATGAAGGGCAGCACCAGTATGGCCCAGCTGTTTGCGGTGCTGGGCGTTACTACGATTGTGCTGGTTTTTATGCTGACGCTGTTTTTGTCCAGGCGGTTCATGAAGCCCATGAACCAACTGCTGCGGGCCATGGGGCAGTACTCTCCCGGCGAGGAGCAGGAGGTGCCCAGCGACTACAGCAATGAATTCGGCAAGCTGTTCCAAGGGTACCGCAAGCTGACGGAGCGGATTGAGGATCTGTACGTGTCGCTTCACGAGCAGCATGAGCGGCAGCGGAAGGCGGAGCTGAAATCGCTGCAGATGATGATCAATCCCCACTTTCTGTACAACACCATGGATCAGATCAACTGGTTTGCCATCGAAGCGGGGCAGCATAAGATCAGCAGCATGCTGTCCCAGGTGGCCGGCATGTTCCGGCTGGCTCTCTCCAACACGGACAGTCTGGTGACGGTGAACGAGGAGATCAGCCATATTGAGGCGTACCTCAAATTTCAGCAGGTGCGCTGGGAGGACAGGCTGGTCTATTCCCTTGACGTCCGGGAGGAAGCGGCAAGCTGTCTGATGCCGAAAATTTTCCTTCAGCCCTTTATTGAGAACGCGTTTATGCACGGCTTCCATGGGGTGCCGGAGGCGGAGATACACGTAAGCATCCGCAGCGAGGAGGATTGGCTGCATGTGAGCATCGCCGACAACGGAAGAGGCTTGAGTCCCGATTGGAGCAGCAAGCCCCGCAAGCGGGGCGGATACGGGCTGCGCAATGTGAGGGAGCGGCTGGAGGCGCTGTTTGGCGATAAATTCAAGCTTGAATTGAACAACAGGCCGGAGGGCGGGGTCCGGGTGACTGTCCATTTTCCCACTTCCGGGAAGCCGGAGCATATAACCTAGAGGGGGGTCCGCAATGTGGAGAATCGCGATTGTCGATGATGATTTTCAGGTGCTGAGAGGACTTAGGAGGATTATTCCGTGGGAGGAAATGGATGCGGAGTTTGCCGGAGAGGCCATTGACGGGGAGCAGGGGCTGGAGCTGGTTCGCCGGGAGGAGCCCGATATCGTCATTACCGACCTCTACATGCCAGGCATAAGCGGCATTGAGATGATCGAAAAGCTGCGCGGCGAGGGCTATCAGGGGCGGTTCGTGATTCTGAGCGGATACACGGACTTTGAATATGCGCGGCAGGCGATCAGGCTGGGCGTGGAGGACTACGTGAACAAGCCGATAACCGTCGGGCAGATCCGGGACATTCTGTTCCGCGTCATCAACCGCCTGGAGGAAATGTATCTGGAAAAGATGGAGAGAAACGAGCTGCTTCAGTTCGTCCAGCATTATGAACGACAGATTCCCCGGGATCAGCTGGCTTCCTTGCTGAACGGCTCCATCCACGCCAGCTCGGCGGAGCTGAAGCTGCCCCTTCCGGAGAGCCATTGGACGGACCGTGACCAAATGGTCGTGGTGCTGGAATTGGTGCGCACGGACCGGGTAGCGAATATCTCCGCGGCAGACTGGCATTTGTTCCGCTTTGCCATGTCCAATGTGACCAATGAAGTGCTGGAGCAGGAATGGAAGGAGTCGGATTTCGTCTGGCTGTTCGGCCCCTACTCGGCCGTTGTGCTGCATATTGCCCGGGATGAGCAGGCCGCGACGGCCCGCTCCCGCGTGGAGAGTCTGACCGGCACGCTGATCCGCAATATGATGCAGTACCTGGGATTGGAGGTGAGGGCCGGAGCGGGGACAAGAATAACAAGCTGGACGGAGCTTAAGGCGTCGGCGGACGAGGCGTTTCAGGCCCTGGAACCGGCATCGGGACATTCCCACGGGGTGGAATGTGTCCGCAATGTCGCCCGGCTTATGCAGGCGGGACAGACGGAGGAGATATGGGAGCAAATCCGCAGGTACATCAGCCGCCAGGAAGCGGCGGGCAGCGGCGGCGATCTGAAGGTCTTCTATAAGGTGCTGGCGACGGAAATGTGGACGCTGATTCAATATGCCGCCCAGCAGGCGGGCAAGCCTGTAGGTGAAGCGGAGGAGGATATCCAGGCGGCCCAGGCGGAAACCGTGATGAGCCAGGCCGACCTCTATGCTTATCTGCAGGCCAAGCTGAAGCTCACCGGCATGAGGAAGGAGCCTGCTATCGGCCGCAAGCATAAGGCGGCGGTGGATTTCATGATCTCCTATATCCACGAGCATTACGCGGAGGATCTTACGCTGGACGATCTGGCGGGCCGGTTGTTCATTTCCAAAAATTATTTGAACCAACTGTTCAAGAAGGTGACCGGCGAAACCTTCATGAATTACGTGATCCGCGTCAGACTGGAGAAGGCCAAGGCGCTGCTGCTGGAAGGAAATCATCTGATCTACGAGGTGGCGGAGAGGGTGGGCTACCAGAATGTCCCGTATTTCAGCACGCTGTTCAAGAAATATTGCGGGATGAACCCCAGCGATGTATTGAAAAAGTGAAATACGCAGGCATTTTTATTCCAATACTGAAAGAGAATTGTTCGATCCTCTCCTAGACCGACCTCCCTATCAGCGATACGATTAGCATGTAAATACGTGATATCGAGAGGGGAAAAAACGATGAAAAAGACGTTACTCACTGCTGGTCTTTCGTTGGCGGTTGCCGCTTCCTTGACCGCATGCGGCGGTAATGCCGGTAATAACGCCCAGCCTGGGGAATCCGCCCAGCCGTCCGCTTCGCAGCAGCCTGCCGAAACGGCAAAAGCCTCCAATGAGCCCGTTAAGCTGCGCATCGCCTGGTGGGGCTCCCAGGAGCGCCATGACGCCACGCAGAAGGCGCTGGCCCAGTATACCCAGCTCCATCCCAATGTAACCTTTGAAAGCGAATTCTCCGGGTGGGACGGTTATTTCGACAAGCTGGGCGTTCAATTCTCCGCCAAGAACGCCCCGGATATTATCCAGATGGATGCCGCTTATCTGAATGAGTATGTGGGCCGCAATCTGGTCGCCGATCTAAGCAGCATCAATGTGGCGGATATGGACAAGGCCCTGATGGAGTCCGGCAAACTAAACGGCAAATTGTACGCCATGCCTCTTGGAAGCGCCGCCTTCGGTATGGTGTATGACAAGACGGTAATCGAGAAGCTGGGCTTAAGCGTTCCCTCCTGGGACTGGACCTGGGACGACTATTACAAGTTCGGCCAGGAAGCCAAGGCCAAGCTGGGCAAGGATAAGTATGTGTTCGTGGACCAAAGCTCCGACCTGTATGATTATACCGCCTATCAGCTGAGCCAGGGCAAGGGCCAGGTATTCACCGACAACAAGCTGACCATCGACAAGGATACATGGCTTGCTTATATGAACAAGCAGACGGAGATGAGAAAGGCCGGCATCGTCACTCCTGCGGATATGACCACCACGGACAAGGAACTGGACCCCAAGCAGGACAATGTGGTGAACGGCAATGCCATCGCCCGCCATCTGTTCTCCAACCAGGTGGGCTCCATCAACGCCCTGAAGCCGGATGCCTTTGGCTTTACCGGTCTGCCCAAGGGGTCGCAAACAGGCGGCTGGCTGAAGCCGGGCATGTTCTGGAGCGTCAATGCGGCCTCCAAGCAGCTGGAGGAAGCCAAGAAGTTCATCGACTGGTTCATCAATGATCAGGATGCGGCCAAAACTCTGGGCTTGTCCCGCGGTATTCCCGGCAACTCGAAGATCGTCAAGGCGCTTGAGCCCAACTTCAGCGCGACGGATAAGCTATCCATGGACTTTATCAACAAGGTGGCTCCCGCCGCGCAAAAATTCGTCGCCGAACCCCAGGGCTGGGGCAATTTCAAGAAGGATTACAAGACCATCGTGGAAAAAATCATGTTCAACAAAGCAGCTCCCGAGCAAGCCTATGATGAGCTGATGAAGAAAGCGAAGGAATACGCATCGGGTCTGTAACAACAAAATCGTAAACCGTGGCGCAGCCTTGCCGGGCGAAGCGCCACGGTTGTTTTGGGAAGGATGGTTGCTTTGGAGGGAAAAGCTTCCGGTGTGATGAAATTAAGCGGCGCGGTCCGCATCTGCGTCCCGGGAAAGCCCGGGACTCCCGTCCGCCACGGGCTGGACATGCTGGCCCGGGATCTACATGCGGTGCTGGGGCAAGAGCCTGTGGAAGGGAATGATCCGGCAGAGGCGGATATCATCATCCGTTGTGCGGAAGATGGGGACCGCTGCGAGGAGCGGCCGGAGGCTTTTGTGCTCCGGTTCCGGGCGGTCGGGGAACGGGTCCGGCTTACGGTGGCGGCCCGCGACGATCTGGGGCTGGTCTACGGCATCCTCCATGTCAGCCGGGCTTATCTGGGCGTCCAGCCCTTCTGGTTCTGGGCGGACCAGCAGATTGCGGCCCGCAGCTTCGTGGAAGTCCCATGCGAGGATTATGAGTCTCCGGCGCCCAAGGTGAGGTTCAGGGGCTGGTTCGTTAATGACGAGGTATGCCTGATCGGCTGGAAGACGCCTTATCCCCCGTCCGGAGAGGTATGGCTGCCCGTGTTCGAGGCGCTGCTCCGCTGCGGGGGGAATATGGTGATTCCCGGCACCGATTTGCCCAAGACCGGAGTGCATTTGGCGTTGGCTGCGGAGATGGGGTTGTGGATTACGCACCATCATGCGGAGCCCCTGGGGGCGGAGATGTTCCTGCGGGCTTATCCCGGCAAACGGGCCAGCTACAAGGAGGAGCCGGAGCTGTTCGAGCGGCTGTGGCGGGCGGCCATTGAGAAGCAGCGGCATGGCAAGGTACTGTGGGTGCTGTCCTTCCGGGGACAGGGGGACAAGCCCTTCTGGGAGAACGATCCCGGCTTCGATACGCCGCAGAAGCGGGGGGCCATGATCAGTTGGGTTATCCGCCGGCAATACGATATGATCGCGGAGAAGGTGGAGAATCCCGTGTGCTGCGTGGCGCTGTACGGGGAGATCTCCGAGCTGTACAAGGGAGGGCATATCGAGCTTCCGCCGGATGTGATCCATGTCTGGGCGGACAACGGCTACGGCAGGATGGTTTCCCGAAGGCACGGCAGCCTGAATTTGCGCATTCCGGCTCTGCCGGCCGAGGGTGCTTCCGGCAAACACGGCATTTACTACCATGTGACCTTCCACGACTTGCAGGCTTCCAACCATCTCACGATGTTCCAAGGACCTGCGGGTTTCCTGCAGCAGGAACTCCAAAGCGCCTTTGATGCGGGGGCCAACGGGTATCTTCTGGTGAACAGCGGCAATATCCGTCCCCATGTGTACACCCTGGATCTGGTCCGGGAGATGTGGAGCGGATGCGGGACGGTGGATGCGGAGTCGCATCTCCGCCAATTCACCGCCAGCTACTATGGCAGCCATCATGCGGAGATCGCCGGGCTGTACCGGACCTATGGGGAAGCCTCGATTCCTTATGGCCCCCATGGGGACGATCTGGCGGGAGAGGAGTTTTACCACCATCCCGCGCGGAGAATCATCGGGCACTGGCTCCGGGGCGGCAGCGGTACGCCGGATGAGGGGCTGTTCTGGGCAACGGGGGAGATGCCCTTTGCGGAGCAGGTACGCTGGTTCGGGGAGCGCTGCGGCAGGGGGCAGAAGGTCTGGGCGGATTGGCTTGCCGGCTGCGAAGCGGTCATGGGCAGGCTGGACGGAGGCGACCGGCGGCGGGCTGCCGATCATCTGAGGTTCCACGGGGTGCTGCACCAGTCCGGGGCGGAGGGCTTCATGTGGCTGTGCCGCTCCTACGATGCGTACAGCAGGCAGCTGTATCCGCAGGCCTTCGTGCTGGCCTCCCGGTCCTTGTGGGCTTACAGCCGCGGGCTTCAAGCGCTGCGGGACGCCGAGCACGGGAAATGGGAGCGGTTCTACAGCGCCGACTGGCTGACGAATATCGCCAGCACCTTGGAGAATGTGGATACGCTGCGGCGGTTTCTGCGCATGCACGGGGACAGCCCCGACTTTTTCCTCTGGTACAAGGAGTATCTGATGCCGGAGACGGAGAAACACATTTATCTGGAAAATACCCACCGCAACCCCCTGTCCGATGATGAGCTGGCGGCCATGCTGGGGAAGTATTTCGAGAGTAAGGGACAAGGATAGTCTACTGGCAAAAGCTTGCTCAACCCGGCCGGGTGAGCGGGCTTTTTTTTCATCGTCCCACCATAAATTCGAGGAGGAAGGGCCCCCCCTTTCACAGATGGATTAACGCTTTATGGCGCGTAAGCGCGCAAGCTGAAGCTTGTGATGGAGCTTGTGGCGGGCGATAAAAAAACCTCCGCTCCACACCAACTCATGGCTCCTTCCAGTGGTCATTGGCGTCATCGTGGCGGGTTATTCCAGTGGTCATTAGCGTAGTCGTAGCAGCTCCTTCCAGTGCTCATTAGTGTTGTCGTGGCGGCTTAAGTTCAGCCTTGTTAAACCCGGCGGGATTGAGAGAGCGCGGGGATAAGGGGAACGGGTTGTTTTGTATGATTTATCGATAAATCGTACAAACTGCCTCGGAAAAAACGTTTTCATCCTGTTCTTGTGTGAAATTTCATACAAAGCTGGCAAAAGTGTGGCGTAACGCCCCGGGATTCCTGTTCATTGGCAGGGATGATGCGGTCCTTCAATAAACAACGTAATCCACCAAAACCAACCAGAACCAAAACCAACCAGAACCAAAACCAACCAGAACCAAAACACCAGACACCAGACACCAGACACCAGACACCAGACACCAGACACCAGACACCAAAGCATTAAGACACCGAGACACAACCAAAACCAACGGGAAAACCGAGACTGTCGATTAACTATGAGTTGATGCCAATAGCTATCAAAATGATAGTTGTTGGCGGGTAAGAGGAGCTCCAGAGGCTCAACAGCTATCAAAATGATAGCTGTAGCTGGGTAAGAGGAGCTCCAAAGGCTCAACAGCTATCAAAATGATAGTTGTTGGCGGGTAAGAAGGAGCACAGGGGCTCAACAGCTATCAAAATGCTGCTAGAATAAAAAGTAGACACCTCCTAAGAACAGATCGATAATAACAACAACGAGAAAGAGGTGCTCTGGTGAAAGAGACAAGACAACAC
>JAQSYI010000019.1 GCA_029256185.1 Paenibacillaceae bacterium
ACGTAAATGCCGGTTTGGCATTTTCATTCGGGGGCTCCCCCAAAAGTACCCGGATTTTGCTTCGGAGCATCTCGTCACTTTTGGGGGAATGTTTTTTGTGTGGATTTAATGAATTTCCATTGTGTTTTTCCCCCTATATTCGTTACTATTAGCAATGTGGGAGGGGTAGCCGTGGAGACAGAATTCAAACTGACTGTTGCAGAGGTGCTGCAAAGACCTTTGTTTCAGGGAGTTCGCATATTGGCCGGAAGAAATGGCTTGAACCGCAGAGTACGCTGGGTTCATATTGTAGAGGTGTCCAGCTTCGAGACGCTGATGGACGGGGAAGAGCTGGTGCTGACTACGGGGATTGCGTTCAGCTCGGATGGCGGCTTCTCGGTCCGTTACTTAGAGCAATTGATTCAGCAGAACGTATCCTGTCTGTGCGTTGAATTGGGGCATTCCCTTTATTCGGTGCCGGAGCAATTGATCGAGGCGGCAGATGCCAACGATTTTCCTCTGCTGGTGTTTCCGGGCGCCGTCCGCTTCGTGGACATCACCCAAGATCTTCATTCCCTGATCATCAACCGCCATCACAAAATGCTGCAGGAGCTGGAGATCATCACCAGGAAATTTCATCATCTGAGCTTAACCTCACATGGCTTCTCCCAGGTGCTCAAACTGCTGCAGTCCAGCACGGGCAGCCAGGTCATTTATTTGCCTCTTCAGGGGCAGCCCAGCTTCATTCCGGCCCGCCCGCTGCCCAAGCAAAGCGAGATGCTGGCGCTTCTGAACAAATATATCGGGGAGATGGGGAATGGGGGCACTGAAGAACTGGTGGAGCCTTTTCCATATCACCTGACAGAAGGAGGCTCCTCCATACTGATTCAGCCGGTGCGGGCGTTGGGCCGGATTTGGGCCTATGTGGCTATGGCCTTAAAGGACCGGCCGCCGCAGGAGTTCGATGTCCTTCTCCTGGACTCCGCCTCCCTGTGGGTGGCGCAGGATCTGCTTCGGAAGCGTTATATCGAGGAGCGCAGGATGTATACGGAAAATCTGTGGGTGGACGATCTGCTCAGCGCGCGGCTGAAGGACGAGGAGCAGTTGAAATCGCTGCTGGGAGTTCATTACAAGAGGCTGCATGGGGCGGGCTGCCAGGTATGTGTGGTGGAGTTCGAGCCCCAATCCGATACGGAGGCGGCGCTTGCCGACGAGGGGGCGGATTCTGTTGGCACGCATCTGTCACTGTTGCTGCGTTCGCGGCTGGAACAGCAATCCTTTTACCCGTTGATCACGATGAAAAATAACAGGCTAGTCGTTGTTGCAGTAGACCTCTATCCGAAGGGGCCCGCCAAACGGAGATTATCGCAGGTCTTCCAGTCGTTGGATGAAGGAGAGGGAGCGGAAGCGCTGCAGCAGGTGAAACTGCTCACGGGAATCGGCAAGCCGCAGGCCAGGCTTATGAACGCCCATGTCAGCTACCAGGAGGCTGTCCAGGCAATTACCTTGAACCTGTCCATGGAGAAAAAAGTGCTGTTCTTTGAAGATACAGGCGTCTATCAGATGTTCTTCAACGTGTCGGACCGCGGGAAGCTGCAAGGCTTCATTCAGCAATATCTGCAGCCGCTTATCGAATATGACTCCCAGAAGGGCGGGGAGCTGCTTCAAACCCTGAGAGTGTATCTGGATTATGACGGCTCCAAGCTGATGGCAGCGAAGAAGCTGTTCATCGTCAGACAATCCCTGTATTACCGCCTGGATAAAATCGCCGAGCTGCTGGGGCCTGATTATATGCAGACGGAGAACAGGCTTGCCCTGCAGGTGGCTTTGCGGGGGTATCAGCTGCTGAATTCGGAGCAAAATAAGATGGAATAATCCATTACATGTAATAAAACCTAACATATAATCGGGAAAGTAAAATGCGTGTGTCTGTTATCCTTACACGATGTCCAGTGAAACGGCTCTGCATGACCGCTATAGTTAACAGTAGATGAAGCAATAATACTACTGAGGAACGGACGGTGCTGAAGATGATTATAGGTGTACCCAAAGAGATAAAAAACAATGAAAACCGGGTTGGGATGACTCCCGGCTCGGTAGCGGCATACAAGGCTAACGGACATGTTGTTCTGGTGGAAGCTGGAGCAGGATTGGGTTCCGGATTTACGGACCAGGATTATGCCGCGGCAGGAGCTGCTATTGTTGCTACGGCCAAGGAAGCATGGGCAGCAGAGATGGTAGTTAAGGTAAAGGAGCCTCTGCCGGAAGAGTACGTCTACTTCCGTGAAGGCCTGATTCTGTACACGTATCTGCATCTGGCCCCGGTGTTGGAGCTGACCAAGGCGTTGGTTGATGCCAAGGTAACCGCGATTGCTTATGAGACCATTCAGCCGGATAACGGCAGTCTGCCGCTTCTTATTCCCATGAGCGAGGTTGCAGGACGCATGGCCGTTCAGATCGGTGCCCGTTTTCTGGAGAAAGCAAGCGGCGGCAAAGGCATTCTTCTCGGCGGAGTCCCCGGTGTAGAGCCCGGCCGGGTGACGATTGTCGGCGGCGGCATTGTGGGTACGAATGCAGCGAAGATTGCCGTAGGCATGGGAGCGGATGTAAGCATCATTGACATCAGCGCAGACCGTCTGCGCCAATTGGACGATATGTTCCAGGGACGTGTCAAGACAATCATGTCCAATGCCTATAACATTGCAGAGGCTGTGAAAAAAGCGGATCTGGTTATCGGAGCCATCCTGATCCCCGGCGCCCGCGCACCTCATTTGGTGACAAAGGAAATGGTAGAGCAAATGACTCCGGGCTCGGTTATTGTGGACGTGGCCATTGACCAAGGCGGTTCCATTGAAACCATTGACCGGATTACAACCCATGACAAACCCACCTATGAGAAATTCGGCGTTATCCATTATGCCGTAGCCAATATGCCTGGAGCGGTAGCGCGGACTTCCACTATTGCCTTGACCAATGTAACGGTCAATTACGGTCTGCAAATCGCCGACAAGGGATACGTGGCCGCAGCTAAAGCGAATAAGGCGATTGCCAGAGGCATCAATGTGGTCGACGGCAAAGTAACCTACAAAGCAGTGGCAGAAGCGCACGCTTATCCATATACCAACATTGAGTCAATCTTGAACGGAACAGTGTCCGTCTGATTCTCCCGCACCTTGATGCAGACTCATAGGCTTCAGCAGAACACCCCCAAACTCGTTTGCAGCTTGGGGGTGTTTTACTCATGTTTATTTGCTGGAACATTGATGCCGCCCCGGATGGCAGAGATGCAATTTGCCGCCGGTGTTTTTTTGACAGAGTTGAAGAAGTGCTTTAGTGTACCCGGTTTGTTTTCCTTAGTCCGGTTAATCCCAGCAGTCCCAGTATGCCGAGCCAGTCCCACTCCCGCTTCCAACGGGTCATATTGCTTCTGTTGCCGGCCGACAGAGCCTGAACCGTTCCCGGATTTCCGTCACGGTTGATTATAAAGCCCGGCGTGCTGGCTGATGCTCCCAGCTCGGCATCGCTGCCAAAGTCCGCTCCCGGCGGATTGCTATTGTAGGTCATGAAACTGCTTGTTTCCATCCCCCCGCCAAGATTGCTGTCAGCAGCCAGCGCCATCTCCGGATATGCGGCGAACAATACGGCCAAACCCAGAATGCAAGCTATCGCATTTTTCCTTCCCATCTCTTGTCCTCCTTGCTTTTTTTGGTGCTCCTAGTATTTCCGGGATCAGAGAGTTTATGAGCCGGGATGCCGCAGACTTTTTGCGGGAGTGTTGCTTTTGCAGCCAAACTCTTCGTTGCCTGTCCCGGACGGGGGTGATACAATATATTCCAATTATTAGCCTGAGGAAAAGGGAGGCAGAGTTTATGGAGGATGAAGTGTTTTTGGTGAGTCCGACGGTGGACCTGGAAGAGGAGTATATGGATTATTACCGGGAATGGAAGGCGAGCGGGGAGAGACTGAGCCCGGGGGTAATCACCAAGAGTCCTGCGGATTTTCCCGCGATGGTGAAGGAACTGGAAGAGGAAGCCCTGGGACTGAATCTCCGGGAAGGTTATGTCCAGTCCAGCACGTTCTGGCTGGTGAACAGGCAGCGGCGGGTGTTGGCTGCAGTTTCTGTCAGACATACGCTGAATGAAAAGCTGCAGAATATCGGTGGACATATCGGCTATGGCGTGAGACCTTCGGAACGGCGAAAGGGCTATGCCGCCAGAATGCTGGCACTCGCTTTGGAATACGCAGCTGCGCAGGGGCTGGAGCGGGTTTTGGTTACTTGCGATGAGAGCAATATAGGCTCGGAGAAAACGATCCTGAGAAACGGCGGAGCAGCGGACACTCCCTTCACGGAAGAGAGCGGCAATGTGGTGAAGCGGTACTGGATTACCTGTGGTGACTGAAAGGACGGTGTTTATGAAAGAAACCGGAATGGGAGTCGCAGGGAGCCGGATGAAAGGACGGAGTTAGTATGAGAGAAGCTGGGGTGGAAGAAGCCGTGAGCCGGATGAAGGGGAGGAGTTAGTATGAAGAAACTGGAGTGTGCGGACCCAATGAGCGGCTAGAAGCAGGTTGGTGCAGGGGGCGGCCAAGCGAGCGCAGACTTATGGGCAGGCATAGCGGAAAAAATTCCTTTAGGACATTAATAGGGGAAAGACCGAAAGACCGAAAGACCGAAAGACCGAAAGACCGAAAGACCGAAAGACCGAAAGACCGAAAGACCGAAAGACCGAAAGACCGGAAGACCGAAAAAGGGAAGCAGGGCGTTGATCAGCGCCGGCTTCCCGCTTTTTTTTCTTAAGAAGAGATTAACAGCCTTACCACGCCCGCTCATATTGCGGCGGAGCCTGGATTGCTTCGTTCAGCTCTTTGGCCGCAGTCCGGGGCCAATAGGGATCGCGCAGCAGCTCGCGTCCGATGAAGATCAGATCGGCCTGGCCTTTGGCCAGAATCTCCTCTGCCTGGCTCCCCTTCGTAATAATCCCCACCGCGCCTGTTGCCAATCCGGTACGGGTGCGGATCTCCTCCGCATAAGGTACTTGGTAGCCAGGATGGGGGGCGATGGCAGCAGGTACAACCCCGCCTGTGCTGCAATCAATAAGGTGGACGCCTGCCGCCGCCATTTCGCCCGCATAATACACCATATCCTCCATGGTATTGCCATGCTCATGATACTCATCCGCGGAAATCCGCACAAACACAGGGCCGTTCCAGACCTGCCTGACGGCTTCAATCACTCTCCGGAGCAGCAGGAACCGGCTCTCCCTGCTCCCGCCGCCGTATTCATCCTGGCGCAGGTTGGACAGAGGGGAGAGGAATTGGTTGATCAGATAACCATGGGCAGCGTGGAGTTCGATAATATCGAAGCCGGCAGCCTTGGCCCGGACCGCTGCGGCGGCGAATGCTGCAATGACCTGTTCGATTCCCTCCAGCGTCAGGGCCACAGGCACCGGCATATCGGGAAAGGCAAGAGCCGAGGGAGCAACTCCGGCTTCGGCTGTCAGCGTCTTCCGTCCGGCATGGGCCAATTGAACGGCGGCCTTCGCGCCCTCCCCGTGGATCAGCTCCGTCAATTCCCGGAAGCCCTCGATCTGTCCGTCCTCCCACAGTCCCAGATCCCGCATGCTGATCCGGCCTATGGGCTGTACGGCCGTGGCCTCTACCATGACAAGCCCGGCCTGGCCTGTTGCGCGGCTGGTGTAATGCGAGATATGCCACGGAGTAACCCGGCCGTCCTGGTTATGGACGGAATACATGCACATGGGCGACATGACAATTCGGTTTTTCAGCTCTACGCCTCCGATTGAAAGCGGTGAGAACAATATACTCATTCCGGTACCCTCCCTGGTAAACAATTTAATTGGATAAAGCTAATAGTAGATGATCTTTTCTTGCTCTGCAACTTTTCATGATACGAACGGGAGGCCCTCTTGAATCAGGGGCTTTTTCCCTATTAAGAGAATAATATCATCCCAACTGGTCAATAATGGTAATCAGATTATCGCTCTTTAGTGGTTTGCATCACAACTTTTAGGAGAGGAACGAACCCAAGATGCTCAAAAAGTTTGTCAGCGCATTACTCATTTACACTCTGGTTGTGGGCGCTCTGGCGCCTGCCGTTCTGGCCGAAGAGAAGCCGGCACAGCCCGTTGATCTTACTCCGAATGCCCGTTCGGCTATCGTGTTGGATGCGGATACGGGAACCGTGATTTCGGAGAAAAATGCCGATGAGAAGCTTCCTCCGGCCAGCATCACCAAGATTATGACAATGGTTTTGGTGATGGAGGCTTTGGACCAGGGTAAGCTTGCCATGGATGAGAAGGTCCGCACCAGCGAATACGCCGCATCCATGGGAGGCTCCCAGATTTTCCTGGAGGTAGGCGAGGAGATGTCGGTTCAGGATATGCTGAAGGGCATTGCCATGGCCTCCGGCAATGATGCCTCTGTTGCCATGGCCGAGAAGATCGGCGGCTCGGAGCAGGGATTTGTGCAGATGATGAACGATAAGGCCAAGGAACTGGGCATGAACAATACCAATTTTGTCAATCCCAACGGGTTGCCGGCGGATAATCATTACACCACGGCCCGGGATATCGCCATCATGTCCAGAGAGCTTCTGAAGCATGAGGAAATCACCCAATTTACCAGCGTGTACCAGGACTATCTGCGCAAGGATACGCCCAAGCCCTTCTGGCTGGTGAATACCAACAAGCTGGTCCGGTTCTATCCCGGCGCTGATGGCCTGAAGACCGGCTATACCAGCGAGGCCAAGTTCTGCCTGTCGGCTACGGCGAAGCGGGATAATTTCCGGGTGATTACCGTGGTGCTGGGCGAGCCGGATACCAAGACGCGCAATGCGGAGGTCACCAAGCTGTTCGATTACGCCTTCTCCCAATATACCAATCAGCTTGTAGTCAAGACCGGCGATGTGCTGGGCGATGTGACGGTCAAGCGGGGCAAGCCGGAGAAATTCCAACTCACCGCTAAGCATCAATACAGTGTGTTATTGAAAAAAGGCGAGGCTACCCAGGACATCCGCCATGAATTGAAGCTGGAGCCGGAGCTCAAGGCGCCGATCACAGCCGGCCAGCCCATTGGCAAGATCCTGGTGTATAAGGGTGATCAGCAGCTGGCGGAGTTCCCGGTGGAGGCTCCGGCCAATGTGGATAAGGCGGGCTGGTGGGATATGCTGAAGCGGACCGCCGGACATCTGTTCTTCATAGACTGACGGAACTGCGCAAATTGTCGTTCCATATAGGGAATCCGCGCCGCTTCTGACTGATTTCTTCTAGTTTTGTCGGCAAGCAGGAATCCATTTCTTGGATGTAGAATGTGTCTCTCATGCCAGATAGAGGAGTGAGCACACGAATGAGTCTACAGGTTGAAATGGAGCACGGCAGCAAAGCGCTGATCGTCCGGCTCAAGGGAGAATTGGACCATCATACGGCAGAAGCGGTACGGGACCGCATGGAAGATGCGATCAGCCGCGGGAGTGTATCCCATGTGATTGTGAACATGCGAGACCTGAAGTTTATGGACAGCTCCGGGCTGGGTGTTATTCTGGGGCGGTACAAGCAGGTTGCAAGCAAGGGCGGCAAAATGGTGCTGTGCGAGGTAGGACCGTCCGTTTACCGTCTGTTCGAAATGTCGGGCCTGTTCAAAATCCTGGCGGTGAAGGAGAACGAACGTCAAGCGATCTCCAGTCTGGAGGTCGTATCATGAGCGAATTCCATAACAGGATGAGCATTGAGTTCACCAGTCTGTCGGAGAATGAGGCTTTTGCCCGGGTGGTGGTGGCCGCCTTCGTCTCCCAATTGGACCCTACGCTTGATGAACTGACCGATATCAAGACGGTGGTCTCCGAAGCGGTGACCAATGCCATTATTCACGGCTACGATAACCGGCCGGACGGAATGGTGGCCATATCGGCGGAAATTAACGACGATCTTGTCAGCATCCGGGTATCGGACCGGGGGCTGGGCATTGCCGATCTGGAGCAGGCGCGCCAGCCGCTGTATACCTCCAAGCCGGAGCTGGAGCGGTCGGGAATGGGCTTTACGATCATGGAGAATTTTATGGATCAGATGGAAGTCGAGACCGTGGTGGGCAAGGGAACGACAGTGACTATGACAAAGCGGATTGAATCCAAAAAAGCTTTGTTCAACTAGGGAGTTTGATCTATGGATGTAGACTTGAAGCATGCCTCCCATACCTATCTGGATGACAGCGAAGTGAAACGGCTGATTGCCCTTAGCCAATCAGGGGATACGGTTGCCCGGGATACCTTGGTGAACTGCAATATTCGTCTGGTCTGGTCTGTGGTTCAACGGTTCTTGAACCGGGGCTACGAGGCAGAGGACCTGTTTCAGATCGGCTGCATCGGACTGTTGAAATCCGTTGATAAATTCGATCTGTCATACGATGTGAAGTTCTCGACCTATGCGGTCCCGATGATCATCGGCGAGATTCAGCGGTTCCTGCGGGACGATGGAACCTTGAAGGTCAGCCGTTCCCTGAAGGAATTGGCCAATAAGGTGCGCAAGACCAAGGACGAGCTGTCCAAGCGCATCGGACGCTTGCCCACGATCAAGGAAGTGGCGGATGAACTGGGCATCTCACCTGAAGAAGTAGTGTTCGCCCAGGAAGCCAACAAGCCGCCTACCTCGATTCATGAGACCGTGTTCGAGAATGACGGCGACCCCATCACCCTGATGGATCAGATCGCCGACGAGACCCAGGAGAAGTGGTTCGAGAAGCTGGCGTTGAACGAGGCCATCGGCGGCCTGTCCGAGCGCGAGCGGCTGATCGTCTATCTCCGCTACTACCGGGACCAGACCCAGTCCGAGGTGGCCAGCCGCCTGGGCATCTCCCAGGTGCAGGTCTCGCGGCTGGAGAAGAAGATACTCCAGTCGATCAAGGACCAGATCGCGCAATAAGAAGGTTGGGCCGCCTGCAAAAAAAGATGTATATATGGCTCCCGACAGCCCCTGCGGCTGGTTGGGAGCCATATTTGATTTATGCATTGATACCTGGCCCTCACCTGGCCTTCTTTAAATAATGGACGCCCTCCGGTTTTTCTGGTAATCTATCTTGAAATAACAGGTCCGGATCATCGCCCGGCATGCAGGTTCAACAGGGAAATATGCTGGAAAGCAAACAAGGAGGCTTCTCATGCAAAAAGGATTGTTTACCCAAGGAATCGCCGTATTGCTGTCTGAATCCGTGTCCATTGAGCGTATTCACAAGCTGCTGCAGGGGCAGTTTGACATAGGAGACATCACCTATTCCTCCGAGAAATGGGCTTACGGCGGCCCCAGCTTCCTGATACCCCTCCGTACGGAAGTGAACGGTTACGTGCTGGTAGACGCCGTGGACAGGCCATGGCCTGACGGGATGGGAGATCCGCAGCAGGACGCCAGATTGTTCGATGCATGGTCAATGGGGCAATTCGGTCCTTTTGCGTACCCGGGCAACCTGGAACGGGCCGTTCATCAGGGATGGGGCAGCTATCCGGAAGGACGTCAGGCGGCAGAAAAGCATAGAGCCTTTGTACGCATCCGCACCAGCTACATCCTCGGTGACACGGTGGGGGATGATGCTCCCATATTGCCGGAGGGTTATGATGCCAGACAAGAAATGGTCATGCTGATGTCCATTGCCGCCAAGCTGCTTGCGGAATTGCCGGAGGCGCTCTGTTACTTTAATCCCGGAGGGGAATGTCTGGCTTCCGGCGAGATGATCAGACAGGAGTGGGAGGCTGTTGAACGGGGCGGGCAGATGGAATTGGACACCTGGTCGAATGTTCGCATGTACAGTTTGCCCCAAGGGGAGGGCTGGCTGCTGATGGATACGGTAGGCATGTGGCAGCTTGATGTGCCGGACCATGAGGCCGTTTTTAGGAAGGGCGCGTGTGAACCTGACGATCTGGCTGATTTTTTGCGGAATCTTTCGCTGCATTTCCTCCATAACGATCTGGAGCCGGGAGAAGCTGTTGTGGCCAAGGGACCTGGCGGGATTGCATGGCAGGGAGAACTGTATGACAACGGAATAGCTCATCCTCCGCGGCAGGTGGTCAGGTGGCAGATCCAGGGAGGGGAGATCGACGGGATACCGGAAAAGGAGACACATTTGCGCATAGGCGAGATCAGCCAATAGTAAAAGTGCGGATAGTTGAAACCCTCCAATAGTAAAAGTCAGTTGAAACCTGCGACCATTCTATGCGAAATTTCATATAGAATGGGCTTGCCAGTGGCCGAACGGGCCTATTGTATGCGAAATTTCATATAGAATTAGCTGACGTAGGCTCACCCTTGTTGTTTGTTCATTTTGCTCCGATTCCAAATAAAAAAGCTCCGTTTGCCTTGCAATCTTAGGCAAACGGAGCTTTTTTCCATATTCCCGGTATCGCCGCGGGCCGCGGTTAATGCAGGTGGAATTATTGCATACTATTGTCACAAGATGCAGATCTTACGCCGAAGGCAGGGGAGGGAGAACGTTGGCACAGCATTCGTCGGTACCCAGCTTGTACATCCGCTTCCGCAAAAGAATCACAGTACGCAAGGGCCAGCCCGTCAAGCTCTCGCAGGTGGCCGAACTGTTTACGGAGCCGGAGCTTGCGCCCCGCATCTCTGAGCTGGTCTTGTACCGGCCGGAGGAGGAGGACGGCAATCTGCTCCTGGTGGACATGATGCAGGTGACCCGGCTGGTAAAGCAGCTTGCGCCCGACATCGCCATTCAGCATTTCGGAGAGCCTCACGCTTTGGTGGAGGTTGCCGAAGCGGAGCGGCGCTGCCACCCCGTGCTGATCGGGCTCGTCTGGCTGCTCCTTTTTATCGGGTCAGGACTTGCGATTATGAACTTCCATGAGGATGTGAGCATGCCGGAGGTGCACCAGCGGATCTATGAGCTACTCACGGGGGAGCGTCCGGAGCATCCTTACTGGCTGCAGATCCCTTATTCCATCGGAATCGGGATGGGGATGGTGCTGTTCTTTAATCACTTGTTCAAGAAGAAGTTCAACGAGGAACCGAGCCCTCTGGAGGTGGAGATGTACCAGTATCAGCAAAGCATGAACCAGTATGTAGTGGCCGAGGAATACAGCAAGCGCTTGTCAAGAGAAAGCAGGAAGCCTCATGAGCGGGATAACTGCTAATCTGGTGATTGCCTTCATCGGGCTGGCCGGCGGGTTGGCAGTGGGCAGCGGCATGGTGGCTTTTCTGCTGGTGCTGGATATTATTCCCCGTCTGGCCCAACTGACCCGCTCCTCCTCCAAAATCCATCTGTATGAAGGCGCGGTGGTTGCGGGCTCTCTGTTCTGGACGTTGGCTGATTTCCTCGATGTACGGCTGCACGGGACGCTGCTTGCCCCGGTGCTGATTGGTCTGCTTGCCGGGATCTTCGTAGGGATGCTTGCCGCCGCGCTGACGGAGGTGGTTAATGTGTTGCCTATATTGGCCAAACGGTTGGGCATGTCGGCCTATATCATCTGGCTGTTGATGGCGATGGTATTCGGGAAAGTGGCCGGTTCCCTGTTCGAGTGGCTGATTTATCACGGGTGAACCCCAATAACATAGACTGAGGTGATGTTTCGTGAGTCCGGATATTACCAAGCATGATGAGCCCAACGATTACAATCTCCATAACGGGCTGCCTTTGGACAAGGAAGGTTTCGAAGAGGATAATGTCAAGGACAAGGCGTCCGGGGCCGATGCTTCCCGCCGGCAGGAGCATGATTCTTCCCTGCGCAAAAAATCCTTTCGCCGCCGGACAGAGGCTGACGGTGACACCGGGGAGAGCCGTGATGCGGGGGAGAGCCGTGATGCGGGGGAGAGCCGTGTTGCCGGAGCGGACAAGCAGCAATCATCCGGCAGGCAGGCAGCGGCGGACAAGCAGAAGCCTGCTTCCGGGAAGGCCAAGTCTCAAGGGGATCAGCGCTCCAAGCCAAGCCAGATGAACTCCCGTGAGCAAGAGTTCAAGGATATGGTGGAAATACCGGAGAAGGCGGAGGATGTGAAGCGGGCGCTGGAGGAGAAGGTGGGGCTTGGCGTCAGCTTCGATGTCACCCTGCGGCAGATGGTCTTCGGCGGCAAGGAGTGCAGCCTCTTCTATATGAACGGCTTCGCCAAGGATGTGGTCCTGGTGGAGATTATCAAGCGGCTTACCTATGTGGAAGAATCAGAAGTCCAGGAGCATGCGCTCGACGTATTCAAGGATAAGCTGGTAGCACATATCCAGGTGGATTCCCTGGACAAATTCAATACGGTCATCGATAAAGTGCTGGCGGGAATGACCGCTCTGTTCATCGAGGGGGAGAAGACCGCTCTGGTCATCGATGCCAAGAATTTTCCTGTGCGCACAACGGCCGAGCCTGATCTGGAAAAGGTGGTCCGCGGCGCCCGGGACGGTTTTGTAGAGACGCTCATGACCAATGTGACGCTGATCCGCCGCCGTCTGCGGGACCCCCGGCTGATGTTCGAGGTGGTGCAGGTGGGAGAGCGGACCAAAACCGATGTATGTATCGCCTACATTCAGGATATTGCCGCACCGGAGCTGATCGACGCCTTCCGCAAAAAGGTGGAGACGGTCATGGTAGACGGCATTCCCCTGGGAGAGAAGCAACTGGAGGAGGCGTTGGTCAATAAATCCGGCTGGAATCCTTATCCCATGGTCCGCTATTCCGAACGCCCCGACGTTGTAGCCTCCCATCTCCTGGAGGGGCATGTGGTGCTGATGGCCGATACATCTCCCAGCGCCATGATTTTGCCCTGCACAGTCTTCCAACTGATGCAGCATGCCGAAGAATACCGGCAAACGCCGGCTGTCGGCACTTACCTGCGCTGGGTCCGCTACTTCGGCGTATTGGCCTCCTTGTTCCTGCTGCCAATCTGGTACCTGATGGTGACTCATCCGGAGCTGAAGCCTCCCGGCATGGAATGGATCGGTCCCCAGGAAGCGGCGCATCTGCCCATTCTGGCCCAGTTCCTCATTGCCGAGCTTGGGATCGACCTGATGCGGATGGCCGCGGTCCATACGCCTACTCCATTGGCCACCGCCATGGGCCTGATCGCCGCCATTCTGATTGGACAAATCGCCGTGGAGACGGGAATCTTCGTCAATGAGGTCATTATGTACATGGCAGTGGCTACCATCGGCATGTTCGCCACTCCCAGTTATGAGCTGGGCATGGCCAACCGCCTGTCTCGATATGTGCTGCTAATTATGACCGCTGCGTTCTCTATTCCGGGGTTTGTGGCCACAGCAACAATATGGCTGGTTTTCCTGTCTCTGCAGCGTTCCTATAATTCGCCTTACATGTGGCCGTTCATTCCCTTTAATGCAAAGGCTTTATACGCGGTAACCTTCCGCCGTCCCTTCGGCAGCAGCAAGCACCGTCCAAGTCTTACCCAAACCGTCGACAGCACGAGACAACCGACGTAAGGGGGATAGTGCAAAACAGTGGGGCCTTTGTATATGGCATATTCTGCTGTTCTATGGTACTTTAGTGATAACCTTATTCAAAAAATATTAGCGGTCAAAGGAGATATCACGGATGTATCTGCATGGGACAAGTCGAATCAACGATCAGGGCCACCTTGAAATCGGGGGTGTGGACGCGGTTAAGCTGACCGAGCAATTCGGCACGCCCCTCTACGTTGTGGATGAAGCATTAATCCGCCAGCGCTGCCGCGAGTTCATCGGC
Organism: Paenibacillaceae bacterium; assembly: GCA_029256185.1. Lineage (GTDB taxonomy): Bacteria > Bacillota > Bacilli > Paenibacillales > NBRC-103111 > Paenibacillus_AR. The sequence goes on from JAQSYI010000019.1 coordinate 13,676, forward strand.
GCCTTCCGGGCGTCCGGTCTGAAATTTCAGGTAGCCTATGCAAGCAAGGCTTTCTGCACCATGGCCATGTGCCGGATTGCCGATGAAGAGGGGCTGTCGCTGGATGTAGTATCCGACGGCGAGCTCTATACCGCGCTCCAAGCAGGGTTTCCGCCGGAGCGGATTCACTTTCACGGCAACAACAAGACTCCACGGGAAATTGAGATGGCTTTGGAAGCAGGCATTGGCTGCTTTGTCGTGGATAACTTTGTAGAGCTGCAGCTGCTTAACGCCATGGCTGGCGGGCTTGGCCGCAAGGTGAAAATTTTGCTGCGGATTACACCCGGCGTTTCCGCGCATACACACGAGTATACGTCCACGGGCCAACAGGATTCCAAGTTCGGCTTTGACCTGGGCAATGGCGCGGCATATCGGGCAGTGGAGGAAGCCACCGCATTGCCCAATCTGGAGCTTCTGGGCCTGCATTCCCATATCGGCTCCCAGATCTTCGAGGTGGAAGGCTTCAAGCTCGCGGTAGAGAAGGTGATGGGCTTCGCGACTAAGGTGCGCTCCGAGCTGAATGTGCTGTTTAAGGTGGTCAATCTGGGCGGCGGCTTCGGCATCCGCTATGTGGAAGGCGACAAGCCGTTGCCTGTAGCAGAGTACGTGGGCGCGATTGTGGACAGCATCCACAGCTCCTTCGCCGGCAACGACTATCCCGTTCCGGAAATCTGGATTGAGCCGGGCCGCAGCATCGTCGGCGATGCGGGGACCACTCTTTATACCGTGGGCACCTACAAGGACATTCCGGGTATCCGCAAATATATTGCGGTTGACGGCGGCATGACCGATAATCCCCGTCCGGCCCTGTACCAGTCCCAATATGAAGGCATGCTGGCTAACCGGGCAACCGCCGCCAAGGAAGAGACGGTTTCCGTAGCAGGCAAATGCTGTGAAAGCGGCGATATGCTGATCTGGGACCTGGAGCTGCCCAAGGTGGAATCCGGTGATATTCTGGCAGTGGCCTGCACAGGCGCCTATAACTATTCCATGGCCAACAATTACAACAGAATCCGCCGTCCCGCCGTTGTATTCGTCAAGGACGGCAGCGCGGATCTGGCTGTGAAGCGCGAGTCCTACGATAACCTGGTAGAGAACGATCTGATTCCCGAGCGGATGAAGAAGCAGCCTGCCAGAGCATAAGCTTGGTTTTCGTTAAGCCCTGCAGGGGACATTTTCCCCCGGCGGGGCTTTTTACAAGTCAGAAAGTATATCCGGAGGATTGATTTATTTGTATTTCTCCCCGCAATCCGCTAAAATGTACCCGAACGATTCTAATTGGACAAAAAGGAGATTCATCCATGAAAAAAGGAAGCATTACGCTGGATAACGGCTCTGTCGTCAACATTGATTTTTTTGACAAGGATGCCCCCAACACGGTTGCCAATTTTGAGAAGCTTGCTAGCGAAGGCTTTTATAACGGCTTGACCTTCCACCGCATCGTTCCCGGATTCGTTGCACAGGGCGGCTGTCCTAACGGAACCGGAACCGGCGGGCCAGGGTATACCATCAAATGCGAAACGGCCGGCAATCCCAACAAGCATGTGCGCGGCGTAATCGCCATGGCCCATGCCGGCAAGAATACAGGCGGCAGCCAATTCTACATCACCTATGACTCCTTTCCCCATCTGGACGGCGTACATACCGTATTCGGCAAGATTACAAGCGGCATGGAGCATGTGGATGCCCTGCGCCAAGGCTCCAAAATGTCCGAGGTCAAGGTTTGGGAAGAATAAAATAATTGCCGGAAACAACAGCAAAAGCCATCCTCCATTGAGGGCGGCTTTTGCTGTTTTTCTCAGAAGATCAGACTTACATGCCGCTGTGCGGCACCACTGATGAATAAAATGACCGGGATGCTGTTATTTCAGGGCATAAAGGTTAAAATCTTGAGGAAGGGGGGCCTTTTCTCACGGAAAGCACTCGGTGCATGCTTGCAAGCAGGCTTCCTTGCGGAAAAGCGCAGGTTTATGCTTCGGATACCCGTATTATCGCGGTACTCCACATCGCTTTTTAGGTTTTTGAACGCCAACCTTCCCGGCTTATGGACCTGAGAGACGTTATTTGCGGAGAAAGCAGGGATTAGCCCGGCTAGCGGACTGGAAAGCCTTTATTAGTCCGAAATCCCTCTGAATGGGGGGCAAAGGAGTCACATAAGAGCATCTGAGTCCGTTACGATTCCAAACCCTCGGATTCTCGCCAAATAGGAGCGCTGATGTCCGTTAGCCTAAGCGATCTCTCTCTTTGCCAAATACTCCTTAAGTGACTGCTTAATACTGCGCCCCCCGTCAGCTTATGGCAGCCTGTACTTCCCCGTGACTTGGAAACGAGGAGATCGCCCCCTTGCGGGTGGTAGTAATGGCTGCGGCGGCATTCGCAAAAGTCAGAATATCGCGGGCCGTGTTTTCCGTCCAGTCCGCCAGGGACAGCCGCCTGTGCTGCAGTTGGAACAGCACCGCCCCGATAAAGGCATCGCCCGCTCCGGTGGTGTCCACGGCATGAACTTTGCTTCCGGCAACATGAACCTTGCCGGAGCGGGACACCCACGTAGCTCCGGCAGCGCCGCGGGTGTAGAGGATATGCTCCACCCTGCCGGTGAACAGGGAAGCAAGCGCCGCCTCTTCATCCCCGATTTCCGTAATAAACTCCAATTCCTCGTCGCTGATCTTCAGGATGTGGGAGAAGGGAATGAACTCCCGGATCGCCTGGCGGCAATCCTCTTGATTCGGCCACAGGGGAAGGCGCACGTTAGGGTCGAAGCTGATGATGCCCCCTGCCTCACTTGCATGGCGGATGGACAGTCGGTGCGCATGCTTGACGGGAGCCTCGATCAGGTCAACCGAGCAATAATGCAGGATATCCCCGGCCTTGAAGGGAATGCCGGCGACATCCTGCTCCGACAGCAGCATGTCGGCACCCGGATTCCGGTAGAAGGAAAAGTCCCGGTTGCCGTCTTCCTTGAGACTGACGAATGCCAGGGTAGTCAAGGCGGCCCCGGTACGGAACACATAGCGGGTATCCACGCCCGCCCCCTCAAGAGTCTCCAGCAAAAAGTCCCCGAAGCTGTCCTCACCCAGCATCCCGATAAACGAGCTGTTCCCTCCAAGTTTTGCCACGGCGCAAGCGACATTGGCCGGAGCTCCGCCTGCGGCCTTCCCGAAGCCTTCCACATCCTTCAGCGGCACCCCCTTGCGGACAGGGATAAAGTCGATCAACGCTTCTCCAATGGTGTATACAGTGGACAAATCCATTCTCCTTTCCAACACGTTGCGGCGTGAAAATATTCATTTTTTCATGACAGCACTTTGTGGATCGCTTCGAGCAGCCGCTGCTGCTGCAGGGGCTTGACGACAAAGTCCTTGGCTCCTGCCTGAATCGCATCAAGCACCATCAAATGCTGCCCCATCGCGGAGCACATAATTATTTTGGCTGAAGGGTCCAGTTTGCGGATATTGCGCAGAGCAGTCACGCCGTCCATTTCCGGCATTGTTATATCCATCGTCATTACATCCGGTTTGGCGTTGAGATACAGCTTTACCGCTTCTGCGCCATTGGCGGCCTCCGCAACAATCTCATGGCCGTCACGGGTAACCATATCCCGGATCATGGCTCTCATAAAGGCTGCATCATCAACGATCATCACCCTTGCCACGGCGTTCAGCTCCTTAGATTTAATAATAATCCATTATTTGTGTACCCTCAATATAACAGCATCCATCGCCCCGGTCTCTCAAATTCAATTAAAGACTGGTTAAAGCTTGAATCAGAATAGCCTGTTTACCCTTTTCCCATTCTTCTGGTATGATGATAAACAGTAGGAATGAAAGGTGCGGCTGGCATGATCCAAAACATCACTCAATACAAGAGGCTGATATGGAGCTGGTGCGCAGGGGTGCTGCTGTGTTTGGCGCTTGCGCCTGGCGTTGTCCTGGCCTCGGAATCTCCTAAGCCTGTTGCCCGTCAGGGAGTTATGGATTTCAAGCAATGGAACTTCGACAAGGGAGGTACGGTGGAACTGACGGGGGAATGGGAGTTTTATTGGGACAGGCTGCTTGTTCCGGCAGACATTCCTCCGCACGGGACCGGATCGCCCCGTTATGTTCCCGTACCCCACAGATGGAATCAGGAGAAGGAAGCGGGCAGCGATCATGGTGTTGCCACCTACAGGCTTACCCTTAAGATTGGAGAAGGGCAGGCCGCCAGGCTGAAGGCGCTGTATATTCGGGGGGTCGCTTCTGCTTACAGGCTGTGGGTAAACGGGGAGTTGCTCACCGAAACCGGCAAGGTAGGCATCAACCGTTCTGAGATGATCCCGATGAATTATTCCAAACAAATTGTCTTTCCCGTTGCGGAGGGCGATAACGAGCTGGTTATTCAGGTATCCAACTTTGTCCAGCGCAAGGGCGGCCTCTGGATGCCCATTGAATTCGGCAACGAGCAGGATGTTGGCAAGACGAAGGAACGGAGAGCCTTTGGCCAGATTTTTATCGCTTCGGCGTTGGCCACTATGGGAAGCTATCACTTCGGCCTGTTTTTTCTCCGCAATAAGGATAAGCTAAGTCTTCTGACAGGTATATACTGCACCTTTATGTCGCTTCGTGTACTGGCTTTGGGGGATACCCTGCTGGTGAAGTATTTCCCCTGGATGCAATGGGAATGGGCAGTCAAGATCGAATATTTGAGCGTCTATCTGGGAGTCCCTTGCTTTGCTTTCTTCTCCCAATTGGTTTACCCCAAGGAATTCAAAGTATCGAGCACCATCCTTATTGCCGTCATCAGCAGCTTGTTTTCCTCTGTCGTAGTGATTTTTCCGGCGCGCATCTACACGTTTACGATGGAGTACTTCGAGGTATTTCTCATCGTGGTGGTTATTTATTGGCTGCACCTCCTGATCTTGGCGGCTACCCGCCAGCGGATCGGGGCCAAGCTGAACGTTATTGCTGTATGCGTGATGTTTTATACCATTGTGAATGATATTCTATATTACAATCAGACCATTCAGTCCTTCGACATGTCCCCTTACGGGGTGCTCTTCTTCTTCTTCGTGCAGACTCTGGTGCTTGCAGGCAAGTATTCCAAGGAATACGTGGATGTGGAGCATATTTCCGATGAATTGGCCCTGACCAACCAGCGGCTGGAGGAGAAAATACGTGCGCGGACGGAGGAACTGGAGATCACCAATGCTTATCTGGTGTATGCCAACGAGCATCTCAACCAGCTGGAGAACTCCCGCCGTGAACTGATCGCCAACATTACTCATGAATTGGGGACGCCCATGACTTCCATCCAGGGGTATATGAAGGCTCTGCTTGACGGAGTGATTCAGCCAGACCAGCAATACATTCAGATCATCTATGATAAAATACAGGTAGCAGAACGGCTGGTCCAGGATCTGTTCGACTTAACCAAGCTGGAAGAAGGGCAAACCACGTTCCAGATGGTGGACGTGATTGTGGATGAGCTGTTTGATGAGCATTTCTCCAACTACCGGTATGACATCGAAACCCATGGAATCCGGTTTGAGCTGAGCAAGCCGGAGCCACGGGGGGATAAGCTGGCGATTGTAAGGATTGATCCCATCCGGATTCGTCAGGTTGTCACCAATCTGGTCAACAATGCGCTCAATTATACGGAAGAAGGCGGCTGTATCGCAGTCAGAGGCTGGTATGGCCAAGAACGCCTGGTCATCGCGGTTTCCGATACGGGCAAAGGAATCTCCCCGGAGCTCGTTCCCTATATATTTGACCGTTTCGTCAAAGGATCCGGAACCCGCCGCTATACGAAGGACGGCTCCGGCCTGGGACTGGCCATTGCCAAGGAAATAGTCATGCATCATGGAGGTATTATCACGGTTCTAAGCGAGCAGGGCAAGGGTACCACATTTCAATTCGACATTCCGGTAGAATTCATTTCGATGGTGGTGGATTAGCAATGAGTACAGAGAAGCTGTTGGTTGCAGAAGATGATCAGGAAATCAGAGATTTAATCGTTCTCTATCTGAAGAAGCAAGGGTATCAGGTAATTGTGGCCGGAGACGGTCTGGAGGCGCTGCGTCAGTTCGAGAAGGAGCTGCCCGATCTGGTCTTGCTTGATATCAATCTGCCGATGATCGACGGTTTTGGTGTCTGCCGCGAGATCCGGCGGGTGTCCAACGTTCCCGTCATCTTTATCAGCTGCAGGAAAGATTCGGAGGACGTAGTAAACGGCCTTGAGATCGGCGGGGACGATTATATTACCAAGCCCTTTGATCCGGTCATTGTGCTGGCCAGAGTTCAAGCCAATCTAAGACGGGCCCCTATCTTCAACCGGTCCTTCACCCAGCCGCAACGGGCGGAATCACCGGATCTGCTCAACTATGGCGGTTTGACTATTGATATTAAGAAATATGATGTGCATTTGGATGGCGTCTCCGTTCCGTTGTCGGCCAAGGAGATCCAACTGCTGTTTTTTCTGGCGCAGCATCCCAATCAGGTCTTTACTACCGACCAGCTCTATCACCGGGTCTGGGGGGCGGAGAGCAACTCGGATACCCGGACGGTGCTGGTTCATATCAGCAGCTTGCGCAAGAAGATCGAGCCGTCGCCGGTTTCGCCCAAATTCATTCATAATATAAGAGGCATCGGCTACAAATTCAGCCCGGTGCTGTAGGGATTCCTCTGATTCCCGCAGTCGCGGCCGTGTTCATTCACGGCCTTTTCTGTTATGATAGCCTTATTATGCCGGCACTCAGGCAGAGAACTCAAAACTAAGCTTATGCTTACGACGCCGGTTTTCGGATATGCTACAACTTTTAGGAGGAACCCCATGAGAAGACATGTGCATAGCGGAGAGGTTCGGCAGGCAGTATATCTGCTCCTGGAGCAACGCGGGGTAACGCTTGAGGAGATCGCGGAGATCGTATTTCAGATGCAGGAGCCCTATCATCCCGGACTGCATATGGACACCTGTGTCCACGCGGTCAGAGCGGTCCTGGAGAAGCGTGAGGTTCAGCATGCGGTTCTGGTTGGCATTGAACTGGATGTTCTGGCCGAGAAGGGACTTCTCTCGGAGCCTCTGCAGTCACTGATCGAATCCGATGAAGGACTCTTCGGCATTGATGAGACCATTGCCCTTGGAGCGGCCAATACGTATGGCTCCATCTCAGCCACTACCTTTGGCCACTTGGACAAGCACAAGGTCGGTGTGATCAAGCGTCTTGATACCAAAATCGGCAGTGCTGTGCACACCTTTCTCGACGACCTGGTAGGTGCGATTGCCGCTTGCGCCTCCAGCCGGATTGCCCATCAGCACCGGGACCAGCAGGAAAAGGAATATGAGAATGCCCAGGCGGTCTACGAGCTGAAGCCCAAGGAAAATGCGGGATGAGCCTGAAGCGGATTGCCATTTATTAGATTTCTTTATAAAAAGCTCCGTATTTCGGCTTGAAAGCCGAAATCGGACTTTACAGACGGTTTTTCTCAAGTGATCCAACCATTCTCATCCGTTCGCAGGGTTTTAGAATGTGTCATACGAGCATGGAGGGTTTGACGATGCCAATGCAAAACGTTTATATTTTATAATAAGCATTTATTTCGTTATTTTAAAAGGAGGTGTTCCTAACGCTCCGATACCGGAGAGTTAGGAGTCAAATTGGGCATAGACCCTTTACCGGTGTGGTTGAATCTGATTTTAGTTTTGGTGTTTGTTTTGTTGAATGGTCTGTTCGTTGCCGCGGAGTTTGCTTATGTCAAGGTGAGAAGCAGCAGAATTGACGCCTTGGTTTTGGAAGGAAACATGAGGGCCAAGTTCGCCCAGAAGATTCTCCGTAATCTGAACGGTTACTTGTCCGCATGCCAGTTGGGCATCACGCTGACCTCCCTGATTCTCGGCTGGTTGGGTGAACCCACCGTTTCCAGGCTGCTTGAACCTGTCTTTCACCAAATCGGCCTGCCCGATGCGGCCTCCCACACGATCTCGTTCATCATCGCATTTGCTATTATTACTTCGTTTCATATCACATTGGGGGAGCAATTTCCGAAGCTGTACGCCATACAGCAGTCCGAAGCGGTAACGCTGTGGACCTCGATTCCGGTCATTGTCTTCAACAAGCTTATGTATCCCTTCATCTGGACCCTCAATGGCGCTTCCAACTGGATGCTGCGCAAGTCTGGCATTGAATCGAGCCATGGGCATGAATTGGCCCATTCCGAAGAAGAAATCCGCATGCTGGTGCAGGAAAGCCACAAGAGCGGCCTGATTGACAAGGCCGAGATGACCTTAATGGACAACATCTTCGAATTCAGCGAAACCACAGCCAGAGAGATCATGATCCCGCGGACAGAGATGGTCTGCTTATACGCCAATCTGTCTATTGAGGATAATATAGAAATCGCCATCCAGGAAATGCGCACCCGTTACCCGGTATGTGATCCGGACAAGGATAATATCATCGGATACATTCACATCAAGGATTTGTTCAATCCCCGGGACCGCATCCGCGATATCCGCAGTGTTCTCAGACCGCTGGCAACGGTGCCTGAGAGCATCTCCATCAGCACCCTGCTCACCAGCCTGCAGCGCAAGAAGCACCAGATGGCTCTGTTGATTGACGAGTATGGCGGCACAGCCGGACTGGTTACCGTCGAGGACATTCTCGAAGAGATCGTCGGTGAAATTCAGGATGAATTTGACGAAGAGCGGCTCGCCATAGAGACCCGGGATGACCAGAGCTTCTCGGTAGACGGGTTGCTGTTGATCTCGGAGTTTAATGATTACTTCAAAACGGAGATCAGCACTGAGGAATATGATACGATCGGCGGATGGGTCTACTCCCAAGTGGAGATTCCTCCCCGCAACCATGATATTATCGTGTACGAGGACCTGGAATTCGAAATTGAGGAAACCGACAATTTGCGGATTGCCAGATTGCTGGTCCGCAAGGTCAAGGCTTCCACCGGTTCCGAGGTGGATGAAATAAGCGCATAATCCGGACTTCCTAGAGTCCGTCAAGAATACGCGGCGTTTGTTGCCCCTTCGGGACGACAGCAGCGTGTTTTTTGTTTCTGCCCCCTCCGGCAGCGTGCGCCCTTGCAAAAAAGAGCCGATGATGGTACACTTTTCCCCATTGGCAGCAAATAATTTCATATCCATAATTACTTTCGGGGCAGGGTGAGATTCCCTACCGGCGGTGATCCGAGAAGAGGCGCTTTTTTCGCTTCGTAAGGTTTAGTCCGTGACCCGTGTAGGCAACTGGGCTTGCGTTTGCAAGAACCATCGCCTGACGGTGGATTTGGTGAGATTCCAAAACCGACAGTTACAGTCTGGATGAGAGAAGGTGATGGATGGAAGCGGCAGCGGGATGCGGCCGGACAAGTTCTTTTTTTCACGTAATGTTAAGAACCTGCCCCAAGCCCATTCAAGCAGCGGACATTCATACAACAATTCCTTGCCTCGTATCCGATATTTCGGAGCCGGGGTTTTTTGCGAAAATGCAAATGCAAATACCGCATTTTCAATCGGGGGCTCCTCCAAAAGTAATCGGTATGGGCTTCAGAGAGGGGCTTCGCTTTTGGGGGATAGCTTTATGCCAGGATAGGGGAGAGGCCTGTTGCGCGATAACGGACAAATCAATGATGAGTTTTATATGAAGCTGGCGCTTGAGATGGCAGCCGGAGCGGTTGGACAAACCGGAATCAACCCTGCAGTGGGCTGCGTCATTGTCAGGCAGGGCCGGATTATCGGATTGGGCGCCCATCTGAAGCGGGGTGATGCGCATGCTGAGATTCATGCCCTGCGGATGGCCGGGACCGAAGCGGACGGCGCCACCGCATATGTGACCCTTGAGCCTTGCAGCCACTTCGGGCGGACGCCTCCTTGCGCGGACCGGCTGATAGAAGCCAAGGTAAGCCGCGTGGTTGTCGCTTGTACCGATCCCAATCCCCTTGTTGCCGGCGCCGGAATCAAACGGCTGCGGGAAGCAGGCATTCAGGTGGATACGGGCTGCCTGGAGCAAGAGGCGCGGGAGATCAATGAAAGCTTCCATTATTTTATCGGCAGCCGCTTGCCGTTCGTAACCTTGAAGACGGCCAGCACGTTGGACGGGAAAATTGCCAGCCGCACAGGTGACAGCAAATGGGTGACCGGAGAGGAGTCGAGAGCCTTTGTTCACACGCTCAGGCATCGTCAACAGGCGATTATGGTCGGAGTAGACACGGTTCTCGCCGACGATCCTTCCCTGACTACGCGGCTAAGTGTACCTGGCCTTGATCCGATTCCGGTCATAGCGGATTCTTCCTTGCGCATTCCCGAGGATGCCAGGGTATTGTCCGGATCAGGGGCGGTCATTCTGACCACCTATTCGGCGCCGAAGGATAAGATCAACCGGCTGGAAGCGTCGGGACATGCCGTATTGCTGACCGGATTTGGCCCCAGAGTGGATTTGGCGGAAGGAATGAGGATGCTCGGGGAGCGGGATATAGCTTCGGTCTTGCTGGAGGGCGGGGGCAAGCTCAACGGTTCCATGCTCGTGGAGCGGCTGGTTAACAAGATTGTGCTGTTCCTTGCCCCCAAGATAATCGGAGGCGCTCATGCCCCCGGAAGCTTTGTCTTTGGCGGCTTCAGCCGCATGAAGGACGCCATACAGCTGGACCGGGTGCGGGTGGATACGTTCGGCAAGGATCTGTGCTTGACCGGATATCCCCTTTATGGAGAGGATGAGACCGTATGTTTACCGGAATTATAGAAGAGATGGGCTCGCTCAGAAGAGTGTTCCGGCAGAGCCAGGCCATGCTGCTCACCATCGGCGCGCGAAAAGTGCTGGGGGATGTACAGGTAGGGGACAGCATTGCCGTGAATGGCGTCTGCCTGACCGTGGTGGCATTTGATGCTGATTCGTTCACCGCGGATGTCATGCCGGAGACCTACCGCCAAACCAGCCTGGGGCAGCTTAAACCGGGCAGTCCGGTGAACCTGGAAAGAGCTATGGGAGCTCATAAGCGGTTTGGGGGGCATATTGTCCAAGGTCATGTGGACACAACGGGCAGGATTGTGTCCAGGGCGGCGGAGGAGAATGCTGTCGTATTCACCGTAGAGCCGGAAGAACGGGATATCCTGCGGTACGTGCTGCCCCGAGGATCCATTGCCATTGACGGGATCAGTCTGACCGTGATCAGAGTGGAGGACCGGCAATTTTCCGTTTCCATCATTCCCCACACATTGGCGGAGACCGTGCTCGCCCATAAGGGAGCGGGAGACGCGGTGAATCTGGAGTGCGATATTCTGGGCAAATATGTGGAGCGGCTGCTTTCCTTCCGTACGGAAGAAACATCTGCGGGAGGCAAGAGCGGGATCAGTGCGGCGTTTTTGGCCGAAAACGGATTTATGTGACTGGGATGGTATATGTGAATGGAAAAGAGTCGCAGAAAAAACGAGGGAGTGGAACAGGATGGGAGAACCGGTTCGTTTGGATGGAATTGAAGAGGCGATTTATGACTTGATGCTGGGAAAGGCGATACTGGTTGTCGATGACGAGGACCGGGAGAATGAAGGGGATCTGATTGTGCTGGCGGAGAAGGCAACGCCGGATATCATCAATTTTATGATCCGCGAAGCGCGGGGGCTGGTCTGTGTCCCCATCACAGAGGAACGTGCGGCCGAGCTGCAGTTGGATTTGATGGTTCATCATAATACGGATTATCACGGAACGGCCTTTACGGTTTCCGTAGACCATTCTGATACGACTACCGGGATATCCGCCTTTGAACGCGCCAGAACGGTCAAGGGACTGACTGATCCTGCGTCCAAGCCCTTCCATTTCCGCCGGCCGGGACATATATTTCCGCTGATCGCGAAGAAGGGCGGTGTGCTCCGCCGCGCCGGCCATACGGAAGCAGCGGTGGATCTGGCCCGGATGTGCGGCTCTTACCCCGCGGCTGTTATCTGCGAGGTCGTGAAGGAGGACGGCACTATGGCCCGGCTGCCGGATCTGGTGGAATTCGCCCGCAAGCACGATCTGAAGCTGATCTCCATCGAGGATCTGATCCACTACCGCAACGAGAAGGAAAAGCTGATCAAGCGGGAGGTGGAGGTGAAGCTGCCGACGGATTACGGGGTTTTTACCGCTATCGCCTATACCAATGAGATCGACCAGAAGGAGCATGTGGCCTTGATCAAGGGCCAGCTTGATCCGGATCAGCCCGTGCTGGTCCGCGTGCATTCCGAGTGTCTGACCGGAGACGTGTTCCATTCCCACCGCTGCGATTGCGGTCCCCAACTGGCGGCAGCCCTCAAGCAGATTGACGAGAACGGCTCCGGCGTGCTTTTATATATGAGGCAAGAGGGCCGCGGAATTGGCTTGATTAATAAGCTTAGGGCCTACAAGCTTCAGGAGCAGGGGCTGGATACCGTTGAGGCCAATCTGAAGCTGGGATTTGATGCAGATCTGCGGGATTACGGCATCGGCGCACAGATTTTGAAGGACCTAGGGGTGCAAAGCATCCGGCTGTTGACTAATAATCCAAGAAAAATCAAGGGCTTGGAAGGATATGGCCTGCAGGTTGTCGAAAGAGTTGCGTTGCAGACGCTGGAGAACGAGGATAACAAGGCGTATCTCCGCACCAAGCAGCAGAAGCTGGGACATCTGCTGCAGTTCAAGGAAGAATGGACAGCGACCACTACAGAACCGAAGGGATGAATAATATGAGCCGTATTTATGAAGGTCATTTAGTTTCCGAGGGATTGCGCTATGGGATCGTAATCGGACGTTTCAACGAATTTATTACCACCAAGCTGCTGGGCGGGGCGCTGGACGCGCTGAAGCGTCATGGAGCCAAGGAGGAAGAGGTGGAGGTGGCCTGGGTGCCGGGAGCTTTCGAGATTCCGCTGGCTGCGCTGAAGATGGCGGAGAGCGGCAAGTACGACGCCGTGATTACCCTGGGAGCGGTTATCCGCGGTTCTACCCCCCACTTCGATTACGTATGCGCCGAGGTATCCAAGGGGGTTGCCTCCACCTCTATGAAGACGGGCGTACCCACAATCTTCGGAGTGCTGACCACCGATTCCATCGAGCAGGCGATTGAGCGCGCCGGCACCAAGGCGGGCAACAAAGGCTGGGAAGCTGCAGTAACCGCCATTGAAATGGCGAATCTGCTGAAACAATTCCAGGCTTAGGGGTCATAGCCGATGAAGGTGACATTCAAGCTCGAAGCCTTCGAAGGTCCCTTGGACCTGTTGCTCCACTTGATCGATAAGGCGGAAGTGGATATTTACAATATTCCGATCAAGATGATTACCGATCAGTATCTGGAGGTTCTGCAAGGGATGCAGGAGCTGGAGCTGGAGGTTACCAGCGAATTTCTGGTCATGGCGGCCACACTGTTGGCAATCAAGAGCAAGATGCTGCTGCCCAAGCCTCCTCCTGAAATCTTTGTGGACGAAGGAATGGATTGGGACGGCATGGATGGGGAGTTCGACCCCCGGACAGAACTGGTCAATAAGCTGATCGAATACCGTAAGTACAAGGAGATCGCGGACCATCTCCGGGAGAAGGAAACAGAGCGGAGTCTGATTTATACCCGCGAGGCCTGTGATCTGTCTCCTTTTGTACAGAAGGTGGTTGTCAATCCTGTGGAGGGATTGGCGATTGCGGACCTGCTGCTGGCTTTCCGCAAGGCGCTGCGCAAGCAAGCGGGCCGCAACCGGGTGGCCACCATCCACCGTGACGAAATCTCGGTGAAGGACAGGATCAGGCAGGTGGCGGAATATCTTCAGGAACGCGGCGGCAGGATGTTGTTTTCCGCTTTGCTCTCTGAGGAGAACACCCGCGAGGAGATTGTGGTTACCTTCCTGGCGCTGCTGGAACTGATGAAGATGAAGCAGATTGTATGCTATCAGCACAAGCTGTTCGAAGATATTGTGATTCAAGCCAGAGAGGAAGGAAATTTGGATGCAGTTGCCGAAATTGAAGTCGATTATTGAGGGGCTTCTTTTCGCCGCGGGAGAGGAAGGGCTTGATGTCAGACAACTGGCCGAGGTGCTGGAGCTGGATATAAAATTCACCCTCTCCCTTGTCCAAGATCTCAAGTCGGAGATGAAGAAGAAAGGCAGAGGCATCCAGATCGTGGAAATAGCCGGGGCGCTGCAGCTGACCACTCTGCCTGAGCACGCTCCCTATTTTGAACGGCTGGCCTCATCTCCAAGCCGTGCTTCCTTATCTCAGGCGGCCTTGGAGACGCTGTCCATTATCGCTTACAAGCAGCCGATCACCCGGGTTGAGATTGAGGAAATCCGTGGTGTGAAAAGCGACCGCGCTCTTCAGACCTTGGTCGCCAAGGACCTGATTGAAGAGAAGGGACGGGCAGAAGCGGTGGGAAGACCCATTCTGTACGGGACGACAAAATCATTCCTGGATTACTTCGCCCTAAATGGTCTGCAGGATTTGCCGGATTCTTCGCTGTTCGAGCATGAGGTGGACCTGGGTGAAGAAACCCGGCTTTTGTTCGAGAAGCTGGAGAGCAAGCAGCTTACTATGGAGGAAATGGACAAGAATTAAGTGCATGCCCTGCCAGAAACAAGGTTAGACTAAACTCCGTACAACCGGTCCTGCTTTTGAGCAGTGCCGGAAGCGGAGTTTTTTTGTTTAAAGCATCGAAGCATGGCTTCACTTTGCTTGGGTGAAATAAGGAGGCTTGAGAATGACTTGGTGGGGATGGCTGCTTCTCGCCTTTATTGTGGTATTGTCTGCTGCTGCGCTGAGCTCCATTCAAATGCAGGTTTTCTACTCCCGGATGAAGGACAATGACCGGTTCTACTTTTATATAGAAGCTTTGTATGGCTTAATCAAATACCGTTACGAAGTGCCGCTGTTAGCATTCAAGGGGCTGTTCAAAGGAGTGGAAGTCAAGCAGGAGTATGTAAACGAGCAGGGTGACCGCTTGGTGGGGGAGAAAACTTCAAGTATTGATAAGGACAAGATCCTGGAATTTTTCCGGAAGGCCAAGCAGGCCACTCAGTCCACCTTTCATATAAAGGATTGGGTGCTGGATATGATGACCCGTGTCACCTGCACGAAGCTTTCGTGGAACACAAGGATAGGTCTGGGGGATGCACCGGAAACGGCGATTGTAACGGGGGTTATCTGGTCATTGAAATCATCGGCGCTGGGCTATCTGTTCCGGCATGTCAAACGTTGCGCCACGCCCAAAATCCAAGTGCTTCCCATGTACAATCAAATCCATTTTTCCACGGAATTCTCTTGCATAGCCCAAATTCGACTGGGTCATGCTATATTTGTGGGACTGCTGTTTCTGATTCGCATCTTGAAGGTGAAGGGAGGAATAAAAGCATGGCAGAGCATCCTATTCAAGGCCTCATGAAAGTCGCCATGGAAAATATCAAGGAAATGGTGGATGTTAATACGATTGTCGGGGACCCGGTGGAAACTCCGGACGGCAGCGTGATTATGCCCATCAGCAAAGTGGGCTTCGGATTTGCTGCAGGCGGCAGCGAGTTTTACGGGGACATTGAGGAGGCCGGCAGCAACGGAAGCAATAATGATGCCAATGGCGCAACCGTAATGCTTCCCTTCGGGGGCGGCAGCGGCGGCGGGGTGTCCATTACACCGATAGCCTTCCTTGTGGTCAACAAGCAAGGGGTAAAGGTTGTGCCTCTGGACAATCAAACCCATATTTATGAGCGTCTTATCGATTCCGCCCCTCAAGTAGTGGAGAAAATCCAGAGCATGCTGAAGAGCGGCAGGCAAACCGGCACAGGAGCGGCCGGTGTGGATGTTAATCATTCTATCTTCGAAGGCGCCTCGAATTCGACCGTGTAAGGTCAACAGCTGCGCCGGAGGATTTCAACCGCATATTGTCTTTGAGAAACGTCTTGCGGCTGCCGGAGAATTATTCCGGCGGGCTTGAGACGTTTTTTTGCATTGAGGGCAGATCCCTATCATGCTGTCTTGGAAGGTCATGTTCCCGGTTGAACAAGCATATATATGGTACAAGTATGCGGGGGACGAAAGGAATGGATTCTTCTATGAAAAAAATGTTGATCGCTTTGCTGACAGCGGTATTCCTGACAGTTGCGGGGCAAGGCGGTGCCGTCACCGTGTCCGCCCAGCCGGGCGGAATAGGCACAAGCGCCGAAGCCGCGGCGCTCATTGATGTAACCTCGGGCAGGGTGCTGCATTCCCAGCAGGGGGACAAGCGGATGCGGATCGCCAGTCTCACCAAGGTCATGACGGCGATTGTGGCCATTGAACAAGGGACGTTGTCCGACCCGGTGAAGGTAAGCAAGAACGCCTTCGGCAAAGAAGGTTCTTCCATCTACCTGAAGCTTGGCGAGGAAATGAGTCTGCATCATATGCTCTACGGACTGATGCTGCGTTCCGGCAACGACGCGGCCACAGCCATTGCCGAGCATATCGGCGGCTCGGAGCAAGGGTTCGTGCTGCTGATGAACGAGAAGGCGAGGGAGCTGGGGATGGAGCATTCCCGGTTCATGAATCCCCATGGTCTCGATCATGACGAGCATTATTCCACTGCCAACGACATGGCGGTGCTGACCGCTTATGCACTGAAGAATCCGGTATTCCAGGAAATCGTCAAGACCGAGGTGAAGAAGGTTCCCAACCCTTCCGAAGCATGGGATCATGTATGGAGCAACAAGAACAAGATGCTGAATATATATGAGGGCGCAGACGGCGTCAAAACCGGCTATACCAAAATCGCCAAACGCTGTCTGATCTCGTCAGCCACACGCAACGGGCAGCAGCTGGCGGTAGTCACGCTGAACGATCCCAATGACTGGCTGGACCACAGGAATCTGCTGGACTGGGGCTTCGCCAATTACAAGCTGACCCAACTGGTACAGAAGAACGAAGCCGTTGATACAGGCTTTGCTGCAGGCAGCTCATTTTATTACGCCTTGGCTGAGGGGGAAGCGGCCCAAATCACGAAGAGGCCAGAGTGGACGGACCGCAACTCCGCCGCCTTCCGTCTGGGGGATGCGGGCAAGCTGACCGTGCTGCTGAACGGAAAGCCTATCGGGAGCGTGCCTGTCTATCCGGAAGGAAGCCCGCAGCTTCAGCCGGAGCAGTCAGCGTGGGGCCAGGAGGCATCCCGCAGTGCAGGGCTCGCAAGTATGGGACAGGGCTGGACGGGCAGGCTGGGGGATATCTTGCGGGCGTTATTTACTATAGAAGGGTAGGTGGCGGCAGATGGTGAACTGGATTTGGCTGTTCTTTATTGTGGCCGGCTTTGCCGTTGCTGCCTACACCGGCAATATCGACAGTGTGACCCAGGCCGTATTCGACGGCTCCAAAACCGGGGTGACGGTCTCCTTCGGCCTAATCAGCATCATGGTCTTCTGGCTGGGCATCATGCGCATTGCCGAGGATGCGGGACTCTTGAAAAGAATTGCTTCCCTGCTCCGCCCTGTAGTCCGCTGGCTGTTCCCCAGCGTGCCGTCCGATCATCCGGCTATGGGCTACATCATGTCCAACATGAGCGCCAATATTCTGGGACTGGGCAATGCAGCCACGCCCATGGGCATCAAGGCCATGCAGGAGCTGCAGAAGCTGAATCCGGACAAGACCAAGGCTTCCGCCGCCATGTCCACTCTGCTTGCGATCAATACGGCGAGCATTACACTGATCCCGACAACCATCATTGCCATCCGCCTCAATTTCGGCTCGGCCAATGCCGCGGAAATCGTCGGCACCACGCTGATGGCTACAACAATCGCTACAGTTGTGGCCTTGTTGACGGATAAATGGTACCAGCGCAAACACTTCCCGTCCTCGAAGGGGTGAAAGGCATGTATGCTTTTGTTTCCATGATCTCCATGTGGGCGATTCCTGTCATCATTGTATTCATCCCGCTCTATGCCGCGTTCAAGAAAATACCGGTCTACGAAACGTTTACAGAAGGGGCGAAGGACGGCTTCGACACGGCCATCCGGATCATTCCCCACTTGGTGGGCATGATGGTTGCCATCTCTGTTTTCCGGGCTTCGGGCGCATTGGAATTGATCATCGGCTGGATTGAGCCGCTGTTAAGCCGGTTCAATATTCCCGGCGAGGTGCTGCCTCTGGGAATATTGCGCCCGATTACCGGGGCAGGCTCCCTGGCGTATACCACCGATTTGATCAAGGAATTCGGCCCCGATTCCATGATCGGGCGGATTGCCTCCACCATTCAGGGCAGCACCGACACCACGCTATACGTGCTGACCGTCTATTTCGGCGCCGCAGGAATCAGGAAGTCCGGCTACGCCCTGAAGGTAGGGCTCATTTCCGATGCTGTCGGCTTTATTGCCGCGATTGCCGTCTGTTTCCTTGTATTCGGTTAAAATTCAACGAACCGCTGCGCCCGCATCCTCATATACTGGAAACACCAGACGCAAAAGAGCTGAGGTGAACAAAGTGATGAAGGTTGTGGGTATTGTTGTACACCATTCCGTCTGCTCTGCCATCAACGGAAAAGGATATGATTTTCTCATTCTGAAGAACGGTTCCATTATCCCCGCAGCGCAGCCCACCGATCCCAACTTTATCCACATATGTCTTGAAGGAGATTTTTCGGACAGCGCCCAGGCGGAATCAGCAGAGACGAAGGAACAGCTTTTTTTGTTCCAGAAGCTGATTTTGCGCCTGTCCAGGCTTCATAATTTCAGCGGAGAGGAGATTTTTCCCCATTCCAGGGAATGCCCGGGGAAATATTTCCCATGGTCCCGGCTTGTGATTTCGGGGAATGACGGTTATCATTAGCATGAGGTGACTAATGATCCATGGAAAGATTGCAGAAAGTTCTGGCCCAGGCGGGCATCGCCTCGCGCCGCAAGTGCGAGGAATACATAACGTCCGGCCGTGTAACGGTTAATGACGTACTCACGAAAGAGCTGGGGGTCAAGGTTGACCCTGCCAAGGACATCATCAAGGTGGACGGAAAGCCCGTCAAGGCGCAGCAGAAAATCTATCTCATGCTGAACAAGCCCAAAGGGGTAATTACCAGCGCCGTTGATCCTGAAGGGCGCAAGGTGGTATCCGATTTTCTTCCCGGAGTGAAGGAGCGGGTCTATCCGGTGGGGCGTCTGGATTACGATACGGAGGGGCTGCTCATTCTTACGAATGACGGAGAATTTGCCAACCTTCTGACTCATCCCAAGCATCACATTCCCCGCACCTATCATGCAACAGTGAAGGGGAATCTCCATGGTTCTGTATTGGACAAGCTCAAGGCAGGCGTGAAGCTGGATGACGGAATGACAGCTCCGGCGGAGGCGGATTATTACGATATCAATCCCGACAAGAACGAGACAGTGGTTGCCATTACGATCTATGAGGGCCGCAACCGGCAGGTGCGCCGTATGTTCGAAGCGGTGAATCATCCTGTTGTCCGGCTCAAACGGGTGATGTTCGGCTCCCTTGCCTTGATGGGGCTGCCCCGGGGCAAATACAGAAGCCTCTCTTCCGAGGAAGTCAAGGACCTGCAAAACGAAGCGCTTGCCTTGAAGGAGCAGCCTGACCAGGCGCCCGCTTCCCCTTCTACGCAGCAGGAAGAAGACCAGCAATAGCTGTTCGGTTTTCGGGGCTCCACATCTGTGGGGCCATTTTTCGCAAAGTTTCCGCATGAAATGCAGGTGATGATAATGGAGAAGAGACGCCAATGGATTCAGGCCGCCATACTGGCCGCTGTACTGCTGGCAGGGGCTGCCGCTATCGGCCAGGCCTTGTTCGGACAGCACAGCCGTGCGCCACGCACCGGGGATCCTGCTCCCGGCTTCACCGTGGAAGGGATAGACGGCAAGACCTACAAGCTGGGCCAGCTGGCAGGCAAGCCGGTGGTGTTGAACTTCTGGGGCACCTTCTGCACGCCATGCATCGAGGAGATGCCGCTTCTGCAAAGCCAGGCGGACAAGTGGTCCCAGAATGGGGTAAGTGTGGTGGGAATCAATCTTGCCGAGGACGATGCAACGGTACAGGCCTTCTTGGACCGGCATCAGATCCGGTTCCCGGTTTATATGGACCGCAATGAACGGATCCGCAAGGCTTATGGGGTCCATCAGTACCCGACCACCTTCTTTATCCGGCCTGACGGCGCCATCTATGAGATCAAAATCGGCAAGATGGACGAGTCCTATATGGAAAACACCATATCCGCGCTGCTGGCACACCTTAATTAGAGTAAATTTAGTTTGCGAAGGTCTTCACTCTTACGCTGGAGTGTAATATAATTTGTCATAGAATGACATGAAATTCTTGCCGGAAAGAGATGGAAATAAATGCAGGGGAGTGTTGATCTTTGGCTGATCTCGGACTAAACATATTGATTGTGGATGATGAGGAAAGGATACGCCGGTTATTGAGGATGTATCTGGAGAAGGAAGGCTATTCCATCGAAGAGGCCGAGGATGGGGAGTCGGCGCTTCAGCTTGCGTTGGACAAGGACTATGACTTGATTCTGCTGGATCTTATGCTTCCCGGCATCGACGGAGTGGAGGTATGCGCCAGGCTGCGGCAGTTCAAGGCAACCCCGGTCATCATGCTGACGGCCAAGGGGGAAGAAGCCAACCGGGTTCAGGGTTTTGAGGTGGGGACGGATGATTATGTCGTGAAACCTTTCAGCCCCCGTGAGGTGATCTACCGGGTCAAGGCGATTCTACGCCGTTCCTCGGCTACGGCCTATCTGTCCAAGGACGCCAATTCCAGCAACAACATTGTGTTTCCGCATTTGGTCATTGAGCACGACGCCCACCGCGTAACGGCGGGAGGGCAGGAAGTGGCGCTGACGCCTAAGGAATACGAGCTCCTGCATTATTTGGCTACTTCGCCTGACAAGGTGTTTTCCCGGGAGGAGCTGCTTAAGGATGTGTGGAACTATGAATTTTTCGGCGATCTGCGCACGGTGGACACTCACGTAAAGCGGTTGCGCGAGAAGCTGAACAAGGTTTCACCCGATGCTGCGGCCATGATTACCACGGTATGGGGCGTGGGCTACAAGCTTGAGGTACCTAAGTAGTGATGATCTTGAAGAATATCGTAGGCAAGCTCTGGATGACCATTATTGCCCTTGTGGCCGTCGTGCTGATCATTCTGGGCTTGTTCCTCTTTCGTTACATCGACACCAATTTTCCCAAGCTCAATGAGCAGTGGCGGGACCTGGAGAGCCTTGCCTTCAAGATCGTCTCCGAAGTCTCCGGCAAGGAAGCCGACAACAGCTACATTACGGCGATGAATGATGTTCTGAGCGTACAGAGCATTGGTCTGATCGGAATTCAGCCGGGAGAAGCCGTCCCAAACGGCCATACCCGCGACGGCGCCATATTGGCCGGGGATATTCTGAATGAAGACGAACGGGCGCGGCTTTTTCAGGGAGAGGTGCTTCAGAAGCGTTTTACGTTCTTTTGGGGAGAGCAGGAGGAGGACTTTCTGGCTGTAGCGGTGCCGGTGACTGCCCAAGGCTCGGGTGAAATCATAAGCGCCGTGATCATGTACCAGCCCGTCAAGTCTTCGGAGGACCTGCAGTATTATGTGAAGCGGCTGTTTGCCTTTGTTTCCTTCATGGGGTTCCTGATGACCACGGTCTTCGCCTTCTTCCTGATTACCCGGATCACCAAGCCGCTTACCCAGCTTAAGAATGCGGCCAATCTGATTACCCAGGGGCAGTACTCCACCCGGGTCACGGTGCTGTCCCATGATGAATTGGGCGAGCTCTCCCGCAGCTTCAATCTGATGGGGGAGCAGTTGGAGGAGACCATCAAGGCGCTTAATCATGAGAAAGCCAATCTGTCGCGGGTGCTGAGAAGCATGTCGGATGCGGTGATGTCGTTTGATATTGAGCGCAAAGTGATCTTTACCAATCCCCGCGGCGAGGTTCTGCTCAAGGAATGGAATGAGATTATCTGGACAGACCCGGCGGATTCGGAGCAGGATGCGCCCAATCAAATTCCCGAGCCGCTGCGGATGCTCTATGATGAGGTTGTGCAGGAAACCAAGGTGGTTAACAACCGGCTTCATGTGCATCAGGGCGTCTGGTCCGTGGTGATGGCGCCGTTGTATTCCCATAAGCAGGTAAGAGGGGCAGTAGCCGTTTTGCGTGATGTGACCGAAGAGCATAAGGTGGAGAAGCTGCGCAAGGATTTTGTGGCCAACGTATCCCACGAGCTGCGCACGCCGCTGTCCATGCTTCAGGGGTACAGCGAGGCGCTGCTTGATGATATCGTCACCACGCCGGAGGACCGCAGGGAGCTGGCCCAGGTCATCCATGACGAATCCTTGCGGATGGGGAGACTGGTGAAGGATCTGTTGGACCTGGCCCGCATGGAAGCAGGCCATATCGAGATGAATATGGGAAGAACGGAGCTGGCTCCCCTGTTTCGCAGGGTTCACCGCAAGTTCCTCGCCTTGTGCAAGGAACAGGATATCCATCTGGAGTGTGAATTTCCAGCCGATGATGTGGCGCTGGAGCAGGGGGATCAGGACAGGCTGGAGCAGGTTCTGACCAATCTGCTGGATAATGCCATCCGTCATACCGGCAGAGGGCGCTCCATCTATCTGCGCTATCAGACCCTCTCCGATATGGGCAGCTCCGCAGCCTTGATTGAGGTGGAGGATGAGGGCAAGGGGATACCGCCGGAGGATCTGCCTTATATCTTTGAACGGTTCTACAAGGCGGACAAGGCCCGAACCAGGGGCAGCTCAGGAACGGGACTGGGGCTGGCGATTGTGAAGAATATAGTGGAGGCCCATATGGGCTCGGTTAATGTGCGCAGTGTGGTGGGACAGGGGACGACATTTTCCATCATCCTTCCCTTAACCCCTTAGCATGAAGGGATGAAGCATCACTTCGGTCCGTCCGAAGGATGCTTCTTTTTGTTGAACGGTGGATGTTTATATTGTTACTCGTGGAACAATTTCGTGGAACATCGGAAGTTGTCGAAGCGCGTTGGCCGATACGAAAAAAAAACTCCTTCCACCCCGAAGCCGGGTACATGGAAGGAGGAGGAAGAACGGAAGGGCTACAGCCGGATTTCCTTGGCTGTGGTGATTTCAGGCAGAGCCTTCAAAGCGGCCAGCAGCTCGTCGGCAGCCTGCTTGTCGATGGTGAGCAGCATGATTGCATCCCCGCCGGCCACCTTGCGGCCCACTTGCATGGTAGCAATATTGACGCCGTTGTCGCCAAGCAGAGTACCCACCTTGCCGATAATGCCGGGTTTGTCATTATGGGCGATGAAGAGCACATGGCCTTCGGGTGCGATGTCAACGGGGTATTGATCGATTTGGACGATGCGTTCGCCATAACCGGCCAGCAGCGTGCCGGCGGCTACCCGCACTTCATTATCTGTTTTGAGAGTAACAGTGACCAGATTGGTGAAGCTTTTGGCGGCAGATGATTTCTGGACCACAATATTGATTTCACGGGCCTTGGCCAGATGCATGGCATTCACCACGTTGGCTTCATCGCCCAGATGGTTGGAGAGTACACCCAGCACGATGTAGCGGGTCAGCGGATTAACATCCACGTCGCTCAGTTCGCCAGAGTAATTGATCGAGATTTCATGCAATCCGGCTCCGGCAAGCTGGCCGGCCACCTTGCCCAGCTTCTCGCCAAGATTGAAGTAAGGCTGCAGCTTCTTCAGCACAATCTCCGGTACGGACGGCATGTTAACCGCGTTCTTGAACGGCTCGTTGAGCAGGATATGCAGAACTTCCTCGGAGACATCCACCGCCACGTTCTCCTGTGCTTCTACTGTAGAGGCGCCCAAGTGGGGGGTTACGATGATCTTGGGGTGGTTCAGGAACGGATGGTCAGCAGCAGGGGGCTCCTGTGTGAATACGTCGAAGGCGGCTCCGGCAACGATGCCGCTGTCGATCGCTTCCACCAGAGCTGCTTCGTCAATGATGCCGCCGCGGGCGCAGTTGATGATCCGGGCGCCTTTCTTCATAACCTCGAATTGGGGACGGCTTATGATATTGCGGGTATCATTGGTCAACGGCGTATGGACGGTAATAAAATCGGACTTGCGGACGATATCGTCCACTGTACCTAATGTGACACCAATTTTATCGGCACGCTCCTCTGTCATGAAGGGGTCAAAGCCGATGACCTCCATCCCGAACACCTTGGCGCGTTTGGCTACCTCGCTGCCGATCCGTCCCATGCCGATGATGCCCAGCACCTTGTTGCGCAGTTCCACACCCACGAAGGTTTTGCGGTCCCATTCGCCGGCGACGGTTTTCTTGTACGCTTGGGGAATCATCCGGGCAAGGCCCATCATGTGGGCAAAGGTCAGCTCGCAGGTGGCGATCGTGTTGCCGTCCGGCGCATTCACAACCACGATCCCCCGTTGGGTGGCGGCATCCAGATCAATATTGTCCACGCCGACTCCGGCGCGGCCTACCACCTTCAGATTCTTGCCTGCTTCCATTACCCGCGCATTCACCTTGGTCTGGCTGCGCACCATAACGGCATCATACTCGCCAATGACTCCCAGCAGCACATCCTCGGGCATAGTAGGCTTGATGTCAACCTGAACCCCTTGCGCATCCTTCAACAATTGAACCCCTTGATCGCTGATTCCGTCCAATACCAGTACCTTGTACATTGTAGTTCCTCCCAGAATATATTTTGTATTTATTTCCAGATGAAGCGCAAAAGGGAAAAACAGGATAACAAAAAAACTCCGCGTCCTCTTCTACGACTTCGTAGAAGGGACGGGAGTTGATCTCCGTGGTGCCACCCTAATTCGCTGCAAGCTCACGCAAACAGCCTTAGCCGGTCATTGCTTGACCGAGGAAGGTAACGGCTTCCTGCCGAATATACTTGAAGCGGAAATTGGTGATGCGCGGCTTTGCTTAATCCCGGAAGGGATATCAACCGGCACAAACCAATCCAGACTTTCGTACATTTGCTCCGGAATGGACGGTATTATTGCGGCCGCCGGTTCGCACCACCCACCGGCTCTCTGAAGGCTTCCTAATACTTACTTCCTTCATTGCTTTGTCGTGTTAATGTTTTTCATAATGTAACATGATAATATCCGTACTGTCAATAAGCTGTTCAAGAAAATAAATCCAATTCACGCGCTATTCCATCTTGCTGAAGAACGGCAGTTGGGGAAGGAGCTCGCCGCTGTAAAACTTGGCCTTGCTCTTGACGAAGTCTCCCTGACGGACAGCGCGGCTGTCAATCAGAATCTCCACCGCCTGGGGCACATTGGCCGCATTAAGCTTCTTGTCTTGCCCGGAACGGATCATTTCATCAATTCCCAACGAAACATCCTGGGGAGTAACATCCAAAAACAGCTTGTCTTGTGCAAGCAAACCGGCTATGTATGCATTTTTCAGATTCAGACTCAGTGCGCTCCAGCCGTTGAACGATATCTCGCCGCTGATAGCGTCGATTCCCTTGGCCGTGCTGTCCATGGATTGGTGCCACAGAACGATAGCGTCAAAATAGTTTTTTTGGGCAGCCAAGGCATAATTTTTGGCTTCGCCAAAATAGGCGTCCTTGTTAATCTCTGAGAGCAGGGCGTCGGGTGCAAGCCGGTTGGCCTTGGATTCCATGGAATCTGCCGCCTGGCTGAACAGCTTCAAGCTTCTCAGATACTCATCGTGCGCTTCTGCAAGAAGGGGGGAAATCTCCGGCATCGTCTGGTTCACCATGGCCTCATACTTATCGTTGGCCAGTTTGGACAAGCTTTTGAACAGAGAGGAGAAATCCGTACTGCTGCTTTCGTTTTCAATCTTCTCCATGTCTTGGGACCATACCAAATTGAATTCTCTAAAAGGCAAATATACGGTATGATAGAAAGATACCAGATAAGATTGGTGGTATGCCGTAAGACCGGCCCTTTCTTCCCGCTTCAGTTTGACCAAGTCGGCATATTTCAGCTCGGTGCGGTCTGTGCCAACCTTCATGCCGACAAAAAAAGCTCCCAACGCAAAAATCAGCATAAAAATAAACACGAGAATAAACATAAAATCCGACCTTGTCAGTCTTTTATCCATTGATTTACTCCTTTTCTGACCATCTGACGAGAGACAGTATTCGACATAATATCAGTATAGGGGATATCCGGACAAAAGAAAATAAGGAGAATGGACTGGGAAATAATGAAAAAGATCCGTTTGCGGAACTTGAAAATTAAGCCTATTGACATAGACAGCGTAGACGAAAGGCTGCTGCTGATTAATCTGTATATGACGCAAGGTCTCACTTTGGTTGTCAGCCTCATAGTATTTGCCATACAATTAAAGAATCCCTTGCCCATGCTGTCCGTTGCGGAATGGAAGCCTGCTTTGCTGTGGGGGCTGGGATTTGCGGCGGCCGTCGTGGGAGCGGATCTGTTGATCTCCAGATGGGTGCCGGAGGAGGTGGGTGATGACGGTGGCGTCAATAAGAAGCTTTTTGCCGGCCGGGCTGTCTGGCACATCGCTGTTCTGTCCGCCGTAGTGGCTTTTTGCGAGGAAATGCTCTTCAGAGGCGCAATCCAGCTTGCCTGGGGACCCTATTGGACCAGCATCCTGTTCGCGGCCATTCATGTGCGCTATCTGCGTCATTGGCTCATGACGGGCTTGGTTTTTAGCATCAGCTACGGTCTGGGCTTTATCTATGACTGGACCGGAACCCTGTGGTGTCCGATTTTTGCCCATTTTCTGATCGATTTCATAATGGGGATGATGATTCGATTGCGGGGGGATACATAAAGATGACTGGACATCGAGATAATCACAATGAATTGCCTCCGCGGCGCAAGCTGCATCCGTCTTACCGGGGGGCATGGACCAAGCGCTTCTATGTAACATTGGTGGTGCTGTTTGCTTCCCTGATCGTATTTCTTATTACCTGGTTTTCCCTCTATAGTATGTGAAAAAAATCATTTGCGGCGATAACTGTATTATATATTTACAAGTCGCTGTTATATATCTATAATGAAAGTGTCTAATTCGTGAAAGCCTTAAGCAACGCCTACATTTCATGATTTTTCTTGGTGAAAAAGGCTTTGGCAATGACATACCTGGATTGCTAATAAAAACTGTTGCTACTCATTTGGGATATTGTTATAATGATTTGTAAAGAATATTAATTTTTATTTTCTCGCTGCACTTGTTCCATTTCTGTAAAGCCTGCCGGGAAGTGGAATGCTCCCGGTATGGTTATATATACTTCCTCGGAGAGGAAGAAAGGGGATAACACAATGTCTACTTTGCCTAAAAAGAATGAGCTGGGTTTCTTTGAAATCCGGATGGAATCCATCGGCGGCCTGGGCGCCAATCTGGCCGGTAAAATGCTCGCGGAGGCGGGTGTTGTAGGTGCGGGCTTGAATGGCGTCAGTTTCTCCTCCTACGGTTCCGAGAAGAAGGGATCTCCGGTTAAGGCGCATATCCGTTTTTGCGATATTGACACCAAGATCCGGGATACCTCGCCTGTCGAAAGACCCCATGTGGTGGTTGTTTTCCACGAAGCCTTGGCCAAGACGATCAATGTGGTCAGCGGTGTAATGGAGGACAGTATTGTGCTGGTCAACTCCACCGGCAGCCCGCAGGAGGTCAAGGACAAGATGAAGCTTGCCGGCGGCACCGTTGCTGTGGTGGACGCTATCGGAATTGCTCTGGAGGAGCAGAACCGGGTCAATATGGCCATGATGGGCGCCATATTCCGGATTGTTGATTTTCTTGATCCCCAAATTATGCGCGATGTCATCCGCAAGTCGCTGGAGAAGAAATATCCGCAGGCCGTTGATCCGGCGCTCCGGACCTTTGACCGCGGGTATAATGAAGTGAAGTTCCATACCTTCGGGCTGCCGGAAGGAACGACAATGCCTGCTTTTGTCCGTCACGATACTCCGAGTCTTGGCTATGAGACCCAGCCCATGGGCGGCGTGGTTGTGAATCCGGGCAACAGCATCCTGAAGGATCTGTCCATTTCCCGCTCCGGCCTGATGCCTCATTATCATGAAGACAAGTGTATCCACTGCGCGGCTTGCGACAATGTCTGCCCGGATTTCTGCTTCGTATGGGAAGAACAGCCGGATAAAAAGGGACGTCCGCAAATGTTCCTGCAGGGGGTCGATTACCAATATTGCAAGGGCTGCCTGAAATGCGTCGTAGCTTGCCCGACCGAAGCCCTGACCGGGGAGCGCGAAGAAACCGGCTATGGCGAAGACCATCGTGTTCCGCACCGCTTTGACCGTGCGGTAACCGCCTAATTAAAGAGAGGAGCGCGAGGATAACATGGCTATAGAGATAAACAAAGAACTTGGTGAAGCGAAGATCGAGCAGCGGATGGTATATGAATCCGGCAACGAAATGGCTGCATACGCCGCTCATCAGATCAATTATCATATTATGGGTTATTTTCCGATTTCCCCCTCGACTGAGGTGGCTCAATTTCTGGATTTGATGAAAGCCAGCGGGCAGCATGATGTGAAGCTGATTCCTGCTGACGGCGAGCACAGCTCCGCCGGTATCTGTTACGGCGCCTCCACTGCCGGCGCGCGGGTATTCAACGCCACCAGCGCCAACGGCTATCTGTACATGCTGGAGCAAATGCCGGTGCAGTCCGGTACCCGGTTCCCCATGGTTCTGAATCTGGTATGCCGTTCCGTATCCGGCCCGCTGGATATTCACGGCGACCATTCCGATCTGTATTATGCGCTGAATACCGGCTGGCCGATCCTGATGTGCCGTGATCCCCAAGCGGTGTATGATATGAACATCATGGCCATCAAGCTGGCCGAGGATCCTGAAGTGCGTCTGCCCGTAATGGTGGCATCTGACGGATACTTCACGTCCCACCAAAAGCGCCGCGTTCAAACCTTCGCCAACCGCGAGGATGTGCATACCTTCATCGGGCCGCCTACCCATCACAACGGTTATGCCGATGTGCTGGACCGCAACAATCCCATTACAGTCGGACCTTACATGAACGAGCCTGATTATATCAATAACTGTTACCAGCAATCGGAAGCCATGTACCGGGCCGGATCTGTTTATGACCGCATCCGCAAGGAGTACAAGGACCTGACCGGCCGTGACTATCCGGCGCTTGATCTTTACCGGATGGAAGATGCCGAGGTTGCCGTGTTCCTGATGAACTCCTCATCCGAGATCATCAAGGACGTGGTGGATCAGCTGCGTGAAAAAGGCATCAAAGCGGGCTCCATTGCTCCTAATATCATCCGTCCGTTCCCGCAGAAGGAAATTGTCGAAGCGCTGAAGAATGTCAAGGCGATTACAGTCGGCGACCGCGGAGATTCCTACGGGGCTTACGGCGGCAACATGGTGAATGAAATCAAGGCGGCACTGTTCACACACGGCAATTCCAGCACGATGGTGGTAAGCCGCGTTTACGGGTTGGGCGGCAAGGACTTCTATTCCGAAGACGGCCATGCCATGTTCCAATACGCCTTGGATGCTATCGACAAAGGCTTCGTTGAAGTTCCGTTTGCCTATCACGGACATACGCCGGGAGATCCCAACAATAAGCCTCAGCGTATCCTGAATCCGATGAAATTCGAGGACCTGAAGACCGGCTTGATCACCGTGAATAAGGATGAAGCTACAGGCAAGCTGAACGTGAAGATTCCGCCGCTCAGAGCTCTTACCAAGAAGCCCAAGCGGATTGCCCCAGGCCATGGCGCATGTCCGGGCTGCGGCATTTTCTCCGGTTTGGAGCTGTTCTTCAAGGGGATTGAAGGCGACATTGTTTCCCTGTTCCATACGGGCTGCGCGATGGTTGTAACCACGGGCTATCCGTATTCCGCACACAAAGCAACCTATATCCACAACCTGTTCCAAAGCGGCGCAGCCACTTTGTCCGGGGTAGTGGAAGCTTTCTGGGAGCGCAAGCGCCGCGGCGAACTGGATCATCTGGGATTGCAGGATGATTTCACTTTCGTAATGGTTACAGGCGACGGCGGGATGGACATCGGGATGGGGGCTGCCATCGGCGCGGCTCTGCGGAACCATAAGATGATCATTCTCGAGTATGATAATGAAGGGTATATGAACACCGGTGCCCAATTATCCTATTCTACGCCGTTGGGCCACCGCACCTCCACCTCCAATGTGGGCAAGCATCAAGGCGGCAAGATGTTCCACCACAAGGATACGGCGCAAATTATGGCGGCAACGAATATTCCTTACGTCTTCACCGGCTCTGAAGCATTCCCGCAGGATCTGGTCAAGAAAGCGGCCAAGGCCCAATGGTATGCCCAGAATGAAGGGCTGGTTTACGGCAAGATTCTGATCACATGCCCGCTTAACTGGCTGTCGGAAGAAAAGGAAGGAACCTCCATTATCGGCGCGGCCGTGGATTCCTGCTTCTTCCCGCTGCTGGAGATTGAGCATGGCATCACCACTATTACCTATAATCCCGAAGACAAGGGCAAGCGCGTGCCTCTGTCCGCATGGCTCAAGACCATGGGCAAGACCAAGCACATGACCAAGCCGGAATATACGGATGCCTACAAGTCCTTCGAGGATGAGGTGGAGCGCCGCTGGGTTCGCCTGAAGGCAAGACACGAGAATCAGTACTTGTAAGCTTACAATCAAGCCTCCGCGGTCCCTTGGGACGCGGAGGTTTTTTCTCATTGCGCCTTGCTTTTTCCTCCTCGCATCCTGGCGGGCTTATTCCCTGTTTTTTTCTCACATAAGGGCAAGCCGGGTGACGGACACTAAGCATGAAGTAAATCCAAGAAGGAGGAGACAATCATGCGTGTGACCAGCTTTTTGGCAGGGGCGGCTGCAGGCGCGGCGGCAGTCATGTACATGAACAGAACCAACAAGACGGTTTTGATGGGATTTTCCCAACTCGGCGACAATGTGAACAAGATGATGGACAAAGCCATGATGGCAATGGCGGATAAGAATATGAAGATCCACAAGGAGCCGGAAACAAATGCCTCTCTTGACAAGGTGGAAGAGCTCGCCGGCATGGATCCCAAAGTGAAAAGTGAAGTGGACCAGATTCTGGCGGAAAATCATGTGAACAGCACTCCGGCTGGCTCTGCTCACACTTCTGCGGGGGCCCATTAATTATTTGCCCAACCCTCTTGCCTCATGCATTCCTGCAAAACAGCGTGCCGCAAATACGCGGTACGCTGTTTATTACGCCAAATATCGGGCGGTAATTTAATAGATATACATATTTTTTCCGGTGCAATTCGCAAAAAGACATGATAACATGGTATAATAATTACACTATTTGCAGGGTCTTTAATTAAAGTCGGCAGTCCATGACCCTCAAAGCGTGCATGATTCTACGAAGCTGCTTATTTTTTGTACACTTTTTCACCGTTTCTTTCATAAACTATTAATATGCTGTGCTTCTTAGCTTTTGGAGCTGGCCACAAAGGAGGGTCCTGATATGAAGATTGAGCGTTTAAGTACCGATAAGATAAGGATTTTCCTGACTTTCGATGACTTGACGGAACGCGGGATCCAGAAGGAAGACATGTGGAGAGAAATTCCCAAGGTGCATGAGCTGTTCAGCGAGATGATGGAACAGGCTTATTCCGAATTGGGCTTTGATGCTTCCGGTCCTCTGGCAGTCGAAGTATTCGCGCTTCCCGCACAAGGCATGGTGGTTATTGTGACTCGCGGCAAGATGAATGCGGCATCCGCTTCTGACCAACTGGAGGAAGATGAAGATATATATGAAATGGAAGTGACCTTGGAAGAAAGCGAAATGATCTCTTATGCTTTCTCCGACTTCGAGGATCTGCTTCGTATGGCCAAGGTGATCCTGCCCTTGCTTCCTGAAGGGGGAAAACTGTTTTCCTACAAGGGGAAATACATTCTGCAAGTGGAGCCTCTTGAATCGGAAGCCGAGGAGAAGGACGGCCGCTATCAGGCGATTATTGCCGTTATGTCCGAGTTCGGAGAGGCGACTTCCGTTACTCAGGCTGTTCTGGAGGAATACGGGAAGACGGTTATTGCGGAGGATGCGGTCAAGGTGCTGTGCTCCCATTTTGCCTGATGTTCCCTGATCGATGGAAGAAATTAGAATAACCGGATATACGGATACAACCGGCGTCCTCGAAACAGCGGTTTTGGAGGGCGCTTTTTCCTGTTTATATATAGAAAGGCCGGTGCTGTGGTGAATCAGGGAGAACTGAAGTGGGGAAGCGCAAAGCATGAGCAGGATCTGGAAGAGACCGTAGCGGCTCTGCAGAAAAATATGAACACCGACGCCTATTATTATCTGGGCAAACGGGGGATTTCCAAGGATACGGCTGAGCTGCTGCGGATCGGCTATGTGCCGGGAAGAATCGGCTTCTATGTGTCCGACCGCAACGATCCTGTGAGCGAAAGCTTTGAAAACCGGGTTGTGATTCCCATTTTCAATGCTGGAGGGGACATTGTGGATCTGGTTGGCCGCTCGGTGGACCACAAGGAGCCCAAGTATAAGTCTTTATACGGGATTGAGGATGTGTTCTACCAGGAGCAGCTTCTTACGGATTCCGAGGATTTGATCCTGTGCAACGGCCTGTTTGACGTTATAACCTTGAAGCAGAGCCATCTCCCGGGGATTTGCCTGCCCAATATGAAGATGTTCAAGGAGGTCCATGCAGAGCGTCTGCGGGATAAGCGGGTGTTCATCTGCATGGGCAACGATGAGAACGGACGCAGGGAAGCGGTCCGGATTCAGGGCATGCTCGCCGCATGCTCCAACGAAGCTTTTATTGTCCAGCTGCCGGAGGCCGTCAAGGATATCAACGATCTGTTCGCGCGGGTGCAGCAGCCGGTTGATGTGATGGTTAAGCTGCTCAACCACGCCATTGAGGAAACGCTCTATGCGCCCCTGGCTCCCGATATCCGCAATGCAACCTTATTCAATGAGGAATATATCAAGCGCCACCGTGAGCAGGCCAACCGGCTGACAACGGGACTGGATGCACTCGACGCCCTGCTCGGCGGAGGGTTGCCCGGAGGGCTCATGGTGATGTCGGGTCCCCCCGGCTGCGGCAAAACCACTCTGATGAAGCAGATTGCCGACCGTCTGTCGGCTCTCCAGCATCCGGTGCTCTATATCAGTTGGGATATGTCCCAGTTTGAGCTGTGGGCCATCAGTATCGCCCGCGTTCTGGGAGCTTCCTATGGCTCCGTGCTCCGGGGTGAGCATGAGCCGGAGGCCGTGCAGAGCGCCAATCAGGTCTATATGCAGGCCGGCAAAATGCAGTGGACGCTGGAAGGCAGTCTTACTGCCGCCTTGCAGCAGATTGAAGCGGCAGTTGAGAAGATAACTGTGGTGACGGGCAGAACTCCCCTGGTATTCATCGATTCCCTGCAGCAATTTTTGGCCGCGGATGAAGAAGCGAAGGTCAAGGGGGGATTATCCCCTCACCATGTGAAGGAATGGAGCAGGGAATGGAATGTGCCGGTTTTTGCCGCCTTGCCTGCCGAGCGTCCTGAAGAGCTGCCGATTGAGCTGCGCTCCGCCTCTGATTTGGTTCTGGCGATAGAGCCGCGGGGGCATACTGCGGATGGCGCATGGAGTGTGGAACTGCAGGCGGTCAAAAACAGGAGCGGGGCAACGGGGGCCGTCCGGGCGAAGTTTTACGAGAATCAGGCCCATTTCAGCGATGTTCTGTGGTAAAATAGAAGGGCATCTGTGAAAGGAGGGGCAGGTATTGATCGTATTATCCGTTCTGGCGGCAGCCATTGCTCCTGGCCTGGCCCTGCTGTCCTATCTATATCTGAAGGACCGTTACGAACCCGAACCGGTTCATACCGTGATCCGGATGTTTATTCTTGGAGGCCTGCTCGTATTTCCCACCATGGTGCTGCAGCGTGCATTCGTGCTTGCCTTCGGGGAAAATATGTTCCTGTACTCCTTTGTCTACTCCTCTTTTCTCGAAGAGTTTCTGAAGTGGTTTCTAGTGTTCTTCGTCATTTACAAGCACCAGGACTTCAATGAGCCTTATGACGGCATTGTTTATGCCGCGGCTGTTTCTCTGGGCTTTGCTACGGTAGAGAATGTGTTCTATGCTTTTTTGTCCGCTCCCTCGGTTTCTTCGCTGTTGATGAGGGCCTTTCTTCCGGTTTCGGGTCATGCGCTGTTCGGCGTGATGATGGGGTATCATTTGGGCAAGGCCAAGTTCTCTGTGTTGCATGAGAAGCGGCAGCTGGTTATTTCGCTTTTCCTGCCTGTTTTCTACCACGGCTTGTTCGATTATATCCTGCTGAACGCCAATCAGTACTGGATGTGGTCCATGCTTCCGCTGATGCTTCTCTTGTGGACGATGGGCATCTGGAGGCTGAACCGGGCCAATGCCAATTCCCCCTTCCGCGGATTTGTCCGGGAGGAAGAGGTTAATATTTCCTGAAACCGGTCATAATGGGTAATGATTCTGTATTTGTGGAATTCAGGAGGCGTTATGAACCCAGGTCGGACCAAGGTCAGGATATACTGCAGGCAATGCGGAGAGAGGTTCATTCTGAAGGGCAAACGCGAGAAGGGGCGGGTGGAAACCGGCTTCCGCCAGTGTCTGTGCAGCAATGAGCATGATTTTGAAATCGAGTATGAGGATTATTAAGGCGAAAAGACACTCGCGGGGGAGCTGCAATCAGGCATGCTCTCTTTAGCGGAGCGGTCTTTTTTTTCTTTCGCGGGGTTAATTTGGGGAAAGGGACTGGGACAGGGTGCATAATCTGGCTTGCCGGGGCAAAAGCTAAACCCAATCGAAGCTATCGAAAGGGGAGGCTAAAAGCATTATGTACAGACGCTTAAGCGTGATCATGTTTCCGATAATGACCCTCGCTTTCATCGGCACCGCCATGTGGGGATACCAGGAGAACCAGGAGAAAAATGCTGTGTTGATCAAGGCGGAGAATCAATACCAGCGGGCTTTCCACGATTTGTCTTATCATATGGAGCAGCTCCACGGGGAATTGGGCAAAACCATTGCCGCTAACTCCAGCTCCAGCGATTATTACCGCAGGGGCTTGAGCAATGTATGGAGAATGACCAGCGAGGCCCAGAACGAAATTAACCAGCTGCCCCTAACTCTTCTGCCCTTCAACAAAACAGAAGAGCTGCTGTCTAACATCTCGAATTTTTCCTACCGGGCCGCTGTCAGAGATCTGACGAAGCATCCCCTCTCTGTCGAGGAGCAGAAGACGCTGTCCGATCTGTACAATCACTCGGGGGAAATCACGGCTGAGCTGCAGAATGTGCAAGCCAAAGTGCTGGCCGAGAATCTGCGGTGGATGGATGTGGAGAGTGCTCTCGCCACTCAGGAGAAGCAACTGGACAATACCATTGTGGATGGATTCATGACCGTCGACAAGAAGGTATCCGAATATGAAGAGATGAATTGGGGACCCTCGATGGCGTCCACCTTTCAGAAGCGGAGTTTGAGCGCTCTTGCGGGTATGGAAATCACAGCGGAGGAAGCCAAGGCGAAGGTGGCTGAATTCCTGCAGCTGCCCGGAGGGGCTGAAGGGCTGAATGCTGCCGAGAACGGAGCCGGAACGGAATTCGCCAGCTTCAGCGTCAGCGGCAAGAATCCTTACTCCGGACAGGATATGCAAGCGGATATTTCCAAAAAAGGCGGGCATGTCATTTATTATATGTCGTCCCGCGATGTGCAGGAAAGCAATGTGGATCTGGCCGGGGCGAGAGAGGCTGCAGCCGATTTTCTGGCGGGCCACGGCTATGAAAGCATGGTGCCGGTCAATTATGACGAATACTCTCATGTAGCCTCCTTCACCTTTGCCCGCAAAGAGGGAGATGTGATCATCTATCCGGAGAAGCTGGTGGTCAAGGTAGCCCTTGACAATGGCGAAGTCACCGGATTGACGGCGGCCGACTACATCTATGAGCACAAGAAACGGGATATTCCCGCTCCGTTGCTCTCGGCGGAAGAGGCGAAGCAAGCGGTGAATCCCTCGTTCAAGTCCGAAGGCCAGACTCTGGCCTGGATCAAGAATGATGTGGACCAGGAACTGCTCTGCTATGAATTCATCGGCAGGATCAACGGCTCCGGGTACCGGATGTATGTCAATGCAGATACTGGAGTGGAAGAGAAAATAGAGCAATACAAGGATCCCCAGACTGCTCAATAGCTATAGCTTAAGAAACTGAAATAAGGTGCCGCCGATTTCCCCGGGAGGAAGGAACATTCCGGGGAATCCTTTTTTTTGTCGAAATCTATCAATGAAGAGATGAAAAAGTGGTATAATTGTCTAAAATGAAGGATGACTTCTTCCTTCATAAGGAGGCGCCGGGGATGCTACCCAAGATCAATCAGATTCTTAATATTCAAATCAATTCCATTGACGAAGAAGAAGCAAGGCAGGAGTATAAGGCGCGCATCTCCGATGTGACCGATGATTATATCCAGATGGAAGTGCCGATGAACGAAAAGAACGGACGGCTCAAGCGTTTGTATGCCGGCGACGAGCTTTCCATTTTTTTTCTGACGGAGGGCGGGGTAAAAAATTACTTTACCAGCACGGTGCTTGGCTTTCAGGAGGAAGTGATCCGGACAGTATTAATCAGGAAGCCCAAACCGGAGTCCATCACCAAGATTCAGCGGCGGAGCTTCCTGCGGGTTCCGGCCGAGTTGGAGATTGCGGCTGCACTCTCCGATCAGATCCGGTTTCTGGGAATGACCGATGATGTCAGCGGAGGCGGACTTTCCATGCTCTATGAAGGGGAAGCAGTCCTTTCCAATGAATCCGCACTCTCTTGCTGGCTGCTGCTATCCTACAAGACGGGCAAGGTGGATCATGTTCCGTTCAAAGGGGAGGTCGTCCGCGTCAAAACTCTCGATAACGGCAAAAGGCAGATTATGATGCGCTTTCTTGAGATTACGGATAAAGACAGGCAGAAGGTGGTCCGCTACTGCTTCGAGCGGCAGCTGGACATCAGAAAGGTATAGATTATAACCTTGCCCAATGGGGGATACTTCCTGTCATACAGTTGGACAGGGGGTAGACTTATGCAGAAGCCTCAGCAACATCATGAGATTGAAGCGCCAGGCCATGAGCAAGGTTCACAGGTTTCTTATGAGGAGTTGTTCGCTGGTTTTTCGGATTCGGTGGAGCGGCTGCTGATCCGCACAGCGCAAGTGCTGGCGGTTCTGCTGGTGGCCGTGCAGCTGATTCTGCTGGTTCCGGCGGCCAGACAGCAGCTGGTCAAGGTGGAACGTCTTGAAGGTGTTCCATTCCATAACAGGTAAAGCAAACCAAATCCATAACTGCTTTTGCATCAGATGAGGATAGTATGGTATAATTTTCATCGTTCGCAGGCGCGGCCTGCTTTTTGCTTTTTTTTTCGATGCTAGGGGGCCAGAGCTTTGGGGAAATTCAATGTTGCGCTTGATGGTCCTGCAGGGGCGGGCAAAAGCACGGTAGCCCGCATGGTGGCCAAAGAGCTTGATTACGTTTATGTGGATACAGGCGCAATGTACCGCACGATTACCTGGAAGGTTCTGGAGCGGGGGGTATCTCTTGATGATTCCGCCCAAATTGCGGCGCTTGCCGCCGGCACTCTCATCAGCTTGAAGCCCGGCCAAACAGGCCAAACGGTAACAGCAGACGGGCTGGATGTGACGGAGCTGATCCGCTCCCAGGAAATCAACCGTCATGTATCGCAGATCGCGGCTATTCCTGAAGTAAGAGAAATTCTGGTTCGCAAGCAGAAGGAGATGGCTTCCGGCAAAGGGATAGTGATGGACGGCCGGGATATCGGAACCAGTGTGCTGCCTGATGCCGAGGTCAAGGTGTTCCTTACGGCGAGCGCGCGCAAGCGGGCTGAACGGCGTTTTCTGGAGATGAACGACCCCGATATGACCTTGGAGGAGCTGGAGCAAGATATTGAGCGCCGCGACCGGTTGGACCAAGGGCGTGCGGTTTCTCCCCTCCGGCAGGCCGATGACGCTATCTTGCTGGACAGCACCAGCTTGTCCCTGGAAGAAGTGGTTAACGCCGTATTGGAACTATGCAGAACCAAAATGGAGTGGAGGTAGCCCCAGTGCCGCTTTACCGAAGCATTCGCTTTTTATTCAAGGGGATGTTCAAAACGTTTTTTCGGGCGGAGATTGTCGGTATCGAGCATGTTCCCGACCATGGCGCCGTCATCCTGTGCTCCAATCACATCAGCTTGCTTGATCCGCCCTTTGTCGGCTCGTTTTTGCGCCGCAAGGTTCATTTTATGGCCAAGGAGGAACTGTTCCGCATTCCCGGATTAGGCTATATTATCCGCCAATTGGGAGCATTCCCGGTCAAGCGCGGCGGCGTGAGCAAGGAATCCATCAAGCTGGCTCTCTCCCATCTTGGGGAAGGGCATATGCTGGCCATCTTTCCCGAAGGTTCCCGCAAAAACAAGGGGATGGGGAAGAAGGGGGCTGCCAGCCTGGCGCTCAAGTCCGGTGCCACGGTGATTCCTGCGGCTGTCGTGGGCAAGTACAAGCTCTTCTCCCGAACCTCTGTGGTCTACGGGAAGCCGGTGGATTTGTCGGAATTTGCCGGGGGCAATTCGGAGCAGTTGGAAGCCGCTACCGAAAAGATCATGAGCGCGATCTATGGTCTGCTCGCAGAAAAGAAAAAGCAGCTTTCAAATTGATTGAAATGAATGGAAATGGTATCTTGGAATT
Organism: Paenibacillaceae bacterium; assembly: GCA_029256185.1. Classification (GTDB taxonomy): domain Bacteria; phylum Bacillota; class Bacilli; order Paenibacillales; family NBRC-103111; genus Paenibacillus_AR. Next base: position 52,304 of record JAQSYI010000019.1, read on the forward strand.
ATACTACATCCATCATAAACAAGTGGTTTGGTTGTCAAACAAGGAGGAATAGACAATGACTGAAGAAACAAAGCTCGAGCAAGGCGAAGAAGTTGTAGAGGTATCCGCGGTTGAAGCGGAAGTGCCCGCAATGGAGAACACCGTCGACCTGACCCAGGTGGTGTCCGTGAAGAAAGGCGACATCGTGAAGGGCAAGGTTGTCAAGGTTGAAGCAGACCAAGCAATCGTAGACATCGGATATAAATATGACGGCGTTATTTCTCTGCGCGATCTGTCGGCTGTACAACTGGAGAATGCCACAGACGCCGTGCAAGTGGGCGACGAACTGGAGCTGAAGGTTGTCAATATCAACGACGGCAAAGAAACGCTGCAGCTCTCCAAGCGTGCCATCGACAGCGAGAAGGCCTGGGGTGCCCTGCAAGAGAAGCTGGAGTCCAAGGATATTCTGGAAGCCAAGGTGGCCGATGTGGTCAAGGGCGGCTTGGTTGTGGACGTAGGGCTGCGCGGCTTCGTTCCCGCTTCCATGGTGGAGCGCCACTTTGTGGAGGATTTCTCCGATTACAAGGGCCGTACTCTCCGCTTGCGCGTCAAAGAAATTGACCGGGAAAAGAACAAGGTTATTCTTTCCCAGAAGGACGTGCTGGACGAGGAGTTTGAAGCCAGCAAGAAATCCATTATCGGCAATATCAAGGTCGGCCAAGAGCTTGATGGTACTGTGCAACGCCTGACACCGTTCGGCGCGTTCATCGACATCGGCGGTATTGACGGCCTGGTGCATATCTCCGAAATGGCATGGCATCATGTAGAACAGCCTTCCGAAGTCGTGAAGGAAGGCGATCAAGTGCGCGTGCATGTATTGAAGGTAGACCCTGCCAATGAACGGATCAGCCTGAGCATCAAGGCCACTCAGCCCGGACCTTGGCAGACGGTAGCAGGACAGGTAAGCGTAGGCGACATCATCACTGGTACAGTGAAGCGCCTTGTTACCTTCGGCGCATTCGTCGAAGTGGCTCCCGGCGTGGAAGGGCTTGTCCATATCTCCCAAATCTCCCATTCCCATATCGGTACTCCTCACGAGGTGCTGAAGGAAGGACAGGAGGTTCAGGTTAAGGTGCTGGACATCAATGCCGATGAGAAACGGGTGAGCCTGAGCATCAAGGATACCCAGGAAGCGCCGGCAAGAGAACCGAGACCGGAGCGGGAACGCGGCGAAAGACCTCACCGCAGCAACCGCGACACTTCCAATGCCGAATTTGCTCCTCCAAGCCAAAGCCTGAATCTGACCTTGGGCGAACGTTTCGGAGACAAGCTGAACAACTTCAAAAAATAACAGGGAGCGGTTTCTATGAGAATTTCCCGCAAGCTGGAGCATATCCGGCATGCCCTGTCTACCGGACAATCCGGCCGGCAGGGATTTGCCGATGTGAAGCTGGTTCCCAATGCATTGCCGGAAATCTCACTTGACTCCATTTCCTTGGCTTCCTCCATCGGCGAACTCGTTCTGAGTTCGCCGATTATTATTAATGCCATGACCGGCGGTGCTCCCGAGACGGAGGAAATCAACCGCAAGCTGGCGGCGGCAGCCAGGGAAACAGGGACGGCAATGGCAGTGGGCTCCCAGATGTCCGCCATTGCCAACAAGGAGATGAGGGCGAGCTACCAGGTGGTCCGGCAGACGAATCCGGACGGGATCATTCTGGCCAATCTTGGCAGCGAGGCCACTGTGCGGCAAGCCCGTGAAGCGGTGGAGATGATTGGTGCGAATGGCCTTCAGATTCATCTGAATGTCATGCAGGAGCTGCTTATGCCGGAGGGGGAAAGGGATTTCCGGGGGGCGACTGAACGGATTGCCCGAATCGTTCAGGAGCTTCCCGTGCCGGTCATTGTGAAGGAGGTCGGCTTCGGTATTGCCCGTGAGCCGGCTCTGAAGCTGAAGGAGGCGGGAGTCCGCATCCTGGATGTGGGCGGGACGGGCGGAACCAGTTTTGCCGCTATTGAGAATGCAAGAAGGAATCCCCCTATGGATTCACTGAATGATTGGGGTTGTACTACAAGCGTCGCTCTCCTGGAATGTGCGGATTCCTTCCAAGAGGGTTGGATTATTGCTACCGGCGGCATCCGCAGCGGCATGGATGTGGCCAAGGCCCTGGCGTTGGGGGCATCGGCCGCGGGCATCTCCGGCTTGTTCCTCAAAGCCTTGTTCGAGGAAGGGGAGCAGGGGCTTCAGACAGCCATTGTGCGCTGTCTGCAAGAGACGGCGATTGTCATGGCTGCTCTTGGCGCTGCGGATGTCCAATCGATGCACAGCTTGCCTGTGGTGATTACAGGGGAAACCGCGGAGTGGTGCCAGCTTCGCGGAATTGATCTGAGCCTGTTGGCCAGAAGGCAATCCAAGTGACCGAATGAGAACCCTGCCGTTGATTCATACTAAACGTAAACCAAGTATGGAAATTGGGTGAAAAGTATGAATCCCGGTTATCTCTCTTTCGTGTTGATCACCATCCTGTTTATTTTGCTTGCAAGCGGTTGGAAGGATATTTTGTTTCGCGGACTTAGCCAAACAAGCATCCTTCTTTTTTTTATCGGCTGGTTTGCGGCTGGCTGGTTTGATGTGTCTGCCGGCGGAGTGAATCTCCGGTTGACCGCACCCTTTCTGCTGCTGCTTGCAATATGGGGAACCTGGAAACTGGACACACTGGGGCAGATGGGGCATGTATGGATGGCGGGCTGTATGCTTGGGTTGCTTGATCTGCTCATGCAGGAGCTGAATGGTTGGAACCTGGCGTTTGCCCAAGCCCTGCCTGCAATCGGCCCTGTGTTGGCGCTGGTCCTGCTGACTCTTGTGACGGGACGCCACTGGCTCTGGCAATTTATTGCCATCACGGTTGGGCTGCTTGCCGCAGAATGTGTTCACGCTTGGCTCCATCGCCATAGCATGCCGGGATTGATTATCGGCGGGCCGGTCTTCTCCGATCACTGGTGGTATGTATTTGGTGTATGCAGAGGGCTGACAGTAGCCGCAGAACAGTCCGTCCGGGCGGGAGCGAATGCTGTAAGACGGTATACCGGACATTGGAAGCAGGGGGAGGACTGATGCAAGTATGGCCTCGGTTGTGACGTCGTCATATACACCGGGTATTATTCTGGGGGTCTTCTTCGGAATTGTTGCCCGGATTTCCATGCTCCGAACGGATTACCGGCAGTATCCCACCTATCCCCATGGAAGGATCATCCATCTGGCGCTGGGGGTAATAGCCGCTGCACTGGGTGCATTGGCGGTTCCCTCTCTGTTGGATAAGCAATATACAGCCGTTACTTTCCTCACACTGGCTGCCCAGCAGTTCCGCGATGTCCGCAATATGGAACGGGAGACGCTTACGAGAATTGACAGCATGGAGCTGGTGCCCCGCGGCGCCACTTATATAGAGGGCATCGCCATGGTGTTTGAAGGCCGGAACTATATGGTGATCTTCACTTCGTTTACAGCCGCTTTTTGCGGAATTGTATTTGATTGGTACTGGGGAGCGGCGGCCGGGGTGGGGGCGCTGTTGATTTCGAATTATTTTAAGACAGGCAAATCCATTGCAACGATTGCGGATGTAGAGCATGCGGATATCCGGGTTGACGGTCCTGACCTGTATGTGGGGGACATCTACATCATGAATGTGGGCTTGGAGGAGACCCGGCGGATTATCGCCGAACGCGGCCTGGGCTGCATTATCCGGCCGAAGAACAAAAACAGCCGTGTGACGCTGTCGAATCTGGGTCAGAGGCAAGCCATTCTGCATGACGCATGCACCATTATGGGGGTATACCGGGACAGCGGAGAGCCCGCTCTTACGCCGATGGCGAAGCTTGATATGAATGACGGGCGTCTGGGCGTATTTCTTCTGCCCCAGGAGAAGAACAAAGAAACCGCCAAGGCCGTGCTTTCGAAGGTGCCGATTCTGGAAAGCGCCGTACGGATGCCTTCGGAGGCCCATGTCCGCCAAGGGGACCAGTTGTAGGCGGAGTTGCCGGCAGGCATTGATCCACGGGGAGGGACTGACTGATGGGAAGAATTGTTGCAATTGTCACAACGAACGGGGGCACAGTGGCGGGAGGGGCTCCGATCTTTATCGCTTCCGGGGAAGAGGAGCAGAAGCGGATTGCCTTCCAATTGGAGAAAATCCTGGATTCCTCTGTGCATGATCTGCGCAACGGACAGCTGATTCTGGTGGACCATCACGGGAATCCTTAAGCCTTCAAGCAAAAGCTTCACTTTACAGGGTTATTTTGTTATGATGAGAAATGCGGGTTTTTGAAGCAAAGACGTTGGGAGTGAAAGAAATGGCCAAACCTATCATTGCGATTGTGGGACGCCCGAATGTGGGCAAATCCACGATCTTTAACCGGATTGTGGGCGACCGGATGGCCATCGTTGAAGATAAGCCGGGGATTACGAGAGACCGGCTCTACGGCAGAGGCACATGGCTGGATAGAGAATTCAGCGTTATTGACACAGGCGGCATCGAGATTGACGGAGAAGACGAGATCATGCGGTCTGTCCGCGTACAGGCAGAGCTGGCCATTGAGGAGTCCGACGTAATCGTCTTCATGGTGGATGCCAAGACGGGTGTTACCTCCACAGATGAAGAAATCGCCCAGATTCTGTTCAAATCCGGCAAACCTGTTTTGCTTGCTGTCAACAAGGTGGACAATATCGGGCGTCAGGAAAATATCTACGAATTTTATTCACTTGGCTTCGGCGACCCCATAAGCATCTCCGGGTCCCACGGGATCGGGATCGGGGATTTGCTTGAAGAGGCATCCAAGCATTTCCCGGAGGATACCGGGGATGAGTATGGCGAGGATGTAATCAAGGTTGCCCTGATTGGCCGGCCTAATGTGGGCAAGTCCTCTTTGGTCAACGCCATGCTGGGGGAAGAGCGGGTTATCGTCAGCCAGGAAGCGGGTACAACCCGTGATGCGATTGACACTCCGTTCACCAAAGACGGGCAGAAATACGTGCTTATCGATACGGCCGGCATGCGCAAGCGCGGCAAAGTGTATGAGTCTACCGAGAAGTACAGTGTGATGCGCGCCATGAAGGCGATCGAGCGGGCAGATGTGGTTCTCGTGGTCATCAACGGCGAGGAAGGCATCATCGAGCAGGACAAGCATATTGCCGGCTATGCCCATGAAGCAGGCAAGGCAAGTGTATTTGTGGTGAACAAGTGGGATGTGGTGGAGAAGGACGATAAGACCATGCAGAATTTCACCAATAAGATCCGGGACCATTTTCTGTTCATGTCTTATGCGCCCGTAGTCTTCGTCTCCGCCAAAACCAAGCAGCGGCTGCACAAACTGTACCCCGTGGTTAACAAGGCCGCCGAGAACCATTCCATGCGGATTGTGACCCATGTGCTTAATGATGTCATCAGCGACGCAGTTGCTCTGAATGCTCCTCCAACGGATAAGGGGCGCCGTCTGCGGTTGAACTATGCCACCCAGGTTGCCGTCAAGCCGCCTACCATCGTTTTGTTCGTAAATGATCCGGAACTGATGCACTTCTCTTATGAGCGGTATCTGGAGAACAAGATCCGGGCAGCGTTTGACTTCGAAGGAACTCCTCTGAGGCTGTTTACACGGAGAAAATCAGACGAATCATAACAGGTCTGGATATCCTATATCAGGAAAGCTCGGCGCAGGCTAGCGAAGCGGGCTTTCCTTCAAGCGGCAGCGAATATCCGTTGCTGTTTATCAGTGAAAGCTTAGCGGATGCTTACGAAGCGAGCTTTCCCTGAACAGCAATATAATCATTGCTGTTTATCAGTGAAAGCTTTTAGGAGGAGTCATTATGGCGTTTGCAGCCATTATTATTGCCTATCTGTTAGGCTCGGTCAGCTTCAGCTATCTGCTTGGACGGATGCTGAAAGGAATTGACATCCGCAAGCATGGCAGCGGCAATGCGGGAGCTACCAATACCCTTCGTGTACTGGGAACCGGGCCGGCGATAGCGGTTCTGCTCCTGGATGCGGCCAAAGGAATGGCTGCCGTGCTGCTTCCCGTTCTGTTGGGACAAGATTCCATATGGGTGCAGATTGCCTGCGGGATTGCGGTTATAGCCGGTCATAACTGGCCTGTTTATTTTGGCTTCAAGGGCGGCAAGGGCATTGCCTCCACCATTGGTGTGATGGCGACCTTGGCGTTTCTGCCCGCTTTATTTGCCGGTATCATAGCGATTGCAGTGATTGCCGTAACCCGTTATGTTTCCGTGGGCTCATTGCTGTTTGCCGGATTCATCCCTGTTTTTATTCTGCTGCTCCAACGGCCTTGGCCGATATTTCTGCTGAGTCTTCTGATCGCCGTATTCGCTTTTGTCCGCCATCGCTCCAATATCTCCAAGCTGATGAAGGGCCAGGAAAACAAGTTGGGAAAGACAAAAAGAGTGTCCTAACGCTACATAGAATAAAGTTCTGCGCCATAGCAGGGTCAAATTCCCAATCAGGAGGAGTATGCCATGCCTATCAGAAAAACCGCAGTATTGGTAGCCGGGAGCTGGGGCACTGCGCTGGCATCCGTGTTGGCCGACAACGGTCATGATGTACGCTTATGGACCCGGCATCCTGAGCAGGTGGAAGAAATAAACAGCTGTCACACGAACCGGCGGTTCCTTAATGAAGCTGTGCTTTCAGACCGCATCCGGGCTACCGCCAGCATGGAGGAGGCTCTTAGCGGTGCGGAAGCGGTTGTCATGGTGGCTCCGTCCGCTGCGGTGCGCGAGGTCACCCGTCAGATGCAGCCTTTCATCGGAAGCGGCACATTGATTATTCATGCCACCAAAGGCTTTGAAGCCGAATCGATGAAGCGGATGACCGATGTCATTGCCGAAGAATTGCCTCAAGTTGATCCCGACCGTTTAGTGGTCCTTTCCGGACCCAGCCATGCCGAGGAGGTTATCGTCCGCTGCCCTACCACCGTCGTGGTGGCCGCGAGGCGTGAGGAAGCGGCTGAGGCGGCCCAGGATCTGTTTATTAATTCCTACTTCCGCGTATACACCAACCCGGATATTATTGGCGTTGAGGTGTCGGGCGCTCTCAAAAATATTATAGCGCTGGGTGCGGGCATGAGTGACGGATTGGCCTTTGGCGATAATGCCAAGGCGGCTTTGATGACCCGGGGTCTGACGGAGATTTGCCGCATGGGGATTGCCATGGGAGCCAATCCGCTGACTTTTGCCGGTCTGTCCGGCTTCGGGGATCTGGTGGTGACTTGTACCAGCCGCCACAGCCGCAATTGGCGTGCAGGATATATGCTTGGCCAAGGCAAGGCGCTTCATGAAGTGCTGGAACAGATGGGGATGGTGGTGGAGGGGGTCAAGACCACCAAGGCCGCATACGAGCTGTCGCAGCGGTTTAACGTCAGCATGCCCATCACCAAGGTGCTGTACCAGGTGCTGTTCGAAGGGAAATCCCCCAAGCAAGGCGTCGAGGATCTGATGGGACGGGTCCGCACTCATGAGATTGAAGAAATTGCCCAGGCCGCGGCAGTGAATTGGACGGGTTGAAGTCCTGGTGAGCCCAAACCTTTGCCCGTTTGTTTTCATACTATACCTTATCTGGCAGTTCAACGCCTAAGGGGAGGTATGATGATGTCCGGCAAAGATATTTCCAAGGATGTACTGAAAGCGGTCAAGACCAAAACGGGCAAGTCCGTTACCGAGAAAGATATCCATAAGCTGGCGAGCAATGTGAAGCCCGCCACGATGCAAAGTGAAGAGCAACTGCGGCAATTGATCAAGCAGGTGGCGTCTTTGGTCAACGTCCCCGTATCCGAGCAGACGATGAACGAGATTGTCAAGGCGGTCAAGGGCAGCAAGCTGAACCCCAACAACATGGAAGCCCTGATGAAAATGATGACCGGTAAAAAATAAATGCATTCCGGCCCCGTCAATGAGCAGGCACAGCCCCAGTGACGGGGCTTTTCTTGTGGAACGGGGTTATGGCCGTTTTTCCCGCTGTAATCTTCCGGTTATTGATTCTTAACTCACCGCAACAACTCTTGCGGTTATTGAGCCTCTTAACCCACTACGGGAAATAAGGGAACGTACTTTCCCTTATGCTTACTCCCGTCAGCCAATTTGCATGAATAAGGGAACGTATTTTCCCTTATTCCAATTTTCACTACCCATTTTTCCAGCTTTGAAGGGGAATAAGGGAAAATCAAGGGTCTTATTAGCCGCGAATGCCTTTCTGCCGGGTTAATAAGGGAAAAATAGGGGTCTTATTTTCAAGTCCATTTCCCGGGACCCAAAAGGGGATCACAGTTAGCCGGGAAATCCCCCGAGTTCCCCCCGAGCTCCCCCCAAAGGTTTTCAAAATAGCGGCATAATGCTATACTGGTCATGATTTTCGGAAGTGGCGCACACTGAGAGTATCGGGACAAAACGCTCGGATGGAGCACAGAGACTAGCATGAACAGCCTCAGCATGGGGCGCAGAGTACTTAATGGAGCGCGCCAGAGTACTTAACATGGAGCACAGAGAGGGGAATGGCAATGCCGGAAGTCAGCTTCCGCCCGACGGGCCAAGCTGTCCAGGTGCGGCCGGGCACCTCTATATTAGAGGCCGGGCGCAAGGCGGGAATACCCATACGGTCACGCTGCAGCAGCGGTTTGAGCTGTCTGATGTGCAAAGTAAAGATTCTGCAAGGTGAAAAGGAGCTGTCGGCGCCGCTGCCCGCCGAGACAGCCAAGCTGGGGCCCCTGGCGGGGCAAGGCTACCGTTTTGCCTGCCAAGCCAAGGTGATGGGGGATGTGACGGCCGAGCTCCCTGAGGACCCGTTGAAGGCGGCTATACGCGCTCAATTGTTGAAGAGCAAAGAAGAGGATCAGCTTTGGTAGTCTGCGAGAATTTTTCTCGCAGACTATTTTTTTGCTGCATCGGAATCTGATAATGGCTGCAGCGGGTGCCAAGCCTGGACTTGCAATCGGCAGCAAACCCCGGACCCTTTAGGAATAAGGGCGTTCAGGCAAACATATATCATAAAGCGGAGAAGCTTTTTGCATGCCCCGATTGCTGGTCCACAGGGCAACGGCGGCCAAAAAAAGCTGTCATATTCCAGGGCTGTCTACATATATTTTTACTAGTCCAAAAGATGGTACGAGTGTGGTTGCGTTACAGCGCCCATCAAGCATCTTTCGTGGGGCGTATGACAGACGCCAGCATGACGAGTCAGCCAGAACAAGGATGCTGTACGCTGCCAGATTTCGTTTGTTACGGCTAAGCCTCGTAAGAAGCGAAACCGCAAGGAAGGAAAGTCTTACGGGGCCAGTACGCTGGCGTAAATTCTCTTAGGAGGGGATCATGTTGGAAAGAGTCGATATCATTAAGGACATCGCCGAACGTACAGGTGGAGATATCTATCTGGGGGTAGTAGGCGCGGTTCGCACCGGAAAGTCCACTTTTATCAAGCGGTTTATGGAATCGGTGGTTATTCCCAATATTAAGAACGAATCGGACCGTGTGAGAGCGGTTGATGAATTGCCGCAGAGCGCGGCAGGCCGCACGATTATGACCACGGAACCCAAATTTGTCCCGAACAATGCCGTGCAAATTTCCGTAGCCGAAGGACTGAACGTGAATGTTCGTCTGGTGGACTGCGTCGGATACGCCGTGCAAGGAGCAAAGGGCTATGAGGATGAGGCGGGGCCGAGAATGATTACCACACCATGGTTCGACGAGCCGATCCCCTTCCAGGAAGCAGCCGAAATCGGTACGCGCAAGGTGATTCAGGAGCATTCCACTTTGGGCGTGGTCATTACTACAGACGGCAGCATCGCCGAGATTCCGCGTTCATCGTATGTAGACGCCGAGGAACGGGTAATCGCGGAGCTGAAGGAAGTAGGCAAACCCTTCATCCTGGTGATCAACACCATGAAGCCCGACAGCGAGCCTGCCCAACAGCTGCGCTCCGAGCTGTCCGCCAAGTATGACATTCCGGTTATGGCTTTGTCCGCCGCTACCATGGGCGAGAACGAGGTGCTCTCCGTTTTGCGTGAAGTGCTCTATGAGTTCCCCGTGCATGAAGTCAACGTCAACCTGCCCAGTTGGGTTATGGTGCTGGATGAGAAGCACTGGCTCCGCAGCGAATTCGAGATCTCTGTCAGAGATACGGTACAGGATATCCGCAGACTTCGTGATGTGGACCGGGTAGTAGGTCAGTTCGGAATCTACGACTTTATCGAGCGGGCTGCTTTGGCCGACATGAATATGGGGCAAGGTGTTGCAGAAATCGACCTGTTCGCTCCGGATGAGCTGTATGATCATATTCTGATGGAAGTCGTGGGCGTAGAGATCCGCGGCAAGGACCACCTTCTGCAGCTGATGCAGGATTTCACCCATGCCAAGCGGGAATACGACCAGTTCGCGGAAGCGTTGGAAATGGTCAAAACCACCGGATACGGGATTGCGCCGCCCACCCTGGCCGAGATGGCGCTGGATGAGCCGGAGCTGATCCGGCAAGGCTCCCGCTTCGGTGTCCGTCTGAAAGCCACAGCGCCGTCCGTGCATATGATCCGGGTGGACGTGGAATCGGAATTCTGCCCGATCATCGGAACAGAAAAGCAAAGCGAGGAATTGGTCCGCTATCTGATGCAGGATTTCGAAGAGAATCCGCTGAAAATCTGGGAGTCGGATATCTTCGGGCGTTCCCTCCACTCCATTGTCCGCGAAGGCATCCAAGGCAAGCTGGCCATGATGCCGGATAATGCCCGCTACAAGCTGCAGGAAACTCTGGGCCGGATCATCAATGAGGGCTCAGGCGGATTGATTGCCATTATTCTCTAAGATAAAATGCTCCAAGATCCCGCAAAGCATGACATTCAATCATGCTCTGCGGGATTTTTTGACATTATAGAATTTATAAGTTTTCTGGGGCCCCCGTAAAGTACCTGGAATAAGCATCGAAAGGCAAGGCCCCACTTTGTGGGGCAATTTTGCATTTTTTTGTGTATTTTGATCCTCAATAGGAAGAAAATGTCGGAAATTCAAAGGAAAACACCATTTCCTCACTTGAAATTGCCGCAAGGGTGTATTACTATGAATTTGTTCGTTTTATTCAATGGACATGTATATTTCCTGAAGATTCGGTTAACACAGGTAATAGACCGGGGGGAGGTGAAAGGCATGAATAAATCCGATTTGATTACTAAGGTTGCAGAAGGCTCCGAGCTCTCCAAGAAGGACGCTACAAAGGCTGTCGAAGCGGTATTCGAGGCGATCACCGAAGCTCTGCAAAGCGGCGATAAGGTTCAACTGGTTGGATTTGGCAATTTTGAGGTGCGGGAGCGTTCCGCACGCAAAGGCAGAAATCCGCAAACCGGTGAAGAAATTGAAATCGCAGCAAGCAAGGTACCTTCCTTCAAACCCGGCAAAGCATTGAGGGATGTAATCCAATAATAAATTCTCTCATACATAGACGTTTGTAGAGAATTTGTCCGCGGTGGAGCCTGGCATCCTTTGTCCGGGCTCCATGTTTTTGCGGAAGACTCTTCGAAAAAAAAGATTGAATTCATATATTGACTTTTGGTTAGAAATGAGATAGACTCATTTTTGTCGCCTCCGAAGGAGGAGATGAAAGAATTGGTAACGGGTTGTGGCGCAGCTCGGTAGCGCGCGCCCTTGGGGTGGGCGAGGTCGCAGGTTCAAATCCTGTCAATCCGATCCATTGTAGGAAGACATCGTCAATGCGATGTCTTTTTCTTTTTACACCGGGAAGCAGCCCGGTTTCCTGACAACTCACGGCGTTATAAGGATGCGGCCGGGCTTTATCTTGTCCTTGGCTTCTGCGGGAAGGCGGGGATTTGACACGGAAGCCGCTTTGGTCCATCATAAGGATAAGAAGCTTACAAGCAACGGAGGGAATGCTAAGATGCCGACTGATCAGAGTCATCTGGGCGAGCATTTTGTAATTAAAGCCAAGGATAACGGGGTGCATGTAATCGGACTGACCCGCGGCCAGGATACCCGGTTTCATCATACGGAAAAGCTGGACAAGGGAGAAGTGATGATCGTCCAGTTTACTGAGCATACTTCGGCCATCAAGGTGCGGGGCAAGGCCATGATCTGGACCCAGCATGGCGTTATCGATACGGAGGAATAATAATCGGGATAAGCAGGCATAGCCTGCTTTTTTCTTTTGTACAATGAGTAGTAGCAGACGGAATGGACGTTTTGGGACGAAGGCTGCCTTGACTAAGACGGACGCCGCTGCCAAGCATGTACAAGGGGGAAGCCGTATGAAACTCGCTGCGCGGTTGGCTGCGGCACTGGTCTTGTCCGTGGCCCTGGCATGGGGATTGTCGTGGCTGACGGACAACCGCACCAAAGACGCCAGTCCCGTCTTTCAACCGGACAAGGCAAGGGCGCTGTCGGAAATGAATATGGTGGATGCGCTGGCCGCTCTGCCGCTTGAGCTGGATATTGCCAAGGCATCTTACGGAAAGTCGGTTATGACTGTAGATCTTTTTTGGCCTACGGGTCTGAGCGGCGAACGTTTGGTCTATCATGATTTGTATGAGCTGTCCCATTTTGCATGGAGCTCCACGACTAATGTGGAGCGGGTGGTGATCCGAGTCATGCTTTCAGACGCAACGGACAGGAGGAACAGGGAGCTTCTGGTGGCCATGGAAGCCAAACGGACCCAAGAGGACGGGGCAATAGACGCCCGGCCGGGTGCTTCTGCGGCGGAGCTCCGAACCTATCTGGAGAGCCGCTACCACTTCAGCTATACGCCCAAGTGGAAACAAAAATTTTGATTTCATATTTGTCCAAAAATTTCACAAAATCGTGCGGCATAAGACAGGTTATGCTATAATTAAGTGCTGTAGGTTTGAGAGTAATTTTCACTCATGTTCGGAGGCAATCGGATGAATCCTTTCCACATACCGGAACTGGCAAAGCGTTATACGCAATACGATATGATTAAGATCCATACGGTGCTGCCTGAGTTTCCGGCATCCCGAACACGTCTTCTGTGTGCTTTTTTGCATGATCCGGCAGATGATGGCGCCCACAAGGAGCTGTACGCTCTCGCCACTTCCCTGGTTCAGATGGGAATTGATACGCATGAGATGGTGTCCGTCTCCAATGCAGTGAAAGAAAAGAAGGCGGTCCGCTCCCGCCAGATGAAGGTTTTGGCAGGAGATTACTTCAGTTCGGGTTTCTATCAGATTCTGTCCCAGGCAGGACAGATTGAGATGGTCCGGCAGTTGTCTGCTGCCATCTGTGAGGTCAACCGCCTGAAGATGAGCTTGTATACCCGGATGAAGCAGTTGAAGCTGTCCGCCGAGGATTATATCCAGCAGACCGTCCATATCCGCACACAAATGTTCATGCATTTCGGCCAATTGATGAAAGGCGCCAAGCATAAGCTCTGGCCCGATGTTCTTACGGGAGTCGCCCGTTGTGAGGTGCTCGCCGGAGAGATCGGCCGTTGTGATGATCTTGTCACCTTCCCCGGGAGCTGGGGCTTCTGGCATATTATGCAGAATGGCACCGGCGAAGAGCGGAGGCATTTGGGATCAGATATTCATGATGAAGAGAAGCTGCGTCCCATACTGGAGAAATATGATATTAAGGGTAAGCTGTATGCCATGCTGGAGGAGCAGGTTCAATACGTGTACGGTAAAGCCAAGCAGTCGAACTCAGAGAATTTGATGCAGGAGATGATTCAAATCGGAGAGCCCTTTCTCCGGTTGGTTCGGACACCTAAGGTGCTGGAGGAGCGATGACTGCAGGATGAACAAGGCCAAAACGAAGGAACAATTCGTGCATGAGGTATTCGAAAGCATAGCCCCCAAATATGATTTGATGAATGATGTGCTAAGCTTCCGGCGGCATAAGGCGTGGCGCAAATTCACAATGGCCAAGCTGGGGGTGAAGCCGGGAGAGACGGCAATTGATCTATGCTGCGGCACCTGTGACTGGACCATCAGTTTGGCAAAGGAAAGTAAGACGGGGGGCATTGTCGGTCTGGATTTCAGCCGCAGCATGCTGGATTACGGGGAACGGAAAGTCCGGTCTCTGGGATTGGACAGCCAGGTTTCGCTTGTACAGGGGAATGCGATGAGCCTTCCTTATGACGATAATACGTTTGATTATGCCACCATTGGTTTTGCTCTCCGCAATGTTCCCGATCTGGTGCAGGTCATTAAAGAAATGCAGCGGGTGGTCAAGCCGGGAGGCACCGTGGTTTCGCTGGAATTGTCCAAACCCACGTGGCAGCCGTTCAAATCCATCTATTATTTTTACTTCCAAAAGGTTCTTCCCCTTCTGGGCAAGCTGATTGCCAAGAAGTACGAGCAGTACCGGTGGCTTCCCGAATCTCTGGTTCATTTTCCCGATCACCGGGAACTGGCCGGGATATTCCGGGAGACGGGATTAACGGATGTAGAGGTTTATCCGTTAACGGGCGGCATCGCGGCGCTTCACATGGGCTTCAAACCGAAGCTGGTGGAAGGAGGTTTGCGGGATGCTGAATAAGGTCAGAATATTTATGGAGATGATCAAGTTCGAGCATACGGTCTTCGCCCTCCCCTTTGCATTCATGGGAGCGTTGCTCGGCTCTGTCGTAGTATCCGGTCAACTGCCTTCCTGGGCGGAGATCGGTTGGGTCACACTGGCGATGGTCGGGGCAAGAACGGCGGCGATGAGCTTGAACCGGGTGATTGACCGGGCCATTGACGCGAAGAATCCCCGAACGAAGAACCGGGCCATTCCCTCGGGATTGATCAGCTCCGCTGAAGTATATATTTTCATTGCGCTGTCATTCATTTTGCTCTTCTGGGCTGCGTCCCAACTGAACATCCTGTCTATGGAACTGTTGCCGATTGCTGTTTTTTTCCTGGTCTTCTACTCTTATACCAAGCGTTTCACTTGGCTGTGCCATGTTTTTCTCGGTTTGACCATCGCCTTGGCGCCTCTGGGCGGTTGGGTTGCCGTTACAGGCAAAATTGACTTTGTTGCTATCATCTTTTATCTTACAGTAGCATGTTGGACATGCGGGTTTGACATTATCTACGCCTGTCAGGATATGGAGTATGACCGTAAGGAAGGCCTTCATTCCATTCCCAGCCGGTTTGGCATTGCCAAGGCCTTGCGGATTTCCAGAGCATTTCATATTTTAACGGCTGTGGGCTTCGCTTCCCTTTTTATCATGACGGAGCTGAGTTGGTGGTACTTTGCCGGGCTGCTGATTGCTTACGCCATTCTTTATTATGAGCACCGTCTTGTAAAGCCTGACGATCTCAGCAAGCTCCAGACGGCGTTCTTTACAATGAATGGAGTTTTAAGTATTATTGTGTTTACTTTTACATTATTTGATCTGGTGGTGCGTTAACGGATGCCGGTTCATCAAGAGAGGCCGTGGATTGTCGGCATAACTGGAGCAAGCGGGGCGGTTTATGGCGTCAAGCTGTGCAGAGCCTTGCTCAAGTCGGCCAGGGATATCCATCTGGTCATTACGGAGGCAGGCTGGAGAGTGCTTCAAGATGAGCTGGACTGGAGGGGCGGCGATCGGGCCGCCCTGCTTCAAGCCCATCTGGGAGCAGGGAACGGCCGGATTACATACCACAATGTGAAGGACATCGGAGCCTCTATCGCCAGCGGCTCTCACCGGACGGCAGGAATGGTTGTGGTTCCCTGTTCGATGGGAACGTTGTCTGCAATAGCAAAAGGAGCCTCCGACAATTTGCTGGAACGTGCCGCAGACGTTATGCTTAAGGAAGGCAGACCGCTGCTGCTCGTTCCCAGGGAAACGCCTCTGCACGCCGTCCATCTGGAAAATATGCTCACTCTTGCCCGTATAGGAGCGAAGCTTGTGCCGGCAATGCCGGCTTTTTACCACAAGCCGTCCACACTGGATGAAGCCACTGATTTCCTGGTGGGAAAGGTGTTGGATTTGATGGATATCGAACATGACTTGTACAGAAGATGGGGTGAGCATTCACATGAGCGGTCATCCGATACGGATCGGCAGGATTAATTATACGAATGTATGGCCAATATTTTATCATTTTCCAATTGAGCGCTTCCATAATCGGGTGGAGCTGGTGCAGCAGGTTCCCGCCCAGTTGAACCGGGCTATGGCGGATGGTACAGTAGCTATGGGGCCTATATCCAGTTTTGCCTATGGCGAGCATAGCGATGAATACGTACTGTTGCCCGATCTGTCGGTCAGCGCCTGGGGCAAGGTCAATTCCATCCTGCTGTTTCACCGCAGGCCTCTGCAGGAGATAGCAGACGGCAAGGTGGCTCTCGCCAATACTTCCGCCACATCCACCAACCTGCTCAAGATTATTCTGGAGCACTTCCATCACGGAAAGCCGCAATACACCTCCTGCGATCCTTGTCTGGAAGAAATGATGCGGGAAGCGGATGCCGCCTTGCTCATCGGGGATGATGCGATCAAAGCCGGGTGGACCGATCACGGGTATCAGGTTACGGATCTCGGGGAGGAATGGAACCGTTTAACCGGCCATTGGATGTCATTTGCAGTATGGGCAATCCGCGAGGATGAGATAGACAGGCATCCTGAACTGATCAAGGAGATTTATGAATCCTTTGTGGAGAGCAAACGGAAAGGGCTTAGCGATCCCTCGGGCATGATTGGACAAGCGGTCGCTGCAATCGGCGGAACGCAAGCATACTGGAAGCAATATTTCGGGCAGCTGACCTATGACTTCGGACCGGCCCAGTGGGCGGGGCTGGCCCATTATTTCGGCCTGGCGGCTGAGCTGGGACTGCTCCGCAGCAGTCCGCGCATCCGGATATGGGGTGAAAATACGGTAACGCAGGTGAAGGAATGAAAATTGTTGATATTTACGCAAGACTTAAACGGGATTTGAACCAAATCGAGAAGGATTTGGAGGGCAACGTAAGAACGGACCATCTCCTGCTGAGTGAAACTTCCTTGCATCTGCTGAAGGCCGGGGGTAAGCGGCTCAGGCCGGTATTTGTACTGCTGGCCGGTCAATTCGGCAGCTACGATATGGAGCGACTAAAGAAGATTGCGGTTCCTATGGAACTGATACATATGGCATCCTTGGTTCATGATGACGTGATCGACGATGCCGAAACCAGAAGAGGACAGCTGACGGTGCGTTCCAAGTGGGACAACCGCATTGCCATGTATACGGGAGATTATATTTTCGCGAAGGCGCTGGGAGTTATCACTCAACTGTCCGATCCGCGGATTCACCAATCCATGTCCTCTGCCTTGGTGGAGATGAGCATTGGGGAGATGGAGCAAATCCGCTTCTTCTTCCAGGCGGGACAGCGGGTGAGGGACTATCTGCTGCGGATTAAGCGCAAAACGGCGCTGCTGATCGCCGTCAGCTGCCAGTTGGGTGCGATGGCTGCGGGAGCAAGCGAAGGGATATGCCTCAGTCTGTTCCGTTACGGGTACTATGTAGGGATGGCGTTTCAGATCCGGGATGACGTACTGGATCTGTGCGGCACGGAAGAGCAGCTGGGCAAGCCTCCGGGAAGCGATATCAGGCAAGGGAACATCACTCTGCCCGTGATCTATGCGTTGACGGAGCCCGTGCTGAATGCAGAGCTGATGTCGGAGCTGGAACGGATTCAGGCTGCCGACGGGCAGACGGATGTAAGCCATTTCCTGGATATGGTCAGAAGCAGTGTGGGATTGAGCAGGGCGGAGGAATTGGCTGAGCGTTATATCAACAAAGCGATTGCAGCGCTTGATGTTCTGCCGGATATCCGGGCCAGGGATGATCTGGTGCGGATTGCCCATTTTGTCGGCGACCGTTCTTACTGATTTACGAACGCTGCATAGGTCAACATAGAAGGGACAGCTTCACTTTGTCAGGTTATGATTCATAGATAATCTGACTGGTGCGTATAATGGTTCTGGGTTTGCAGTATGGTAGGATTTAGGTTACACTGGTTGTGACTTTCTTCATACATACGAATAGAGGTGATTCCACATGGAGAGAACGTTCCTGATGGTTAAGCCGGACGGTGTGCAACGCGGCTTGATCGGAGAAATTGTACAGCGCTTTGAGAAGAAAGGGTTTCAACTCATTGGAGCCAAGCTGTTGAGCGTCCCCAAGGAACAAGCGGAATACCACTACGCGGAGCATCTGGAAAAGCCATTTTACGGCGAGTTGGTCGATTTCATCACCTCCGGTCCTGTCTTTGCCATGGTTTGGCAGGGGGATGACATTATTCACCTCTCCCGCGCCATGATGGGCAAGACCAAAGCGGCAGACGCCCTTCCCGGGACCATCCGCGGCGATTTCTCTGTCCATACCGGCATGAACCTGATTCACGGTTCTGATTCGCCGGTCTCGGCTGACCGGGAGATCAACAATTTCTTCCGGCCGGAGGAGTTGGTTTATTACGACAAACCGATCAACCGGTGGGTTTAGTGCCGTTCCTCGAATAACATGCATACGCCTTGCTGTCCCGGATTCCATGGAGTCCGGGATTTTCATTTGGCCCAAGCAGGAGAAAGGGGCAGGTCTATTGAATAATTGGGATAGAAATATTGCAGCTATGATTGTTTTCCAGATTGATCAGATACGGGAGGAACATGGGGAATGGAAGACAAGGATTTTGCCCTTTTCATCAAAAGAGTGAAGGATTACACGGCAATCGATCTGGCCCAATACAAGGAGGCGCAGATGAAGCGGCGTCTGACTACGTTGCGGCAGAAGAAAGGGTACGATACCTTTGCGGGATTTTTCGATGCGATGATGAAGGATAAGGCGATTTTTTACGAGTTTCTGGACCGGATGACGATTAATGTGTCCGAGTTCTGGAGAAACCCCAACAGGTGGGAAGTGCTGGAGAAGCAATTTATCCCCCAGATGCTCAAAACCAGCAGGCGCCCGAAGATCTGGAGTGCTGCCTGCTCCACCGGAGAAGAGCCTTATACCCTTGCCATGATTGCTGCAGAGAAATCCGGTACGACAGATATTCAAATTATGGCTACGGACATTGACGACGGAGCGATAGAGAAGGCCAGGAAGGCCGTGTATCCCGATCGCTCCATTCGGGATGTGCCGGCCCATTATCTGAAGAAATATTTCCGGCAGGAGCAACTGACCTACTGCATTACAGACGATCTGAAGCGGATGATCAAGTTCCAAAAACAAAATTTGCTGGTGGATACCTTTGATGAAGGCTTCGATCTGATTGTCTGCCGCAATGTGATGATTTATTTCACGGAGGAGGCCAAGCATCTCCTGTACCATAAATTTGCCAAGTCTCTAAAGCCGGGCGGTATTCTCTTTGTGGGCAGCACGGAGCAGATCTTCTCCCCCGGACAGTACAGCCTGGAGCCTGCAGATACATTCTTCTATCGAAAGAAGTAGCGGCGGAAGTATAAGCGTTTCCAACATTTCCTATACTAGAATTATACCGCTATGCCGCCGTTTGCTTAAGCATCATCAGATGATGAAATACCGAGGAAGGGACCTCAAATTGGCTTGCCGGTTTCGAGGCTTCCAAAACATCATCCTACCTGCGGCATGGAGCACGTTAGTTCAGGATAGTGAGTTGGAAGCGCCGACGCCAATAGACACAGGGGGTTCTTTCGATGGACAAGAGAAAGGTGATAACGGCGTACCGCCGGGGGTTTATCACGCTGCAGGAATGCTCGCAGATACTGGGCATCGATTCACCGCAGATCATGGGCATGATGGAGGAGCCGGGCTGGCAGGAGCCGTTCCGGTTGAAGAAGGAGCTCATGGCTGTTCCGCCGCTTACCATTGTACCGGGTGATAACGGGCAATAGCGGACAAATGACCAAACCAGATTCCGGTCCCCGGCGAGCCTGCTGTTACAGCGGTGTTCGCCGGGGACCTCGGTTTTTGGGGGCCACGCGGCGGGGCGGAATAGAGGTCGGCGTCACTTTGAGGGTTATTACCCGGGGACTCCTCCAAATGGTAACCGGAGTTACTTCGAAGACTGCGTCACTTTTGTGCTTATCCGGGGTATGTTTTTTGTTGTTGTCAAAAGGCTGGTTTTTATACTATAATAAGGGCCATATATTAGTGCATAAAAGCGTTAAAGTAATTCGAGATTTCATTTATTGATTTAAAGCGATAGAGCGAAAAAGAGGAGAGTCGGCTCATGAGATATTTGACAGCAGGAGAAACCCACGGTCCCCAACTGACCGCCATTATTGAAGGTCTGCCCAGCAATCTGAACGTACTGGCTGAACAGATCAACGACCAGCTGGCGCGCCGGCAGAAGGGGTACGGCCGGGGCCTGCGGATGCAGATTGAGAAGGATACCGTACAGATTGCGGGGGGCATCCGCCACGGCAAAACAACAGGCGCTCCTGTGGCTCTGGTGGTTGAGAACAAGGACTGGGCGCAATGGACCAAGGTGATGGGAATCGAGCCCCCTGACGAGGAGAACGAAGGGAAACGCCGGGTGAACCGTCCCCGTCCCGGGCATGCCGACTTGAATGGGGGACTGAAGTATAACCAACGGGATCTGCGCAATATTCTGGAGCGCTCCAGCGCCCGGGAAACCACCATCCGCGTAGCTGTCGGGGCGATTGCCAGGGTGTTTCTGGCGGAGTTCGGCATCAAGGTGGCCGGTCAGGTTATCCGCATCGGCGAGGTGAAGGTTGAGCGCCGGGAGATTGGCATTGATGAGCTGATCAGCATCACCGAGGAGTCTCCGGTCCGGGTGGCGGATAAGGAAGCTGAAGCGCAGATGATCGCCGCTATCGATGCAGCCAAGTCGGAGGGGGATACCCTTGGCGGCGTGGTGGAGGTTGTGGTGGAAGGGGTTCCGGTGGGTCTTGGCAGCCATGTCCAATGGGACCGCAAGCTGGACGGCCGGATTGCCCAGGCAGTCGTTTCCATCCAAGCGTTCAAGGGCGTGGAGTTCGGCATCGGCTTCGAGGCGGCCAGGAGCAAGGGATCACAGGTGCATGACGAGATTCTCTATACTCCGGATAAGGGCTTCGAGCGCAGAACCAACCGGGCCGGCGGCCTTGAAGGCGGGATGACCACCGGGGAGCCGATTATTGTGCGCGGAGTCATGAAGCCGATCTCAACCTTGTACAAGGCGCTGCAAAGTGTGGATATTGATTCCAAGGAAGCCTTTACCGCCCAGATCGAGCGGTCGGATACATGCGCGGTGCCTGCAGCGGGAGTCATTCTGGAGAATGTGGTGGCTTGGGAGGTGGCGCAGGCCTTCATGGAAAAGTTCGGAGGGGACTCCATGGAGGAAATCCGCCGCAATTACGACAGCTTCCTGGCCCAAGTAAAGGAGTATTGAACCTATGAGTGATCAAATGAATGTGCTGCAGGTGGATTTGGGCGAGCGCTCCTATCCCATCCGCATCGGTTGGGATGCTACATCGGAGCTCGTCAAGGTGTTCGAAGAGAGCGGAATCCGCAATACCTCTCCCTTGCTGATTGTCACGGACCGGAATGTGGCGAAGCTGCATCTGGAGCGGATTGAGGATCTTCTGCGGGATGGGGGTTACCGGACCGGCGTGTTCGTGGCAGAGCCTGGAGAGCAGTCCAAGTCCCTTCAGGTGCTGGAGCAGATTGTGGGCATGGCGCTTGAATCGGGTTTGGACCGGAATTCCGTCTTTATCGCCCTGGGAGGCGGGGTAATAGGGGATCTGACAGGGTATGCCGCGGCCAGCTATATGCGGGGCGTGCGCTTCGTGCAGATTCCCACTACGATTCTTGCCCATGACAGCAGCGTAGGAGGGAAAGTGGCGGTCAACCATCCCATGGCCAAAAATGTGATCGGCGCCTTCTACCAGCCGGAGCTGGTGCTGTTCGATATCAAGCTGCTTCAGAGCCTGCCCCCGCGGGACGTACGTTCAGGGTTTGCCGAGGTTGTGAAGCACGGTCTGATCTGGGACGCGCAATTTACCTCCTGGTGCCACGACAACGCGGAGCGGCTATTGTCTCTGGATTCCGCCGCGCTGGCAGAGGCAATCTATTTCGGCTGCCGGGTCAAGGCGCAGGTGGTGTCCGAGGATGAGCGGGAGCACGGGCTCAGGGCCATTCTCAATCTGGGCCATACCATCGGTCATGCGATTGAGGCCGTGGCGGGGTACGGGGAGTTTCTCCATGGTGAAGCCATTGCCATCGGTATGGTGGGAGCTGCTCTATTGGCAGTGCGCCTGGGCCATCCGCAAGAGATTCATACCGTTACCAAGCGTCTGCTGGAGCGCTTCCAGCTTCCGGTCCAGCTTCCGGGCGGGTATGATACGGACGCCATAATGTCTGCCATGATGCATGACAAGAAGTTCAAGGACGGCAAGATGGTCTTTATTATTCCTACGGCAATCGGCAAGGTGGAAATCAATAAGCAGGTTTCCGCAGAGCTGGTCCGGGCAGTGGTTGAGGAACTGAAGGGAGAGAGCTAATCCGTGGTAGTTCGAGGGATTCGTGGCGCGACAACGGTTCGCAATGATGAAGAGGGAGAGATTCTGCAGGCGACCTCCGATATGCTTTTGCAGATCATTGAGGACAATCAGGTTGTTCCTGAGGACATATGCAGTGTGTTTGTAACAACTACCGGCGATTTAAAAGCCACTTTTCCGGCCCGGGCCATCCGGCAGATGCCCGGCTGGGAGCTGGTGCCGCTGATGTGCTCGCTGGAGATTCCTGTACAGCCCAGCCTGCCCAAATGCATCCGGCTGATGGTGCATGTCAATACGGAGAAGTCCCAGCGGGATTTGCGGCATGTGTATCTGAATGAGGCGCGGATACTCCGGCCGGATCTGGTGGACTAGCCCGGTGATTTCTTGAGGCAGACTCATGGGACTGCATCAGGACTACATAATCGGGTCATTGACGTATGGCGGTCTGATGCGGTATAGTGGATAGCAAGCAGAGATGAGTGCAAGTAGAGAGCAAGCAGCAGAGCGAGTTTAGAGTTGAGCCGAGTTGAGAAGAGTCAGGAAGCCAGGGACAGTATGCCTTGGGCTTCTGTAGAATTCCCTATTGTCCTGTTTTCAGGGTCATCCGGAGTTTATTTTCTCATCGCTTTTTATCCGGCCCTACCGCCTGTCAAGCCTCTACCATGCGTAGAGGCTTTTTCTGTTCATATTGATTTAGCACGGTGACCGTTCCATCTCTGGAATGACCACGGCGTTATTCGCGAGGCGCCGGCAAGCTTTATCCCCGTTTGGGGAATTCTGAAAAGTATCCATTGTGCAAAGGAGTAGGTGCCATGTACGCCCCTAATGTCCAGGAAGTGATCCGCTTAGCGCGGGAATACAACCTGATTCCGGTGGTCCGCCACTTGCTGGCTGATACGGAGACGCCCATCCGGGTGTTCCAGCAGTTTTATGCCGAGAAGCGAGCGTTTCTTCTGGAGAGTGTGGAAGGTGGGGTCAAATGGGCCCGTTACTCCTTCATTGGCACGGAGCCTTTCCTGATCGTCAAGGCGAAGAACGGGGCAACGGAGGTCCAGAGCGGCAAAGAGATCACCCGCCATGAGGACAGGAAGCCGGTGGATGTGCTGAAATCCCTGCTCCGTTCCTACAGAAGCCCGTCCATGCCCGAGCTTCCACGGTTTACCGGGGGCGCGGTAGGTTTCTTCGGTTACGATCTGCTGCAATATTATGAGAAATTGCCCAAGCACAGGGTGGACGATCTGGAGATGGACGATATTCAGTTCATGTTCTGCGATCAGGTCATTGCCTTCGATCATTACAAGCAGCAGTTGAAGGTGATTTCCAATGTTCATGTGCCCCTCGGTGCTACAGATGAACAGATTATCCGGGCATATGATGAGACATGCGCCAAGATCGACGCCATGATCATGAAGCTGACC
This sequence comes from Paenibacillaceae bacterium, assembly GCA_029256185.1. Classification (GTDB taxonomy): domain Bacteria; phylum Bacillota; class Bacilli; order Paenibacillales; family NBRC-103111; genus Paenibacillus_AR. The sequence continues at coordinate 76,134 of JAQSYI010000019.1, forward strand.
CGGCCGGTGCCGGAGAACCGGCTGATTCACCGTCCTATTCCAACGGATGTGGAATTGGGGGAGATTCGCTCCAATGTGTCCCGCGAGCAATTCATCTCCAATGTGGAGGCGGCCAAGGAGTATATCCGGGCGGGGGACATTTTCCAGGTGGTGCTCTCCCAGCGCTTCGAGATCGAAACCGCCGTTGACCCGCTGCAGGTATACCGGATTCTCCGGACCATGAACCCGTCCCCTTATATGTATGTATTGAAGCTGGAGGATGAAATCATTGTAGGGACCTCACCGGAGCTGCTGGTCCGGGTAGAGGATGAGCGGGTAGAGACCAGGCCCATCGCCGGCACCCGCCCCAGAGGAAGCACTCCGGAGGAAGATGAGCAGTTGGAGCGGGACCTGCTGGCCGACGAGAAGGAACGGGCAGAGCACCTGATGCTGGTGGACCTGGGACGCAATGATCTGGGGCGGGTCTCCCAATTCGGTACGGTAAAATGCGACACCTTCATGGAGGTAGAGCGCTACTCCCATGTCATGCATATCGTCTCCAATGTAAGCGGCAGGATTGCCGCAGACAAGGATTTCTTCGACGCCTTCCTCTCCTGCATGCCTGCGGGAACGGTCTCCGGAGCTCCGAAGCTGAGAGCCATGCAGATCATTGCCGAACTGGAAAATGAGGCCCGTGGCTGTTACGCGGGTGCGATTGGCTACCTGGGCTTCTCGGGTAACCTGGACACCTGCATCACGATCCGCACCATTGTGTTCAAGCACGGCAAGGCCTATGTCCAGGCGGGCGCCGGTATTGTCTGGGATTCGGTGCCATTGAAGGAGTACGAGGAAACGATCAACAAGGCCAAAGCGCTGCTGAAGGCAATCCGCACGGCGGAAGCCGTATTTGACCGGGAAGCTCCGGTAATGGTGAACAGCGACTATTATTTGACTTAAGAGACTGCGACGAAATAAAGTTCCGCTAATTTGGTTGATAAGACTCCCAAAACCGTGGAGATTTTGTCAACAAAAGCGGGTACAGATTTCCTCGCAGCTCCTAAAGCACGATATATTCTGCAAAAAAGCTCCGGGAGGGGAAAAGGAAATGGAAGGGACATTCACACTTCAGCAAGCAATAGGCAGGCTGGTGACAGGGGAGCACCTTACAAGAACGGAAGCTGCCGCCATTATGGGCCAGATCATGGAGGGGCAGGTCACGCAAGCCCAGTTCGGCAGTCTGGTGACTGCGCTTCGGATCAAGGGGGAGACCATTGAGGAGGTGGCCGGCTTTGCCGAAGCCATGCGGCGGTATGCCACTCCGGTGGCGGCGGATGCCGCCAATCTGCTGGATACCTGCGGTACGGGCGGCGACGGGGCCCACACCTTCAATATCTCCACAGCCTCCGCATTGGTAGCCTCAGCCGGAGGCATCCGGGTGGCGAAGCACGGGAACAGGGCTGCTTCGAGCAAAAGCGGCAGCGCCGACGTGCTGGAGGCGCTGGGGGTGAACATTACTCTGGACAACGAGCGCGCCGCCCGCTGCCTGGAGAAGCTGGGCATCTGCTTCATGTTCGCCCAGGTGTTCCACCAGTCCATGCGGCATGCCGCCGGTCCCCGCAGGGAGATCGGCATCCGCACGGTGTTCAACCTGCTGGGGCCGCTGACGAACCCGGCGGGCGCAGACCGCCAGTTGCTGGGGGTGTTTGACCGGACCAAGACGGAGCTGATGGCCCATGTGCTAAGAGAGCTGGGTCTGAAGCGGGCCATGGTGGTGGCCAGCCTTGACGGTCTGGACGAAATCAGCATCTCGGCTCCCACCCAAGTAACGGAGCTGCACAACGGAGCAGTCGCAACCTTCGAGCTGACGCCGGATGAACTGGGGTTAAGGGCCTCCGGCATCGAAGCCATTAAGGGGGGAGACGCCAAGACCAACGCGGAGATTATCCTGGCCGTGCTCCGCGGCGACCGTGGAGCGCACCGGGACGTAGTGCTTGCCAATGCGGGAGCCTGCTTCTATGTGGCCGAACGGTGCAGAACTTTGCAGGAGGGTGTCAAATTGGCGGCAGCGGCCATTGACAGCAAGCAAGCCTATGACAAGCTGCAGGAGCTTATTCAATATACGGGAGAACTGAGCCATGTTTCTTGAACGGATCGTTGCAACCAAGCGGAACGAAGTCGCCGCCCTGAAAGAAAGCTTCTCTCTGTCCCGCGCAGAGAAAGCGGTTGGGGATCTGGGGCCCTGCCTGGGCTTCCGGCAGGCGGTTGTGGAACGGCGCAACAGACCCATGGGGCTGATTGCCGAGGTGAAGAAGGCTTCTCCTTCCAAGGGGCTGATCCGGGAGGATTTCCACCCTGTCACCTTGGCTCAGGCATACCGGGATGCGGGGGCGGATTGTATATCCGTGCTGACCGACCAGGAGTATTTCCAGGGAAGCAACAGCTACCTGCAGGCAATCCGGCAGGCGGTGGAGGTGCCTCTGCTGCGGAAGGATTTCATTATTGATTACCGTCAGGTCTATGAAGCCCGGCTGATCGGGGCGGATGCGGTGCTTCTGATCGCCGCCATTCTGACCGGAGCGGAGATGAAGGAATTGCTGCGCTTAAGCCGGGATATTGGCTTGGATGCGCTGGTGGAGGTCCATGACCGTGCGGAGCTGGAGCGGGTACTGGAGCTGGATGCTACTCTGGTGGGCATCAATAACCGCAATCTGCATACCTTTGTGACCGATATCAAGACGACAGAGGAACTGATCGCCTATATTCCGGAGGGGATTGCGGTTGTCAGCGAGAGCGGCATTGGCAAGCCGGAGGAAATCGGCTATTTGCAGCGGACAGGAGCCCAGGCGGTGCTGATCGGCGAGCATTTTATGAGACAGCCTGACGTGGGTGAAGCGGTTGCCGCCTTGCTGGGTCCCGTTGTCCGCGGCGGGAGGTGAGGAGCATGCTCCCTACAGTCAAAATATGCGGTATCCGCACCGTTGGCGTGCTGCGGGAATTGAAGGAGCTTCCCATCACCCAGATCGGCTTCGTATTTGCCCCGAGCAAACGGAGGGTTACGCCGGAAGAAGCCGGTGAATTGATCGGCTATCTCCGTTCGGAAGGCATGCAGCAAGGCGGATTGTTCAGGAGCGCCGGGGTGTTCGTGAACCCGGATCTGGAAGAATTGCGGTCCGTGCTGGCGAGCGCTCCTCTGGACATTGTACAGTTGCACGGGAGAGAGACGCCTGAATTTTGCAGGCAGGTAAAAGAGGAGCTTGGGGTGGTTATCTTCAAGGCGGTCACGCTTCCAGAAGGAGAGGGTGCTGCCGGTTCCCATGGGGAAAACGGAGAACTGACCCGTGTGCTGGAGCCTTATGTACCCTATATAGACGCCTTCCTGCTGGATACATATGATCCCGTGTCAGGGGGCGGCAGCGGCAGAACCTTCTCCTGGGAGGCCATTGCCCCCATCAGGGATTGGGCGCGGTCCAAGGGCCGCAAGCTGATTGTGGCCGGAGGACTGCATGCGGATAACGTACAGGAGCTGCTCCGGCGCTATGAGCCGGACGGAGTTGATGTATCCAGCGGGGTGGAAACGGACGGCGTGAAGGATGCAGGAAAAATCAGATTATTCATGAAAAGGGTGGAGCAGGGATGACAATCGCACAGGTGCCAGACCAGCACGGACGCTACGGCAAATTCGGCGGACGCTATGTGCCGGAAACATTGATGAACGCTTTGATCGAATTGGAGGAGGCATACCGCAAGTATTCTGCGGACCCTGTGTTTATGGCGGAGGTGCAGGATCTGCTGCATAATTACTCCGGCCGTCCCACCAATCTGTATTATGCGGCTAGACTGACGGAGCACTTGGGCGGGGCGAAGATTTATCTGAAGCGGGAGGACCTGAATCATACCGGGGCCCATAAGATCAACAACACTATCGGACAGGCGCTTCTGGCCAAACGCATGGGCAAAAAGAAGGTGATCGCCGAAACGGGAGCGGGCCAGCACGGTGTGGCTACAGCTACAGTGGCGGCGCTGCTGGATCTGGAATGCAAGGTGTTCATGGGCGAGGAGGATACCAAGCGCCAGCAGCTCAATGTGTTCCGCATGAACCTGCTGGGAGCCGAGGTGATTCCCGTCACCTCCGGTTCAAGAACACTGAAGGATGCGGGCAACGAAACACTGCGCTACTGGGTCAGCAATGTAGAGGATACCTTCTATATCCTGGGAAGCGTGGTGGGACCCCACCCCTATCCCATGATCGTGCGGGACTTCCAGCGGGTGATCGGCGATGAGACAAGGGCACAGATGCTGCAGTTGGAAGGGCGGCTGCCCGATCTGGTTATTGCCTGCGTGGGCGGCGGCAGCAATGCCATGGGGATTTTCTATCCCTTTATCGGAGACGAGTCGGTAAGGCTTCTGGGAGTGGAAGCCGCCGGCAAGGGCGTGGACACGGACAAGCACGCCGCTACCATGTCCAGGGGCAGCCACGGGGTGTTCCAGGGCTCACTGAGCTATCTGCTGCAGGATGACTACGGGCAGGTGATCGAGGCCCACTCCATCTCCGCTGGGCTGGATTATCCCGGTGTGGGGCCGGAGCATTCTTATCTGAAGGATTCAGGCCGGGCGGAGTATGTGCCGATCTCCGATGCGGAGGCTCTGGAGGCTCTGCAGCTGCTCAGCCACAAGGAAGGGGTTATACCGGCGCTGGAGAGCGCACATGCCATCGCCCAAACCATGAAGGTGGCACCCACTATGGGCAAGGACGAGATTATCGTCGTTAGCCTGTCCGGCCGCGGTGATAAGGACGTGGAGTCCATCATGAAATATTTGGGAGGTGGTCTGGCATGAACCGGATCGACGAGGCATTTAGGAAAAACCGGGAAACAGGCGCATTGACGCTGATTCCCTTCATCACGGTGGGCGATCCGGATCTGGGCACCTCGGTGGAGATTCTGCGTCAATTGGAGTTGGCCGGAGCGGATATTGTGGAATTGGGCGTACCTTACTCCGATCCCTTGGCAGACGGTCCCGTCATCCAGGAATCCTCCTCCCGGGCGCTTCGGCACAAGGTATCGATTGTGGACTGCATGCAGGTGGCCGGTCAGGCGAGAGCGCAGGGGATTGAGCTACCGTTTATCCTGTTCACCTACTACAATCCGGTGCTGCGGCTGGGATTTGACCGGTTCTTCCAACTGATGGCGGACAACGATATCCAGGGAGCCATCATCCCCGACCTGCCGGTGGAGGAGAATGAGGAGGTGCGGGCCCTGTGCGAGAGCCACGGTGTTCACCTGATCCCTCTGGTGGCCCCCACCTCGAAGGAGCGGATCCGCAGGATTACGGAAACGGCCCAGGGCTTTGTTTACTGTGTCTCCTCCCTGGGAGTGACGGGGACGCGGACACAGTTCTTCAGCGGGGTAGAAGAGTTTATCGCCGATGTGAAGCAATCCACCCAACTGCCGGTGGCTGTGGGCTTCGGCATCTCCAGCCGGGAGCAGGTGGGGCGCTTCGGCAGCATCTGTGACGGTGTGGTGGTGGGCAGCGCCATTGTGCGGACTATCGGGGAGGCGATTCCGCTGCTGGGCCAGGCCGATACCCGGGAACAGGGGCTGCAGCAGATCCGCGGGTTCGTGCAGGAATTAAAGCAGGCGTAGACATGCTGCGGGGCGAAGGGCTTCTATCCACCCGCGTCTATAACTTTGTCCAGTACTGGTATTGGAACAAGAGGAGATACATATACTGGCAATGGGAACGAAGCCTATCCAGCCTTTTCCTCATGGGTGAAGGGCCATATTCCCAACAATGAAGAAGTCCGCCCTTGCCCGGCGGACTTCTTGTTTCATGCCCATCCAACTTTTTCCTCATGGGTTAATTGAGGACAGTCACCGAACTGATCTTGATGAGCGTTACTCTGGTATCTCCCGGGATAACGAGGCCGGGTACAAATAATGTCGGGAAAGTACTCTTGCGGTTGCCTATTTACATCTGCCCACCACATATGCGAAAATGGGAAACATAATCGCTTTAAAGCGTGAAAAGCTTTCGCGGTTTGCCCCGGTTTTGCGGGCCTTAACAGCGGGTTGCTTTTCATATACCAATGGGGAAGATGAGGTGTTTGTTGGTGCAGCCAAAGCCCAATATTGTTCACTTGCCGGTCTATCAGCCGGGCAAGCCGATTGAAGAAGTGAAGCGGGAACTGGGTCTTGAAGAAGTCGTCAAACTGGCCTCCAATGAGAATCCCTTCGGAAGCTCTCCTGCGGTCAGGGAGGCTCTGATCCGCGAAATGTCCAATATGAGTCTTTATCCGGATGGCGCAGCGGTGGAACTGACCGAAGCGGTGGCGGATTTCTGGGGAGTGAAGCCCAACCAGATTCTGTTCGGGGCAGGTTCCGATGAGGTCATTCTGATGATCGCCCGGGCGTTTTTGGTACCGGGGGATGAGACGGTCATGTCCACCCATACCTTCGGCCAATACAAGCATAATGCGGAGGTGGAAAACGCCGTGGTCAGAGAGGCTCCTCTCAAGGACGCCACGTATGATCTTCCCGCCATGCTTGATCTGGTCACCGGGAAAACCAAGATTGTCTGGGTGTGCAATCCTAACAACCCTACAGGCACCATGGTCACACACGGGGAAGTGAAGGCGTTGCTTGAGGCGCTGCCTTCATCTGTACTGTTGGTGCTTGATGAGGCGTATGCGGAATATGTGGACAGCCCCGATTATCACGATGGGCTGGAGCTGCTGAAGGATTATCCCAACCTGGTTCTGCTGCGCACCTTTTCCAAGATTTATGGTCTGGCTTCCATGCGGATCGGCTATGCCATCGGACATCCGGATGTGATTCATACGATTAATCAGGTGCGGGAGCCGTTTAACACAACCCGCTTCGCCCAAGTGGCCGGGCTTGCTGCCATCCAAGACCAGAATTTTGTCAAGGATTGCAAGGAACGCAACCTGACGGGCTTGAAATACTTAACGGAGGAATTCGACCGCCTGGGGCTGTCCTACTTCCCGGCTTACGGGAATTTTATCATGGTGGAATTGAACCGGCCCGCAGAAGCTGTGTTCGACGGTCTGCTCCGCAAGGGCTACATCGTCCGCGGCGGACACAAGCTGGACTTTCCGACGATGATCCGTATAACCGTGGGCAGCGATGCCCAGAACAGAGGACTTATTGCCGCGCTTGAGGAAGTGCTGGCCAAGGTGCCTGAAGTGGTTTGATTGCGTTACATTTCTCAATAGGAAAAGGTAGTGGACATGAAAAAAATTGCGATATTCGGAGTGGGCCTGATGGGAGGCTCGCTGGCGCTATGCTTCAAGGGGAAGCCTGGTCTGCATGTGGTGGGGCATTCCAACAGTGCGGCGTCTGTGGAGAAGTACCTGAAGCGGGAGGTCGTGGATGAGGCTACCACTTCCCTTGCAGAAGCAGCCACAGGCGCGGATTTCATCTTTTTGTGTGTGCCTGTGGGGAATCTGGAGCAGTATCTGGAACAGCTGCACAAGCTGAAGCTCAAGGAGGGCTGCATCATCACGGATGTGGGCAGCACCAAGGCATCTGTGGCCCGTTATGCGGCAGCTCTGGATTGGGGAGGCGCCTGCTTCATCGGCGGCCATCCCATGGCCGGCTCGGAACGCTCCGGAGTGGAAGCGGCCTCTTCTCATCTGTATGAGAATGCCTTCTATGTGCTTACCCCTGAGGAGGGAGTGTGCGAGGAAGCTTACACCCGTCTGGCCGATCTGCTGGCATATACCAAAGCCCAGATCGTACGGGTAAATTCGACCCAACATGATGATATAGTAGGAGCGATCAGCCATCTGCCCCATATTATTGCCGTGGCGCTGGTCAATCAGATTGCAGGGTACAACAAGGATGATTCACTCTATGAATCCCTGGCGGCGGGAGGCTTCCGGGATATTACCCGCATCGCTTCAAGCGAGCCTGCGATTTGGCGGGATATCCTCCTGAATAACCGGCAAGTCGTGCTGCGCCTGCTTAAGGATTGGGGCAGGGAGATGGACCGTTTTGCAAGGATGCTGGAGGGAGAGGACGGGGAAGGCATCGAGAATGCCTTCGGTGCCGCGCGGGAGTTCCGCAACCGGCTTCCCGAACGGCGCAAGGGCGTTCTCATCTCCCATTATGATGTCTATGTGGATGTGCCCGACCACCCGGGGATTATTGGACAGATCGCGTCCTTGCTGGGGGACCAGAAGGTAAATTTGAGCAATATCCAGATTATTGAGAGCCGCGCGGATGTGCCGGGGGTGCTCCGGCTGTCCTTCCGCAATCAGTCGGACCAGGACCGGGCAGTGGAATTGTTGAAGCCCTTCTATCCGTTGCATCTGTAAGCAAAACAGCCGTTCCGGGCGCTGTCAAGCCCCAAGAACGGCTGTTTTTTTCGTAAGTAATCGCATTCAGAAATCGTTTGCAAAAAAACTGTTGACAAATTGAAAACGGATACATATAATATGAATTACAGTATGGTTTCTCTCCACTCCTATCCGAATTGCACAGTGTGCGCCCGCCGTGTTAACGGCGGTTTTTTTTTGCCCAAATACTTGAACCGGGATAGAGAGGCCGCCGCCTGTGCTTTTGGTCAAGGGAGAAAATGATTACAAGAGAAAGTTCTTTTTGTCGAAGAAGCAGGATTTCTGAACACGTATCTAGAATATGCTTGTGATGACTTTCTTCTGCCTCTTCCGATATTTTATATATAGCACCGCAACTTTTTTTCCCCTCCCGGGTATTTATGTGTAAGTAAATGCCGGGATAGGAATGCAAGCAAGGAGGGTTGCTTGTAATGACCGATTCCCAGTTAATCCGAGATATTAAAGACGGCAACGTAGAATTATACGCTGAACTCATGCGTCGTTACGAGCGCAAGATCCTCGCATTTGTTTACCACATGCTGAAGAGCGCCCACATGGAAATTCTGGCGGATGATTTATGCCAGGAGACCTTTTATAAAGCTTACCGCAGCCTGCAGACCTTCCGTGAAGTAGATGCCTCCTTCTCCACATGGCTCTACACAATTGCCCGCAATACGGTGCTTAGTGAGCTTCGCAAGCAGAAGCATGTACGGGTTTCTCTGGAGCAAAGCGGACATACGCCCCACGCTCCTCTTGATTCCATGCCTGAGCAGAGCATGCTCCGCAATGAGAAGGTGACGATGGTCCGGGATGCGATCAATAATCTGCCTGAGAAACAGCGTTCTGCACTTATTCTGCGGGAATACGATCAACTGGATTATCAGGAAATCGCCAATATTTTGGGCCAGACGGTGAGTGCCGTGAAGTCGCTGTTGTTCCGGGCTAGGGCAAGCGTCAAGCTGCAATTGGAGCCGTACTTTATCGATCCGATTTTCGAAGAGTATGAGGGGATGAATCAACGATGAAATGCGAAGAGATTCAGGAGTTGTTCGGAATTTACTTTGATCTGCCCGAGGCAGATGAGCGGCGCATGCAGGTGGATGAGCATATCCTGTTGTGTCCGGCATGCCGTGAAGAATTTCAGATCTGGGAAGAGAGCGCGGAGCTGATCCGCTTGTCCCAGGAGGATACGGAGCCGTTCTTGTACGCCGCGCCGCCGGTATCCAATGAAGTGATGAACCGAATCTATCGCAGTGAGGGGTGGAGAACGCCTGTTTCCGACCGAATCTATTATATCCCCTATAAGCTGAGGAGGAATATTACGGCTATAATTGCTTTTTGTCTGGCATTGTTTCTTATCAGCTTCGTACATACGCTTATGAACGGCGATAAAGCGATGATCGGCGAGGCCCCTGACAATTATGGAATCAAGCAGGCTGCCAAGGCTTCGGTGAATCCGGCCAATTCCCTTAATGTCCATTCCATGACCCGTACTACATTGGCCAGTGCAGGACCTACCATCATCGATCCCGTGAAGATAGGGCCTATCCGGACCGTTCCTGATTATTTGTTGTCCCTGTCCATTCTTGGACTGATCAGCACACTTCTGATTATGAATTGGCTGTCGCGGACGCGAGCTTAGTCTAGTTCAGGACGCTAGTGCCTGCGATAGAATTCTCCAAGCTCCGATAAAGCCCTCTTGCAGGGCTTTTTTTTATTTCCCGCAAGGGACAAAGTGTATAAATGTCTGAGGATTTCCCATAATGAGTAAAAACAGCAGCTTTTGCGATAACGAAGAAACAGGCTTCAAAGGGTGATCCCGGGGAAGAGGCCAAAAGCAAGCCATAAGGGAGGTGAGACCATGAATCTAGCGGATATGCTGTGCTATGCAGATATCCATGAGTTGAACCGCATAGCGCGCAACTATGAGTGCGACAGCAGCAGCCATTCCAAGAACGAGCTGATTCAATCCATTCTCGCCGCATTGGGGCGCAAGGACCTTTTTGAGTCTCTCATAAGCGGCATGGAATTGGAGGATATCCGCTTCCTGAATGCCTTGCTGTTCGACCGCAGAGAAACCTTCAGCCTGGAGGAGTTGGTGGCCAGAGCCAGCCAGACCCAGGAGAGCAAGGAAGAGCCGGGCAGAAGCCCCCGTGACCTGATCTCCCGGTTTAAGCAGCGCGGCTGGCTGTTTAACGGCCATTCCCAGCAAACCAAATATTTGTTTCAGGTGCCCGATGATTTGAAGAAGCGGTTTTCCGAGACGTTGGGGAGAATTTTTGCCCGCAAACTGATATACACGCAAGCGGCGCCGCGGGTATACAGAGATGAGCAGAGCATGCTTTCCGATGACCTGCTGTGCTTCCTGCGGAAGCTGGATCAGCAGGAGCTGCCCATTAACGCCGAAGGTTTTCTATATAAGCGGCAGCTGCAGCAAATTCTGGAGGGCCTGGCTGTACCGGAAGAGCCTGTGGGCAAGACAGCTTGGCGGTTCGGCTACGGAAGACGGTTCCGCGAATATCCTGCCCGGTTCTCGTTCCTGTACGATTATTGCTACTTCCAAGGCTATCTGGAGGAAAACGGACCTCAGCTCCGTCTCACGCCGGCGGGAAGGGCGGCAGTGGAGCAGGCCCGCAAGGAGGATGTAGCCCATCTGTATGCCTTCTGGCTCCGCCTGTACAGAGGACCAATCCCTAATCTCCCCTCCCTTGTTTACTGGATGCAGGAATTGACAGGGCAGTGGGTAACTGCGGCCTCGCTTGCCGAGGTGCTGTGTCCGCTGATCAAGCCTTATTATTACGATTCGCCCCAGGCCATCTTCGAGCAGCGGTTTCTGCCCATGCTCTCCCATCTGGGGTTGCTCCGGATCGGGGTGGACGAGCAGTTTGGAAGTGTTGTGCAGATGTCTGTTCTGGGACAGAGTGTAGTGCGGGGCACTTATGTCACCGGCGAGGAAACGATCAACTTGCAATCCGTTTGACTTAGCGCTGTTCCTCCGTTACAATTTCTCCCATCAAACCACTAGGAAGCGGAGAGATGAGAGAATGAACTTGCCCTATAACGGAATTCTGCCGCAGGTGCACAGCACGGCTTTTATCGCAGAGGGTGTCAAGCTTATCGGACAAGTGGAGATTCAGGAAGAATCGTCGGTATGGTTCAACAGTGTCTTGCGGGGGGATCTGGCCCCGATTATGATCGGGCGCAGATCCAATCTTCAGGACGGCGTCATCGGTCATGTGAACGAAGGAGAACCGCTGATCGTTGGCGATGAAGTGTCGGTGGGCCACGGAGCTATCATCCACGGCTGCCGGATAGGCAATGGTACATTAATCGGTATGGGGGCAATTGTCTTAAACGGTGCGGAAATCGGTGAATATGCTTTAGTAGGGGCCGGATCTCTTGTCACCGAGAATAAGAAAATTCCTCCCTTCACGCTGGTATTGGGATCGCCGGCCAAAGTGGTCCGGGAACTGACGGAAGCAGATCTGGAACGGATGCGGCGGACTGCCGGAAGCTATGTTCTGCGGGGAAGGGAGTACAGCTCCAATCCCCCAAAATAACAGCGGGAGCATGCACCTCCAGTCATCCGGAAAGAACGATGCCATACCCGTAAACTGGGAAGCCAATCCATCGGCGAAATTGGAGGTAGGTCTATGGGAAAAATGTATGCATCTTATGAAGCCATGCTCTCCTTGTATGCAGAGTTGGTTCTGGATGAATCGGTACGCAAGCATAAAGAGCAGCTGTTGTATTCGGAGATAGACATAGCTTTGGCCAAACGGGACAAAAAGACGTTTTTGGCGCTTACCAATGAACTGCGGCTGTTGAGGAAGACCTATGAGATGATTTCATAGTCTTCTTTTTTCTTCTTGGAACCCGGGCATGGAGATAGTTTGATCAAGCTGCCATTCTTGATATAATCAAGGATGGCAGTTGTATTTGCGGGAATAATACATAAGGAGTGGCTGGAATTGTTGTTGCTTCGGCGCGGTGTGGATCTGTTTTCGTTTTGGTTTGGCAGAAAAGGACTAATGACTTCTTTTATGCTGAGAACGCTGTTTTGGGTAAATGCCCTGGGGACAGTTTACGGCTTTTACTGGTATTGGGGACAGTTGGAGTACACCGTTGCCCAGCACCCCCTGTGGATGACGGTTCTGGTGCCGGATAGTCCTACGGCAAGCCTTTTTTTCACCGCGGCTATCTGGTGGCTGTACAAAGATCCGGAGCATCGTTTGGGCGGCCCCGGCATCCGCAGTGTGCGCAGTTTTATAGAGGCGTTCGCAGTGGTGACTTCGTTCAAATACGGAATCTGGGCGGTGGCGATGATCTTCGCGGGAGCGGCGCAGGGAAACCCTGTGGATTGGCAGGATTATATGCTCACGGCATCCCATCTGGGCATGGCAGCCGAAGCGCTTCTTTATGCCTCGTTATTCCGGATTGGACTAAAACCGCTGGCGGTTGTGGCGTGCTGGACGATCTTCAACGATTTTGCCGATTACGGTTTCGGAATTTATCCGGGACTTCCGCGGGTCCTTGGAGATGACCTGATCATTATCCAGATTTTCACCATCTTATTGAGCTTGGTTAGCCTTGGAATAGCCTGGCGTCTGTCGGGATTGTTCCGCAGGAGCAAGGTCTAAAATTGGACATCCCCCCATATGTTCATAACAGGGGGGATGTCCAATGTTTATTTGGGGAAAAGCGCGGAAGCTCTATTGGCTTCTGCTGATTTGTATAGGAGTGTTGATGATGACGCAGGGATGCGGCCGCAAGGAGGATTCCGTGGCCCAACCGGCTGCTCCTTCTCACGTTGTCCAGAAGCAGTTGGAGGAGCTGAACCGTACGGCAGACGAGCTGTACCGGCTTGCCACAACGGGGGAATACGTCAAATCCCGGGAAGCGCTGACACGGTTTGGAGAGCAGGCGGCGGCGGCTTCCTATGCGGGTGCAACGGGAGTGGAAGGCGTGGATGCCCTGTTCGATGCGGTTGTGGACGCCAAGCGCCAATTCAATGCAGTCCGGCCTGATCCCGCCGGCATGGTTAAGGCTTCCGCACGCTTGAAGCTGGCAGCAGATGCACTCACCCATCCTAAACAGCCCATGTGGCTGCAATACGGGCAACTGCTGCGGAAGGATACGGAACAGCTTGCCCTGTCCGTGGACAAAGGAGACAAGAAGGAGGCTTCCGCCCAATTCGTGAAGCTGAAGGACCACTACGAGACGATCCGGCCGGCTGTCTGGATCAGCCGTTCTCCCGAAGAAGGCGAGAAGATGGATTCCCTGCTTGTGTTCCTGGGCAAATACACCGGTGCGGACAGTCTGGAGCAGGAAGTATTGTCGGCGGGCATTAAGCAATGGCAGGAAGCGTTGGACGCATTATTCTCAGGAGATGAGGACCACACCGCCTATATGCCGTTTGTTGAGCCGGACGAGCCTATTCTGTGGACGGTAACCATCGGTTCCCTCATCGTTGGAGTACTGGGCTTTTCCGCCTGGAGAATGCTGCAGTGGGAGCGCAGCAGAATGCGTGTTCCACGCCCCCGCCGGGCTGAGGGGAAAGAGTAGCTTATGTATTATTGGAGCCCTAATTGAAACTAATGATTGCGGAAGCCTTCTCCCAGAACATCATGGACATCGCTGATAACCATGAACGCCCGGGGATCAGTCATGCGGACCAGATTCTTTAGACGGCGGACTTCGGAGCGTCCGACGATGCAGTACACGACGTTTTTGTCGGTTCTGGAATAAGCTCCTCTGGCCGGAAACAGAGTAACGCCTCTGTCCAGTTCCCGGGTGATGGCTTGCGAAAGCTCCTCACCCATATCGGTGATGATGGTAAATTCCTTGGCGGCATATGCTCCTTCGGCGATAAAATCGATGGTGCGGGTTGCCACGAACACGGAGACGAGGGTGTAAAGCACTTTTTCCTGGGGCAGATAAAGAAGCGCTGCGCCGATGACCAGGGCATCGAAGACCAGAATCACCTGCCCCATGCTCCATCCCCGGTATTTATTGCCGAGCCGTGCAATAATATCTCCGCCGCCCGTAGTTCCGCCGAACCGGAAAACAAGTCCAAGCCCCAGGCCAAGGGTAACTCCCGCATACAGAGCCGAGAGCAGCAGATCCTCCGGGCGGTGAAAGGGTGTAATCCAGCCGGCCTTGATCCATTCTCCAATGAGCCACAGGAAAAAGGAGACGGAGACGGTGCCCAAAATCGTCAGCCGCATGGTTTGCCGTCCCAGAGTGGTCCATCCGAGCACGAACAAAGGGATATTCAGCACCAGTGTCATGACAGACGGCGGGATATCCGCGGCGTAGTTCAGCAGCAGGGCGATGCCGGTAACCCCGCCCTCCATCAATTCATTGGCAATAACAAAGTAGTGCAGCCCAAAGGAGTAGACGGCAGCTCCCAGGATAACAAAACAAACACTTTTGAACATGTCCCAGCGCAAGCGGGTTATCATACTTCGGCAGGCTCCTCTCCAAAACAACCCATAAAAGATGAAATGGGCTGCATTCTCCATTATACCCTTTTTTGCAAGTGCGTCGAAGCAAAAAAAAGTCCGCGGCAGAACGCTGCCCCACTTTGAGGGGCTTTTTTGCGTGTTTGCGTTGTGTTCATCGAAGCTTTAGGTTAACATGGAAAAAAAACGGATTGAAACGCGCATCCGCCTAAAAGAGGTGCTCTTATTTGCAGCAGAAGTCTCTTCAAGACATTCAGGGGGAAGTAGACGAGTACATCTCCCAGTTCAAGGAAGGCTATTTCAGTCCTATGACCATGCTGGCCCGCATGACCGAAGAGGTGGGGGAACTGGCCCGCGAGGTGAACCACCGGTTCGGAGAGAAGCCGAAGAAGGCCGGCGAGCCGGATAATTCCATCGAGCTGGAGCTGGGCGACATCCTGTTTATTACCGTGTGCTTTGCCAATTCTCTCGGAATCGACCTTACCGAGGCGCACAATAAGGTCATGCACAAGTTCAACACCCGCGACGCCAACCGCTGGACCAAACGGAACACCGAAACTTAAATTCTGTCATATGCTGTACCATCAACATTATTCGCATGAATAAGGGAGGTGGGCGGTATGGACGGCAGCGAGGCAATAAAAAAAGCATATGAGGCCATTTTGTGCAGCGATTTCGAGCAGGCGATTGAATGGTTTGAGGCGGCGATTGCGCTTGAGCCGGAAAATGCTGCCTATCATTACAAGTTGTCCATCACTTGCGCGAGAAGCAACCGGCTGGCGATGGCCCTGCAGTGTGCAAGCAAAGCGGTTATGCTGGCTCCCGAAGAGCAATCCTACCGGTTCCATTACGGCCATCTTCAGGCCAAGGAGATGATGGCCCAGGCGGAGGGGCTTTTGGACCAGGGCTATAACCAATTTTACCTGGCGGCCGCTTTGCTCAGAGAAGCGGTCAAGCTGGACCCGTTATCGGTGGAGGGCAGATTGCTGCTTGGCTTTGTCTGCGGAGAACTCGAGGAATACGGAGAAGCCATCATCCATCTCAAAGAAGCGTCCAGGCTGAATCCCCAGCATGAAGGGGTGAAGAAGCTGCTTAATGAGTACGGCAGGAAGATCAGACAGATGATAGGCGGCGGTGCCGAACCGGGCTGACAAGACGGACTCTAGGAGAAGAAACGGAGTGGAGCAGTTGAAGAATACGGATGGAATCATAAAGGTAGCAGTATCTGGAGCAAGCGGCAGAATGGGCAGGGAAGTCGTCCGGATGGTACTGGAGGACCCTGCTCTTCGTCTTGCGGCTGCTGTGGACAGGTCATCCTCACAGGAGGATGCGGGGGTCATGGTCGGCCTTGGGGAGTGCGGCATTCTGTTATCCAACGACCTGAACCGGGCGTTGGCGGAGTCTGGCCCGGATGTTCTGGTGGACTTCACAGTTCCCAAATATGCCGCAGCCCATACCAGGCTTGCCATTGAGCAAGGCGTTCGTCCTGTAATTGGCACCACCGGCTTCACGCCCGAAGAAATTGAAGAGTTGGACAAGCTGTGCCGGAAGCAAGAAATCGGAGGCTTGATTGCCCCCAACTTCTCCATAGGAGCCATTCTCATGATGAAGTTTGCTTCTCAGGCAGCCAAGTATATGCCGCATGTGGAGATCATTGAATACCACGGGGAGCAGAAGCTGGATGCCCCGTCCGGAACGGCGCTTAAGACGGCGGAAATCATCGCCGCAAACCGGCAGGAACTCCGTCAGGGCAACCCCGCCGAAGAGGAAGTGATTGAAGGAAGCCGCGGCGGGTACTACAATGGGTTTAGGATTCACAGCGTCCGCCTGCCTGGAGTATTCGCCCAACAAGAGGTTGTTTTCGGCGATTATGGACAGACTCTCAAGATCAGGCATGACTCCTATGAGCGTGCGGGCTACATGCCGGGTGTGAATATGGCGGTGAAGAAGGTCATGACTTATACCGGCCTGGTCTATGGTTTTGAACACTTTATCGACTGATGTGTTACATACAGACAGGGAGAGATACCTTATGGGAATGAATATTGCGCTGATCGCGCATGATCGTAAAAAAGAAGAGATCGTCAATTTCGTTGTAGCCTTCGAGCATGTATTTGGGGATGGACATACCTTGTATGCCACCGGCACGACCGGCCAGCGCATTATGAATCATACCGGACTGAAGGTTCACCGCTTTATGTCCGGCCCGCTTGGCGGAGACCAGCAGATCGGAGCCATGGTGGCGCAGAATGACATGGACCTGGTTATTTTCCTGCGGGACCCGCTGATGGCCCAGCCCCATGAACCGGATATTACGGCGCTCCTGCGCTTATGCGATGTTCAGGGCATTCCCGTCGCCACCAATATCGCAACAGCCGAAATCCTCATCAAGGCGCTGGAGCGGGGGGATTTCGCCTGGCGTGAACTGGTGCATAAATATAAGCCGGGACTGGAAGAATGACAATGGACTTGGATATTCTTGTCTTTGGGGCCCATCCGGATGATGCGGAGATCGGCATGGGCGGCACCATCTATAAGCATACAGCCGCCGGCCTGCGGGTCGGCATCTGTGATTTGACCCGCGCCGAGATGTCATCCAATGGAACCGTAGCTATCCGAAAGCAGGAAGCGGAAGCCGCAGCGGAGATATTGGGCATAGCCGTACGGTCCAATCTGGGCTTGCCCGACCGCGGCTTGTTCGTTTGCAGAGAGCATATCGATGCGGTTACACTGGAGATTAGACGGTTGCGTCCGCGGCTTGTGTTCGCTCCTTATTGGCAGGACCGCCATCCCGATCATGTGGCGTGCAGCCATCTGGTGAAGGAAGCGGTATTCAATGCCAAGCTGCGCCGCTATTTGCCGGATACGGCTCCCGTTACGGTGGAGCAGCTGATGTTTTATTATATCAATGATATCTATGACGCTGATGTCTCCGTGGATGTGAGCGGGTGCTACCTGAAGAAGACCGAATCGCTTGCAGTCTACCGGTCTCAGTTTACTGAGGCGTCTGGCGATAATGATTATGTGGCGACGCCGCTTAATCAGGCGTATCTGCAACGGGTGGAGGCGCGGGACCGCCTGCTGGGCCAGAGACTGTCGCTGACTTATGCGGAGGGTTTCGCCACTATTGCCCCTTATCAGGTGGGACTGTTCATGTAGTGCAATACCGGACGCATCCCTGCGGAGGAAGCAAAGGGGGAACGGCTATGAGAGACACCTTAAAAATCGGCATCACTTGTTATCCCACACTGGGCGGTTCCGGCGTTGTGGCGACGGAGCTTGGCAAGCTGCTGGCGGAAAAGGGCCATGATGTGCATTTTATTACTCACAGCATACCGTTCCGTTTGGGAAGATTCGACAAGCATATTTACTTTCACGAGGTGGAGGTCAGCGATTATTACGTATTCCGCTATCCGCCCTATGATCTGTCTCTAGCCAGCAAGCTGGCCCAGGTAGCCAAGATGGAGAATCTGGATCTGCTCCATGTCCATTACGCCATTCCCCATGCGGTCTGCGCCCTTCTGGCCAAGCAGATGGTGGGCGAGCACCTGAAGGTGGTCACCACGCTTCATGGAACGGATATCACAGTGCTGGCGCAGGATGAATCGCTGTCCGATCTGATCCGGTATGCCATCAATGAAAGCGACGCAGTGACTGCCGTCTCCGAAGATCTGATCCGCGAGACCAGAGAGACGCTGCTGGTCAACCGTCCTATCGACTTGACTTACAACTTTGTGGATAAGCGGGTGTATTATCCCCGGGATGTGAAGAAGCTCCGCGGGGAATTCGCCCATCCCGATGAGAAGATATTGATGCATATCAGCAACTTCCGTCCGGTCAAACGCGTGCTGGATGTCGTTGAGGTATTCTCCAAGGTGAACGAGACGGTCCCCTCCCGTCTGCTGTTTGTGGGAGAAGGGCCGGATCTGTCCAAGGTGATTGCCAGGGTGAAGGAATTGGGGCTGTCGGACCGGGTCTGCTTCTGCGGCAAGCAAGATGACGTGGCGGAGGTAATCTCTCTCGGAGATCTCATCTTGCTGCCGTCTGAGAAGGAAAGCTTCGGTCTGGTGGCGTTGGAGGCCATGGCATGCGGGGTGCCGACTATCGGCTCGCTGGCTGGAGGAATTCCCGAATTGGTCAAGGACGGGGAAACCGGCTTTTTGTCGCCGATCGGAGATACGGACAAGATGGCATCCGATGCCATTGCCCTGCTCACCAATCCGGAGCTTTACGGGTCTATGGTGGAGGCCTGTCTGCAACGGGCGCGGATTACCTTTTGCAATGACAAGATCACGGCGGATTATGAGGATATTTATTACCGGGTACTGGGGCGTCCCCTGCCAGAGCGTCGGCTACAGCGGGACAAATTGAGTTGTCTGGGGTAATGTCTAGTGTGGAGCAAGCTGGAACGGCAAGGCATTCTAATATTGGAAACGTTGGAACAGGCCGGATTCGAGGCCTATTTTGTCGGCGGCTATGTCCGTGATAGACTATGGGGCAAGCCGGTCAAGGACATTGACATAGCCACCTCGGCCCTGCCGGAGGCGGTGACGGGCCTGTTTGCCCGCACCATTCCCACCGGCCTGCAGCACGGGACGGTTACTGTCATGATGGAGGGCATTGCCTTTGAGGTGACGACTTTCCGCAAGGACTCGGATTATGCCGATTACAGACGGCCCGACCGGGTGGAGTTTATCTCCGATCTGGAGGAGGATCTGCGCAGGCGTGATTTCACCGTCAATGCCATGGCGATGGACCGCAACGGGAATATCCGTGACCCGTTTGGCGGCAGGCAGGACATGGAGCGCAAGCTGCTGCGCTGTGTAGGCGATCCGGAGGAACGGTTCTCCGAGGATGCGCTTAGGATGCTCCGCTGTGTGCGGTTTGCTTCTGCATACGGGCTGGAAGTGGATGCCAGGACCTGGCAGGCGCTGCTGAACCGGCGGGAGCTGCTTTCGCATGTAGCGATGGAGCGGGTGCGGGTTGAGCTGGCCCGGACGTTGGCAGGCCCGGACCCGCTCCGCGGCTTGCGGCTTGCGGCAGACAGCGGACTGCTTGCTTATACCAAAGAACCTCTCGAATGGAGCTTCTCCCGTCCGGAGGCGGAGTGTCTCTCCCCCCGCATGGCTGCGCTTGAAAAGTTGGAGGATCCCTTGCACAGGTGGATCTTGGTTATGATGGAGTCCCGGCTGAACTCCGCCAATGCGGAGCAGTTGCTGCGTCTGCTCACCTTCTCCGGCAAGGAGATTGAACGGATAGTCAAGGCAGTTAAAGTGCATGAGCACGGGCTGCTAGGCTGGCCCCTGCAAGCGGCGGAGCAATTCGAGGAGCTGCCGGAGTCATCCCCTGCTGAGCGCTGGAAGCTCGGGGTGCTGCAGTCAGGGGTTCAGGCGGTGGAGGATTGGCTTGTTGTGATGAACGCTGTCTCGGAGACAGGGCAGCTGCCTCCTGAGATTGACGGGAGCGTGCTTTCACAAGGTCCGGACTGGCTTACGGAAATGCCGCTCACCGGGATCAAGGAATTGGCGGTTTCGGGACAGGATCTGATCCGGGCTTCGGGTAAGCCCGCCGGTCCATGGGTGGGGCAGGCTATGGCCCGCTTGCTCAAGCTTGCCGCTGCCGGTCGAATCGCGAACAACCGGGAGGAATTGATCCAAGAAGCTCTGAACGGGGATTGGTAAAGGAAGGTGTCTCCATGAAAAAGCGGCTGCTGGCCTTATTCGCTGCATCGCAGGAAGAATATTTATCCGGAAGCAAAATCAGCATGGAGCTTCAGGTAAGCCGTACGGCGGTCTGGAAGCATATCCAGGCCCTCAAGGAGGAGGGGTATCTCTTTGAGGCGGCTCCCCGTCTGGGCTACAAGCTGCTGTCTGCACCTGATCCGCTGCTGCCTGCCGATCTGCTGCCTTTGCTTGCTACCAAGCGTCTGGGCCGGCATATCCACTGCTTCGATGAGGTGGATTCCACCCAGAATGCTGCTCACCGGCTGGTGAGAGAAGGCGCTCCCGAAGGCACTTTGGTTCTGGCCGAACGCCAGACCAAGGGAAGAGGGCGCCTGGGCCGTCATTGGCATTCACCCAAGGGCAAGGGGATCTATATGAGTCTGATCGTGAAGCCTGCCATCCCGCTTCATCTGACGCCGCATCTGACGCTGCTGTCGGCGGTGGCGCTGTGCCGGGCAATCCGCAAGGTTGTGCCCGGTGTGGATCCCGGGATCAAATGGCCCAATGATCTGCTGGTCCGCGGTAAGAAGATCAGCGGCATTCTGCTGGAATCAAGCGCAGAGAATGAAGCGCTGCAATATATTGTGACGGGCGTGGGAATCAGCTGCAATCTGGAGCCGGAGGACTACCCCGAGGAGCTGAAGGACAAAGCTACCTCGCTCTTGATTGAATCGGGACAGAAGGTAAGCAGGAGTCTGCTGGTCGCCGAGTTTCTGCTTCAGCTGGAGGAGCTGTACGGTCTGTATCTGGAACAAGGCTTCGGACCGATACGCACCTTGTGGGAGGCGTCAGCGGTGACGCTGGGCCAGAGGCTCACGGTAACCGACAGTCTGGGAACGGCGGCAGGAACAGCAGTGGGCTTGGACGATTGGGGGGGGCTGGTGCTGAAGCAGGCCGACGGGTCGGAACGGGTCATCTATTCCGTGGATGCAAGTGAGAATGCCATACCTGCCTCCCAGCCGGCACAATCCTGATTTTGGCTGGTTTTTTTCTGCGTATTGGAGTATGATGCTTGTAAGGTGGTATCCGCAGGGAACCGCACTTGATGCAAGGCGATTGGGAAATACTTATGGATATGAACCGAGCGCTTATATCGGATTCTGCTCTGAGCCGTAAGGACCGAGACAGAAGGGATCATAAGACAGACATTTTCTTGTCTTTCTTGAACCTTTTCGGCCTTCCTGCGGCAGGAAGGTTTTTTTATTTCACCAGGGAGAGGAAGAATGAAGATGGATAACCGAAAACCGGTCACAACGTCCAAAATGAGAAAAATGAAGCAGGACGGCACTCCTATTGCATTTCTTACCGCTTATGATTACCCTTCGGCACAGCTGGCCGAGGAGGCGGGCGTAGACGGAATTCTGATCGGAGATTCCCTTGGCAATGTGGTGCTGGGCTATGATTCCACCATCCCCGTGTCATTGGATGACATGATTCATCATACGAAGGCTGTTACCCGCGGCGCCAAGCTGCCCTTTGTGGTAACGGACATGCCTTTTCTTACTTATCACGGCAGTGTGGATGAAACCCTGCGCAACGTAGGCCGCGTTATGCGTGAGGGCCTATGCAAAGGGGTAAAGATGGAAGGCGGAGCCGAAATCGCCCATTCTGTCCAGGCTTGCACCAGCGCAGGTGTGCCTGTGATGGGGCATATCGGGCTAACTCCCCAATCCGTACACCAGATTGGCGGCTATAAGGTGCAGGGGAAGGGAGCCAAGCAGGCTCAGAAGCTGCTGGAGGATGCGCGCGCGCTGGAGCAGGCAGGCGCCTTCGCCATTGTGCTGGAGCTGGTCACAGAGGAAGTGGCGCGGCTTATTACCTCCCAGATCTCCATCCCCACTATCGGGATTGGTGCCAGCGCCGGCTGCGACGGGCAGATTCTGGTGTTTCATGATATCCTTCAATACGGCTCGGAAATCCGCCCCAAGAAGTTCGTCAAGCCTTACGCAGACATTGGCGGTGTCATCCGCAAGGGGATTGGCCAATATGTGGAGGAAGTGAAGAACCGCAGCTTCCCGCGGGAGGAGCATGTATTCAAAGGGGATCTGGAAGCCATGACTTATCTGTACGGCGGCAAAGAGTGACCGGCTGAGGGTGCCGGTTCCAAGACATTTAGAGACAAGGGGAGAGGAAGCATAATGCAAATCGCTAAATCGGTACAAGACCTTCGGGACATGATAAGGCAAGCCAAAGAGGTGCAGGTTAAGGAAGGCAGGGAAAGTACGGTTGGTTTTGTTCCCACGATGGGTTTTTTGCACCGGGGGCATGCGAGCCTGATGAAACAAGCCAGGCAGGACAACGGGATTGTAGTCATCAGTATTTTTGTCAATCCCCTGCAGTTCGGACCCACTGAGGACTTCTCCCGTTATCCCCGGGACGAAGCGAGAGACCTGGAGCTGGCTGGACACAACGGGGTGGATATTGTCTTCCTTCCGGATGTGGAAACCATGTATCCCCAAGCGGTCAAAACCATTGTGAGTGTTTCCGGCGTCTCTGATTTGCTGTGCGGAGCTTCGCGGCCGGGGCATTTCGACGGCGTGTCCACAGTGGTCTCCAAGCTGTTCAATATGGTGCAGCCGGACCGCGCCTATTTTGGCATGAAGGACGCCCAGCAAGTGGCTGTGATCAAGCAGATGGTGCTGGATCTGAATATTCCGGTGCAGATTGTTCCTTGTCCGATCATCAGAGAAGAAGACGGGCTTGCTCTTAGCTCCAGGAATGTCTATCTAAGCGCCGAGGAACGCAGCCAAGCTCTGATCTTGTCACAAACGCTGGCAATGGCCGAGGAGTGGCTTGCAGAAAGCGGAGGCCATTTCCTGGAGGTCCAAGCCAGGATGGAAGCCAGCATCCGCACCATGCCTCTTGCCGACATAGATTATGTGGAATTGATGCTGTATCCGGATATACAGCCTGTCTACGGGCTTCCGCAACCGGAATGGCAAGACCGGCGCCTGCTCGTTGCGCTGGCTGTCCGCTTCGGCAAAACAAGACTGATCGACAACAGGCTGTTTGACCTGAGCCGGATTGCCGCACTTGGGCACAACAAACAGCAATACAGTTCCAGCGTGCGATAATCTCCCGAAGGAGGCGACGGTATAATGTTCAGAACAATGATGAAAGCCAAGCTGCACCGTGCTACCGTAACGGAAGCCAATCTCAATTACGTGGGCAGCATTACCATTGATGAGGATTTGTTGGATCTGGTGGATATGCTCCCCAACGAGAAGGTGCAGATTGTCAACAACAACAATGGGGCGCGGCTTGAAACTTATATTATCCCCGGTCCGAGAGGCTCCGGAGTGATTTGTCTAAACGGAGCGGCGGCCCGGATGGTGCATCCCGGCGATATCGTTATCATCATCTCTTACGGCATGATGACAGAAGAGGAGGCGCGCCGGCATCAGCCGAAAATCGCCGTTCTCGACAAAGCCAACAAGCCGGTCAATATGCTGGAGGAAGAGCCTCATTCCACCGTCCTGATCTGAAGGGACTGAGCAGATTTAAGCTTTTTGGCAGGAATGTAAACCGGATGTCCAGTATGAAACAGGCCGCTCTGACAAAGAATGAGGGTACAACAAAAACTCATTTTCAAGGTGGGGTGCCCATGTTCAAACAGCTGTTTGCTTCGATGAATGACGCTTTGGATGAAATCATCACGCAAATTCCTACGTCAAGCGGCGAAAAACGCGCAGAGCTGGAAGAACGCCTTGCCGTCTTGAAGGCCATGAGCGATACATGCATTGAGGAATGGCTGCTCTTCGAGGAAAAGGTAGGCCAGCTGTCAGGGGAACCCCAGCAGGCGGTTATTCCGGTTAAGCAGCCCGCGGCGGCCGCTGTTGCAGCCGTTGCAGCGGTGCACAGCCCGGCAGCGGAAGCTCCCTCTTTGGCTAAGCCTAAAGACGAAGCATCCTTTGCCAAGGGGCAGGGTTACTACAAGCTGGGCATGTTTATGGAAGCGGTGGGGCAGTTTGAACAGGTTGTGAAGGAGCAGCCGGACTTTCTGTTGGCAAGAGTGTATCTGGCCATGTCGTATCTGCGCAATGGCGAATATTCCGATGCATACAGGCATTTTCAATTCCTTGTACCCTTGACGGACAACCAGAAGATGAAGGCTATTTCTTACAATGCCATGGGCTGCATCCAAGCGGAGCAGCAAAATATGGACAAGGCCTTGGAGTATTTCCGGCTGGCCCATTCCGCCGATCCCGGGTCGATCGAACCGGTATTAAACCTGAAGCAATGGAGCAAACGGAATTAGCAGCACATTTGTTCTTCCCATAAGCCCTCCCAATTTGGTATTCTTATAAGTGCAGCTTATCTTACGGAAGGGATTGGACGAAGGAGAAATGAAATTCGCCGTATTGGATTTTGAAACAACCGGCAGCCAGCCGTCTGACGAAATCATTCAAGCCGGACTGGTAATTGTCGAGAATAACGAGATTATTTCCAGGTATACTTCCTTGGTGAAGCCAGGAGGACGTATACCTGATTTTATATCTGCCCTGACCGGGATTACAGACGATATGGTGCAAGAGGCTCCGCCGGTAGAAGAAGTGGCGTCCGAACTGGTATTTTTCCTGGAGGATACTGTTTTGGTGGGTCACAATGTTTCTTTTGACCTGGCTTTTTTGCAACGCGCATTGGATGTATCAGGATATAAGCCTTTCACCGGCAGGGTGTTGGATACCCTGGATTTTCTGCGCATTCTTTTCCCCGCTCTCGGCAGTCTGCAGCTGTCCATGGTCACGCAGAGCCTGGATGTTCCCCACGACCGTCCCCATCAGGCCGATTCGGATGCGGAGGCCACCGCTCTTGTCTGGATAAAGATCCTGCAGCAATTCGATGATGTGGATCTGTTGACCATCCAACGGCTGTCCTATTTATTCGAGATCGAAACTACGGACTTCAGCTGGTTTCTTCAGGAGGTCAGGGCGCTCAAGGAGCAATCGGTTGAGACGGACCCGGACCAAGACCGCTATGTCCGCCAATTCTCTCTGAAGGCCAAGGAATGGGGGGATGAGCCCCCCGTCCGTGAAGGGAAGCGGCATGATTGGGCGGACAAGCCCTTCAGCGAGCTTCATTCGGCGCTTCAGGCCAATATGAGGGAAAAGTTTCCCGGATATGAAGCAAGGCCCGCACAGGACCTGATGATACAGGAAGTGCAGTCGGCACTGGCCGGCAACCGCCATCTGATGATAGAAGCGGGTACGGGAACAGGGAAGTCACTCGCTTATTTAATTCCAGCGGTTTATTACGGCATTCAGGAAGACAAGAAGATCGTAGTAAGCACTCATACCATCCAGCTGCAGGAGCAGCTGTGGCAAAGGGATGTTCCCTTGCTGCAGGAGTTGTTTCCGGTTGCGTTCCAGGCTGCCGTGCTAAAGGGCCGGAATCATTATCTGTGCCTGCGCAAGTTCGAAACGAAGGTCAACCAGTTCGATTTCGGCAACGGCCGGGACGACCGGATTACGGCGGCGCAGATAACGGTTTGGTTGAGCGGCACCGAGCGCGGGGATGATGAGGAGCTGTATTTCGGCTCGAAGGGCAATGAATTCTGGCAGGATGTGCAAAGCGATGCGGATTCTTGCCTGAACCGCCATTGTCCCTGGTTCCGCAGATGTTTCTACCACCGGGCCAAGCATGATGCGGGCAGGGCGGATGTGGTGATCATCAATCACTCGCTGCTGTTCACCGATATGAAGGCGGAGAACCGTCTTTTGCCTGCTTATGAGCATCTTATCGTGGACGAAGCCCATCATTTCGAGGAGGTTGCGAGCAAGCACCTGGGGATGGATCTGCATTATTTTTCCCTCGTGCATACGCTGACCTGGCTGTACAAGGATGCCAAATCCGGGCTGCTGCCGCTTATTGCACTCCGCCTCCAGCAAGACGGCACCGGACCGGGCATCGACAAAACAGCTAAATGGTTGCGGGCCCTCTATGATATGGAGGAGCAGCTCACTGGGGTCAAGGAGCAGTGGGATCAATTGGCGCAGCTTCTGTATGATTATGCTTCCGCCGCTTCAGGCAATGACGCGGGAGCCATGGAGAGCGGGCAACTGGTGGTCCGGGTCAAGCCGCAGGAACTGCCATCGGGCTGGGCTGCACTCCGGGTGATGGAAGAGAATATTCATGTGAGTCTGGGAGAGGTGCTGAAGCAGCTTGACCGCTTGCTGTCTGATTGGAAGGACAGCCAGGAGGAGCTGGGCATTGCGCATCTGGTCACCGACTTGAACGGGGCGGTGAAGGATCTGGCCCGGCACCGTGACACCCTTCATCAATTTATGCAGATGCCGGAGCAAGAGGATGTATACTGGATGGAGGCCAGCTCCCAGTTCAAGAGCAAGTCGCTGCAATTGGTGTCGGTGCCCACAGATGTAAGCGGCATACTTCGACAGTTCTTTTTTGACGCAAAAGAGAGTATAATATTGACATCTGCCACTTTATCGGTTGACAAAAAGTTCCAGTATATTTGTGAACAACTGGGACTTCAGCCGGAGGACCCGAAGGGCAAGCTCAAGACGGTTATGCTGCCGTCTCCGTTTCAATACAGGGAGCAGGCTCTGGTCGTGGTTCCCCGGGACTTCCCCACCATCAAGGGCGGCACTGGAGAAGCTTACTATGTGGAGAAGCTGACGGAATCCTTGCGGGATGTTGCTGTAGCAACCAAGGGGAAGATGCTGGTGCTGTTCACTTCCTACCGGATGCTCAAAGCGGTGCATCAGCGGTTGAAGGAGGAACTGGCGGGAGCGGGAATTCAGGTGTTCGGACAAGGGCTCGACAGCGGGAACCGCAGCAAGCTGACCCGGATGTTCAAGGACCACGCTGCAAGCGTTCTCCTGGGAACCAGCTCTTTCTGGGAGGGTGTGGATATTCCCGGAGATGCGCTGAGTTGTCTGGTGATTGTCCGGCTTCCTTTCCAGCCGCCGAATCATCCTCTGGTAGAAGCCAAATGCGAGGTTTACAAGAAGCGGCAACAGAATCCTTTCGCCAAGTATTCCGTTCCCCAGGCCGTCATCCGCTTCAAGCAGGGGTTCGGGCGTTTGGTGCGTACTTCAACGGATAAAGGGGTAGTCATTGTTTACGACACCCGGGTCATAGATACGTCATACGGCAAGCATTTCCTGTATTCTCTGCCCGGCCCCAAAATCGAACATATGGTCACAGCGCAATTGGTACCACGAATCACGGAATGGATGGGGAGTGAAGAGCGATGAAGACCGAGAAGATCTCGGAAGCGGTTGTACGAAGACTCCCGGTTTACCTGAGATTTCTTAACGAGCTGAACCGCAAGAATGTCCAGACGGTGTCCTCTCAGGATCTGGGCAACAAGCTGGACTTGAATCCTGCACAGATCCGCAAGGATCTGGCCTACTTTGGGGAGTTCGGCAAGAAGGGGATCGGGTATGATGTGAATTACCTGATTGAGAAAATCCGCCAGATTCTGAAGCTGGACCAGAATATTGCGGTGGCGCTGGTGGGAGCGGGGAATCTGGGACGCGCATTATGCAATTACAATGTTTATCTGAAGGATAACATGAAGATTGTCGCGGTGTTTGACGACAGTCCCGACAAGGTGGGCATGCAGATCAACAATCTGACCGTCCAACCCATGAAGGATCTGGCCCGCTCCATCAGGGAGGCAGGCATCCGCATCGGGATCATCACCGTGCCCGCGTCAGAAGCACAGCCCGTGGCGGATGAGTTTATCCGCAGCGGAGTGGAGGCGGTGCTGAACTTTGCGCCGGTGATTATTAAGGTGCCGCCGGAAATCCGTGTACATAATGCGGATTTCACCACGGACCTGCAGAGCCTTGCTTATTACCTGGAAGATGCTTAATCCTGCCGGCTAGGGTATTTTTGGCAGGGTTCCACCGTTATGCATGAACCCCAACAAGACGGCTCCCGCCATAAGCGGTGAGCCGTCTTGTCGGGTATGCACCAAACTGTCCGCCAAATCACCGCACGGCCCTAGCCTCAGGCAAGAGGAAAAGGGCATGGGAAAAGGGCCTTCAGAAAGAAGCCTGGAAATAAGGCCCCGGTTTTTCCCTTATTGCTCAGACAGGAGGTCGTTTCCGGGAAATAAGCCCCTCCTTTTTCCCTTATTCCCTTCAATACCGCCCCAAATGGGCTCCAAAAATCGGAATAAGGGAAAATACGTTCCCTTATTCCAGGGGAAAGGCCGACGAGAAGGACAATAAAGGAACAACACTTCCCTTATTTCCCTTGGTACTCCCCAACTCAAGAAGATTCCCTCCGAAGCTTGGCTTCTTATACTTTCGTGCTGTGAAGCACTTAAACTTTCTGGCGACTCTGCAAAAAAAGCCTGACGGCACGCTAACTCGCGCTCCGCCAGGCTTCTTCCAGATAGATAGGGTGCAAAGGGAATCTTAAGCGTATTTCAGAACGACGCCGTCCAGAATATCGGCCACATTCTCGCAGGCATCCGTTGTTTGCTCCAGCACTTCGTACATTTCCTTAAGCTTGAAGTCGTGATACGGGTCTTTGGGGTTGCGGAATATTTCACGGATCCCTTCACGGAGCAGACGGTCGCCTTCATTCTCCATGCTGTTGATCTTGACCGTAAACTCGGTGATCTGCATGTATTTCTTCTTGGTCAGCAGCTTGATGCTGTCCAGGATGTACTGGCAGGCGTTAACCAATACAACGGAGAATTCCTTCATGTAGTGGTCGGTTGCTTCCATGCTCAGATAGTCGAAACGGGCGATAGCCTCCTCGATGCCGTCGATGACATCGTCCATCTTGCTGGCAAGGGCGAGGATGTCTTCACGGTCGATGGGAGTAATGAATACTTTGTTTAAGCCGCTGAAGACGGAGTGGGTGATGGTATCGCCCTTGTGCTCCAAATCCCTCAGCTCTTGAATGTACAGAAGAGGTGACTCGTTGCTCATCATAGCCTGGCGGAATACCTGAGCGGCATGAAGGGTATTCTCTGCCGATTGCGTCAGTAATACGTAAAAATCCTCGTCTTGCTTCTTGCCTATAGCCATCTACAAAACCTCCAAGGCTTGCGGGCTTGACTAACGCCCGATCTTTTACATAACCTTTACATAATTATTAAAATACCATATCAGATATGCAATATGCAATGGAACATTTCTTGATTTTACCGGGTGGGCATTGTAGAGTGTAGATATATTGACCACAGATTTTCCATGCGAAGAAAGGTATGATGAGAAGATGCCGCAGCTGATTATCAAAAATGGTGTGTTTGTTACAGCCGATGTGCTTCGTCCGGTTGTACATGGATATATGATTGTGGACGGGGACCGGATAACGGCTCTGGAAGAAGGGACATATGCGGGAACGCCTGATTCCGATACGGTGGTGACAGACGGCAAGGGCAGGCTGTTCATGCCCGGGTGGGTGAATACCCATTGTCATGCCGCTATGTCCTTGTTGAGAGGATATGGGGATGATCTGGCGCTTCAGGTATGGCTGCAGGAGAAGATGTGGCCCAATGAGGCCAAGTTTACCGCGGAGGATATCAGATACGGTACGCTTCTATCTATTCTGGAGATGATGAAAGGCGGCACCACTACCTTCGTCGATATGTATGATCATATGGATGAGGTGGCCAAGGCCGTGGAGCAATCGGGTATGCGCGGGGTGTTGACCCGGGGTGTAATCGGTCTGTGTCCTCCGGAGGTGCAGCAGGCCAAGCTGGCGGATGCCACCCGCTTCGCCCGGGAGTGGAACGGCAAGGCGGACGGCCGGATTACCACAATGATGGCTCCTCATGCTCCCTATACATGTCCTCCGGAATATATTGTGCAGATTGTGGAAGCAGCCCATGACCTGAATCTGCCGATTCACATCCACATGTCCGAGACACGGCGTGAAGTGGAGGAGAATGTAACCCAGTACGGTTTGCGCCCGGCGGCTCATTTGGAAAAGCTGGGTGTTTTCTCCCGGCCTACACTTATTGCCCACGGCGTCCATCTGAGCGACGAGGAGATTGATATTCTGTGCCGCTACGACGTCAGAGTCAGCCATAATCCCGGCAGCAATCTGAAGCTGGCCAGCGGCATTGCCAGAGTTCCCGAGCTGCTCGCCGCAGGACTTCTGGTATCCCTGGGGACAGACGGCGCGGCCAGCAACAATAATCTGGACATGTTCGAGGAGGCCAGGCTTGCAGCTCTGATTCATAAGGGAGTGTCCGGTGATCCGACGGCTGTTCCGGCCACGGTTGCTCTGAGGATGGGCACGCAGGTTGGAGCCCAGTCCGTCTGGCTGGATGATGTTGGGGTCTTGAAGCCGGGAATGAAGGCGGATTTTATCGCTTTGGACTCCGACCGCCCCCATTTCTATCCCAAATCCGATTTTGTTTCCCACATTATTTATTCCGCTTCCGCCGGTGATGTAACGGATGTGTGGGTGAATGGGAAGCAGACTGTCCGCGGCGGGGAATGTCTTACCCTTGATGAAGAACAGATCAAGTACGAATTTCAAAAACGGTTTGAAGCCATTGTAGGCTCCTAAAAGCCGACGGCCAAGAAGAGGGAGCGCCGGATGAATTACAGTAAAAAAATGATTGCCGGTTGGGTGTTGCTAATCATAACTGCGGTGCTGGTGGTTTTGTATATTTTTAACGACAGCATCATCGCCAGTGAATGGGATGACAAGCGCAAAGCGGTCAACCGGGCTTATCAGGAATCCATGCTGGTGACCGCGGACAAGACGGAGCCTTTTGTGGGAGCGGAGCCGTATGTGATCGTGTTTGGCAAGGACAAGCTGGGCAAGGAAATGATTGTCTGGGTAAGCGAGACGGAGCTTCATTCGGAATATGCCGCAGATGGAGTGACTTCGGAGGCTGTGACCGACAAGATCATGGCCAACGATCCGGCCAACCGGATCATCCGCATTACACCGGGCAAGATGGAGGATGACTATGTCTGGGAGGTTTATTATCAGCGGCCCCAGGATAGCAAGACCGCGCATTATTATGAGTATCACCGGTTTGCCGACGGCACGGTGCTCGATACGCTGCAGCTTGGTTTGACAGAATAGAAGGATGGCTTGGAGACACCGCATAGCGGTGTCTTTTTTAACATACGCCAGAAAGTATATCATTCGGAGGTAGGAGAGCCCTTTCTCAACAGATCAGACTTCTATGCCGCTTGCGCGACACCACTGATGAATGAAATGACGGGGTCCTGTGTATTACAGGACAGAAAGTATATGATTTCGAGAAAGGGGATACCTTTCTCCTAAGATCAAGTGGGTAAGGAGCTGGAAACAAAGGGCGCATGGGAGGATATAACGGAAATTTTTTCCGTTATGAGGACATTTTTCGGTGATTGCCGAGAATTAGCGGAAAAAATTTCCGTTAACTCCCAACAAACCAGGTCAAAATGCCTGTTTCGGGGCGTTCAGGAGGGGTTAGCGGAAAAAATTTCCGCTAAATGAGCGAGAAATGATGAATTTGCAGGGATAGCGGAAAAAATTTCCGTTAGGAGTAAGCGGGGCGGGAGCGCCATACGAAAAAGAAGGGACCTGACGGTGTTCTTCCGCCAGGTCTTTCTTTCTTAACCGATCAGACCTCCCTGCCGCGTGGGCAAGCTGCTGGCCGCGGGTGATGATCATTGCCCCGGAAGCGGGAGCAAAACACCGCAACAGCTAGCAAAATGCAAGCTGTTGCCCCGGAAGCGGGAGCAGAAGGCCGCAACAGCTTTGAACATTTTTCCAAACAGATGTGAAAAATTAATGTCTATCATTCGACAAAACCTGTGATCATTATGTGATAAAGCTCTCATTTCCACACATTGCATCATCATCGATGATATACTATGTGCTATACTAATTCGTATATCATAAGCAGTATTATCTATGCGGAATGTCCGATTTTTCAATATAGAAAGGAGAGATTCTCTTGAAGCTGAAGCCTGTTCCAATTGTGCTGGCTATCGTTCTTTCCGGCTCCCTGCTGTTTGGCGGCTGGTTCGCCTATCATAGTGTTGCCATGGAGAATCCGTTGAATCAAACCTTGGCCGGTGCTCCCGGTGTAGAGAGCTCGGAAGTAAAACTCACAGATGACAAAACAGTTTTTCATGTAAAGCTTGGCATAGAGGCAAATGTGCGGGAGATTGTCCATGAGATCCAGAAGAAGAATGCGGAGGTTGCGGGCAAGCGCGCGGCTGAGATTCGGGTAACAAGCAACACCTCTCCCGAGCTGGATGCTTGGTGGGCGGGCACGCTGTTCGGTGTAGCCCAGGCGATGGAGACCAGCCAGTACGCCCAAATTCCCGTCACTCTGGAACAGAAGGCCGGAGAGCTTGCCGGGCTCACTGTGCAGACGGAGATGGACGACAGCAATGTGTATGTGCGCCTGACAGAAGGAGAGCATGTGAAGTTCATTATTTTGCCGCGCAATCCGGCGAGGATGGGGGTGTGGTCGAATGATTAAGTACGGAAAAGAAATTGTAATTGGTGTGGTGCCGGTTGTAATTGCTTTCCTGGCTTATGTCGGCCTGAATGTCATCCCCGTTTTGTTTATGGCAGGCATTGTCGCGGCCCTGTTTTTTATGACCAAGATGCGCAGCGGGGGCGCGGTGACCAATGTAGACCGCAAATCCAAAGCGCGTACCCCCTCCTATTTGACATTTGAAGATATAGGGGGGCAGGACAGAGCCAAGAACGAATTGAAGGAAGCGCTGGATTTTCTGATCCGTTATGAGGAAATCAAGAAATTGGGCATCCGGCCGCTGAAGGGCATACTGCTGGAGGGCCCTCCGGGCACAGGCAAAACCCTGATGGCCAAGGCCGCGGCGCATTATACCAACTCCGTATTCGTGTCGGCATCCGGCTCGGAATTCGTAGAGATGTACGTGGGCGTGGGCGCCAGCCGGGTGCGGGATCTGTTCAAGGATGCGCGTACCCGGGCGCAGAAGGAAGGCAAGGACAGCGCCATTGTGTTCATCGATGAGGTGGACGTGATCGGCGGCAAGCGCGCCGGAGGACAGCAGCGGGAGTATGACCAGACCTTGAACCAGCTCCTCACGGAGATGGACGGCATTCATACCTCCGAGACTCCCCGCATTCTGATCATAGCCGCTACGAACCGCAAGGAAATGCTGGACAGCGCACTGCTGCGACCCGGCCGGTTCGACCGCCATATTACCGTGGATTTGCCGGACCGCAAGGGCCGCATGCATATTCTGAACATTCATGCCAAGAACAAGCCGTTGGCCGATGAGGTGGTTCTGGATAAGGTTGCCGACGAGACTTTCCATTTCTCCGGGGCCCAGTTGGAGAGTGTCATGAATGAAGCCGCTATTTATGCCCTGCGCGACGGACAGGAAAAGATCGGCCAGGGACATCTGTCTCAGGCAGTGGACAAGGTGATGATGGGAGAACGCTCCGACCGTGAGGCAACGGCGGAAGAGAAGGTTCGGGTAGCCTATCACGAGCTGGGCCACGCCATTGCCGCAGAGCTGCTGAAGCCGGGCTCTGTGTCCCAGGTGGCGTTGTCTCCCCGCGGCCAGGCGCTGGGTTATGTACGCCATAATCCCCAGCAGGAGCAGTATTTGTATACCAAGGAATACATCGAGGAGAAAATCATGGTCTCGCTGGGCGGAGCGGTTGCCGAGGAGATGTTCTACGGCGGGCGGAGCACAGGCTCGCGCAATGATTTCGAGCAGGCGCTGTCTATGGTGAAGAATCTGATGGACGCGGGTTTGACCCGTCTGGGTATTATCGACCGGGAAATGATGACCAAGGAAGAGCTGATGAAGGAAAACGCGGCGATTATGGATGACCTGACGGCTCGTACCCGCTCCCTTCTGGAGAAGTACCGTCAAGTATTCGTGAATTCGCTCTCGATCCTGCTTCATGAAGAGGTTATGTCCGGTGAACAATTCCGGGCCCTGCTGACCGAACAGCTGAAGCTGGGGGCATAGCAGCAGTGCCTGCGAAGCGGCGTTTTTGCAGAAACCAATTGTGAATATAATGTCAACAAAAACCGGCTTGAGCCCGCTGCAATGACGTATAAATGAACATTCGGAGGAGTGTGAACTTGCGCTCTTCCGGTTTTTTTTTGTATCCTTTTATGTATTAAGACGGGTTTTCGTGTCGAAATAGTGAACGTTTCGTCCGTTTCCGTCAAAACTGCTGCAAAAAATGGTATGATAGCAGTTGGCAGAAAAGTTTTCCGGACTTCCGCGCCGGAGGCTTTTTCTTTGCGAATCGGAACTCCAGGCTTGGACACAATGTTAAGAGGGCTGCTGGTGGTTCGGTTGGTTAACCCGGGTTATCATTTGTTATTACATAAATACAACAGGAATGGGTGAGAATGGTGCAATTTAAACGGATTGGTGTAATTGGAGCGGGAACCATGGGCCAAGGAATCGCGGAAATGCTGGCGGTCAAAGGTCTGGAAGTGTTCCTGGTAGAGAAAACCCCCGAAAAGCTGGATCAGGCTTGGGACATGATCGTAGTCAGCCTGGACAAGCAAATCGAGAAGTGGGCTATTACCGTATCGGAGAAAAAGCTGATTCTGTCCAAGATCCATAAGGTATATGCATTGGACCGCATTGCAGAATGCGACATGGTAATCGAAACCATCGATGAGGATCTGGAAGCCAAAAATGAGGTTATCCGCAATCTGGATACAATCTGTCCTCCCCACGTTATTCTGGCAAGCAATACCTCTACGCTTAGCTTGACGCAGTTGGCCGCGGAGACTACCCGTCCTGACCGGGTGATCGGTATGCACTTCCTGCATCCGGTAGCCAAGATTGATCTGGTGGAAATCATCCGCGGGCTGAAGACCTCCGAGGAAACTTACCAGTTGACCCGCGAGTTCGTGGAAGAAACGACCGCCAAGAAGAGCATTCAGGTCTATGAATCCCCCGGATTCGTCACAACCCGTCTGGTCTGTACGCTGATCAACGAGGCACTGCACGTGCTGGCTGAAGGCGTAGCCTCCCCTGAGGATATCGACTCCGCCATGAGAATCGGCTACGATTTCCATTACGGCCCGCTTGAAATGTGCGACCGGTTTGGTCTGGATGCTGTACTTGCGGCCATGGAAGGCATGTTCCGTGAATTCGGCGACATCAAGTACCGCCCCAGCTTTTTGCTGAAGCAGATGGTCCGTGCAGGTCAATTGGGTACTAAAGTGGGACAAGGATTCTTCCGTTACAATAAGGATGGTGACCGTATATGAAAATTCTAGTTGTAAACGCAGGCAGCTCTTCTCTGAAATACCAGTTGTATGACATGACCGATGAATCCGTACTGGCCAAGGGCCGGGTTGAGCGGATCGGCATGGACACTGCCATCTTGGTTCATGAGCCTACGGATAAGCCGGAATTGAAGGAAGTTTCCGAAATTCTCGATCATAACGTAGCTATCAAGAAGGTTGTCGATGCCCTGCTGCATTCCGAGCATGGTGTTATTGCCGCCATTAATGAGATCGAAGCCGTTGGCCACCGGATCGTCCAAGGCGGCGACCTGTATTCCGAATCCGTATTGGTTGACGCTGAAGTGAAGAACGGCATCAAGAGCCTGTTCGATCTGGCTCCTCTGCATAATCCGGCCCATATGATGGGCATCAACGCATGTGAAATTAATATGCCCGGCGTACCGCAGGTAGTGGTGTTCGACACCGCTTTCCATGCTACAATGCCGGAAAAGGTGTTCATGTACCCGCTGCCCCTGCGCTTATACAAGAAGCACAAGGTCCGCCGCTACGGCTTCCACGGCACCTCCCACTATTATGTCAGCCAAGTGGCTGCTTCCATGCTGGACAAGCCGGTTGAGGACACCAAGATCGTTACCTGCCATATTGGCAACGGCGGTTCCGTAACCGCAGTTGTAGGGGGCAAATCCTATGACACCTCCATGGGCATGACGCCGCTTGAGGGCTTGATGATGGGAACGCGCTGCGGCGATATTGATCCGGCAATCGTGCCTTTTGTCATGGGCAAGGAAAGCCTGAGCCTGACCGAAGTGAACTTCATGCTGAACAAGCACAGCGGTCTGCAAGCCATCTCCGGCGGCTCCAGCGACATGCGGGAGATCATCGAGGGGATGAATAACGGAGACAAGAGCAGCAAGCTGGCCTATGAAATGTACGAATACCGCATCCGCAAGCAGATGGGAGCTTATATCGCCGGCATGAACGGTGTGGATGCTATTGTATTTACAGCCGGCGTAGGGGAGAATTCCGCCCCGCTTCGTCTTGACGTTCTGTCGCAGATGACTTGGCTGGGTGTGGAAGTGGACCCTGAGCTGAACAAGATCCGCAGCGGTGAGCCGCGGCTAATCTCCAAGCCTGAATCCCGGGTCAAGGTCATGGTTATCCCGACGAATGAAGAACTGGTTATCGCAAGGGATACTCATGTTATCGTCAAGAACTCCTTGGTGAACCATAAATAAACAGCAACTATTCCATTTTTCTCGGGGGGATTTTGGAACATGGCGGCAAAATGCATGATCCGGGAAGTAGATCAGCATGTCGGCGGCACGGTGCGTATCGGCAGTTGGCTGCATAACGTTCGTTCAAGTGGTAAAATTGTTTTTCTTCAGTTGCGGGACGGCTCCGGTTATATTCAAGCAGTTGTCGTAAAAAGTGAAGTAGCCGAAGAGGTATGGAATCACGCCAAGGCGCTGACGCAGGAAAGCTCTCTGTATGTGACAGGAACCATCAGGGAAGAGCCGCGCAGCCAAAGCGGATATGAAATGACCGTTACCGGAATTGAAATCATCCAGATTACGCAGGATTACCCTATCACTCCGAAGGAACATGGCGTGGACTTCCTGATGGATCACCGCCACCTGTGGCTTCGCAGCCCAAGACAGCGCGCCGTCCTGATTATCCGCTCTGAGATTATCCGGGCGGTCCAACAGTTTTTTGACGACAGAGGCTTTAAGCTGGTGGACCCGCCCATTCTTACTCCGTCTTCCTGTGAGGGCACAACGGAGCTGTTTCATACCAAGTACTTTGAAGAAGATGCGTTCCTGACCCAAAGCGGCCAGTTGTACATGGAAGCTGCGGCAATGGCGCTGGGACGGGTGTACTCCTTCGGACCTACCTTCCGGGCGGAGAAGTCCAAGACCCGCCGCCATTTGATTGAGTTCTGGATGATTGAGCCGGAGATGGCTTTCGTTGATCTGGAAGAGAGCTTGCAGATTCAGGAGCAATTTGTCTCCCATGTGGTGCAGACCGTACTGGCCAACTGCCGCAAGGAGCTTGAGGTGCTGGAGCGGGATGTGTCCAAGCTGGAGAGAATCACGGCTCCGTTCCCGCGGATCACCTATGATGAAGCCATCAAGTTTCTGCAGGACAACGGTCATGATGTGCCGTGGGGCGAGGACTTTGGAGCTCCCCACGAAACAGCGATTGCCGAGAGCTACGAGAAACCGGTGTTCATCACCCACTATCCCACCAGCATCAAGGCTTTCTATATGAAGCCGGACCCGAGCCGTCCTGAAGTTGTGCTGTGTGCGGATATGATCGCGCCGGAAGGCTACGGGGAGATTATCGGAGGCAGCCAGCGGATCGACGATCCCCAACTGATGCAGGAGCGGTTCGAGGAGCATGAGCTGTCTGCTGAAGGCTATCAATGGTATATGGACCTGCGCAAATACGGAACAGTGCCTCACAGCGGCTTCGGCCTGGGATTGGAGCGGACTGTGGCGTGGATCTGCGGACTGGACCATGTGCGCGAGACGATACCTTTCCCGCGCCTGTTGAACCGGTTGTATCCTTAAACTCCAGCCAACGCAAAGTGCAAGTGATGCTTCGCTGCTCATTCACGGATGCCTTGCGGGAACCCAATAAGATAAAGTGTCTAATTAGGAAAGAGCCTTCGAATCACGAGGCTCTTTTCCCATACACAGACCATGAAAGGAGGCTGAAAATTCATGAACAGGGCGACGGACAGCTGGCAGGAAACAGGCGCAGGCGTGCTGGCCGGCTTAAGGGCAGGATCTGTACCGGTCCCTATGCTGCTTCTGCAAACCTATGCGAAGCTGGATCTTACGGAAGCTGAAGTAATGCTAATGCTTCAACTTATCGCCTTCAATGAGCGGGAGAAGAAGGATTTTCCTACTCCGGACGAGTTGGCGGAGCGGATGAGCCTGACGGCAGAGAGGGTGGCCGATACCCTGCAGAAGCTGATGGAGGAAGGGTTTATCGGGATTGACGAGGAGACGGAATCCATTTCGGGAATACGCTTTGAGCGTTACAATCTGGAAGGCTTATGGCAGAGGCTGGCCATGGTGTGGGCGATGGAATCCAAGGCGCCGTCTCCGCCGCCGTTGCCCAAAGCACCGGAGAAGCTGAAGGAGCCTCCGAAGGAAAACAGCATCTACGTGTTGTTCGAGAAGGAATTTGCCCGGCTCCTTACTCCCATGGAGATGGAGACCATCACCGGTTGGCTGGATAAGGACCGTTATCCGCTGGAGCTTGTTCATATGGCGTTGAAGGAGGCTGTTTTCGCCGGAAAAATCCATTTCCGTTACATTGACCGGATCCTGCTGGATTGGAAGCGGAATAAGGTCTTTACGCCGGAGCAGGCGAGGGAGCACACCCAGCGCTTCCGCGGCGCCGCACGCGGATAACAAACAGGGAGGGACACAAGGTCTTAATGACCTCGGGTCCCTCCCTGTTTGTAGGTATCCTATCAAAAAAACATATCCATTACGGTGTCCGAACCGAACCGGGAATTAATGGCCATTCTAACTTAAGTGCCCTCTATCAGCTGTTCTTGCGGCTTGATTTCAGCAGAGTGTAGACGTAATGGCAGAATTCCCCTGTGGTTACAACGCCGCGGCTGCCGTCTGCTGCGGGCTCAACGGCGGGAAGGACAGCGTCCAACTGTGTGTTCACAGTTCGCAGCCAACGGCTCAGCATATTTCTGGTCAGCAGCGGGTGCTCCTTCCAATATTCCGCCGGCGCCGGTTCGCTGGTTGGCAGACGGGGGCCCATATCTGTGCCCACCGGAAGGATGCTGTCCGAAGCCGGCAACGCCGGAATTCTGCGTCCGCCGGGCAGCAGCCGGGCAAGCGCCAGGATGGCCGATGCGGTGGCGGCAGGCAGCGGAGTGTGCGGGTGGGCCTTATAATCGGTAAACACGCCCTTGGTGCCGAAGTATTGGATCGCTTTTCCTTCGGCTGTAAGCGGATCGATATCCTCAAAGAAGCTGATCATCTGATTCTGGTCCAGCAATTCGTCCTGAAGCAAATCAATGGGAAGCCTGCGCTCGGCGAGACCCGAAGTGATGCTCATGTCTGCCGCAACTCCCGCAGCGAAGCCAAGCTGCATCCAGCAAGGCTCCATCCGGATGGTCCCCAGGCCCATATGGGTGGCTGAGACGGCTACAGGCACCAGCAGTCCGTCAACTTGCTGGGGGACCATCACACCATAAGGAACCTGATAGATTTCCGTGATCCAGCCCAGTCCCAGGAACCCCTCCAGCGCCACATTATGCCCCTCCGGCTCCCGCTTGCGCGTGGCATGGGAATCGATGGCATAAGAGCCCACTACCACACTGTCAGCATGTACGGGCGTTCTGTTGAGGCCCGGCGCCAGTCTGGCATCGTTCTCCGTGAATACATATTCTCCCAGAATCCGCCTGCCTTCCCGCACGTAGATTTGGGGAGGAAAGTAGCCGTTATCCACGAATTCATCGGCAGCATACCCATATCTGCGGGCATCCTCCGAAAAAGCGGCAGGAAGCTCCTCATCATTCTGCAGAAACCACAGGAGGCCTTGAAGATAGTGCTTATGACGGATGCGGATGCGTTCCCGGGCAGCTTCATCCCCCTCCAGATAACCGCTGTTTTCCTCAGGCAGATCACTTGAGCACATGCAGTAATGATGATTATTGGAATCCGTCTTGCCGTTGGGGACCGGCAGAATGTTAAGCACATCGCGTATGGACTTGACCCGGCCTGCAGCCACATCATCCAGCAGACTGGTATAGTCCTCCCGGATATAGACGGCAGGCTTGTACACGGCTGCCCGGTTCTCCGGAACATCCGTGAGACACAGCCGGTAATTGTACGCCTGGATTCGCGCATCGCCCTCTCCAGTGCTTCCCGGGAAAACCTCCTTCGACTTATCAAAATTCATATAAAGCTTGCCGGCATATTCCTCGTTCCATTCATCCCGTGATTCCCGGCCGGTTGCGTAAGGCACCCCGGCTGCTGCCGCCAGATCGCCCTCGTACGTACCGTCGATAAAGGCTGCCGCTGTCCAGCCGCAGCGCTCCTTGTCTGGTGCTGAGATGACGCTGATTGCTGCCAGCCGGCCGTTGACAACTTCTGCCGACTGCAGTTGCTGACCGCAGATAACGGTGAGGAGAGGCTCTCCCGCCAGCATCTCACGAAACAGCTTAAGGGCAACGGAAGGCTCGAAGAACATGCCTTTTTTGCAGTCCGTCACCTGTGGGGAACCGGCGCCGTAATGCTCTGTATAATAACCCAGCACCTTAGCCATAAATTCCTGATAGATAGCTCCTGAGGCTTCCGGCCAATTAATATCCGTCCGGCCCAATCCGCTTGTCATCAGCCCTCCGATATGTCCGGTCGGCTCCAGCAGAACCGTCTGTCTGCCCCTTCTCGCCGCGGCGATAGCTGCCCCTATTCCTCCAGGTGTGGAACCGTATACCAATACCTCGCAATGTTTGTTCATGTCCATATGCTCCTTTTGCTAACCGGCTAAGGCCATTATAAGACGGGCAAGGGGAGACCGCCATGCAGAAAAATAATGGATTGATGCACTTTTTTTCACCATATGGACGTCTGTTTTGGTATGATGGGTTCAGGGGCAAGCCTGTCTTCCGCCACGAAGGAAACAGTATGCTTTGCCGGCACGGGGAGGTCAACCCAAATGGAATATCCGCTTCGCATCGTTTCTTACGGCTATTCCGAGCATAAAAGCCAATTTGTGTATCCGTCAGGTGTTCACGAGCGGGCTTGGGTCATGTTTGTGCTGGAGGAGGGAAGCTTCCGCTTTTCCATCGACGGGGTTGAAGCGGTGGCCGCTCCGGGGGATGTGGTGCTTGGCCCCCCGGGCAAGGTGCTGTTCAGAGAGGCGATCTCTGTGATGAATATTCACTATATGATCTTCTCCCCTTCGGCGGGGGAGGGTGCAGGGGGGATGCTGGATTGGGTGAGGACGAAGCGGAATTTTAAGCTGGCCATCTCGGATAAGCCGCGGCTGTTCTCGTCTCTGCAGCTTATGAAGCCTTCATCGGACCGGCAGGACCAGGCCCATATGCTTGTAGGCACCCATTATTTAAACGATATATGGATCATGCTGATGCACGAATTTTCAAGGCAGTCTTCCCCGACGCAAGTCATTCCTGATGAACGGATGCTCCTGGCTCAAAGCCGGCTTAAGGAGCATGCAGACCAGCCGTTGCGGCTCGGGGAGCTGGCGGCAGAGCTTGGCGTGAGCCCGGTTGACTTCACACGCAGGTTCAAAGCCTGCTTCGGTCAATCCCCCAAGGAATACTTGACCATGGTAAAATTGGAGAGAGCCAAATCCCTCTTGTCCAACACCAACTATACCATGGAACATATTGCGTCGTTGTGCGGGTACGAGAGCGGCTATTATTTCAGCAGAATCTTCCAGAAGCACGCGAAAATCAGGCCCTCCGTCTATCGTAAGATCTATAGCCTGTGATACCGGGGATGAACGCCTATCGGCGTCCTTTGCCGCCGTGCGTTTGTCAAGAGGCCGCCCCGCCCCGCTTACTCTAACGGAAATTTTTTCCGTTAAGCTCGTCCCATGCATCAGTGGCGCCGAAGAGCGGCATGTAAGTCTGATATGCTAAAAAACAGCAGCAGACCCAAGGTCCGCTGCTGTTATGGGGATAGGTAAACACCTATCAGATCCCGTAGTGCTCGTAATGCTTCATTTCTTCTTTGCTCAGGAGGGTCCATTCTGCATGCAGCGCGGAATCGCTTTCAATCTCATAGTCCAAAGAAGCAGCAATCATGCCGGCGATCCCTCTGGCGGATAAATTGCTGTCCGTAATTTGTCCCTCTATATTGCCATTATGAGAAAGCGCATTCGTAATGGTGCAGGATACATTGTTCTTCAGGAAATCGAGCAGTTGTGCTGCCAATTCTTCGGGAGGGCGAACAGAAAACTGGTTTTCTCTACCTTGATTAACTGTAATGGCCATTTGAGAAACCTCCTAATAAAATGGATTCACATAAGATATTCCACAGTTCCGCGGGAAACCCTTGTGGCAAAAAGGGGGAAATCGTGACTGTTTTATGTCCCTTTTTTCCATTTTTTCAGACTGTAGTTGATCAGTTCGGAGGTCGATTTCCTCTGTAATAGTACAGGAATAACAATTCATGGCTGTCCCTGAACTGTTGCTGCCCATGTCTTTGGATAATTGCTTGTATGGGAGGAAAGCCAGATCTGATGTCGAATTTGTTCTATGGAAAAAAAGAGGGGGGCCTGTCTGCGGCCTCTAAGCTGCATTGAACCGGAGGGATGGGTATGATCATCATCGGTGCGATAGTATTCATGATTGGTACGCTTATTTTATTGGTTTTGTTAGGGCCCGTTGGCCTTATTATTGTATCGGGCTGTTGGATTGGTCTGCTGCTGAAGCTGTATGCCCAGAACAAGCGAATCCATGAGGATCTGCAGAAGATCAAAGCCCAATTGGGGATTGAGGACCCGGATGATGCGGCGAATTTCAATATGTCTGACGAGGCAATCGAAGAGGTGCTTCTTACCGAAATGGATGATGCCGAGGAAGAGCAGCCGCGTGAGAGAACGGAAGCGGATAAGGAAATTGAAAAGGAACTATTGGTGTTCCTTGAACAGAATGAAAAGGAGGGGCAAAATCCTGGAAAAGCATGAGGGGCAAGGGAGAAGCAAGCGGCGGCATCCTGTTTTTGAGGCTTTGACCGGTCAGATGCGTTTTACAGGCGAGTTGAAGGATGATGTTCATCTGTTTCTTGTGGAAAATGGCTGTCCCAAAACGGCGGAGCATTGCTTGGAGGTTGGGGCAGAAGCAAGAAGGCTTGCACTCCTCTTCGGTACAGACCCTGAGGCTTGTGAAACAGCGGGCTGGCTGCATGATATCAGTGCGGTTATTCCCAATCATCAGCGGATTGAGGCGTCCAGGCTGTTGGGAATTGAAGTGCTGCCGGAAGAAGAGCAATTCCCCATGATCATCCACCAGAAGCTGTCCAAGGTGATGGCCGGGGAGATTTTTCAAGTCGACAATATAGAGATTCTTAATGCGGTGGGTTGTCATACGACCTTGCGGGCTCAAGCTACGCTGCTTGACCAGATATTGTTCGTTGCCGACAAGCTTGCCTGGGATCAGCCGGGCATTCCGCCATACATGGATCTCTTAAATGAAGCACTGGGCAAGTCCGCCGCCCATGCGGCCTTCGCTTACATCAATTACTTGTGGCAGCGCAAAGAAACACTGAGGGTGATTCATCCCTGGCTCGGAGAAGCTTACGAAGAGCTCCAGGAAAAATTACAATAGTAAAAAATAGCCAATGCTTACGAAGTGAGTTTTTTCGCTATAACCGCTTCGCTGGGTAACATGTACTCAAAAACTTTTAGGAGGCAGTCCAGTGAGCATACATAAACAATCCATTATTCTGAAGGCGGATGATCTGGTTCACGACCAGAATGGACTCCTGTCCGCCAATTGGAGCCGGTTCCTGACTTATTTGGAGCGGTATGGCCTGAAGGCCGGACTGGGAGTCATCGGGCAATCCCTGGATAAGGGGTCTGACGGCTTCGCGGAGCAGATCCGCCGGTTGCAGGAGGAAGAAGGGCATGAGCTGTGGAATCATGGGTATGATCATCAGCTTAACGGGGTGGATGAGCAGGGGAACCGCTATTGCGAATTTCAGCATACATCTTATGAATATCAGCTTGACCATCTTCTGCGGACCCAGCGTCTTGCCAGAGAGAGATTGGGGCTTACGC
The DNA here is from genome assembly GCA_029256185.1 of Paenibacillaceae bacterium. Lineage (GTDB taxonomy): Bacteria > Bacillota > Bacilli > Paenibacillales > NBRC-103111 > Paenibacillus_AR. The sequence goes on from JAQSYI010000019.1 coordinate 120,606, forward strand.
TGCGCACCTTTGGCGCTCCCGGAAATTCTATTGACGCAGGCACTGTGGATGCGCTTCAGGCGGTTCCCGAGATAGAGGTGTGGCTGTTCGGACAGCCGTCTAGCAAGTTTGTGCTGGAGCGGGTCGTCAATGCGGAGCATCCCGTAATCCGGCCCAACTTTGCGGCATTCCGGGAGCAGTATACGCCGGATCGGGAATATTTAGTGCTGCAGCTTCACCCCAATTCCTGGAATGAAGGGGATTTTGACCAGTTCACACGGATTATCGACTACCTGCTGCTCAAGCCGACAGAGTTTGTAACGCCGTATGCGTATTATCTGAAATATAAGGAAAGGAAAGCATAATTCCCATGTAGAGAGGAGAAATTCAAGGGAGTGCCGAAAATGGAGGGTGCCGGAGATTGGAGAACCGGGGAACGCTTTATGGGTTTGGAGTATCTGGCTTCGGGAAACGGGCGGCAGCGGAATGCTTGCCGGGTTCTTCAGGAACTGAGGCTGTTTGAAGGCCTGCAGGAGTATTCGCCCTTGCTGGTCGGTACTGTCCCCATAGACATCGACATCCCGGGAAGCGATCTGGATGTGATTTGCGAAGTGTATGATTTCGCCGCATTCCGTGACCGGTTGGAGCGTTTGCTTCAAGAGGCGGGGATATGCAGCCCTTCCATCAGGACAAGCATCGTCGCCGAAGTGCCAAGGATGGTTTGCTGCTTCCCCTACGGGAACTGGGTGATCGAGATATTCGGGCAGCCGCTCCCGACAGTGGAACAAAACGGATTCCGGCATATGCTTATAGAAGACCGCATTCTGCAGGCAACGGGAAGTCAGGGGAGAGAGACGGTAAGGAGGCTGAAGGCGGAGGGTCTCAAAACAGAACCCGCATTCGCACAGCTGTTGAAGCTCGACGGCGATCCCTATGAGGTGCTCTTGTCCCTGTATGATTGGGAGGAACGAGAACTGCTGGCACTCTGCTGGCAGTAGAAGAATGAGCAAGGGCGATTTAACAGCATTCCGAGAGAAGTCCCCTTCCTCTGCAGGGAGGGGATGAATCACGGACAGGTGAAGCCTGGAATCTTATTGCTCTACACGGTGATCAC
>JAQSYI010000090.1 GCA_029256185.1 Paenibacillaceae bacterium
CGCGCCAACCCCCGTTTTTCCCCCGATTAGCGTCTCTCAGGTCCGTTGCAAGCCGGGAAGGACCGGCCTCAAGAATGAGGAACGAATTTACGAGACGTTATATTAGTGCATTTGATCTGCATTTCCCGGTGACCTGCGGATGAGAGGCAGATTGTGCTTCCGGAAGACGGCTGAAGTGTTGAACGCAAGAAAAAAACAGTAAAGTCGAGGTAGATAAAATGCCGGTTGACATGCTTACTAAAAGGCATCCGCTTTGCCGAACCAAGGGCTGGGCAGTTCTGTTGTGTCTGGTTGTACTGTGCTCCATATTGGCGGCTCCTTGGCGTGCCCAAGCGCAAGAGAAGGCTCCGGTTTTCTATGACCAGGTTAAGGCAGCTGAAGCGTTATCCCAATTGGGCATGCTTCAAGGTTCTTCCAAAGGGCTGGAGTTGGACAGGCAGCCCTCCAGGGCGGAGGCGTCGGTGATGTTCGTGCGCCTGCTGGGACTTGAGCCGGAAGCGCTGCGGCAAGATTACAAGCATCCCTTCGGTGATGTTCCGGAATGGGCCAGCCGCTATGTGGGTCTATTGTGGTCCAAGAAGCTGGCAAACGGCGTATCCCCGACGGAGTATGCGGCCGAGGAGCCGGTTACGGAGCAAATGTACAGCGCGCTATTGCTCAGGGCGCTGGGGTACCGGGATGACCAGGGAGAGTTTGATTATGATAACCCCTTTGCCAAGATGGAGCAGATCGGGTTGATCTCCGCCCCTTTGCAGAAGGGTGCAACCGGCGACGGTTCCTTTACCCGCGGGCATGTAGCGGTTCTGTCCTATCTGGCGCTTCACTGCAAGGTGAACGGCAAGGACAACCGCTTGCTTGACCAGCTTGTAGCCGCGGGTGCTGTTTCCCGCAAGCTTTCCCAGACGCTTCCGGCTGTGGCTGATATATTGCTTGACACTCCTGCCGGACAGGATAAGGACGGGTATGTGCAGGTGGAGGAACAGCTTATCGGGAGGACGGACGGCGGCGAGCTGCGGATAGTAGGGGAGGGGCTTTTTCCCATCGCCCGCGGGCAGGTGGATTATCCCTTTGGGCAGCAATCCCATACGCTTAATGCTGTCGGGGACAAGCTTGTTTTTCAGAAGGGGGATTTCAATAATGAGGTGTATCTTCTGAAGGTTGACGGTACGTCAACAGCGGCGAAGAAATGGTTTGACTTCAAGGCGCTGTATCCGGAGGATACTCTCAGTGACAATGAGGGATTATTTTACAAAAATCAATTGTACCAGGTGAACGGAAAATACATTCTCCTCAAATCCTTTATCCATTATTCGGAGAACAGGGTGAAGATTTACCCTGATTATGCCGGCAGAGATCTGATGAAATATGCGGTTATGAACGAGGAGGGATACGAGAGCTTCGGCGATCTGAATATTCCCCTGCCGGATTCCAATCTCTTCTATGGAGTGCTGGACTTGACATATGAGGGAGGCAGCTATTTCATCACCATTGGAGAATTCGTGTACACCAATAGCGGCTATGTTGCCTGGTCTCCAAGCAGAGCCATCGTCTACAAATCCCCTGATCTGAACAACTGGGTGGTGGAGCGGGAGATTGACAGGATGGCGAATACAGCGTGGCAGGATCTCAAGGAAACGGCTGCGGCTGAAAGCAAATCGCTGAAGAATACGTACAGCGGCGCTCTTGCTTATCTGGAGGGCGTGCTTAAGCGCAATATTCCCTTGGATTACAAGACCGTGACCGAAATGGGCAATGGCGGACTCCAACTGAGCGACAAGGGAAGCACCTACATCAAGTTTAACAATTTGCAGGAAGTAAGCGGCGGGCAAGAGACCTATCTTTTTGTGGAATGCTATATTGAACGGGTCCTGGAAAAACACACCGTGCCATTCGGCAATGGCTATTGGATGAATAAAGACGTGCGCGACGGCTACAGTGTTCATGTGCTCCTCCGGATGGGAGAGAACGGCGCGGTGGAGCTGATAGCGCCCCATGATCTGGATGATACGGCGTCTCTGATTTACAGACTGACAGAGGCCAAGCTCTACTTCAAACAAGCAACCGGCACCTATATGAAGAAGCTCGCAGGACATTATAACGGCACAGCGCCTCTCGGTGAAGAGGAGCTCCACTCGATTAAGAATGAAATCATGTATCATAACGGCCTGGTGTTCTCCCTTGAACAGGAGCTTGCCGCAAGCCAGTCGTTGGTGATGGACCGGGATGACAATCCTTCCTCATTCTCCAGGAATCCCCAAATTTTTATCGATTCGGAGGGCAGGCTGCTGTTTAGCGGATACAAATTAAATCCTGCGGTCTGGACCCCCTATTTGACAGGGGAGACCTCCGAGGACCAATGGAGGTATACGGTCAACCAGGCGAGCGATAATTTTGGATTCCTCCCTGCCTATACAGTTAAGGATACCCTGCATTCTCCCTATTATCTGGTTTATAACAACTCCGATCTTGATATTCTGGATAGCCTGCAGGAAATTACAAGCTTGCGCTTTTACTTCATTCACGGTGATCAAATAGTAGGTCTGGCAACTTGGAACGGCACGTCTGCCGGGTTAATCTGGAGTATGGGACAACCGTAAAGATAATCCTCCCTGCATAGAGAATGTGCCCCTTCCCGGTACATTCTCTTTTCTTCGACAAAAACGAATATAAATTTTAATTAACCAACAAATTATTCGTATTTTTCATTGACAGTCTGTCTGATGTTACTTAGAATGTAAGGTAAGAGCACCAACAACAAATTTCATTTCGTATAATTCCGGGAATCGGCCTGGAAGTTTCTACGAGATCACCTTAAATGATCTGGCTACGAACAGGAAAATAAGCATGACGTGTACAGGGCATACTTTTGTCGTGTCCGTTTCGTGCTGCTTCTTTTCCGCAACAGCCGGGGTTAGCAGACGCCCGGTTATTTGTTGTTTGCCATTTATTTTGGGTTCCTGCGGGGCGGACGGGAAAATCCCGGGACCAATTGCTTTTGCGGGTATCATTCTGGGAGGAATAAGAAAGATGGACCGGTTCTTCAAGCTTAAACAGAACGGAACCACGGTAAGAACAGAAATTATGGCCGGGTTGACCACATTTATGACCATGGCCTACATTCTGGCAGTCAATCCCGACACGCTCTATGCGTTCGGACGGACAGGAATGGACTGGTATTCGGTATTTTTGGCAACAGCCATTGCCGCAGGCGTATTCACCATCGCAATGGGGCTGTTCGTCAATTTTCCGGTTGCCCTTGCTCCGGGAATGGGTTTGAATGCGTATTTTGCTTCCGTTGTATTGTCCTCAGCCGCAACAGATAAGCCGTTTACTTGGGAGATGGGCCTCACCGCCGTATTCGTGTCGGGCATCATCTTCATTATTCTGACCGTTACGAAGATCCGGCAGCTGCTGCTGGTGGCGGTTCCCGATAGTCTGAAGCATGCGATTACCGTTGGGATCGGCCTGTTCATTACCATCATCGGCTTGAAGAACAGCGGCCTGCTCACGGTTGGAGTCGAAACCTTGGATAATGTGGAGAAGGGTAAATTCACCGATCTGCTCTCCTTTGAGACGATCTTTCATATGGGCAGCCTGGAGAATCCCACTGTGCAGCTGACCATCATCGGATTGGTGCTGATCGCAGTGCTGATGGTGCTGGATGTTCCCGGTGCGATCCTCTTCGGGATTCTTGGCACTACCGTTGTGGCCATGCTGATGGGAGAAGTGAATTTCGATGTTTTGAACGGGGATAAGACCCCTTGGCTGCCGAATCTCGGTGAGCTGAAATTTATGGCCTTCGACTGGGACGGCGTTATCCATACAGGGATTATCTCTATTATCGTTACATTCACCTTTGTGGAGCTGTTCGATACTTTCGGCACCTTGGTGGGTACGGCGAACCGCGCCGGTCTGATGAAGGATCCCGAGGAAGGCAGGAAGCGTGTAGGCAAAGCCATGTTCGTGGATGCCATCGGTGTTGGCGGCGGCGCCATGCTGGGAACGTCCACTGTGACGGCTTATGTGGAAAGCGCCGCGGGTGTCGCCCAGGGCGGACGCACCGGCTTGACCTCGTTAACCACCGGTATCTGCTTCCTGCTGTCGCTGTTTCTGGCGCCTGTTGTTGCTCTGATCCCAGGGTCTGCCACTGCGGCAGCACTCATCATTGTAGGCGTGCTGATGATGCAGTCCGTCAAGGAAATCGACTTCCATGACATGGTGCTGGCGATTCCTGCTTTCCTGACCATCACCTTCATGCCGTTTACCTACAATATCGCCAACGGCATTTCCTTTGGTATTTTTGCCTATGTGGTGCTGGCATTCGTCGGCAATCTCCGCGGCAAGAAGAAGTATGACATCCACTGGCTCATGTGGATTCTCGCGGTATTGATTGTGCTGCGCTACGTGTTTATCGGCAGCCAGGGCTGATTGGCCCGCTGTTGTCCGCTGCTTGCGGCAGTTTCTTCGGATTATCGGGTCCTCCATTCTTGGGGGGCCTGTTTTTATGGGCAAAAAACAATCCCCCAAAAGTGACGAGATGCTTCGAAGCAAATCCGGGTACTTTTGGGGGAGCCCCCGAATGAAAATGCGGCACAGCCTGCATTTACGTAAAAAAAGGCAGGCTGAACGGCAGGCGCTGATGTGCTATGATGGCAGCAGATGGAGGGATGAATGATGAGATTGGACCGGCTGCTGCAAATGGTGATTATGCTGGTTAATCACAGACGTATCAAGGCGAAGGAACTGGCAGAGCATTTTGGTGTATCCGTTAGGACCGTATACAGGGATGCGGAAACCATCAGCCTGGCGGGCATCCCTGTGGTTTCCTTCCCGGGGGCACATGGAGGACTGGGAATCGCCGATGGGTTTCGATTGGACCGGACAGCATTTTCCGATAATGAGCTTGCTTCCGTTATGATGGCGCTGAAGAGTGTAGCGGGAACCTATACGGATGTGCACAATCAGGCTGCACAGGGGAAGATTCAAGCTATTGTGACAGAGAAGCAGGCGGATATGCTGCGGATCAAGACGGAAAGTGTCCGGGTCGACCCCAGTCCATGGGGGCATACGATAAGAATAAAGCAGGATATAGAATTGTTGAAGAATGCCATTGAGCGGCTCCGGACCGTTATATTTGTCTATTCCGGCGCCAACGGAAAGACTGAGGGGCGGGAGGTGGAGCCATACACGCTTGTTCTGAAGAACCACCGCTGGTATCTTTACGCTTACTGTCTGCTGCGGGATGGCTTCCGCTTTTTTAAGCTGGCAAGGATGAAGGAGTTGAAGCAGGGCGAAGCTTCCTTTATCAGGCGTCAGGTGAACCTGGACGACCTTCCCTGGGAGCAGCAGTGGCAGAAGCCCGAACAGACCGTTGAACTGGTGCTCCGGTTTCCCGCAGAACTGAAGACGCTGGCCGAAGATTGGTTCGGCGTGGAGCAGGTGATGGAAGAGCGTTCCGCTTGCAAGCGGACAATCGGTGAGACAGGCGGTGAAGCGAGCGGGAGAAATGGCAAAGAGGGAGGCTGCGCCTCCTCAACTGCTCTTGCGGGCTCTCTGCTTGTCCATACTGCCCTCCCGGAGAATGAGTGGCTCTACAGCTATCTATTGAGCTTTGGTCCAAGGATGGAGGTTATGGAGCCAGCACGGCTGCGGGAGCGGATCAGGAGTATGGCGGAGCAGATTGTGGCAGTCTATTCCGAACGTTAGCGGGAAACCTGACAATACGTTGTCACAGCCTCGAGATACAATGAGGGCGTAGCAACTTATCTTAAGTCTATGCTTCCGAAGCGAGTTTTTCGGATATGCCACGAAGTGGCAATCAACTCAAAACTAAGTCTATGCTTCCGAAGCGAGTTTTTCGGATATGCCGCGAAGTGGCAATCAACTCAAAACTTTTAGGAGGAGTATCTATGTCAAAGATAGATTACAAGAAGCAATATCAGGCGCTGTACAGTGCCACTGCCAATCCTCAGCTTGTAGAGGTGCCGGCCTTATCGTATCTCATGATCGACGGAGAGGGGGACCCCAATACCGCCAAAGCGTATTCGGATGCCATTGCTACTTTGTACGGCCTGTCTTACACGCTTAAGTTTATGATCAAGAAAGGCCCGGAAGGACATGACTATGGCGTAATGCCGCTGGAGGGTCTGTGGTGGGCGGATAACATGGAGGAATTTAGCGTCACCCGCAAGGATATTTGGAAATGGACATCCATGATCATGCAGCCTGAACTTGTAACAGAGGAACATATCCGTCAGGCTATCCGGCAGGTGCCGGTCAAAAAGCCACTTCCTTCCCTTCAACTGGTGCGCTGTGAGCAACTGCATGAGGGGCTTGCAGTACAGGTGCTGCACAAGGGGCCTTATTCGGAAGAGACGGCCACGATGGAAGTGCTTCACGGGTATATGCGGCAGCAAGGGCTTAAGTTTACCGGCCGCCATCATGAAATCTACCTGAATGATGTGAACCGGACCGCTCCGGACAGGCTGAGGACCATCATCCGGCAACCCGTATCCCGGTAGTATTGTGTCTGCAATTGACAGGCGGAGGAGTTCAAAGCAACAAATGCTGCGGATTGCGGAAGTTGGCGGAAGTTCGTTGAAGGGATGATGTTCGCTAACCCTGTTCACATAAACAGGAACGAAGCGTTTTCATAGTCTTCCCCAATATTTAAATAAAAGCTTGCATCCGTTGTTCATCTATGCTATCTTATAAAAGCCGCCTCTGAGAGACGGTGCAATAATAGAAGGCAGCTCCTTGAAAACTGAACAACGAGTAGTAACAAAAACACAGCCAAATGTTTGTACAATTGAGCTAATCGCTCTGAAATAAAACGTTCCTTCGGGAACACTTTTATGGAGAGTTTGATCCTGGCTCAGGACGAACGCTGGCGGCGTGCCTAATACATG
>JAQSYI010000020.1 GCA_029256185.1 Paenibacillaceae bacterium
CGCCTTAGACTACGTTTCGCCCGTCCAATTCGAGAACCTCTATTACCAGCAGCTCCGTTTATTCTCTTAACAGGTGTCTACTTTCTTGACAGAGGTCCATTTTGCTAGCTGTCGCACCCCTTGGGCCCCTCCTACCTGCCAACAGCTATCATTTTGCTAGCTGTTGCACCCCTCGCGCCCCTCCTACCTGCCAACAGCTATCATTTTGCTGCTGTTGCACCCCTCGCGCCCCTCCTTCCAGCCAACAGCTATCATTTTGCTAGCTGTTGCACCCCTCGGGGACCATTTTCTTTCGTCGGTCAGACTCCCAAAAGGCGTCTTCACTTAAACGGCCTCTACCAATTAACTTGCACGCTTCATATTCCTTCCCTCTTCTATGGCACGGGCGCCAGATCCAGCGCCTGTTGATCCACCTCCAAATGGGCAGCCTCTTCTTCCCTCTGCAAGTATTGCTCATACTTGCCGTCCGTCAGGACCTTGCGTATCCGCTCCTTCACCTCCTCCAGAGGCGCGGCCTGATCATTCTCCCGCGACAAGCATCTCAGTATCACCAGATCCCCGTTCTCCTCGAATAAGCTGCTCAGCTCTCCCGCCTGGAGCAGACCTCCCTTGGATAACAAAATCGGCTGCAGCATGGCGTCGCTCCGTGACGAATCGGGCCCCAGGCTGATTTCCCCGCAGGTAATGCCACTGGCGGCTTCCTCCCGGCACAAGCGGTCAAGCTCCGCCGGTCCGGAAGCCTCTTCCAGCCGGAGCGCGATCTCTTCCAAGCGCCGCTCTCCGTCTTTCCCCTTAGCGGCAGGCAGCGCGACCCTAAGCAGCCGGACCGTTCCTTTCCGCTCAAACTCCTCCCGGCGGGCGGAATAATAGCCCTCCACCTCCGGCTCCGTTACCTCCAGCAGCCCGTCATCAGCCAGCTTGCGCTTGAGACTCTCCGCCAGATTGGACTGCCTGAGCTCGTAATAGGAGCCAGCCTCCACCTGGCGGGGACCATATATGGGCCGTCCAGCCGCCGTTTCCCTTAGCCGCCTGGCGTTCTCCCGGCTCACCTCCTCCAGGAAGGCCTCATATCCCGGGTCAGCGAGCAAGCCATACTGCCGGAACAGCCCCTGCTCCACCTTCAACCGGGTCAGCTTCTTCAGGGCGGCCTCCTTGGCCGTCACCGCAGGCACTTCCCCGGTCCCGCCATAGGAACGCTCCCAGAAACCCGGTCCGTCCTCCGCACCGTACCGGTTCTGGTAGTAGGCAAAAACCTGAGCCCGCTCCTTCTTCAAGGCCATCAGAAGCTCCCCGTAAACAACGGGCTCACCATTGACCGATGCCACCAGATGAGCTTCGTCCACGCCGCTCCTGTCCTTCTGCAGGATAAGAACCAGGGCGCAGACTCCAACAAGAGCCACGACGAATATCCCTGCGGCTCCGTATGAGATGTATCGCCGGTTGGAATGCCCACCTCTTCGCTTCATAATCCGCCCCCCATACATAAGCCCCTGACCCCGTCAACAAACGACGGGGCCATTAAGCTAAAGTTCGTTTCCTGCAAGCGGCACCGGTTACTCCTCAATAATATCCGGCATTCCCTCATGGGCCGCCCTTCCATGGAAATCCGCTATATGAAGCGCTTCCACAGACACCGTCTTGAGCGCCGCCCCCTGGTCCGCCGCAGGCTCCCCGCTCCATTCCACCCGGACGCGGCGCAGGGTTACATCCTTGGCATACGCACAGTAGACGCCTGCTGTCGGCTCTTGGTGGTCCGGCTCCAGCCTGGAGGGGCGGCGGTCATAACAGCCTCCGGGCCACTTGGTCCACTTGCCGATCTCCACCCGGATATCCTCCAGCACCACCTCCTCCAGCGGATTCCCTTCCCAGCCGCTGAGATAGATGCCGTTTTCCCCCTTGCACGTGATGCTCCGGAAGCGGACATTGCGCAGCCGTCCCGCCCGCTCCCCCTCGCAGCGGTCGAACCGGGTCACAGAGATCGGCTCCGCTCTTCCCCACCACCGGTCGTCGAACCGGCGGGTCTCGATTATAATGTCGCTGAAGGAAATATTCTCCACATTGCCCTGGTCCCGCAGCTGGACCGACAGCCCGCGGTTGGAATCCTTAATCACGCAATGACTCACCGTCACGTTGCGGATGTCGTTCCACGTCTCCGTTCCAAGCTTGATGGCCGCACTGGTGGAGATCAGGGTACAGCCTGCAATAATCACATTCTCCGTCGGCCCGTAAGACATCAGCCCCTTCGTGGTCTTCAGAACGATGCAATCATCGGCGGCCTCAATATGGCAGTCCGTAATCCTGACATTGCGGCAGTGGTCCGGATCAATGCCGTCGCTGTTGGCCATGCTCAGGCTGTTCAGAATCCGGATGCCGCTGATCCGCACATCATTGCAGCCTGCCGGATGCAGCGTCCAGAAGTGGGAATTGGTCAGCGTGATGTCTCTGACGGTCAGATGATCGCATGCCTCCAGATAAATCAGCGCCGGACGGGGATAGACAGCCCCGGCGGTATGGTACCTGTCACTCTCCCCCCGAAACGCCTCCGCGCTTCCGTCGATGGTACCGAAGCCGGTTATCCGGATATTGGGCGCTCCCCGCGCGTATACAAATGCTTGCAGCGGAAGTCCGGTGCATCGGGCGGCAGCGTCCTCCTCCGGGAGCGCATAATCCTCCCGGGAGGTGCTGGCCTTAAGGACAGCCCCTCCCTCCACATGCAGCTCCACATTGGCCTTCAGTTCAATGGGACCGCTGTAATAGGTTCCTCCCGAGGGCAGCAGCACCCGCCCGCCGCCTGCTTCAAAGCAGGCATTCACCGCCCTCTGAATGGCCGGTCCGTCGTTTCCAATCCCGTTGCCCGCCGCGCCGTATTCAATTACGTTGTAAATCATCCGTCTGTCCTCCGTTTGATTGCCGCCGCACCGAGATGGCGTCCTATTTCTTCTGCTGTTTATATGCAGCAAGCTTCTCATCCATGATCTGCTGGAAGCCGGCCTTCATAATATCCGCACTCATGGAATCGAAGGTCTTATCGAAGTCTGCCGGCTTAGCCACAACAACCTTCAGAAGGAGCTCCTCCCATTTCTGATTCAACGCCGTGCCGTTCTTGGATTCCGCCTCTACCGGCTTCTCAAAGCGTACAGCCGGCAGGTTGTCGGTGGAAGCAATTTTTGCCATCTGCAAGTATACATTCTCATAACCGGGGAATTTCGCCGCTCCCGCCCGCAAGTTGAAATCTTCGTCACCCAGATACTTGCCGTTCGACACCAGAGAGAAATCCGCGTTGCCCGAGCTCCAAAAATGCTTCTTGGTTTCATCGTTTACGATGGAAACAGGCAGGCCGTCCTTCACCGTATAGTCGGTGCCCTCAATCCCGTTCTGGATAAATTTAAGCACATCCAGCGAAGCCATCCAATTCAAGTATTTGATCGCTTCAGCAGCATGCTTGCTGCTCTTCGGAACAAAAATGAGCAGACCGTGTTTGTTATTGAACGGCTTCACATATTTGCCGGAGTCGTTGGCAAAGGTATCTATAGCAACATACTCTGCTGTAGGAACCATCTGCTTCAGCTCCGGCATTAAATCCAGCCGAAGTCCCACATTCCCCGTCATGGAGCCGATCCGCCCGTTCACAAAGCTTTCCTTCGCCTGCTTGCCGTCCTTGTCCAGCACCCAATCCATATCCATCAGGCCCTCATTGTACAGCTTGTTCAGATATTTCAGGCCTTCCTTCACTCCAGGACGCATGGGATTAATTCTGTTGGTTGTACTGTCATAGGTATATAATTGCTCTTCCGTAAGCTGCGGAGCGAAGGACCACAGAAGCTGGTGGTAGCTGTATCTCTCCATCTTCCAGGGCACAAGGCCTTTTCCGACTCCGCCCGGGTCCTTCTCCTTGAACGCCTTCAGGGTTTGATAAAACTCATCCCGGGTTTTCGGTACCGGCAATCCCAGCTTATCCAGCCAATCCTTGCGGATCAGCGAGCTTTGACCGCTGGCGCTCGGCGCTGCCATCAACGCCGGAATGGCATACTGCTTCCCGTCATAAACGCCCCACTTGAGAACATCCTCTCCCAAAAATCCCTTGAGATTGGCGCCATGCTTGTTCAGAGCCTCCGTCAAATCGGTGAGCCCGCCATTCTTAACATAGTTGTACACAACAGAGCTGTCATAGGTGAATACAATGTCCGGCGCGTCGCTCGTGGCCATGAGCACATTCAATTGTTCAATTTCCTTCTCCCGCGGCACCGGAACAAATTTGATATCGATATTGTTTTTATCGCCGAACTCCTTTTGAATATACTTGGTCAAATAATTGTTGGTCAGCGGGTCCTGTCCCGGCTGCAGATTTCCCCGGTCAAACACCTCCACCGTCAGCGTTTCCCGCTTGCCCGGCGGCTGGGATTGCTGAGCCGGTTGTGATTCCTGAGCCGATTGGCTGCTTTCCGCACTTTTGCTGTCCGAACCGGAGCTGCAGGCTGCCATCGCTGTTGTGATCATTACCAGAGAAAGCAGACCGCTTGCATACTTGCCATACTTTTTTCTCATTTTTGGACCTCCCGTTATTTTGAATCTATAGAAAACGAATGAATCGTTTTGCTATCAGCCTTTTACAGCACCGATCATGACTCCGGATACGAAATACTTTTGCAGGAACGGGTAAACCGCCACTATGGGCAGGGTTGCAAAGATGATGGAGGCGGATTTGATGCTCTCCGATACCATATTGGTCTGGCCGGTTCCTTCCTTCATCACCTCGGAGTCGGACAGGCCGGTCATGATCTGGTAGAGCACCAGTTGGATCGGGTAAAGCTCCGGCTTGGAAATAAACATCAGGGCATCCTGGAAGCCGTTCCAGCGGCCAACCGCATAAAACAGCACCAAGGTCGCTATAACCGGCATGGACAGGGGAAGCACGATTTTGAACAGAATGCCGAAGTCCGAGCAGCCGTCGATATAGGCGGATTCCTCAAGGCCTTGGGGCAGCGACAGGATGAAGGACTTGAGGATGATCAAGTTGAAGACGCTGATCACGCCGGGGAGGATGAGCACCCACTCCGTGTTCGTCAAGTGCAGGCCCTTCAGCAGCATATATTCGGGAATGATGCCTCCGCCGAAATACATGGTGAAGATCATCAGAAGGAGGATGACATTTACCCCTCTTAAGCGGCTTTTGGTCAGCGGATACGCCGCGAATAGGGTCATCGTCATGGCCAGGAAGGTGAAGACCACCGTCAGAATCGCCGTGAAAATGAGCGAATGAATAATGGAATCCGTCTTCAAAATCGCTGCATAAGCATCCAGATTGAACTCAACCGGCAGCAGGCCCACCTCACCGGCCAGTATCGCTCTTTTGGAGCTTGTTGAGATCGCCAGGACATAAATAATCGGCAGGAGACATGAGATTACACACAGGATGATAACAGATGAAAGGATAAAGCTGCCCTTGCGCTTTCCAGGAATGCTCCCCGTCATGCTTACCAGATCCCCCTTTCCCCCAGCCGTCTGGCCATATATTCACCCGATAGCAAAAAGATCATGCCGATCACGGATTGAAACAATCCCACCGCTGTTGCAAAGCTGAATTGCCCGGATTGCAGTCCGACCTTATAGACGTAGGTGCTGATCACCTCACCGAAATCAAGAACATAGGTGTTCTGCAGCACGAAGGGTCGGTCAAACCCGATGGCTGTAATCTTGCCCAGGTTTAATATCAACAGGGTCACAATCGTTGGGCGGATGCCGGGCAGCAGTATATGCCAAATCTGGCGGAGCCGGCTTGCTCCATCCATGCTGGAAGCCTCGTAAAGCTCCGTATTGATCCCCGAAATCGCCGCCAGATAAATGATTGTTCCCCATCCGGCATTCTGCCAGACGCCGATTGCCACATAATTGACAAGCCAATACCATTTATCCGTCAGGAAGGGAAGCTGATTCATCCCGATTGCTTGCAAGGTATTATTGACAATGCCTTTGGTTGCAAACAATTCATAGGCAATCCCCCCGATAATGACCCAGGATAAAAAATGGGGAAAATAGAGGACCGTTTGCGCGAAGCGCTTGAACAGCTTGCCCTTCAACTCGTTTAACAGGATGGCCAGCAGCAACGGCGCGGGAAACCCGACCAATAGATCCAGAAAATTGAGAAGGAAGGTGTTGCGCAACGCCCGCAGGAAGTCCCTGCTCGCAAGCATCTCTTTAAAGACATCAAAACCTACAAACTTGCTGTGAAATACACCCTGAAACATGTTGTAATCCTGAAAGGCCATCAAAACTCCGTACATCGGAAAATATTTAAAAATGATAAAGTAGACGATTGGAGCAGCTAAAAGCACATACAAGCGCCAATCCCGCCGCAGCAGATTTCCCAAGGTCCTGATCTCCTTTCATGTCATATTCTCTTCACATTCCCTACTCTAACGCGATCCATGACATTCGGGCAATGAGCCATATTCCCGGGATCGGCATAATCGGAAATCATGCACAAATCCACTATTTATGCAGGTGTGCGGATACGGAACAAGCTTGTATGAACACCTGACGACGGCTCTCTGCCATAAATCCGGCAAGAGAGACCGGCGGAGCCGCGGGACTTACACAAGTGAAAAAAACAGCCTGCCCAGCTTGCAGGGCGGCTGCTTTCCGTTTGGTCATGCTGCGTGCTTTACTTCTGCCACTTTCTCCGGTAATCTCCGGGAGTTGTCCCCGTGGCCTTGCGGAAAACCCGGATGAAGGAGCTGGGGTTTAAATATCCCACCTTTTCCACGATATCCTGAAGCATATCCTCCGTTGTTTCCAGCAGAAGCTTTGCTTTTCCAATCCGTTTGTCCGTTACATAGCCGATCAACGTTTCGCCATACTCCTCCTTAAAGAGCCGGCTGATGTACCGCGTGCTCATGCCGAAATGCCCGCTCAGCTGGTCCAGGGACAGATTGGGATCGTCGTAGTTTTCATCAATATATTCCCTGATCGTGTTGATCAACTGGTGACTGCTGCGGTTCTCGCGTATGACCTTCAATCCGGCCTCCAGATCAAGCAGGATTTTCTCCGTCTGAATGCGAACCTCGCCGACCGTTTCCGCTTGGCCCTCCAACAGATTCAACCGGGGTTGGGCCTCCTCCCTCCAATACAATTGGAACGCATCGCCCAGCTCCATGATTTCCTTCTGAAGCTGATAATTCAAATAGCTGAGCAAGCTGGACATTTCCGTCTTGGTGAAACAGTCATTGGCCAGATTGCCAAACAACTGGTTAAATTGATGGCGCCAGCTGTCTTCGCTCAGCTTGTAGCTTTTCACCAGGTCCCGGATATCCTGCAGGTAATTGTAGATTTCCCCCTTTTGCTGGGTTGCAATATCCGAATAGGCAATGACTCTGTTCTTGCCCAAGGCGGCTTTATATTGAAGCGCCTCTACCGCTTCATGGTACGAATAAGAGAGGTTATCTGTTGCCACATCCGCATCTCCGATTGCAATGGAGACGGTAAACGTCAAATTTTCCTGAACCCATGCTCTGGTCCGGTTGCACAGCTCCTTCACAGCAGGCCCCGCGGCAGGATCATGGCTTGTATCCTGGGGCTGCAGCAAGGCCACCATCCGGTTCGGCTCCATCCACTCCGCCCAGCATTCGGTCTTGTTCGCTTCGCTGAACTCCATCATCACCTTCTGGAGAATGTATTTGAACAGATATTGATCGCTTACGGTGAAGTGATTGACAAAGTCCAGATACTGGTCAATTTCCAGTACCGCAACAAACGGCTGATCCAGCGTCTTGCGGATCTCCAGATTATGCAGCTCCTGCCGCCAGGCATCCGCCGAAATCATCCGGTTGCCTTCCAGGACCTCCATCAAAAGATGCTTCTGCTTGATATACAAATCCTTCTTGAGCTGCTTCTCATGCTCCGAGGAGTTCAGCATCAGGCTCGCCAAGGTGTTCTCAATCAGCGCCATCTCATCGATTTCCAAGCCGGACCTGCCGCCTTTGTTGGAGGTGAATTTTTCGATGTTTTCCACGATGTTGGATATGGGCTTATAATTTCTGTGGGTCACATACGTTAACCAGGCTATTCCGAAAAGAATGATCAGCACGCCGGCAATGGTCCAAATATTGGTGACGGCGAAGAACGAACCGACAACCGCGTTATCCCTCAAGCCGGACTGCATGTACCAGTTGGAATAATTCGAATGCACCTGAACCGAATAGGGGGCGGAAGAAAAGGTTCTTGTATTCTCGGGAAGTCCAGTACTGTCAAAGGTAAAGAAGGACCTTCCGTCGCTGTCCAGTAAGTCCAGATAACCATACGGGGATTTGTAGCTGTCGCGGAGGAAGCTGATGATGGAATCCAAGTCTGCATTGACTACCAGCACGCCTTGCTTATAGGAGGCAATGGGAGCCGACTTGGAGAGGGACACCACATATTTCGGCTTGGAATCCGCAGATTCCTGCTGAAACGGCCGGGGATTCAGCCACTTGGTATTCCCAACCGCATAGATGGATTCAATAAACTGCCGGTCGGCAAAATCCGAGACAGGGATAACGCCCTGGTTCGTGATCACCATCTTACTGGAATCGCTGTACATATAGATCGAATCGATGATGGAAAACGCATTTTTCATCTGATCCAGCTTTAACCCCAATTGATACTGGTCATAAAGCGATATGGGAGCAGGGTCTCCTTCAAATATCATCCGAAACCTGGGATCGTTCATCGCCTCGTTTACGGCCAGCTTCTCGATGGAGGATAGAAGCGAATCAAGCATTTGCATGGTTTGCTGGGCGTAAGTATGATTCGCACTGACAATTTGCCGCTTGAATTGTTGATTCATATTGAAATAAGTAATAAAGATCAGAACCGCAATGGTTACAAAAAAAATGGGCGTATAAGAGAACAGGAGCCGGTAAAACCATTTTCTGCGCACAAAGCTTGCCCTCCCGCTTGGCTAATTTCCCAGAGCCTATCTGATTTACGAATCCAGTATAGGAGATTCATGAATAATAAGCAATTTGCCGTTTTCCCGGATTGCTATTTTGTATAATAACAGGCATGGCGAGGACATTTCCCTTCACATGCTCCGGGTCTTCGGGTATACTGGGGTCCAATACGGCGCCGCTTGCGGCGGCCATACCGGAGATGCTGCGAAGGAAGGAAGAACATGAGCAAGAGCGATACGGAGAACGGCTATTTTGCCTACCCGAATTTTACTTCCGGCATGAATCTGTACGAGATGCACGGCTATACGGCAGGCCCGGGATGGTCCTGTCCCAGGCATATGCACCATATGATGGTGGAGCTGAATGTTGTGCTGGAGGGCCGCCAGACCGTCGTCGTCAACGGCCGCACCTTCGAGCAGGGGGCAGGGGAGCTGCTGATCGTCCCCCCGATGCTGTTGCACGAATACCGGGTGGAGCATACCGCCGGCATGCGTTTCTTTGTCATTCATCTGCAGATGAGTGATCCATCGCTTCCGCACATGCCGGAGCTGGGCGAAGCCGGGCTCTATCCGAAGGAAGCTCCGCTGAACAGGGCGGTTTCGCCCCTTCTGGCCGAACTGTATGCCGCCTTGCGGGAGGGCGGCTCCCGGCTGAGGGTGCTGTCGCTTGTTTACGGCCTGCTGGCCCGGGTGGAGGAGCATTCCGCCCGCGGCACCGGACAGCCCTGTTCCAGCACCGATTGGACGGCGGCCTACCGGATCGCCAAGGAAATCGAACACTGCATCCGGCAGCCCTGTGACTCCTTCGGGTCGGCTGAGGGCACATGGCTGTCCCGCATCGCCCCCGCCCTCGGCATGAGCAAGCGGCACTGCCGCAGGGTCTTTCACCAGGCCTTCGGCATGGCGCCGCGGGAATATGTGATGATCTTGAAGCAGCAGGAGGCGATGCATATGCTGATCCATGACCCCGGCACCGTCGAGCAGATTGCCTACAAAATCGGCTATCAGAACGTCCAGAGCTTCAGCCGCCAATTCAGAAAATGGTCCGGTCTGCCCCCGCATGCCTTCCGGGCCGCAAACCGGGACAATCCGTTCTATTTGACTTCCATACAGCAGATGGAGGATTGAGCAGGCGCCCGGCTATTCATAAGCAAACAAAGGAATCGGCTACCGCCGCATACCGCACCGGCAAGCCGGGGAAAAGAACCCTCAGCCTCTCCGCCATATACCGCATGCCCTCCGCCTCGCTTCCGGCGTGGCCCAGCATAATCACCGCCTTGTCCAGACCGATGGCGGAGGCGTCCCGGGCGTATTCGCATACCTGCCATTCCGCCGTTTCCCCGCAGATGACAGTATCCACAGCTTCCTCCCGCAGGTGGCGCAGCTGCCTTTCTCCCCCCGGCGCTCCCAGCTCCAGAGCGATCCGGCGGCACAGCATGCCGGGTCTTCCCGTCACCCGCACATGCTTGAGTCCCAGGGCCGATTTCAATTCGGACGCCAGCTGCTCCAGCGGAACCGGTGGAAGCTCCACCTCGCGCTCACCAGGCCCCGTCTTGTATCCCGTCCAGCCCAGCGCATCCAGCATCCCCTCCTGAATACCGTCGGGCTTCCGGCAATGGAGGGCGTCGTGACACCGCCAGACGGTAAGACCATATTGCTCCAGTAGACTCCGCTTCTCCCGGACCACCGGATCGTCTTGCCATTCCTCCAGACGGTCGTGATGATTGTAGTAGGTGGGCTCATGTGTAATGATAACATTCAGGCCCGCTTCCGCCGCTTCCCGGATCACCTCGAACGTAGCTGTAAAGGCCGTCAGCACGCCGGTTACCTCCTGGTCCGGATTCCCCGCCTTCACCGTGTCCACCGTGCCTTTGTCCAGTTCAACTCCCATGTCCGCCAAAATGGCTCCGATCATTTCTTTTACTGTCATGCCCATGCCGTCTCCCCCGTTTCCCGTGTGTTCGTGTTCTAACCCAATTATAAAAGACCCCGCCGGGATTGGACATAACCGCGGCGGACGGACAATTAACCAATTCGGACAGGGATTGCCTGCCTGATCAACAGGGAATGCTCAAAAGCGGCAACCACCGCCTTTTTCCTTATAGTTATATTCATCAGGCAACATTCACTGCCGGGATGGGGATGGCCGTGAAGCCCCAACACGTTTTGCCCTCAAGCCACCCCTATCCCTCCCGTTCACGTTGCTGAATATGGATTCACCATTTCCCTTTCGCCGGTCAGACTACCTATCACTGCCATCTCTCTTCGGGGATAACGGAAAAAATTTCCGTTATCCCCGAAGATTCTTCAATACTGACTGATTTAGCGGAAATTTTTTCCGCTATCTCCTCCTGAAATCACTGAAATAGGCATTTTAGGGCGATTTCGTGCTATTAGCGGAAAAAATTTCCGCTAATTATTCCCAATTAGCTGAATTCTCACGGTTAACGGAAATTTTTTCCGCTATCCTCTGCCATGCGTTCGCCTCTTACTCCCCCTTTCCTTCTCCTTAGCCCGTGTCTACTTTAGAAACTGTCCTGGCTTCCCGCGGCAACCTCCGACATGAAAGCAAAAGCGTTTTCACAAAGAGCTTCCGTGGTCGGCATTTTATTAGGGCCCCCCTTTCCTCTGCCATTTAAACTTTCCGCCGTGATATAACAGCATCCCGTCCTTTCGTGGTGCCGCACAGCGGCATGAAAGCCTGATACGTTCAAAAGAAACCGCAGGATTCAATCATCCTGCGGTTCCCCAACAAACTATAAGCATCTATCTTGTAAGGATATTGCAATACTTACCGGCGCGGCATGGTTATACCGTTCTTGGCGTTGTATTTCTCGGTAGCTTCCTTGATGACGTCCTTGCCGCCCTTGGACAGCCATTCCTCAACCGCCTTGGGCCAATCGCTGATGGGCTCCTTGCCGTACACCATCTTCACCATGTGCGTCAGCAGCACCGGAGGAGCCGTATCCGAGTTGGGGGCAACATCCGGATTTTTCACCAAAGCGTCCAGCCGGGGGTCGAATTGAATACCGTCACGGCCTTCCTTGGCCAGAATCGTGTCGTACACGGAGATCAGCTTCTTGCCCTCTTCCGTCAGGCTGAGAGAGCCCTTGTTGTAGGTGGTGTCCTGCACCAGCCACAGGAAGGATTGACGGTAGCGCTCTTCATCCACCGCCGTTGCATCCGTCGGAGCCGTGTAAGAGATCTTGCCGTTCTCTTCCTTATACGTTTCACCCTTGATTCCGAAGGTGAAGTAGGTCTCTGCCTCATCGCTCAGCATCCAATCGAAGAATTTGACGATTTCCGCGGCATTCTTGGTGCCTTCCTTGATGAAGTAGGTGCGGGTTACGGAGCCGTACAAGTAAGAACCGCCCTTGCCGTCGGGACCGATGGGAGACGGGATGATCTCCAGCTTGGCTGTCGGCGTAGTCGCCTTCAGCTGCTGCTCCCACTGGAGAAGCTCATTGGCGTTCATGGTCCACATGCCCGCTTTGCCTGCGAGAATCGCATTCTTGAAGTTGGTGGGATTGATCGTAGCGAATTCCTTATTGATGAGGCCCTCGTCGTACATGGTCTTGTAGGTCTGCAGCGCCTTCATCATGTTCTCGTTGTCCATGAATTTCATCTGCACCTGGCCGTTGGCCTCCTCGAACATGGACAGGTACGGATAAACATCATAGGGGCCGAAGAAGGTATCCGCATATTTGAAATCCTGGCGGCCCATATACGGATTTTCCACACCAAGCTTCTTGAAGGCACGCAGCACGTTCATGTATTCATCCACCGTCTTGGGAACAGGCAGCCCGGTCTGATCCAGCAGGTCCCGGCGAATCCATGTGGCACGGCGGGAGGGGTTGGACAGGTACTCGGGAATCGCATAGATTTTCCCCTTGTATGTCACGTTCTCCCAAGCTTCCTTCGGAACCTTCTTCAGCAGATTCTGCCCATATTTCTGGAGGAGCTCATCCAACGGCATGAACACGCCCGCTTCGACGGAGCCTGCCATTTCCTTGCCGTTGACACCGCCGGAGCCTTGCACGACATCGGGGATATCATTGGTGGCGAACATCTGCACCATCTTCTGCTCGTATTCCTTGTGGGGCACCAGCACGATATCCAGATCGGTGTTGGTCATGTCCTCCAGCTTCTTCACCCATTTGTCTTCGTTGATATTGGGGGATTTCTCCACATAGTTAAACGCCAGCGTCCGCAGAGAGATGGAAAACTTGGTCTTGGGAGCCGCCGTTGGGGCCGCGCTCTGCCCTTCTTCCTTTTCTTTGCTTGCACAGCCGGCCAAGGCCGTGGCCGCGATTGCAGCGGTCATGCATAGTCCCACCCATTTCTTCATTGCTGAACCCTCTCCTTTTTATAATAGCTGCCCTTGGTTGAAAACGCTTTATTGTTGATGCCCCTATCATAGCGGAGACTGTGTTGGCCTACAATGGAATGATTTCATGTGGAATTGTCATTTTTTTAGATTAGGGCGTGTCTGAAAACTCCGAGGGTAGCAGATTGTACCGAATTTTCGTTTCTGGCAAGGCACTTTGGCGCAGGCGCGTGAACGGGAGGGATAGGGGTGGCTTGAGGGCGAGTTTTTTGCCGGTCTTGACACCCTTTAAGTCCAATACAATCAAGGTCGGCAAGACGTGTTGGAGCTTCCAAGCCATCCCTACCCGGTAGTGAATGTTGCCTGATGAATATGGATTCGCCGGTTTCCTTTCGTCGGACAGACTCTTAGTAAGCCTTGGGAATTTCCAGCCGGTGCGTGATCCCCTGATTAGTCAAGTACAGATGAACCCCATGGTCCTGATCGTCCATAAAGTAGGATACAAAGTCCCTGCTCCCCGGCTTCCTGGGGGTCAGGAGAGTAACGAGCCGGTGGCTCTTCGCCTCCCGGGTGGATGCCGTCAGATGCCAATGCTCCGGCTGACCCTCCCATTCCTTGGGGTCCACACCGGCAAAGCCGCCGGTCTGGGACAGCCGCAGATCGCCTGAAGAGCTGTATACAAAGCGTCCCTCCAGCTGCGCCTTCCGACCGTTCACCGTGAAGGTCTGATCCTTCAGCGTCATGGGATAGAGGGTATGGAACAGCCAATCCAGTCGGCCCGGGCGCTCCAGATCCACATAATCGGCAATCACTATATAAGCATGGTCAAAAAAATGAATCTCACGCACATAACGTCTGATATACGGCACATGCTCCCGGTAAGCTTCCGTAGCATCCATCCTGACGAAGCGCGCCCCCGCCCCGCCGGAACAGTCCGAACAAGCAGCGTCGCCCGGATTGCCGGGGTTGGCGGAACCGCCAGCTGCTCCGGGCCAGGCAGAACCGGCAGTTGCTCCAGAACGGGCGGATCCATCAGCTGCTCCAGAACGAGCAGAACCGTCAGCTGCTCCAGAAGCTGCGCCTGCCGCCAGTACAGTTCCTGAGGCCGCCATATTCTTCGTTTTGTCCGTTCCCGCATATTGGCCCTGGCCGTCGATCAGAATCACATTCTTGGAGCGGGTCGTCTTGCGCCATTGCATATGCATGGTGCTGTTGAATGCCACGTAATACCCGCTCTCAATAGCCAGCGGTTCGCCGAAGGCATGGAGCAGGAAGGCGTTCTGGTCCCCGTGGCTGTGGCTGACCGAGCCGTAGCGGCTGCTTTTGGCCAGGAGCATAATATGCTCCTCCGGATCATCCATACGGTGGTGCATGGCGACCCAGCCTACGTCCTTGAACCACTTTACCGGCTCGATTGCTGCGGGAACGGGCGCCTGGGCGGCGACTTGGGGATAGTCCGTCCGGTACACCATCTCATCGAAGCGGAAATCCCACCAGCCATAATTATAGAACAGCATCTGGGTATCGGGATTAAGCTCCCTGGTCCGTTCATAATACCATTGATACAACCCGTTGCCGGTGAGTCCCGCGAACTGGCGGATGTTCATGCCGGTCTTCAGGCTGACCGGGTCCCCCAGCGACGATTGATCGCAAAAGCTGGCCCGCAGGGTATCGGGGCTCAGGCAATACAAGGGAAAATCGCCGGTTTTGCGGAAAAAGGGCCGGTTGTAAAAGTTGATCCCGGTATACTTGTGCACCAAATTCAGCGCTTCCGTGACAAAAGCCATCTGGGTGGTCCAGTACATGACCCCCTCCGCCCAGCCCCCGTCCCGGCCGCCCCATGGGGTATACAGAGCAGAGAAATACTCCAGCGTATAATCCAGCCATTCCCGCGCTTCCTCTTCCTCATCCAGCAGGGCGATGCAGCAGGGGACGAGCACGGACGACAGGGAGCGGACCGCATGGCTGTCGTAAGGAACATGATGAATCCTTGACCGTTCCATCACATGAAAGGCCACCTGTCTCGTCCGCTTGAGCAACGCTTCGCGCACCCGCTGCCGCTCCTCCTCCGTCAGATGGCTGTGGAGCCAGTCATAGCCCCAGGCCAATGCCCCAGCCATGCGGAATGCGGCCTCGTCGTTGTAGTCCCGGTTCGTTGTGCCTTCGGTGTCCCAGGAGGCTCCGTGAAGCAGCCACTCCTTGGCCTTGGCGATCAGCGACTCGTCCTCCAGCACTACGCCGGCAACGGCCAGATGCCGGATGGCGTAAAGCATCTCCTGGCAGTCCATGTACATCTGCCGCCACAGCTTGGCTACCCGCTTGTTCTCGGGGTAAGGCTGCGGCTCGGGGATGAGGGGACGGCTGAGCCAAGGATCTGCGGAATGCAGGCGGAACTCCTCCCAGCCATAGGTTGCCGGGTCTTGGCGCACCGCCCCGCGGAAGTCCACCAGCTGCTCCGGCGGGAGCCACAGGCGGGGACGGGCGCGGGAGACGTTATTGTACCTTCCGCTGCGCCCAGGCAGAGGGGTAAGGGGCAGCGACTCCCGGATGGTAAAGCTTCTTATTGCGCTCCACTCTGACCTTGGCTTGTTCTCTTCAGTGAGGGCATACCGCCAATAGTACCGCCCCGGCGGGAGCGGCCGGTCCGGGGTGAACAGATTGTATGGAATATGGCTGTATGCCAGAATATCTGCATTATCTGCGAAATCGGGTTGTGGCGCAATCTGCAGCTCGTAGGATCCACCCTCCTGGCACGCAGGCATCCATGTAAACCGCGGCGGATTTTCTTCCACCTGGTCGCCGCCCGAGCCGGAATCAGGCGCATAGGGTACGCCCAGAATGCCGCTTACAGGTTGAAACAATGGTTCTGCCATCTTGATTCCTCCCACTTTGTTAGCCAATCTCAGCTTGTCAGCTGCCGTGCTTGCCAATGTGCCATTGACGGCCCCGCTCCGCAGCAGGGCTTAGGAAGTGCCGGGCTGATGCCTATCGGAACTTTCAGTCCCTTACCCGAGTAGTCGTTTGGCCAGCCAGGGCCCCTCCGGAGTCCCGGGCAGGTCTCTTCCGGAGTCCCGGGCAGGTTACTAATGGATTGTGGTCAATGGACCAAGGAGTGTTTTCAAACGTCCAAGCTGCTATGGAAGCATAACACCGGCAGAAGGGGAGGAGGATGGGTGCATGGAGATGATGGGGGATGGGAGGACAGGTGCAATGAGATGATGGGAAGTTGGAGAGGAAAACCGCAGCTGCTTAAGCTGTAACGGACACAGAAGCCCTTATATGGCTCAATATTAGGCATTTGAAATTCTAACAGACCTGAAAGCCTCTATTTGCTCCAAATTAGCTTTGCAGCAGGCATTTGGAGACCAATAAGGTCTTTCATGTCCGTTACAATCGCTCATAACCCAATTTGCACGTTTAAGCATCGCTCATGTCCGTTAGCGCTCGGCGTGCCTCACCCATCTCTCAACCGTTCCACGCCCATCTCTCGCCCATCCCACGCCTGTTACTCACCCATCTCTCGCTCTTTCCTCACCCATCCCCCGCCTGTTCCTCGCCCATCCCACGCCTGTTACTCACCCATCTCTCGCCCGTTCCTCACCCATCCCCCGCCTGTTCCTCGCCCATCTCTCACCCGTTCCTCGCCCATCTCTCACCCGTTCCTCGCCCATCTCTCGCCTGTTACTCACTTATGTGACAAATCGACAAATATACAAAGTTGTCTGCCCGATCCTGCCTTATGAAGCGGATTCTATGCCTGCAGCAAACCGGCTTGCCTGTCCAGACGCCAGTTGGCAGTGACGCCATCGGTTTCTATGGCGATCTCCAGAGTTTGGCTGCCATGCTGCAGGCAGCGCAGCAGCACAGGCGCAGCGTCCGCGCGGTACACTGTGACAAAGTCGGCCGCCGATCCGTGCTGGCGGTGCATGATGCCGCCGATGCGCCGGCTTGGATCATCGGCTATGCCCGGCGTGCGGACTTCGAATAGCTGTGAGCCGGGCAACAGCAGGGTACTTGCGGTAACAATATATTCGGGGTAGTCGTCGCCTCCATAATGGCAGTCCCAAAATGCAGCTTCAGCTTCCTTCCCGTCTGCCCTCAACAGAGACAATGGCTCTACCCGGTCATATCCTGCCTCCGAGCCAAGAACCAGCCCGGCTTCCAGCACCATACGGCGCGGATCGGAGGGCAACACCAGACGACCCGTGGGATGAAGCCATAAGTCCACATCCTGCTCCCGCTCCAAGCGGACACTCACCCAATCCAGAAACCAACCATCGGTTAATAACAGATGCCGGTCCAGCACCGCTCCTTCATAAGCGCCCTCGGAACGAAGCCAGACATACGCTTGCTCCTGCGCAAACACCGTCTTCTGACAGCTTCCCGCATGGGCTGCCTGAGAGCGTCCACCTACGGTAACCGTATTGTGGCTGGCCGTTTCCGCATACCATTCCTTGCGCAGCACTGACCCATAAGGAACTACGCCCAATTCGGGAGCGACCGGTCCCAACCTGTGCTGAAGGGAAATATGCAGCTTGTCATAATGCCCATGGGAGCCGCCGTGCTCACCGAAGTCGGCCATAACCGACAACGGATTACCCGTACAGCGCAGCACCGCGAAGCCGGAATCGGGCAAAAACAAGGAGGAACGATGGTTCGGAACAGCCGGAACGCCGGAGTTGACGGCAATAACCGGATTGGTATCCACTTTGAAGTTATCTGCAACTGCCGGATTAGTATCAGCTGTGAAGCATGCTGCAACAGGCGAGGCAAGCTCAGCCTGGAGACTTGCCGGGTCGGCCGTACTAGAGCTTGCGGCCCGCGCGGCTCCCGGCTCCTCCTCCGTACCGGTTCCATACAGCACCGCCTCCAGCCCCCGCCGTTGCGCCGCGCCGTACAGATAACGGTACTGCTCCGCGAGCACTGGCCCGAACGCTTTACCACCGTACACGGCGCTGCCGATCTCGAACACTTCAACGATTTCCCGTGCAAAAGGAATGCGGGCATAAGGCCCGTCATGGAGCGCAGGCAGCTCTCCCTTATCATTGCTGAGCTCCGCCAGCACCATGAGCATGCCATGGAGTGACTGCCCCTGGGCTCCCCGGGCCCCGTACAGATCCACACCGCAGCGTCCGGCCATCTCAGCCGCAATCAGATACGCCCGCAGCACGAACACATGATAGTACGTACTGCCCTCAAACTCCAACTGGTCGGGCTTAACGCCAATGGAAAGGTGATGATAGAATCCGCCTTCCCCCTCCAACAAGGCGGCCAGCTTCCCCAGCGCACGCGGTTCTTCCCGCCTTGCCTGCTCTTCCCGCTCTTCCTGCTCTTCCCGCTCTTCCCACTCTACCTGCTCTTCCCGCTCTTTCCCCGCTTCTGCCCTTCTCAGCCCGACCGGCTCTCCGGACGCCTCTCTCTCCAATGCTCCTTGCGCAGCATAAACGCAGGCCAGGCTGGCATTCAGCCAAGCGGTGTAATTGTTCTCCGCATTCTTCTTCTCATGGATAAGAATCCCGCGGTACTGCTCCATGCTTGATTCCAGCATGTCATAGAATCCCCGCAGCTTCCCCTCTTCTTCCGCCGTAAACCCTGCCCCGCAATCCAGCAGCAGCAGATAGGCCCGCAACAGGGTGGTGGACCAGATCGCCTCCGTCAGCGCCTGATGGAAGGCGCGCCCCTTCAGCATCCATGGCTCCGCTTCAGGATGGACGGGGTATAGCGGGAATTGTTCCGCATAGCGGACCAGAATCTTCCGGGATAGCTCCAGATAGAAGGATTCCCCGCAAGCGGCATAGACCGCCGCAGCCTGCAGCGCATAGCGGGCCAGCGCCTGATGCCGGAATACCAGCCACGCCCCCCGGTAAGGCTGCCCCGTCAAGGTGCAGCCGTGAGGACAGCGGAATGTATGGGCATCAGGCTCCATCGGATCGAAGAGCAGCTCGGTATGATGCTCGGGGCACACATATTGATGCCACCATCCTCCCGGTTCAGCGGGAATCCCCACCTCCTCCTGCCGGAATGGATCCAATTCCGCCTTCAGCCCGGCAACAGCCGAAGCTGTCCAGGAAAAAGCGCCCACTTTCTCCCGTATGGTCATCATCGCATGAACAAGCCTCCGTTGATTTCCACGGTTTCCCCTGTCAGGTAGTCAGACAGCTCAGAAACAAGGAACAGCGTTACATTGCCGATATCCTGCGGCACACCCTCCCGGCCCAACGGAATCCGGCCGATGGTCGCCTGCCGCGCCGCATCAGGGGTGAAGGTGGCATGGAACGCTGTCTGCCCGATGAAGCCGGGAGAAATGG
This sequence comes from Paenibacillaceae bacterium, assembly GCA_029256185.1. Taxonomy (GTDB): domain Bacteria; phylum Bacillota; class Bacilli; order Paenibacillales; family NBRC-103111; genus Paenibacillus_AR. The sequence continues at coordinate 19,562 of JAQSYI010000020.1, forward strand.
CATTCACGTTAATGCCATATGGCGCCAATTCCTTCGCCAGTCCCTTGGTATAGGAATAAACCGCCGCTTTGCTCGCCGCATAGACGGAAGCACCCGGTCCTCCGCCGTCATGGGCGGCCAGAGAGGATACATTGACAATCTTGCCGCCCCGTTTGGCGATCATTCCGGCTGCCACTGCCTTGCAGGCGAATACACAGGACTTGAAGTTCACATCCATCACCTTGTTGTAATGCTCTTCATCCATCTCAATATTGGGAACCCGTTTGACCATTCCCCCGGCATTGTTGACCAGAATATCCACCGTGCCGCCAAAATGTTCCTCGATCTCCCGCACCATCCGCTCCAACTGGACCGGGCTGGTGGCGTCCGCCTGGAAAGCATGGGCCACACCGCCTGCAGCACGAACCGATTCCACAGCCTCCTCCGAAGAGCCGTACAAATAATTGATCGCCACTTTGGCTCCGCATGCTGCCAAGGTTTGTGCGATCTGCAGGCCTAAGCCCGCGTTAGAGCCAGTTACCAACGCAATTTTACCAGTCAAGTCAATTTTCACAGAGAATTCCTCCTAAAAGTTTTGAGTTGATTGCCCATAACGGCATATCCGAAAAACTCGCTTCGGAAGCATGTGCTAAGTTTTTGAGTTGATTAACCAAGCGAAGCGGTTACAGCGAAAAAACTGGCTTCGGAAGCATATGCTAAGTTTTTGAGTTCATCAGCCTATTCCTTGATCCGTTTGCTGTTCTTCCGTTCCGCGGGCATGGACAGAATCATCCGGGTTCCCTGGCCCAACTCGCTTTCCACGCTTAAGCCGTATTGTTCTCCGAACACCATCTGGATTCTCCGGTGCACATTCATCAGCCCGATGCCTCCTGTATGATACAGCGAATCCCCCTCCGGCTCAGCCAACTGGTTCAGATTCAGCCGCTCCCGCAGCCCCGCCAGCTGCTCTGTCCCCATACCCGCGCCATTATCCTCTACAATCACCAGGAACCGGTCTCCTTCGATCCGGGCGTCGATCTTGATTCTGTGCCTGTCCTCAATCCCATCGGGGAAAGCATGCTGGAAAATATTCTCGATCAAGGGCTGAAGGGTCAACCGGACCGTCTTCTCCAACAACAGCATAGGAGGCACAACCACATCAATCTCGAATTCCCGGTCGATTCGATGCTTGAGAATCGTCATATAACTAAGCACATGGCGCAGCTCATTGGCAATCGTGATCTCCTCCAGACTGGTCTGGATGGAATAACGGAGCATGAACGCCATCGCCTCCACCATCTCGGTAATTTCCCCCGAATCCTGGACCACTGCATAGCACTTGATCGTTTCCAGCGTGTTATAGAGAAAATGGGGGTTGATCTGCAGCTGCAGCGCTTGGAATTCCGCCTGATGCCGCTCAAGCCGGGTCTCCTGCAGCTCCAGAGCCGCCTTCTGGGTGGTTAGCTCCGCTTCATAGACCCGCTCAATCATCTCTGAAAGCCGGGTCACCATCACATTGTAGCTGCGGATCAGTCCGCCCAGTTCATCCTGGCGGTCATCGGTTTCAAGGCGCCGCCAATTTCCCTTTTCCGTCTCGCGCATGCCTTCCTTCAGGATAATGATCGGCTTGGTGATGAAGCTGCCGAACCGCATGGCCAAGAGCAGCGTACCCGCCAGGGTAAGGATTCCTACAGCCAGAGTGGTCGTGCGGATAGTCGCAATGGGATTGCGCAGCTCGCTCACGGGCATGGACACCACCAGATGCCAGCCGGAATACTCCGAGCGCCGCGAGACGAACATGTACTCCTCTCCGTTGACCTCCCTGATCAGCGAGCTGTCGGGATGCTCGAACACTTCTCCGGTCAGATGGCCGGGCAGTTCCAGCTCCGGGCTGTGGACATTCCCGGCGGGTCGGTACAGCAGTTGGCCGAATTCATCCATGATGAAGAAAAAACCGCCCTGCCCCAGATCCAGTGGCTCCCAGATCCGCGCCAGCTCCTCAGCCTTGAACTCAATAGCCAGAATTCCATTGGGGCGATAGGCCGACATTCCCCGGATCTTGCGGGCCATGGTAATCACATTCCGGTCCCGGTCGCCCTTGTAATTGGTGTTCAACAGGGCGATTCTGCCGCTGTCCGGTGTCTGCTCCCCAAGCGTCCTATACCGCTCCGCGGGATTGAACAGCAGCGAGTAGGCCTGATTCTGGTTGTCGTCGCTGATTGCCTTGCCATGTTCCCCGATGACGTACATCAGATTGATCTGCGGATACAGAATGAACAGGGAGCGGAACAGATACTTCTGAATCTCATCGGTATATTGGTAATAGGAGTAGCTGTCCTCCGGGTCCATATCCAAAAACCGCTTGACCAGAATGTAGGAGAGGATGGAATCACTGGCTTTCTCATAATTTTGCAGGTAAAGATCCATCTGGTAGGAAGCGCTCCCGATCACCTGGGCAATGGACTTCTCCGAGGACTCGTCAAGGGCTGATGATGCCTGAAAATACGAGATAAAGCCTACCATGGACAACGACAGCACGATCACCGTAAGAAAGGACGCGAACAGCTTCCCCGACAGGCTCTTCATCATTATTCAATCCCCAGCCGGCTGCGGTATTCGGAAGGAGAGATGCCGGTGAATTTCTTGAACGTCTTGGTAAAATGGGGATGATCCGCATATCCCACCTCATAAGAAATATCCGTAATCCTGTAATTGGCCAAACCAAGCAGCCGCTTGGCCTTCTCCATCCGGCGGCTGATGCGGTAATGCACGAAGGTCTCCCCCGTTACCTGCTTGAACAGCTGGCTGAAGTACGAGGCGTTCAAGCCCAGCATCTCCGCCACCTCTTCCAAGGAAACCTCCTGGGCCAGATGCTCTTCGATATAAGCCTTGGCCGCCTCCACCGGGTCCCGCGCTTTGCCCTTGCGTTTAAACCGCAGCTCCTCCAGCAGCTTCTCCGACGCTTCCGTGAACCGGCCGAACATGTCTCCGGCTGTAACCGTTTGCGATAAATCCAGCGTATTCGCCCCGGGCATCACTGAATTGGCCTGCAGCTTCTTCACCAGCAGGGCATACCCTTCCTCCAGCAGCTCCTTCTGCTGATGGCGGCTCATTCTGCGGCTTAAGAAGTCATCCGACCACTCCTTAAGCACCTGCCCGAGCTTTTCCCGGTCCAGGGTCCAGACCGCTTCTTCCATCGCCACAACCCATTCGTCCAGCTTGGCAACGGATACGAAACTTTCCTGCCTGCCGCTGTTGGCTTCCAGTTTGTCGAGCACGCTCTGAAGCTCCGCCTTGCTCACAGGCTTCAATATATATTCCTTCACCCCGTAGGATACGCATTGACGGGCATATTCGAAATCCCCGTAGCCCGATACCACCACAATCTGAATATCCGTCTCCATCCCGGCCAGACGCCGGCATAGTTCCAGACCGTCCATCTTAGGCATGCGGATGTCCGTAAACAGAAAGTCAGGCGCTTCCTCCATCATGAGCCGGATCGCCTCTTCGCCATCTGCGGCAAGTCTGATCTGATGTGATTGTCCGCCGCATTGGCGGATCATGATTTCCAGTCCCTTCCGGATCATCGGCTCGTCATCGACGATTAGCACACGTCTCATTTTTTCGGATACCATCCTTCCTGTCCTGCTTTAGCTTCCCTCAATGGTCTATATTGTACCACATACGAAGCGTCAGGATTTCACCGATCCCACCATCATGCCCTGAACAAAGTGCCGCTGCAAAAAAGGATAAATCAGAATAATCGGCACAGTCGCAATAATGATCACCGCCATCTTGATGCCCTCGGGAGAGGTATGGGCCAAGGAGCTGAATACGGAGGAAGCGGGATCGATGCTGATGTCGTCGGTCTCGAACAGCTTCTTCAGCTTCACCTGGAGCGGCCACAGATTAGGCTTGTTGATGTAGTACAAGGCGCTCATATACGTATTCCAATGTCCTACGGCATAGAAGATGCCCAGGGATGCCATCACCGGCTTGGACAAAGGCAGCACGATGCTGGCGATGATCCGCAGCTCGCCGCAGCCGTCGATCCGGGAGGAATCAATCAGCTCCGGGGGGATCTGCATGAAGAAGCTTCTCATCACGAAGAAATTGAAGGCGCTGATCGCCCCGGGAATCATCAGCGCCCAGAGGGTGTTCATCAAGCCCAAGTTCTTCATGAGAATGAAGTTGGGAATCAGCGGCGCGCTGAACACCATGGTGAACAGCACCATCAGCACCACATACTTGCGCCCCACGAACTCGGGACGGGAAACGGGATAAGCCAGTGACGAGGTGGCAATAAGATTGATCAGCGTGCCGAATACGGTAATGAACACGGAGACGCGGAAGGCCCGCCAGATAGAGTGGTCGCTGAACACATACTTGTAATTGATCATGGTGAAATCTTCCGGGATTAAACCCACCTTGCCGTTGATAATCGCGTCCGAACTGCTGAAGGACTGGGCGATTACATTCAGGAAGGGCAGAAACATCGCCAGGGCCAGCGCAGTCAGGAACAAAATATTGAACACATTGAAAATATTTTGCCCCCGGGTATAACGTGTTTTCATGATTTCACCTCTTGAGAGTTATTTCGGAAGCCTCTACCGCTCAATACAGCGATTCCCCTGTGGTCTTCTTGCTCAGGATGTTGCCGATGAGCACGAGGATGAGCCCTACCACCGATTTGAACAGCCCCACCGCCGTTGTATAACTGTACTGCTGCGCCAACAGCCCCGCCTTATAAATATAAGTATCGAGAATCTCGCCGTTGCCTGTATTCAGCGCGTTCAGGAACACCCATACCCGCTCAAAGCCAAGGTCGAGGAATTTGCCGATATGCAGCAGGAACAGGATCATGATTGTGGGAATCAGGCTGGGCAGCGTGATAGCCATAGTCTGCTTCCACCTTCCGGCCCCGTCCACCTCTGCCGCTTCATACAGGTCGGGGTTAATGCCCGCCAACGCAGCCAGGTAGATAATGGTGCCGTAGCCGGAATCCCGCCAGATGCCGGAACCGATGAGAATGGTGCGGATATAGGAGTTTTCCCCCAGGAAGTAGATGGGCTCGAACCCCAGCGCAGTGATGGCCTGGTTCACAATCCCCGTACCCGGCGACAGAATGCCCAGCGCGATCCCGCTGATGATGACCCAGGACAGGAAGTGGGGCATATAGACCACCGTCTGCAGGAAGCGTTTGTACACCACGATCCGGATTTCATTCAGCAGGAGAGCCAGAATGATCGGCGCCGGAAAAGCAAACACCAGATCGTACAGCCCGAGCAGGATGGTATTGCCGAGAATCCGGCCAAAATCAGGGTACTGAAACATGGTCTTGAAGTGCTCCAAGCCCACCCAATCGCTCCCGGTAAAGCCCTTGAAGATATTGTAGTTCTGGAATGCGATTACCGAACCCGCGAGCGGAACATATTTGAAGATGATAAAATAGATAATCCCCGGCAGAGCAATCAGATACAGCGTCCTGAACTTCCACATATAAGACAGCAGGGATTTGTTGGTGTAGGACTTGTAGCTGATCTTGTCCGCGGCGGTAACCTTAGCTGCCATGATCCTTCCCTCCCGTTCCCAAGCCGCGCAGGTTGGCCGGAGCATTCTCATCAAGCGGAATCTCATTAAACTCAATGGTAATGTACTGCTCCTCCCGGTCGATAATGCGTGACAGCTCCCGGGTGAATACCGCGGTGATCTCCTGCTTCTGCTGTTGTGTACGGCCCTCATACATTTTGATTGTGATATGCGGCATTGCATTCCCTCCATTTCTTCAGTGGTGACTGATTCTGTCTTTATCCTACCTTGAATCTGCCCGGTTCAAAATGGAGTCCCTGTGAGTCAACTTGTGTTTTTTTTAGGCCATCTATGCAAACAAAAAAGCCCTGCCACGTAGGCAGAGCTAATCTTCCAATCCGGCAGCGCTGAGCTATACCCGCTCCCGCTGAATCCAGACAAGCCCGGCAGCCATAAATGCTGCCCCGGCGATCTGCCAGACCTTCACACTCTCATCAAACAGGATGAATCCGGCCACAACTGCGGCCGCCGGCACCACATAGCGGAAGAAATTGGAGCGGGTGGCGCCCACACGGTACATGCATGCATTCCACATGAGAAAAGCCACAACCGTGCTTAGAAAGATGTTGTAGAAAATGGTCAGCCAAACTCCCGCCCCCATTGCCGTCCACTCCACCTCGCCCCATGTGCCCCGGGTCATGGGCAGCATGAACAGAGCGCCGAAGGCCAGGGTCCAGGTTGTCACACGCAGGGCGGAGTATCTCCGCATCAGGCCCATGCTGGCCAAATTGTACAGCGCCCCGATCAGACTGGCGCCAAGCGCCATCAGAATCCCCTTCAAGCTCTCCGGGGATAAGTCAAGACCTTCACCGCCGCCCAGAATAACAAAAGCCACTCCCACAAGCGAAATGGTGCCCCCCTGGATAATCCGTGCCGAAATTTTCTCCTTGGTGAACAAGGGAGCGAACAGCGCGGCAAAGATGGGCCATGGCGCCACATTCAGCAGCGAAGAATTGGCCAGGGTAGTGTAACGGATGGAGAACATGACGAGCAATTCCAGGCAAGTAATCCCCATCAGCCCGATGGCTGCAAGCTGCAATGCATCTTTTAGAGGAATGCCTACGCTTCCTTCCCTGTACCATAGCAGCACAAAGAAGAAGGGCACCGCCCCCCCGAAACGGATAAAGGCAAATAAAACAGGATCAAAGGTATCCATAGCGAATCTGGATAAGGCGAAATTGGTGCCCCAGATGGCCGCCACCAGAATTAATCCTGCGTAAAACCAAATATTGCTTCGTTTCATTGCTTGTTTGTACACTCCATTTCCGACTGTTTTCTGCTCATCATATCATACAAATGAAAAACTGCCGAGAATTATCTCGGCAGCCTATAGTCGGGCCAATCCGCTGTGCAATTCTGCTGTTGCCCTCTGAAAGGAGTTCCCGTCAAATGAACTTCCTAATGCCAGGGGGGAGTTCTACTCGGAGCGGCCTTGAGCCAGAACAGCAGCAGCTTCATGAGCTTCGCCCAGCCACGCCCCCTGCTGGACCAAAGTGCGCTGCAGCAGACTGATATCCACTTGGCGGGAGGTCAGACCGCCCGACTGCCCGGCAAGCGACGCGGCAATCCCTGCAGCCTGGCCCATGGCGAAGCAGTTGGGCATAACCCGCAGCGAACCTTGTACAGCGCGGTCCGAAGAAGCCGCTCTGCCGGGAACCCACAGATTATCCACACCCTTCGGCAGGATACAACGGTAGGGAACACCATGGGATTTGCCGTGGGGCAAGTGATGGAAGCGGATCTGGTCCTTGCTGGTTGCCATATGCACATCAATGAAGTAGGAGTTGCGGGCGATATCGTCAGGAAATTCACGCATCTCGATAAAGTCCTCGGCCTGAAGCACATAGTCCCCCTCGATTCTCCTGGTTTCCCGGATGCCGATCTGTTCACCTGTAGCCACTACGTGGGCGTTCTCGAAGCCGGGCACATATTTCCGCAGGAAAGCCACCTGAATTTCCACCAGCTTCCGGCCTTCAATGGCGCCCCGGGTCAGATCCTCCGCTTTGGTGCCGTCTACACCGAACACATGGCCGAAGTTTACGCCTACCAGATCATCGGCTACCCAAGCAAAGCCGGATACCTCCTTGCGCCCTTCGGGCAGATCACCGTTCTCCTGCGCTTTGACAACCGCCTTGTGAATCTGACCGTTATCCCCGCTCTCCTTCAGATATTGATTGAACCGGGCCTTGTCTGTACGTGCAAGCAGATAGCACATGGTGCCGGGCTGCAGCTCACCCTTCTCCCCTCCCTTCTGGAAGGGTACACCGGCGCCGACTGCAATATCCGCATCGCCTGTAGCGTCAATAATATAGTTGCATTTCACCACGGACAGCCCCGATTTGTTGGCAATAACTACTCCCTCAATCAAAGAGCCTTTCTCATTCTTAAGCACCTGAATCACCATTGTATGAAAAAGCACCCGTGCGCCCGATTCCAGCACAGCATCATCATAAACCCGCTTCAAAATCTCAGCATCAATCGGAACCCAATCGAGAAGCTCACTGTACTTCTCCTGATACTCAGGCGGACACGCCTTCTTCATCCGCTCCAACAGCTCAAGCCCGATGCCGCGGATAACAGGCTTCTCATGGTCGGTATAGGGGCAGAAGGCCGGAACCAAGGACACCGTTCCCATGCCCCCCAGGAATCCGCGCTGCTCCAAAATCAAGGTTTTGGCTCCATTACGTGCTGCCGCCATCGCTGTGGCGATTCCCGCGGGACCACCTCCGACGACCAACACCTCCGTCTCAGCCGACACTGGCAGCTCTTGTCCGGGAAGCTTCCATGTTCCACTCATTTATGCTCATCCTCTCTGCTCAAGTTTACCTTCACCTTTCTACAGCTATACTTTATAATAAAAGTAAGCTTTCGTTTAGTTATCATTTTGTTAACATTTTGAATATGAACGGTGAAAGGAAATTTGCACGTGAATCGAAAAAAAGTGACCATGGAGTCGATTGCCAAGGAGCTTGGGCTCAGCCGGATTACCGTCTCCAAGGCGCTGCGCGGACTTCCCGGCATGTCTTTGGAGACTCGCAGAGCCGTTCTGGCTCTGGCGGACAAAACCGGATATTTGACAAAGGAAAGAAAAGAAAGCGAGTTATTCGACCACACTTCTTTAATGTCCCTCCAGCCAAGGCGCTTTATGATGGTGCTTCAAGACAAGCAGCCTTCTTTCAGTAACATTCATATGGAGCTGATCAAGGGACTGAACGAACGGTATCAGGAAAGCAACTATCAGGTTTCCCCCATCTTCATGAATCCGGCGGTTTCCAAGGAGCCGGCCGCTTTTCAGGAGTGGGTCGAGCAGAACGGTATAAACTACTCGGATGGGATATTTATTCCGCCGATGATGCCTCCCGATTTGGAAGAACTGCTCCTCAAGCTGCCCGTTCACCGGATTCTGTTTAATTTCCCTCCAATCGGAGCGAATGTGGACAGTGTAATCTGGGATGTATATGATTCCGTCAGGCAAGCCGTCCGGCTCCTGATCTTGAAGGGACACCGCAATATTCTTTATATTGGCGATATAACCAGTGCCCGCGGCTTCCGGCTGCGCTGGTTAGCCTTTTGCGAGACTATGGCGGAATATGGCTTAGCTGTTGATCCTGTCTCCCATCTCACCGCTTCCTTCGATGGCTCAGAGCAGTGGCAGCAGCAATTCCAGCATCTGCTGCACCGCAACAAGCCGACAGCGATCTTAAGCGCAATCGAGCATAACCTGCCATGGGTTTATTATTTCTGCGGTCAGGCGGGGATGAGGATACCTGATGATTGCTCCCTGGTCAGCCTGGATATTGCCGAGTCCCCGCCCACGCCAGGTTTAAGCTACTACCGGATGCCCATCCGGGAAACCGGCTACCGGGCAGCGGACCGGATGATTTGGCGAATCGCCAACCCCGGACTTCCTTATGAGCATATCCGGCTGCAATGCCGATATATAGAAGGAACCAGCATCCGCGGCGCACCTGCAAAAATAACCCCTCCAAAGTGACACTCTCTTCCAAGGCATGTTTGTCAGCGCCCCCGGATTCCCGCAAGCAGGATCTGAAAGTGGGCTAGAGCCTGCTCCTTCAGATCAAAGTCGGGATGCCGTATGCACCACTCATAGCTTATTCCGCGGATTGCTATCACTAAATGCTTGGTCAGCTCATCAAGCGACAGCGACGTTTTGAATTCTCCCCGGTTGATTCCCTGCTCCAGAACATTCGCAAATATCTGATACAGCCCTCTGCCATAGCCTTTGACCATCTCCGTGCCGACGCTCCCCGCGAGCAGCACCTTATAGACGATTTGCATCTTTTTACAGCCGATTGTGCCAGTCAGCACATCGGCTATTTTGGCGATTAGAGAAAGAAGCTTATCGGATGCCGCGGCGTCTTCGGGAAGTGCATCGACATGTGCCTTGTAGACCTCGTCCACCCCGCCCACATAATCGGTGAGGAAGGCGATAATCAACGCATCCTTTGATTCAAAATGCACATAGAACGTTCCTTTGGATACCCCCGCGGCCTCCACAATAGCGTCCACGCTGACAGCGTCAAAGCCGCTTTCGCCAAATAACTGCCCGGCGCAATCAAACAATTTCCGTTTGGTTGTTTCTCCTTTAACCTTTTTACGCGCAGGTTTGTCATTTTCCATCGAATCTTTAGCTCCTCTTGTTGAATTAAGCTCGGTTGTGTTATATAATGACAAAAATATGACTGCAGTCATATTTTATAGTTAACATTATAGCTCTGTTAATGTCTGAATTCAAGCAGTGAAGCACCGTATTGATTGGGAAAACCCAGGAGGTGGACTATGAAACAAAAAGGAAAAGGGATTGGAGCTCCTTGTTTCACCGCGGAGCGGAGCAATTTTCTGTGGAAGAGGGCTACAGCCCTTCTTCTGGCAATCGTCATACTGTTTTCCATGCTTCCCGCCGGAGCCCTCGCCGCAGAAATAACAGCTGGACTTGAGGATGAGGCGGCGCTCAGGGAAGAATTGCGGGCTGCTGTGGATGCCGCTGAATACCCAAACGGCGTTATTGAGTTGCTGACTCCCAATATGACCACGTCGGAGGATCTTTCATGTGTGGAGTTCGCGATCGTCCGGAAGGGCCCTGCGAAAGGGCGTGCTTCCGTGATGCTCAAGGCAGTGGACGTCACCGCGAAATACGCGGAGGACTACACGATCAGCATTCCTGGAATCATCGGGCAGCAGGTTCTGCCTGAAAACCCTGACACAGCGCCGCTGATCGGGAGCTTTGATGATAGCCCGACAGTGTTCTCATCCGTGTATTCGGCAGTGCCCGGAGGCGAGATTCTCCTGGCACCGGACGCCGCTCTGCCGGAGAAGGACGCGGAGATCGGGGGCAATGGTCTGCGCGCCGCCCGGGATGCCTTCACAGGCACGAGATCCCAGCGGGCCAATTGGCGCGAGGCCGAGGCGGAGGAGGCGTCAGCCGCTCTCGACTCGCAGAAGAAACTGTATGAGAAGCTGCCGGGCGTTACATACACCCTGACGTTTGAAGAGGGTGAATACCTGAAGAAGCTCCGGTTCAACACGATTGATGACGACATATCCGAAGATGAGGAGCAGGTGCTCCTCGCCCTCTTGAACGTCACCGGCGCGGGGTTGGGCGAGAACTCTGCCGGTTATATGAATATTGTGGACAATGAGGACAAGGAGCCCCTTGTTTTTGAACTGGAGCAGAAGGAACTGTCGGTCACGCAAGCGGCCTATAGCGTAGACGTAACCGTTATCCGAACCTCAGGCTTTTACCGCTACGGCAGCATATCCGTTGGCACCTCGGCAGTGACCGCACAGCCGGACACAGACTATGTGCCGGTGCTGAAGGAGTTGGTCTTCGTTCCCGGACAGACCTCCCAGACCGTAACAATCCCTCTCTTGGGAAGGAGCCTCGGAGCTGACAGCCAGCTTCTCGTGATGCTGGACCCTGAGAGCAAGCATATTGAGAATTCGCGGAATACCCAAACCCGCGTGACTCTTGAGAGCGTCAAGAGCCGGGTACAGGCGCTTGCGCTTGCTGCGAGCACTCCCCTCCTCTCGGGGGCTGCATCCTCATCAAGCGGCAGCAGCAGGACCATCGAGATAATCGAAGGAAAGAAGTACCTTGTGGAAACCCTCACCCCGGAGGACGCGATAACATCCGGTTCCATGACCAACGTCAAGGATGGCTTCGCAACCGTGACTATCGATCACGACTTCTCGCTGTTTAAAGAGGTAGACCCCAGCAACGTTATCTATTTCCCGGCCAATCTGCAAGAGGTCGATTACGTCTCCTTCTCCTTAAAGGTCACCTCCACTGTTAAAACTCCTTTGAAGAACGGCAGAATCCCCAGTTGGCTTGATCTTTACAAGCAGAAAAACCATGGATACTTGGAGATTGGGTCGGGGGATTATGACTGGGCCAACCCGCCGCATGACTGGAATGTTATTAATTCCAATCCCTTTTCTAAACAATACAAGGGCTATAGGCTCTTTATATTTCGCGGAGATCTTGTTCTAACTGAAACAACGCCATATGCGCTGAATAAAAAGACAGACCAGACAAAAAACAAGCTTTATATGACCTACATACGGGATTACCTGGAACAAGGCAATGTTGTGCCGACTTTCCATGTAAAGTCAGTGAAGCTCTACAAAAAAACCAACACCATTGTCCTTAAGGATCTGCCGGAGGCCCCGGAGGCCAACGTCACACCCAAGGTCTGGACCTCCAAGCTCGCCTCGACCCCCGGCAAAGCGGTGTATGCCGGTGCCCTCACCTTCGGAGAGGAGTCCGATGTGTCCCAGCGGGAATACGGAATTCATGAGACTGTCTCGTTGCTCCCCCAATTCGCAGATACGCTGAGCGACTCGGGGAGAGCCGGAATTTATCTGTGGGGCTTCAAAATCGAGCGCAAGGGTGCGGGAGGCTACTACCAAGTCCAGGGGGATTCGCTGGACCTGTCGGCGCTGCATGCCGGCTCTCTGAAGGATGTGAACGGAAGCAAGGTATTGCTGAGCGAGGTGCTGATGAGCAATGATATCATCAGTCTGCTTCCCATCTACCGCGCCAGAACCGCCTTCGTGCAATTCAACTATGACGCAGCGTTGGGGGAAATGGCGGGGAATAGCTTCACAAGCGGCGATCTCCTGCGCATCGGCATGCTGGATACGGTCCGTTACCGTCTTTCCGGCAAAAACGGAAAGACGGTAACAGGCATAACAGGCCTGGCAAGCAATAATCCGCAGAATAACTCTAACCAAAACAACGCTAGTCTCTGGGAGCAAATGCTGGCAACCGTAAGCAATGCTAACGCTATTCAAATGCTGAATGAATCCCGTCTTCTCCCTAATTACGAACCAATTGAACATGTTGGCGTCAACCCCGCGGTTTTGGGCGAGCTGGATTTTCTTCCAAACAAGACCTTCACCAAGCTGACAGGCGAATTCGGAGACAGTAGAATGACCGTCAAGGCGTATCCGGGCAGCCCTGATCAGGACAAGGGTGACATTGCGTATGTGCGGGAAGACGGAGCGGTCATTAAGGGAAACCGGAATAATGAGATTATCCTCTCCCCTATTCAGAGAAACAAGAGCTATAGCTTTATAGCTGCTCCAGCGGATAAGAATTACCGCACCGTCTGGAATGACTATTCCGGGGACCTAGACGGGAATGGAGATTTATCTTGGAAGGAAATGAATAACCTCGAGAAATATGAAGACAGCTTCGACCGTGTTCCTGTTGTTGGGAATAGTTATACATATATCCCCAGCTACGACAACCCGCTCCTGTACTATTTCTTCGAGCCAAAAACCGTCAGCAGCACCCCCGTTCAGGTTCATGGCACGGTCATTCTCAGGGATCGGGATATTCTAAGCAGCAGAACAACTGAGGTCAAACTTAAGAATGTCGCAGTCAGTGTTAACGGCTATACTGCCACTACCGATGCCAACGGCTATTTTCACATTTCTAATACGGACTTCGAAATCGGCAAGTATTATAATCTGGTACTGACTTATGGCGGAATCAGCTACACCACGCATATCAAATCGAACATGGCGAGCAGTCTCTACATCGATATTGATGACAGCTTTACCATCCATGATTTCAGCGCCGCCGCCGTGAAGGATTTCAACAATATTGACAACCGGGACAAGGATTACCATTTCTCCTTCCAGGTGGACGCGAACAAGCAGGGGCTTACCGCAGCCAAGGCTCTTGTCAAAATCTACAAAAGAGATGATACGCTAAGGTTCGCCGAACCCCTCAGCGTCCTGCCAAAGAACGGCCGCTTCTCCTTTGTCTTCAACCCCGGAAAAGAAGGCGTTATGGCAGGAGACCGGATGGCGGTCCAGATTATCGGCGAGGATGGCTTCGCGTACATGGAGCACAATGTAGGCTTTACCTTCAAGAAATATCTGAATACCTTCTCGCTGCTCAATTCCTTCAACACACCGGTTGCCCCATACTTGGATTTCGTAGGCACGGTCGATGCGGCCTTCGACCTGGGACTGGCCGGGAAAATGGACGATTACCGTCAGCAGCAGGGGGACGATCTCTTAATCGCCTTCGGCTTCTCGGACAAGTGGAGCAAGAGCCTCTCGGACAAAAGCCAGGTTGAGGGCGGCAACAGCTCGGCATCGGATCAAATCAAGAATGCCGCCAAAGGAGACGATGCCACGAAGATGGAGAGTGTAAACTCCAAGGCCATAGACGAGAACGGCAAACAGAACCCGGCCAAGCTCACGTCGGACATGGAGTTCGGCATCTCCACCGCTCTGTACCTTCGCATGAAGTACCAGGGAGATAAGGAGAAGGCAAATTACGGAGAATACTACTTCAACGAGATGTTCATGACGGCAACGCTGACCGGCAAAGCCCCTGATGTACGAGTCGAACGGGTAACCCCCATGGGCGTAACCCTGTTCGTAGAGCTGGAGCTTAAGGGCCAGGTTACCGGAACGTTGGTCATCGAGCAGTACGACTACAAGAGGTTTTATTTTGACGGGGACGGCCAGATTGATTTCAGCAAAGCCGATGACAGCGATCCCTTCCGGGATTTCACTATTTACGGTTCACTGGTTGTCCAGCCCTCCATTGTCATAACTGCAGGAGCCAAGGTGGACGGGGCGAAGGTCTCCATCTCGGGACATGCGGACTTTGACTTCCGGTTCTACACCTCCGGCAAGGGCCGGGGAGACGTTAAGCTAACTGCCGATATGACATTGGAAATCCTGATATTCAAATACACCTGGGGTTTGACGGAAAAATCCTACAATCTTTTCAGCTACGGGGTTGGGGCAGACATGCTCGCGGATACAAGCTTCCTGTATGAGGGTGCTTCAGAATATGAATTGGCTTCCAGAGACTATCTGGACAGACGGAGCAGTTGGAGGGGTAACGGAGGCGAATTGCTACGCTCCGGCGGGGTTTCCACGCCACCCGCCAATGAACAGATCCTGCTGGAGGGTGTTTATCCTTATCCCTACACGCTTCTTGCCACAATTGGAGAAAACCGGCAGCTGCTCGTATTCCTGGATGACAATACCTCTCTCGACCACCACAACCGGACGCAGCTTTACTACTCCGTCTACAACGGCAACACTTGGAGTCAGCCGCAGGGGGTGGACGATGACAATGCGCCGGACGACCTGCCTTGGCTGTATGATATGGGTGACAGAGTGCTGATCGCCTGGTCGAGCTCCACAGAGCAGATCACTGCGGGAGACGCCGTGCTGGACACGCTTAACAAGCGCAACATCAAATCACGCTTCTTCTTCAAGGACACACAAGCCTTCGGACCGGTGCAGAACGTGACCCATGAGACAGACGCGGACGCGTATTCCGATTCCGAGCCATACATTGCTTATACGAAGGACGCGGATACCGGAGCCCGGCATATGATGCTCGTCTACAAGAAATCGCAGTACCAGGGGACGAGCGTGGAAGGCGCAGCAGTTGGGGACATCATCAATCCCTATTCGGCCCTTGCCTATCGCTTCTACGATTTTGAGCACGAACGCTGGGACGAAGCTCCGCCTGCCTCAGGCTTCTACGGCCAGGGCTTTATCAATCTGTCTGTCTATGCAGATGTGAAAGCGGGGCTGCGCGATCCCGAAAACGGCCATTTGTTAAGAGTGCCAACAGACTCGGACATTGTCCTGCGCGATCTGCCCTTTCACGATCCCCTGGTCAGCGACTACAACGCGGCGGGGTATGAGAACTATGCCGTCCTTGCTTACGCTATGGATATGGACAACAATAAGGCCACAACAACAGACCGGGAGCTGTTCCTGCAGCTATACGACTTCTCGGAGAATCTCTTCTACCCGGCCATCCAAATCACAGAAAACGCCGCTCCCCTTTACAACCTGGTCTTCGCTGAAGCAAACGATACGCTGTACCTGTTCTTCGGCGAGGATGGCGATATCAAGTCATTGGATGTCGGCTATCTGGTGAGCCAGGCACTGCTGCGCTATGAAATCACCGCTGCGGACACATCCACTCCTGTTATGATTTGGGATAAGGCTGTAAGTGATGCGGTAGCGGACAGGAGCATCGGACTATCGGGGTACAGCGTTGATGAATTCATGGTCAAGTCAACCGAAGAGAGCCTCTATATGGTCTGGAACGAAAGCGACATCGTTACAGCTCCCGGAGTCGATCCCCATTCGGCCGAGGCCGTGCTGCCCGAAAACCAGCAGGCCGAGCAGCATATCTACGCTGCCCGTCTGACTTTCGGAGAGCCGGAAACCGAAATGCTCTATGCAGAGGATGGCCAAACGCCACTTGCCTATCCTGCTGTGTATGAGGACGGTACGGTTATCGATTATCGTCATGTGCGGGATGCTAACGGCAAAACCGGCGTCGTATCCGCGGGCGATCCCGTCACTTTCACCCGCCGCCCGGTGGAAGCCTCAGGTCCGATCCGGATCACCGATGGCGACGGCGCAAATTACAATGATCTGGACTTTGAAATTCTGCCTAGCGGGCAGCTGCGCATGGTCTATGTCCACGGCCAATCCGCACTGCGGACGGTACAAGGCTTAGAGAACGGGCTGGCGGAAAGTGTTGTTTCGGAGGATGTGAATACGCGCACGCTGATGACTGCTGATTACGATGTGGAAGCACCGCGGGCCCAGGTGTCCCTCTCTGCGAATGGCATGCCGAAGCCTAACAAGCCTCATCCGATCACGATCAGCGTGAGGAACCTTGCTCTTAGCGCCCTGAAGTCTCTCCGGCTGAACATTCTGCTGACGACCGGCGGCGGGTCGGAAGAGAAGCTCGCAACTTACGAGCTTCAGCTTGCAGGCGGGGAGTCAGACAGTCTGACCTACCTGTGGGAAGCACCGGAACAACTCGCGGGAACCACCCTTCGAGCGGAGCTGGAGACCGAGGACGGAAGCAGCCTCGCCTCGGATACCCAGGAGATTCCTTCGAAGGCCGTCATAGATGTGACGAAGGCAACGGCGGAGCTCACCGGCAGGAACCGTGTCCGCATCGTCGGAACGGCGGTTAACAACGGCAATATTCCGGCAGATGAGACTGTGATTGTTGCACAAAGCGGCAAGGTGAACCTGGGTTCCGCCGAGCTTGGCAGTCTTGAGATTGGAGAAGAGCGGCCGTTTGAGCTCAATGCGGACGTATCAGCCTCCTTGTTTGAACCTGTTGAAGCTGAGGACGGCTCCGCAACTGAGAGCCTGAAGATTTCTGTAAGCTCTACAAGCGGCACAGGGCAGGAGATTAGCAGCGAGCGCAGCGCTTCCCCCGCCGATATGGCGATCATGGCAAATATCAACTCCTTCTCCCTCACCAGCGGCAGCTCGGCGCTGCCCGCCCATATATCCATGGGCTCAGGAACCGGCATGGCTCTTGCAGCCGGTCTGACTTATATTGACCCCGCGGTCGACAAGCCGAGAATCATCTATGTTTCAAGCGACGAGTCGGTAGCTGCTGTGAGCGGCGGAGAGCTTCACGCCCTGCAGGCGGGAACGGCCACCATCACTGCATATATCTTGCCCCCCTCGCAGGATATGCTGATCAACTCGTATAGCTTCCGGCCTGTTGAAAATTTTGAGACCATGCCGGAGGCGGCTATTCTCTCACAGAGTCTGACAGTGCAAGTGCATGGAGAAGATGACAGCGGAGAATCATGGCCACCCGTAGAAGCTGGAGACAGGAATGCGCCCTTTGCGGTGACAGCTCTGCCGGGAATCCTTGGAACGGCAACCGCTACCATCACCCTGGCGGATCTGATCCATGCCCTTAACGCACGTGACGGCCAGAATCCTCTGACAATCACTGTCCATGCGCCCGGCGATGCCCATACGGTGGTTGCCATCCTGTCCGGAGAGGGCTTGTCTGCAGCAGCGGCAGCCGGTGCAACCGCCCTGACTGTCGCAACGCCTCTGGCAAGCATCAGCTTCGACCAGAGCACCTTCTCCGGAATCCTCGCTGCCGCAAGGGGCGAGGATGTGACTCTTACAATTTCTGCCGTGGACCCCGCTACGCTTGCAGATGATGTCCGTCGAGTCGTGGGCAGCCGCCCTGTGTATGACCTCGCGGTCACCATCGGCGGAGCAAGAACCCCGCAATTCGCGGGCGATGTGACGGTATCCATACCCTATGCCCCTGAATCGGGTGAAGAAGAGCCTGCGATTCTGATCTATTTTATCAACGCTCAAAGAAAGCCTGTGATCGTCCCACACAGCTTCTACGATCTCCAGACGGGAACGGTACACTTTACCACGGATCATTTTTCCACCTTTGCGGTGGGATACAACCCGGTCAGCTTTGACGATGTCCCAAAGAACTCATGGTATTACGATGCGGTATCCTTCATCGCAGCTCGAGAGATTACTAACGGAACAGGCGAGGGTCAATACAGTCCGGATGCGGCACTGACCCGTGGAGCGTTCCTCGTTCTTCTGATGCGGGCCTATGGCATTAGCTCGGATGAGGAAGCCTCGGATAACTTTTCGGATGCGGGAGATACCTACTACACCCCATATCTCGCCGCGGCAAAGCAAATGGGGTTCTCATCAGGTGTAGGAAATAACCGGTACGCCCCAGAGCGGCATATTACCCGGCAAGAAATGTTTACTCTGCTATATAATGTCCTCAAGGTGATAAACCGGCTGCCGCAGGGCAATTCCGGAGTGGGGCTCACAGACTTCACGGATGCAGACCAGCTTGACTCTTGGGCTCTGGATGCCATGACACTGCTGGTCAACAGCGGCACTGTCTGCGGCAGCAATGGCAGGCTTCATCCGCTTAACAAAACCACGAGAGCGGAAATAGCCCAGGTCCTGTACAACCTATTAGGAAAAAAATCCATCTAAGCTGCAACAAACCCGCAGGTTTCGAGTTGAAACCTGCGGGTTTGTATTTGTTTTTCATATCTGAGCTTGGATATACAGCTAACCTTACGGGTTAACCTTGGCTTTGAACACTTGGTTGCCGTCCTTGAATTCCAGAACAACTGCGGATTTAACCGGGTCATGAGTTTCGTTCAGCGTTACAACACCTGTTGCCAGCTTCAGATCCTTGGTGGCAGCCAATGCATCCTTGATCTTCTCAGGCTCGGCAGCACCAGCGCGTTTGATGGCATCTGCCAGCATCTTCACGGCATCATAACCAAGAGCACTCAGGGAGTCAGGAGTTTCATTGTTGTATTCCTTCTTGAAAAGATCTACGAAGTGCTTGATTTCTTCTGTGGAAGTATCATCCTTCGCATAGTGATTGGACATAAAGGTGTTGTTCAGCGCTTCCTTGCCGGCGATTTCTACCAGTTGCGGGGAATCCCAGCCATCGCCGCCCATCATCGGAACAGTGATGCCCATTTCGCGGGCTTGCTTCACGATCTTGCCCACTTCTTCGTAGTAGCCGGGAACATAGATGAACTCAGGATTCTTTTCCTTGATACGGGTCAGAACGGCCTTGAAGTCATTGTCCTTTTGTTGGTAAGACTCTTCGGCGATAATAGTTCCGCCGTTGGCAGTAAAGGTTTCCTTGAAGAACTTTTGCAGCCCCTTGGAATAGTCACTGGAGGAATCCAGATAGATTGCTGCTTTGGTCACCTTCAGTTCCTTGGAAGCAAAGTCGGCAGCCACTTTCCCTTGGAAAGGGTCGATGAAGCAGACACGGAATACATAATCGTTCACCTTGTTGGTGCGCTCGTCAACGGTGACTTTCGGGTTGGTGGCGGAGGTTGTGATCAACGGCACTTTCTTCTCTTGCGCAACCGGTACGGAGCCGAGTGTGTTAGTGGACGTAACCGGCCCAATCATAGCTACAACCTTGTCGTTGGAGATCAGCTTTTGAGCAACGCGGGTGGATTCTTCGGATTTGGAGGCGTTATCCGCTTGAATAACTTCCAGCTGTTTGCCGAGAACTCCGCCGGCTGCGTTTATTTCTTTAACAGCAAGCGTTACACCCTTCATCGACGAGTTGCCGAAGGAAGCTTGTCCGCCGGTCATTTCAAAGTTGGCTCCAATTTTGATGGTACCGCCAGCTGCAGTGGATGCTGCAGGGGCACTGCTGGCCGCTGTGCTGGCTGCAGGTGAAGCACCGGATGTTTCTTTTTCTTTGTCCCCGCAAGCTGCGAGGGGGGCTACTGTCAATATAAGTGCAGTTGCCGCCGCTAACCAAGATTTCTTCATGTCGATTCCCTTCCTTCTCCTGAATATAAATATGATGGATTGTATTCTGAACGCGTCTTTGCGCATTTCATTCGGTTCGTATGGGTTTCTCTCTGATGAAGGACTTCTCTCCTAACAAGGGAGGGAATCGGAAATCTTAGTGGCCGCCCAGATAGGCTTCCTTTATTTGTTCGGATTGCGCCAGCTCTGCAGCAGAACCGGACAGAACAATCTTACCGGTTTCCAGTACATAGGCCCGGTGCGCCACCTTCAGCGCTTGATTGGCATTCTGCTCCACCAACAGCACAGTGGTGCCTTGCCTGTTGATCTCTTCTACAGTACGGAAGATTTCCGCAACCAACAGCGGTGCGAGCCCCATGGAAGGCTCGTCCAGCAGCAGCAGCTTGGGACGGGCCATCAACGCTCTGCCGATGGCCAGCATTTGCTGTTCTCCGCCTGACAACGTGCCGGACTGCTGCTTCCTGCGCTCCAGCAGCCGCGGGAAGCGCTCGAATACCCCTTCCATATCCTTGCGGATCTCGGCATGGTCCTTGCGCAGGTAAGCGCCCAGCTCCAGATTTTCTTCAACGCTCATGTTAGCGAACACCCGCCTGCCTTCAGGACAATGAATCAATCCCTGGGCGACAATAGCAGTTGCCGAAAGTCCGGCAATCGACTTGCCGAGAAACTTAATCTCGCCTGACTTGGGTTTGAGCAGGCCCGAAAGGGTCTTGAGAAGGGTGGATTTGCCGGCGCCGTTAGCACCGATCAGTGTTACAACCTCACCCTCCTCAACGGTCAGACTGATACCTTGCAAAGCATGAATCGCTCCGTAGTATACATTGATGTTGTCAATCTTCAGCATGAATGATTAAGCCTCCTGTCCCAAGTACGCCTCGATCACCTTCGGATTCGAGCGGATCATCTCCGGTGTGCCATTAGCAATCAACATGCCGCGGTCCAGCACGTAGATACGGTCGCACACGCCCATTACAAGAGACATATCATGTTCGATCAGGAGAATCGTCAGATTAAATTCCTCACGAATCCAGCGGATCAGGTGCATCAGCTCCTGGGTTTCCTGCGGATTCATCCCTGCAGCCGGTTCGTCGAGCAGCAGCAGCTTGGGACGTGATGCCAATGCACGGGCAATCTCCAGCCTGCGCTGATTGCCGTAGCTTAAATTCTTGGCCAGCTCATCCTTCATATGGTCGAGCTTGAAGATCTTGAGCAGACTCAGCGCTTCCTTGGTGATTTCCTTTTCTCCCTTGAAAAAGCCGGGCAGGCGCAAGAATGTGGTCCAGACAGAATGCTTCGCATGCTGGTGGAAAGCAATCTTGACATTTTCTTCAACGGTCATGTTGCCGAACAGACGGATATTTTGGAAAGTACGCGCCGCGCCCTTCCAGTTGATCCGGTAAGGCTTCATTCCTCCAATGGACTCGCCGCCTAACAATACTTGCCCTTCGGATGGCTCATAAACGCCGGTAAGAAGGTTGAACAAGGTGGTTTTACCTGCGCCGTTTGGACCGATCAATCCGATCAGCTCTCCCTGATTAAGATAGAGGGAGACATCTGACAGCGCCTTAAGTCCGCCAAAACTTCTGCTTGCCTGCTTCACATTAAGAAGCGCTAGTGAGTTTATCGCCGTCATTCGAGTCAGCTCCTTTCTTTCGGAACCATCTGGTAATGTAGGTATACGAAAATTCCTTATTGCCCAGCATCCCGCTCGGACGGAAGATCATCATGACAATCAGGCTCAAGGAGTAAATAATCATCCGTACTTCAGGATAATCCTGCAGAAGCGTAAAGATCATGGTCAGCACAATCGCGCCCACAACCGCTCCTGTAGTACTGCCCAATCCTCCAAGCACCACAATAACAAGGATCTCAAAGGACTTCAGGAAGTTGAAGCTGGTGGGGTTGATCACATAGAACTTGTGAGCGTACAGCCCGCCGCCGATTCCTGCGAAGAACGCGCCAATGACAAAAGCAATGACTTTGTATACCGTAGTATTGATCCCCATAGACTCCGCCGCAATTTCATTCTCGCGGATAGCGATGCAGGCACGGCCATGTGTGGAGCGCACGAAGTTCTGAATCACAATCACGGTGAACACCGTAAACAGGAATACCCAGCCCCAATTCGTCTTCGCCGGAATACCGCTCAACCCCGATGCGCCGCCTACATATTCCGTATTCAGCAGAACAATCCGGATAATCTCCCCAAGCCCCAGAGTGGCAATCGCCAGATAATCTCCCTTAAGTCTCAGGGTGGGCAATCCGATCAGAAAACCGAACACAGCAGCTGCAACGCCGCCCGCCAATAACGCAAGCGGAAAAGGCGCGGAAAAATCAAGAGTCAAAATAGCCGCGGTATAAGCGCCAATGGACATAAATCCCGCATGGCCCAACGAGAATTGACCGGTATATCCGTTGATCAGATTCAAAGATACGGCCAGAACAATATTGATGCAGATCAGAATCAGCGTTGTTTCGCCCACATCATTAATGGAGCCGCCGGAGATCAGCATTTGGAAGACGAAGAAAACAATCAGACAGCCCGCCATCATCAGCGAAAAAGGTTTTGCAGCTTTTAACATAGCAGGCACCTACACTTTCTCCCGGATGTTCTTGCCGAACAATCCGGATGGCTTGAAAATGAGGATAAGAATCAGAACTCCGAAAGCAACGCCGTCACGCCACATGGAATAACCTACGGAGGAAACACCGGTTTCTATGGTTCCCAGAAGCAACCCGCCTACCAAGGCGCCGGGGATGCTGCCAATGCCGCCCAATACAGCGGCTACGAAAGCCTTAAGACCAGGAAGCATGCCCATCAGCGGGTCAACAGAGCTGTAAGTCATGCCGAAGATTACGCCTGCAGCGGCGGCAAGCGCCGAACCGATGGCGAACGTGGAGGAAATGGTGCGGTCTACATTGATGCCCATCAGCCGTGCCGCTTCCATATCGAAGGATACAGCCCGCATGGCCTTGCCGGTTCTGGTCTTCTGCACAATATATTGAAGCAGAACCATCAGGAGAACCGTTAGCAGAAGGATCATGATCTGGTTGGAATCCACTTGAATGCCAAACACGTCAAACTGCTTCTTCGCAATGATTTCCGGGAAACCCTTGGGTTGGGGCCCCAATACGAAGATGCCGCCATTCTCCAGCAGGAACGAAACGCCGACTGCCGTTATCAGAACAGCGATCCGTGAAGCGTTGCGCAAAGGACGGTAAGCTGCCCGTTCAATGAGCATGCCCAGCAGAGCGCTGAATACCATCGAGCCGATTAATGCGATCAGAAACACAATGACTGCGGGAAGACCGTAACTATCAAGCCCCTTGGCTACATACAGTCCTGCAAAAGCTCCTGCCATAAAAACATCGCCATGGGCAAAGTTTATGAGTTTGATGATTCCGTATACCATCGTATAACCCAGCGCGATAAGGGCATATATGCTTCCTACCGATAGGCCGTTGATGAGCTGTTGAATATAGTATTCCATCGTACACCCCTCTGTCGTGTTAGCTGCATGTCAGTAATTATAACATCAATTGTTCGTTTGTGTAAATATATAATTATTGGCTCTTTATTTCCTTGCATTGGGCACAAACGTCTCCCCCTTACGGACAAAAATCTATTATTGCTTCATACAATAACACAAAAGGGCTCTTTTGTGATATAAGTTTACAATGCAATATGTGTACAGTTTTTTAACAATGGTCATATGATGGTCAATTCTTATCGGTTTCCTGGCATTTTAGTCCAATAACGCAGAAAAGACGGTCGCCGCATCCCGTAAGATGCAGCAGCCGTCTTTTTAGTGTTATGCCAGGATCCGCCTAAGGATGAAATTTCACCCTTCCGCCCGAAGCACACTGATCCCTTTTTTCTTTTCCTTCAAAGCCAGATTATTGTTGATTAGCAAAGGAAGATTCTTCGTGCTACTGACCATGGGTGAATGGCATTGCCAACAAGTAGGAGCGACCTCAAAAGCAAAATTGTCCCTCATCCAGCAAGTACATCCTTCGCTGGTGCATGACCATATGACGGTAGTCTCGTAGGGAATTTCCTCCTGTGCCTTATTCCGTGAATACACGAACACGCCCTCCTCCTTATAGATCGCCTCACTAACGCGGAGCCTGATCTTCAAAGCTAATTTGCAGATATCGGGCCAAGCCTGGAAACTAAGAAAACTCCACAGAGTGGAGCCCTAACCCTTCGAAGCCTGTTGCAACTTGCTAGCTCTGGCCCCGAAACTATAATACTTTATCTTGTAGAAAACTGCCCCTAACCTGACGGCAGGGGCAGTCTGAACACGCAGAATATTACAGCTTAACAACGTTCTCGGCTTGAGGGCCGCGGTTGCCTTGTACTACATTAAATTCAACGCGTTGGCCTTCGTCCAAAGTCTTGAAGCCGTCGCCAACGATTGCGCTAAAGTGCACGAATACGTCGTTTCCGCCTTCAACTTCGATGAAGCCAAAGCCTTTTTCTGCGTTAAACCATTTTACTGTACCTGTTTGCATGGTATTACCTCCAAAGTTTTGTTCAATATGGCCTTCTTTATTCGCAAATAAAAAATCCGCATGCGGGAGAAGGTTATAACTAGGATAGTGATAACCTCTAGCCCTTACGCGAATTCAGGTTTCCATATCGTTAGTTACATAATAACACACTCTTCTAACGATTACAAATCATTATTAACTTTATTTGCAACTTGACGATTGCGTTCCCGGCAAATTATAAACAAAAAGACACACGCTCTATTGCCTGAAATAACCGGCAATGGATCGTGTGTCTTCCTAATAAAATGCGTGATGTCCCGGAACATGCTACTTGTCTTTTTTGGCGTGAGAACCGTCGCAATTTCCGCCGGAATTCTTTGTGTTGCCGCATGCGCATTTACCCATGATAAACACCTCCAATTAATTATGATAATTATTATGTTATGATAATAACACTAACACTTACTTATGTAAAGCGGTTTACCTATTGTTAGTTAATGATAATGATAATCATTATCTTGTATGTGCTTTCAATCGAATTAAGCTTGGCTTAATGTTTTATTCAGGCCATTTTCAGCTTCATAAGTCATAATGCAGGTATACACAAGAAAGACATCACAGAATCGCCAACCTATATGAAGAAGGGATGTTAATCTGTTGAACAAATCACCCGCTATGCAAAGCCGGATATGGATGATCGCTGCTATCGTCTTATTCGCTGTTCTTATCGTTTATATCATTGTTTTCCCGCCAGGCCGCTCTGACGAGTCTGCAACCGTTGCCAAGGTCAACGGAGTTGCCATCTCCAAGGACAGTCTGTATGATGCGTTGGTCGCCGCAGGAGGCACGCAAACCCTGGAATCCCTGATCAGCGAGGAACTGGTGAAACAGGAGAGCAAGAAAGCCGGGATTGAGGTCACTGAGGCGGATTTGACCAAGGAGATAGACAGCATCAAGAAGTCCTACTCCTCCGATGAGGAATTTAATCAAGCGCTGGCTTCCTATAATATGACTCTGGACAAGCTGAAGGAAGATATGCACATCCAAGTGGAGCTGCGCAAGCTGCTGGAGCCGCAAATCACCATTACCGACGAAGATATCAAGAAGTACTATGATGAAAATCTGGAGTCCCTTAAGACTCCGGAGAAGGTCCGCGCCTCCCATATTCTTGTTGCCACCAAGGAAGAAGCCGACACTATTCTTGCTGATCTGAAGAATGGGGCCGACTTTGCCACGGTTGCCAAGGAAAAGTCCACCGATCCAGGCTCGAAGGACGCCGGCGGCGATCTGGATTTCTTCGCCAGAGGAGTAATGAATGAACCATTCGAAACGGCAGCCTTCGCTTTGAATGTGGGTGATCTCAGCGCGGTGGTGGAAAGTCCTAATGGCTTCCATATTATTAAATCGACTGATCATACCGCAGAGGTCACTCCAACACTTGAGGAGAAGAAGGCGGATATCCGCGAGAGTATGGTGACCGAACAGCTCTACACCCTCTCCTCCACCTGGATGCAGGAAAAAATGTCCGCCGCTTCCATTGAAACTTTCTTGGATTAATAGGAACAGGCGTCATTATGCCTGATATCTCTTCCATCATGACATAGGCATTCTCCCCCTTAATGGTTACAATAATCGTAACCTGAAATGAGCAGACCGGCTTACCGGAAACGACGCTCATCTCAGTCAATGCTTACGATGCCAGCTTTGCCTAACGGCAAAGCTTTAGGGAGGGGAATGCTTTATGTTATATAAAGCCAATGATGAACGCTACACTCAGATGAAATACAACCGGTGCGGACGGAGCGGCCTGAAGCTGCCCGCCATATCTCTGGGGTTATGGCATAATTTCGGGGGCATCGATTCTTTTGAGAACGGGCGCCTGATGTTGAGAACAGCCTTTGACCGGGGAATCACCCACTTCGACCTGGCCAACAATTATGGTCCCCCGCCGGGCTCTGCCGAGGAGATGTTCGGCCGGATGCTGCAAAGAGATTTCAAGCCCTACCGGGATGAGATGGTCATTTCCACCAAGGCCGGATATTATATGTGGCCCGGGCCTTACGGTGAATGGGGCTCCAAGAAGAATCTGGTCTCCAGTCTGGATCAGAGTCTGAAGCGGATGCAACTGGATTATGTGGATATCTTCTACCACCACCGTCCTGATCCGGACACGCCCCTTGAGGAGACCATGCAGGCATTGGATCTGATTGTCCGCCAAGGCAAGGCTTTGTATGTGGGCATCTCCAACTACAGCGCGCAGCAGACCCGGGAGGCTTCCCGTATTCTTAAGGGCCTGGGCACCCCCTGTCTGATTCATCAGCCCCGCTATTCCATGATGTCCCGCTGGATTGAAGAAGAGCTTCAGGATGTTCTTGAACAAGAAGGCATCGGCACGATTGTATTCTCGCCCCTGGACCGCGGCATATTGACCGACCGCTATCTTCACGGAATTACCCCCGATTCGCGGGCGGGAGGGCCCAGCGTCTTCCTGAAGCCGGAGGATGTGAGCGAGGCCAAGCTGGACAAGGTGCGGAAGCTGAACACTCTGGCGCAGGAGCGGGGCCAGAAGCTGTCGCAGATGGCGTTATGCTGGGTGCTGCGCGGCGGAAGGGTTACTTCCGCCATCATCGGAGCAAGCAAAACAAGCCAGATTGAGGATGCTGTCGGGGCACTGGACAACATGGACTTTACCCCAGGGGAATTGGCTGCAATTGAGGATATTCTGGCCGGTTAATTGGGACTCCGGTTTATTATGATGATCGGCCATAATTTGATACAATGATCTGGTGAGGCAATTACATAACCAGAGAGGATGGATATCAAATGTACGATGTGGCTATTATCGGAGCAGGACCAACCGGGGCAAGCGCTGCCCTGTTCACAGCCAAGGCGGGCAAGAAAACGCTCATTATTGACGGCAATCAGAGCATTACCAAACGGGCCTGGATTGAGAATCACTATGGTGTAAATGAAGTATCCGGCCCCGATCTGGTGGAGAACGGCAAGAAGCAGGCCGCCAAATTCGGCGCTGAAATCATCAATGAAAAGGCTGTGCAGATCAAATCCGAAGCCGACAGCTTCCTCATCCAGACGGAGTCGGGAGAATACGCGGCCAAACGGGTGATTCTGGCCACCGGGCTGATGACCGATCTGGCGGAAGCAGCCGGCGTCACCACCAAGCCCGGTACGGAGCCGCGGGTCAAGACTGTCATAGCAACAGACGCCACCGGCCAGACCAATATTCCCGGCATCTACGCCGCGGGAGGAGCAGCAGGGACCAGCTTGCATACGATTATTACCGCAGGAGACGGTGCAAGAGTGGCTATCGAGATTCTAAGCGGCTTGAACGGCGAGCGTTACGTGGATCATGATGTGCTGAAGGCGTAAATTATCCTTATATTTTGAGAAAAACCTGGCGGGAGAACACCGCCAGGTTTTTTACGTTGCCAATGGAGTAACGACTTACAGCAACGCGGCCCCCCCTCGCTTACTCCTAACGGAAAAAATTTCCGCTATTCCTGCAAATTCGTCATTACCCGCTGATTTAGCGGAAATTTTTTCCGTTATATCCTCCTGAACTCCCCGAAAAGGCCCTATTTACCTGGATTTGAATGAATTAGCGGAAATTTTTTCCGCTAATTCTCGGTGAATTACCGAAAAATGACCTTATAACGGAAATTTTTTCCGTTAGCCTCATCCTGTACGCCCTTCCCACATAAGACCCTCCACTTTCCCTTATTCGCCATCCAGCCTGCATATTTAGGCGCATAAGGGAAGTGTTTCTCCTCTATTCCCGCCTTTTCTACCTCTCCGGAAGCCTTCAACTGGGCATAAGGGAAAAAGGAGGGCCTTATTTGCGTTCCGCTTCCCCGGTCAGCCAAATAAGGGAAATTGGCTTCCCTTATTTTCCACTCCCTCTCGTCGGATGAGACACCCGATGGCCCCCAAGCAAGTACCTGAACTCCTCGGAAGGTTAACCGGCGAAATCGATTTGCTTCAGGATGTTTCCGCTGAAATCCTTGATTCTAAACCCGGTCCCCTCCATCACGCCATAGGAACGGGGGTTATTCTCCTTGGGCAGGGTTATGGAGCCGGGATTAAGGACGATGACCTCTCCCCGCTTCTCTGCCACGGGCACGTGAGTATGTCCCTGAATGAACACATCCCCCGGGGAGAGATGGGGCAGATTATCAATGTGATGATGATGTCCGTGGGTCACAAAAATCCGCCTGCCCTCATAAAACAGGATGGCATACTCGGACATGATGGGGAACTCGATCAGCATCTGGTCTACCTCTGCATCGCAGTTGCCCCTCACGGAAATGATGCGGTCCTTAAACCCGTTCAGCCTCGCCGCGACTTCCTTGGGGTTGTATTCCTCGGGCAGAGGATTCCGCGGCCCGTGGTACAACAGATCTCCCAGACAGACCAGATAATCGGCCTGCTCCGCCTCGAAGGCTGCCAATGCCTGATTCAAGCACACAATAGAACCATGAATATCCGACATAAAAAACAACTTCATACGATCTCTCCTTGGTATTGGACTGTCAGACCAGCCCTTATTAAGCGCCTGGCGCCTGTATCTTAAGGCTTACTATACCAGATCGGTGGACAAGAATGAATCTGTGCCTTGACAATAACCATGGGATAGTTTATATTAATTTTATACAATTTAATTTTATGCAATTAATTGATTGCAGCCCTGTTTTTAAAATCTGCTCGCGTATTATGCAGTCAGCTTGCGTCATATTCATCCAGCATGCGTCTGTGAAGTCGACTTGCGTCCTATGCATCCAGCATGCGTCTGTGAAGTCGACTTGCGTCCTATGCATCCAGCATGCGTCTGTGCAGTCGACTTGCGTCCTATGCATCCAGCATGCGTCTGTGCAGTCGACTTGCGTCCTATGCATCCAGCATGCGTCTGTGCAGTCTGCTTGCGTCTTGTGCCGTCGGCACGCGTTTCATGTATTCCGTTCATGTTTATTAATTCAGCTCGTGTTTTTTGAAAAGGATGTGTTTATGATGGAAGCCCAAGCCTTTATGGATCTTAATAAACAGCTGTGCTTTGCCGTCTACGCCTGTTCCCGGGAGATTACCAAGCTATACCGTCCTCTGCTGGACCCGCTTGGGCTCACCTACACCCAGTATGTCACTCTGTTGGCTCTGTGGGGGGAAGGACGGATGAAGGTGAAGGACCTTGGCCTTGCCTTGTATCTGGATTCAGGGACACTTACCCCCCTGCTCAAGAAGCTGGAAGGGATGGGGATCGTCAGGCGCGCGAGGGATACGCTGGATGAGCGCAATGTCTGGATTGAAGTGACCGAAGAGGGCTGGAAACTCCGGGACAAGGCCGTGCATGTACCTGTGCAGGCTTTCTGCATGAGCGGCATCTCGCAGGAGGAAGGCGACGCGCTGCACCGGCAGCTGCACGCATTACTTAAGCAATTGCATGCTATTGCCCCATCATCTTCCGGGCAGGAGCAATAAACGAAGCAGCTGCACCTTCCCAGAGGGTGTGCCAACAATATATCAGGAGGGTTCAATCATGTCCTTATACAATTATACTGCACCCAGCATCCGCAACGAGCAGGTCTCCCTGGAGCAATACGCAGGCAAGGTGCTTCTCATCGTCAACACTGCGAGCAAATGCGGATTCACTCCCCAGTATGACGGTTTGCAGAAGCTGTATGAGAAGCACCGCGACCAAGGTCTGGAGATTCTGGGGTTCCCCTGCAATCAGTTCAGCCATCAGGAGCCTGGAGATGAAGGGGAGATTGCCTCCTTCTGCAAGATCAATTACGGAGTCACCTTTCCCCTGTTCGCCAAAATTGATGTGAACGGCGCCAATGCCCACCCGCTCTACCAATATCTCACCAAAGAAGCTCCCGGACTCCTGGGCAGCAAGGCGGTGAAGTGGAACTTCACCAAATTTTTGGTGGACCGCGACGGCAAGGTGATCAAGCGCTTCTCCCCCACCGATACGCCGGAAAAGATCGAAGAGCATATTCTAAAGCTGCTGGGTACACCCGTACGATAAGGACATCTGTCTGACGGCATCCTATGGCATCTCGCATTGCCGGGAAATCGAACAATCATCCACGCTCATAGTTCCTGAAATTTTAAGACAAGACCTTTCACCGCTCCGACAGGCGGGCTGAAAGGTCTTTTTTTTATCCATTTCCCGTTAATTTGTCCTTGCTTGTTCCGTTCAGGCCGGAATATGCGCCGATTTTAGCGTTTATTCCGCCATTGCTTTTGAGGTAGTGTAAGGAGGCGGCGCTGCTGGGAAGACAACAATAACGAAGGCGGGATGAAGAAGATGGTATATATGCGATGGCGCAAATTGTGGAGAATGAACGGTCCATTAATGCTAATGGCCTTGCCGGGTACAATGTTTCTGCTGCTCTTCAAATATTTGCCCATGGGCGGGATCATCATTGCCTTCAAGGATTATAACTTTTCAGACGGAATATTGGGAAGCAAGCTGGTGGGCTTGAAGAACTTCGAGTTCCTGTTTTCCAGCCAGGATGCCTGGAGAATTACCTATAATACCCTTTCCCTGAACACCATGTTTATTTTATTCGGGACATTGCTTTCTCTTATCCTGGCCCTGGCGATGAACGAGCTGCGCAGCAAATGGTTTCACAGCGTGATCCAATCGGCGCTTTTTCTGCCGTACCTGCTGTCTTGGGTGCTGGTAGGATATTTCGTATTTGCCTTGCTCACCACCAACGGCCTGATCAACCAGATGCTGAATGCGCTGGGCATAGAGCCTGTCAGCTGGTATTCCTCCCCGCAATATTGGCCGGCTATCCTGGTGATTCTCTCCATCTGGAAGGGCGCGGGTTATACCAGCATCATCTATCTGGCCAGCATACTCGGCATCAATTCCGAGTATTACGAGGCAGCCCGCATCGATGGCGCCACACGCCTGCAGCAGATCCGTTATATCACGATTCCGTTGATCCGTCCCGTTATTATCATGATGACGCTTATTTCCCTGGGGCACATCTTCCACTCGGACTTCGGCATGTTCTACAATGTAACCCGCAACGCAGGCGCCCTGTATCCCACCACGGATGTCATCGATACTTATGTGTTCCGCACTTTCCGCACCCTGGGGGATGTAGGGATTTCCTCCGCCGCGGGCTTCTACCAGGCGGTTGTAGGCTTGCTGCTGGTATGGCTGAGCAACTATGCAGTCCGCAAAATTGACAATGAAAATGCCATATTCTAATTGGAAAGGCGGTATCTCCACATGCAGACTGATGCGACTCATCTGATTCAACTCAACCGGACCGCAGCGGCACATTCGGCCAAGGAGCGGCTGTTTCATTTTTTTCTGTACGGCGGCCTGTCCTTGTTTGCCCTGTTCTGCCTCCTGCCTCTGGCGCTGGTGGTTACCAGTTCCCTGACAGAAGAAACCACCCTGGCCAAGTACGGCTATAGCCTGTGGCCCAAGGAGCTGAGCCTGTCCGCTTACACGTATGTGTTCCGGAACGGCGAGCAATTGCTTGCCTCCTACGGAGTGACGGCCCTCATTACGGTGCTCGGCACCCTCATAGGCCTGCTGGTATGTTCCCTGCTGGCCTATCCCATGTCCCGCAAGGATTTCCGGCTCCGCAATCCCTTGTCCTTCTATGTGTTCTTCACCATGCTGTTCAACGGGGGACTGGTTCCCACTTACATTATCGTCACCCAATTCCTCCACTTGAAGGATACTCTGTGGG
The DNA here is from genome assembly GCA_029256185.1 of Paenibacillaceae bacterium. Taxonomy (GTDB): domain Bacteria; phylum Bacillota; class Bacilli; order Paenibacillales; family NBRC-103111; genus Paenibacillus_AR. The sequence continues at coordinate 52,006 of JAQSYI010000020.1, forward strand.
TGCTCATCTTCACGCACACCGTCAACGCGTTCTATGTGCTGCTGCTCCGAACCTTCTTCGCCACGATTCCCGATTCGCTGATCGAGTCGGCCAAGCTGGAAGGTGCGGGGGAATTCCGGATTTTCTTCCAGATCGTTGCCCCCCTGGCGACACCGGCGTTAGCTACAGTAGGCCTGTTCTTCACCCTGATTTATTGGAATGACTGGTTCCAGGCACTGCTCTACATCGATAACAGGAGCCTGCTGCCTCTGCAATATCTGCTGGTCATGCTGATGACCTCCATCGAGTTCATGGACTTGAACCCCAACGCCACCTCCGGCATGGAGATGGTGCCCACAGAATCGGTGCGAATGGCCATGGCCGTCCTGGCGGTTGGCCCCATGTCGGTCATCTATCTGTTCTTCCAGAAGTTCTTCGTCCGCGGCCTGACCGTTGGTGCGGTGAAATCCTGATCCCGTCTTGTTGCCCTGCATATACCCGGGCATGGGGTTATTTACGGACTGCACCGATTTTGTTATGTTGAAATAGCCATCCATGCAGCCGCCCGCGCGGTGCCAATGACGGATGCTAAGGGAGAGATCATCAGGATGCGGCTGCCGGTTCACCGTTCACTGTTTATGAGAATGGTCTTGTATTTTGTCATGATTATTTCTCTGATGACGATTGTGCTGTCCTATGGCTTGTACGAAACCTTCTCCAAGTCCACCCTGGACAATCTGAACAACGCATATCAGCGCAATTTGGCGCAGGTCAGCTTCAGCAGCAGGTATATGAACGAAAGCGCCCAGAACCTGCTGTGGTCTGTGTTCAGCAACCCCGGCACTACCGTGCTTATGTATCAGGACACGCATAATATGAACGAAGTGGTCCCGGAGGTCCGCAAGCTCAACGATCTTGTGGAGACGTATCCTTTTGTCCAATCCATCTATATCTATAATCAGAAGCTGGACCGGTTTATTGCCACCGGAGCAGGTGCTGTAAGCAGCAGCGCACAGTTCTACGATCAAGGGGCCGTTTCATTGCTGTCGGACAAGGAGCGGTTGAGGCCCTCGGAGCCCATCGCCCGCCTGTCGACCTCTCCCCTTCACCCGGAAGAGGCTCTGAATGTGTACACGTATATGCTCTACGAACTGCAGCATGAGAACGGAGGAGTATCCGGTGCGGTGCTGGTCAATATCAAGGCGGAATATCTGCAGAATCTGATCCAGTCCTCCAGCGAACTGTCAGGGGCCGCAGAGGACAGCCAGACGCTGGTCCTGTCCCAGCAGGGGCAATTAATGAATCCGTCTGCCAGGCGGCCCTTCCTGTCTGACCTGTCGGCCATGCCTTTCTTCAGAAGCATGAAGGACAACAGCACAGGCACAGGCTGGCTGGAGACGGAGATTGACGGGAAGCAATCCCTTGTCACGTATGTGACCTCAGATAACTTCAATTGGATCTTCGTACAAATCACACCTTATGCAGCTATTCTGGCCAAGGTGCACCACGTCCGTTCCGTCACGATTCTGATCAGTCTGCTGATCCTCGCTTTTTCCAGCATCGCTGCTATTCTCCTCTCCCGCCGGCTGTACCGTCCGATTGGACAATTGGTTACTTCCGCCCAACGCGTATCGGAAGCCGGAGGCAATCCGCAGGCAGATAAGGACCATGCTCTGGCTGATCTTCATATCGTCCAGGATGCGTTGACCCGGGCCTATATCTCCAATCAAGGGTACAGGCAAGACGAGAAGCGGATGATGCTGAAGCGGCTTATAACCGATGATGCCATATCGGAGGAGATGGCGCACAGCATCCTGGAGAAGCACCGTCTCTCTGCCGATGATCAGGGCGCTTATTGGCTGTTGCTGGTCAGGGTGGATCATTACGCGGAATTCCAGGCCAATTTCAGCGAGAAGGACCGGCACCTTCTGGGTTACGGAATTGTGAATGCCTCCGAGGAATTATTCGGCGCAAGCCACATCACCCATTCTATCGATCTGGGCGAGGACGGTATAGCCGTCACGCTCTGCTCGCAGGAAGCACCGGATTGCTCCCGGGAGGAAGAAGCTCCGCTTGTGTCCATAGCGCGGGAGCTGCAGAACTGGTGCAGACAATCCCTTCGCCTGTCCGTTACCGTCTGCATCAGCTCCTGCTATACAAGCCCTCTCCAGTTGAGACAGGCTTACCTGGAGGCCAAGCTCTTGTCCAACTACAGGCTGGTGTACGGCCACGGCAGCATCATTCATCCCGGCAGTCTGGATGACAGGCTGAAGGGAAATGACTGCCGGTTGTCCCTCAGAGAGGAGCAGGAGTTGCGGGAGGCGCTGATTGACGGCAAAAACCAGGAGGCTATGGTGATCTACGACACCTTTATGGCGGGCCTGGCGCTCCACACCCATGAGGTGATTATCTCCAATGTGCTGTATTTGACATACGTCGTGCATAATACGTTCTTCGTGATGGAGCAGAACAGTCTGGACCAATATCATCTGGATCTGAGCAAATGGGTCCGGCAGGTGCTGCAGGCGGAAACCCTGACACAGATTCGCGGGATGTTCGAGCAAATGTTCTTATTCTCTTCGGAAACCGTCAGAAGCCGCAAGCTAAACCGCAGCTCTGTTGTGCTGGAGAGCATCGTGGCCCTGATAGAAGCGAAATATCCGGATATGAACTTGAGTCTGGATTATATTGCCGATGAAATCGGCATGTCCAAGGACCATATCAGCAAGATGTTCCGGAGGACCTACAACAAGACTATCTCCGAATATTTGCTGGATCTGCGGATCAGCAAGGTGATTGAACTGATGGAGAACCCGGAATTGGAATTCAGTGAAATCCTGGAGCGGGTAGGGGTGGAGAATAAGAAGTACTTTTATTCCCTGTTCAAGAAGAAAATGGGCGCCTCCTTAAGAGATTACCGGCTGAAGCAGCTTACGTCCCCCAAAAACGGCAATTCCTCGTAATTCTGGAGCGTATCTGCGCGGAGCAGTGTGAAAAAACCGGATATTTATCCTTTTCGACGGTGAAAAATGCGATTATGTTCAGGTTGACCCGTTCTACGGAACGCGAAAACAAGGAGGATGCCTATCATGCAAACAAGAAAAGAAAGCGCTCTTCTGCCCAAGCCATTGCGGGTTGCCGTCTGTCTGGCAGCCGCTTCGGCGCTGCTTGCAACCAGCGCCTGCTCGCAAAAGCAGGAGAGCCCGGCAGGAAGCAACGCTGCGGGTACTTCTGCCACTCCGGCTGCCACCGCCCCGGCCGAATCGCTCAAGGCAGTGAAGCTGCGTTATTATTATCCCAATCCGGTGGTCAGCATCAAGGACGTAGGCTCTGTTCAGGACGCCATCAACAGCATCACCCAACCGGCAATCAATGCTACCATTGAACTGATGCCCATCGATTGGGGCGCCTATGAGCAGAAGATGAATGTGATCTCGGCGGCAGGAGAGGAATATGATCTGGTATTCACCTCCCCCTCCATCAACAATTATTACCAGAATGTAGCCAAGGGAGCATTCGTCCCTCTGGATGAACTGCTGGCCAAATACGCTCCCAAGACCAAAGAAACGGTTCCCCAGTCTGTCTGGGATGCGGCCAAAGTGAGCGGCAAGCTCTATGGGGCGGTTAACTATCAGATCATTGCCATGCCGTATGGCTTCGGCATCCCCAAGATGTATGCGGACAAATACAAGGTTGATCTGGACAAGATCAAGTCCTACGATGACTTCAAGCCTTATTACGACCTGTGGCAAGAAGATCATTCTCCTATTCTGTACAGCAAGGACGGAGGGGACGGCTTCTCCAATATTCCTCCGATCTACGGCATGGATTCCATCGGCGGCGCTACTACCCCAGGATGGATCCGCATCAATGACGGAACGCTTACGGTGTTCAACCAGTTCGAGAGTCCGGAATACCGCGCCAAGATGGAAGAGATGCGTCAATATTACGTTGCAGGCCGGTTGCCGAAGGATGCAGCAGTTATGGGCGGCAATGATGTGAATAATCTGTTCAAGGCGGGGAAGGTCACCCTGTTTAGCCGGGGCGTAGGAGTCAAGCCGGGAGTGGCCAGCGAAGAGAAGGCGAAGTATGGCGGAATTGAAGTGCTGTACAAGGCGTTAACCGAGCCGTTGATTACCACAAGCAGCGCATTGGGAACCATGACCGCCATCAGCAAAACCTCGAAGAATCCGGAACGGGCCGCCATGTTTATTGAGCTGCTCAATACGAACAAGGAATTATTCCGGCTGATCAGCTACGGCATCGAAGGCAAGCACTACAAACTCACCGACAAGGACAAGGGGGTAATCGAAATCATTAAGGACAGCGGCTATACGCCCAACACGTCCTGGATGTTCGGCAATACCTTCAACGGCTATTATTTGTCTGCTGAGGATGTGGGAAATTTCGAGAAAACCATTGAATTGAACAATTCGGCCAAGGCCTCCCCGATTCTCGGCTTCAACTTTAACGCCGATCCGGTCAAAACAGAGATTGCCCAAGCTACCTCCGTGTACAAGGAGTATAAGGATATTCTCGCCTCCGGCACAGGCGACCCTGACAAGTTGCTGCCGGAATTCCTGGATAAATTGAAGAAGGCCGGGGCAGACAAGATTGTCGCCGAGAAGCAGAAGCAATTGGATGAATGGAAGAAAACCAAATAATCTGACGCTTGCGGATGGTCCGTATTCAGTCCCGTGTGATGACGGACCATCACAACCGGCAGACCATTGCCTGAAGCGGCCTGATGGGGCCCATGACTACGGCCGATTGTTGAAATTAAAGCGGATGCTTACGATGCCAGTTTTTCGGATATGCCGCTATGGGCAATCAACTCAAAACTAAGCGGATGCTTACGATGCCAGTTTTTCTTCACGCTGCTGCGCTTCGCTGTAAGCGAAAAACTCAGTTGATGCTTACGATGCCAGTTTTTCGGATATGCCGCTATGGGCAATCAACTCAAAACTTTTAGGAGGTTCGTCTATGACCATTTTTTTCAAAAGATGCCTCACTCTGTTCCTCGCCCTGCTGCTGTTGCTTCCGGCCGTTCCCGGCGTATCCGCAGGCTATGCCCGGGCCAGCGCGTCTGCGGAGAGGCCCGCCGCCAATATCTCCCTGGGCAAGCCGATTGTAGCGGCATCCCACAAGGTGGAGGAAACCACCGGGGCATTGCGGAGTGTCCTGACAGATGGTGCAACAGGCAGCAATGTAACATCAGGCAGCAAGCGGATCCAGTTTGGCTGGGATCAGAACGAGAAATATATCATACTGGATTTGGGGGAAGATTATAACATCGCTTATGCGGAATTGTATCGGCCGTTCGCTTCTGTAGTGCATCATGTCAAGGACGTCTCCCTTTACGGCAGCATGGAACTGACTGGGGACTATACTTCCATCAGCGCTATTGTAAGCGCATTCGATACCACTACGGAGCGGCTGACGGTTGCTTCCACCAACCAGGAGGCTTCCTTCCGGTATATCAAGATCCGCTCCACAGGGCAGGAGTTGCTGCTTACGGAGGTTAGCATCTTTGGAAGCCGGGATACGGAGCCTCTGCCGGTGGAGGAGCTGGAATATTATGTGTCCCCAGAGGGCAGCGATTCCAATCCGGGCACCTTGGATCACCCTTTCCTCACCATCCAGCGGGCCAGAGATGAGCTGCGGGGAAAAACCGCTGCCATGGAGGCCGATGCCCACGTCTACCTGCGGGGGGGCATATATCCGGTGGAGGAGCCGATTGTATTCACCGAAGCGGATTCGGGCGGCAACGGCTTTACCGTCCATTATCAATCCTACGGCAGTGAAACCCCCGTTATAGACGGTGGCAAGCGTTTCACGGGAGGCTGGGAAACTTACAACGGCAATATTCTGAGAAGGCTGCTGCCAGGCATCAGCAACATGCGCGAGCTCTATATCGACGGCTCTCCCCAGGTGATGGCGCGTTCTGCCCCTATGAGCGGCACCGCCTTGGAGAATGACAGAACCGCCTTTGTGATGAAAACCTCCGATCTGCCTCCAGAGGGCTTCGCCAAACCGGCTGAAATCATGTACCTGCAAAACCACAACTGGCGCAATTACATGCTGCCTGTGGAAAGCGTGGAGATCGGTGAGGAAACCAGTATCGTTCATTTCAAGCATCCTAACATTGACTGGTATCTGACCAAGCTGAATTTCGAAGCGGATATGAGCGCCTGGTTCATACTGGAGAACGCACTGGAGCTGCTGGATGAGCCAGGCGAATGGTATTTTGACCGGACAGCGGGTTATCTGTACCTCATGCCAGGCAGCGGTATGGATCCGAATACGGCTGAGCTTACGGTTCCCCAAGCTGCCGAAATGCTGCGCATCTCCGGAAGCAGTCCCGGCTCCTTGGCGCATCATCTTGTATTCGAGGGTCTGACCTTCCGGTACAGCTCCTGGTTGGAAGTGAATGAACGGGGCTTCGCCCATTCCCAGACGACAGCCCTGACAACGGAGCAAGGCACCAATCTGTCGGTTGTTCCTGCCGCCGTAACGGTAACCAACTCCACGTATATCCAATTTTCCGGCAATGTATTCGAGAATATGGAAGCGACTGCGCTGAATGTGACAGAGGGTGTATCCGACATCGGCATTGCCGGTAATGTATTCCGGCAGATTGGCGGCGGAGCGGTTAATATTGGCCTGCCCACTCACGGCAAAGTCCCCTTGGGGGACAGCCGGCTTCCTGCCCGGATTACGGTCAGCAACAATATACTGAGGGATATCGGCATGATCTACAGCGGCTGCGCGGCGGTTACTTCCTATTATTCGGACGGATTGACCATCAGCCATAACGATATTGACGGTACCGGATATTCCGGGATATCCGTAGGCTGGGGCTGGTCGCTGACCGCAGACAATCTGAGGAATACGGCTGTGTCCCGCAACAAGATCCAGAATTTCAGCAGGAAGACTGTGGACGGTTCTGCCATCTATTCACTCAGCAGACATATCGACTCCGGATATACCGGCAATTATGTGAAGAACATCTATACCCCCTTCAATACGGCAGCTCTGTATCACGATCAAGGCAGCAGCGGCTTCACCGACCGCAACAATGTGCTGGAGATCGAGCGGGCGGACTTCATCGCCTACAATCTGAACAACAACGGCATAATTGATGTCCAGGACCTCTATACTACTACAGGCAATCTGGTCACTTATGGCGACACCTCCGGTCTGACTGTGAAGAATGTGCATCTTTATCCCGATGGCGATTGGCCGGAGGCCGCTCTGAATATTATCGCGGAAGCGGGTCTGGAGCCGGAGTACCAGCACCTCTTCAACAAGCTGCCTGGCGCCGGCCCGCGGGAGCCCCGCCCTCATGTGCGGTCAAGCGGCACCAACTATGTGCAGTCCCTGATCTGGGAGCCGCTCAATACCTATAGCTCGGAAGAAACCTATGCAGCTCCTTTTGTGGAGGAGGCAGGCACTGTGGTGATGGATGCACGGGATTACCATGGCTATACCGGACTTGAGGAATCCCAGTACTCCTTTATCGGCGTGTTGGGCTGGTTCGACAACTTCGCCTCCAAGTATACATTGCTGCTGCGAAAAAACTTCATCCAAGACCCCATCCGCGAGGCGATGAACGGTGTCCCCCGGCTTGCCTATACGATCCGTTTCACCACACCCGGGGATTATGAGGTGCTGCTGCGGGGCAAATCACCGGCCCATAATGGGGTTCGCGTGAGATTCGATGGAGTAGAGTCGGGCTTCCTGCCTCTGCCGTCCGAATTCGCCTTCTCCAGCCTGTCAGATGACGGCGCGCCTGTCCGGATTCATGTCCCCGCGGCTGGCGAGTATGAGCTTCTGCTAGAGGCGGAAGCAGGCCATTATGCCGAGATGTATCTGGATAAAATCGTGCTCACCCTGCATCCATCGGCAGAGCTAAGCCATGGCAGCACCGCATTCGGCCCGCAGACCAGCGGAAAATCCGGCGTGCCCCATGTATGGGTCCCGCTCAAGCATGCATTCTTGCCCGCCGTTGCCGCGGAGACGGTCAACCATTCTCTTGGCAGCACGATCACGGTCTCATCTAATCCCGGTTCAGCCGCTTTGCTGGCCGATAACAGCACCCTCACGGGATGGCAGGCTTCCCTTGGGGACCAGCAGCCCTCTATTGTGGTGGATCTGGGTGAACCGCAGCCGGTTTATCAGGTATCGGTATCGTTCGGCACACAAGCTGATGAGCCGGAACAACGGTGCAGCTTTGAGATTCAAGCTGCCAATGAGCCTGGCTTTAACGAATTTGCAAGCTGGGGGATTCAGGGGAGCCAGCCCGTTGCCTTCCGTGAGGTTTATACGGTTAAGGGGGACCTGAATCAGAAGTACCGTTATATCCGGCTGGTCAAAACCACTCCCGGTCTGAACGTTTCCGAGTTGAGAGTGCAGGTGCCCAAGGTTCAAGAAAGCATCAGCCATGGATGGAATGCCAAGGCGGTGTCCACTTCACTAAGTCCGGCCGAACTGGAGCTGCTGTTCAACGGCTATGCCCCGGAAAAGAATAATGCCGTTTCTCCTGTGGAGGCTGGAGATTATCTTGTGCTTGACCTTGGTCAGGAGCGCCGGATGGATGAGTTCGCCTTAAGCGGTCTGCGGCTGGAAGGACTGGATGGAACCCGGCTGTACGGAGGAGATGATGCAGCGGAAATGTCCGAGGCGGACACGCTGCTGCTGACGGTGGACGGCAATCTTGCGGAGAATGGGGGACAATCCTTCAGGCACTGCTTCCCAACAGGAAGCACCCACCGGTTTATCAAGCTCTATTTTCAAGCATCAGCCAATGTTGTGTTGAATGAAATATCCCTGTTGGAGCACCCGATTCTTAATCCTGACTTGGGTGTGGTGGAGGCAGCGCAAGGCAAGCCGATCGTGGAGGTGCAATCGTCGGAAGCCTTGAATCTGGATCTGGTCCGTTACAAGCTGACGGACGGCATCTACAAGAACGATCTTCATCTGAAGGGTTCCCCCTCGTATGTGGTCCTTGACCTGCTGGAGCCTGTGCGGATCGGGAAGGTCAGATTGACCCGTTGGTATGCCAATGTCCCGGCCCATGTGAAGGATACGCTCATCATAGGCTATAACAACCCGGACGGCTCCGATGCCGTGGTTCTGCAGAGTATTCCCGCCAGCTACAATGATATGACGACAGATCAATGGACGGGACTTGTATCAGATGAAGGAGCGTACCGGTACATCAAGATTTTGCACCGGACCGGAGCGGATATGCCGCTGAAGGAGGTAGAGCTGTTTTCGGCCGCTGAATGATTGGGGCTGCAGAATTGTGCCGATAAAAGAAGAGGCCGTCTGGAATGATGCTCCGGACGGTCTCTTCTTGTGTCGGCTCTTCTTGTCTTGGCCCGATCCTATTCCCGGTCCAACGCTCCGTCCGCCCAGTTGCCGCGGCGGAATACCGGCTCCACCGTGCCGTCCGGCAGCAGCCCGTCAATATCCAGCTCGGCCGAGCCCAACATAAAATCCGTATGGACCAGGCTCACATTGGCCCCTCTGGCCAGCAGTTCCTCGCGGCTTAAGGCAGTGCCGTTCTCCAGATTGGTCGGATATGCGCTGCCCAAGGCCAGATGGCAGGAGGCGTTCTCGTCAATGCCCGTATTGTAGAAAATTCGCTGCAGGTTGGAGATGGGGGAGTCATAAGGAACTAACGCCACCTCACCCAGATAGCGGGCGTTCTCGTCCGTATCCAGCAGAGCGGCCAGATGCTCCTCGCCTACCTCCGCGTGATAGCCGACTACCTTGCCGTCCTTGAAGGTAAGGGAGAAGCGGTCCACCAGCCGGCCGTTCAGATTAAGCGGCATGGTGCTGGCTACGGTACCGTTGACTCCGGTGCGCTTAGGCATGGTGTACACCTCTTCTGTCGGCATGTTGGCGACGAAATAAACGCCCCGGCCGTTCTCCTTCCCTCCACCCAGCCACAGATGGCCCTCCGGCAGTTCCACGGTCAGATCCGTACCGGGAGAGCGGAAATGCAGGCTCTTGTAGTTCTTGCCGTTCAGCACGTTGCGCTTCGCCAGCAGTACATCCAGATGCTCCCGCCATGCGGCAACGGGGTCAGGCCGGTCAACCCGGTTCATCCGGAAGATGGTCTCCCACATGGCGTCCACCCGCTCTTCTTCAGGCAGGTCGGCGAATACCTTGGCGGCCCACGCCCGGGTAGGAGCCTTGACCAGACACCAGCTGAAGGTGCTGTTGCGGACGTACCGTTGGAAGGTTTGTCTGGCCAAGGATGCAGCCTTGTTGGCCCGGGTCACCTTGCTGCCGTCAATCCCGTTGTACAGTTCAGGGTCGGGCACCTTGATATTGAGGAGCGCCCCTCCCCCTTCAGCCAATTGCTCCATCATGGGAGCGGTCCATTCGGGATAGTAATCGAAGCTGTCATCGGGAGCGCTCTCGAAGCGCGTTCTGGTGATCTGCTCGTCATCCCATTGCACCTGGACATATTTGGCCCCCGCTTCATACGCTTTACGCACGATCTTGCGGGTAAGCTCCATGGTTTCCAGCGGAGACTCGATCATCAGGACCTGGCCGGGTTGAATATTGACTCCGACCTTGATCAGAAGCTCCGCATATTTGTCCAGCAATTCTCCGAAGTCCGCTCCATTCATCTGTACGCTCATTGCATGATCCCCCTGTAATTTGTGTGGTTAATTTTTCGCCGCAGTCTCTTATCCCGCTTGTCCGCTATTGCCGGGGCCGGGCATTCCTCTGGCGGTTATGCGTCTGGCGGAAACCGCCAGGGCAAACAGACATACTCCCGCAGCAGTCCAGAAGACAAGATGAAGCGAGCTAAGCGCCGCTTCCGCATCCGCAACCCGGCCGCTTAGCTGATTCATGCGTGTGGAATACAGCGACACCGATACGGCGATACCCGTCACCATTCCCACGTTCCGCACCAGAGCATTCAGGCTGCCTGCCGTTCCCAGCTTGGACTTGGGCACAGCACCCATAATACTGGAATTGTTGGGCGATTGGAAGAGTCCGCCTCCGATGCCGAACAAGGCGAGGTGCAAGGCTACAATCCAGGCGCTCTCTTTCACACCCATAGTATTCAGCAGCACGAAGCCGAGGGCATTAATGGACAAGCCTGCGGTTGTCAGCAGATTGGGGCCGATCTTATCCGACAGCCAGCCGGATAACGGAGCCACCAGCGCCATAAATACAGGATTGACCATCATGATGTAGCCTGTCTTTTCCGCGGAAAAACCCAGTACATTCTGCATGTAATAAGGAAGCATTACACTGATGCAGAACAAGGCTACGAAGGAGAGCAGCGCCGCGATGTTGCCTATAGCGAAGGTGCGGTTGCGGTACAGACTGAAATCCAGCATCGGGTATCTGGTTCTGCGCTCCCAGAAATAGAACGCTGCGAGAGAGGCAGCCGCCAGGACGCTGCCAGCGGCAACAGCGGCAGAGCTCCAGCCCCACTCCTGTCCGTTGTTCAATGTGTACAGCAAGGCAACAATACCCACCATAAACAAGGCTGAACCCGCAAAGTCAAAAGGTTCGTTGGGTTTTCTGTCCGCACCTTTGGGCAGGATGTACAGCCCTGCGGCAAAGCCGATCACTCCAATGGGAACGTTGATCCAGAAGATGGACGGCCACCCCAGATAATCCACCAGTATTCCGCCAAGTCCCGGACCGGTAAGGGAGCCGATGGAAACCATGGTGCCCACGATGCCAATGGCCTTGCCCCGGTCTCCGGCCGTGAATATCTCTGCAACTATGGCTTGGCTGTTGGTCATCAGACAGGAGGCGCCAACCGCTTGGATGATCCGGGAAATAATCAGAAGCGGCAAGGTTCCGGATAATGCGCACAGAGCCGATCCCGCCGAGAACAGCAGGAAGCCGTAATTATAGACCCTGCTGCGGCCGAACAGATCTGATATTTTGCCCATAATAGGCAAGATGGCGCAGATGGTCAGCAGATAGGCGGTCAACACCCACTGCGCACTCTGCAAGGAAGCCCCCAGATCCCCCGCTATGGTATGCAGCGCTACATTGGCGATGCTCCCGTCCAGCGTGGCCATGAAGGTCCCCAATGAAACGTTGGCCAGAATAAGCCAGCGGTTGCTGCTGCCGCCGGGAGCAAGCATGGGGCCGGTATGTCCGGTGTGTCCGGTATGACTCATGATGGCTGTTCTCCAATCCTGTTTTTATGTTGAGCCGATTCTGGCTGGATACCCCATTGATTATACACCCGCTTGTCCCAAGTGTGAAATTCCTGTTGTCGTAAAGTATGCAGCGGGGGACTTATGCAACAGCACTACTGCCTGTGGCTGCCGGGCTTAGGCTTATGCAACTGCACTCCTGCCTATGGCTGCCGGGGGCTTAGGCTTATGCACCTTTTGCAGCGGCTTGCATACGTTGAATTACGTGAAGCCTTAGGGCGTGTTTGAAAACTCGCCCTAGGCTGACGTCATGGGAGGTGCATGGGAGTGGACGTGACTTTAGTATCGCTCCATTGGGTGTATTTGCTGTTTATTGTCTTGATTATCGGATTTATGATCCGGCGCAGGGATACCACCATTCTATGTATTGCCGGCATCTTCCTGCTGGGGCTGCTCGCCACGGGCTCTGTGCCCAAATCCGTCAGCGGAGTGTTCGGAAGCTTCATCTATGCAATCAAGGAATTGCTCGGGACAATTCTCATCATCTCCATCATTGTAGGCCTGGGACGGGTACTGACCCGTTCAGGGATCAACGAGACGATGATTGCCCCCTTCGCCAAAATGATTCGCACACCAGCGTTGGCGTACTGGGTAACGGGGATTCTCATGATGGCCATCTCCTTCTTCTTCTGGCCTTCCCCGGCTGTAGCTCTCATGGGGGCGGTGCTGCTGCCGGCGGCGGTCCGGGTGGGGCTGCCCGCTCTTGGCGTAGCCATGGCACTGAATCTGTTCGGACACGGGATTGCCTTGTCCGGGGACTTTATCATCCAGGGCGCTCCCAAGCTGACAGCTGACGCCGCCGGAATTCCGGTGGGAGATGTAGTGGCAGCAAGCGTACCCCTGGTAATTATCATGGGCGTTGTCACAACGGTGGTCAGCTTCTGGTATATGAGAAGAGACATGGCGAACGGCAGGCTAACCATGACAACGGGGCTCAAGGCAGATCTGGCAACCGTTGCCGACAGCGGCAAGACTTCTGCCATGCTTCCTCGCAACACGAGAGTCCTGTTCGCTATTCTTGTTCCTTCTTTATTCCTTGCCGACGTAGCCGCCATGTGGGCGCTGGATCTGCAAGGCGGAGATGCAACCGCACTTGTAGGCGGCACAGCGTTGCTCCTGATGCTGCTCATTTCCGTTGCTGCACACCGCAACAAAGGCTTGGAGGAAGCTACCTCTTACATGACCGACGGCTTCCTGTTCGGCTTCAAGGTATTCGGTCCGGTTATCCCCATTGCTGCTTTCTTCTATCTGGGAGATTCGGCGTTTATTGAATTGTTCGGCAAGGTGCTGCCTGAAGGCTCACATGGCCTGGTCAATGATCTGGGCAATGCGCTGGCGGCGGCAGTGCCTCTTAATCCGGCAGTTGGTGCCATTACGCTCACTTCCGTAGGCGCAATCACCGGTCTGGACGGCTCCGGCTTCTCCGGCATCTCTCTTGCCGGCTCCATCGCCAGTCTGTTCGCTGCCTCCATCGGTCATGGTATCGCTACCCTTACGGCCTTAGGACAGGTGGCGGCGATCTGGGTCGGCGGCGGCACACTGATTCCCTGGGCGCTCATTCCTGCTGCGGCCATCTGCGGCGTAGATCCCTTCGAGCTGGCCCGCCGCAATGTGAAGCCCGTGGTCATCGGGCTAACCGTAACCACCATAGCAGCCATGTTCTTGTTGTAACAGCGTCCCTCCTCCTGCTTGGACGGTGTCTTGCATGATACAGCTTCGCACACAGCCATAACGCCTGGGCGGCTTCAAGAACAGAGACGGAGGCTGTTGCGCTTAGGTCTCTTCGTGAACGGGGACGGAGGCCGTTGCGTTTAGGTCTCTCGTGAACGGGGACAGAGGCTGTTGCGCTTAGGTCGCTCAAGATTGGGGACGGATCAGGCTGCAGTGTTCTGCTCTGAGGGTGCAGCTGCCTGCAGACGTTTCCGCTCCCCTTGGAATAACCTGATCCGATCCGCCGAATAGCATTGTACGCCCCGGAGGAAACCCGCATTCCCTAAACAGCCAGCAAGAAAAGCCTGGCGGAAGCCACCGCCAGGCTTTTTACGTTTCTAAAGGAGCGATGCTTCATCCCCCATGATCCGCTCCCGCTTAACGGAAATTTTTTCCGTTATTCCTGCAAATTCCTCTTTACTCTCTCATTTAGCGGAAATTTTTTCCGTTACCACCATTAAACTCCCGAAAAAGGGTACTTTCACCTTAGTTTGGCTGATTTAACGGAAATTTTTTCCGTTAATTTCCTCGATTTACCCAAAAACCATCTGGTAACGGAAATTTTTTCCGTTATTCAACTCCTTGCGCCTGTATTTCCAGTTCTTCAACTCCTGATCCACTTAGAAAGGACTTCCCTGGTGGACTTTTATGTTCCGGGAGTTGGAGAAAGGGCTCCCCTTACTCTAAAAAATAGTACATTACCTGTTCTATACCTCCAAAGGACATGCCCGTCAGCTCGGGGCAACCACTCCCTCTGTAATTAACGCACCCGGCAATCCGCTGCTGATATCAACTGCTGCGCTTGGGCTGAAACAGCAGTTCGGCCGCATCCCGCTGGTACAAACCGAGCCGGGCAGCTTCCGCCAAGAGCCTCGATGTATTCCTGCGGCACAACCGTTCAATATCGTCGATTACCTCCGCTGCGCCCGAACGGATTTTACCGAAGATAACTGCATCATAGAAACGGATGGCCCCCAGATTGGCGACAAAATCATTCACCACATGGATCCCCCTGGCTTTCAGAATGGCATCACCGGTGGGGGAAACCGGAATATTGGCCCCTTCTACAATAAGCGAGGCCCGGACTGTATGCGCGTTCCCCCCGTCAATAACATCATCCAGCGCCGCCGGAATCAGAATATCACATTCCACGTCAAGCCATCTCGTATTGGGGAGGACGGAATAACCAGGGTCGAACGTCCCTGGGGCAAGCTCGCCGTGCCTCTGTCTGCCCTTGACCAATGCAGGCACATCCAATCCTGACTCACAGGTAACCATTATATTGGCATCAGCAATTCCTACCACCCGGTAGCCCAACTGGTGAAGCTTGTATGCACAGCTCGCACCCACACAACCAAAGCCCTGTATGACCACTCTTGCTTTGTCTCCACTAACCCTACTGCCGGACGCCTTACTGCCGCCTGCTATATCCGATTCCACCTGCTCCTGCAATTTCGCCTCTTCCTGCGATTCCACCTGTTCCTGCGGTCCCGTCTGTTCCCGCAATTCCGTCCTGCCCTTCCATGCCTCATCTGCACAGAAAGCAGTGCCATAGCCGGTAACGGCATCATTCAATGGAAAAAGGTCCACTGTCTCTTCCAGCATCCCCTTATAAACTCTTAACCCCTCCAGCACATGAGGATCTTGCTGCATGGCGGGGGTAATCAATTCTACCTGTAACTCGCTCATTATTTGCAGCACACTCTCGAAGGAAACGCCCAGATCCCCACCGAGTGAAACACCGGCGTGAAGGTACGGCCTCATAGCTGTTAGAAACCTGCGAAGTACCTCCATGGCATCGGCGGCCTTGTAGTCATAAGCAATGCCCGCCTTGCATCCCCCGGTTGTCAAGGATTCACTCGCCTCATATTTGTATGACATGATGCGTGCCAGCCGCTCCACTTCCTGGCGGGTTACGGTGGGATGCATGCGAATGCCTCCACTTGCGTAGCCGTTCACAAAACGATGAACCACTACCCAACCTGTCGCGCCGGTTTCCTGATCGTTCCATTCCAACACCAGATAAGGCTTCTCCATTCTCCCAACCTCCTGTGTGTCTCCAGCCAGCACCCGTTTTGGCAACAACAATCTGCGGCAAAGGGGGGCTCCCCGAATCAGAGTATGCAGCGGGCCTGAATAAACGGAGCAGTTATATAATCAAAATATGCAAAGGGCCTACCATTTGTACATCGCATGCGCCTGTCCTGCTGCTGATCCCGCGATTAGGGTCCAATTGACAACATTATCTTTCTTAAAACAACAAAATCTCCGCAAAAGCCACGGCTTCTGCGGAGCGGAGTAAAGAGCGGGTGTGCTTCCTGCTTCTATTGGACCCGGTGCACCCCAACAGCTTGATGGACTGAACCGATGATACGTATTTGAACGTCCTGCCGCTTCACCACACCGTTGGCATACGTCAAGCGGAAGGAAACCGTATGCTCCCCATTAGGTAAGCGCTCCGTTAATGAACTCAATATCTCATCATACAGCTCCCCGCCATATCGGGAAGGCTCCTCCGCAACAGGGAGCAGGGAAGCATACAAATCAATGGAATTTCCGTTCATCCCTTCGGCCTCCAGCCAAGCCTCTGCTAGAGCCACAGGAGCAGGAGCGCTGGTCAGCATGGTGAGCAGCTTCTCTCCCGAGTAGAACTCTTTGGGTGGTATTTCTGTCTCATGCCCATGCTGCCGGTGATACTCCAACCATGCCGGAGTATGGTTCACCTCCCCGTCGATAGTCAGCAGCTGCGCCTCAACCGGTTTTCTCACCTGATCGGATTCATAGCCGTCGGATACAGTCAGTGTAACCTCGTAGATTCCCGGCGACAAAAAGACTCCGTCCCAACTGCTCTGGTCCCCCTGAAAACTCCCGCCATCCGGATTATGAATGGTCCAGGAGAAAGTCAATTCATCCCCATCCGGGTCAGTGGAGGTACTGAACAGGGTCACCAGATCCCCCTCCCACACCGGCTTAGGTGTCCAGTCGAAGTCAGCCACCGGCGGCCGGTTCAGCACGAAGTACCGGGGAGCGCTGTCGGCGGTGCCGTAGCCGTCGGATACGGTAACCTGCGCTTCGTACAGCTGGCCCGCCACCAACACACCGACTCCAACAGGAACCCCCGTGACGGACTGATATGCCTCTGTTTGCAGCACCACTTGACGGGTGTCCGCCTTGCGGATAACAAAGCGGTACCAACTCTGTGCATCCCCATCCCCGTCCTGGTATATCCATTGCGCCGTAAAAGGCGGAATGTTCACCGAAGGATGCTCTATGTCGGGACCGCTAGGCGTAGTAAGCTCCACGGTTGGCAAACGGTTCACCACTTGCAGCACCTGAGAGATTTCCGCCGCCGCCCCCTTATTGTCCTCCACCCGCTGCCGAATGGAGTACTTGCCCACTGTATCAAAGCCATGGCTCCAATCGGCTGCGTTGCTCCAGAAGAAGCTGCTTCCGTCCGGACGGGTGATCCAATACTCATGCTTGACAATGGCCCCATCCGGATCACTGGCCGTACTGGTGATGGCCACGGGCTCCCAGCGGTACGCTGGATTAGGTACAATGGTGAAGCCCGGCAAGGGCGGCAGGTTATTATCCACATCCACAAGCAATTGGGCCGTACTGCTTCGGTCTCCTACCGGGTCCAGCACCCAATGCTCCAGCTTGTAGGTCCCTCCCTGGCTGAAGGTCAGGTTAATGGCTGAACCGCTGTAGCTGGCTTCTGTGCCATTAGGGGCTGTCACTTTCCAGTTATACGTCAGATTCCACTGGTCCTCGCTGTCCAAATCCCACCCACCGCTTGCATAACCATGAGTTTGATTGATCAACACTGCACTTGGGCCGTTGATGCTCGTGGTCGGAATGTGATTCACAACCATTAAGGGTCTGGTCTTCGTTCCGGATTGCCCTGTACTGTCCGTACCCGTCAGTTCAATGAACCAGTTGGGGGAAACGGCAGCCTTGCCCAGTCCCAAATCTCTTATCCGCAGCCAAGGATGGGTTTGGGTGGAGAAGACGTTGGTATACGGCGGCTTCATGATGGTCCAGCTGTAGCTCATCGCCCCCCCTTCCGGGTCATAGGAGCGGTTTATGAGCTGGAACGCATCATCCCGATACACCTGCAGCGGTGAATCAAAATCCACAATGGGCGGATTATTAGGCGGCAAGACGATGGTGGCGGTGATGGTTTGATCATACCAGTCACTCCAGGCTCCGTATTCATCCATTACGGCTAGGGATACCGTGTAGACACCCGATTCCGTCGGCCGGGTCAGCTTGCCCGCCATTTCCAGACCGCTTGGGGTGACATACTTGTACTTCCGGCTGTAGATGCCGCGATTGCTCGCATAGGCCGGGGCTTCGGTGGAATACTGGCTGGCTGACAGCCACCGGTCCGGGTCATAGCTGGTGTCGTTCCACAGGACCATGCCGGAGCTGTTAATGGACAAGGCGAATCGGGATACAGGTTTTCGATGGACGATGATGTCACGGGAATACGTATTACTACTGGCTCTATATGCATCAAAAACCATACTGGGATAAGGATATCCCCGATGAGGATCATCCTTCAGCCAATGAGTGACTCTCCACACCCCTACCCGGTCCAAGGACGGCAAAGAGCCATGATGAGTGTACCCATTTAAGCCAGACCAACCTGATTTGCCGTCCCCTGCATCGAGAAACTTCCAGGGATTGGTTTGTTCAAACTTCCACCAGGTCAAGTCGATCGGGTGAGGATCGTGTTCGGCATCCTCATAAGTCACCGCATACAGAATTTCGTTTCCAACCAGGACGGTATCCTTGGTAATCGTACTGCCTGATAAACCGGATAAATCCTGATAGGAGATGTCTTTGAAATAACTGTTATACATCACGGCAAAAGGTCCGAATCTGCCCGATGCAATACTGGCATCCGTTACATCCAGCATCGGAGCTCCGTTTACGTAGATGGTGTGCCTGTTCTGGAATGATTTTATCTTGAAGCTGTAGTACACATTCTCATAAAACGGATAGGGCGTTGAACCTAACACCGTTGTAGCGCCATTGACTATTTTGACTAACTTCAATTCCGAATCATGAAATAACACCCGGTACATGTTTTTATGATCCTGAATTTTGAAGGAAAAGCCGGAAGCATCCTGTTTGTTGGCATATCCTTTTTCCACCTTATATTTGTAGTTTATTGTAACATCGGACAGAGACGGCAACGATTCATTGATAAGCTGAGAGGATGTGGCCGTATTCCTGTTCTCGTATGGCTGTACAGTGGTAATATACGGCTTGGCCCCTATGGATGTATTCCCGTCATCATCCGTATACTGGGTGTACTCTTCACTTGCTACATTCTCAACGGAACCGTTCAAACCAAAAATCGTCTTCTCCCAAGGTCTAAATCTGACATCAGGCGAAACAAATACCGAGTCATTATTAAGATCATACAAGACGGTTCTGGTGGACAGGCTCCCCCCATAATAGTAAAACTGATACGAAATAAACCCATCCCCAGAAAATCTTACTGGCCAACTGCTCATATAAGCCGTTATACCGCTAAATCGATGCAATTCAGACAGCTCTAATGACTCGTTATACGATAAAATACCGCGGCTTGACATCCCCCACTCATCTGTTGCAATTAGATTTCCGTTATAAACACCTGATGGTCTGATGGCATTGGGGCTATAAAACTCTCGCTCTTTTACGGTTTCTCCTGTCGCAGAATCGATTAATAATACCGAATAGGTGCCTGCCACCTTATCAAACGGATTACTAGAATAATCACTGTAGGTTTTCATCACATAAAACTTGGAGAAGTCGGATGTGTAGAAAGGCTCCGAAAATATCGGGTAAGCATATACGGTAGTAGGATTACCCTCCTCATCGGTAGTAGGAACTATTTTAGGTGGATGGGTTTTTCCCCAGAGGAGTTCCCCTGATTTTGATTTTTTCTCTAGACGATTATACATCAGATTGTTTCCCGTCCATATTACATTACCACCCGAGTCCGGTCCCGAGTTGTAAGTATAACCTAAAGTGGATGGGCCGTACTTGGTATGTCTGTACCAGGGTTTATTGACAATGTCAGGATGCTCTTCTATAACTCCAATCTCATATTCTCTAAGCACATCGGCTGTCCCTGTTTTTATAGAACTTAAGCGAAGGGTGTAAGCATACGCCACGTGTGAATAGGTCTTTTTGAAATAGATTTCATCTGCAGCAACATCTACAGTAATTGGGGTCCCATAACGTAGATAGGTAGCGCTTGGAGGATTATAGTAAGCCCAGTAATCGCCGGTACATCCTCCTCCATCTTCCTCAGAGTAGCATTCTTGAGGAGCATAGTATAAGAAGTAATCCTCTCCAACCACATAATAGCTCTGTTGAGAATACAATAGAGGAGATTTATTGCTGACGATAACACTTTTACTAACATCTGAAGTTCTCGTCAGCTTTTGCTTGTATTCAAAAGTAGATATCGAACCATCACCGTTGGGTTTCCAGTTCTTGACGGCAGTATTCCCTAATAAATTGGTAGATGTCCAATCCCCTAGCTGCAGGGATACGGGATAAGTTGGAATAATCATCGGTTCCGTTATTTCGGAAGACATCTCGAAAGTCACAAACGGAGAATCATTGACAACCTCAAAGTAGAAATAGGCGCTTGCCTCTTTCCCCCAGTCTTCCTTGGCATACACCTTCGCCCGATACTGGCCTACTTGATCAAAAACAGGCGAAAGGATGATATCCGAGCCCAATGGAGTGAGGGACTCTTCATCGAAATTGCCATCATTATCCGAGTCGTACTGCACCCAAACTTGACGGTCCACGATGGCATCCCCGTCCGGACTGTAAGAAGCATTTCTCATAAGCGTTGCATGGGTTCTCACTGCTTTGGAAGGCAGGCTCAAAACTGCAACGGGGGGTAAATCCGGCCGGACAATTAATTGATGCGCTGCTGTGTTTAAGGATGGCAATCCGGCATCATCCCATACCTTCAGGGTTATCTTTTCCGTGCCCGGGGTGTAATACCGTTCCTGTTTATTGCCCCATTCATCTCTGTCATGGTTGATGGCCCGGTTCAATGGACTGAAGCTCCCGGCTGAGCTAAAGGAAGAAGGCAACGGTCTTCCTTCCACCACGACCGCCGGACCGGAAATCACCGCTACCGGGTTGGGGGGGATAATGGATAGATACGCAGTTACGGTTATCTGGCCGCCATAACTGTCTGTGATCGTTCCAGAGATTCGGTGATCTCCCATGCCTCCAGTGGTATCAATGGCGCTGAACTGTTCCATGGTATCCTCAAACTGCCACCGCTGATGAATGACCTCTCTCATCCACTCCGTGCTGGCTTGCGCAAAATGTGTTTTGAAGCTCACCGAATCTCCGTCCGGATCGTCCACATCCACATACTTCAAATCGACTACGGTACCTTCGGTCACAGTCGTCACTTCCTGCTGCGTCCAGCGGTCGAACCAGCGCAATTTTCCCTCCGGAGGGTGATTATCCGGCATGGGTCCCGGAGACACATAGACGGACTTTTCATTGTTGGTTTCATCAAACTCCGGGATCTCGTTTCTGCTATCGATCTGAACGGAAAGAGTTTGTGGAGAAGTAAACTTCCTTGTGAGTGTTCCGGAATAGGTTTCGCCGGGCGCCAGGAAGGCGGTGTATTGGAACTCTTGACCGAAGACGGTGTAATAGAAGTTCCGCCATGGCCGCTGGCTGTTGTTCTTCAACACATATTGAAGGGTCACCTCGTCCCGCGGCGTGAAGGTGGCCGGGGAAAAGGTCAGGGAGACCACCTCAAGATCATCGGTCACAGGCGCTGCCGTAGGCTTTGGCGTTGGCGTAGCTGATACTGAGGATGAGGGCGTGGGCGAGCTGCCGCCAACCGGCTCATACTCCGTCTCCACCCGATAATCACCGTAAAAATACGAGACGGATTCAATGTTTGCGGTGAACTTGTAGTGGTAACTCATCACCTTCGCCCCGTAGGATGCCAGGTCTTTTTGAGCATCAGGCTCAGGCAAATGGTTAAAGCTATAGCCAAACTTCACCGACAGCGTGTCCATGTCTTGTGCAAGATGCGCCTCGCTGGGAGTGATACTTAGTGCTGGACCATGCAACTCATCCGGGCCTAGAATATCCCCGCCTTCGAGGCTTTCAGCAGTAACCTTCAGTTTGCCAGCTTCGTGGCTCACCGCATTGGTACTGAGGTAAAAATTAGCTGTTGTAAAGAAGCCCGCGCTCCGGGTCCACTTCATCCAGAGGTTGTTGTCGGTTACACCAGGAGTCACCGGCATGCCAAACTCGTCATTAATCGGGTTACCAGATTCGTCCTTCGAGAAACCGTTAATCGTCTCAGTCCAAAAGACGTTACCATCATCGGACCGATTGATGACCGCGTACCACTGGTCATTGGGCTTCGAGCCCTTGCTGTACCGGTACCAGGAGTAATAACCGCCGTAAATCTGGTCGTTCTTGTTGGAATATACCGGTGTCTCCTTGCCCCACAGAACCGGCATCCCGTCCGGCTTGCCGGAATAGCTGGTTTTGCCGGCTGCTTCTGTAATCGTATGAATCGTTGTGCCGGCAGCGTCCACAATAGCCGCCGTTTTAATCTTCTTTCCCGTCTGCTCCGGGATGCTGATGTTTTTCACAGCTAGGCTGCTGGACTTGGAATAGCCGCTCTCATAGCTGTCCGTGTCGTATGTAATGCCGTCCGCATAAGCGCTGCGGGTAAACAGCGGCACCAGGATGGCCAGAATAACGACAACGGCAAGAGCGGCGGCTATGAGTCGCTTGTGCTTGTTCAGGAAGCTTCGCATGGATCAATCACCACCGTCCAAGTCCAATAGCTGATTGAGAGCTTCATAGATTTTGTGATTCACCAGCCGCGGCCCCATGGTGCCAACGCTCAAACCAACATATTTCGGAAATGTGGACTCTTTATTCAAGATCACTGCATTAGTCGGCTTTCCGTTGTAATGAAGAGACGAGGTACCATTGACAGTACCAGGAATCCGCTCTTCTCGGGAAACTTGCTTTATACCGTTAATACTTACTCCTAAGTAACCCAATACGGTATTGTTGTACATCTGCGGATCATTGTTGTAGTAGACCACAGCTTCCGGCCAGAGGATATAACTATGCCTTGCAGTTGACACTGGTGCTCTAAAACTCGCTCCATCTTTAATGCCCGCAGCAAACGTCATCTCCTCCAGCGGCGGCAGCTCCGACCGGAACGGGTCATTCGGATCTTCCAGATCGATCACCTTCAGGCTGAGCAGCTCGCCTTTCCAATTGCCGTCCGGCGTCTCCAGCACCAGGTTGTTGGGGTCCCATCGGACCAAACCAACGGAAGTCCCGTCATTGCCGTAGCCGAAGAACTGGGGCAGCATGGTAAACACATTCGTCTTATGCCACAGCAGCTCCGCCCGGCTCACCGCATGCAGATCCGCCTCCAGCTTCTGCCCGGCCTTCACGGATAGAATCCGTTCAATAATGGTAACGGCCTGGGCGCGGGTGGTGGTGCCGTCCACGTCCAAGCTGCCCGTTTCGTCGGTGCCCTGGATCAGCCCGGCCTTGGTGGCCAGGAACATCCACTTTAAATCATCATCGGTGCTCTGGCCAGCAGCGCGGACAGCCATCCTAGCCATTTCACCGCGGGTCATAGGCGTGTTCCAGTCGCCGCTGTTGAAGTCGCTCCACTGGTGGATGCCCGCCTTCACCGCAGCGTTCATGTACGGCGTATACCACGCCTCCCCCGCCTTGGCCGTCCCCGCCGACAGCTTCAGCGCCGATACGGCCAGCTTGGTGAACTCCGCGCGGCTGACTTGCTGCTCCGGACGGAAAGTGCCGTCCTCATAGCCGTCCACGTAGTCCTTGCTGATTGCCAGCTCAATAGCGGCCTGGGCCCAATGTCCCCGGACATCCGGCATGGCAGCGATAGACCCATTATCCTGCAGATAGGGTTCCACGGGCAGAATCTCCTTGCCCCCCTGGGCCAAAGCCCATCCCATCCCGCCACTGCCCAAAATCACCGCTGCTGCTGCCCCTGCCAACCATCTCGCTTGCTTTCTCATCTTCTTAATTCCCTCCCATAATCATCTGCGTATGATTAGATCCTCTTCTAATAGGACACGCCTACCCCACCCCTTGTCTACAACTTTTGGAAAAAAGTCATATATTCTACATATTTGGCGTAAAAAAACCCCGAAATGCAGGATTATTCTGCACTCCGGGGCGGTTCTTCCGCACCATATGATTGGTATAACTATAATCCTAAATCTTATAATACGCAACCATTTTTTTATATGATTAACAGAACCTGTGCAAGGAACCATGCCTGTGACGCTCATTTCCCTGCGGGATCTTGGTCAAGAAACTATCGTCTGCTCATACCTGCACCGATGCTTGTGCCGGTGTCTGCGCCGCCGCTCCCGGACTGCGGCTCATCATAAACAGGGTGGACCAGATCAACAGAAAGCCCAGCAGTTGTCCCGCGGTCAGCGGCTGATGCAGCACGATCCAGTTGACGAAGATGCCCACAGCGGGAAAGCTCAACTCAGCCAAAGTAGCATAGATGGCCTTGGTTGAGGATAGACCCTTGTAATAGAACAGCATGCTGACGAGGCCCGGCAGAAAGGCCTGAAACAGCAGATTCAGCCCCAGCAGCAGCAAGGATACGGTGCCGCCGCTCACATGCCACGCATCACCTCTCACCCATAGGACCGCAGCAAGCAATGGAAGGGCAAGCAAAAACCTCAGAGAGGTGACAAGCTGTGAATCCAGCTTCTTCTGCAGCAGAAACTTGCCCATGGCTGTGGAGCCGCCCCATAGAGCAGCCGCCAGAATGGAGAACAGACAGCTTAGGGTGCCCAGATCGGCAAAGCCCAGGGACGGCAAACCGAAGCCAAAGGTCAGAAGGTAGGTTCCGCCGATAGCCAGGGGGAGCAAGTATGCAAACCGGACGGGCAGCGCCTCCTTCAAGATAACCCTGGCCAATAGGATGGCGAACAGAGGCTGCAGCTTCTGGAGCAGCAGCACGGCGTTGAAGTTGCCGTAGTTGAATGCGGCGGTGAACAACACTGTCGCCAGCGCCGAGCCGCCCCAGGAAACGAACAGCAGCGCCCCTATTATGGCAAGCGACAGCTTGCCGGTTAGCGTATTCCGCAGTCTCACAAACACAGGCACGGCATAACAAGCCAACAGCAAATGCTCCAGCAGTACAATTTGGGCGGATGTAAACGTCTTGAGCAGCAGAATGCGGAACAGCGGGTCCATTCCCCATAGTGCCGCCCCCAGAGCCACATACCAGACGCCATGGATCTCCCGTTCCGCCGGACTCTTCCATTTCAAGCCTTTCGTACGCAATTGCCAACCATTCTCCAATTCAAAAGCCTCCTCGCGGTGTCTTGAATTGAACCCTCTGAAAGTAACGGATAATGCCCCCATCTCATAGGAAATGGGGGCATTATTAAACAACCCTGCAACAGGCCGTTGTTTACCTTCTCTCATCCGGACTATACCGTCGGCTCTGGAATCCCACCAGATCAGTCTCAGCCGCTTAAGCTTAAGAGTCGCGGGCTTGGATACTCACGCACATATCCTTACCGCCGGTAGGGAATTGCACCCTGCCCCGAAGGTTCATATTCTTGTAAGTGAATACTATCACAAGCGTCTGCTCCTGACAACTCTTTTTCAGAACAGGTTCCTCTATCCATCCCGCTGTCATACTCTCCCGTAACGGTGAAACGCACCTGATTCCGCAAAAAACCCCCGGACGCTAAGCTTGGCCGGAGGAGTACAGGTACCTGTATATGCCGGAACCAACCCCCATGCTGACGAAGCACAGGATAAAATTCACGGTGAACAGGCTGTAAAAAACCGCAAGAACACTGGCGATAATCGCCAGCTTGCCATACCGGTACAGACGGAATGTGTGTCTGGCTTCCCGGCGTTCTATCAGGAAATCATAGACATCGGCGACGTTATAGTTGGCGGTATGCAAAAACTGCAGCGCCTCCTCATAGGTGACGGCAAGCTTCACCTTCGCGGAGAACAAAGCAATCAGCCGGGCAAGCTGGGGAAGAGGCATGATCGTCCTCAGAAACGAAGTGGAGGTCACCGTTTCCCCGTTCACCGTCTTCGCCGGACATTCCCTAATGAATTGGTCAACAAACTTCAGCTTCGTTATCATCTTGAATCACCCTGCTCCATGATACCACATGCTCCCTGGGTCCAGCCACCCTGCCCTGGGGATTGGCCAGCAGTTGGCCCAGCTCCAGATCTTTCAGTGAGCCGACTCTGTAGTTGGCGCGGTCGAATTCCAGCCGGGAGGTAACAGGGTTGGGGACGATCACGCTGTACAAACCAGCGGCAGCCGCGGCGCGGAGACCATGGGGAGAGTCCTCAATAGCCACTGCCTGATGGGGGGCAAGCCTCATACAAGCAAGCATCTGCTGATACAGCTCCGGATGGGGGGTTATCCTGGCCACGTCATCACTGGTACGGACGTAATCGAAATACCGGTCAATCCCCAAGCGGTGAAGATAACCGTCTACCCACTTGCGGGACGAGCTGGAAACAAGACCAAGCTGCAGACCGTGACCCTTGGCATGCTTCAGGTAGTCAAGCACACCCGGCCGAAGGCCCTCTTCCTCCATGAGCAGGGAGTGGCGGCCGCGGATAGAGCTGCGGACCGAATCCAGATTGACAGGCAGTTTGATCCTGCCGATCAGGTACTCGTAAGGGTTGAAGAACTGCAGCCCCGTACCGATGCAAGGGGCGTACATGCCGAGCTCCAGAGCTAAATCATGCTGCTCATAGACCTCACGGAAGGTCTCATACCGGGGTGTCTCCGTATCAATAATCGTTCCGTCAAAATTGAAAATAACCGCTTTAATCACCGTTTGCCGTCTCCCTTCCAAAAAATTCATATTCGCTTGCCATGTGTCTTCATTGCATGGCGTCGCCGGGGGGCAAGAGTTGCGGTGGCGTCAGCAAGGGGGTGCAACGGAAATAAGTATGCAAAAAAGAGCCCCTTGGAAAAGGGCCCTGACTCTACTTTGTAAAAAGCAAAGTTAATGACCCATCTCAATGCTGACGAGGTTAGCTGACGGGCTCGGGTAGATGGTACCCTACATACAAGATGATTCGCCCCAAAAGATCGGTTCCCCCGCTTTCCGGCAAAGCGCCGGAAATTAAGCGTAATTTAATACTAAACATAATAGTCGGAAAAGTCAATCACTTTTATCGCCATACCTGGAATAACATTGTTTTCAAAAAAGGGAACAAATGAGCGTACAGGCCTTCATTATGCTGCCGTTTCTTGCTACAATAATAAAAAATAATCCGGCGGCGGCTGCTGCTCCGCTGGACATGGACAGGTGAGATTGTACTATGGCCGGCAAACCCTTCTTTCAAAAACCGGCGGGCGCTGCCGGAGCGGCTGCACCGTTAGCCGCAATTGCCGATACCGCAACCAGCAGGGAACTGGTGGCAGGCAGTGATCCCGATGCGGCTTATTTCCGCTCCTTGGAACAGTCCGGTATTTTCTTGAACGCGGCGCAAATCGAGGTTGTCCGCCATCATCAAGGTCCCCTGCTTACTCTGGCCGGGGCCGGCTCAGGCAAGACGACGGTCCTGATCTGCCGGACAGGCCATCTCATCACAGTGCGCGGCGTCAACCCACGGCATATTCTGTTGCTCACCTTCTCCAGCCGGGCTGCCGCGGAGATGAAGCAGCGCCTGACCCTGCTTCCGGGCATCAGTCGGGAGCAGGCCCTTCAGGTGGAAGCCCGGACCTTTCATTCCTTCTTCCTGTATTTCCTGAGGAGGCAAGGGTACCAGCAGGAGATCATGGGCGATTCCTCGCGGCAGCATCTGCTGCTGAAGCGGATCATGCGTTCCATGAATCTTCAGGACAGCTACCAGCCTGAGACCCTGCTGAGCCTGCTCTCCGCCTACAAAATGAATATGACCCCCTTGGAGTCACTCCCTGAGACGAATGACCAAGAGAAGGAGCTCAAGGAGATTTTCCGGCAATACGAGGAATGGAAAAGGGAGAACGGAAAGATGGATTTTGACGATGTGCTGCTGCACTCCTACCTTCTGCTGAGGAGAAGCCCCGAGCTCCTCCGTCCTCTCCAAAGCCGGTTCGGGTATGTGATGAACGATGAGTTCCAGGATACCAATCTGCTCCAATATGAGCTGGTACGGATGCTTGCCCTGCCCCATAATAACCTGATGGCGGTGGGAGATGATGACCAGACCATCTATACGTTCAACGGGGCACGAAGCGAATTCATCCTGCGCTTTGACAAGGAGTATACCCAAGCCCGCATAATCACTCTCGACATCAACTACCGGTCATCCGACAGTATTATCGGACTGGGCAACGAGATCATCAGGCACAATGCCAACCGGCGCAAGAAGACGCTGAAGGCGGTCCGGGCAGGAGCCCTTCTGCCCCGCTATCTCCGGCCTGCCAATCAGGAGGAGGAGGCCGCCTCCATCGTACAGCAGATTGAGGATCTTGTGCAGACAGGCGCGCGGAACTACGGGGAATTCGCTGTATTGTACCGTTCCGCAAGCAACGGCCGGGCGATTCTGGAGCAGCTGGCGATGAACGATATTCCTTATGTGGATTTTGGAGACGGACAGCTCCTCTATGAGCATGGGGTGGTCAAGCCGCTGCTGGCCCATCTGCGCCTGAGCCTGCACAGGCGGGACTTCGAGTCCATGGAGCTGATTGCACCCACGCTGTATCTCAACCGGGAGAAGGCAATGGACTATATCCGCAGCCAGGACGCACCCCGTCCGGTCAAGGGACCGTTGGCCCATCTGCTCTCTTACCCGGGACTGAAGGAATTCCAGCAGGCCAAAATCCGGGAGCGGGTAGAGCTGATCCGCTCCTTGCGTACCATGCGCCCGCAGGAGGCGGTCACCCGGATGCGCAAGCTCTTCTATGACGCTTATCTGGATGCTGACGGAAAGCAGCAGCTTACTCACCACAAGGAAACGCTCAGGGAAATGCTGGACGAAGTGGAGCTTTCGGCAAGCCGCTTCGATACGGTTGAGGCGTTCATCACCTATATCGATCAAGTGGCAGCCAAGGTAGAGGGAGGCGCCCGCAGCAGACAACAGGAGCAGGGAAGCCGGATTGCATTGATGACCATTCACAAGTCCAAGGGCCTGGAGTTTCCGGTGGTATTCCTGATTGGAGCTTCGGAGGGAAGTCTGCCCCACAGCTCCGCTCTGGAGGCAGACCGGATGCCGGATGCTTATGTGGCTGCGGGCAAGCAGGATAAGAGCTCAGCAGCGTTGGAGGAAGAGCGCCGGTTGGCTTATGTGGCCGTAACCCGGGCCAAAGAAGAGCTATTCATCAGCTCGCCGGGCATATACAGGGGGAAGAAGGCGGCCGTTTCCCGGTTTGTACTGGCTGCCTTCCTGCCTCCTGCCGGGAGTGCAGAGAGCGTTGCGTCCCGTGGAGCCCATCCGGGCGGACAGGAAAGCCGGGGAAAACAGAAAGCTCCCGGCGGCAAGCAACCGGGAGCAGGACAGGCAAAACGGGAGAAGCGGGTGGTGAAGGAAACGGTGTTGGCTTGGATATGCACCAGGCCCGGCTGCACTGCCTGGTCCCGGATTTCTTCGTATGAAGAGACCCAGCGTCCGGACAAGCAATG
Source organism: Paenibacillaceae bacterium (assembly GCA_029256185.1). Taxonomy (GTDB): domain Bacteria; phylum Bacillota; class Bacilli; order Paenibacillales; family NBRC-103111; genus Paenibacillus_AR. The sequence goes on from JAQSYI010000020.1 coordinate 81,590, forward strand.
TCCGGTTTGCCGCTCCGCTATGAGCAAGGGCAGCAAGCAGCTTGGCTGAAGCTCCGTTTACTTCACAATGCTCTTCAAGACATCGTCAATCATCTTCTGGTTGGCGATAACACCGCTGTACAACCAGCTGCCGTTCCTGTCGAATTCGAAGACTTGTCCGTTCTTCACTGCGGGAATCGCCTGCCAGACCGGGTCCTTCAGCGCCTCCGAGCCGGCTTCCTTATCGCTGTTGATCAGGAAGATATAGTCAGCGTTCAACTGGGCCAGCTTTTCCATGGAGATGGGATTCCAGTTGGCTTTTCCTGCCGCGGAGATTTCCTTCACAGCATCCGGAACGGTAAAGCCAAGATCCTTGTAGATTACAGCGCCGCTGGACAAGGTATCGCTGACTACGAAAAAATTCTTCTGCACGAGCCAGATCGCCGCCGCGGATTTGGCTCCCGCTGCTTGCTGAATTTTGGCCTTGGCTTCCTTGGCCTTCAGATCGTAACCGTCCAGAGCCTTCTGGGCAGCCTCGCTCTTGTTCAGCACTTCGCCGATCTTCAGCAGAGCCTTGCGCCAATCGCCATTGATCTCATCACCCAGGGTATATGTAGGTGCAATCTTGGCATATTGGGCATACTTGTCTCCGGCAACAACACTGTTGCCGCCCACAATCAGCAGATCGGGATTGAAGCTGGTAACAGCCTCGAACGGCAGGTCATACGGAATAGTCGGGATGCCGTTCAGCGAATCCTGCAGATAAGCCTGGGTGCCGTTCGCTACGGTCCATTGGGCTACAGGCTTGATGCCCAGAGCCACCAGATGATCTTCCAGATAAGAGGCTATGATACGTTGCGGGTTAGCGGGAATCTTGACATCATTGCCCAGAGCATCCTTCATGGTCTTCTCAGCCGGAGCTTGGGTGGCAGCGGCAGATGCCGAGGCTTGCGGCGTGGCTGTGGCGGCTTGAGTGGACGGCGCCACGGAGGCGGCTCCTGCTTCATCCTTCGCATCGTTGCTTCCACAGGCGGCAAGGCCCACGGACATGACGAGAAGACCGCTTAGCAGCAACGCGGTTTTTTTCTTATAATTAGACAGCACAATTAGTTCCCCCTCTTTCATATAGTCATGAAGCAATCTGATAGATTGTTTCAAACTTTTACAATGATAACAATTATCATTATCAATGTCAACCGAAATAGAGGGTACGTCAGGGCAGTCCAACTGGACCGCGGCAGATCGAGCAGGGGCGGAGACAACCCTGGCGTTACGCTTCTCAGCCTCTGGCGGGTTGGCATTTCAACCCTCCCGCCGCTGTCGGTGATTTCCCGCCCGCCAGATTAACTTGAGAAGCAACAGGATCTTAATTTGTGACAGGAGCCATTTGAATGTAGTCCAGAGGCAGCTTGTATCCAAAGGAACTCGCATTTTTTCCGGTGACTGTAAATCTGAACAACTGCATTCCCGGGCTGCCTATTGTCACGTTACCCAAGTCAAAATCAATGAATTTACCGGATGGCTGGTACATATCGACTGGAGAACCTTGATTATTACCATTGATTTGAATTTGATAGGCTCCGTTGTCGCTAAACCTCATGACTCTGATTTTTACGTGATACGTTCCAGCTTGAGCGACAGGTACGGTATATTCAATGTACTCATTAACATTATAGGCGTTAAATAACCTGTATTTCCCGCCACTGGCATCCGCATTATCTTTTACGACACCGGTGCTTGCAGTCAGGTCTTCCGCCTCATTTTTATTTGTTGTTCCAATGGTCATGGCGCTAGCCGGATTACTGGCAGCCGACAAATTGCCGGCGTCGTCGTAAGCTTTTACCGTATAGCTGTATGTTGTCGAGGCTGCCAGGCCAGAATCGCTAAATGAAGTTGCCGCTGAAGCAGCAATCTCTGCTTCATTCCGATAAATTTTGTAACCGGCAACTCCCACATTATCCGTTGATGCCGTCCAGCTCAGACTGATCTGGCTTCCGGAAATGGCTGCGGCAGTCAGGCCCGTCGGTGCTGTTGGGGCTTGTATGTCACCGCCTATTGTTGCCGGAGTAAGATTTAGATAGTCCAACATTAACTTATAGCCCAGTGAGCCCGGATTCTTACCGGTTGTCGTTAAACGAAATAGATAGCTTCCCGGCCTATTAATGGTAACGGAGCCCAATATAAAATCCTTGTACCCGCCGGATGTATTCCAAAATAAATCCTGCGGTTCACCCGCATTTGTCCCATTGACTGAAAGTTGATAAATGCCATTATTACTGGCCTTAAACACACGGGCGTTCACATCATAAGTTCCAGGCTGCGTTACATCCAGACTAAGCTCCACATAGTCGCCTGCCGCATTGTTGTTAAAGCCCAATTTCTTCCCGCCACTGGCAGTGGCATCATTGTAAATCGTAGACGAATCCGTTTGTGTATGAATAGGCAGCGTCTCCGCTTCATAAGGATTGGGGATCGGAATATCTCCCGGATTAGGAGCTTGCGTTCCGCTCCGGTTGAATTTTACTTTGAATGACTTGCCAGCCGATTTCTTGACATCCACTTTAAATTTAATGGTTGGATAATATTGAATGATTGTTACTTCATTATCCTTAGAAATCAAGTTCATTGCACTTTTGTCAATATCAATATAAATCATTCCCATATTGAGCTGGGTTGGGTCTGATACAGAGACTTCGAGATCATGGGCCGTTTCCCTCATCATCACAGAGGCTTTTTTATCAACGCTGATAGATCCGGCCGTTGTGTATTCATCCTTCCAGAAGTTGGCCCCGGTAATATTCAGACCGGTTTCCTTGACTGCCTGTACCGAAGGGGTATTCTCCAAAATAGTGATCGTTGGCGCTGCTGCATAACTGCTCACCTGAGTGCTTGTCTTATTCGGGAGCAGGACATAGGAATAGGATTGATTCGTTGGGCTTGCACCATGATCTAACCATAATGCCAGGAAATTTCTGGTTATCGGTGTCGCATCCCCATATGATGAAGACGCATTCAATTCCCTCCAATTTCCAGTCCGTGCTTCACGCAAGGCTTTGACTGTTGCACCTCCAGGAAAATAATATCCGATGTCCGAGCCGGCAACATTTCCTGATAAATGAATATAATTGGTGCCGTTTAGTGTTTCAGACCAACCCAGTCCGGACGATTCAGTTGTTCCGTTGACTGTTAGTAAATTGTCTCCGGCACTATTCAATTTTCGGTTTTCAACAATAGTTTCCGTATCAACGCCGTCTGTGCCGGTAATTCCTGCACCAAGGGCAACGATTTCGTCATCAAACATGAACCAAGACTTCTTGGCCGTCAAACTCTTGCCTACCGTATGCAGCTCCATACCGGTAACCCCGTATTGTCCGAGGATGTCCGTTCCACCCACCCAATTTTTGTCGCTGCGGCTATTCGCTGCTTGCGGAGTATTCTTAAGTACCGTAGTACCAGGTAATCTGTAGCTGTCAACTGTTGGCCAAAAATGATCATTAAACTGCTCCAAATCGTTATTATACAAATAGGTCATTCCATCTCCTGTATGCCAGCCCTTGTTGTTCTCTGCATTGATGGACTCATAGTCGGCTATGCGGCTGGAAAACATACTGATTCCGAAACCGAAGCCGGGTCTGAGATGGACAGCACGGTCCATATTGGTAAATTGCCGGTATGCCAACAGTTCGCCCCGTGACGGAATGGCGGAGTTATTCAGAATTTCATTGGCAACGATAATCATGTCAATTGAAACCTCATGAAGAAAGGTCTTATCCGTGTCAATGGACAGCCAGTATTTGACCATTTCTTTAAATGCCAAGGCATCTGCTTGAGGCGCCACTTGAGATAGCCTTAAAATGGACGCCATTACATCGACTGCCGCATTAAAATCCTGCTCTTTATTCCTGGACATTTCCCTGCCTCGGATCATATCCATCAGGTTTCCCTTATAGATGAATGGCTCGTAGGCACTATAGATCCATTGAAAAACAATATTTTTGTTGGGATCTGTTACTTCCCAACCAGATCCGCGCAAAATATACAGGAGATCCGAGATTCCCTCCAACAGTGCTACACCATAACCGCCATTGTATGCGTAGTAATTGTGCTGAATAAAAGAACCATCGTTATAAAATCCGTCCCCAACTGTGACATTCTGCAGCAAAGCAGAGATTCCATCACGTCCAGCGGCAATTCTGGCGGAATCCTTATTGTTAATGCCCGAGATTGCTAACACTTGGCTTTCCCATAGCCTGTTAGCGCCGGTCATCTCAACACTTGGTTGGCTGTAATAAATGGCTGCCATATAATTAGAAATTTGTGCCGCGCTTAAATCCTGGTAGATCATTGCCACAATCTCATTCAAAGCTAAGGGAGCTCCAATTTGCCAATTCCACCAATTTTGATACATATTGCAGCCTGCATAGAATTGATTGGCATTCATCCAATCCAAGGCGCTGATGATATCCCCCTTAAGAAGTGCGTTACCTTGCAAGCTGGAACCGTAAGTGACATAAGCCCGCGCCATGTCCCGTAAATAGTTATAGGATCTTGAAACACTTTCCGAATCGTTACCAAAAGGGGAATTATCCCAAAGGCGTATTCTGTTTGGCTCCTTGCGCATCGTATCCCAGCGCTCTTGCGCCAGATTGGTTATTGATGTAACTCGGGCTGCTATATCGGGGTCCGACAGGTTATAATTTGTTCCACCGGTAAGCATACTCTTAAACCTTTCCCTTAACGAATCGAATTCATCAGCGGCTCTAACTTTTGATAATGGAACAAACAAGAGAGCAGCACAGCTAACAAGAATTATTGCAAGAGTCAGAAAGGCAATTCTTTTTAGGGAATTGGTTAATAACATTATTTTTCCTCCTTTTAAAATGAATGCGCTGCCAAATATGCTCAAAATGACAGGTCCTTATTGAACAAACTGCAACTTCTTATTTAATAAGGTTATGTGCAACACCTTTGTTAAATAAGAAGCTGCAAAATTAAAATCCAATTATTTTAAATATCCAAGCTCCTTTAATTGCTTGTTCGCTTGGTCCAAATAAGATCCGAGGCCAAACTTGCTGTTTAAATCCGCAGCAAGCTTTTCTACCGAATCAAGCGGTGCTTTTCCATATACAATTTGCAGAGTCTGGTCAAATAAATAACGCTGTGAGTCTGCCATATTGAACCCGTTAGGCAAATCGATAAAATTATTATAAATATTTAAACGGTTTAGCTTTGAGCTTTGATCAATAACAGAGGCTGCATAGTCAAATTTTGTGGATAAATACTCAGCTTCCGGACGGCCAGTCAACTGGTAAACCCAAATGTACCCTGCTTCTTTAACACCTTGATCCGTTACTTTAAGTGAATTGCCCTCCATCGTAAAGTGTTTATCTTTAATGCCGAATTGAACGAGCTGTGCTCCTTCCGCTGAGGAAACATAATTTAATGTTTCAAAGATCTTCTGTAATTTATTTTTATCCTTTTCAACTTGTTTTGGTATTACAATTAGCCCCGAGGTAGAACCAACATCATACGCACTGTCAAATTGACCTGCCGGACCTTTGATCGTAGGCAATAATGACCATTGGGCGTTCGGATTCGCTGCTTTAACTTGATCCGCACCTTCTTTCTTGAAAAAGCCTGTCCAATCGGTATAAACAATGCCTGCCAGGCCTTTTACTCCTTTATCATTATTTGCTGTCCCCTTATTTGCAAAAATCTCGGGGTCCACAACTCCTGCCTCGATGAATCGTTTTATATCTGCGAGAGCAGCCTTGAAGCTCGGATCCTGTGCTGCGGTAATCACTTTACCGTCTTTGATATAAGTACTGATAAGACTTGTGTTAACATCGCTTAGGGATACGCCGTATGACCCGAAAATGGGACCAAATGCCGCCCAATTGTTACCTGTAATTCCATAGGTGTCTTTTTTCCGTTTCCATCCGGATCATTTTCAGTAAATGCTTTTGCAACTTGCAGAAGTTCATCACTCGTAGTTGGCATACCGAGTCCTACTTTGTCCAACCAATCCTTCCTGATATAGTAGGAGTGGGTAATAATATTCGGCGTTTTTGGAATGGCATATGTTTTGCCATTTATAACCCCTTTTTTTAATCCTTCTTCACCAACGAACTTCACGGTTTCTCCCAGTTTATCCAGATATGGAGCCAGATCAAGAAGAACGCCTTTATCCGATAATTGTTGCAATGTTGCCCGGCTGTCCAACTCAATAATGTCAGGGAAATCACCCGCAGCTATCCGGGTATTCAATTGATTTTTAAAGTCGTCTACAGAAGCTGCCAACGATAGCTTGAGGTCTATATTCAGTTTCTGATCCAAAGGTGATTTAATAAAATCATCAGTTGGCGGTTTCGTTCCCCAGCCTATTTTCATCATCTCAATTTTGACCGGTGCTGCAGGTGTCTTGGATGCTTCAACGCTTTGGTCGGATGCATCACTACCCTTGCCACAACCTGATAACACTAATACTAATGAAATTGCAGATACAACTGCCATAGCCCACTTTTTACGATGGTACATATCCAAACCCCTTCTTTCTTCTGATAAATTTTTATTGAGTATCGGGCTTACCCGATGATCAACCCTTAATAGCACCTACCAGAACACCTTTCGTAAAGTGCTTTTGTACAAAAGGATAGACAGCAATAATCGGTAAGCTTGCACTAACGACAGCTGCCATCTGAAGGGTTGCCGTTGGCAGCACAACCTCGCTTTGTTGATTGGTATTCTGGCTTTCCAGCAGCAAATTTCGAACCAGCACTTGAAGCGGGTGCAGTGTTGTATCCGTAATGTATAAAATAGCTTGAAAGAAATCATTCCAATGTCCTACGGTATAGAACAAACCAACGGTTAACATGGAAGGAATTGATAAAGGCAATACGATTCCCATTAACACACGCCATTCACCTGCACCGTCGATCCTTGCCGATTCAAACAACTCCTCCGGTAAGCTCTCGTAGAAATTTTTAAGAATGAGCACATTAAAGGTCCATACCGCTGTAGGAAGCATCATGGCCCATAGCGTGTTGGTCAGACCTGTTCCTTTGACAACAAGATAGGTTGGAATTATCCCACCGTTAAATAACATTGTGAATATAATAACCATTAGAAGAAAAGAACGTCCGCGCAGCTTTTTCCTGCTTAGTGGATAGGCCAATAAAACGGTTAAAATCATGTTTATCGCTGTTCCAACAACCGTAACGAAAATAGTTACGAAAAACGCTCTCGGAATTTGACTATTGGAGAACAATTGCCGATATGCGTCGAAGGTAATTGACTTGGGGAATAAAACAAAGCCGCCATGCTTCAAAACCTCCGTATATGGTGTTAATGAAATCGACAACACATATATGATCGGGATAACGGATGAAAGCCCAACTACAACTAGAATTAGATACAGGAAACTATCAAATATGCGGTCACTCACGCTTCTTACCAAATGGATTCCCCCCATTTCTTTGCAATACTGTTTGATACCAGCACAAGAACAAGACCAATCATGGATTTAAACAAACCTACTGATGAAGCAAGGCTAAAATTCATCTGCTGCAAACCAGTGCGGTAAACCCAGGTATCAATGATATCTGCAACTTCATAAACCTGAATGTTATACATGATATAAATTTGTTCAAATCCTGCGTCAAGAATGTAGCCTATTTTTAGAATGAGCATCAAAACAATAACACTTCGGATTCCAGGCAAGGTGATATGCCAAATCATCCTGAAACGCCCTCCGCCATCAACTCGGCACGCCTCATAAATGGATGGATCTATACCCGACATAGCAGCGAGATAGATAATAGCCGCCCAACCTAAGTTTTGCCAAATATCACTGCCAACAAGTACAATTCGAAACCATTCTGTAGATGTCAGAAATGGTATTGCCTTCCCCCCGTTATCGACAATAAATCTATTCACTACACCGGAAGTCTCGGAGAAAAAGGCAAGCACGATGCCGTAAATAATGACCCAAGACAGGAAGTGAGGCATATAACTGAGGGTTTGCACCCATTTTTTCATAACAGGAGACCGGCATTCATGAATAAGAATGGCAAGTATGATAGGCGGTGCAATACCAAATATGATTTTGTAGAAGCTTATGAGCAATGTGTTGGTAAGAATTTGGGAGAAATAAGGCGAATTAAAAAATTGCATAAAATACTTATACCACGGATCCGCCCAAGGGCTGGATGCAATGCCCCCAACAATATCGTAATCCTTGAACGCGATGACCAAACCAATCATAGGTACATATTTATAGATGATATACCATAGTAATCCTGGAATGAGCATTAGATACAAAGGTCTCATCTTCCAAACATCAATCCAAATATCAATCCAAGCATCATTTCCTTTAATTTTTTTTGAAAACATGGCTGCTACTTCCTTTCAAGCTTATTATGTCTATAGCAATATAATAACGCTTTCAGAAAGTGAATTGCATTCACAAAATTGTGTATTCGATAACACAAAATTGGTGATGTTCATAAAAAGGGATCCCTTTCGCCTGAAAGAGACCTTAGTTTTCATGAACGATTATTCTTTATTGGCTTTTCTATATTCACTTGGCGTTAAGCCGGTGATTTTTTTGAATATTTTTATAAAATAATGATCATGACTGAAACCCACACTTGCTCCAATATGACTCACTGTCAACTCTGTCTTTTCTAAGTAACGCATGGCTTGTTCGATGCGAATTTTCTGCAAATAATGAATGAAGGTGTAACCGGTTTTCTTCTTGAATAGCGCACTTAAATAAGTTTCATCCATATTTACAAAGGAAGCGGTTGTTTTCAGGCCGATATTGGCCTCATAATTTTCATGAATGAACTGAATGATCCGATTTACTTCAGGATGATCGGTTGATGGCACTGCGCTTTGGTTCATTATCTTCATATTTGCTGTTAATACATCTATAAGCACATGAAGCAACTCTGAATGCCGCTTGGAATCAGAAATGATAAAATTGTCAGATTGGACTCGATGGATATTTTTCGTACGCTTATATTGATCGATTAGATGAGCAGCAAAGCGTTTTACTTGAAGCACAGGTATTTCATGACTTGCCATGGTTGTCCATATTGCAAGTAAAGAATGCTTCATCTCTTCAATCAGACCTAATTCCCAGGCTAAGATGAGCCTTCGTTCTTGTTCCCAGGGTATTTGCCATGATTCGGAGTAGCTTGCAGTCTTTACTGAAGCATCATTCTGCTTGTCATACCAATATGGTATTAAATCGGCAAGCAGTCTCCACCATACTTGCGGCAAATCTTTCAAAGTGGTCACAGAATCAATCAAGCATCTTGAATAATATTTCTCCTGAATTGTCTGAAACCCGCTGTCGTATTTTCCAGACCAATCCACTAGAGTGGTGATCCCCGGAGCTTCAGCTTTATAAATGTGAATGTCCTCCGTTATTGTGAGATTGCAAGCGGACTCGATTGACTCGGCTCCAGTCAGAACAACACAAACTTGAGAAGGAGCATTCCCTCCTGCCTCTAAGCTATTGGAAAGTTCAGTAAGCCCTTTTATTTGGCAAATCCCCGTTGTAGAAGTACTTATTACCGACCAGATTTGATCATACATATCAGGCAGTTTTGCCAACAAATTTCGACGGATATGTTCGGATTCTCTATTTAATTCTGAAGAAACCTTTCTCAATGAATCCTTTAATTTATTTATATCCATGGATAACTTCAGTACATAACTAGTTGCTCCCAGCTCCAAGGCGGCACGCGCATATTCAAAATCGCTCATACAAGTCAGCATAATGAATTTCGTATTCATTCCCAATTCTCTGACGGACTTGAGCAACATGACACCGTCCATCTCGGGCATGATAATATCCGATATTACCAGGTCAGGCCTTTGCTTCACGATTATATCCAGAGCAGTATTTCCATCGCCAGCTTCATCTATAAGTATAAAACCAAGCTCTTCCCAAGGAACCAATTGTTTAATCGAATTACGAACAAAGAGCTCATCTTCAATAAGAACCACTTTCCACATCATCGTTCTCCCCTTCTTTATACGGATTGGAAATTAATAAAGGGATTTCTATACACGCACGTGTTCCTTGCAGCCTTGGCTCTAAGGTGAACTTAGCATCCATTTTAAACAATAGCCGAAGCCTTTCCTTTAAATTCATTAAGCCTATCCCTTTTCTCTTTCTCAAGCTTTTATTCTTTCCCGCATGCTCCAGTCCAACGCCGTTGTCTTCAACAATCATCCTTAATACGGAGTTCATTGATACAATACTAATGTTAATTTGCCCATGATAGTCAATCTTCGAAAATCCATGGTGAATCGAATTTTCTATCAATAATTGTAAACTTAATTTCGGAACCAAAGAAAACAACAGCTCATTTTCTACTTCGTAATGTACACTAAACGGATACTGCCATCTTTTTTGCATAATATAAACATAGGCATCAGCCAATTCCAGCTCGTCTTTAAGAAAAATAAGATCGACTTCCATGTTCAAGCTAGTCTCAAGCAGCTTGCCTAACTTCAAACAAACCTCAGCAATGTCTTGGTCTCCACTGCACATCGCTTGCCATTTGACCATGTTGAGCGTATTAAGCAAAAAGTGGGGATTCATCTGAGATAAGAGCATTTGAAAATGCATGGCTTCCTTCTGCTTCTCCTCGATCCGCAGTTTATTTAATAATTCATGAATATCATCTATCATATGATTAAAGCTTTGAGCGAGAGCTAAAACTTCACCATCAAGATTCCCCTCGTTTAAACGTCCGTAGAAATTGTTCCCTACAATAGCATACATTTTTCGCTGTATGAGCTTCAATGGACGGGTTAGTCCGGATAATATGGCAAACGTGACCAAAACAAACAATACAACGAGAAGCGCAAAGGAAATAAAGTATTGCCGTTTCATTCCGTTGATATCACCAATATAAGATTCCAATGGAAATTGACTCACAAGTATCCAATTTGTATCTGAAAAATATTGGCTGTTGAATAACGTAGCGTTTCTACTATCGTAATAATCATGACTGCCTTTTGAATATTTCTTTAATTCGTCTATAATGGCTTGATCAAGTCCTGTTGTTCCTCGGGTTCGTGTCAGCATATGCCCCGTTTCATCGAAAAAAAAGTAATCTTGAAGCACCGGAAAGTTTCGTACCATCGAACGAAGCCAAGTGTCGTAATCAAAGCTAATCCGTAAGTAACCGAATGGAGGCCCCTCACCTTTCTTGAATACAGTCATTAAAACAAGCCGCCTCTCTCCAGCCCCTGGTACACCTATATCCCCCATTTCCTCTTCCAGCCAAATTATAGGGACATTCGTTTCCTTCAATAATGCAAATGCCTGGTCCTCCATAATTGAATTTGCTTGTATCACCTTTGTTGGCGTATAGGAGTTATATACCTTGCCGTGCATATCCAGCAAATTATAGTACAAGTAGGCACTACTCGGTACTGTTCTTGCATTAACCCGAATTAAAAGGTTCTCCAGCTCTTGGCCATATTCATTGCCATCGGAGGCTTGAGATAACTTGTTATATACGGCAGGATCGTTTTCCAATTCTAGTGCTGTTCGAAGCATCGTGTCATGAATAAGATCAAAATTTTCCTTCACTTGTTGAATTTGCAGAGTCGTTTGGCGATTCACTCGATCTCTGATCATTTCTTCGATTTGTGAATAATTCTGAATTTGCAAAATGAAGAGGGGAAGAAAAACAAATAATAGCAGAGCCCAGAAAAGTTTGTATTTAATTGTTGAAGGCATCCATTTCCATCTTCTCATGATACGACCCAAATCTCTGCCCCCTTATTTGATTCTTATCTCTGTTACCGTTCAGATTTCTTTATCTGATTAAATTATAGCAAAAATGATCGTTACTTAACATTCACCATTTCAATGTTATGGAACAAGAAATTCAGTGAGCCGCCGCGCCGCGCGCGGTATGTAAGCTTAAAAGACTGGACTCCGTTTATCCGAAGTCCAGCCTTCTGGGTAATCTGATCTGTTGCAGCATTCTCATGGAGATTAGTTCACCGCGTTTTGCAGCTGTCCTTGAACGAAGCTCCTCACATTCTCAACGGCGATCTCCATCAAACGAGAACGAGCTTCAACGGTTGCCCATGCAATATGGGGTGTGATGATGCAATTGGGCGTGTCAAGCAACGGGTTGTCTGGCGCAGGAGGCTCCTCGGATAACACATCCAAAGCAGCGCCTGCCAGCTTTCCTGCCTTCAGCGCTTCAACCAAATCATGTTCGTTCACCAACTGGCCACGGGATGTGTTAATGAGATATGCTGTCGGCTTCATCTGTTCCAGCCAATTCGCGCAGACAAGTCCCTTTGTTTCGGCCGTAAGCGGGCAATGAAGGCTCACTACATCGGATTCCCGCAATAAGGTTTCCATACTCACCCGCTCGACATTGTCGCCCGGCCTTATTTCGTCATAAGCCAAAGCAATCACTCTCATGCCAAACGCCTCTGCAATACGGGCTGTTTGCAAGCCGATTCTCCCTGTTCCAATTAGACCCAACGTCTTGCCCGCAAGTTCCATCTGCGGGGATTTCGTGTAACAAAAATCCTTGCACCTCCCCCATTCTCCCGCTCGTACGGAGTCGCTGTGAAGCCGAATTCGATGGCAAAGCTCCAAAAGCAGGGCGAACACATACTGGGCCACGGACAAGGTTCCGTAGGAGGGAATATTCGTTACCGGGATTCCTCTTCTATGAGCTGCATCGACATCCACCACATTGTACCCGGTAGCGAGTACACCGATGTACTTTAAGTCCCGGAGCTGATCCAGGGTCTCTTTCGTTAGCGGAGTCTTGTTCGTGAGCACAATATCGGCGTCTGCAGCTCGTTCGATAATTTCCTCCGCTTCCGTACGGTCATAAACGGTAATCTCGCCGACACTCCTCAAATTCTCCCAGCTCAAGTCCCCGGGATTAAGTGTATATCCATCCAACACAACAATACGCGTCATGTGATCGCAGCCTCCTGACCATCGTTGATCTTCACAACCGTAACAAGCAGAAGCACCACCCCCGCGGCCCTTCCGCAGTGCAGGTGTTTCTGCTTGTCCATTCCCCTATAATAACTGGATTCGGCCTGGCTGAGAGCTGGATTCCATCAGGTGTATATGAAATATGCAGTGGCCTGGCAGTCCAAATCCGGCGTCACCCGGATCCAATGGGCGCTGAAGCCTGTCGGGAATTCGTGGTGGACATAACCGTCCGCCTGAACCTTGACCCGATCGTAGATCACCCATGAACCGTCGCCGAGGAAATCAACCTCAAGCTTAAAGGTGACCTCATCTTCCGACTTCTGGGTCAAATGCAGGACCTTCTTGTCAAAACCCGTCATGAGGTAAGGATCCGACGGAAGATTCGCCTTCACTTCCTCTTCCCACCAGGGTCCGCCCCAGCCGGCAGGCTTGCCCCACTGCCACAGGTCGTCGGGCTTGCCGAACCACAGGTTCGATTCCGGATACCCGGTTACCAGATTCGTATCTCCTACAGGAGAGGTTTGGTTGGAGCCCATGACCATCATCCCCTTCCAGCAGGTGTAATCTGCAATCACGCGGATGTGGGAACATACCGGTTTGATTCCCCAGATTTTGTTGCGGAACGGCACCGGCGTCAGCTCATAGAACATGCCGGAAGCATCCATCATATAGCGCTCGGTTTCAATTTCACGGATGCGGGGCCACTCGGTCTGCCAGAAATGCTCAAAGTTGTGACTCGCCTTCGGCAACCGGTATTTCTGCCATTCGCCATTGATGAAGGCCATCATTATGGCAGAAGCACGATCCCAACCCGTGGCGAAAATGACCTCCCCCCAGTTTTTCCGGCCTGTCACTTCATTGAATGCGGTCCGTTGGACAATTGTCCACTGCTTGCCGTCCCATTCTGCCAACCGTCCACCTTGATGTTCTCCGGTATGATCCAGCTCACTAAAGGTGTTGTTCGCGACAACGACCCGTCCCGCTGCCGTATGTCCCGCTTTGAAGTGAGGCTGTGGCCGGTTTGCGATCACGTTGTTCCCTATCTTGTCCGTTTCCATCGTGCTGGCTTTTGCCATTGCATTCTGATACTTCTCCGCGACGGCCAGCTCTTCTGTAAGATCAAACAGAACTTCCGTTTTGAAAGTATTCAAATCCACTTCCAGCATGGGGCCTTCCATCGAGAGAAAGTACACTTTGTTTTGGGGGTCCGTCAAATGCTCCATCGTGGCGGCTAGTCGGTAATCCTTCACGCCGTCGATGGTACGGACATTGCCTTTGTGGTCGATAATGTGGGGACCGATGATAATGGAGTTCGATGCAGAGTGAATCAGCCGGTTGGCATAGGTGCCCACTACACTTTCCGGATGCTTGCGCATGTTCAAGTTATGATCGATTTCGTAGAGCCCGGAGCCTTCTCCGTAATGCGCGACATAAGTAATCATCCAGAGCCGGTCCGCCCAAGACATTAAACCGCCGATTCCGCATTCCGTCCGGAACGGAAGAACATCGGCACTGACTGACAGATGGGGAAAAATACCGCTGACGTTATTAAATTGTGTCATTTCTATATACCTCCTTGTTTTCTGATATAATCATATCAGAAGCAGGAGTAAGCTCTCCTTGATGCGTTTTTGAAAAACTAGCATAATTTTAAGCAGTTGGAGGGTTGTACCGGCCATGAAACTTTCCGGATTTGAATTGCCCAAGTGGCTTCAGCTTGTCAGCAACCGTTACGGGATCGGCATCAACCTGCATGATATTTCAGGCGTCAGCCAGATTGATGAGAGCATGGCGGAAGCGTTCGCCCCCTACCTGTACCACAACAACGCTTTCTGTAATTATCTTAAAAAATTTGAGAAAACCTATAATGACTGTGCCCGCAATAAGGACATCTTATGCTGGATGTGCAACAAGCATGATTCACCGTTTTACGGAACATGTTACATGGGAGTCGGGGAGATCCGCTATCCGGTACGATGGAACGGCAGGCTGATCGCTTTTTTGTGCGTGGGGCAATTTTATACGGATTTGGACAGATCGTTGCAAGTGTTAGGTGCCGGCATTGACAAGTACGAACTCGATGCTAAGGAAGCCTCGCGCCGGTACTTGTCGGTGTCCAAACCACTTCCTGCGGAATATGAAGAAATTGTCCTTCAAATTGGTCTGCTATCCGAATATATCAGTCTTCACTACGGGAAATTCCTCTCTATGTCGAAAAATGGCCTAAGTATGGAGGAAGCAGCCGAAAGCCACAAATGCAATTATATCGTCAACCGGACACTGAGCTATATTCACGACAATTATCAAAACCAACTCACTCTCAAGGTTCTGGCCGGCAACTGCTACTGCAGTGAGCCCTATCTAAGCACCCTGTTCAAAACAAAAGTCGGCACAACGGTCATTGAATATATCAACAGCTACCGTGTTGCCAAAGCCAAGGAACTGCTCGATGTAACCGTCCTTCCAATAACTGTAATCGCTTTCCGTTGCGGATTCGGTGACTCCAACTACTTTTCACGGGTGTTCCGCAGGGTCGTTGGCTTGAGTCCCCGGGAATATCGTCAGCGTAAGCAGTAGGAGCCCTGCAGCTGCAATTCCGTCCGGCAATGAGTATGCATAACACGAGACCGAAAAATGAAAAGGCGAAAGCCTTGGTTTGGTTTTTCCCCATTACCAAAAATGAAAGAACATCCCCACCAGACTCACCGCAGGAAACAGCCCTAAAAGGAAAATCTCGAACAGATACAGCCGGTTCTCGCTTTGCCGGTAGCTTAGGGAGTTATAGGTCTTCATCGTGCTGCGGAGACTGTCGATTTTGCGCTGAAGCACATCGAACCGGTCGTTCATCTCATAGTATTCCGCCAGACAGTCGTACAGCTCCCTGCCGTTCCTGGTATGATTGGCGTCCACAGACCGTTCAAAGATCCGGATGCTGCTGATAATTTCATACTCGAATTTGAGAAACTTGGTCATCAAGAGCGACAGCGTCTTCTTATTGATCCTCAGCCTGCCCCGCTTCAGATAATCGATATAAGCGCCGGATTCATCCATATTCTCATCCACATCGGTTTCGATTTTGTTCAACGCCGTGGATTTGGCCAGAATGATGGCTATCAGTTGAATGATAGGCTCCTCATACTTGAAGCTGCGGCCGCTGCCCTCCCATGGTGAGAAATTCCCGTCATCCCCAATCTCCAGCAGATGGCTTTCGGAGAAACGGGCAATCATGGAGTAATCGATGGAGTCCACCATTCCCGCGATAAATTCCAGGAAGGTCTGGATCTCCCATTCCCCCAGATTAACGAAGGTGATGCAGCCGAATTCAAACAGATAGACATACATGCCGTCGCAGGGTTTCTTCAGAATTTGCTCCAATTGAGGCCCGGACAGCATAATAAATTCTTTCCAGACGCTGGTTTTCTGCACTCCAGGGATAGGCGCTTGATGCCCTCCCTTTGATGCCATGCGTTTGTCAAGAAGCGAAGCCGCTTCCCCGTTTATACGTTCTGAGACTTTGAAGAATGCCGCGGGCTTTTCCAAGGGGATGCTCATACCGATTTTGCAGCTTTTGAAATAAATGGTTGTCATGGGCGCCACCTTATCTGAAGATTTCGACCAGCATCAGGATAACCTCGGCAACAATGAGTGCGACAATGACCCATTCCACGAACAGGCCTCTGATCGAGTGGCTGATCGTGGAGAAGCCCTCCATCATGTTATAGAGTATCTCCGTCTTGTTCTTCAGAATCGCATACCGGTCGTTCAACTCAAAAAAATCGGACATCCGGTCGTAGAGCTCCCCGGCATTGCTGTTGGTCCAGGTGATATCAGGCTTATCCAAAATCATAATATAGGCGATGGTATTGTATTCATGGCGGACAATTCTGGCGGTGGTCCGGGCCAATTCCTTGTCGCTGATCCGCAGCTTGCCCTTCTCCAGCCGGTCGATCATGGTCTCCAGCTTGTCGAGAATCCGGCCCAACTGCTCCTCTGTCTTCTCCAGCGCCACGGACTTGGCGATTACAACGGAGATCAGCTCAGGGTAGAATATCTCGAACTGGGGAGCCATGACATACTCGTCGGTCATCTCGATCCCCGGCGTCTCTCCGATATGCAGGCTGTAGTCATCGGAATACCGCTCCGGATGCCTGACCTCGATATCCGACTCGAAGGAATGGATGTAGTTGAGGAACGTGGTGATTTCCTCTTGCCGCTGATGATTAATAAACACGACGCTGCCAAAAGAGAATACCAGCACTTTTTGCAGCCCGGCGACCTCTTTGCCCAGAATGCTCTTTAGAATATCGTCCTGGAGAATCAGCGGTTCTTCCCAGGTGTATTTTTTGGGAATGCCGCAGTCATTGGCAATTTTATTCAGATCAATCTCGTTGGCTACGGCAAAAGCCTTGAAGCTCATTGCGTCCATTGGTCATCACCTTTCTATAAAAGAATTATACCAATAATTAGGGTGTGTTTGGCAACTCCGTGGGGAGCATATTTAGTCGAATTTTCGTTTCTGGCAAGGCGCTCTTGTGCAGGCGTACCGTGGTACGTCAAGCAAAAGCAACGAAGCTAGGGGCGAAAAGGCGGCGAAAGATGCCCTCAAGCGAGTTTTCAGACACGCCCAAGTGCGCTGGCAATGAAATACCCATGGATTAATATATGACAAGCCCCGTATTCATAATTCTTCCAATATTCTCATTTAGCTGCGCTTTTAAACCGGAAGGTATCCGTTTCAATTTTCCATATTGGCCATTATGCCGTTGACAGTCAGTAGAGGAGCTTTTACAATTAGAGTAAATACTCTAATCAGGAAGTGGTATCCATGTCTTCCGCCAAGGAACGGATTCTGCTGGCAGCCGTCGGCCTGTTCAATGAACATGGCACAGGCAAGGTTTCTACGAACCACATTGCTGCGGGAGCGGGGATGAGTCCGGGGAATCTGTACTATCACTATAAAAATAAAGAAGAAATCATCCGGGGTATCCTGGAGCAGATGTATACCAGTTGGACTCCTGTCTGGTCGGTTTCGGATCATATGCAGGTGACCGAGGAAGATTTGCGTGAGCGGCTTCTGTTAAATTTTCAGATTTTATGGGAATACCGCTTCTTTTACCGGGAGGCGGTTGTACTGCTTCAATCGGATGAACGGCTGCAGAGAGAGCACACCCGCATGATGGAGCGGAGAATGGAGGATCAGGAGACTTTTGTGAGCATGTTCATCCGGGACGGGGTGTTGAGGAAGGACCTGACCCCGGTGAATCTCCGCAAGCTGCTGACAGCGGCATGGATCATCGCCAACAATTGGCTGGGCTTTCTGGAAATGAACGGAACTGATGTTTCACCGGAGCGGTTTCAAGAAGGTGCGGAATTGATCTGGTCTGTGTTTGCCCCTTATCTGGCCGCCGATGTCCACAGAGAGGAAGGATGACTTATGACAAAGCTCTCACGAAGAAGCTTCCTGAAGGGAACGGCGGCTGCGGTTGCTCTTTTGTCGGCAGGAGGGGTGATTCGGGCGGTTGACCAGGGAGGGTTCTCCACAGGCCGCGGCCCTGCTTATGAAGCGTGGAAGCATTGGGAGAGCCATGATTACGGGGGCGACCCGCTGCTTAGGCTGGTGAAAACCGGTGTACTGGCGGCAAGCGCCCACAATACCCAACCGTGGCTATTCCGGGTAAGCGGGCAGAAACTCCAATTATTCGCTGATATCTCCCGCAATCTAGGAGCGATGGACCCCTGCATGAGAGAAATGAATCTCAGCTTGGGATGTGCCTTGGAGAATCTGATGCTGGCAGCAGCCGCTTATGGCTACAAGCCGCAGGAAACTCTCTACAACGGAGGGCCGGAACAGATTCTCGCTGCCGATATTGCTCTTTCTCCAGGGACAGAAGAGCGGTCCGGATTGTATGCCGCCATCGGCAGACGGCATACCAACCGGGGGGCTTATGACAAAGACAGACCGGTGCAAGCGGCCGTGCTGCAAGAACTGGATCGGCTGGGGGCCGGTCTGTCCGCCGCCAGGGTGATCTGGTTCTCGTCTCCTGCAGAGAAGGCGGAGATGGGGAGTCTGGTTATCCGGGCCACAGAGGCAATCGCCGGCGATTCGCAGCAGACAGAGGACAGCCATAGGTGGTACCGCCAGGATTGGCAGGAGATCCAGCGGCATAAGGACGGTCCTACGATGGATGCCACGGGGAATCCCGCTCTTACCCGCTTCTTCGGCAAGCTGCTGCCGGTATCGGCCAAAACGTCCAATGCCTATTGGCTCAAAATGACCAAAGGCATACAGGTGCCTACTGCCGCCGTGTTCGGTACCATCGTGGTCAGGGACCGGCGGGAGCGGAGCCAACTGTTGCAGGCGGGCAGGCTGTGGCAGCGGCTGCATCTATGGGCAGCGGGGAACGGTTTGGCTGCGCAGCCTCTGAACCAGCCCCATGAGCGACAGGACCGGGAGCTTCAAGAGGGAAGCGAGCCGGTCTTCGGGCAGGCGCTTCAGAACCTCGTGAACGCTCCCGGCTATGAGTCCGTGTTCACTTTCCGCATGGGTTATCCTCTGGACCAGGCATTGCGCAGTCCAAGGCGGCCCGCCCGGGAGGTAATGCTTACATATATCTGAATATTTCGCTAAAACCGCATATGTTCCTTATACCTTCATGCGCATACCCTGACTTCTTCGTCGCTCAAAATCTTCATATGCATCATCCGACTCCCCTAGTGCCTTGTACCACTCTGGCGCTAGGGGAGTTTTCCTTTTGGCGGAGGCAGAGCAGGTGTTTTTGACTTATACCGCCAGCTTCTCCAAATCAATGGGACGGGCATTCCGCAGAAAGGGTACCTCGTCCCATCCGCGGTAATATCTGTAATTAAGTCGCTAATATTAGCTATTTACAACAATTATAATAATGGATATACTTTAGACAATAATCGACAATTATCTGCTGAATCCAGAGGCCTGTACGGCAAGAAATGCATGGAAATACCATACATAATATGCCAGAAGACCTACTATTACCATTATTAATAAGGGGGAAGGTATCATGAAATCCCGGTTGCATTGGAGAGCTGCGGGCTCCTCGCTCAAAATCAAGCTGATTTTTTTTACAGTAAGCTTATTGCTCCTTTCTTGTCTGATGATTGGTATCCCCAGCTATTATGTGGCTAACCGTGAACTGGATGCCCAGGGCAAGGTCATTCTCCAAAACGGAGTCAACATGGCGCTTATGCTTATCGATTCCGCGAATAAGGAAGTAAAGTCCGGCAAGCTGTCTATGGAGGAGGCCCAGGAGCAGGTAAAAGCCTATCTCTTGGGAGAGAAACAGCAGGACGGGTCCCGTTCTCTTAATAATAACGTCAATCTGGGCGACAATGGCTACTTCCTTGTCTACGATGCCAAAGGGAAACTGCTTGCCCATCCCTCCCTGGAAGGACAGACCATGTGGGATACTGTAGATAAACAAGATAGCAGCTACAAGTTCGTGCAAGATCAGATCAGCACAGCCCGGAATGGCGGAGGCTTCACTTATTACGCCTGGACCCTGCCCAATTCAGAGGCCATTGGCACCAAAATCACTTATTCTGCTGTGAATGAAGAATGGGGATGGACGGTTGTGGCCGGTTCTTATATGGAAGATTATAACAAGGGCGCCCAGAAAATTACCGTACTGATCGAAATCGCGATTCTGATCGTGCTTGTGTTAGGCATTTCGGTTTCCTTGCTGTTCATCCACGGGATCACGCGGCCGCTGAAGCAGCTGGTGGAGACAATGAAGCGGATTGAGCAGGGGGATCTTACCACCCAATTATCTATTAAGCGTACGGACGAGATTGGTGTGGTGGCGACGGGCTTCAATAATATGATTGCTGCGCAGCGGAGCATGATCCGGGAGGTGGTGGATTCCAGCACGGCCATGTCCAATCTGGTAACGGACACCAACAGGCATATGGAGGAGCTTAATGAAAGCATCACCCGCATCTCGGAAGCAACCGGATATATCTCGGCAGGAATGGAGGAAACCGCAGCTTCCATGCAGGAGATGAACGCCACCTCCACCGAGATTGGCTCCGCTATCGGCAATATTGCCTCCAAGGCTCAGCAAGGCGCCGCTTCAGCGGATGAGGTGAGCCAGCGGGCGGTCCTGCTCAAGACCGACGCCCAGAAGAACAAGCAGGCCGCCCATGAAATCTACGCGGAAAGCCATGAGAAAATGCGCGCAGCCATCGAGGATTCCAAGAAAATCGAGCAGGTCCGCATCCTCTCGGAGTCTGTGCTGGCTATCACAGCCCAAACGAACCTGCTGGCGCTCAATGCGGCGATTGAAGCGGCCAGAGCCGGAGATGCAGGCCGGGGGTTCGCGGTTGTGGCTACGGAGATCCGGAAGCTCGCCGAGCATTCCAAGCAGACCGTTACCCAAATCCAGGGCGTCGCCAATGATGTTGTTCTGTCGGTGGAAAGGCTGGTGGCCAGCTCCGAGGATCTGCTCGGCTTCGTCAACTCCCAGGTGATCGGCGGCAATGAGCTGCTGGTGGAGACCGGAGAGCAATACAGCGCAGACGCGGAGCTGATGGACGAGCTTGTGGGAGACATCAGTGTAACCGCAGAAGAAGTGCTGGCTTCCACCAGCAGCATGATCCGGGCGATTGATGAAGTAACCAAGGCCACCACCGAAGGCGCCGAGGGAACCACCCAGATCGCCGAACAGGTGGGCGACATCATCCTGAAGTCGGGGGAGGTCATCAAGGTAACCAACCAGTCCAAAACCATCGCCGACAGCCTGCTGGAGAATGTCTCGAGGTTTACGCTGTAAGAGTTTGGACAGCATAGGATACGGATATTGGGAAAGGAGCCCATCTGCTGCGGAATATCTCCGCCGCGGGAACGTGAAGGGAATATGGACTGGCGTTACTCCTTTACGGGCTCCTCCCCTTGATACCCGGGAATTCTTATTATTTCTATAATCCGGTTGGCATTCCAAGCGGAAATTTCCAGATGCAGCAATGCTAAATGAGGGTTCCTTCTATATATTTCCACATGCAGAAGCTTGATTTCCTTGCGATTGTGGAAGTAATAGTTATCATTTAAATAGCATACTGTCCCATCCTCAACAACATCGACCTTGACCGGGAATGCCGGCTGATCGGATGAATTGCCAACCTCCAGACTAACGCTTATCCTTGATCCCTTATGGACAACAGATATCACGCTGCACGCAAGCTCCGCTTTTGCAGCTGCTTCCATTTGCTTTTTCAACCATGGACCCTTGTCGAAGTAGAAGTTCTGCTGCGGCTTACTCCGGTATTCGTGCCTGGTCTCCGGCTGCTTCATACACTCCAAGGATTTGGGCCAATAAATGCTCTGTGCAGCAACCATGTGCTGTTTTGTAATTAGTGCGGCCCGGACCAAAAAGAACTTCTCGCTGTAATTCTCCGGAATCCGGAACGGCTCCACCTGGTATACACACTTATAATCCCCCGCTAAGACCGTTATTGCCTGCACCTTCTCATACACAACCTGCAGCTTGTCATCCAGGACCTGCAGCTCGTACGCTGCGTCCATAAGCGATTGTCCGCTTTCATTGATGACGGCAACCGGCAAATTCACTTCATCTCCGGGAGCATACGCCAAATATTCCAATCCTACCGATATCATTAACGGCTGATATGCTTTCTTCACGTAATAGTACGGGGCGATGGGATCACCCATACCGTCAACCAGCTGAATACCGATGGTTGTCCACGGCCGCTTGAACACCCAGGGCATGATGCCTGCTGTCACCGGATAATTTTCACGAACCGCCTGGATCATGATCTGATAGAACTCACAAGAGGCCAATTGAGAAGCCTCCACCAGATCGGCAAGACTGCTGCCCTTTACAGGATTGATCTGGGAAGCCCGCGCCACCATTCTCGGTACACGAACCGGCTCGTATTCGCTAAAATGATTCAACAACTCCGGATTCCCGGCTCTGAATGCTTCAGCAAATATATCCGGGAGCGGACGGTTATACTCATCGGGAGAAATGAGCTGCCTGAGACTTTTGAGATTAGGAAAGCTGTGAATGCCCGACTCCCCTATAAATGGAAGCTGTTTATACAGATGCCTGTACCAAACGGGCTCCATATCGTTATAAATATGCACACTGCCTTGATCCGGGGAGGTTCTGATAAACGGCCTTGAAGGATCAAGATCCCGGATGCTTCGCTCAATCACAAACATCGAGGCAGCGTTGCCAGCGGCATAAGGATTAAACTCGTTTCCGCCGCAGTGGACAGCCAAGGATGGATGATTGCGAATGCGGTACAAATTCATGCAGACTTGCGCCTGCAGGATATCCTGGGGCCAGCAGGGCGTCTCCATATTGGCAAGAAAGCTGTCCTGCCAGACCATGATTCCCATTTCATCGCACAGTTCATAGAAGTCATCCGTTTCCGGCAAACCTCCGCCGCTCCACACCCGCAGCAGTTGTATTCCCGCGTTCCGGGCCAGCTCTATCGCCCATCTGTAATCTTCCCGTTCCAATTTGTACAGGCAATCCAGGGGGGCCCAGTTCATGCCTTTCAGGAACAGCTTTTGCCCATTGACTACAAGCTGGTATTTACCCCATGGTGCACAATATTGCTCCCCTGCAGCATACTCCAGTTCAACAGTACGTATGCCATAATCAAAGCTATGCCTATCATAGATTTGCCCGTCCTTCAGCAAAGTCAGGCTCACCGTATACAGGAAAGGCTCTCCCATATGATTAGGAAACCACAGCTTCGGATTATCAATTATCAGATCCGTGTTATACAATTGACACTGGTAAAATCTCGAATTAATCCCGCTCTTCTCGTAATCGTATAAAAACACGGTTTCTTCTGCCCTATAGATGCTGCAGCCGCTGTGCTTCTCGGTCAATTCCATACAAACCGTTACTTTTTCATCCGTGTTGATCCCCGTCAGGCCGTCATGGAAGGTATGGAAGGTATAGTCCATCCAGTTCAGCTTGTAATTCTGCTCCATCTTAAGCTCATGTACCTCTTCCCTTGCAATTTCACAGCTCAGATGCAGCTTGGCTTGATTGCCAGAGACAGAAACTGTCGTCATATATGGGCGGCTTAGGTGCAACTCAGGCAAAAATTCAATTCTTATCCCTCTCCACAAGCCCAATACAATAAAGTGACCATTACCGGTTCGGGTATCGCGGGCTGCATTCCACGGCACAATCTGTGTATTGGAGCCGTCCTCATTCCATGAGCTCCATGTAGCTTTCTGACCATAGTTGCATGCCTTTATTTCGATCACAAGCTCATTTGGGCCACCATAGTTCAGCTGTCCGGCTACCTCAACGATTGGGCCGCCAAACATGCCTTCATGGCTGCCAAGCAGACGGCCATTCAGCCAGACCCGGCAGTAGTAAGCCGCTCCGTCGATGCATAGGAAGGCTTGTTTATGTTTTTTCTCCTCTCCTACCATAAAATTCAGCTTGTAGTACCACAACTTTTCATCCACCCAATGATACGCTTTACTATTGCAGCCTTTGTACGGATGAGGCAAAACACCGGACTCATGCAGGCTCCAAAATATGGAATTGGGTACCTGTGTTTGCAGGTTCCAGGCGAGATCGGACAGTTGATCCGTAGGTGTGTCCCGGTAGGTATAATTCCAGCATCCGCTTAGCTCCAGATGATTCACGCCTGTTCTGGGCTCTATATAATTAGGCTGACTTAAATTCATATCCTCACTGCCTCCTTATTTGCAGCATTTACAGCTACCCTTTGACCGCTCCCGTGGTTACACCGGCAACAAAATACCGGTTCAAAAAAGTATAAACCACCAGCATCGGGATAATGGAGATCATCGTACCGGCAAGCATGAGATTCCAGGAGCTGGCCGCTTGTCCGGCTCCCTTCAGGGCAACGACGCCTACCACCAAGGGAGCCTGACTGCGGTTGGCAATAGTGAACACCATTGGCAGCAGGTAATCATTCCACGCATCCCGGAAGACAATCAGGCCCACTGTGGCAATGACAGGCTTCAGCAGCGGAAAAATAATGCGGAAAAAGATTTGGCCAAAGGAGCAGCCGTCCAGCTTGGCGGCTTCGTCAATTTCCATCGGAATGGAAACAATGAAATTGCGGATCAAATACATATTCAATATATTAATCCCGAATATCTTGATGATGATGACTCCCCACAGAGTGGTATTGATGTGCAGAGCCTTGGCAATAGCCAGAAGCGGAAACATGGTAATGCTGCCCATGCTGATAAACATCGTGGACACGAATACGGCAAACAGCAGCCGTTTCCCGGGAAAGCTGGAGCGGGCAAAAAAATAGGCGCCCATGGAGGAGGTCAGAATCGTGCCTGTTACGATGACGAAGGTCATATAAATACTGTTCCAGGTGTAGGTCTTAAAATTGGCAACCTCCCAGGCCTCTTGATAATTATCCAGTGTAAAGGCCCGTGGAAGAAGCGAAGCGCTTCCCGCCATAATTTCCTGGTTCTCCTTGAAGGAGGCGAGAAAAGCATACAGGACAGGAAAAAGGGTAAAGGCTGCAACAAGAAGCAGCAGGGCATATAAAAGCAGCTTTAAGACGCTCTGTCCAGCCTTGGCACGGGAGGTGTTCCTCCGGGAACCAGCAACATCCATGTACAACGCCTCCTTTAGTCAATCGTGCTCATGTTCTTCGTCATCCGCAGGTAGAACACCGTGATGATTCCCAGAATTACCGATGTCACCAGTCCGAGAGCGCAGGTATACCCGACCTGGGGCAGATTATCCATCCCGCCGTAATTGAAGAACTTCTTGAAGATATACGTCATTACCACCTCTGTGCCGCCTGCGGGCTGGCCGTTCGTTAGCACCAGCACCAGATCCGTTACCTTCATGCTGCCGATAATGGCCATCATGCACACCACCTGCATCACCGGACCCAGCATCGGGATGGTGATGTGGATGAACTGCTTCCATCGGCCCGCGCCGTCAATTTCTGAGCATTCATACAGCTCCTTGGGTATTCCCAACAGTCCGGCTAAGAAAAACAGCATATTAATGCCGAAGTTTTGCCAGATGGAGGACAGTCCGAGGATAGACATAGCCGTCCATTTGTTGGCAAACCAGTCAACCGGCGTCTGAATCAGCCCGGCGGCCAGCAGGCCATTGTTGACAATCCCTTCAAAAGTAGCAAACATAAAATAGAATACAAGCCCAATAATAGCTGAACTTATGATATTCGGCATAAAAAACATCGCTCTGAAAAACGAGCGTCCCCGCAGACTGGTATTCAGAATCAGAGCCAATACAAGGGCCAGAGGCAGCTCTACTACAAGCTTGCCTCCGCTCAAAATGAGCGTATTGACCAGACTGTGCCAATAATCCGCATCTCTGAGAAACACCCGGGTCAGGTTATCCAAGCCGGTAAATATCCGCTGCAATCCGTCATAATCGTAAAATGCATGTATAAGCACCCATACAATTGGATAAATACCGAAGACAAGGAATCCAACCAATTGTGGCAGTATGAACAGAAAGGATTGCATATGAGCTTTGGTTTTCATGGTGGCATCGCCCGCTTTCATAAGAATTGTGGTTGGAATGGTCCTGTACTGCTCCCCATTCCAACCACAACTGGATTACGCTAATTTTCGTTATCCGGCTACTTTAGCTTCCATTCCTCCGGCAAAGGCAGCTTTAGCAGCTCGGGCTTTACGGTTCCTGAGGCAATGGCTGTCTGCAAGGCGGCATTGTACCTCTTGGTCAGGTCAGCCAAACCGTCGTCTATGGACACAACCCCCGCCCAAATCTTGTTGTACACCTGAGTAGGCGTGTCCCCCTCCAGCTTCAACCCGGAAGGCTGGGGAAGCTGCGAACCGCGGCTGACTTCGGCCAGTTTGGCAAAATCCTCCCAGCCTTTTTTGTTGTTCTTCACCTTTGTGTTCTGAATATAAGCCGAATCCAGCGGAATAATCTGGCCCTCCTCATAGAGCCTGGAGATAAACTCCTTGCTGTTGAACCATTCGTATACAATCGCAACCTTTTCCAGATTGTTCTTCTTGGCGGCAGAGGATACCTCAACAAAGCTTTCTCTGGTAGCATTCTGCTTATACCGCCCGGTCTGGCCTTCATACAAGGGGATTGCAGCCACACCCCAATCGGATTTGGTCGGAAACTGGTCACTCAGCACGCCAACATCCCAGGACGCCCCCATCATCATGCCGATCCTGCCCTCGGCGAACTGGGCCCTGGCCGGATCATTATCCAGTCCTTCCGCTCCGGGAAAATAGCTCTGGTCCTTTTTTAACTGCATGACCCATTCCAGACCTTGCTTCATGACGGAAAAGTCATATTTCATGTCCGGGTTGGAAAACGTCGGCTTCCCAAGCGGTGTAACGGACGGGCTAACATA
Organism: Paenibacillaceae bacterium; assembly: GCA_029256185.1. Classification (GTDB taxonomy): domain Bacteria; phylum Bacillota; class Bacilli; order Paenibacillales; family NBRC-103111; genus Paenibacillus_AR. The sequence continues at coordinate 108,957 of JAQSYI010000020.1, forward strand.
CCAGTCCCAGAAGCCTCCCCATTTGATCGGCAAGGCAAAGCCATAGACCTTTTCCTTGGGGTTGGTCAGCTTCTTGGCATAATCCGTCACTTCCGTCCAGGTCTTAGGAGGTTTGGCCTCTCCCTTTTCATCCACCAAGCCGGCTTTTTTGAACAGCTCCTTGTTGTAGATCAAGCCGATTGTTGTCAACTTGAAGGGAAGCGCATACGTTTTCCCGTCGAATATTTCGATCATGGGACTGGTTTTATCCTTGTACTGCTCCAAGAATCCCTTGGATAACGGCAAATCCTCCAGCGCCATAAGATTGCCCGCCTGAATGTAAGGATAACGGGAGCCTTGGACATTGAACATATCCGGGGCCTGGCCGCTGGCAAGAGCCATATCAATCACATTCTTGTAGTCGCCGCCTTCAACCGTGTATTCGATGACGATCCCCTTTTCCTTGCCGGTTCCCTTGTTGAACTCATCGACCAGACGGGTCACGACTTCCTTGGTGTCTCCCTGATTGGTCATCACTCTGATCGTATCCATCTTGATATTGCCGCTTGGCGTACCGGAAGCGGCTGGCGCGGCTGCACTGCCCGTCCCGGACGGCTGCCCGGCCGGATCGGCGCTGCAGCCTGCCAGCATGGCTGCTGCCAACACAGGCGCCAATAGTGAACAGGTATAGAACTTGATTTGCGGTTTCATATCTGTTTGCATCCCCCTCTATATGATTTGCCTTCATTATAGAAGCCATCCGCCTGCCCAACAAGTTGGAACTCTTCTCAACATTGGGCGGTTCAGGCGGCTTCGGCTGTCTAAGAATGTTGATATTTCTTGCTCATCTTTTCTCATATTCGTAGATCCATGTGCCTGCTGAGGTGCCCAGCCAGACCTGCGGCAAGCCGGGATGAAACTGGATCACCCAAATATCGCCTGTTCCCTCCATCCCGGGTACCAAGCTCCAGTTTTCTCCCCCGTCATACGATTCGAAGAAACCGGGCAACGGGCTCATTCTCTGCTGATCCGAGCCGCCTGCAATCAAGTGTTGGCTATTGTGGGGGTCCTGGGCTACACTCCAGACCGCAATGTTGCCGGAAGGGCTGGGCAGGAGGCCTTCGTCAGCTCCGTATTCCCGGTTAATCAGCACTTGGCCGGAGACTGGCTCCATGGTAATTTTGTGGGGTCCGGCGTTCCAACGGCCTACCCAGAAGGAATTGACATCCGCCGCATCCGGAGTAATGGTCCGCGGGCTGCCCAGAGTAACCACATCCGACCACGTTAGGCCTCTGTTCCGGGAAACGACAATATCATTGGTACCGGTTCTGACGGCGAACACCACATCATTGTCAACCGGTGATATGGCGCGGACCGTATATCCCTCTCCCGTCAGCTGCCAGCTAGCGCCTCCGTTACTGCTGTAGTAGCGGCCGGCATAAATAAAGTCGCTATCCTCCTCATGATATTGGAGCACCATGAAATTGGAGGTATTGATTACCTCCTCATGCCGGGTCCAATTCAGCCCGCCATCCAGACTCTCCGCCAGACTGACCTTGGACCAGCTGCCGATGGAGGTAAACAGATGATCGGGATTGGCGGGATCTCTGGCCAGCCCATAAGTGGTCTTCTGCCCCTCAAACCGGGGAGCGTAGCGGTCATCCATCAGATAGTTGAAGATCGGAAACTTCCCCCGCTGTCCCCCCGGAAGCTGGGCCAGGGGAATGGAGCGGGAAATCCCCCTGTCATAAGCGCTAATGTAAATATTTTGTTCATCCAGCGGATCGAACAAGAAGAAGTTGGCCCGTACTCCTGAGAAACCGCTGGAGGAGGGGGAGAAATCCCGGCCGCCGTTGCCGGAAAAGTAGATCTCATCGTCAAAGGGCACCCACAGCTTCTCTGAATCATGCTTGTCAACGGCAAAGGCTTCGGAATAAAACCCCCAATTATCCCGCATATACGCAAGCTCCGTATGATGAACGGGCTTGTTCCAGGTGGCGCCGTAATCATCGGATACCCGCAGATTATACTGGGTGGCGCTCAGTGACAGATACAAATGCGGCTCGCCGCTTGCAGGCAAGGCGGAGAATTCCAGCTTCTGATAGGTGGCATCGCCTGAAGAAGCGCTGATTTGACCTTTGGCCGCAGCAAGAGTCCAGAGCAAACCGCCGTTATAAGTCTGGTAAATATCCCCGTTGGCAATGACCAGCCAATGTCCGCTGTCCTTGGGGTTCACAGCCAAGCTGATCGCCTTCTTCCCGCCGGAGATCCCATTATTCAGCTCCGTCCAGGTCAAGCCTTCATCCCCGCTTACCAGAACTCCGCGCTGCTCCGTAGCTGCAAGCACCTTTTGTCCATGCACTTCCACATCATAAATGATGCCCGTACCTGTCAGAGAACCAACCGGGAAAAAGGCAATCTCATCTACGGATTTCAGCAATCCGTCATTCTGTGTGCCGGCATATACAATCTTCTGCCCGGCAGCGGTTTGACCGAAGGCAATCAATTGGCTCTTGCTGTAGCGGGTAACTATAGCCGGGTAAAGCAGGGTCCAGGTGCCGCCTCCGTCCACGCTCTTGTACAAGCCGGTGGCTGCGGGTGTAACCCAGGTCTGAGGCGACTCCGCAGAAGAGCCCAAGGCATAGATGACAGCCGCGTCATCAGGATCAAAAGCCACCGCCATCACGCCCATCGCGCCAAAATTGCCGGTTGAGGGCTGCCAGGTGCCGCCTCCGTCCTCACTCTTCCAGATTCCCGTTGTGTCAGTGCCAAAGACGAGCCTGGAAGGATCAGAACGGGATACATCCATACTGAATATATACTGGGAGGCCTCGCCGCCCTTGTACCCTGCCTCAATCTGCTCCTGCTTGGCAAGATGCAGCTGGGACAGCCATGGAGTAAATCTGGTGGAGGTCAGCCCATCTGTATCCAGTCCCTCGGGAATGGAAATAGCCGGCTTGGGCAACTGCCCCGCAGGTCCCCCTGATTGAGCACTCACCAACAGCCTCGCCGCCTTATCCTGTCCGTCGGCGTTTCTGGTGGCAAGAGTGATATAAGCATACCTGCCGCTTATCTGTTCCACCAGTCCCAAAGCTACAGTGACTTTCCCCGCGCCTTCCGACTGCTCTCGCCGGACATAGGAGGTAACATCCAGTTCATAGCTGCCTTTGCCCGCAACAGATACAAGAGCTCCGGCAATTTCCAGACCGATCACACTGTTATTGCCGGTGAGTCCGCTGCCCAAGTCCTGGTCGTTGACCCAGGCTGTATTCTGCATCTCATAAGCCTGCAGAGTAAAGGCCTGCCCCAGATTGCTGTCCTTCACGTTAACCGCCAGAATAGCGCTGTCAATGTCCCCCAAGCCTGCCAGATCAAACTGAAACACGCCATGCTGCACGAGCGAACTGTTCGAGATGAGAACATTCCACTGATAATTTCCGGCGGAGAAATCCGTGTTTGAATTTTTTTGGACATAGGTATCCTTGGTCGCCTTCAGCACCATCCCGCCGGCGCTGGCCGAGGGCAAATTGCCGCCCCATCCCACGGCCAATAATAACAAGCATAATAAACCTGTCGCCCACTTCCTCATGTCACTGCCCCTCCTTTTGAATTACCGCTTTTATTAAGCGCTTACATTTTGCGGATTACTACTCTGCCGCAGCTCCTCCCTTTTCTGCCGGGCCTTAACAGCTCTCCCGGCTTCCTCTACTATACCGTTAAGCTCCTCTTGGCAACAGTATGGAATTTCTCCAACATTTCAAGCGCCGTTTCTGTAAAAACAGGCTTCTATGTTGATAAAATATCAACAAATTAAGCCTGTTGACAGCTAGTACCTTGACGGGATCAAATTGGAGGGGTAAAGGTGCCGGGCAGGATGGCTAACGGAACGGAGCGCTCTTATTGGGGCTCTACCCGTGCAGTGGAAATTTTAACGGAACGGAGCGCCGTTACTTGTCCCGATTTCGCAAG
>JAQSYI010000065.1 GCA_029256185.1 Paenibacillaceae bacterium
ATCATATGAAATTCTCGAAAAACTGGCTTCGTAAGCGTGGACTAAGTTTTGAGTTGGAATTTCATCATATGAAATTCTCGAAAAACTGGCTTCGTAAGCATGGACTGAGTTTTGAGTATGGATGTCATAAAGATATGAAATTTCGAAGAACTGGCTTCGTAAGCAGGGGCTGAGTTTTGAGTTCAGTCCGGCTTGGTTAGCGGACAAGCTTCTCGTGCAACGGGGATAATCCTTCCCAGCGGATGGTCCAAGCCCCCGCCTGCAGGACTCCGGCCTTTCCCTCCTGCTGCTGTGAGTTGCCAGTACAGATGACCGCGAGCGCGGAGAGCAATCCGCCGTTGCCGGGGAGATATGCGCTTAGCCCCGGGCGTTGGTAGTTATGCCCGTTGGGCAGGTAAGTGTTCTTGCTCTTCTCAAGCAGCAGCAGGTCAAGTGCCAGCTCCGGCTCGTGAAGTTCTGATGCGGTCATAGCTGCCATGGGGAAATCCCATCCCCACGCGGTGTCCCACTTCCACTCCGCAACCGCCTTCCCCAGCGTGCGCCTCATGACGGCATGATCCACCAGCCTGCCCGGCAGAACACCCAATGCGCCCAGCATGGACGGATGATCTTCATTATAGCGTAAATAGGTGTCCGGGCATTGCTCATGGGCCAGATAAACCCCTTCATCCGATACGGGCAGCGCGGACAGCCCGCGGATTACCTGTTCCCACAGAGGGTCAAGCTGAAGGCCAAGCCTCGATCTCCACAGTTGAGCCGTCTCCAGCCCGTACCGCCAGTATTCCAACTCGAAGGCGGGATTAACCGTCTCCTCGGGGCGATGGCATTCCTGGGCGGGAATAACCGGGGGGCCAAGCACATAACGGCGGCTATTGTCATCCCAATAGGCGAAGGAGGCCATGAAGCGGGCGCTCTCCAGCACTAATTCGGCGTATTGCCGCAGCGTCTCCTCCCCCGGATCGCTCCGGTAGCACAGCTCTGCCAGCATAATCGGATGAGGCTGCTGCCAGATGAGCAGCGTGGCGATGGAGGAGGGCCCCTGCTCCCCGTCAGGGCCGATCATCTTGGGCCAACGGGCTCCCTCATAGCCTTGCGATGCTGCCAGTTCCTGCGCCTTGGGCAGAATCCGCCTATACCAGTCCATACTGCGCGCAAGCAACGGCGTCCGGTCCCACAGGGGAAAATGGGCGGCGTGCCACCAATGCATCTCCAGATGGAATTTGCCGAACCAGCTGTTGTACATGAGTCCCGTTTCTTGAGGCGGGAGGGAGCCTGAGCAATGAACGGCCGTCACATACTGGGATAAAATGGTGCGCCGTTCCAGCTCGTGCGCCCGGGAATCGGTGCTTTCGCTGAAATCGGCTGCGCCTCCGGCAAGCCAGAACGCCTCCCAGTGCCGCCGCGCCGCCTCTGTCGTCTCAGTGAAGGAACTTCGCTGCGTGACCCCGGCCGACGATGCAAAATCCACGGTGAATTCCCACTCCCTGCTCCCCGGTTCCGGTGTCAGCATATAGACATGCTCGCTTTCGGAAACAAGGCTGCCGTGGCTCCAATCTGCGCGCACCTCATAGCTGTCGTCATCCATCGTGCGCGTCCAAACCGCCGAAGAAGCTTCAGGTTGCTGCATATGAGTATGGTGACCGTTACCTTGCCAATTCAGCCCCACGCTCTGATCCCATTCATCCGATACCACCCGGGATGAGGGATATGCAATTCGAACGGCAAGCCGCCCCAATTCCATCAGGGGGGAGGAGACCCGGACGGCAATGCAGTCCCGATGGGGATGGCAGACAGTTGTGACCTCTGTTGGAATACCTTCCAGCAGGAACTGGCTCTCCAGGCAACCTTCCCACAGGTTCAGCGTCTGGAAGACAGGCTCTCCATGCTCCGGGCCGCCCTGGGCTCCGTCCGCCGTCCGCAGAACGAACCCGATCTGGACAAGCTGCATACGGTGGGGATTTTGGCGCAGCCAATGAAAATCCTCTTGCTGCCCTGCATCATCGAAAGCGTATCCAACTTTGCGCCCGTAAGTGTCAAACACTGTGAGACGCAGTTGGTCATGCTTCACCTTGCCCTTGCTTCCCGTGGAATGCCAGCCCCACTGGGACTGGGTGCCCAAGGGCACCCGGTAGGCTTGCGGAAAGCTCTGCAGCCCCGTATAGTCCACAGTAAAAGCAAACTCTCCATTGCCCACAGTTAGCGGGGAATCCGGTTCCACCCGGGTAAGGACCGGGTGATGCCGCGTGACCAGCCCGCGGCGGTCAATTGCTGACATGGGATACCTCCTGCGAGTTTTTAGTTAAAATTTCATACAAATGTGAAATAGTCGAAAAACTGACTTCGGAAGCATAGGCTCAGGTGTTGAGTTCATTGCCCCGTTGGGGCAATTGCGAAAAACTGGCTTCGGAAACATAAACTTGGTTTTGAGTTCATTGCCCCAATGGAGCAATTGCGAAAAACTGGCTTCGGAAGCATGCGCTTGGTTTTGACTCCTCTCCCTTTGGTCTTGAGTCCTCTCCTTCGTTCTGCAGCTCCGCACCCCTCACCCCTTGACCGACCCCAGCATAACGCCCTTGGTAAAGTGCTTCTGCAGGAAGGGGTAGACGCACAGGATAGGCACCGTGGCGAATACAACTACCGCCATCCGGATGGTCAACGGCTGAATCTGGGATTCGTCGAAGCTGGCATCTCCGATCCGGCTCTGGGCCAGAATGACAATTTCCCGGAGATAGACCTGAAGCGGCCACTTCGTATTGTCATTGATGTAGATTACCGCGCTGAAGAACGTGTTCCAGTGCTCCACCGAGTAGAACAGGGCGAAGGTTGCCATGGCCGGACCGGACAAGGGCAGCACAATCCGGAAAAACACGCCGGGATCGCTGGAGCCGTCAATCTTGGCCGAATCCTCCAGCTCCTCGGGAATGTTCTGGAAGAAATTCTTCAGTACAATCAGGTTGAAGGCGCTGATGGCCGTAGGGAACATCAGGGACCACAGCGTATTGGTCAGCCCCATATACTTCACGATGAAGTAGGTGGGAATCATACCGCCGCTGAACAGCATGGTGAACAGCACCATAAGCATGACGCTCTGGCGCCCCCGAAGCCTCTTGCGTGACAAGGGGTAGGCCATGACCGAGGTCAATACCAGATTGATCAGAGTACCCAGCACCGTCACATAGATCGTGACGAACAAGCTGCGAATCAATGTGCTCGTTGAGAAAATGTACCGGTACGCCGCCAGGGACCATTCCTTGGGAAACAGGATCAGACCCCCTTGCGCCACCTGATGGGGACTGGTGAAGGAAACAGCCAGCACATAGACGAAGGGCAGGATCGCCGCAAGCGCCACCAGAATAAGGATGGTGGTGTTCACGATATCAAAGATCCGGCTGCCCAGCGATTTATCTTTTACCATAGATTCTTCACTCCCTTCGGGTCAATATACGCCTTCCTCGCCGAACCGCTTGGACAGCCAGTTGGAGCCGATAACCAACACAAGAGCCACCGCCGACTTGAACAATCCTACGGATGCGCTGTAGCTATATTGCCCTTGGGTCATGCCTTTGACATAAACATAGGTGTCGAATACTTCTCCGACCTCCCGGTTGGTGGGCGTCAGCATCAGGAAGATCTGCTCGAAGCCCGTGTTCAGAAATGTGCCCAGCCGCAGGATCAGCAAAATTACAATCGTGCTGCGGATAGCAGGCAGCGTTATATGCCACAGCTGGCGGAAGCGGCCGGCTCCGTCGATTCTTGCCGCCTCATATTGCTGCAGATCCACTCCAGTTAAGGCTGCCAGGAATATAATTGTTCCCCAGCCTACCTCCTTCCAGATCTGCTGGCCGATAATAAGCGGCCTGAACCAGCTGGATTCCAGCAAGAAAGCGATCTTGTCGCCGGTAATCCGGTACAGAAGCTCATTGATAATGCCGTTCTCGGTGGTAAAGAGAATGTAGCACAGGCCTACTACCACAACCCAGGAAACAAAGTGGGGAATGTAGACCAGAGTCTGGATCACGCGCTTGAAGCCCTCCCGGCGCACCTCATTCATCATCAGGGCCAGAATGATCGGCGCAGGAAAGAAGAAGACAATATTGTATACAGCCAGGATTAAGGTGTTCTTCAGCAGCATAAAAAACTGGGGTTCATTAAACAGCCGTTCAAAATGCTTGAAGCCTACCCAAGGGCTCTCCAGAAAGCCAAGCTGGGGCTTGAAATCCTGAAAGGCCATCACCAGCCCGTACATAGGAGCGTATTTGAATATCAGGAAGTACACAATTCCCGGCAGCAACATGACATACAGCCATTTATCCCGGATCAGATCCTTCAGCAAACGCCCCTTCGGTTTGAACGCTGCCTCATGCAAAACATCATTGCCTGCTTCGACATTCATTCCTTGTGGAACCTCCTTTCTTGTTTGAATTGGCTTCATTATCACCCCGTGCAGGGTTCCAAGCTATAGTCCCCGGGCAACCTCCTGCAGCGCAAGCCGCGGCGCGCGGAAGTATTGTGCTCCCATAACCTTTGGGAAACCCGGCAATATGCAGATGATAACCAGTTCTCCCCCAACCAAGCTGCCAGAATAATGCTGCAGCATTAAGACCAGCCGGCAACAGATCCGGGCAAAAAAATAAGCCCCACCGAGTGGAGCTTTCCCATGTCTATTTCTGTTCCTGGACCGCCTTGCGGAGGTCCCGGTATTGTCCGGGAGTCATGCCTACAGCCTTGCGGAAAGTACGGATGAAGGCACTCGTATTTTTGTACTGGAGCTTCTCGCTGATCTCGGATATCTTCAAATCTGTGGTTTCCAGCACCTGCTTGGCCCAATTCATCCGGTAATCGCTCAGATAGTCACTGAAGGCCACGCCCATATGCTTCTTGAACACGCGGCTCAGATAAACGGGATGATAATTCAACAGTTTGGCGCACAGCTCAAGGGACAGATCAGATTGGAAGCCTTCGTGAATCATCTCTGTCATTCGGTTGGCGATATTGATATATTGCGTCTCCTCTTGCTCGGCCAGCATGGAAGCGACAGGCTCAAACAGCCTCACCCGGAACCATGTCTCGATCTCTTCCCGGGTATTAAGGGAACTGAGCTCGCTCATGCTCCTGTCGCCGTCGAACAGCTTGCCCATGGTTACTCCCTGCTCCCGCACCAACTGGAGCGTTTTGGCGATCAGCTGCAGCAAGATGGCCACATGCTCAGACAAATAGGATTCCTTCTCGAACAAGGCATCGAGATACGTATGGAAAGCTTCTTCGCGTTTATCCGTTTCATTGGTCTTGAGATGATGGACAATCCGGTCCTCCATTATGCTCAGGTGGGAGTATACAGCAGACCCGCTGTCCTCCTGCTTGTTGAAATCGTCGTAATGCACGATAATGCCGTAACCCAGACTGATTCGGCTCTTCAACGCCGCGAGGCTCTCCCCGTAGGCTCTTACCGTGTGGGACAAGGACGAGAACGGACGGCTGATGCCGATGCTGACCTGAAGCTGCAGATAATGCATCACTTCATGCTGAATCTTTTCTGCAAGCCGGTACAGCTGTTCCTTCCCTTCTGTCTCCTCTGTTTCATCCAGCGTCACCAGCGTTACCTGCGATTGGTCGAATAGAATGGGGTCAAAGCGCTGTTCCGGCGCAAGCAGCTCTCCTACCATGTTATTAATAGCAAACAAGAGCAGCCCCTTGTCGTGCTCACCATAGCGTGTCTTCTGAAGCGAGTCGATCTGAACGGTCATGACGGCCACCATCCGCCAATTCTGCGGGAAGCCGTACAGTTGGGCTTGCTGTTGAAGGGCTTCTCCATTGGTCTGCCCGATAAACAGCTTGAGCACCAAATATTCCTTCAGATAGCGGATCTGGCCGACTACCTGCTGCTGCAGCTGGCTCCGGGAATTCCACAGCGTGCGCACACTGCTCTCGATATAATTAAGCTCGTTCTTGCCTCCCCCTCCCGGCGATTCCACCCCCGTCTGCTTCACCACATCAAGCAGATTGCGGATCGGCCGGTACATCCGGGAGCTGCCATAGAAAACGCTGACAAGAACAAAGGCAATGATGCTCAGGCATACTCCGAATGTAAGGAAGGCGATGTTCCTGGTTTCCTTGGTCACAACAGACATGGGGGTAGTCGACACATAGATCCAGCCATTATAGGCGGAGGTCTGATAGGTGACCATCACCTCATCCCCGTGAACAGTGCTGTGAAAGGAGCCTGACTTCTCCTCCCCTTCCTTCAGCTTGCCGGTAATAAGGCGGTTGATGTTCCCGTATTCCTTCTGTTGCTCCTCTGTTCCCAGGAAGTGGGTTCCGCTCTGGTCAATCATATAATGGTAGCCGAAATTCTCTGATTGAGCCAGCAGCGTCAGAATGTCCTCTTGCAGAATTTCCACAACGATCAGCCCTTTGGGAACCGTCAGATTGGAGATCAGCGGCACCTTCTGAACCATCGTCAATGTCTTGGGGTCCCCCATCGTCTTGCTGCGCTCGGCGGAGTGGTCCGTCACCACGAACAAGCTCTTCGGGTCCTGGGCGTAGGAGCGGAACATGGCTGCATATTGGAAGGAATCCATCGGCTTGAACAGGTTGAGGCCTACTACCCAGCCCTTATCCAGATTAGCGAAATAAGCCTGGTTCACCAACACGGAGGTTTGCAGATTGAGAAGTCCGGTTGTCATCGTGTTCACTTTCTCAAACTCCCTGACCGTCCATTGTTCACTTATTGCCGATTTCACCATAGGTGTATTGGAAAATTGGAGCACCGACTTCTCCAGGGTCTTGAACGTCTGCTCTATGCGCATCTGGGTTTGAAGCAGAATATGCCTATTGCTCTCCTTCACCTTGCTCTCAATATCGCTGCCGGCAATATAATAGGATATCATACCGATTAATGCCACGGGAATCGTACCGAGGATGAAGCCGAAGCTAAGCAATCTCATCCAGTAAGTCCTCATGATGACCTCCTCTGCTGTCTGGAATGCCCTGTAATTAATGAGGCTAGCGTATGATCTATAGTCAGTCCTTATTCAAGGTTTACATATTTTTGCGTTGCAGTCCATGCTCTTCAGTTAACTTTTCTGCACAAAGCGGGTTATTCCCCTTTTAATTGGGGGATATCTAAGCTTATCCCATCTCAAAAGGAAAAGGAAGATGCCGCCATGACTCCCATTCACCAAACCCAATTGACTTCCTCGGAAATATCTAATTTATGGACGACCTATATGGGCGACACCATGTCCATCTGCGGAATCAAGTACTTCCTGACCCATCTGAAGGATCCGGATATCCGCGCTGTGGTGGAATACTCCCTGGAGTTGGCCACCGCTCATATTGACCAAATAAACGTTATGATGAACGTGGAAAACTACCCCAAGCCGATGGGCTTTACCGAGCATGATGTGAATCTGCAGGCCCCGCCGCTGTTCTCGGAAACCCTGATTCTCATGTATATCAGCCACATGGCCAAGTTCGGATTGGCGTCCTACAGTATGGCCCTCGCCACTTCGGCGCGGAAGGATGTGATGGAATTCTATTCCGAATGCTTGAAGACCACCACGGAGTTGAACAACAAGACCATGGAGATTGGTTTGGAAAAAGGGGTATATGTGCGTTCTCCCATGATCCCGGTGCCCGAAAAAATTAGTTTCATTCACGGCGAAACGCTGATCGGCAGTCTCTTCGGCGACCAGCGGCCGCTGTTTGGCCCCGAAATCTCCAACATCTTCTATAATCTGAAGCGCAACGCATTGGGCAAAGCGCTGATTATCGCCTTCGGGCAAGTCGCTGAATCAGACGAGGTGCAGGCTTATTTCAAGCGGGGAAAGGAACTCTCGCAGAAACAGATCGATATCTTCTCCAGGCTGCTGCTGGACGATGACTTGCCGGCTCCTATGCTGTGGGATGCGGAGATCAGCGACAGCACAATCCCACCCTTCTCGGACAAGCTGATGATGTTCCATATTTCCACCCTGATCGCATCGGGTATCGGACAATACGGGATTTCCCAGGCCGTTAGCCCCCGCAAGGATGTCGCCGCGGCATACTTGCGCTTAAGCGCGGAACTGGCAGTGTATGCCGCCGACGGCGCCGCCATCATGATCAAGAACGGCTGGATGGAAGCTCCGCCTCAGGCCATCGACCGCAGGAAGCTGGTCAAGAGCTGATAGCCGGTCCAGAAATCGTATTGAATAGCGTGTAACATATTAGAAATGGCAAACCTGATGGAACAGGTCCCATCAGGTTTGTCATTTCCAATCCAACCATCATATTGATAAAATAGAAACTACGGACAGACAGCAGTTTCATTTCATTAATGGAATAAGAACACTTTGTCAGGATATGGTGTATATGATAATGATCGCAATCAAGTATTGGATATTGTAGAACGCTACATACCAACTAGACTTCTAGGAATTAAAACTGCGGCTTTTGCGGAGGCGATATTCCTATGACTTTAAACAATATTCTGAAACATTCATTGAATGAAGGCCGTGACTTCAGCTTTGCCTGGAGAATTTTCTTAGATCAGTTCTACATAGCAGACAAGAAGCAGCGAGCGAGCCTTATCGAATCGGCTCCTTCATGTCTGGAGGATTCTCGCCACCTGGCATACTGTGCGGCGGGGATTCATATGTTGTGCCGCACGCTTGGGCAGCCTATGCCCACTTGGGTTACTAATACCAGTTTCATCCTGGAGGAACCTTATTTTCCTGGTGCAACAACTGATTTGCTGAGACTGGTCTGTCTGATAGAGAGTCCGCCTGAATTCAAGATGCGCAATATCTTCACAACGGAAAATGTGCTGGGAAGAGCCTGAAACAAAGGTCTGGAAACAGCCGCGCATGAATATCCGCCCTCTGCCTCCGCGCAGCAAAGCAGGGCATCCCGTTGGAATGCCCTGCCTGCTTGCTACCGTCTCTTATTCCCATACAACGTCAAGCGGCTTGCGGTCCACCAGCCTGTAATAACGTTCCTTGGGGTAGCCCGCCATCAGAGCTCCTGCCATCAGCTTGCCCTCGGGAATGCCAAGCAGCTTCAGCAGCGGTTCATAGTTATGGAAAGCGCAGGCCTGCACGAAGCCGCCCCAGCAGGTGCCCAGTCCCATGGCAGGAGCGTACAGCTCCGCGTAAGCCAAGACGAACTCGGCATTGCTTCTGCCCGAGGCTTGTCCCATCTTCTCCGGGCACAAGGCCAGGATGAGGTGGGGAGCGCCGCGGAGTATGTTGTCCCGCTCCTCGTAGGAAGCGGCAATATGAGTTTTGAAGTAGCCGAATCCCCTGCCGCCGGCAGCCTCCACCCGTTCCTCCATCCAAGCGATTACCGCCTTCCAGATTTGACGCAGACGCTCCGGATCGCTGATCACCAGGAAGGAGATGCTCTGGCTGTTGCTCGCTGTCGGCGCGTAGCGGGCCGCATCCATCAGCTCCTGCAGCTCTTCCCGGGGCACCTGCTGCTGCAAGTAGGAGCGGATGGACCGGCGGGAGCGCAGAAACTGCTTCGCTTGAGGGCCGTCCCACTTCAGTTCCTCCCGGACGGGAGTCTGCTCGGATAACGGGGTCTTGCTGTTATCCAGAGCTTCCGTAGGACAAGCAGCCACACAATGGCCGCAGATGATGCAGCGTTCTCCCGCCTCCTCCACCGGTCCCTCGTCTCCCATCGCAATAATTCCCGCCGGACATACGTCTTCACAAATGCCGCAGACAAGGCATTTGTCCCGGTCAACCAGCAAAATCCCCATTCTCCTCATATCCTCTCTCATTGCTCTTTCTCTATGACTGACCAATTATGACTGACCGATCAGGACAGAGTCTTGTCCGCGAACAACAGGACTTATTCCCTGATCCGGCAGCCCGTAATCTCGCCCACATACATGCGGTGGTAGTCGCCTTTCTTGTACATGCCTCCGATGCTCTCATCCAGGAAATGAGCGGGGTCCAGATCCTGATAATACAGCTTCCGGCACTCCAGGACCAGCCTGGCTTCCTGAAAGCTGACTCTTCCCGGAGTCGGCTCCACCGGAGTGATATGGGCCGCTGCAGCCTTGTCCGTATCTCTGCCGGACACCGAGCCGCAGATCTCCAGCACATCCTTGTATTCCTCCGTGAAGAAGGTCAGCGTGAAGCCCTCTGCGCTCTCCATAAACTCATACGTATAGCGGGTCGGCCTTACCACACAGAAAGCAATGGGCTTGTGCCACAAGACACCCAAGCCGCCCCAGCTGGCCGTCATCGTATTGTAATGCTCCAGGCTGCCGGCGGTAATAAGCATGCAATCCTCGCTGATCAGCTTGAACACATTGTCCGTCAGTTCAGCAGGGGTCAGCAGCCGAAATTTCTGTTCCATGAATCGTTATTCCTCCTCTTAATCGACATGGGGTGAGATGCATCAACTTTTACAATATCACAGCAAGCCGTGATAGCAAACAGGCACATTCCTGTGGCTTAGTATCAATGATGGTACTGCCGCGTGTCAGCGGCGCTCTTCTTTTCTCACCAAGTATCCCACTGCCACTGCAGCAGCCAGCAGCCAGCCCGTCAGAAACACAATTTGCAGCCACAGTATGGATTGTTCCAGCACAGATTGGAGGCTCTCCACCACGATCACTCCGGGCAGCCACATGAGCGCGGTTCTCCAATCGGGAAGAGCCGGATAGAGGGTTCCCGTAAGGAACAGCACAATCATTACCGCAGAAGACAGCGCAGTGGTGTTTTTGACGGAATTCATCACCAGGCCAATCACAACGCCCACCAGCACGAAGAGTGTTCCGCCCAGAAGCATCACGATGAGCGAAGGAGCCAGACGGCTCTCCACCCCTTCATTCACCACAAATACCGCCAATTGGGAAAATAACGAAAAAACCAGCACAGCCGCGCCTTTACCAAACACTACCTGACCCAGGCTCAGGGGGGACAGCATCAGAGAATCCAGCGTTTTCCGCTCTCTCTCCTCCATCAAATCAGGGGCGATAATCATGATCCCCACCATCACCTGTGCGAACAGCACCCAACTGGGCAACAGCATCATATCTTGCTCGCCTTCGCCCATTACGGCAATGATCATCTTGGACATCAGCACCGGCAACAGCACCAGGATCCACAAGGGCGGCTGCTTAAGGAAATCCCGGCATTCGTGCTTGAAGAGAATATGTATCTTATGATGGCTCAACTCAGTTCACTTCCCGTCAGGCGGGCGAAGACATCCGCCAGGTTGGCTTCCTGGGAATGCACGCTCACCAGCATATTCTGGCTCATCACCTCATAGACGAAGCCCGCCGTCTCCTTGTCGCGGAGGGGCATAGCCACCTTGCGGGTCTCCCCGTCCAGCAAATATTCCACTACGACCTCATCCCTCCCGTGCCGCTCCTTCAGACGCTGCGGCGAATCGAGAGCTGCCAGCCTGCCCTTGTGCATAATGCCTACCCGGTCGCTCAGGGAATCCGCCTCACGCATATCATGGGTTGTGATCACAATCGTAACACCCCGGGCTTTCAATTCCCGGAGAAAATGGTGGACGAACTGGGCCGTATTGGGGTCGAGCCCGCTGGTAGGCTCATCAAGAAAGAGAATGCGGGGATTATGCAGCAAGGCCCGGGCAATCAACACCCGCTGCTTCCAGCCCTTTGAAAGCGCATTCACTTTCTGTACGGCCTTGTCGGTCAACTGAAGGCTCTCCATCGTCTCCTCTACCCGCTTGCGGGTGACGCCATACAAATCGGCAAAAAAACTCAGGTTTTCCCGCACCGGCCATTTATCATACAGGTTGGGAAGCTCCAGCACTACACCGATGCGCTGGTGGACCTGCTTCCGCTCCCGCTGCACATGAAGGCCGTCAATCCATATGTCTCCTGCCGTCGGCCGCAGAAGTCCGATCATCATCCGGATGGTAGTCGTTTTGCCTGCGCCATTGGGCCCGAGAAAGCCGAAGATTTCCCCCTCCCGGACCGAAAAATGCACATCATCTACAGCAGTGAATCGGTTGAAGCTTTTGGATACACCCTTTACCTCAATCATATCCTTGGTACCCTCCGGATTCTACTGAATTTTCCTATCTCAAATTATACGGGCCCAATGGCGAAAAAGACTCGCAATCACTGACTATTGTTAGATGATTTTGTGAAAAATCCAAATAATCCGAGTTTCTTTATGCAGGCTTCGTTTCGTATGGGAATATGCTATGCTAAAATAAGATTAGTAACGTATCAGGAGTTGATTTATGTGGCAGCTACCGACGAAATCATGAAGCAGATCGCGAAGCTCTCACCGGTTGAGCGGAAAGAGCTTTTGTTAACTTTAAAAAAATCTATATGCTTCCGGATGCCCATGTTTTAGGAGAGAACTATAGCTTCCGGCTTAATGAGAAGGACGATGAGTATGACCGCATTTAAGCAGGAACATTACAAGAGCACGATCTAAGCAAAATCTTAAATCAGCGACTACTAATGCTATCGTGCAAAAATGCAGTTATTTCTGGTCGCGAGCCCACTTTTTCGCTCTTTACCTGCAAAAGTGCAGTTATTTTTGCCTAAAACCGCCAAAAAGATGAAATCCGTGCGAATTAACTGCACTTTTACATCATGACCTTCCGATCCAGCAGTTGCCCATGAAATAACTGCATTTTTACATTACATCATGGACATCCCATATCAGGCTATCTATTTTTGGGATTGCGCTTCGTGAAGACGAGCAACGGATTCGAGTCGAGGGAAATGGAGCGAAAAGTGGCCGCAGCGGGCTTTAAGAGCTCCTCAGTTTCGTAAAATACATTTTTTCAACCAGATAGCGGAGTAGTTACAAATAAAGAGCCTTGGCCGAGGGTGAGTTCGGTCAGGCTCTGGTTGCAGGGATATAGCCGTTTTTCCCGCATGCTCATTCATGCGGCTAGGAGAGCACCCTTCGCCCCGGCGCTCCCGGCGTCTTCTCCAGCCATTCGTATTCAATCAAGGTCTTGGTGATCGCCTCTGTCAGGATCCCTGCCTGGCCCATCTGGCTCAGATATAGGGCGGCCAGATCATTGCGCATGCTATGGCCGGTCGCGTAGCCGTAAGCCTGGATCAGCGCCCCCTTCAAGCCCGCGGCATGACATAGCATCAGGCGGTCCGAGAAGGGCGGCCGTTGCGAATTGCTGATCTCCGACAGGTAACGGGCCGGTGCATGGAGCTCGTCCTCCTCAAGCATAGTCTTCATCGCTGCTCCGTGTTCCGCTGCCATCTCCTTGGTGCGGACAAGCAGCGCTTTTACCTTGGGATCAACTCCAGTCTGGGCGAACGCCGTACTGACCGCCTCCAGCAGATGGACCATTTCTATATTGCTGTACAGACCGCTAATTTCCATGCTCATAAGGGGCCGTTTGTCCCCGAATATGCCGTTTAAGAAGCTGGTCTTCTGGATAAATTCCGGCTGGCCGGGAGGAGTAAGCACGGGGGGACGAAGGTACTCTCCCCTCTCCAGCAATAACGTCATAGCGGAATCATAAAGCCGCCCTGTCGTTTGCAGATTCTCTTGAGCCAAGGCCCGAATATCTTCCCTGACCGCCAGTCCGAGGAAGTTGGAGAAGAACTCCAGTCCCAGCCGCGTGGCATTAAGAAGGTAATTCAGGCAGAACTTGTCGGAGAAAAGCGCCGGCGCGTCCAGATGAACGTCCTCCTCCATACTAAAGCCCCGGGGAATGGGCACCCCCTCGCCTCCGAGCAATTGCTTGCGCTTGTCCAGTTGGGCATATCCCAGATCCAGAGCGGTTCGTATAAGCTGCTTCACCTGTTGATCCGAAGACTTCTCATGGAGATAGGTCATCATACAGACCGACATGTGATCCACCATATAGCCCGACCACAAATAGCCTACTTCCGAAGCCGTCAATCGAATATCGGACATTCCCATCCTGTTTGCCCCCTTCTATACCAATTCTTTTATTTTGAGCAGCGGACTGAGCAGATGACTGGCTATCTTCAGCATATCGGTTTGGCCGGAGTTGAAGAGTTTGGTCCCCGCCGGTGTTGCCAGCAGCTTGACTACGGAATCAATCCCCTTGTTATCCAGCTCCTCCATCCCTTTACGCAAAACAAGCGAATTCTTAAAGCTCTCGCGGATCGGTTTGGTCAGCTTCTCATAGTCCCCCTTGCCGCATAGATCATATGCCGCATAAGCGCCAGTCAACAGGGAACAGAACTGTCCAAAGCCAAGAAACGGCATAACGCAGCCAAAGTTATTGCCTACGAAGAACGTGTTGCCGATCCGGGCATTCCGGCATGACCCCATGGTATAATGGTTGATCTCGAACTGGTCGTAGGCGGGCAGCGGCTGGCCAAGGTCACGGATTGCCCGTTGCCTGAACTTGTCATACAACTGGTGAATATCCACATGCGGATCATCCGGAAAGTCAGGATAGGCAATAACCATGCTTGCCCTTGATTCATCAAGAGGAATGAAATAGGAATACCCCTTGGGGGCCAAGTCATTGTCAATCCAAGTGATCACGGAATACGGATCAAATTTACCCTCCACCAGTTCTCCCTTCATAGACACCGAAAGGGCCGCGTCATAGTTGCTGAGCTTCTGCGCATAATAGCTGTCCCCGGTTGCCAGCACCACATGAGTGTGTTCCTGGAGCAAATCTTCATATGTGGCTTGGGAGTTGAAGGCAATGGGCGCCTTTACCTGCTTGCTGAGATGGCTTTCAAGGGACCCCTTATCCCGCCCGCGAATGTTCGCATGGCCGATCCTTCCTTCAATAACAGCTTTCTCGTTGGGACCGTAGATCGTAATGCTTCTTGTCATATTAACAGGATGAAGAAAAATCCCGAACTCATCGGCCAGATGAGAGACGCAATCCTGGATAGGTTTGGCTATCAGTGCCATGAACAGCTCGCCATTGACGAAGCGGTCTCCGACCATGGATCTGGACTCATAGATATGGGGAGTAATCCCATACTTCTCCAACGATATCGCACATGCCAAGCCGGACAAGCCTGCTCCCATAATGGCAACCTTCATAACAACACTTCCTTTGCAGGTTATGCTGGTATTTTTTGTTTCTAACTGATTTTTTATGCGAAAAATCTTTGTTTTAATCCTTTTATGTAATTATATGTATTATTGGTCTCTTTTCTCATAATCCGCTTCCACATAACGGAAATTTTTTCCGCTATTCTTGCAGATTCTTCATTTGTCACTTATTTAGCGGAAATTTTTTCCGTTATACCCCACTGAACTCCCGGAAAAGGGTTGATAAACCCGGTTTTAGCGGATTTAACGGAAAATTTTTCCGTTAATTTCCCTGGTTTACCCAATGATCAACTGATAACGGAAATTTTTTCCGTTATCCAGCCCCACGTTCCTGTGTTTCCAGTTCCTTCTATTCAACTCCTAACCTCCCTAGAAAAATGTGCCGGAATATCCCCGACAGATCCTTTTTACGCTGCCCAGCCATGTTATCCTAATGGATTCGATTTATAAAATAAACAGCGCGCCAAATTTGGAAATGGCGCGCTGCTTCCGACTCATGCTGTTAAATTAGGGATTGCTGCCTGGCTCCTGATATACCATAAAATCATCGAAGCGCACATCGGCATACCGGCTGGACAAGCCGGAACGGCCATTCGTCAGAGAGTTGTCAGTCCGGGTCAGCTCCAGATTGCCGTTCACATACAGCTTCAGCGTATTGCCCTTGACCTCGGCTTCAAGTGTATACCATTCTCCCGGAGTCATCACAAACGATTTGCTGATAAGACCTCCACCATGCCCGTTCACCTTGCGGGAAATGCTCAAATTCCCGTTGTTGTAGGCAAGGAGATAGTAATTGTTGTTATCGGTTTGCCGGATGCGAAGGCCCACATGGGGGGAACCGGTGTTAGTGAAAGCGTTCAGCTTGACCTTCACCTGCGCCCGGTAATCCGTCCAGTCATCGCTGCCGACCACAGCGCTGTTGTCGTAGCCGGTGCTGGGCTTATACACCTGATTGCCGCTCTCTGTTGCCAGACTCCATGTTCCAGTCGGAACGCTCCACTCCGGAACAGGCTGCTCAAAGTCGGTGCTGTACATCACATTGGAAGTAGTCAAGGAAAATGGACTGCTTAACCCCGATATGTTGCCCGATTCATCAACTGCTTCCACGGTATAGACATAGGTGGTATTCGGAGACGTATCCTGGTCCTTAAATGCAGGGGTGTCCGTAAAGCCGACCAACGTTCCGTCCTTGTAAACCTGATAACCGGCCATTGCCCGGTCATCTGTGGAAGCAGTCCAGTTCAATTCAATGCCGCTTGCCGACTGGTAGCCGGTCAGGCCGGCAGGCGTGGACGGCGGAGTTATATCGGGAGACAGCGTCGTGGTTGTAACAGAAGCCGCGCCCGAAATATTGCCTGCCAGGTCAGAAGCTCTCACCTCATAGGTATACGCGGTGGAGGCGCTTAGACCGGTATCGGTGAAATGGGTCGCGGTTGTCTGACCCAACGGCTGCGAATCGCGCAGGATTTCGTACCCGCTGACACCGATATTGTCTGTGGAGGCGGTCCAGTCCAATATAATCTTGGTATCGGAAACAGGAACGGCAGACAACCCGGTTGGTGCAGTCGGCAAGACGGTATCGCTTGCGGTAGGCCCTTCCACTCTTACCGACAGATTCTCTGCAGTAAGATCCAATACAACGGCGAGCACGCCACTACTGTCTGCGGTGAGCGTCTGCTGCGCTCCTGTGCTCCATTCCAGCTCATAAGCGGCCAGGGGCACCAGCCCGCGGATGGTGGCCTCAGCCGATTGTAGGCCTGACTTCAGCGGCGGTGCAGTCCATAAGGTGAATCCGTCAGCTTCTTTGCTGTATCTCGCATTGACCGCCTCAGCGAAATCGAAGCGGATATCGGCAAGCGACAGGGAAGTGCCCCGGCTAATCATGGCGTCCTTCACCTGGGATAGCTCTGTCGTTAAGACAAGAGTTTGCGCAGAAGCCACGGCCCGGGGGATAGTCAGACTGCCTGCGGCGGCTGCCGAATCGCGGAAGGCAATTGTATCCGTAACTCCCCCGTCGCGGCTTACGGTCAGCTTGGTTCCTTCATCATCCTGGATCATGGTTGGTTTGGCCGGCAATGTTTCCCCGTTCCTCCTGGGGAAGAACACGCCCAGGAAGGAGGTATCCTTCTGCGCCGTCGAAGGACTGACCTTCAGAGTCGTACCCATGGCTGCCTTGCGCGCGGGAGCAAGTGTTGCCTGCATGCTGTCCGGCTGCAGCATATGCAGCTCCATGCTGGCAGCATCCTGGGTGATGACATATCCGTCCTCCAGCGTCCCCGTCCAAACTCCGTTGTTATGGAACAGAAACTCGAATTCGCGTGGGACGGTGGCCGATTCCAATGTGTCGTGCACGATGACATATCTGTCATCGATGAACAGGACATCCCGGTCCATCCGGCTCATGTTGTCGTAGGCATTCCGGATGTCACCTGTGGTCAGACCGTAGCCCGGGCTGCCGAAAAACTCGCTGACCTGTGCTTCATCTCGCATGCCCACAAACGGCTGGAACCAAGCGTCCGTACGCTCTCCATGCTGGCCCTTGCCATCGACCAGTATGGTATTATGGTCCTTGGTCAGCCGGTCGACCTTATCGTATGGCGGGAAATCTCCCCAGCGCTTGCCTCCGAACTCGATATAGAAGTTGCCTGCCTCCGGCCGGTCATGGGCTATGTTTACATAAGTGCCGTCGGGAGTGATGCGGTCACGCCACTCATTGAGCTTATTTCCGCCTGGAGGGCCGCTTTTGAAGGCGACGCTGAGATCATCCGCTTCCCATCCGCTCCGCATGTTGACATACTCCAGATCCTCGAAGTATTTCCAACCGGGCAAGGGGGTGGGATCGGGCTCCAGTGAGTCATCATAGAACAGGAAGCTCCAGACCTGCCATGCGAAGGAACCGGGACTAACCTGATATGCCTTCTCGGCCATGGATTGCAGTTGGGCATCCTGGTAGACAGAGGCGATCTTAAACAGAATATGATTGAAATAATAGAGGGTATTGGAGTCATCTGCGTAGGGAGCCAGTCTGGTCAGTCCGGGTCCATACAAATACTGCTTGAACTCGCCGATATTGTGAAGGGTCTCGTTCCATAAAGGAATCGATGTGACGGACTCGTAGGCTGCCACGGAACGGATGATATGCTCGTCGCCGTACAGCATATACTGGGCGCTTTCATGCTGGGAGCCGTCCGGAGCACGCTCTTGCAGCAGCGTGATTAGCTCCTGCTCGGCAAACTCGTACATAACGGCAATCTCGGGATCATTCAAATCGCCCATAATAGCAGCGGTTCCCGTCAGCAGTCCCTCTATTCTGAATTGTCGGTGATTGTTCTGGTAGTCGCTCTTCCAAAAGGCCAAACTGCCTGAAAGGTTGGTCGAAAATTGAGTGTACAGCTTCTTGGCCTGCAGCTTCAGCTTCGTAGCGATCTGGATCTTCTCTTCCGGTGTAAACAGATCATAGCCCCAATCGTAAGCGTACCCTACTCCCATCAGACCGAGGCCGTTGCTCACGGAGCCGCCTTGCTCACCGCCCCATTCAGGACGGGCGATCAGATCAAACACATAGTTGCGGATCTTGCTGCCGTATGCCGGATCCTTGGTCATCCAATACCCCATGGCAAGCGTAGGCAGCCGCCAGGATACGTACTCCCAGTTGAAGTCCGAACCCTCGGACGAACTGAACCAGTTTACTGTCGCCGGCGCATTGTTAGATACAGTAATCAGATTGGTGTAGAAACTGGCATAATCAGGATCAGCCGCCCGCCGGTCCAGCTCCGCCTGCATATCGTCCGAAATCAGCAGCCGCGGGTGAACACCCAGCAGATCGGAGTCAAATGTCGTGTTGTTGACAATCATGGCGGTAGTAATCATGGCAGGGTCGCTTAGGGCAGACTCGTTCCCTTGTAAGTCAACCGCCGACACCGTATAGGTGTAAGAAGTCGAAGGCAAGGTGGAGATATCGTTATAGCTGTTGGCTGGTGCAAACGCCAGCTCTGTTCCGTTGCGGAATACCTTGTAGCCTGCTACTGCGTCATTATCTGTGGAGGCGGTCCAGGTCAGGGAAACAACACCGGGATCATTCTCCTGTGCCTGTACGTTCACCGGCAAAGTCGGCGCTTGGGTATCGACGGGGGAATCAATCTGCTCGATCTGCACATTGTCGTAACTGTTGCTGCCGAAGGAGCTGATTAGTCCCGCCTTGCCGGAATCAAGTGCCAGATCGATCACGGACAACTCTTCCACACCGTTTAAGTAAAGCTTCAGCCGGGCATGATCCACCGATGCCTCCATGGTGTACCATTCGCCCAAGCTGAGATTCACCGCCTTGCTGGCCAGGTTGGTTGCCACGCCGCCCACCTTCTTGCGGATGCGGATCTCACCGGGATTATCGAAGGTAAACAGATAATAATTGTTGGCATCGGTGTACCGCATCATAAGGCCTGCGGTCTGGAATGCCGTGGAACCCCAGCCGTTCATCTTGAAATCGACGGATACCTTGTAATGGTCCCAATTGTTCTCCCCGTAGACAGCACGGGCAATGGATTGGGAGGATAGGGTTTGATAAGCCAATGTGCCATTGTCGTTCCCTACCGTCCAGGTGCCTGTGTCCACCGTCCAGCCTTGTGCGGAGCCGCTTTCAAAGTCTTCATGGTAAGGCAGCCCGGGCAGCGGGTCAGACGCATAGGCCAACCCGTACCAAGGCAGCAAAACACATACGAGCAATGCAGAGATAAACCGGGTCCATTGTCGCTTACCATTTTTGGAAAATTTAAGCCTCATCAAATGCTCATCCCTTCTTCCCTTGAATTGGAATGCCATGATGTGATTCTGCGCTGAATGTATGGATCACCTCCTTATAGAGTTACTGTCTCATGCAAGATATGTCGCTCCTTTAAGGTTGCAGATTCAAACGGAGGCTCAGGAGAGGCAAACCTTCCTTCAGCTTGAGCGGCTGATTCTAATGCCTGCGCCGCTGACTCCAAAAGGAACAAAATGGTAGAAGTCGGACCAATTGCTCTTATCGTCGAAGCTGGCCGGTCCAATCCATTTCTTCTCCTCCTGCTGCTGGATATGGTGTGGCCCCAGAAGATTATGAAGAGAAGGGACAAGACGCAGAGTAATGCCGTTTTCTCCCGGCTGCACCAGACCGGTAATATCAAGCGTGTACGGCTTCCAGGCTATGACCCCTGCGCTCTTTCCGTTTACCAGCACCTCCACGCATACGGCATCCATCCCAACCAGCTCCAGCCGGAAGCGTCTGTCCGCCACATTGTTTATCCGCACCGCTTGGGAAAGTTCCGCTTGGCCTGCATAAAAGCAATATCCCTCCCGTGCCAGATTGACTCCTGAGCAATTCTCGCGGGGGGAGACCAGCACAAAGGCTCCATGTGATGCTCCTTCCACCCGAAAATCCCCCTCGATGTATACCGGCTCCACAATCGCCTTCTCATGCCAGGCACAAGACAGCCGCAGCGTGTTCAAGCCCTGGCGCACCAGACCCGCCAAAGAAAATTTCCGGAAGGAAGGATCGATCCGCCAGCCGGATTCCTGATCCTGGATCCGCTGCCCGTTAAACTCGATATAACGGCACTGCTCCGGTCTTTCCACCACGGCCCAAGCCGTTGCTTCCGTCCATCCCTTTACCTGGAACTGATATTCCAGTATAAAGTCTTGTTTGTGCTCCATGATCATGGCATGCGCCTTCATATGATGCATGGGCGCGGGTGCGGCGGTTGCAATGCCCGCTATCGTGCAATAATCCAGAGTCAGCGCATTATGGTCCAACAGCTTCAACCGCCAGTTCTCATGCAGAAATATTGCTTCCTCAGGCTGTCGTTGCAATGGCTTAGCGGGGCTCTGTACTGACCCCGGCTCCCGCAGAAGCAGAGAGGTCTGTTCAATCCCGTCTCCGGGCAAGTCCTTGTCCGCATCCGTCAGCTTCAAGAGCAACGATCCGACAGGAGGGAACTCATGCTCCATATAGGTATTTCCTTGCCAGGAGGTGCAACTGGCGGCGGATTCTATTCCAGTGGCAGGATCCAGCATTGTGATATTCCATTTTCCCGGAAAGAGAAGACGGGTTCTGCAGCCTTGCTTCCTGCTATGGTTGATCAAAAAGCAGATGTTTGAATCAGCTGTCTGCCTCATATGAAGGAAAATCTGTGCGGCAGGTTTCCCGTCCATCCCGGTAACCGTAACAGGTGAAGCGGTACTCTCCCGGACAACCTCCTCCAGCATATGGATAGGACAAGTTCTGACACGCTGCATGAATGATGCCTGATCCCATCCGTAGGAAGAGCCTGGACCCGGACTATCGTCTACCGCCGCCGGCACTTCGCCACAGGCAATAACCAAGCCTCCTGCCTCCATAAAGTTCTCCAGCAGGCGGGCAACTGCCCCCCGCAGGGTCAGAAGACCCGGCAGCAGCACGGTTTGGTAACACGATTGCCCTACATACAGCTTGCCGTCCCGGACTGCTCCGTATCTTTCCATGAGCTCCTCACTGCCCAGCTCAAAATCCCGGTGACTCTCAAGGAGAAGCTGCAGCATTCGCTCATATTTTCCAGATACAGCTTCCGATTGCCGGGGATCAAGCGGTGTGTAGGCCACGCCCACACTCTCCACGGGATGAATGACCAGAATATCCGCCATCCTCCTGCCGCAGGAGAGCATATAGGACAGCCTTGCCTGGTAACCGGCCATGACATGATTATACGGCCACCAGGGCTGCTGCCATGACAGAGTGGGCGGATGATCCCGCTTGCGGTGACCGGCCATGTCATAGAGGGACAAGTGCATCACCAGCTGGTTGATGCCATGAATAAAGAGCCAGTCCGCGATCCACTTCTGGCCCTCGAAGGTCAGGTCCTGCCCGCAGGCGGCATAAACCTCACAGACCACACGGGTTTTCCCCAGTTGGCTGGCTGCGCTTTGAGCCAGACGATGTGCTGCGAAGCTTTTGCACTGGAAGGCCAGGTGATCCGTAGCAGGAGACCCCATATGCTCATAGTGCTGCATGGGGTCGATATAGCCCCTGCTGCCTCCCATAAGATGGCCGGTTGAGATAAGACCTTTATCCAGGCACCAGTCATTGATTCTTTGGGTCCAGTTCCGGGCAAAGAGCCGGTTGACCAGGCGGTAATAATCCAGCCGTACTTTTCTGTAGCCCTCCAGTTCATAATACAAGTGAGGCAGGTATTCCGTCAGACTGTATCCGTATTCCCCGGCGAACATCTCCTCCAGCCCCTCTGTCCAGGGAAGGGCATACGACTTCATCCCCCAGATGTTCCAGACGAGGGTCAAATCATCCATGAATATGCCGGGGATGACACCGCCGAATCGGCTTCCGAAGCGGGCGGCGTATTGCTCATGAGTCGAAGCGATAAAAGCGTCGGCAGTTCCGGGATGAAGCAAATCCACGTAACTGGCTCCGTTAAACCGGGCGTTGCCAAGAGGAGCTCTCCATTGGAAGAAGAACAGCACTTCCTTGTCCGGATAATCCGGCACACAATCGGCCCTCTTGTCCGCCGGGCCAAGACTATCCAGGTCCGAGCGAAGAAAGTTACGGAATTCTACGTCCAAGTGATCCGCACCGTATGACCGGGCCCTTATGCCATATTGCTTCTCCACTTCATAGACCGCGAGTATACGGACATCTTCTTCTCTATATGGAATCCGCCCCTTGGCCATCATGAGATGGGTTTCCCTGAGTGCGGGGTCAAGACGGGGGACGATGCCTCCGGCGGTGCCGCTGGGCCAGCCGTTCTCATCGTACAGCCAGGCCTCCAAGCCCAGCCGTGAGGCTTCCTTCACCGCCGCCTCCACCATGCTCATCCATTCCTCAGACAAATATTCCGTTTCCAGCCCTGTTCTGGCATGCATGAAGAAACCGCCCCAGCCCTGCTCCTTCATCTCCATGATTTGCCGCCGCAGCTCTTCCTCGCGAAGTCTTCCGTTCCAGGACCAGAATGATAAAGGGCGGTATTCCGACGTGGGATTTTCAAAGTTTGTCATAGCGACTCTATCCTTTCACGGCGCCGATCATCATGCCCTTCACAAAATACTTCTGCAAAAAAGGATATACGCATAAAATGGGCAGCACGCTGACAATAACGGCCGCCATCTTGACGCTCTCCGGAGAGGTGGCAAGCTCCATCAGACCCGCCTGGCCGGACAGCGTATCTTCCCTCAGCATGCCGTTCAACGCCACCTGCAGCACCTTCTTGCTGTTGTCATTAATGTAGATGACCCCCGCCAGATACTCATTCCATTTGCCCACCGCATACATCAGACCTACAGAAGCATTAACTGCACCGGATAAGGGCATGATGATCCTGAACAGGATGAACATCTCACCTGCCCCGTCCATCTTCGCGGACTCGATCAGCTCCGCAGGAATTCCCTTGAAGAATTTGATCATGATCATCATGTAGAATACACTGATTGCCCCGGGAATCATCAAGGCCCATAAGGTATCCACCATATGAAGCTCCTTGACCACCAGATACGTGGGAATGGTTCCGCCATGGAACAGCATGGTGAAAAAGAAGAGGCCGAAGATCCACTTCCTGCCTACCAGCTTATCCTTGGACAAGGGGTAGGCACAGCCGATTGTCGTGATCATGCTGATCAAGGTGCCCACAGTTGTGACAATCAGCGTGTTCTTGTAGCCCGTATAGATGAAGGGCTGGGAAAGCACATACTTGTAGGTAATCAGGGAGAAATGCTCCGGGTACAGATTCAGGCTTTGAACCGATGCCATATTGGGATCATTCATGGAGAACATCAGTACATACCAGAATGGATAGATCGTAATAATGCCAAGGGCAATAAATAAGGCATAGTTAAACGCCGTGAATATTTTGTCTCCGCTGCTCTTATTCATTTTATAACAACCCCTCTTCCCCAAACAGCTTGCTGATCCATTGGGCCAGTGTAATCAAGATTAATGCAATGACCGAATTAAACAGACCCACTGCGGTTGCAAAGCTGTAATTGCCCTGCTGGATGCCATACCGGAATACATAGGTGTCGAATATCTCGCTAACCTCTCTCACGGCGGAATTCTGCATGACCAGCACCTGCTCGAAGCCTGCGTTCATCAAACCGCCGATCCGCAGAATAAGCAGCATGATAATAACATTGCGGATGGAGGGCAGTGTAATTCTCCATATTTGCGTAAACTTTCCGGCTCCGTCCACAATGGCCGCTTCGTAGAGATCCGGAGAAATCTGGGTCAAGGCCGCCAAATAAATGATGGTGCTCCACCCCATCTCCTTCCATATATCCGAGGCCACCAATATACTGCGGAAGTAGGTTGGGTCAGCCATAATATTTTTTGGTTCGTATCCGAACAATTCGAACATCATGCCGGCAAGTCCCGTAGATGGAGACATAATGGCCAGCATAATCCCGGAGAGCACCACCCATGAGATAAAGTGAGGGAGGTAGAGAATGGTCTGAATCCATTTCTTAAACTTCTGGCTCATCAGCTCATTGAGCAGCAGGGCCAGCATAATCGGAGCGGGGAATCCGAAGATGATTTTGTACAGGCTGATCAGAATGGTATTGCGGAAAATGTTCCAGAAATCAGCAGAGTCGAATACTTCGCGGAATATCTGCAGTCCTACCCACTCGCTGTCCATGATTCCTCTGAAAATATCAAAATCCTTAAATGCAATCACAATTCCATACATGGGAACATACTTGAACACAACGAAGAAAATAAAGCCCGGCAACAGCATCAAATACAAAAAACGGTCATTGATGACAGTACGGAACATCGGGCTGCGTTGCCGGACAGTGGCGGGTAACTGTTCAACCCTTCCGGTCTGTTGGGAAGCATCCATGTTGATTTCCTCCTAAGGGCTTTGCGTTAGCAAAGCCTTCTTCGTAAGCATAAGCTTTAGTTTTCCGTGAGGAAAACTGACTTCGTAAGCATAGGCTGGGCTTTGCGTTAGCAAAGCCTTCTTCGTAAGCGTAAGCCCGAGTTTTCCGCGAGGAAAACTTATTTCATTAGCATCCGGCCTGGGATCGGACGCATATTGCAGCACTCCAACCCCAGGCCTTCTGACTATGCCGGCAGCATTACTTGGCAGCCTTCTTCTGATAGGCGTCATCGTACGCTTTGGTCAATTCTTGTCCGCCCCGCTTGTTCCATTCCTTCACAAACTCATTGAACATATCATCAATGGGGCCCTCATTGGTAATCATCTTGGTGTATTGGGTGCTGGCATAAGCGCCCAATTCCCCCTCCTTGGTATTATCCTCGATGAAGATGCCTTCAACCGGACTGGTGTAGCTGATGGATTCGGCGAATTTCCTGACATCCTGGAAGCGCTTTGAGGTATGGTCAAACAGACTGTTGTAAGCCAGCCTCAATTGGGTGACTCCTTCCACCTTCATCTGTTCGTCGGTAATGGTGCGTTTAACCAATCCGTTTTCCTCTGTATAGTGCTTCCCTTTCTCCCCGTAGTTGACAAAGCGGTTCCCTTCATCGGAGGCCAGATAATCCAGCAGCCGTACAGCCGCGTCAACGTTCTTGGAATCCTTCAGCACGGCTGTCTTCAGCCAGCCCCGCTTGGTCAGGGTCCGGTATCCGATGGATTTGCCCGGTCCCTTGAGAATGCCCCCCTCCACGAACTCGGCATTAGGATTGTGCTGCTTCATGGGAGTATAATAGTTGTTCAGATTATTCGGATCGAGAACGAAGGTCCGGTAAACGGGCGCACCGATGACGCCCTTGATTATCTTATCCTTGAACCGCGCCGAGTTATCGGTTACGAATTCCAGATCGATGGCTTTATTCTTGTACAGACGGTTAAGCACCTTCAGTGCATCCAGCGCCCCGTTGGCTACCGACCCGTTGACGATCTTGCCGTCCTGCTCAATCCAGAAATTGGGAAGTACGCCATGTGCGCCGAATACATGGTCCCAACTGGCAAGATCGAAGCCGTTGTTGCCCGTGTTAAATCCGCTCAAAGCATAGGTGTCCTTCTTCCCGTTGCCGTCAGGGTCATTATTGGAGATTGCTTCGGCTACGGCAATAAACTCCTCAACGGTTGTGGGAACCTTCAGATTCAGCTTATCCAGCCAATCCTTCCGGTACAGGGGAATATTGTCAATGGTGCTGCCCTTGATAGGAATGGCATAGATCTTGCCGTCTTCATGCTTCATGGCGTCCCAGATGCCATCGGCTCCGTATGCCTTCAGATTCGGGGCTTTATCGAAGTAATCGTTAATGGGCAGCAGCAGCCCGGATTTGCTGTACTTCCATTCCGTGGCATCCTTGCCGAACTGGACAATATCGGGCCGCTCTCCGGAGGCCAGCATAATATTCAGCTTATCCTCGGTGGTAGTCGTAATTTCCAGCTTCGTATTGGTCTTCTCTTCGATATACTTGATCGAGGCATTATCATAGCTCACCCCTGGCCAGGTTTCGCTAACCGCCAGCTTCAAGGTAACTGGCGGCCCCTTGGTGGCCTGCGCGGTGGCGGTGGCGGCAGGGGCAGTAGAGGCTGCGGGGACCGATGCCGTAGGCTGGGAACCCTCCGATGAACTGCCGCAGCCGGAGACAAGAACAGCACCGGACAGGATGGCGACAGAACCTTGAATCATACTCTTTTTGAACTTCACAATAAAACCCTCCTTTTTGGAAATCAATCGCTTACGGTCCATCGGTCCATTTGTAAAGGCTTTCATTGACCGTGAGTTGAGTATATGGGCAGGAACGCCGCTCCGTAAACCATCACATTCTCCGATTTTTTATAAATACGAGGGTTATGGACCTGTCACATTGGCAGATTATGATCAAAAACGCTACTCCCGAAAAAGAACCAGACTTCTTCTGTATTCCATTGGGGTCATCTGGTAGGTCTTTTTGAAAAAACGGATAAAGCTCTGGGCATTGTTATACCCGACAGCTTGGGCGATATCGGTTACCTTGATCTCACCATTATGGAGAAGCTCCCTGGCCGCCTCCATGCGGACCTTGGTTAGATCATCCAGAACGGTCGTGCCCGTCTCCGATTTGAAGATCGTACTCAGATAACCGGGACTCAAGTAGACGCTGGCGGCGATGTCCTTGATGGATAAATCCTTGCTGTAATGCTCCCGGATGAACTCCTTGGCTTTGCCCACCAGCTCCATGTGCTGCTTCTGCTTAATCTGGCCGGCAGCTGCAATGCATTGCTGTAAGAATTGCTCCAGAAACTCCTTGAGCTCCTGAATAGTATCCGACTGGTCAATGCGCTCCCAAATATGCTCAGGCTCCATACTTTCCGCGAGCTTGCCGCCCACATCCATGATGGATTCCAGCAGACCCGTGCTTACCTGAAAGGAGAGATATTTGATATTCGTTATGGAGCGCGCTTGCTCCGCCATGTTTTTCATAAATTGGTTCAACAGGTCCAGAGCTCTGTCCGGATTTTGCGAGCGGATGCCCTCAAGCAGTTCTTCTTGGAGCCGCTTATACGCAATAGCTTCGCTGTCCTTCACATGCCGCGAGGTTTCATTGACGATCAGTTGATTTTTGCCGACAAAAAACTTGTTGTTCAACTGGCGGTTGGCCTCCTGATAGGCCAGACCCAGCATGTTCAACCCGGAGCAGATTGGGCTGATGGAGATAGTCAGTTCTATGCCTCTTCTGTTAAGCTCCTCCTGAATATCGCAAAACTGGGCATGGACGCCCTCATTCTCCAGACTTGTATTGATAACAACCGCTAATTGACGGTTATTAATAACCGAAAGAAGATGTGCTCTGGTCCATTGCGGCAACAAATTCTCCAACTCTTGCAGAAGATAATCCGTAATCTCGGTATTCTCAAGATCCATGACCGCCACGGCATAATACGGCTCCGTAAATTGAACGCCAAGCAGTTCAATAATACTGTCCCACTTGTCCGGGTCCCATACATTGCCGCTTAGCAATTCCTGTACGGAATGCTGCTTCAAGTAGGGATAGGCCAATTGGTAGCGGGATTGCAGCGTATGGTTTTCTTGAAACAAGGCATTCACCGCGGCGCCTATGATGGAATATTCATCGCTGCCTTTTTCGGACTTGGAGGAAGTCTGCTTGCGCACCTGGGACACCAGACTGCCCAAGGGCCTATACAAGGAAATAGAGAAGAATATTCCCAGGCCCAGCGCCAATGCAACTACCACCAGAATCGTGGAACGAATCACATCGCCGAGCAGCGCGGCCGTCCCTACCATTTCTACATAGGGCTGGATATAGACGAAGGTCCAGCGCAGGGATTCGGAATAGGTTTTACCGTAATAATAGTCCGTTTTGTCGGAGGTCAGTTTGCCGGAGCTTCCGTCAGAGCCGCGGAGCTCTTTCAGCTTTTTCTCATCAGGCTTAATACCCGATTGATTGAGGATTAACTCATTGCGGTCATTGAATACGAGCAGGTCCATTTGATAGGGGTTATTATCAGACTGCAGCCTGGCGGCGAATTTCCCGTAGTGCAGATTGATGAGAACATCGATCTGTGAGCCATTGTTAAGATCCGTTATGGAGCGGAAAAAGCTGATGATGTCCATCTTTTCCAAGCCCGAATCTAAAGTTCGGTTATTTTCCAGCCTTCGCGGAACTCCGGCGAATGTGCCTCCTATCGGATAGCGCTGCAATCCCACTTGATCATAAAATTCGTCTAGGCTGTATTTAGCATTGGACAACACATAATTTTGGTCCCGGTTAATCAAATAAATGGAGGCAATATTGGAATCGGCGGTTATTCTTTTGTTGAAAAAATTAATCATCTGGTACATACCCTCATGCTGCTGGGCCGGATCGGCATTGCTCTGCATCAGGTTCCAGTATTCCGTGCTGCCGATGATCAGATTGGTGATGTTCTCTACCTCCGCCACTTGCTGCTCAATAAAGTACTTCTTCTCGGCAAGGAGGTTATTGCTGGACAGGTCCACCTGCTGGATTATATGGTCGGTGCTGTGCCGCATCGACATAATGCCGATGACAAGTGCCGGCACCGAAATGGCGATAATGAACATCAGCAAGATCTTAAACAGGATTCTTCTCTTCAGAAAAGGGAACACGGAAAAATGCCACCTCGCTTCTGATATGTGGATTAAAGCGTCATCATAATATTGCCGATCCGCTTATAGTTTCTGCCGTCCTGGTTCATTTTCTTGCTGTTGGTCAGAATCGCTCCTGCCGTCTCTGCCGCGGGGTCGATGAAAAACCAGCAGCCCGTAAAGCCGTTGTGCCCCACTGTCCTGGGCGAATGAAAGTCCGAGTAGCAGCGGTGAAAATCCGCGTTGGTGGTGCCGTGCTTGTCGGAAGCGGTCTTGATCCAGAAGTTGGGCGTTCTGCCGAACCGGTCCCCGGTAATCTCCTGGAGCATCAGGGCTGCCGTCTGCTCGGCGAATACCCGCTTGTCCCCGAAGCTTCCTCCCTCCAGCACCATCTGACCGAAGCGGAGCAGATCCTCCGCGGTGGTGCAAAGACCGGTGTCTCCAGTAATATCCTTGCCGGACAGCTCCACGGCAGGATGCCCGGTTGTTGCATCCAGGGGATAAGCAATCCGGTCGCTGACCGTATGGACCAGATAAGTGGTCCGTTCCATCCCCAAGGGCTGGAACAATTGCTCCTGGGCGAATTCCTCCAACGGCTGGCCCGTCACCCGTTCCAGTACGTCCGTTAATACGGCAAATGTATGGGTGTTGTAGCGGTTAACCTGGCCGGGGGTATCCTTGGTCCTCAATTGGGCGTAGATGGCGTCATAATAGGCTGATCTTGCTCCCCTGTCCGGCCAGGTCACGCTTAGACTGCTGTCATCGAAGCCTCCGGTATGGGTCATCAGGTGGAGCAGCGTAATCTCCTCATGCTTCCACTCGGGGATGAAGCGGGAGACGGAATCGTAGAGGGTAACCTCGCCTGTTTCCAGCAGCTTGAGCAGCAGCGCTCCTGTAATCGCTTTCGTAACTGAACCTACAAGCAGACGCCGGTCTTCCGGAGGGGTGGTTCCTTCGGTTGCGGATGCATCGTAATTCAGCTTCAGAATTATCTCGCCGTGTTTGACCATAGCAATCTGATAACAGTTGAACGGTTCCTGAACGAGCCGGTGGAGCAGCGTTCCGTAGCGTTCCTGATGGTATTGGCATAAAGTCTCGTTTTTTTGCATGGGGTCCTCCCTGTTCTGCTCGGATTGTTTGGTATACTCCATCATACAACTGTTTAAATGTTCCAGTAAACCATGAATTCCTCTGATTATGGTAAAAACTGCAGAGTCTCAGAGGTTCTGTCAGGGTCGTACGGGGATTGCCCATACTTACGTTAAAATAGTATTGAATGTATAATTAAAGGAATATCTGCTTTGGCAAATACAAACCATTAGAGCCTTTATGACTGGATTATGTGGATCCGCTCACACGGGGAGGTCTGTGTAGAAGCATGGTAAATGAACACATTTTTGTAGAAAATTCTACCATCATGCATAGAATGTAATTGGATGTGAGACTTCTTGTTTCATACCAATAGACGCTCTACTAGAGGTGGTGGAATTGACTGTCCGCTTAGGAAATAAAATTATTAACGGCGGCTTCGAAAATGGTTTCGCTCCATGGATACCCGTGAATTCCAGTATTAACTCAACATCTAAAAGCGGCAGTTTCAGCGCTGCCTTGCTGAATGGTGCAACGGCTCCATCCGTTCAACAAATGGTAACGGTTGAGCCAGGAGCAGGTTACTATGTATCGGCATCATTAACAAGGAATGGAACCGGAGTAAGTCCTATTGTCGCTATTTCAGTAAACTATTTTAATTCTGCCTTCACTTATTTGGGCAGCGGACTACTGCTCATCATTCAGCAGGGTCACTTTTCGAGTAGTGAGTGGAGTGTATTTGAAGGTATGGCAACCGTTGCACCGTTAACGGCGGCAAATGCCCAGCTTTCGTTTACACTGTTGCCTGCCGCATCTTCGAGTAATATCCTCGTTGATGATGTAATCTTCATGGATGCTACCCTTATAAGCGGTGGTGGGGCAACCGGAGCCACGGGCGCTACGGGGGGCACAGGAGCCACGGGAGCCAGGGGTGCGACAGGGGCGACAGGAGCTACGGGGGTCACTGGTGCGACAGGAGTCACGGGGACTACTGGTGCTACGGGGGCTACCGGGGCCACGGGCGCTACCGGGGCCACGGGGGCCACGGGGGCCACGGGCGCTACCGGAGCCACGGGGGCCACGGGCGCTACCGGGGCCACGGGCGCTACCGGGGCCACAGGCGCTACGGGCGCTACGGGCGCCACGGGCGCTACCGGGGCCACGGGCGCTACCGGGGCCACAGGCGCTACGGGCGCTACGGGCGCCACGGGCGCTACCGGTGCCACGGGCGCTACCGGAGCCACGGGCGCTACCGGGGCCACGGGCGCTACCGGTGCCACGGGCGCTACCGGAGCTACGGGGGCCACGGGCGCTACCGGAGCCACGGGCGCTACCGGAGCCACGGGCGCTACCGGGGCCACGGGCGCTACCGGAGCCACGGGCGCTACCGGAGCCACG
>JAQSYI010000066.1 GCA_029256185.1 Paenibacillaceae bacterium
TCGCTTTTCCTTGGAAAGGAAGGGCCGTCTCTTTCAGCTTGGCGTGGCCAACTCATCCGGTCGTTGGGAAGCGACCCCCTATACCGGCACCGCTCGTGAGTTGCTCGCTTTACTCGTCGATCAATTCTCGTTTGTGCTCGACGAGTTTTAGGACCTTTTTGGTACTTTTCCATAGGGAACGAATTTACAACATGTTGTACTAGGCCTGTTTTGGGCAGTTCAGTAGGAGATAAGGTCAAAAATTTCCGCTAAACGAGCGCGAAATGAAGATTCTGCCGGGTTAACGGAAAAAATTTCCGTTGTGAGTAGCGGGACGGACCCACCAACATGGGAAAGCGTCCTTTACCCCCCCTTTTTTTGGAAACGTAAAAAACCTGGCGATATTCTGCCAGGTTTTTCTTAGTTAGTAAAGAATGAATTAGTTTTTGGGGCCCCCGTAAAGTACTTGGATGAAGAGCAGGGGAATTCCATAAGAGCGACTGAGTCCGTTTACAGCTCCAAATGGGATTGCAAAAGAGATTAGTATACTAATATGCTGATTTAATCTATTTTAAATAAAAAATAAGTATACTATTTGAACGAATATGTATATAATCGTACGTATAAGCGGATTGCTATACAAGAATTTCGGAGGTGAGGATAATGTCTGTTATTCATATGAGAGGCGTACAGAAATCATTCGGCCGTTTTCAGGCTTTGCAGGACGTTAACCTGGAGGTGGGCAGCGGGGAGGTGCTTGGCTTTATCGGTCCCAATGGAGCGGGTAAATCCACAACCATTCGAATTTTGCTGGGTTTATTGCGCAAGGACTCGGGGGAGATGCAATTGTTCGGCAAAGATCCCTGGAAGGATGCCGTAGAGCTGCACCGCAGATTGGCCTATGTTCCCGGGGATGTGCATCTTTGGCCCAATCTGACCGGCGGTGAGGTAATTGATCTGTTCGGCAAGCTTCGCGGCGGGTTGAATCCTAAGCGGCGTGCCCGGTTGCTGGAGCAGTTTGAGCTTGACCCGTCCAAGAAATGCGGAACCTATTCCAAGGGAAACCGGCAAAAGGTAGCACTGGTGGCGGCATTCGCATCCGATGTAGAGCTGTTCATCTTGGATGAGCCAACCTCCGGTCTTGATCCCCTGATGGAGGCCGTATTCCAGGAATGCGTGGCCCAGGTGAAAGCGGCAGGCCAGACCGTACTCCTCTCCAGCCATATATTGGCGGAGGTGGAGACGTTATGCGACCGGATCAGTATTATCCGCAAGGGAAAAATAGTCGAATCCGGGACCTTGTCCGAGATGCGGCTTCTGACTTTGACTACTGTGACGGTTGATACGGAAAAGGTTGTTACGGGCCTGGAGGACATGTTCAGCATAACCGGGCTGCACAACTTCGGCACCCATGTGCAATTCAAGGTGGATAATCAGGAGCTTGGCGCTGTGTTGAAGCATCTGACCGGCTTTGGTATCAAATCTCTGTTCAGCACGCCGCCTACTCTGGAAGAGCTGTTCATGAAGCATTACGGGGACGAGAGCGGGCTGTCTGCTGCAAGCAAGGGGAGGAAGCAGGGGACCGCTGCAGGCAAAGGGGGAAAGCAGCAATGAGTCATTCTCCGTTCACAGGAACATCCGCCCTTATCCGGCTGGCGCTTCGGCGGGACCGGATCAAGCTGACCATATGGCTCGCAGGGTTGCCTCTGCTGCTGTTCTCCATGGCAATTACGTATAAGGATTTCTTCGCATCGGATCTGGAGATGGTCAATATCATTACCATCCGCGCCGCCAGTCCCATTATGCGGCTGTTCGATCCTCCGGTGTCCGGAGCCAGCTTGGGAGGATACACGATGCTGGAGACTTATACGTTCATAGCGGTCATGGTGGCGTTAATGAGCTGCCAAGCCGTTGTGAGACATACCCGCCAGAATGAAGAGACGGGAAGAGCGGAGATGATCGGCTCCGCTATTGTGGGACGCTATGCAGGGTTGGCAGCCGCCTTGATTGTTGCCGCTTCGGCAAGCCTGGCGCTTATTCCTCTATTTGCGCTGTCGCTTGCCTCGGCGGGATTTCCGCTGTCAGGCTCATGGGCAGCCGGGGCTGCTTATGGAGGCGTAGGGCTCGCCTTCGCAGGTGTGGCCGCGTTAACCGCCCAATTGTCCGTAACGTCACGTGGAGCCAACGGCTTGGCCGGAGCAGGCATTGGACTTTCTTTTCTGCTGGCTGCAGCGGGGAATATGCTGGGGGAGCTTCAGGAGGGCGGCATGCGGGTGCACAGCGCCTGGCCGGCCTGGCTGACACCAATCGGCTGGGGGGCGCAGATGCGGGCATTCCACGATAATCATTGGTGGACTCTGGGTTTGTTTGCGGCGGCCTTCCTCATTCTGGCGGGCCTTTCGTTCCGGTTGGTTGCATTGCGTGATATTGGAGCCGGGTTGCTTCCGGCCCGCAAGGGTTCGCCTGTGGCTCACCCTTGGCTGACCAATCCCTTTGGACTGGCCTGGAGATTGCAGCGCGGCAATTGGCTGGGCTGGGCCATAGCCATGGTTGTTTTCGGGGCGGTCATCGGCGGGATTAGCAGTGAATTTGAGAGCATGATCTCCGACAACGAGAAGATGATGGAAATATTTGACCAATTGGGTGGGGCTGCTGCCTTGACAGACACTTACTTCGCCATGATCATGGGGATTACCGGTTCCATTACGGCCGTTTTCCTGGTACAGGGAATGCTCCGCATGCGTTCGGAAGAAGAAGAGGGGACGTTGGAGCCTGTACTGGGCGCTGCCGTCAGCCGGATGCGCTGGAAGCTCTGCTATGCCGCTTGTGCCGCAACAGGCACTGTTGCCCTGCTGTTGCTGCTGGGTATGGTTACAGGTATAACGGCCGCCTTGGTCCTTAAGGATATATCCATGTTGGGCCAAATGGTTGTAGCTGCACTTTTGCAGATTCCTGCAGCCTTTGTACTGGGCGGAGTTGCCGCACTGGCGTTTGGAGGGGCTCCTCGGATAGCCGGCGGCCTTACTTGGGCCGGAGTAGGCGTCAGCCTGCTTGCCGGTCCCATGCTGGCGGAATTGCTTAAGCTGCCGGATTGGATGCGCAATCTCTCGCCATTTACCCATGTATCCGCATATCCTGCAGAACCGGTGGCGACTGCTCCGATTTTGTGGTTGCTGCTGCTGACGGCAGTATTGACAGCAGCCGGGGCAATATGCTTTCGGCGCCGCAATCTCAGCTTATAATCCTCGTCTAAGCCGGGTTTTGCAATCGTGTGGATGATCTACGGGAGGGCTCATATGACCAAGGAAGTGATACGAAGAAAGTCGGGGAAACGAGATGCCCTGCTGGCCGCGGCGAGCCGCCTTTGTTTTGAGAAGGGGATCCATCCCGTTACAGTGGAGGAGATTGCCCAAACGGCGGGAACCAGCAAAGCCACGTTCTACAAATATTTTGCGGACAAAAGCGCGATCGTGGAGGCTATACTTGCCCAAGCGGCCGATTCCATCATGGAGCAGCTCCAGACCCTTGTGCAGAAGGCAAAGCAGGAACGGATGAGCAAGGAGGACTTTCTGCGGATATTCGATGTCGAAGAATACGATCAGTTTTTCCGCGGCCATTTTGTTGATGATCTGATGAACGGCTATCCCCAAGTGGTGTCTTCTTTTATGGAATCTTATATCGGGAAAGTGCTGCCCCTGTACCGGGACTTGATCCGCTCTGCCAAGATTGACGGAATTGTCCGGCTGGATGTGGATACGGAGGTGCTGCTTGCCTACACGATCATCCTCCGCCGGGCTGTGGCCCAAGAGCAACTGCGCCCGCCGCCCGGGATGGAAACCAAGGA
Source organism: Paenibacillaceae bacterium (assembly GCA_029256185.1). Taxonomy (GTDB): domain Bacteria; phylum Bacillota; class Bacilli; order Paenibacillales; family NBRC-103111; genus Paenibacillus_AR. The sequence goes on from JAQSYI010000066.1 coordinate 3,824, forward strand.
CTATTCGGCTAAATTTTGGGATTTGTATCTTTACGGAATCATGGGCAAACGCGAGGAGAGCCTGTCTTGATGCGCAGGACCGCGAATAACGCAGGACCGCAAGGACAAAACAAGACCGCATAACCGGGAATGATGCATCCCCTTATGCGGTCTTGTTGGTCATTCACAGGCTCTTATAATTAGCGGCTATTTCTTGTAATGGACAGACTTGCTTAATTCGGATTCACCCTTGTCGTTAACGGCGGAAAGCTTGTAGTATCCCTCCTCCGAAGCTGCGAAATAGATAAACTCCGTACCCGTGGACGATCCCAGCTTCCGGTAGGGGCCGTCTTCCTTATCGCTGTAATACACGTTGTACTGGCTGACGTTGTTTTCAGACGCATTCTTGCTCCACACGACCTGGATGGATACTCCCTTGTTGTTTACCTTTAGCCCTGAAGGAACCTCGGGAGCTCTGGCAGATGCTTCAGGTTTGGGAGTGGGAGTCGGTTTATTGCCGGTGCCGGTTCCCGAGCCTGCCGGCCCTTCACTGGCGCTTCCCGATGGAGCGGGACTGTTATTGCCGTGAGGAGCGGAGCTCTCCCCTCCCGGAAGGAGGTTATTCGGATCGCCCAGACCCTGAGTATTCCCGCCGGGATACGCGCCATGTCCAGGAACGCTTTCTCTTCCCGCCACATCCACCGCGGTCACGTAATACCCCACAGACATTCCCGGTACGGCATCCGTAAAGATCGGCTCCTGTCCGGTAAGCAGCACTTGGCCATCCACTCTCATAAAGGGGGCGCCGTCTATGGAACGGTACAGCCGGTAACCTACGATGTCCGGAGCCGTCCCGAGCTGGAAGGAAATCCGGCTGGTGTCCCCGGTACGGGTCACCAGCAGACTGCCGGGAGTAGCCGGGATAGTTCCGTCATCCGTACGCGGATCTGCCTCTGAAGGCGCATCCTGATCCGCATCCTGCGGAACATAATGCTCAAGGGGCTCCCGGCTGTCCGGCGGCAGCTTCTCCATGGCCGCCTTGATTTCTTCCAGCATCTTGGCCACGGATTTCTCGCGGCGGATTACGACCCGCTCCTGGAGGAAATCATCCGGTGTGCCTGGCTGCGGAATATAATTGACCCCGTTATAGGGGATGTACTTCATCTTGACCATGACATCGTCTTCTTGGACGGGCACGAACTTCTTGTTAAACATGTCCGTGACAGACTTGCCTGCTCCTGTCGTCAATTCATTGGGCAGCTTGCCGGAAACGCTGGAAACCGTCATCTGGACAATATCCGCCGGCTTATCGAAGGCCGTTTTTGCAAACAGTTCAGGCTTCTTCTCATAAGTCTCGTTCATGACCAGCGACCAAACATTCATGGCGCGTTTGGTTCCTACGCCTTTGGACAGCTTGGTAACCGGCTGGTCATAGCCCGCCCATACCCCTACAGTGATATCCGGCGTGTAGCCTACAAACCAGGCGTCGGCATCGTCTTGGGTAGAGCCGGTTTTGCCTGAGACGGCCACCTTCTTGTAATATTTGAAGTTCTTCATAATGTCGGTAGCCGTACCGCTGGTGATGACGGTGCGGAGCATATCGGTCATCAGATAGGCGGTCTGCTCCGAATAAACCCGGTTGGGCTTCAATTCATGGGCATAGATGACCTTGCCGTTGCTGTCGACGATTCTGTCGATCAGGAAAGCGTCGTAGAACACTCCCTGATTAGGCAGAGTGGTGTAGGCATTGGTCATTTCCTCTACGTTGACTCCCTTGTGGAGTCCGCCGATTACACCGGTCTGGGCCACGCTGTCTTCCTTGACGATAGAGGTGATGCCCATCTTGGCCGCATAGTCCCAAGCTTCTTTGATCCCTACCTGATACAAGAACAGCTTCAACGCAGGGAGGTTATAGGATTGGTTCAGTGCGTGCCGGGCTGTAACCAGGCCGTGAAACTTATTATTCCAGTTCTCCGGAATATGAAAGCCCTTCTGTCCGTCGGTCAGCACGATCGGCGCGTCGTCAATGATGGAGGCGGGCTGGATTGCTCCCTTCTCCATGGCCGGTATGTAGGCGGCTATGGGCTTCATGGTGGAGCCCGGCTGGCGGAAGCCCTGGGTCACATGGTTCAACTGCTCGGTATAGAAATCCCGGCCTTCCATCATGCCCAGGATAGCCCCCGACTTGTTATCGATCATGACGGCGCCGATCTGTTCGATTCCATCCTTATCCTTGCCGGCAATGTTAGGAGTGAAATTCTTGGGATTCTGTGCGATCGCCTGCATGGAATCATAAAGCGTCTTATCAATGGTGGTGTAGATGTGGTATCCGCCGCGCAGAAGCTGGCTGAGCGAATCCTTCACTGCTTCGTTGTACGCGGTTTTCTTGCTGTCCGTATCCAGCTTCAGATCGGGATACTGGACCTGAACCATGGCTTCTGCCGCTCTGCGTTCCACCTCCATCATCAGATAAGGATAGGTGGTGTAGGCTTTTGCGGAGCTTTTGGCCATGGAGCTTTTCATATCGAAGGCCAGAGCCTCCTCGTATTGCTCCTGGTTAATCTTGTTTTCCTCCAGCATGCGCTTAAGCACCAGCTGCTGGCGCTTGACGGCGCGTCCGAAGCCGGCCGAATCAAATTCACCTTTGCCCGAGAAGGCGGAGTAATTGCTCGGCAGCTGTGGCAGTCCGGCGAGATAAGCCGCTTGGGCAATATTCAGCTCATTTAGGTCATCCTTGTCGAATAAGCCCTTGGCTGCCGCTTTAATTCCGTAGACGGTATAACCGTTGGAGCCGTTCCCGTAGGGGATTTTGTTCAGATAGGCAAGCAAAATCTCATCCTTGGACAGAATCCGCTCCATCCGGATGGCTAAGAATATTTCCTTGAATTTACGCGTGAGCTCCCTGTCCAGAGACAGGAAGACCCGCCTTGCCACCTGTTGGGTAATCGTGCTGCCCCCGGTCTGTACCTCTTCATTGAGCAGCTTCTGCTTAACGGCACGGAGCAATCCGTTCATATCCACACCGAAATGTTCGTTGAACGACTTGTCCTCAATGGACAGCGTCGCATCCACCACCAATTGGGGGATATCCGTCATTTCGGCGAGCCGCCGGTCCTCCTCGGAGCGCAGTTGTCCGATGGGAGTCTGGTCGTTGAAGTAAACAAACCCGGTTATGATGTTCTGATGGATTTGCTCCCGGATAAACTCCTCGCTCCGGATGGGATCGTCCTTCAGAACGGAGGCCAGGTAGCCGAAGGCCACGCCTCCTGCAGCAAAACAGGCAATAATGCCGCTTATGATCAGCCATTTTACAGTCATGAATGTGATGAAGCCGGTTTTGCGGATGGCAGGCTTGCGGAAAAAAGCGCCAATCCGCTTCCAAAATGATTGGGTCATTCAAGATCCTCCTGTGCATGATAGCCCATGTCCGGGCATGGAAGGGTTTCACGGATGTATTCATTATACCGGGGTTGCTTGACTTTTCCAAGCAGTGTGGCGTAGAAATGAATATAGAGAGGGGATCAAACCGTCTTTTTCGAGGTTTTTTTCAGGAAAATGATAAGTTTTTCCCGGCGCCGTTCGTCATATCTCATGAACGATCATATAGCAACCAAAGGAGTGAAGGAATCCATGAAGCGTTACACCGCCGCTGCAGTGGTCTTGCTGCTGCTTGGCACGGGGTGCAGCAGAGGGGATAATTCAAGACAGGATGATTCCCTTCGGGCATGGAGCGAGGAGGACCAGGCCACGATTACGGTTATGTATTACGACGAAAGCGCCTTTTTCACGGAATACGGCAATCTGTTCTATTCCAAATACCCCAACATCGACATCGAGGTGCTCTCCACGCAGGGAATCTATAAACCCGGTGAGGATTATTTGACCCAGTACCGGAAGTTTGTTTCGGAGAAGCAGCCGGATGTCATCATGAGCAGCACCGGTGTGTTCGAGAGTCTCGCCGCCGATGGCCAGTTTCTTGATCTGGATTTGCTGGTTAACCGGGACGGATTTCAGGTGGACCAATACTATCCGGGCATGCTGGATGCCCTCCGCACCATGGGAGGAGGCAAACTGTACGGGCTTGCTCCCCGGTTCAGCAGCACAGCCCTCTACTACAACAAGGACTTATTCGAGCAGCACGGCATTGCTCCACCGGAGGACGGCATGAGCTGGAAGGATGTCTTCGAGCTTGCCAAGAGATTCCCCGCGGGCGGGACCGATAAGGAACGGATATATGGCTTCAGTACGGACTCCCATCAAAACGGGGTATTCTATTTCGGTCAGTCCTTGGCAAGCACATACGGATTGAACTTTATGGATTTTGGCCAGAAAAAAATAACGATTCAGACCAAACTGTGGGAAGAGGTATTCGGATTGGCAATTGATGCCCTCCAGTCAGGAGCGTTAAACAGCAGGAAGGATCCTGCGGCTCCCGCAGCTCCTGTGATGTATGAAGATTATCTGATGCAAAACCTGTTTGTTGCCGGACGTTCAGCCATGACGGTGGATCATTCCTATCTGATGACCAATCTGAACCAGGCCAAAAACAGGCTGACCGGTACGCCCGCGGTGAATTGGGAGATCGTGACGGCTCCCGTCGATCCTGCTGCCCCGGATATCTCCCGTTCCGTCAACTGGAACCAGCTGTTCTCGGTCCGTGCAGGTTCTGCCAATGCCAGCGCGGCCTGGGAACTGGTCAAATACATAAACGGAGAGGATTACGCCAAGGTGATGTCCCGCTCCCAGCCCACGAACGGTCTCTTGTCGCGGATTTCCTATAATAAGGACAAGGAAGGGCGCAACCTGGAGCCCTTTTACAAGCTTAAGGCCAAGATAGAGACGATGGATACCGCCTCGGTCTACAAGATTCCCGACAGCTTCTACCAGACTTTCGTGAATCTCGCCAATCAGGAATTAGATCTGGTGATGGACGGCAAGAAATCCTTAAGCGAGGCGTTAGGGGCCATCCAGGCACAAGGACAGGCCCAACTGGATGCGGCTGCCGAGCAGGCCCCCCAACCTTCTGCCAGCCCATAAAATGAAAACAGCCCCCGGGAATCTTCCCGGGGACTGCTCACTAGGATTAACGGCTGTAAAATTCGACGATTTGCTTTTCATCGATGTCCTGAGACAGCTCGCTGCGCTCAGGGTAACGGACGAAGCGGCCTTCCATGGCTGTGTCGTTGAACTCGACATAGCTGGGAATGAAGGCGCGGTTAGCCAATGCTTCCTTGATAACCGACAGGTTGCGGCTTCTCTCGCGAAGGCTGATCACGTCACCGGGTTGCACCAGGTAAGAAGGGATGTCCACTTTCTTGCCGTTAACCGTTACGTGGCCATGAGCGACCAATTGACGGGAACCGGCGCGGCTGTTGGACAGACCCAAGCGGTATACCAGGTTGTCCAGACGGCTTTCCAGCAGGAACATGAAGTTTTCGCCGTGGATACCCTTGATCTTGGCGGATTTATCAAACAGGTTGCGGAATTGCTTTTCGTTTAAGCCGTACATTTGGCGGAGCTTTTGCTTTTCTTGCAGTTGAACGCCGTAACCGCTAAGCTTTTTCTTCTGGCCAGGACCGTGTTGTCCGGGAGGGAAAGGGCGCTTGCTCAATTCCTTGCCTGTACCGCTCAGGGAAATACCCAGACGGCGGCTTAATTTGAATTTGGGGCCGGTATAACGTGCCATGTATCAACATACTCCTTTTAATATGCGTATTTGTTGGAGTGATCCATGGTGAAGCCGAAGTGCCTGACTTTGTTTAAGGGTCTGGTGTTCATAATATGCTGCCCATCTGACAGAAAAGTTCAGCCGCTGTTCCGTCAGCAACAAAATCAGTAAGGGTGACACTTTGCATTCAACCTGCGGGTTTGATCCGCGTTTACTCAACAAACTATATTATAAGAAACCAGTATAAAAAGTCAAGGTTCCCGCTTGTTTTTTTTAGAAAGAACATAGGTGCAACTTCTTTTGAAACATAGTATCATAGAACTATCTAAGCAATTCGGACAAGCGCTGCAAGCTGAATGAAGCCGAAGACCGCCAGCATTCCCGCAAAAAAGAGAGCAGGCGGGCATCCAATGCCTGTTTTGCGTATCTCCCGGAATGGGCGGCGCCAGCCGGGATGCCTTTTTTCGCGTTCTGGCGCTGTATCAGCAGTCCGTCAAAGAAGGAGTCGAATATGGAAAGCCATGGCAACGGTCGGACGGCACCGGAAGATAATCAACCAAACAGGGTCTATGAGCCGGAGGGCAAGCCTTACGGGATACGTTTTCTGTCCCGTTATTGCGATGTGCCTGCCAGTGCATTCTCAAGCCAGCCGGAATGGATTGCTTTAGCGGGAACGGCTTTTGAGGATTGGGCGGATCAGATCGGACCGGCGTACCCCGGGGGCGGGGATTTGTTTCTGACGGATTCTTCCGGAGCATGGATCAAATTCAGACGCGGGGCAGACTTTGCCCAAGGCGGTTCTGCCTCCTCCTTGCCTGACGAAGCCCATGCGATCCGGGCCGCCGCGGTCTCTCTGAAGGGTGCAGGTGAACCATATGTTCAGATGGAAGCAGAGGGGGTCAGCTTAACGGCAGTACCCCTGTATGATTGCGGCGGGGATATCGCTCTTGTGATCGGAGTTTCCGCCCGAGTGGGGGATGGGACCCGGGAGGACGGGAAGCAGGTGCTTGATTGGGCCGGCGGCTTCCCTGCTTTCTTGTATTACGGGATGGAGAAATCCGCCGGGGTCCGTCTTGCCGAACGGCAGCAGCAGGAGGAGCGGGAAGCAAGGAAGCGGGAAATGCTGTTCCAGATGGCCCATGAGCTGTATTCCAAAATCGATACCGACGAGATTCTCACCGAGATTATCCGCCGGATCAATGAGTTCTATCCCGATGCGCGGATTGATCTGTTGATGACTCAGGACCAGCCGCGTTCCATGCTGCCGGTGAAGCCTCTCCGGTTTGTCGGCATGGAGGAAGACTCCTGCACCAGGGCCTTCATGGAAGGGCGCATTGTCATAGATGAAGGGAAGCTGCCCGGCTATTACGAGATGGCCATTCCCATCAGCGGCAAGCAGGGAATTTACGGAGTGATGCACCTCCATTCCCACGCGGGGAAGTTCGAGCCTTCGGATATTCAGATTATGAAGGTGCTCTCGGGAGCTGCAGGCTCCGCATTCGAGAACGCCAAGCTGTATGAGCAATCCAACATTCTGGTTAATGAGCTTCGCCTGATCAATGAATTGACCAAGCAGTTGAACCAGAGTCTGAAGATGAACGAGATCTTCAGCTTCGCTTCGGCTGAATTGAAGCAGATTTTCCGCTCGGATTATTGCTGTATTCTGCAATTGGAGCCGTCATCCGGAAAATTCATCGTACAGGCTACCAATATTCCGGCCTTATTGCACGAATCGTTCGATAAGGATGCCGGTTACTCCGGGATTGTATGCGAGTCCAAAGAGCCGGTGATTGTGTCCGACTACTGGGCCAATCCCAATGTGCCTTCCAAAATGATGCAGATTACGGGAGCCCGCTCCCTGATCGCAGCCCCGCTTCTTGTCCATGATGAAGCGCGGGGTGTGATTTTGGTGGCGCACCGTGTACCCGGTTTTTTTACCTATGACAATTACAAGCTGCTGCAGGTTCTGGCCGGACATGTGGGACTGGCGCTGGCCAATGCTTCTTTGCACGCAGAGGTTCGGAGAATGGTGATTACCGATAACCTTACAGGCTTGTACGCGCGGCATTACCTGGATGAGCAGGTGGGCATGCTCCAGAAGAAAGATTTCTGCGGCTCGCTGATTGTTGTGGATATTGATCATTTTAAGACAATTAACGATACCTATGGCCATCAGGTCGGGGATAAAATATTGATACAGGTATCCCAGATCATTAAGTCAAGCATCCGGGAAACGGACATTGCCGCCCGCTGGGGAGGGGAGGAGCTGGCTATCTACCTGCCCCAGGTCATGACTGAGCAATCGGCGCGCATCGCCGACCGGATCCGCCTTAAGGTGGAGAAGGATACGGAGCCTTGTGTGACGGTATCCTGCGGGGTCTCGGAGTGGAACTGGCAAGATGAGAAGATCAGTGTGGAATCGCTGTTCTACAGATCGGATATGGCGCTGTACCGCGCCAAGAATGAGGGGCGCAACTGTGTGCGCGTGGGTTAGCTCTGCCGAATCAAAAAAACCGCCTTTGGGCGGTTTTTTTTTTGACCATATCAGATTGTCAGCCGCCATACCCGTAGCCGCTAAACAACCGGCTTGGGTCGATTGAGCTTGTAGACGACTAAGATGGTGCTTCTCTGGACTCCTTTGCCGGAAGGGGCCGGCTTCATAACAGAGCCGTAACAAATATTAATCAGTTGGTCCTCCTCCAAATTGGCCAGAAATTCATTCGCTTTAGACTCCGCATAAGAGCTATCCGTATCAACAAACTCTTTCACTTGAATCATGTCAGCCTCTCCTCGTCTCCATATGGCAGTTTCTCCGGGATACATTTAATGTAAAAAGAGGGCAAAAAAAGAGCGAGGCATTCCGTCATGATACGGAATGCCTGTCCTTCCCGTAAAGCGTAGCATTAAGAGGGGGGAATGTCAAATGGTGAGCTTTCTTGCAGCTGCGCCGGTTTTCAAGGATGATGCACGGATGAGATGACCGCAAACACGGCAACCTAAGAGAAATGTTTCTCGGGATGGGGGAGCTTATGCGGATCAGGGCAGGAGATAATCTTAGGACAAGGGCGATGCTGTTTTTGCTGGCCTGTTGCCTGATGTCGGCTTGCGGTGCAGAATTGCCGCAGCAAGGGACCGTTGCCGCTTCCGATCAAGCACAACGGCTGCTCGCACGGACGCTGTCGGTGATTGAAGCGGAGCAACCTGCTGTTGTTTCCGCCACCACAGAGGTTATTGCCGCGGACGGGTACGCGCTTCCTGTTCTGCAGCCTCCCGCATCGGGAATTCCCTTGGGGACGCTGGCGCAGGATCCTTACGAGGCCGTCAAGCTGCTGCAGCTGGCCCAAAAGTCGGTTATTCTGCAGCGGGATGCCGAAGGACGGACGGGAATGGAAACGATTCGGGTTGCCGTGGCCGGAGATACATGGAATGAATGGGTTCAGGAGGCCATGCGCAACCGGAGCACAGCCATGCAATTGGAGGGCCAATCGGCAATCGGCCAATTGCTGTCGCAGGTTTCAAGAAGCAGGGTGGACAGGCTCGAACGGGAATTAAACGAAAGCTTCAGCAAGGCACAGCAAAACCTCGCACAAATGACCGGCACGCTGGAGGCGGAGGGGGTATGCAATATCCTGCTAAAGCCAGGCAGCGCAAGACCCTTGCGACTTACTATTGAGAACAGGATGCGCTATATGCAAGACGGCCGGATGCGTGAGGAAACAGTGCGCACCATATACCAGTTCCGGTGATATGGGGAAGAGGCGGGGCACGGCAAATCCGGTTGGGATCCTTTACCGGGCAAGCGTTTACTTCGTTGGCAAACATGATACAATAGGGGAGGGTATCTTACAGGGGGATGATCATTTGAACAAAAGCTTGTGGCTGAAGATCGGACGGGTTGCTCTGCCGGTCTGTTTGATTCTGGCAGGGGTTTTCTTTATCTTTTTTACGGACAGCGGCAAAGAGCTGACCCATATGAACGTGGAGGAAATGTCTGAGTACTTGCGGTCCTTCGGCGCGTATTCCATCATTCTGGGGATGGCCGCGGTGTTCGTGCAGGTTATCGTCCCTTTTATTCCCTTTGTTTTGGTGGCAGGCGCCAATGTGCTGGTCTTCGGATTATTCTGGGGATTGGTGATTAATTATACGATGGCGGTGCTGGGATCCTTTGCCGCATTCATGTTTGCCCGCTATTTCGGCCATGACCGGGTGGAAAGCGGGCTTGCCAAATATGCAACTGTCCGGATCTTCAATAAGCGCATGGAGGAGCAGGGGCTCTTTTATGTGCTTATCGGCCGCTTTATTCCGGTGATCCCCTCCACGGCGGTCAGTCTGGGAGCGGGTGTCACCAAGGTTCGGATACGGGACTTTATCCTGGGAACCGTGATCGGCAAGTTGCCCGTTATTTTGCTGGAATCATTCATCGGACATGATCTGATTCACTTCCATCAATACAAGGGCAGATTGGCGCTGCTTGGCCTGATATTCGTTACGCTGCTGCTGCTCGGCGCCGTATTTAAGAACAAGCTGACCGGCAAAACAGTGGAATAGCCGGGCTAACTACTACATTTAAGCTATCCTTCGGGAAGGCACAGAGAGGAATTGCGATGAGAGATCCAAGATTGCAGACGTTGGCCCAAAATCTGGTGCAGTATTCCATGAATGTGCAGGCAGGAGACAAGGTTCTGATCGAGATGTTCGGTCCTGAGCGGGAAATTGTCCGGTGTCTGGTGGAGGAGGTTTACAAGCGCGGCGGGCAGCCTTTCGTGGAATTGCGGGATGCCACTGTCCAAGCTTCGATTCTGAAAAGCTGCACGGAGGAACAGATCCGCGCCTGGGCGGAGCAGGATTTGGTCCGCATGCGGGAAATGCAGTGCTATGTAGGGGTACGCTCGGGCGATAATGCCAGCGAGATGGCGGATGTGCCGGAAGACAAGATGAGATTGTACAGTCTGCATTACAGCCATCCGGTGCATTCCGAGCAGCGGGTCAAGTCCACCCGTTGGGTTGTGCTCCGCTATCCCAGCCCTGCCATGGCCCAATTGGCCGGAAAAAGCACGGAGTCCTTCGAGAATTACTATTTTGACGTGTGCAATTTGAATTACGCCCAGATGGCCGAAGCCATGGACCCTCTCCAAGCTCTGATGAACCGCTCTGATAAGGTGCGTATTGTGGGTCCCGGCACGGACATCTCCTTTTCCATTAAAGGGATCGGATCGGTCAAGTGCTGCGGCCGCAGGAATATTCCGGACGGTGAGCTTTATACGGCTCCTGTCAGGGATTCCGTCAACGGTGTCATCAGCTACAACACTCCGTCTGTCCATGAGGGCGTGACCTATGAGAATATCCGCTTTGTATTTGAGAACGGCAAGATCATTGAAGCTACCTCCAATGAAACGAAGCGTCTGAACCAGGTGCTCGATACCGATGAAGGAGCCAGATACATCGGGGAATTCAGCTTTGGCTTCAACCCATACATCAAGGACCCCATGAAGGATACGCTGTTCGACGAGAAAATTGACGGCAGCCTTCACTTTACTCCCGGTCAAGCCTACGAAGCGGCGGACAACGGCAATATTTCCAGCGTGCATTGGGACCTGGTGCTGATTCAACGGCCCGAATACGGCGGAGGGGAAATCTGGTTCGACGGGGTGTTGATCCGCAAGGACGGGCGATTCGTACTGCCTGAGCTTCAGGTCCTAAATCCGGAGAATCTCATCTAAAACTTCAGCTTGCTTGAAACCCTTTTCACATGTATGATAGAGGTAAGTTTTGCTAAAATATATGAAAAACCCATTATGGAGGGATTCGCCATGCCTAACGCCAATAACGCCGCAATTGTGGAAATTTCCCAAACTGCCAACAAGTTCCGTTCTTCCATCGTTTTGCAATACGACAACAAATACATCGATGTGAAGAGCATTCTCGGTTTGTTCACCACCCTGCTTACAACCGGAACCTATAATCTGCATGTACACGGACCGGATGCCGACGATGCCAAGAAGGCCATGTCCGATGTGTTTGCCAAGCACAACATGAGTGTCAGCGTGGTTAACGAATAGTCGCGATTATGCAGGGCGTTCTCCTCACGGGGGGACGCCTTTTTCTCATTTTATTGGGGCTCCAGGCTATTCGGGTGCTTCATTACTTGTGTATTCTTTCATTTTCGAATAATATAGATCATAGAGGACGTTTTTTCAGGTAGGGGGAGTTCTAACGTGCAGTATTCGGAATTCATGCAGGACCTTCAACAGAAATCTCTCAATCTTCTCCAGGAAGATGCTGAGCGAATTGAGAAGCTGATTGAAATACAAATGGAGAATTTGACAACCCGCAAGTGCCCCTTGTACGAGGAGGTGCTGGACACCCAAATGTACGGACTGTCCCGGGAAGTCGATTTTGCAATACGGGTGGGCATGGTCAGCAATGACGAAGGCAAGTCCATCATCAGCAGGCTGGAGCGCAATCTGGCTGCGTTATACGAGGCGCAAAATCCGAAGGAGTAACCCTCTGGTTGCTCTTTCGGATTTCTTTTGTTTTGGTGCAGCCCCGGGCGGCCATCTATTCACAAATCCTTCAATTTCCCGTGGTACAAGGAAATGGTACTATATCTATAGGATGACAATCGTTTCCGGGGGGAACGGAAACACTGCCAATCATACATAAGGAGAGGGTTGCTTTTTGAAGATCAAGATGCTGTTGGTTCTATGCATGCTGGCTTCATTGCTGGCGGCGTGCGGCGGAGACAAGAAAGAAGTAAGCCTGAGCGCCATTAAGGACGGAATCGTCCTGTACTATGACGATTCGGAGGCCTCTACCCGACTGTTAACAGCGCTGGAGGAACTAGCCGTATCAGACGGGTTCGACCTGGTGAAGATCCATGCCGCCAAGGACCAGAAGAAGCTTGCCGATTATGAGGATAAGAACAAGAAGACCATTGAGTCGTACAATGAAGTGCGCTCCTTGGAGGCCAAGCTCTCCAAGCTGAAGCCCGGTGTTGCTTCTGCAGATGAAGCGGCAGTGAAGAACGGGATCATGCTTAATTACCGCAAGGCGTTGAACCTGGTTAAGAACGGCACCCTGACAGACGCCCAGAAGTCCGAAGTCAGCCAATTGGTCAAGGATATAGCGGGCAAGCAGGAGCTCAAGGAAGATGAACTCCGCAAGCTGCTGGATATGCAAGTAGCGGCCCGTCTGCAGATTCCGGTATACAGCTCCGTTGACGGCGATGCCGCTGCGGAGAAGCTCCCCATGATGAAGGTGATCTATAGCGGGAATGTGCGCACCTCCTTTGCCTTCGGACAGAAGCCGGTCCCGGCGGAAACTCTCTCCAAGCCCGATGAGCTGAAGTATTACTTGAAGGAAAAGGCCTGGATCAGCAATTTCGAGGATTCCAGCGACGGCGACACGATCAAGAAAAAGCTGGACAACAAGGATACCTTCATCCTGCTTGTATGGGGCAACAGCTGTCCCCACTGCCATAAGGTCATGCCTGTTCTGGACAAGCTGACGGATCAGACCGGCGTCAAGGTGGAGCGGATCGATACCTTCAATGAAAGCAACAACACCGCCTATTCCAAGATGGTCTCATCGGGCAAATACGGCCTGCAGGAGATCAAATGGGTGCCAACCCTGATCTATATCAAGGAAGGGAAGCAGGTGTCCACCATTGGCGTGTACGATTGGGCGGTGGAGAATGCCGCCGCTGATCTGGGTTATGATCTGAATGAGGACATTATCAAAAAATTTATGGAGCAAGCCAAATAAAACAGCCATTGTAGCGGACGATCCAATCCCGGGGCATTTATCGTAAAAACAAAGCGCCTTTCTCCCTGATGCGTGCAGGGGGAAGGCGCTTTGTTGTCCGGCGAAACGCAAATGGTGAATTTCGCCCTAATTGATGAGGAAGAACGCGAAGCCAAGAATTAAATAGACCGTGAGCAACAAGACGCCCTCATACCAGGTGGTGGAGCCGTCCTTGGAGATGGAGGAAGCAATGAAAACAGCTACGCCGATCGCGGCCAGTTCATGCAGGGTGAAGACAATATCCATGGTCTGTCCCATCAGAGCGCTGACAATGACAAGCACGGGAGCCACGAACAAGGCGATCTGCAGGCTGCTGCCGATGGCGATTTCCACAGCTGCGCCGATCTTATTCTTCATGGCCAGCATGATGGCGGCGGAATGCTCCGCGGCATTGCCTACGATGGCGATGACGAAGGCGCCCACGAACAGCTCGGACATGCCGAACCGATGGGAAAACTCTTCCAAGGTCCCTACCATCCATTCGCTGACCAGAGCCACCATCACGGTTGCGGCAATCAGGTACAGAATGGAGGTGCGCTTGCTCCATAAGGCTTCCCCATGGGCTACGGCCTCGTCAGCCAGCTCATTCTTGTGGGTCACCATAGAGAAATAAAGCCACAGGAAATAAGCGGCGATCAAAATAATGGACACCGTCAAACTCAATATGGTCAAGTGCTCGTGATTCATGTTGGAGGCGAACATGGCCGGAACGAACAAGGCAATCACGGCGAGCAGCATTAATGAGGAGCTGTGTGTCGCCATCCGGACATTATATTGCTGGGTCTTGAATTTGATTCCCCCCATCAGCACGCTTAACCCCAGCACCAACAGGAGATTGCCGATGATGGAGCCGGTGATGCTGGCCTTGACGGTATCGAATAAGACAGGCTTGCCGTTGACCGCATCCCTGATCAGGATGATGGCGATGATGAGCTCCGCGGCATTGCCGAAGGTGGCGTTCAGAAATCCGCCCAGGCGGTCCCCCGCATAGTGGGCCACACTCTCTGTCGCCCTGCCAAGAAAGCCTGCGACAAAAATAATGGCGGTTCCGGCCAGAAAAAACTGCACGGTTGAATCCACGCCGGTGTAATGGGCTGCTCCGCTGACTGCAAAGGTCAGGAGCATCGCGATGTAAAACCAATTTTTCTTCAATCCAGGTCACCTCTTGGCGGTATAATTTCCCATTTTGAGCTAAACCTATTATAACCACATTTGTCATGCTTGGGGGGATATTTTTTGGGGTGTATGCTTGAGGAGCAACCATGCGCTGATGCTGCATCCCCATGATCCGTCACAAACCGGAGTCGCTTACATTGACGATGGCACGGCCCTGTTATTATAATAGGTATTGATAGCACAGCAAAGGAGTGGGAGCCGTGTCCGATACGAATGAAACTGGATTGATCCGCATTTCCGATGATGTGGTGGCAACAATCGCGGGATTGGCGACTCTGGAAACAGCAGGAATTACCGCTATGTCCGGCGGCATATCGGAAGGGCTCGCTAAGCGGCTCAGCGGGAAGAATGTGCAGAAGGGCATTGCTGTCGAGGTGGGACAGGAGGAAGCCATCGTACATCTCCGGGTTATTATCCAATATGGGTCAAAGATCCAGGAGGTATGCCGGGACCTGCAGTATAATGTCCGGGAAGCCATCGAGAATATGACCGGGCTGCGGGTAGTGGAAGTGAATGTGAAGGTAGAGGGAGTTTCCTTCCGGGAGGAAGAGATTGAGGAGCCTCAGAAGCTGCTCAAATAAGCATTTGCTTGTTGTGCGGCGCCCGAGAGGCGCTGAGCTGCAGCAGACATGAAAAACCAAGGTGCTAAGGTGGAACGGCCGCCTGACACTTTGGTTTTTTTGTATGCCATCATCGGGCGGGTACATCTATTGGGGGCTGGATTATGCTGCGGCATTCGACTTTTAATGGGGATGCATAACAATCGTGGTAAGTGTTCATTTACATTCGGGCTGCATCCCTCCTATACTTAGGCCTGTTAGCCGAAAGCCTTCTATCCGGAGGAAGAAACCGGGATGCCGGAGGAGCGAAGCAACGAAGGGAACAATGCTCTTGGAGTTACTTAAAATAAGGGGGAAGTGTCATGTGGAAACAAGCTATTGACGAAGCATTGCGTATTACAAAAGCCAATATCCGGCGGTTTGGCAACCAGTTTCCCGATGTCAGCTTGGATAGCAGCAACAAATATGTGCTCCTGTCAAATTCGAAGGGATGGACGGAGGGATTCTGGTCGGGAATTTTATGGTTAAGCTACGAATACTCTCAGGACCGGGTATTCCGCGATGCGGCAGTCGAAACCGTTGACAGCTTCCGCGAGCGACTGGAGAAGAAGGAGAGCATTGACACACATGATTTAGGATTTCTGTATTCTTTATCCTCCAAGGCGCAATGGATCATCGAAAAGGATGAGAACGCCAAACAATTGACTCTAGAGGCTGCCGGGGCATTGCTCTTGCGCTGGCGGGAGAAGATGAACATTTTGCAAGCATGGGGACAGAAGGATGATCCTGTCAATGGTGGACGTATTATTATCGACTGTATGATGAATCTGCCGCTTCTGCATTGGGCCTATCAGCAGACAGGTGAATTGGCTTTTCACGAAGCAGCAGTCGGGCATACAGAAAAAAGCCGCAGGTTTCTTGTGAGAGGCGATGACTCTTCCTATCATACCTTCTGGTTTGATCCGTTGACGGGGGACTCTGTTCGCGGCGGAACTCATCAGGGCGAGCAGGATGGCTCAACATGGACACGGGGACAAGCTTGGGGCATCTATGGCTTTGCACTGGCTTATCACTATTTGCGCCAGCCAAGGTATCTGGAGACTGCGAAGCGGCTAGCCCTTTATTTTGCAGAGCGTATTCCGGAGGACGGGGCTGTTTATTGGGATTTTGAGGTGCCTCAAGGGCCGGATACGAAGCGGGATAGCTCGGCTTCGGCTATTGCCGCCGCGGGCATGCTGGAAATCTGCAGCTTTCTCCGGAAGGATGATCCTGCTTATGATAAGCTTGCTCAAGCGTCGCATCTGATCATGGCAGGACTTGTCCGTTACCATTCCACCATAGGAGAGGAGCATGCGGAGGGTTTGATTAAGCATGGCTCCTATGTGGTCAAAAAAGGGATTGCCACAGATGATTATACCATTTGGGGAGATTATTTCTATTTGGAATCGCTGATGAGACTGGACAAAGGAATTACCGGCTATTGGTACGAACGTCCGAACTGCTAAAGACAAATCATCGAGATGGATAAGGAACGTTGGATGTGTTCATGATTTATCATTGTTTTGATAAAAAATCGTGAAATTAAAGCGTTTACATTTTTAGAGCGGATTTCCTATACTTATAGTCAGCCAGATGCATGTTTCAAGCTGGCTGCCGGCATTCAACAAGCCGAAATCAAAATTGGAAAGGGGAAATGAATGAATGAAAAGAAGCTTAAGTACCGTTGCCGTTATCTGTTTGGCCTGGCTGGTTCTTTTGGGTTGGCCCCAGCAGGAGAAGGCAAGAGCGAGCGGCAATCCGCCCTCACAGCCACAACATTTGGAAGCGCTTGCGATTTCTGCTTCCGAAGCATTCCTGTCCTGGGAGCTTCCTGCTGATGAAAGCAATATTAAGGAGTACATTATTTATGCCGATGGTGTTGAATTAGCACGTTCTCCGGTAAATGTATACCGTGCTGTCTACTTGCAGCCATCCACTGCCTACAGCTTCACAGTGGCAGCCCATGGATACGACAACCAGATATCCCAGGCAAGCGAGGCTGATCAGGCGATTACCTTTGCCAGCTCTGCGGTGAAGATAGTGGATGCAACGGGAGGAGGCAATTATACCACGATTCAGGCGGCGCTGAATGCCTCTAAAGCGGGACAGGTCATCGAGATCAGAGAAGGCACCTACGGCTGGTTCCGAATGACTGCTTCCGGGAATACGGATCAGGCGATTACGATCCGCGCGGCAGAAGGCGAGCAAGTGGTAATTGCCGGAACGGCTCAAATGGTCGGCAATTATCTTTGGACGGAAGGCTTGACCTTCGATGGAAAAACAGGAGAGACCTACTCCAACAGTGCGGCTGTTCGAATAGACGGCGTATATTCAAGTCTAGTAAACAATGTAATCCGAAACTACGCCGGAGCTGGTGTCACCTTCCGCACCGAAGCACAATACGCTTATATAGCCGGCAACCATATTTCCAATGTAAGTACGGGAATGAATACATCAGCCGATCATCTGATTATTGAGAATAATGAGATTGAGAGTATGAATCTCAACGGATTTTCCGGTTCGGGAGACTTCTTCCGGGTGCTGGGCTCCTATCATATCTACCGGGGAAACTATACCCATGGAACCTTAGAGGAAAATGTAGGCACCATGCATGCGGATGTGTTCCAAACCTATGATGACAACCAGCAATTTGCCCAACATATCCTGATAGAAAATCACCGGCACGAAGGTTGGGTCCACCAGGCGATCATGATGGAAAATGACAAGTATGGGCCGAACGGAATCTATTGCGCCTCGGATTGGACTATTCGCAACAGTACGTTTGCCGGTTATACCACTTGGGCAATTGCTGCCGGAAAGGCTAACGGCGGAATACCGAATATGAGGGTCGAAAACAATCTGTTCATTGCCGACCAGGCCAGTTACGGCGTGATGATGGTGGGAACGGGCGGGTCCGGGATTGTGCGCAACAACATCCTTATGAACCACACGCTTGCCTCCGTGGGAGCCTTGAGCGGAGCCGCGATTGACGCCGACCATAATTTGTTCTATCATACACCGTCGCCGTCTGTCCCCGGAGCCAATGATATTATCGGGCTGGACCCGCAATTTGTCGATCCCGACCATGGAGATTACCGATTGAAGGATAATTCGCCGGCAATTAACTTCGGGCAAACGAGGGAATTGTTCAGCCGGGACAAGGAGGACAATTTCCGTCCGGCTGGAGCCAATTGGGATATTGGACCCTACGAATTTCTGGGAACTCCTGCAGCCATTCCCCCCATTATCACTTTGACCAATCCCCAACCGGGAGCTTCATATGCGCCGGATACGGCAGTGCTGTTGACTGCCAACGCGCGTGATTCGCAGTATTCCATAGATCGGGTAGAGTTTTATATCAATGGTATGAAGGTAGGAGAGGACCGGGAGCTGCCGTATACGTATGATTATCTCCCGCCACAACAAGGCAATTACACAGTTACCGCTTCCGTATATAACAGTGAAGGCCAAAGCGCCCTATCCAATCCTGTCGAGTTTGCCGTTTCGGAAAACCCTTATTTTACCGGCAATAATGAAATGTACCGCAACTATTCATTTGAGCAGCAGAACAATTCGTTTTTAGTTGAATTTCATGTTATACCCACTGCTAATGAGATGAATGGCGTTATTGCTCTTTCTTCAGGAACCGTCAGTACCTACAACAGCATGTCGGCTATCCTGCGGATGAACCCGCAAGGCAACTTTGATGCAAGAAACGGCACAGCCTACAGTGCAGATGTGGTCATGCCGTATGAATCGGGCAAAACCTACAAGGTGATTATGGCCGTCAATATGCCAATGAAAACATACAGCGTGTACATTACTCCGGAAGGCGGGCAAAGGCAGCTTCTCGCCCAAAACTATGTGTTCCGCATGATGAGTGTAAGCAATCTGGATCATTTAACTACCTTTGCAGAGAACAATGCTTTTTTGCACACAGCTGTGAATCTTGCCCCGGATACGGATATTCAGGTGCCTGGACAAACCAATCCAACCGGTATTCGCGAGCTTCTGCAGAAAACGGAGGAGTTCCTGCAGGGAAATGATGCTTCAGCCAATTACAGCGAAGCTCTTACCGGAAACCTGGAGATTGCCGTGCAAGCACTGCAGAATTATCTTCATTTGTTGGAGCTGGCAGACCGAGCCCTGACAGAACAGCAAATTGGCGAGCTTAGAGAGCTGACTGAGTCTTTGCAATGAGAGGATTAGAAGCATATACCTGATGGGACTTTAGCTCATTGGGAAATATAGAGTCCTAAGCGGCCCATTCGGCTTTGGGACAGGCTAAGATCAAAGACAACAGCACCATGCTGTTGTTTTTTTCTTGAATTTTTTCAGGATCGTAGGAAATGTTTGTTTCCTTGGCATGGTCAATGATTATAAAATATACTCATATTCATTCATTTATGGTTACAAGGAAAGGTATGCGCTTACAATTCATGTTCCTACATCTTGAGGGGGTTGAAGCAGTTTGAAGGGTTATTTCAATCATCGCGCATTTTACAAGATGCTGTTAATGTTCATGCTTGCCATCAGTATTCCAACACTGATCATTGGGGTAATTTCTATCCAGAATAGTACACAACATATTGTAGATCAATCGGATATTTTCAGTAAAAACTTACTGGATGAGAAAAAGTCATTGTTTGAGCAAAAATTTTCGGAAATAACAAATGTTTCGAATCAAATCTTGTCGAGTGAAGAGGTATGGAGACTATTTGATCATACTGTGCCAACCATCAAAAAGCACCAAGCGATGCAAGCAACCATTTTTTATTTGTTGAATATGTCCAGGTCCAATGAAGGCTTGGCCTCGATTTACTTATACAATGAAGATCAGGATTATGTCTTGTCTGACGCCAAATATCCTTCCGATGAGTTTATGGATGCCTCTATCCTGAAGTTGGACTTTCCCGGAGCAACATTTTTGACGTCCCCCCGGGAAAGTCATTCCAATGCTGCGGATCAGCAGGTCGTCAGCTATATTAGACGCTTCCGCGACATGGCGACCAATGAGACACTCAGGCTTATCATCAATGTTAAATACAGCCAGCTTGTTGAAAAGCTGCAGATGGATCATAACCCCTATCAGCTTGATTTGATCATTTTTAATGAGCGAAACGAATTGATCCTCACTCCAAAGGGTTCCAACCTGAAGCTGGATGAGAATCACCTTAAAGCGATTCGTAATTTGGGCGACAGCATCAACCGGCAAAGCTTCGATGGAGAAGAGTATTACTTCAGCAAAACGGAATCCAATAAAATGGGCTGGACGTTTATGTATTTGAAGCCATATTCCCAATTAGTGGGCACGGCTAAGCTGCTAACTCAATTAATGGTTGTTTCCACAGTTATCGTGCTTGCACTTTCATTTTTGCTCGCCTTTGGCTTGTCCAAGTATTTATACAAACCGCTGGGAAATTTGATTGGAGAAATCCGAACCAGTGCCATGCACAGTACGGATCAAAAGATGGATGAATACATGATAATTGACAGTGTGCTCAAAAATTTGTTTCACGAAAATCGGGAGCTGCAAACGCAATATGCCGAGGCGTTCCCGTATATGAGGCAGTATACCATGCAGAAGCTCATTACAGGCAAGATCTTGGAGGAGGAGCGAATAGCCGGGATGATTGAGTTCTTCGGCGTCAAGCTCACAGGCACCCTGTTCGTAATTGCTGTTCTGGAGTTCGAGAAGGAGAACATTACGGATCAAATGTTTGCGAATGTAGAGACCTGGATGGATAGCCATAGCCAGTCACATTTCGTGACGGTAATGGATGAATATCATATGGTTGCAGTTTTAAGCGGAGACGACGATATGTACCATACATTGGAGCTGCTGCTGAGCCATTTGAATGAAAGATGGTCCGATGTAACGATAGCTGCAAGCAGGCCGTTTGATAGCCTGACAAAGGCAGGGGTAAATTACCGGGAGGCCATGATTCAATTCAATCAACGGTTTTTTGATGACTCGAACCGCTTGCATATCTGTAAACCCGCAGAGAATTTACGGCAAGCCGACTTCCTCTATGACCGCTCCTACGAGGAGGCTTTGCTGCAAGCCATTCAAGCTCAGGATGAAGGGAAAGCGCACAGGGTGATTCGTCAACTCATCTCATCGCTGCCCGAACAATCCCTTAGTATCGAATATATTAAGTATGGGATGTTTCAATTCGTCTCCCGTTTGGGAGATTCGCTTCATGCTTTCGGAGGAGCTCATTTTGAAGAATTTCTGAAGGAACGCGCTATTTTGGCAGAAATCCACAAGGTCAAGTCGCTGCAAGAACTTGAGCAATATTTAACGGAATTTATGCGCCTGATCATTGATAATATCGCTAAAATAAGGAGGTCGCAGCATACAGAAACAATCCACAAAGCAAAAGCCTTTATCAAAGCCAACTACCATCGGGATATTTCAATTAAGGATATCTCAGAGCATGTATTTCTCAGCCCGAATTACCTGGGGGCTATATTTAAAACGGAAACCGGTTTTACCATCTTCGATTATACCACGCAGGTAAGAATGGATGCTGCGGTGGATTTGCTCAAGAATCCGTCTCTTAAAATCCAAGAAATATCCCAAGCTATTGGCTATAAAAATGTCCAAAGCTTCAACAGGTTTTTCAAGAAGGCGCAAAAGATGACCCCGCTGGAATATCGGCGCTCTATTATTGAATCGTAGGGACTGATTCGCTGCCGTTCCGACCAAGTTCATTGTATTAAGGGGAAATCAGGGAATCGGATCATTTACGCTCGTTGAAAATATTCCTATACTTGATTCAGCTAACTGAAACCCCTTACATTAGATCGTTCTTCCAGGGGTGTTGGCATACAAAATATAAGGAGGGTTTTATAAAATGAGCAAGCAAGGCATTATGAGGACATTTGGCTTAGGGTTTATGGTACTGGCAACTTTAAGCGCGGCAACCACAGGCTGCGGTTCTTCCGGCGAGGAGGCTGGGGTTCAGTCAACTGCACCTGTTGTTGAATCGGTTAAACCATCTGAGCCGCCTGCCACTTTGAAGGTGATTTTGTACGAGGGATCTGCAGCGGTCAATTACGATAACTTCATAACCCACTATATCGAGGAGAAAACCAACACGAAACTTGTTATCACCCCCATACCCGGCGCCCAATTGGAGGAGAAGCTGAATGTCATGCTGGCCTCCGGAGAACGTCCGGACATCATTATGTATTCTTCTGATTCTGCAGAAGCCAAGTATACCAAATCAGGGCTGCTGTTGCCGATTAATAATTATTTTGATAAAGCGCCCAATTTAAAAAAGTACGGGGAAAAAGGCATTTGGAATGTGATGAAGCAGTTGGATGGAAATATATATGCGGTACCCAATGGAGGGGCAAATGGCAATGTTGATAACACTCCTATCTTTCGGAAGGATTGGCTGGACAAATTGGGCTTGAGTGTTCCTGCTACAATTGATGAGTTCTATCAAGTTGCAGATGCCTTCACGAACCAGGACCCCGATGGCAACGGGAAGAAGGATACCTATGCCTTAGGAGGATATACGAATAGCGGACAATGGCAGCTGCAGCCTTATGACCAGATCTTTGGAGCGTTCGGAGTTCTTCCGGGGCAATGGATCAAGCAAGGGGAAGCCCTTATATACGGGGATATTGCCCCGGGAATGCTGGATGCCCTTAAATTCATGAACAAGCTGTACAAGAGCAATTTTATTGATCCTGAATTTGTGACGGATAACAGCTCCCGGTTCAAAGACAAGCTTATCAAGGGGAAGTTCGGTACGGCTTCCTACCGTATGTTCATGTTCGATACCAATAATACGAATAATTACTACAAGCCGTTCCACGATAACAATCCCACTGGAGAATTAGTGACAGGCGGTGTTCTTCAGGCAGCCGCCAATAATCCGGCCATCGGCCCCAGATCATTAACTGCACGCGGTTGGTTGAAGACCTCTATTCTAAAGGAGTCCAAAAATATTGATGCAGCTGTACGGCTAATGGATTATTTGGCCTCCGATGAAGGTATCCGGCTTATGAATTACGGTTTGGAAGGAACGGATTACACGGTAGAAAACGGAATTGTTGCTTCAAAAATTTCAGATGAGCAGAAGCTTGCAAGAGGCATTAATCAAATCCGCCTGGTTTTCTATCCGCTTCATGATCATACCTCCAAAGTGTTTCAGGATATACAGAAAAAAGCGGAGGCTATTGCTTACCGTGATCCGTCCGACGGCATTTATGTGAATAATCCCAATCTGATCAATTTAGGAAAGTATTCCGCTGAGCAGTTTCTTAAGATGATTACCAGCAATGACCCCATTGATGGGATGTTTGATGACTTTGTTAAAGAATGGAACAAACGGGGCGGTGAGGAGTGGACCAAGCAAATTAATGACGAATATAAAGCACGGAACACTGGGAAATAGCGGAATCAGATAGTTAACAGGACAAAGGAACTTGCGTTCCTTTGTCCTGTAATGAGGAGGGAATAAATACTGCCATGGCTGAAATAATCACAGATGAATTAAATCTTGCAAAGCGCAAAAGAAATGCTTTCCTGCAGGCATTGAGCAAGGATAAATACTTATATTTGATGCTGCTGCCGGGTGTTGTCTATTTTATTTTATTCAAATATGTTCCTATGTATGGAGTTGTGATTGCCTTCCAGGATTTCGATATTTTTAAGGGAATACTGCAAAGTGATTGGGTGGGATTGGCTGTTTTCCGGGAGGTATTCGATTCTCCGGAATTCTGGATGATTCTGCGGAATACGATATTGATCAGTCTGTATAAGATTATGTGGGGATTTCCGGCTCCCATTATTATCGCTGTTTTGTTGAATGAAATGACTAGCGCCAAATTTAAAAAAGCAATTCAAACTGTCCTCTATCTGCCTCACTTTATTTCCTGGGTTGTAATTTATGGAGTTGTATTGGCGATTATGTCTCCGAATGACGGTCTGGTTGGTTTATTCTACAATTTAATCGGCAAACCTCCCCATAATATTTTGGCTGACCCGCGTTATTTCCGGACGATTCTGGTTGCTTCTGACGTTTGGAAAGGAATGGGATGGTCCAGTATAGTATATTTGGCTGCGATTACCCAGGTTGACCCGTCACAATATGAGTCGGCGACCATCGATGGGGCGGGAAGATTGCAAAAAATGTGGCATATCACAATGCCCGCTATTCGCAACGTAGTTATTGTTCTGCTTATCCTTCAGATTGGATCACTTATGCATGCCGGCTTTGAACAGATACTGGTTATGCAAAATTCCGCGGTCCGAAGCATTAGCGAGGTATTTGACACATTTGTATATCAATATGGCCTTAGACAAGGAAATTACAGCTTTGCCACCGCCGTGGGTCTGTTCAATTCAGTGGTAGCGATGATCTTGATCGTTCTTGCGCAATGGGTCAGCAAGCTGTTTGGAGAGGAGGGGCTGGTATAATGGGGACACGCAGGAGATGGGATGGTTTCCCGGTTTTTAATTATACGCTGTTTATTGTTCTGGGCATCATTATGCTGTACCCGTTTTGGTATGTACTCATGTACTCACTCAACGACCCCAGCGTACCTACCTCGGTAGGGTTCAATTTATATCCAAAAGAGTTTTCCCTCGATACGTACAGGCAAGTATTGAGCCAGAGCACGCTGTACACGGGCTTTATGAACTCGCTTATCGTAACAGCGGGCGGTACCCTCATAAGCATGCTGCTAACCATTTCTTGCGCCTATCCGTTATCTAAAACCAGGCTCAAAGGGCGCAACGGGTTTTTCTGGCTATTCTTCTTCACAATGTTGTTTAGCGGCGGCATGATTCCCACCTATATCTTGGTAAGCAAGCTCCATATGGTCAATACATTATGGGCTCTAATGGTTCCTAACGCAGTCGTTGTCTTCTATATGATCATTATGACGAAGTTTTTCAGGGGGATTCCGGAGGAATTGATTGAATCCGCCAAGATCGACGGCGCTCATGATTTTTATATTTTGGTCCGGATCGTACTCCCGTTGTCCAAAGCGGTTCTGGCTGCCGTTGGTCTAATGTATGGCGTAGGCAAATGGAACGAGTTTATGGCAGGCATTATATACATTAATGATTCTAAAAAATATGTGCTGCAGGTCATTCTGAACAGTATGCTAAATGAGCAGACCCTTGCGAGCCAAGCGGGCTCATCTACGGTCAGTTCTCCGGAAAGTGTCAAAATGGCCGCGGTTATTCTTACGATCATGCCGATCGTGATGGTTTATCCGTTCTTGCAGAAGTACTTTGTAAAGGGCATGCTGATTGGAGCCGTCAAGGGCTGATCAACCAGGAACGGCCGATCTTCAATATGCGGTTCTTGGCCGCATTGCATGCCCAAGGAAGCTGAGCTTCGACGGAAAGGGCTCTTAAGGGCAATCAGTAAAGATTGTCCTTATAATCCTTCTTCAAGCCCTTCTCCATCAGGCTCTTGGAACCGGGAAGCGACAAAGCAGCGCTTGCAAGCCGCGCACCAAAGCTTTTGTGCTTGTTCAGCTTCGTATGCTCCAAAAACAGCTGTGCGGGCTTAATACCATGAGTGGGCTCCCCTGCAGGCCAAATTCCGGCGCGGCTGAGAGCGCCGCTCGGCTGCAGCTCAAGATGGTTGATGTCAATGGCAATAGCCAGTGCCGGTGTTTTGCCCTGTACGATAAAACGTGCCCGCACCGTCTCATTAATTGTCATTCGTGCTGTTCCAAGAACACGGCATACGTGCAAGGAACCAGGAATCAGGAATGCGGCAGCAACCTGCGGTTGCGTGACTATGTTGTGAAAACTGTCGGTGCGCCTGTTCCCGGGGCGGTCAGCGAACCAAATGCGGTCTTCGTTGACAGACGCCATTTTCCCAGCCGGATCTCCCTTGGGGCTTAGATCGGCGGAGCCATTGGCGTCCATGGTCGCCAGTGCCATGAAGCGGCTGGCACCGACAAAATCGGCAGCATCGAGCGGAGCGTTCTCATCGGGAACGGACCAGAAATCGGAGCGGATCAGCGCTTTTGCGCAATGGCCATAGCATTCCTCAACGCGTACAAGGATTTCGCCGTTTCGTACCTCCGCAACCCGCCCGTTAACGCGCAGCGTCTCATCAGTGCCCGGCAACAAGAAGAGCGAGCCGAAGGCAGTGCCGGGACGAACCACTGACGGATCGTCAAGCAAACTGACCGGAACACGAAGCGAGTGCTTGTCGGCAGTTGCAAAACCGGGTTTGCCGCCGCCTAGAGTAATGCCGATGGACGAGCCGCCGTTCCCGGAACCGATGAACACCAGCGGCGATTCAGCGATCCAGTGAATGGCTCCTTTGTCCAGATGGTCGATCACCTTTAGCGTCATGGGAAACGGAATTTTACCTATTGCCGTTTCAAGCGCTTCGACTGTACCGATCACGGTCTCCGGATTGAAAAATTCCACTAGAACCACCCTCCCCATAATATTTGATTATAATTGAAATTGATTATCATTGGCAACGGGTGTTTTTGCGAAAAAGTTGCGAAGACATTGCGAAAAACATTGCGAAAACATAGACAGCCGGTAACACTGGGATCATAATTTGATCAGAAGGGATACCTTTTGCAGACTTTGTGGAAGAGGCAGAAGAAGAGTTAGCGGAAAAAATTTCCGTTAAAGGGCGATTATCCTGTAATATGGGATAATTAACGGAAAAAACTTCCGTAAACTCGGGCGTGCGGGAGGAATATGGCCCTTTTCTAGAGCTGGCAAGGGAAATAACGGAAAAAATTTCCGCTAAAATAGAGGGAAAGAACGAATTTGGAGGAATAGCGGAAAAAATTTCCGTTGCGCGCCTAGCCAAGCTGGGCATAACTCGCTGATGAAAGTTCAGCCGGGGTAAAGTCCAAGCTGCCCCGTAGCTAGTAGGCA
>JAQSYI010000021.1 GCA_029256185.1 Paenibacillaceae bacterium
ACTGCGCAAGGTGAAGAACGTCGGAAAGCCGTATGCGGGAAAACCGCACGTACGGTTTGATGAGGAGGGGCTGGTATCCCCAGCCCTTTACTCTACAAGGGACTGCGACGGCGCTAGCGATGCATTAAATGTAACGGGATAAGTACCTCTATTTGCGGCCAAAGCTGCCAAGAACGTGGAGATTTTGTCATCAAAAGCGGGTGCTAATTTCCTCGCAGTTCCCAAGGAGCGCCCAGCCGGAGTGATGCTGCACGGCCGGCTGCTGATTTATTCCTGCCTCAAGCGCGCAAAAGAACCTGAAGGTACTTGCCTGTCAGGTTCTTTTCTTTTATGCATAGCGTCTGAAGGTGCTCGTCCGCCAGGTTCTTTTCTTTTGTGCATAGTGTCTGAAGGTGCGCCCGCCAGGCCTTTCTCCGTAGTGCCAAGTCATGATGGGCAGGCCTTTACCCGGAGACGGTATGCCTGCGGGCAGAGGCTTTGGCCCGGCCGGAGCCGCTCCCTGATAACGCCTCCTGCGCGGCTTTGTTGTAATCCCGGGAGATGCCCAGCAGGATGCCAAGGCTTGCAAGAGTTACCATCACGGAAGTTCCCCCATAGCTGATCAGCGGCAGGGTGACGCCCGTCAGCGGAATGGAATTGGTTACTCCGCCAATATTGATCAGGGACTGGATGGCCATGGTGCCGATAATGCCGATTCCCAGCAGGCTTCCGAAGGTGTCCGAGCAGCGCAGGGCAACGATGAAGCCCCGCCAGATAAACAGCAGGTATACGATGATAAAGATCGAGCTCCCAATGAACCCCAGCTCCTCCCCGATAATGGAGAAGATAAAGTCATTATGAGGCGCAGGCAGAAAGTGCAGCTTCTGAATGCTCTGGCCAAAGCCCGCTCCCGTAAGTCCCCCATGACCAAACGCCAGCAAGGATTGCACAATATGGAACCCGTCTCCTCTCTCATCCACCCATGGGTCGAGGAAGGTGGTGATACGGGCGATGCGGTACCCGCCAAGAATATCGGGATCAATCAAATACATGATGAAGAAGACAATGGAGCCCAAGGCCGCCAAGGCTGTCCCCAGCATCAGCAAATGCTTGAGGTTTGCTCCTCCCACCACGATGACCAATAGTGCGCCCATGGCCAGAATCATGGCTGAGCCCAGGTCAGGCTGCTGCAGAATCAGGAAAACAACCAGACCAATCACAAGCAGGGCAGGCAGCAGGCCTTGCTTGAAATCACGGAACTTTTCTTCCTTCTTGGCAATCATCGCCGCAAGGAACATGACGATGCCAACTTTGGCGAATTCCGCGGGCTGGAGCTGGAGGCCGCCAATCATAAACCAGCTCTTGGCGCCCTTACTCTCATAACCGACAACGAGCACCAAAAACAAGGAAATCAGAATCATGGTAAATATGGGGCCCGTCCACTTGCGCAGGGTAGAAAAATGTATATTCATGACGATAAACATGCCGATAATGCCGAGAACGATGCCCAGGACTTGTTTCTTGGTGTAAAACAGGGAATCTCCCTGATACCAGTAGGTGGCGGACATGGAGCTGGCGCTGAATACCATAATCAGGCCAAAGGAGACAAGAATCAATGTGAGCAGCAGCAGCAGAAAATCAGGCGTGCCCCGGCGCGGCGGATTCATGGCAGCCCTCCGCAATCCGGGCTCTTGACACCGGTATTCTCAAGTATCACGCGAAACGCCTCCACCATAAGGTTTTTTACAGAATTTATAATAATGATAGTCGCTTTTCCCCGGTTCCGCAAGGCTAATCCATTGTTGGCGCTGAAACAGGCGGACAGTTTGTTCCATTGAGGGTGAAACCGGTCGCGGCTTCTGGTACAATGGACCGTAGACAACGAGCGGAGGGATTTGGAATGAGTGCAGGAGAGAGGCTACTGGAGCTCTATCCGGATATGATAGGCTGGCGCAGGCATCTGCACCGCAATCCGGAGCTGTCTTACCAAGAGGAAAGGACCGCAGCTTTCATTGCACAGAAGCTGGAACAGTTCGGGATCAAGGTAACCCGCAATGTAGGCGGATATGGCGTAGTAGGCGATTTGGACGGCCCCAAAGCGGGTCCCCGGGTGGCGCTGCGTGCGGATATGGATGCGCTCCCGATTCAAGACGAGAAAAGCTGTGCGTATGCCTCGGAGGTTCCGGGAGTTATGCATGCCTGCGGCCATGACGGGCATGTGGCTGCCCTGCTGGGAGCGGCCCAATGGCTTGCAGAAAAGCGGGATTTACTGGCCGGCAGCGTCCGGTTTATTTTTCAGCCAGCGGAAGAATTGAGTCCGGGAGGAGCTGCTCCCATGATTCGCGACGGTGTGCTCGACGGAGTGGATGTGATTTATGGAGCCCACCTGTGGACACCGTTCCCTGTAGGCGAAGTTTATACGAGGAGCGGTCCCATCATGGCTGCGGCGGATGAGTTTATGTTGGAGATCATCGGCCGCGGCGGGCATGGAGGACTGCCCCATGAGACGGTGGACAGCCTTGTGGTGGCCTCCCATCTGGTGATTAACCTTCAGTCTATTGTGAGCCGCAATCTTAACCCTGTAGAGCCCAGCGTCATTTCCGTCGGTTCCTTTCACGGAGGAACAGGATTCAACGTGATTGCGGAGCGGTCCTTGTTAAATGGAACGGTGCGCACCTTCAAGCAGGAGCTGAGGGATCAAGCCCAGGCCCGGATTGAGAAGGTAACGGAGGATACCTGCTCCATGTTCGAGGCGACTTACCGTCTGGACTATAAGCTGGGCTATCCCCCGGTCATCAATCATGCCCGGGAGACGGAGCAGGTATTTGAGACGGGCAAGCGGATATTCGGGGAGGACAAGGTGAAGGAAGCGCCGCTGATCATGGCCGGAGAGGATTTCTCGTTCTATCTGGAGCGGGTGCCGGGCTGCTTCTTCTTCGTGGGAGCGGGCAACGCCGGCAAGGGGATTACGGCTCCCCACCACCATCCCCGGTTTGATATTGACGAGCAGGCCATTCTGCAGGCTTCCCGGCTGCTGGCCGAACTGGCTGCCGATAAACTCATTGGCACAAATTAATCAGCATCAGGCTGCTGCACGAAGGGGAAGATATGATCTGCAACTTGTCATATCATCCTTTTGAGGAGGCGGCTTAACGCATGAACCAGAAGACCGTAAGGGATATTATGTCCAAAGACTGTGTGACGGTAACCTTGAAGGACAACGTGTATGAAGTGGCTGTAGCCATGGCTAAGCAGGATATCGGTTTTGTGCCGGTAGTGGAGGGCAAGCAACTAATCGGCGTCATTACGGACCGTGACCTGGTAGTGCGCGGTTACGCGGAGAAGAATGAGGGCTCTTCCAAGGTGGAGAAGGTGATGAGCCGGGATGTCACAACAGTTACGCCGGATACCAGCGTGGAAGAGGCGGCCAAGCTGATGGCCAAGAAGCAGATCCGCCGTCTGCCTGTGGTGGAGAACGGCAATCTGGTGGGTGTGGTGGCAATCGGCGATTTGGCCGTGAGGGATAAGTTTGAGAATGAAGCCGGAGAGGCACTTGGCAAAATTTCCGAGAAAGAATTTTCCTCAGTCCAATAAAGCAGGAATCAAACAGCTCTCCTCCGTTTTTTGCGGAGGGGAGTTTCTTGCTGTTGCGATTATTTTTGCAAAAATAGTAACTGCTCCGCTATCTGTTTGGAAAAATGGTGTTATTTCGCTCCATTTTCCTCGACTCGAATCCGTTGCTCGTCTTCACGACGCACAATTCCAACAATGGATGGCTGGATATGGGGAGTGCGGAATGTAAAAATGCAGTTATTTCATGGGCAACTGCTGCAACGGAAGGTCAGCCTGTAAAAATACAGTTATATCACGCGGATTTCATTTTTTCGGCGGTTTTAAGTAAAAATAACTGCACTTTTGCAGGTAGAGAGCGAAAAAGAGGGTTCGCGGCCCAAAATACCTGCATTTTTGCAGGTAGTCGCTGGATCCGCGTTAGAATAGCACCTGAAACCCTTGCCTTTGGCTGGAGCGGGCGCGCCATCCGGACCGCACATCCGTTATTTTTCCCATTAGCACGCTTATGGACATTTCACGGGCACATTCCGCTCCATTTTCCCCGGTTTTGCCGCCGCAAGAGGGGCTGAATTCCGTAAAGGATTGCGAATAGCTGGGTCGCTACAAAAACTGCGGGTAAAAATAAGCCCCTCCAGGGGCATACTGGCAATAACGAAAGCAGGCCGTCCAGTTACGGAATGCTTTGGCAAATTGCTATAGCTGGAGGGATAGATATGAAGTGGTTGTCCAGTGAGCCTCCGCTCCTGATTCAGAAGGATCTGTCCGTGTGGCTTGCGGCAAACCATCCCGAGGCGGATTCAGCCAAGGAAATGCTGGCGCAGTTCGCGGAATTGGCTAAAAGTCCGGGCCATCTTCACCTGTACAGAATTACGCCGTTGTCTCTGTGGAATGCGGCTTCCTCCGGTCTGGAGCCAGAGCAAATCTGCCGCTTCCTTCACAGTTCAAGCAAACTGGGGCTGCCGCAAACGGTCAGAGCGGAGATCAGAAGTACGATGGGCAGATACGGATTATTCCGGCTGGAGAGTGACGGAACGGGCTGCTTGCTGCTCCAGGCTTCGGAGGAGGAGGCGCTGGCCCGGGTTGCAGCAAGCCCATCTGTCAGCCGTCTGCTGGTCAAGCAGCGAAGCGCCTTGGCATGGGAGGTTAACGGCACGGACCGGGGCAGGCTGAAGCAGGAGCTGGTCCGTCTGGGTTATCCGGTGGAGGACTTGGCAGGCTTTCTCCCCGGTGAACCGCTCCTGTTCTCTCTGCGGGAAAAATCGGGCAGCGGCGCCCGGTTTGTCCTGCGCGGGTATCAGCAACAAGCGGTGCATGCGTTCACCCGTCAGGGCAATGCCTGCGGCGGCAGCGGGGTATTGGTGCTGCCCTGCGGAGCCGGCAAAACAGTGGTGGGCATCGCCATCATGGAGCAATACGGTGCGGAGACGCTGATTGTGACTCCCAACAGCACCGCTGCCAGTCAATGGAGACGGGAGCTTCTGGACAAGACGGATCTGCAGGAGGAGCAGATTGGGGAATACAGCGGAGCGCGCAAGGAAGTGCGTCCCGTTACCATAGCCACGTACCAGGTGCTGACCCACAGAACGGGAGCTGAATCCGCTCTTGTGCATATGGAGCTTTTTGCCAAACGCAATTGGGGTTTGATTATCTATGACGAGGTTCATCTGCTGCCTGCCCCTGTGTTCCGGATGACAGCCGAACTTGCGGCCAGGAGGCGCCTGGGGCTCACCGCTACGCTTATTAGGGAGGATGGCAACGAAGCGGACGTATTTTCTCTGGTGGGACCCAAGCGCTTTGAAGCGCCGTGGAAACGACTGGAGGAGGAGGGGTGGCTGGCCAGAGTGACCTGCACAGAGATAAGGGTCCGCTTCGACTCCAAAACCATGGAGCGGTATTCCCGTGCTCTGGCCAGAGAAAGGATCCGGATCGCCGGAGAGAATCCGCAGAAGCTTGCGGTGGTCCGGCAGATTCTGGAGAAGCATGGCCATGAGCGCGTGCTGATTATCGGCCAGTACCTGGATCAGCTGCGCATGATCTCCCAAGAAACGGCTGCTCCGCTGATTTCGGGGGAAATGAAGCATGAGGAGCGGGAACGGATGTTTGCCGGCTTCCGGAACGGGGCCATTCCCAGACTGGTCGTGTCCAAGGTGGCCAATCTTGCTGTTGATCTGCCCGACGCGGCTGTCGCCATCCAGGTATCGGGGAGCTTCGGCTCCCGACAGGAGGAAGCGCAGCGGCTGGGAAGGATTCTCCGGCCCAAGGGCGGGGACAATCAAGCGCAATTCTACACTCTGGTCACACAGGACTCCAAGGAGCAGGAATTCGCTTTGAACCGGCAGTTGTTCCTGCTGGAGCAAGGGTACCGGTATGAGATCATCCAAGAGGACGCAGCGGTAAAAAGCGGAGAGGCAGCGGAAGCTCGTCTGGACCAACCCGCGCCGCTGGACCAACCCGCACTGCTGGACGAACCCGCACCGCTGGACGAACCCGCGACTCGGCAGGCGATGGCAGCTGTCTGTGTTCAGACCGCAGCCTTCAGTCCCGAGGGGCCTGACGGTGCCATGCCATGAAGCTGGGCTCCCTGTTGGCGGGTATGCCCCGTTCGTCTGCAGAGCATCTGCGGGCATTTTCCGGGCAGGGGGACAGTTGCTCCGGCCCGGAGCCGGGGAGCTGCGGTGATGCTGTCTCCGGTCTTGTCCTGCGCCTTGCATCGGCCCAGGCGCTGGCTGATTGTCTGGAGAGGCTGAAGCCCTGGATGAGACAGGTGCTGAAGATTGTGATCCGCAAATTCGGTTCTCTGCCCTTCGAGGAGAACGGTCTGGAACAGGCTGCTCTGGAAGAAGGCTTGAGCGGGGCCCATGTCAAGTCCGCGCTGCTGGCCATGAGGCGCTGCGGAATTGTATTCGCGCTCCGCAAGGCGTGGCGTGAGGAACTGCTGGTGATTCCCGAGGAGGCGCTGCCGGTCTGGGTCAGCCTGCTGTTCCCCGGAGCGTTGACGGAGGCGGCGGATTCCATGCAAGAGCGAGGGGAGTCCGTCGGCGAAGCGGGCTGCGCCGCGTATGATGTGCTGTACCTGATGCATATGGCAGACAACGGCCAATTGAAAACGACAAGACAAGGAGAGCTTGCCAAGCCAGCCCTCCGCAAGCTTCAAGAAGGCCTGGCGGTTTCCGGAGAAGAGGCGGGTCTGTGCCCGGAAAAGCAGGTGCTTCGCATGGCCCGGTCCTCCGGTCTCTTGGCGGAGCGCCCGGCTGCATCTGGCTTGCAGCCAAGCGTGGCTGCATTGGTTTCGTGGTTGAGCCGGAGCGTGGCTGATGTACAGCGGGAGCTGTACGGTCATTGGAAGCAGACCGGGAGTGACGAAGCAGAGGCCTGGCAGTTGATCGCAAGTGCCTGCATAGAGCAGGCGGCTCCCAACCGCTGGTACAGGCTCGATCTGCTATTTGAATGGCTCCGGGACTGTGGTATGATAAAAGACATAGCTGACAATCTGCAGCAGGATTTTGTCCGCAGCTGCCTGATTCCCATGCAGGCTTTCGGCTGGATCCGTCTGTTGCTGCTTGACGGTTGTCTGGCGTTCTCCATTCCCTTCTCCCTGAGCGGGGAATCTGGGCAAGCTGCTGACGGGTATGACGGTTTTATCGTGCAATCCGATCTGGAGATCGTGGTTCCGCCCTACCCTCCTCTCAGTCTGCTGTGGGAGCTGCTGAATTGGAGCGAGCTTGCAAGCCGGGGCCAAATTTCGGTTTTCCGCCTGACGGGAAACAGTGTCCGCAGGGCGGCGGAGCGGGGCATTGCCGCAGATTCGATTAACCGGATCTTGCAGCGGCACAGTCTGGTTCCTGTGGAACCGGCGGTTACGCTTGCTGTCAAGGAATGGTGCGGCGGCCGGGAACAAGGGGCGGAGTGCTCGGCTATGTTCATTCTTGCCGAGAAGCAGGCAACCGGTGATGGAGAGATGGGACAAGACATTGCCGGCAGAGTCCCGCTTGAAGAAGCCCGGGCTCCGGAGCTGGCCTGTCTTCCGGTCCCTGCTGCCGCTTCAGCAGAAGCCGCGGCCGCGTTATGGAAGGACGTCCCCGTTGCCTGGTGGCGGACTCCGGCGCGTTACCATCCCTCAACGGAAAAGGAACTGGCGCGCAAAGCGATTGAGCGCAAAGCCATGCTGGGCTTGACCCGCGGTGCTTCCGTCGAGGAGCGAGTTGTCCCTCTTTCCCTCCGGGAAGCGGAGAACGGCTGGCGGATGGAGGCCATGCTGGGAACCGGCAGAATAAGTCTGCAGCCGGGAGATTGGACGCAAATAAGGCTTGTCATTCCGGGTATGAATGATTAACACGCAATTGATTCGATAGATGGCAGAGGAGTGTGAAGCTGTGAGCATCATGGAAAAATCAGCTCTGGATATATCCGCTGTGCTGCTTCGCGCTTATGAATTGGGAGATATGATACTGGCTTCACAGGAAGTCTCCGATTATTTGCGCGGCAAAGAGCTGGTGGCCGGTGACAACGAAGCCCAGGCTCTAATAGGGAAGCTGGCGCGGAATAAGGAATTGTTCGGGGAGTGCCAGCGCTTCGGGCACTTCCATCCCGAGTACCACAAAGCGCTGGATGCCGTGTCCGCTGTGCAGGCGGAGCTGGATGCCTTGGTCAGCGTGAAGCGGTTTAAGGAAGCGGAGGAGAAGCTGGATGACCTGCTGTACGAGATTTCCCGGACCATTGCCTATTCCGTGTCCGGGAGCGTCAAGGTTCCCTCCAACAAGCTGCAGCCGGAGGCAGGCGGCTGCAGCACCGGCGGGGGCTGCAGCGGCAAGTGCGGCGGATAGGCAGAGGCGGAGGATTGCATTATCGGCTATGCGCGGCTGTGCAGCTGGAAGACCGGCTCAATGGCCCCTACGTGAGTCCCTTTCCAGTTGCGCACCTGGGGCTTGTGAAACTCCTTCAGGAGCTCTCCCTCTGAAGCTGTCAGCCATCCCAACTGGAGCAGCGCCTCAGTGACGGCGGGATAGATGGCCCTTTGGGAGCCGTCCTCGATTTTGAGGGCAAGTCCCATGGAGAGCGACGGAACCATCAATGCGAATACCCCCTCGGCTCCCATCTTGCCGATGATTCTGCCGCGGGTGGCTTCGATCAGCCGGGTATCATAGCGGCCTGTGCCCGCCAACTGGAAGGGATGCGCCCTCAGGGCCTCCACAATGCGGCGTGCAGCCACTGATCTGGAGGATGGGCTATTATCGGCGGACAGCGCGCCCAACCTGGCATATGCCGCTGCCAAACGGTTCAGGGGCAATCCGAACACGGGTACTCCGCAGCCGTCTGTGCCAAGAATGATCTGATCGCGGGGAAAGCCCGCCATCTGGCTGACCGTATCCAGCATGCACTGCTGCACCGGATGGTCCGGATTCATATAATCCTTTGTGTCCGCCTTGAGCACGAGAGCCAGGGCCAGCATGCCCGCATGTTTGCCTGAACAGTTATTGTGCAGCTCGCTCGGTTTATGTCCTGCTTCCGCCAGTTTGGCGGCGGCGCTGGGGTCGAAGGGGATATGGGGACCGCACAGCAGGCATTGCTGCGGCAGGCGGAGTTTATTGAGCATGGATGCTACGGTGGCGGTGTGGCGCACCTCCCCGTTGTGGGAGGCGCAGAGGATGGCGATTTCCTCCGTTGTGAAGCCATAGATGTCCGCCGCGCCGGCTTCCATTACCTGAAGGGCCTGAACAGGCTTCATGGAGGAGCGGGCGAAGACAAAGGCTTCCGGGTCGCCCGATGAGTAGAAGATACGGCCTGACGGGTCTGCAACGGCAATATGGCCCCGATGGAGGCTCTCGGCGAGGGGGCCCCTGGTAACTTTCAGCAACAGATCTGAGCTGGACATACGTAAACATCTCCATTTATCTCAATTTCATTTTGATAGCGGCGCTTGCTTAAAGAAGGAGAGGGAGCACAATGATCACAGGAAGAACCGGCCTTATTGTTTGGGTAAACGATGTTAAGCCCGCGAAAAATCTGGAGCGTTTCGGCAGCATTCATTACATCTCCAAGAAAATGTCATACGTTGTCCTCTACACCTACACGGACAAACTGGATGAAACCATGAAGGGGCTGCAGCGTCTCCCGTACGTCAAAAAGGTGGAACGCTCTTACCGCAATGAAATCCAGACCGAATACACGAGCAGCACTCCGGACCAGTTCAAGAAAAACCTCAGGACACTTGGGGTATCCGAGTAAGCGGCAACCTTGCCCGCCGGGTCAAAGCCGGGATACTGACAGAAGATGCCTCCGAATCTCTTCGGTGGCGTTTTTTTTTGTGCAAATGCCGAATGCCTGCATTCCCTCTATCATAATATTCTATTTTTTACTTTTTGGCGAATTGTGATTCCCGTTTCCGTCAGCCAATGTCCCTTTCTTACGTTAAAGAGGACAAGGAGAGTGGGGCTATAAGGAAATCTTGGATTTGAATTTTGGACAAGGATGGCTTATATTTGAAGGAATAAACAAACGACATCTTTGCCGCGGGTCGGTTTGCTGGAATTCGGTGCAGCTTGATATTCCATATATTTCATCTTTTTGGAGGTCATGAGATATTTTTTCGACATGAGAAGGGGCTTCAAATTTTAGTAGTATTCCCCCGTTAAAAGCATATTTTATAGATTCTATTAAAAAATGGAAAAATTAAGATTGGAAATAATAGTTTGATAGGGTATTATATATTCATAGATTATAAAGTATATAGGTCAATTGTCCTGTTTGTGGCAAGAGAGGAGTGAAGAAGCATGAGAGATAAACAGATGGAAAGATGGAATACCTACGAACCCTTCTTTGTAGTGCTGGGAGACAAGAAGGTGGCGGATATCGTGATTACCAATCACGCCAGATCCCGCTGGACAGACCGGGTGGAGAGTGAAAAAACCGGATTTGAAGATATTTGCGCCTATCTGTGGGACAAATTGAAGAACGGCGGCATCGAACCGTACTATCGCAATGAGCAGGATGTTTATTTGATTGATGATGATCTTGTCATGGTAGCCGAATTCTCACCGTTGGATAACGAGATGGATCTGGCTGGCGGCATCATCCACAAGATGATCGTGGTTACCTTTCTTGGGCGGATGTCGGAAACGATTGAACTGCGCGATCTCAAGTCCTACTATTCCTGGCTTCGGCATTCCCGCAGGATGACACTGATCAAAAACAGCCGCAAGCGCAAATAACAGCTGTTGTTCCCCAGATTCACCGCATGCAGGCTTTCTTATGCCGGACGCCAAAACGAGCAGCCAGGGAATTTCCCAAGCTGCTCGTTCGCGTTTACCACGTCTGATAAGAAGGATAGGGGTAAGCCGGATACGGATAAGACGGCGCGTAATAGCTGCGGGGATAAGGAGCGGCATGGGCGGGGAGGCTGGGGATTTGACCCGTGCAATCCCCGGGCGGACCGATGATGACCGTTTTTTGGAGAGGCGCCAGCGCTTCTTTCAGTTTGGATTCGTCCAGGCAATAGGTATGGGCCAGGACATTGGCGGGGGTAAGGCGCAGGATATCCGAGCCGAAGATCACTTCCGGATTAGGTGCGTCAAAGACCGCGAGCAGATGGGTGTTGTCCGTCGTGGCGTATTCGTAATGCCACCATCCCTTCGGAACATTCGCCACCTGCCCCGGAACAATGTGAAAGGTCATTAATTCATTGGTGAACGGGTTGATGATGGCCACTACCGCTTCTCCAGCGATGGCATACACCAGCTCGGAGGCATTCTGATGATAGTGGGGCTCCACCACGTTGCCCGTGCTTAAGAAGATATCCAGCAGGGAGCTGTTCCCCAATGAATTCATGTCCTTGATGGACAACCGGTTGATATAGTTCTGATCGTCCTTCTTGAAGAACACGTCATTGTTCAGGTCAAATGTAAATTGCGTAGGTACAGTGTTGACATCCGTATATGAACCAGGCACTGCGTTTCCTTCCTTTCCTAAAGAGCAGAATGGTGTTAATGGAATATGGTATGTATCTGCCCATCTGGATGTTCGCCCAAAAGGAGAAAGTGGGCAGCAGGAAGAAAAGCCCGCCGCATCTATGATGCAGCAGGCTTTTCGCCAAGCTTATGTACTTTTGTATTAGACGGTCTTAACCTCTACCAGCCTTCTCAAGTACCGGTCCCCGCCGATCACCTGCAGCAAGTCCCGGGAATAGGAGACCAGCGTGCCCCGGTAATCCACTTCACCGTCTAGCAACACCTCTACTTCCTGTTTGAACTGAAGGGCATAATCAAAATCTGCATCATCTCTCAATGCTATTCCTGGGCGCATCATGAACACTCTCCTTGGGTTTGTTATTAGGTAGACACTGCAAGAGGGACAGTTGTAACGCTCGTTCAAATAACGTTCAATACTTTAGCTGTATCTGTAAA
The DNA here is from genome assembly GCA_029256185.1 of Paenibacillaceae bacterium. GTDB lineage: Bacteria > Bacillota > Bacilli > Paenibacillales > NBRC-103111 > Paenibacillus_AR. The sequence continues at coordinate 11,952 of JAQSYI010000021.1, forward strand.
AAATGCTGAAAAGTGGAGGGGCGGACGCTTGAACTAAAGGAGGTTTTGGATGCGGCGTGATAAAAGTTTATTTTCTGCTGCCAATTGGTATATGATGGAGTAGATAAACTTGGCGTGTGCAGGTACGAAAAATGAATGGGATGGTGACAGCAGCATGGCCTTGAATTTTCACCAACTGCACATTTTTTTTACGGTTTCCGAGAAGGGGAGCTTCTCCGGAGCGGCACAAGTGCTGCATATGACCCAGCCTGCCGTCACCATGCAGGTCCAGTCGCTGGAAGAGTACTTCGGCGCGAAGCTGTTCTCCCGTACGACGAAGAAGATTGAGCTTACGGAAGCGGGGAGGGCGCTGCTTCCCTTCGCCAAGCGCAGCATCGAGCTTATGCGGGAGACGGAAGTGGGTATGTCCCATTTTACCCATATGCTGGAAGGCAGGCTGCATCTGGGGGCAAGTCTAACTATTGGTGAATATATTCTGCCGCGGCTGCTTGGGCCCTTCGGCAGGGAGTTCCCCCATATTTCCGTCAGCATGAAAGTGATGAATACCACGCAAATTGTCGAGGAGATTATGCTTCACCAGCTTACCTTCGGACTGGTGGAAGCTCCTATTGATGATCCCAGCATTCAGATGGACCCGGTTCTCAGTGACGAGCTGAAGCTGATCGTGCCTGCAGGCCATGATCTGGCCCGCAAAGAAACGGTCACCATTGAGGATGCCCTGCAATATCCGTTTGTTCTGAGGGAACAGGGTTCAGGGACCAGACGGGTCATGGAGGAGGAACTGCTGCGCCGTGGCAAGCAGCCTTCGGAAATGAAAATTCTGATGGAGCTGGGCAGCACAGGAGCCGTTAAATCCGCAGTGGAAGCCAATCTGGGGGTATCCATTCTCTCCCAATCCTCCATCAAGCACGAGCTGACGCTGGGGGTGCTGGTGGCCAGGAATATTGAAGGCATCCGCTTCGTGCGCAGCTTCTATTCGGTGCATCTGAAATCCACGCTGCTTCCTATCTCGGCAGTGACATTCCTGATGTTCATGAAGGAGCGCGACCTGAGCCAGTGGCTTTGAAAATAGTCCCCCAAATCACAATCCCCCAAAAGTGACGAGAGGCTTCGAAGTAAAATCCGGGTACTTTTGGGGGAGCCCTCGAATGAAAATGCCACAATCGGGCATTTTCGTAAAAAAGCCCTTAAAACAGGGAGTGAAGCAATATGATGAATGAAAGGTATGTGGATCTGCATACTCATACAATAGTTTCCGATGGAACGGGAACCCCCGCTGACAATGTCCGTTTGGCCCGGGAGGCCGGGTTGTATGCAGTTGCCATCACCGATCATGATACCATAGCGGGGCTTAAGGAGGCGGAAGCCGCCGGGCAGCGTCTGGGCGTGGTTGTTGTCCCGGGTGTGGAATTGAGTACGGTAGCCGAAGGAAAAGATATCCATGTGCTGGGATACTACATGGACACAGGCGACGATCTGTTTCTGTCCCGCCTGGAGGAGCTCCGCTCCGTCAGGGATATCCGCAACGAGATGATGGTATCACGGTTAAGGGAATTGGGGATGGCAGTTACGATGGAGGAGCTGCAGAGCCGCCGCGGCAGCGGCGGGGCCGCCGTGACGGTGGGGCGGCCCCATATTGCCGGACTGCTGGTCGAGAAGGGCTATGCGGTCTCCCTCCGGGATGCATTTGACCGTTACCTGGGCGAAGGGGCGGCCGCTTATGTGAATCCGCCGCGCATCAGACCGGAGACTGCCGTCGAATGGATTCATGAAGCAGGCGGCGCGGCGGTGCTCGCCCATCCCGGCCTGTACGGCAAGGATGCCCTGGTAGAGAAGCTGGCGGCAGGCGGACTGGACGGGATTGAGGCGTATCATTCCGATCATTGCGAAGATGATGTGGAGCGTTACCTGGGAGTTGCCAAACGGCACGGACTCTTGGTAACGGCGGGGTCCGATTACCACGGTGAACGCAATGGAGCGGTGTTTCACGGGGCGCTGGGTTCCCGGCGCATCTCCACCGGAGTACTGGAAGAGCTCAAGACAAGGGCTGCTGCTTACAGAATGAATCGTTAGTTAAAGAGGAGTGATTTTTTTATGAAGATCAGGAAAGCGATTATTCCCGCCGCAGGCCTGGGAACCCGGTTTTTGCCTGCCACCAAAGCACAGCCCAAGGAAATGCTGCCAATTGTGGATAAACCCTCGATCCAATATATTGTGGAGGAGGCCATCGCTTCGGGCATCGAGGATATCCTGATTGTGACCGGCCGCAACAAACGGGCGATTGAGGATCATTTTGACAAGTCGGTGGAATTGGAGCTGATGCTGGCCCAGAGCGGCAAGGATGAGCTCTTGCATCTGGTTCAGGCGGTATCCAATATAGCGGATGTCCATTATATCCGCCAGAAGGAGCCTCTCGGCCTGGGGCATGCGGTGCTGTGCGCCCGCAAATTTATCGGCAACGAGCCGTTTGCGCTGTTGTTAGGCGATGATATTATTGATTCCGATCCTCCCTGCTTAAAAGGAATGCTGGATTTGTACGAGCGGACCGAAACATCGGTAATCGGCGTGCAGGAGGTGGACTGGAGCGAGGTGGATAAATACGGGATCATCTCTCCCGGTGCCGTCCACGGCGGCGTCCAGTATATTCAGGATCTGGTGGAGAAGCCGGACCGCGATCAGGCTCTGTCCAATCTGGCGGTCATCGGGCGCTATGTCATCGAACCGGAAATATTCGATATTCTGGAGCATCAGCCGCCCGGCAGGGGAGGAGAAATTCAACTGACCGACGCTCTGCGGATTATGAACAGGGAGAAGTCCATGGCCGCATTCCGGCACGCAGGCGAACGGTATGATACGGGAGATAAGCTGGGATACATAGAGGCGACAATCGAATTTGCGCTGAAGCGCAAGGATTTGGCTCCTCCGCTGCGTTCTTATCTGCGCAGGCTGGTGGAGAGGCTGGGGGAGGAATAGCGGTCCCACGACAGAAAACCCGCGGGCGCGTAAGCCCGCGGGTGATTTTCGTCCAAGTCTCAGAAAGTATAAACGTGGAAGCGGCTCGACTTCTTGACAAACGCATCAGCGTCAAAAGGACGCCGATAGGCGTTTATCCTCGATGCAGTATCAACAGTCCGCCGCCAGATCGGATTTATCCCGCAAGAGGTGGTGATAGTGGGTCCGGACAAACTCCAGCACCTTGTCGGAGATGATTCGGTGACCGTCCTGGTTGGGATGGATGCCGTCCACGCAGATAAATTTGGTAAAGTCGGGATGCTCCAGGAATGCTCCGCGGATGTCGATGCACTTGGTCTTGGTTTTCTCCGCTACCTTGACAATCGTGGAATTGTAGCGCTCCTGCCACCAGTAAATCTTGGTGACGCTGCCCAGCCACTTCAGAATATTGGTCTCTGCTTCCGGATTATTCCGGCTGACCCATTTGAAATACTTGTCGGCGTTCAGCGGCGGCAGATTCATCAGAACCGGCGTGATCTGCAGGCTGCGAAGGTATTCGATGGTTTCAGTCAGCATCCGCTCGAAGGCGGCGAAATCCGTCTTGGGAATATGATGGGCTTCGGGATTGTCGGCGATCTCGTTCCAGTGGAAATCGCAGTCGTTGCCGCCGTATTCGATCAGCACAATATCCGGCTTTTCCTTCAATACATCCTTCTTCAGATAGCCTACGCCCTTCATGAGCGTATTGCCGAACCGGGCGGTATTGCGGACCGCTCCCTTCAGCTTGTTCTGCAGGAGGGACACATAGTTGTCTTCCAGCACCACATACTTACTCTTTAATTCATCATAAATAACTCCCTTGGAAATGGAATCCCCGGAAATCATGTACTTGGTGTCGTGTTGCCTCGAATCCTCACTCATATTATTCACCCCGAATCATGCAATGGATGCCCCGCATGGGGCTTGCTTCAACTGTAGCACAATGCCGCAAGGATGAAAAGCGGAAGTCTTCCGTCCAGGATTGACTTCGCCAGCCGGGAGGGCCATGCGCATCTGTTATCCTTTGGCCGGCTTCAGGGATTTGACCAGCTGCTCGTCAGGTGTGACGAATAATGTCTTCTGGTGGTCATAGATGACAAAGCCGGGTTTGGCCCCGCCGGGCTTGCGGACATGGCGGATCAGCGTATAATCCACCGGGACCAGACTGGAGGACTTGCCCTGGCTGTAATAGGCGGCAAGCTGGGAGGCCTCGTGCAGGGTCGGGTTGCCGAAATCCTGGCCGCGGATCACCACGTGGGAGCCGGGAATGTCCTTGGTATGCAGCCAGGTATCGGACGGATGAGCGAGACGGTTGGTCAAATACTCATTCTGCGTATTGTTCTTGCCTACGTAGAGGGGGATGCCTTCGCTGGAGATGAAGCAGGCTACGGCAGGCTTGTCATTCTTTTTCTTCTTCTTGCCCCGCTTGTCCTTCTTGCTCCGGTCCCGCAGATAGCCCTGCTCCACCAACTCCTCCCGAATCTCGGCAATATCCTGTACCGCCGCATTGCCCAACTGCTGCAACAGGGAATCCAGGTAGACAATCTCATCCTGCGTTGCCTTGATCTGTTCGGTCACCACAGCCAGGCTGTTCTTCATCTTGGTGTATCTCCGGTAATAGCGCTGGGCGTTCTCCGAAGGGCCGAGCAAAGGGTCCAAAGCAATCTTGACCATGGCCTGCTCCTCGTCATAATAATTGACGACCTCGGCCTGTTTGTCCCCTTTGCTGATCTGATGCAGGTTGGCCGTCACCAGTTCTCCCAGAATCCTGAATCTGTCGGAGCTGTTGGCCTCCTCCAGAGTCTCCTTCAGCTTGTCCAGCTTCTTCAGATTCTTGCCCCGTTCGTTGCTGAGAAAACGCAGCAGGTCGGCAGTACGCTGCTTCACAGTGTCCCGCTCCGCCTTGTCCCCGTAGAACAGCTCCAGAACCTCGCTTACCGATCCTGCAGCCTGGCGAGTTCCCTCCAGATGGGTTAGCGGAATGACCGAGAAGGAGGACTTGCCTGCCGGATCCGTCACGATATTGGGGTCAAGCCGCTTCTCCCTGATATCCCCCATAATTCCGCTGAATGACTCCCATAGATCCTCCGGCGCTGTAGCCCGCTGCGTGTCTGCGAAGCTGCGTGCCACGATTTCCCTGGCCGCCAGCGGAGAGATGCCGCTGAAAGCGCCTACCAGCCGCTCCTCCGGGACGGTGGAGCCCATGCCGTCTTCTCCTGCGCGGGCCATTGCCGTGAGGAAGCCGTCGCGGTCAATAAGCAGCGGATTCTCCTTGCCCTGGTCAGGCGGGGAGACATACCCGGCTCCCGGCATAACGATCCGGTAGCTGCTGATAGCAGGAGTGACGTGGTGAATGCCGTCTTGAATGCTGCCTGTCTCGGGATCGGTCAGAATCACGTTGCTGTGGCGCCCCATCAGTTCAATGACGATGATCTTGACGCTCACATCTCCCAGCTCGTCAAGCTGTCTGGTGCGGATGCGGATGATCCGTTCCATCCCTACCTGCTCCACTGCTTCGATTACGGCGCTTTCGCAGTGTTTGCGCAGCAGCATGCAGAACATGGGCGCTTCCATGGGATTCATAAAGCTTTGCTCCGTAAAGTGAACCCGGGGATAAGTGGGGTTGGCTGAAAGGAGCAGCTTGCGGTTTTCGCCCTGCGCCCGCATTTGGATGACGATATCGTGATCGGTGGGCTGATGAATTTTGTTGATGCGTCCGCCGACGCAAGCCTGAAGCTCCTGCACCAGCGCATGTATGACAAGTCCGTCTAATGCCATGATTACACTCCATTTCCTGTTACGGGGATAAAAGCCAGCGGGCGTCCTTTTAACGCTGACGCGTTTGTCAAGAAGTCGAACCGCTTCCCCCGCGGATACTTTTTTGAGACTATCATAAAAGGTACTCTTTCTATATTGCCATATTCCCGGGCAAAACTTAAGCGGAAATGTGGATTTAATGATTTTTTCCGCACGGGACGGGTGTTATGGGGGAGGCGGGACGGGATGTCTCTTTTTCAAGGGGCAATATGCAGGAATCGCCTATACTCCTTTTTTGCGGACGGGGTAATGAAAACAGATTGTGCATGGGTCAAATCATGTGTATTGCTCTTGCCGGGGCTTATGCTTAGATTTTTTATAGAGGGAGGAAAGCCGCAACCTGCGGGAAATGGAATGAAATCATAAGTATAAGCAGCTCGCAAAGGAGGACAATGAAGTGAAAAGTGGCAAAAAGGTATTTGTAAGCGTATTCTTGGTTGTGGTTTTGTTATGGGGGCTATGTCCTTGGTATTCCTTTTACGCCAATGCGGAGGCATTGCAATTGCTTGCGCAGACGGAAACAGAGGGCGGGGCTCTGGCTGAGGAGGCTTCTGCGCAAGAGGCGGAGGGAGCCCAATCGGTACAGCTCCTGCTTCAAAATGACGATCCCGGCGATTTGGCCAATGAGGATTTCGAGAATTACCCGATCGGCCAGAAGCCCGGAGGCAGCTGGGGCATCGTTACGCCGCCTGCGGATGTGAGCGCGACGGTACAACCGCTTCCCGATGGTGAGCCGGGGAAGGGATTCAAGCTGACTCAATTGAGGGAGCTGGAGGGAGCCTATGCGCCTAGACTGGATTTGGGCATATCCGTAGAGCGGGCGGTTCTGAGCTACCGGGTTTATGCGGAGCAGACCAGCGGTTTTTTATTCCTGCCCCGGTTTTTCAATGAATCCAGAGCTGAGTTGATCAAACTGGGAATGAACGACTCGGGAGGCTTTGTTGTCAGGGATGCGATTGGAAACAAGTGGCAAAAAATCCGTGATTATGAGGCGAACCGCTGGTACGATATCAGGATTATACTGGATACCTTGACGGATAAGTACGATGTTTACATTGACGGAGAGCTTGTTGTTATCCAGCATGAGGCTGATCTTGCCAACGGCAAGATCGGCAATATCAGCGTGGGGTTATACCGGCAGAGCACGGGCTCGTTCTATGTGGATGACCTGCGGGTAAGCACCTTCCAGCCGGCAGTCTCCGCCGTGTTGGAACAGACGGAGCTTTCGGTCAAAATTAGTGAAAGTGTTGACTTGCAGCTGACTTATCAACCTGCCAACAGCTCCTTGCAAAGCGCAGCCTGGTCCTCCTCCAATGAGGAAATTGCTGCCGTGGATGCTTGGGGAAGGGTAACAGGAGTTGGCCCCGGCACAGCCGCTATTACAGCCGTCCCTTATGCTTCCGGTCTGCCGCCGGTGACAGCATCGGTGGAAGTGTATGGAACAGAGCCGGAAGGGGTGGTGCTGGATCGTGCTTCCCTCACGATGGACATAGGGGATAGAAGACTGCTGACTGCCTCTGTACTGCCTGGGGATGCCTGGAACAAGCAGGTTCAGTGGCTTTCCTCCAACCCGGCCGTTGCAACGGTTAGTTCCGGCGGAGAAGTTAGAGGAATTGCTGCAGGGACGTCGGTAATTCGTGCAGTCTCTCTAGTCGACGGCAATCTGGTTGACGAGTGTATGGTTGCTGTAACCGGTCAAACGGCGCCTCCGGCCGGAGAATTGCTGCACGAGGATTTCGAGGATGTTCCCTTGGGAAGCAAGCCCCAGACAGGCTGGGCTTATGGCTCCACTCCACCCCAGGACGTTATTATTGCTGTGACCGATTCAGGTGATTCCAACGGCAGCCGGGTGCTTCGGGTACGTCAACAGGCAACGCTTGCTGGCAGTTATTCCCTTCAGAGATCACTGCCGATAAGCGAACAAGCGGTGTTGTCGTACCGGGTTCGTGCAGACCAGACGAGCTCTTATATTTATTTGCCCCGTTTTATCAATGCGAGCAATGCGGAATTGGTTAGAATTACCATGGCTGACAACGGGAATTTCGCTGTCTGGAATCAGGACACATCGAGCTGGAAGTCTGTCAAGCCGTATGAGGCAGGACAATGGTATGATCTGAGACTTGTTCTGGACACCAACAGCTGGCTGTTTGATTGGTATATTGACGGAGAGCTTGTGGCTGCTCAGAAGCCCGCCAATACTGCTTCAGGCCGGATTGCAAAAGTGGGTATGGGTTTTTACCGGCTGAACACCGGCGCCTTTGAGGTAGACGATCTGAATGTCTATACGTTCAAATCCGCCGTCAGCGCGGCATTGGAGCAATCGGAATACACCATTCCCATCAACAGGGAAATGTTGTTAAAGCTTAGCTTTGATCCGCAGGATGCTTCTTGGCAAAGCGCTGCATGGCATACGGACAATCCTCAGGTAGCTGCGGTGAATGAGGGAGGCCGGGTAAGCGGTATCAGCGCAGGTACCGCGGTCATAACCGCTTATCCGTATGCTTCCGGACTGGCTCCCGTCTCCGCTGCTGTCCAGGTTGTGAATGTTCCCATGGAAACGATCCAGGTAAGCAAGGACCAACTGGTGCTGCCCGTCGACTCCAAGGAATACGCAGCCGCCCAGATATATCCCGCCCATGTTTCCTGGCCGGAAGTGGAGTGGAGCAGTTCCAATCCTGTGACAGCAACCGTCGATAAAGGGGAAATCACCGCACTTTCTCCTGGAGAGGCCGTTATAACCGTCCGCTCCGTGCACAATCCGGAGGTAAGCGCCTCTGTTGCTGTAACGGTAGTTTCGCGGACTGTGCAGCAGCGGTATTATGTCTCCCCCGCGGGAGACGATGCCAATCCGGGAACAGAGGAGGCTCCCTTCCGCACTCTCGAACGGGCACAAAGCGCAGTGCGGGCCATTAACGGGCAGATGACAGGAGACATCGTGGTCCTGCTTAGAGAAGGAACCTACAAGCTGTCTGCCACCTGGTCCCTGACGGATGAGGATTCCGGCACCAACGGATATTATGTGCATTGGCAGGCTTTTCCCGGGGAGCATCCGGTGATCAGCGGCGGCCAAGATGTAACAGGCTGGACGCTTCACGACGAAGCCCGCCAAATCTACAAAGCTTCTGTTGAGCCGGGCACTAAGAGCAGACAGTTGTTTATCGACGGTGTAAGAGCAGTGCGCGCCCGCAGCGAGGAGGGGTTGATTGCTGGCACAAAAACAACGTGGGGCTACACCAGCGACGACGTGCAACTGGCCAATTGGGCCAGGCCGTCCGATCTGGAGTTTGTCTACATGGAGCAATGGACCCATCCCCGGATCGGGGTTGCATCCGTGTCCGTTGCCAATGGCCGGGCAGTCATCGCCATGGATGAGCCGGGCTGGACAGCGGCAACCAATAAAGGAGGCACCTCCGCCACCTTCCCCGTCTATTATGAGAATGCTTACGAACTGCTGGATCAGGATGGGGAATGGTATCTTAATGAGGGTACTAACGAGCTGTTCTATAAGCCCCGCATCTGGGAGAATATGCAGGAGGTTCAAGCGGTTCTGCCCGTAGTGGAGGAGATGGTCACGGTTAAGGGAGCATCCCTGGACCAACAAGCCCGGTATATCGCCTTTACAGGACTTACCTTCGCCGATACCACCTGGCTGCGGCCAAGCACGTCCCTTGGGCATTCAGATGCCCAGAACAATCACTTGCGGTATCCGGGAACGAAGGATGTATTGCCACCGGCTGCTGTAACTGTGGAGCGGGCCTATTCCATCTTGTTTGAGCGCAACGAGTTCACCCGCCTGGGCATCACCGGCTTGAAGCTTACAGGAGGCGTGCAGAGCAGCCTGATTCGCGGCAACGCCTTCTATGATATCTCCGGGGGAGCTATTAATCTCGGTGATCCCGACATCGCCGCCGCCAATTCCTATCCTGCCGATCCACGGCTGTGGATGCGCAATAACGACGTGCTGAACAATTATATTCATGATGTTGCAGTGGAATATATGTCTGCCGCGGCTATCTCCGCAGGCTTCCCGATGGACATGGATATCCAGTACAACGAAATTTTCCGTGTTCCCTATAGCGGCATGCATATGGGCTACGGCTGGGATGCGATATTTCCCAGCACTCTGCAGAATATGAAGGTGAAGCATAATTTCATCTACGACATAATGGGCAACGGCATTTATGACGGCGGAGCCATCTACATGCTGGGCAACTCCGGAGGTTCAGCCGATTCTTACAATCTCGTCGCGGAGAATTACATCCGCAACCAGATGAACGACTTTGGCCCGCTTTATCCGGATCAAGGGAGCAGCTTCTGGAGATTCGACAGCAATGTCATTGACGTGACGGAAACGCCATTCTGGAACCACGGCGCCGGCAGATGGACCCACGGCAATTCCAACAACAATGTGATTTTCCATAACAACTACACCACTACGCCCAATAGGAACAGCAACCGTCCAGGGGATAATGTAGTCTTCTCCCAGACTCAGGTCTATCCGCAGGCCGATTGGCCCCAAGAGGCGATGGCGATTATTGCCGAGTCCGGTCTGAATGATTCATATGCCGATCTGCGGAACCGCCATCCCGGAAGAATTGCGGTCTCCCCGCAGCTGGCTCTGGAGACAGGAGAAACCGGTCAACTGTCCGTTGCGGCACAGGACGGGAAGGATCAGGCGGCAAGCACCGACGGGTTGAAGATGTATTACAAGCTGGACGATCAGCAAGTGGCTTCGGTTGATGAGAACGGCATTTTCACAGGCCTATCCGGCGGCCAGACAGGGGTTCGCGTTTATATATTGGACGGTACCCTGCTCAGGGAATTTGATGCCCGTATTTTTGTTAGCGACCAGCTGACAGACATTGCACTTGAAGAAGCCGGTCAACTGCAGGAATTCCATCTGCTTATGAATCAGGCCACGAGCCTTCATCCGCTGGGAATCACAGAGTTGGGACGGAGCGCCCCGCTGGATTCGGTCCGCTACTACAGCGACGCTCCCGGCTTGCTTCAGGTGGATGAGCAGGGGACAGCCACTGCTCTTTTGCCCGGAATCTACACGCTGACCATCAGCGGTACCTTGGGCGAAGTGGTTCGGGAGAAGGCATTCACAGTGCGGGTCCAGGAGGAAGGACAAGGCGAGCCAAGGGCCCTGCGTCAGGAAATCAGGGATCCGGATGGCTGGTATGTGGATGAGTCCGGCATGAAGCAGGCCGCCGCAGACGGACGGAGCATCACGTTGGGTTCCTCCAAGGCTCATGCCGTTTATCAAGGAGCAAGGTACTTAAATGAGCTGTTCGAGTTTGATATCACGATCAATGCAACTTCAGGCTGGCCTTCTGTTATGTTCCGCAATCAGAGTCCGGTGAAGGGGATAGAGGATACTACCTATATTCTGACGGTCAAGCCCGATGTCATTGAGCTCCAGCGCTTCAACAACGGGGTGCGGACGGTGCTGTACGGCAATATCACCGGCTACTCCAGCCTGGGCGGGAATGCGGTTCCTAACACGATGCTTGCGTTTAATGAGCGCCATCGTCTTCAATTGGGGGCAATCAATGAAGCGGGCGGAGTAAGATTGATTGTGAATGTCAATAACCAGCCGCTCATCAACTATCTGGATACGGCAGAGCAGGCGCTGCGTCAAGAAGGGTATCTGGGGATCTATGCGAGAAGCGGAAGCATTACGCTCGGGGAGCCGGAGCAACCGGATCTGCTTGCTGCCCATCCCCGTTCCGTGCTTGCCGGAGAGGATCTGCTTATCCGAACAGGCTTGTCCCATGTTCCTCCAAGCGTCGTGGACAGGGTGTACAGTCTGGAATACGATGTCTCTTATAACCCGGTTCTGCTGACTTATGTCCAAGCGGTGCCGATGATGGGGACGACGGTGACCACGGAGGTTTACGAGTATGCGCCTGGCCTGCTGCATGTTCGAATGGCGGCAGCCCCGGGAACCTCGTTAAGTACGGCAGGCGGCATGCTGGAGCTTGGCTTTATTGCTCTGGAAGCCAGTGAGGCAGCGGTCATCTCGGTTGCCGGGGCTTCACTTGAGGATACGGCGGGAATCTCTTATGCGGTTCTCCCCCTTCGCCTGTCCTTGACTATTCTGGAGACTCCGCTTCCTTTGGACAAACGGATGTTGGAATAACTATCCAGGAGCCTGAACGTCGAAAGAAACCGGTGAACCCGTATTCAGCAGGCAACATCCACTACCGGGATAGGGATGGCTTGAGGGCGGGTCGCCCCCAATATATCCGTTAAGCAAAGAACCCAGTTCCTGTATGAGGAGCCGGGTTCTTTGCGCATGCCGGAGAGAGCTGGTTAAACCCGATGCTCCGCCCGGTACTGGCTGGGGCTCTTGTGCATCTTCTCCGAGAATACCCGGCTCAAATAAAAGCCGTTGCTGAAGCCGGACTCACGGGCGATTTCCTCCAGAGTAAGCGGGGTGTGCGTAAGCAGACGGCATGCCCGCTGCAATTGCAGCCTTCTGATGTATTCAGACGGATTCAGGCCATAGGCGCGCTGAAACCTCCGCGCAAATTGCACATGGCTCAAGTTCAGGGAGACGGCGAGTTCGCGGACCCGGCAGGGCTCAGCATAGGTCTGCCCGATCACCTCGCGCGCCTTGTCCATCAAGGGATCGTGGAAGTGGGCTAAGCCGGGAGCTGCCTGCTCCGTCCAGTGCAGCCGCAGCAGGTCAAGAAACAGGTGGCTTCGCCACCGGGCAAGCAGGCTGCCGGTGACAGCGGGAGGGTCGCGCATTAGCGCAAGGGTGGAATGCAGGCGGGAGGTGTTGCTCACGGTCCATTTGGTTTCTTGGGGATAGAGGCTGGGAGGCAGAGGCTCACCGCTCTGATTCAGCCAATTGAACACAAGAAAGTGAAAGGTTAAGGGATGTATGGTAGAACGGTGGAAGAAAACATGGGGCGGACACAGCAGAAACGAACCAGGTCCTGCCATTCCCCCGGATTCCCCAATCCGGTATGAGCACTCTCCTTGCTCCATAATGAAAACGGTCCATTCCTTCTGTTTATTGACCGGCAATTCGAACTGGGGCTTATTCAGAAAATAGTGGTAGCGGGTGATCGATGGCGTATAGTCCCAGGCCTCCATGGGCATCTCCAAGTGGAAAAACCTCCTCTCCGGTGAACAAAAGTATATGTGATTTGATAAAACCTTGCATGGTAAAAGGGAAGGCATTCACTTACTATGAAGATAAATGAATGCTTGTCAAAAAGCAAGCTGGAGAACCGCTGTCATGAAGAGACTGGCAGGGACATGCCGGAGGAGCGATTGTCATGAAAAAGCTGACAGAAACGTATGAGGTGCTTGTTTGCGGAGGAGGCTTGGCGGGCGTATGCGCAGCCGTTGCCTCGGCAAGAACCGGAGCGAGCACCTGTATTGTGCAGGACCGGCCCGTATTCGGCGGCAACAGCTCGTCGGAAATCAGGGTGTACACCCAGGGGGCGGCGAATTATCATGCCTTTGCCCGGGAGACGGGAATTATCTCGGAGCTGCTCATTGAAGAGCGGGCGCTGAACCATGAATCCTGCCATGTGAGCGGGCGGACCAACAGCGTATGGGATATGGTGCTTTATGACAAGATTGTGGGCACCCCCAATCTGGCCTTTTATCTGAACACATCGGTTTACGCCGTTGAACAGGATGACCGGAGTGCGATCAAGGCGGTGAAGGCGCGGATTGCCAATGGGGAAACGGAGCTGGCGCTGCATGCCAACACGGTCATCGATTGCACCGGAGATGGAATTGTCGCCCATTTGGCAGGCTGCCAATGGCGTATGGGAACAGAGGCCAGAGACGAATTCGGCGAGCCCCACGCTCCTGAGGAGGCCAGCGCCGATGTTATGGGAAGCTCCATTTTTTTTCGGACCAAGGATACAGGGAGGCCCATCCCTTTCAAGGCTCCCGCTTGGGCGTTTTCCTACGATGATCCCGATGTGTTTTATAAGGGGGGGCGCATTCCCCGCGATCCCGAAGGCGGATACTGGTGGATCGAGCTGGGCGTTCCCTGGAATACCATCACCGGCCACGAAACTCTGCGTCACGAACTGACCCGGCATGTGTTGGGTATCTGGGATTTTATGAAGAACAAAGACCCTCTCATGATGAAGAAGACGGAGAATTACGCCCTGGACTGGATAGGACAGGTGCCCGGGAAACGGGAGAGCCGCAGAATCGCCGGGGAGTATTTGCTGACAGAGCTGGATTTGCTGGAGAAGACGGCATTTGAGGATGAGGTGGCCTTCGGCGGATGGTATGTGGACCTGCACCGGGCAGGGGGGCTGCTGGCGGAATACAGCGAGCAGGCTTCTGTGGAAGGGCATCAATCCGAATATATGAAAAAAAGCTACGTGGGTCCGTACGGCATACCGCTGCGCTGTCTTCTCGCCAAGGATGTGCCCAATCTGCTGCTGGCCGGACGCAACATCAGCGTGACCCATGCTGCGTTGGGGAGTACCCGGGTCATGGGGACAACGGCTTTGCTGGGGCAGGCGGCGGGCACGGCTGCGGCGATGGCTTGCCGGGAGGGGCTGGAGCTGTCTGCTTTTGCCAAAGCGGGCGTTGCCGGGCTGAAGCAGCAGCTTCTGCGGGACGGCTGCTTTCTGCTGCATACGGTAAACGGCGATCCGGCCGATCTGGCCGGACAGGCGGCGCTTGCTTCCAGCAGCGAGGCCTGTCTGGAGCAAGTCAAGCCGGCTTGTGGGGATGAGTTGGACGGGGGGCTTCAGGAAGACAGGCTGATTAAGCGGCGGGGACAATGGATTGCCGCGGGGCCGGATGGCCTGGAGGCGGTCAGCATGTATGTCAGCAACCTCACGGATGAGACGCAATGGCTGGACGCTGCGCTGGTTGCTGTGGAGCATATATGGGATTACCGCACGGAGGGCAGCGGCGAATTGGCCCGGACCAGGCTGCAGGTGCCTCCGGGCAGGAAGCAGTGGCTGCGTTGGCAGCTGGAGCAGGTGCTGTCTCCGGGGTTTCCGGAGTCGCAGCAAGGCTATGTTCGTCTGGAGTTGGGAGCTCACCCCGATCTGGTCTGGCATCGGGCCGGGGAGACGGCTCCAGGCATGCCGGCAGCTTACGACACGGGAAGCGGCGGGATGATGCGGCTAGGCACCGGACGGACGCTGGCTTTTGCAGTGGAGCCTGCACAGCATGTTTATCCGGCCTCCAACATTGCCGGCGGGGCGGCCCGGCCCTACCGCAGCCTGAATATGTGGCGTTCCGACCCGGGGCGGCAGTTGCCCCAGTGGCTGGAATTGTCCTGGAAGGCGACCGTTTCCATCAGCTCTGTGCAGATTACCTTTGCCAATCTGATGCTGCGGGACTACCGTTTTTATCCCCCGCTTTACCGCAATCCGGAATGCGCAAGAGACTTTTCTCTTGAGGCCTGGATAGAAGGACAGTGGCATCCGCTGACCCGCATACAGGATAATTATCAAACGCTATGCAAGATTGATTTGCCATCTCCGTTGCCGGCATCCAGACTGAGACTGGTTATCCATGCCACCAACGGCGCCGACTCCGCAATGGTAAGCGAGATTCGGGTGTACTCCGTTCCCGGCGGCGGGCCTCCTGCTGCATTGGAGTAAAGGACAGGAACTCTTCTAAAGCGTCTGTGAGCATAGCTCACGGGCGCTTTTTCGTTAGACTGGAACAAGTCTGAACCATAGACACTGCTTGCAGCGCAAGAGCAGAGTATGAGCAAAAAATGTGGATAGGTGCGGCGGAGCCGATTTTGTGCATAGGGAAATCGTGCGTATTGCCGGAATGCAGACGAAAAGTGTACATTGGAGCCAATCCCGAATGCCTGTGAGCCGGCAAGCACGATACGCATTCGAAAGGGGGCGGCATCCAGACTTCGCAGCCGCACCGTTAACATGAAAGACAGGCAGCAAGCACACGAAGGAGTTGAACCAATCATGTCAGTCAAAGAGTCTGCGGTGATCCAACCGGATCATCCTGATCACAGAGCGCAATGGATGAAACGATCCCAAGCCAACATGCGCACAAGAAGAATCCGCCAGAATATTCCGTGGATGATCATGTTCCTGCCAGTCGTCCTGTATTTTCTCATCTTCAAGTATGCACCCATGGCCGGTTATGTGATTGCCTTTAAGAATTATAACTTCACCGACGGGGTATTTGGCAGTCCCTGGGTAGGCATGAACAATTACCGCTTGCTCTTTAGCGATCCATCCAGCGTGAGCACCATCCGCAATACGTTATTGCTCAGCGTGCTAACCATTATCGTCGGTTTTCCCTTCCCTGTTATTCTAGCCATTATGTTTAACGAGGTTCGCCGTATGTGGTTTAAGAAAACGGTGCAAACCCTGATGTACCTGCCCCACTTTCTCTCTTGGGTTGTGGTAGGCGGTCTGGTGGTAACCATCTTCTCCCAGGAGACAGGAATTGTGAATCATTGGCTCGAAAAGCTCACTGGCAGCACTTACGGGTTTATGTATAATGAATTCTCCTGGATTGCCTTGTTCCTGGGCTCCGGCATCTGGAAAGGCGCAGGCTTCGGTGCCATCATCTATCTGGCTGCGTTATCCAGCATTGATCCCAGTCTCTATGAGTCGGCTGCTATGGATGGTGCGGGCAAATTCAGGCAAATCTGGCACATTACGCTTCCTGGTATCCGTTCTACCATTGTACTTATGCTGATCCTGAATATGGGACACGTGATGGAGGTTGGTTTTGACCAGATTTATGTGCTGCAGAACCCAACGGTATCCCATGTTTCAGAGGTTATCAGCACCTATGTGTTCCGGGTGGGCCTGCAGGGCATGCAGTTTGGCCTCACTACTGCCATGGGACTGTTTGAATCCTTGGTTGGCTTGACTTTGGTCGTTCTGGCCAACAGTGTGGCCAGGAAATTTGGCCAAAATTTATGGTAACAGGAATTGTCCAGAAAAATATGAGGGGTGTGTGCAATGAAATCATCTGCGGGTGAAAGGTTTTTTTATACCGTCAACTATATCATTCTGACCATCGCCGCTTGCACTTGTCTGTTCCCGATCCTGAATATTCTGGCGTTATCCTTAAGTGACGCCAATTCAATATTGAGTGGGAGTGTAAGTATCTGGCCCAAGGGCTTCAACCTGGAGTCCTACCGGACGCTGCTTGACGGAACGCAGATTGTGAATGCTTTTTTCAACAGTGTAACCATTACTCTCGTCGGGGTAGCGCTATGCCTGCTGTTTACCATTCTGGCCGCGTATCCTCTGTCCCGCAAGGGCTTCATCGGCAGAAGGCCGTTCACCTTGGCTATCGTCTTCACCATGCTGTTCTCCGGCGGTCTGATTCCCAATTACCTGGTGGTAAATGGTCTTGGGCTGGTCAATACGTACGCTGCTCTGTGGTTCCCGGCTCTGGTAAGCGCCTTTAATATGATGATTATGAAAAATTACTTCGAGAATCTTCCCGAGGAAATAGAGGAAGCGGCGCGAATGGATGGCTGCGGTGAAGTAATGATGCTTATCCGGATTATCCTCCCGCTTTCCTTGCCCATGCTGGCAACGATTGCACTGTTCTATGGGGTGAACTTCTGGAATGCGTTCTTAAGCGTGATGATTTATATCAACGATACGATCAAATTCAATATGACAGTGCTGGTGCAGAACATGATCCGCAGCCAGTCCATGATGCAGTTCATGACCAACGTGCAGCCTGAGGATCTGCAGAGCATTGCTCCTGAGGGAGTCAAATCGTCGGGAATTGTGGTGATGATCGTTCCCCTGATGCTGGTTTATCCGTTCTTGCAGAAATATTTTGTCAAGGGCGCCATGGTTGGCGCGGTCAAAGGCTAAGCTTTTTGTCTCCGCAATTGTGCTTGAAAGGGGGAATGCCGGGAAAAGTCCCGGATTGAACAAAGGTTGCATCCGAACAAAAAACAGGAGGTCGCAAACGTGAAAGCCATGAAAACCAAAGGAACGCTGCCGGCTGCGCTGGCAGGAATATTGGCCCTGGGAGCTGTACTGTCCGCGTGTTCGGCGAAGGAGGAAGGAAGCAATGCTCCTTCTGCCGGCGGTAATCCCTCTGCCAGCGCCCCAGCCGCTCCGGTGAAGCGGGGCTCGATTACGTCGTCTGCCTATGACCGGGGAACGGTTCCCGCTGCAGAGGGAACGATGGAGAATAACCGCTATACCCGGTGGTTGAACGAGAACGGTCCGGTAGACGTAAAATTTGTTGCGATTCCCAGATTTGATTCCATTCAGAAATACAATACGCTATTCGCCTCCGGAAGTGCACCGGACCTGATCTTTGAGTACGATTCCAGTTACCGCCGCCAGTTGTACGAGCAGAAGCAGCTGCTGCCTCTCGATGACCTGATTCCCAAGTATGCTCCCAATTACAACAAGTTTCTGGAGCAATACCCGGTGCTGAAGAAGCTTGGGACCAAGTCTGACGGCAAGCTTTATGAATTAGGCACCGTTAGCAGCATCCGGCCCAACCACGTCCTGTTTATCCGGGGCGACTGGCTGAAGAAGCTGAATCTGGAGGTTCCGAAGACGGATGAGGAGCTCTTCTCGGTAGCCAAGGCATTCGCTACGCAGGACCCGGACGGCAACGGCAAGCAGGACACATACGGCTTCTCCCTGAGCTTCGTCAGCGGCATGGTCTTGGACTTTATGTTCGGCAATGTATTCACCATCTACGAGAAGTATCCGTGGTATGTCAAGGATGGAGAGCTGCTCCATGATTGGGAGCGCTCCGCCGCAGCTGTAGCCTACAAGAAGAAGATTTATGACGAGGGACTGGTGGACAAGGATTTCTTGACGGATACGAAGGGAGAGAAGGCCAAGCAGGACTGGATCAACGGGAAGCTGGGTATTTATGGCGCCAACAGCGGCCTTAGTGATAAGGATACCTTCCAGGCCTTGAAGAAGCTGAATCCGCAAGCCGAGCTGATTCCCATTGCCTTGCCCAAAACATCCATCGGCCAATTCGCACCCATGTTCCCTTCTCCTATAAGGAATACGGCCGTAGTCAACGCCAAGGCGAAGGACCCGGCAGCTGTGCTTGCTTATGTGGACTTCCTGATTCAGGAGCCTGCCGCCAGAACCCTTTCTAATGGTATAAAAGGTGTGCACTACGAGACGGAATCCACCGGTTGCCCGCAGCCTATTGATATTGAGAAGAACAAAATCGAGGCGAACTATCAGTATGATTTGACGCTGCTGTCCTCTCTGGAGGTGCTTAATCCCAAATGCTCCGGATTAGAGGCGTACTTTGATCCGTTGGTGCTCAATAAGACGGAAGTGGAGAAGGAATTCTACGCTCTCCGCAAGCCCGCATATGAAGCATACGTCAGCAAGGAGCGTCAGCTGCCGCTGTATACGATGATTGACTTTATGCCGGCGCTGCCTCAGGATCTGCAGCTGCTCACCACCAACGCCTTCAAGACCATTCAGGATACCTGGGTGAAGGCGATTGTAGGCGGCAAGGGCTATACCGTTGACCAGGCAGTGAAGGATGCACAAGGAGCCTGGGAGAAGGCCAGCGGCGGCAAGGTGGATGATTGGTATAAGCAATGGTACAAAGAAAACAAGGATACCGCTATCTTTACCAAGGATATATATGACATGAAATAAAGGGGGGACAGTCTTCCCGTTTACTGTGGCTTGACCATCCCCTAGGCTAGCCGGGAACCGCGTGCTGAAAGACAGCGCGCGGTCCATTTCTTCATGCAGACACGGATCTTGCTTATAGCTTTCGTATAGTTAAATCGAATCAGGGAACCCGGGGGGTGTACTGACGGATTCATTACACGTATACTGGAGGGTATGCGATGAAGCGCTGAAAGGATGAGAGCTTGTGAAACGCAATGGATTAATCAGACTGCTGCTGTCGTACCTTCCGGTTTTTTTCGTGACTATCTCCGCTCTTGTCTTCCTGTTTTTTATTGTGATGACGGAATACGCCAAGAAGGAAGGGGAGCATGCCAACACCGTTTTTGCCGAGCAGGTGCTGCAAGCCTTTGAAGCCTCCGTGATGTTTGTGGAACAGATGGCCGTCAAGGAGGTGCTGACCAACGATGCCTTCCAGCAATTTGTGGATGGGGTGGGGGAGCAGGACCCGATGGTGGGCTATCAGGTGGCGTCCGGGCTCAGTGATCTGCTGGTTGCCTCCCCTCTGGCGGATTCCGCCTATCTGTACCGCACAAGCGACGACAGGGTGCTGTCCACCAATCAGATCATTTCGCTGGACCAGTTTACGGACAAGCCATATGTAAACGCTGTTATGAGCGGGGCCTTTCCCTTTGACTGGAGTAATACCCGGATATACCGGGAGATCGGCTCCGAGAAGGAGCGCCCCGTTATTTCTCTGGCCAAGCGGATTCCTCTGGGCAACGGGGAGCGCGGGCTGCTCGTCGTGAATATTTCAGTAGCCCGGCTCAGTGATTTATTCAAGGACATGTCCCGTTCGGAGCTGAGCTATCTCAGCATGCGGGACAGTACGGGTCAGGTATTTGCGGGCAGCCGGGAACAGAAGACGGCTCCGTCAGATAAGGAATTGGTCATGCTTCCGTCCACTATCGGTCCTTGGGAGCTCCATGCCGGAGTCCGTTACAAGGGGCTGCATGATGTCATATCCGTCTTGTCCGCTGTCTGGCTGATCGTTGGAGCGCTGGTGGTGCTCTTGGGCCTGCTGTGGCTTATGGCCTTGATCCGCCGGAATCATAAGCCGCTGCAATCCATCGTGAACCGGATTCACTCCTACGCCGCCTCCAAGTTGGATCTGCGCCTGCAGGAGGGGGAATTCAAATATATTGAATCAGC
This sequence comes from Paenibacillaceae bacterium, assembly GCA_029256185.1. Taxonomy (GTDB): domain Bacteria; phylum Bacillota; class Bacilli; order Paenibacillales; family NBRC-103111; genus Paenibacillus_AR. Next base: position 32,564 of record JAQSYI010000021.1, read on the forward strand.
CATTGATGCTTTGCTCCGGGAAACACGTGAGGGCCAGGCCTACCGCAATAAGCGGTACTTCCGGGAAATCCTCGACGGCACCCGGCTGCCGGACAAGCAGGAGTGGCAGGAGGAGCAAAGCCAGCTGCCCTGGCCGGAGGCAGGCAGCCGGATTACCGTTCTGGTGCTGGAGATCGACCGCTATGGCGAGTTTATCCAGACCTATGGGGAACGGGATGCTACACTGCTTCAATATGTGATCAGCAATGTCCTGTCGGAAATGGCGGACTCCTCCGGGATGAAGCTGTGGTCGGAATGGATTTCCCCGAGCAGGCTGGGAGGGATTCTGATGCGGGATACAGAAATGCCGGGAGACGGGCAGCAATTGCCGGGAGCGGCCGTATGCGAGCAGCTGCGTGCCTGGGTGGAGAGCAATTTGCAATTTACCGTGTCCATCGGAACAGGAGAAGAAATTGCACGGACAGAGGATATTCCCCTGGCCTTCGATGAAGGCCTATATGCATTGGAGTTCCGCCCGGCCCTGGGACTCAACCGGGTCATCCCCCGGAATACCTTGCTTCCCACCGACAAACTGGCCATGTACGGCTTGCTTCAGAGCATCAGTGATTTTGCCCAGCGGTTTCGTCTGGCGGAGGAGGAGTGGGAGGCTTCCTTCAAGCAGCTGTTCGGCAGTGTGGAGGAGGGGGTATTTTCCCGGGATGACCTGGCGGGCATCATGAATTATCTGATCTACAGCATGAACCGCAGCTTTACAGACATGTCCTCCGAGCATGCCGAGCTGTGGAAGCAGGAGACACTGCCGCGGATGGAAGCGCTGCTGAGTGAGTTCTACACCATCGGAGAATTGCGGAAGAAGCTTCTGCAGGTATTCCAAGAGACAGCGGCGCAGATCAGGATGATCCAAGAGAGCAAAAGCCATTATGCGCTGATGAAAAACGCCAAAGCCTACATAGAAGAGCATTATGCCGATCCTGACCTGTCCCTGATGCTGGTCAGCGACCGGTTGAATATCAGTTCCTCTCATCTGAGCCGCTTGTTCAAGGAGCAGCATGGGGAGAAATTTGTGGACTATATTGCCCAATACCGGATGACGGCAGCCAAGGAGCTTTTATCCTCTACTTCCCGGCCTGTGCAGGACGTTGCCAGAGAGGTGGGCTATCTGCATTCCTTCTCCTTCATCCGCACCTTCAAGAAGCTGTGCGGCCAGACCCCCGGAGAATACAGGGAGGAGCATGCGGGGACCAGGCGCTGAAAGGGACCCGCCTTCAAGCGAAGCATGCAGGCGGGTCGTGACGGCGTTATTCCGGCGGCGACGGGGGTTGGACGCATCTTTGGGCTTAGGAGCTGCGGGGAAAAAAGCATGCTTTATTTCGCCGCAGTCTCTTAAGAAGGTTTTTCTCGCTTCACTCTGTGCTAATTTGCTGCTTGTCTGAATAAATTTATGCTATGAGACGGGACAAGGAGGAACTGCACACATGAGTGAGAGAACCTGGTATCAGATGTCAGCGGAGGATACGCTGCAAACGCTGAATACCCATCCGGCCAAGGGGCTAACCGCTAAGGAAGCCCAGTCGAGGCTGGAAAACCACGGGGTTAACGAGCTGTCGGAGGGGAAGACCATTTCGCCTGTGACCTTGTTTTTGAACCAATTCAAGGATTTTATGGTGCTGGTGCTGATGGGGGCTACTCTAATATCGGGCTTGCTGGGAGAATTCCTGGATGCTGTCACCATCATCGCCATCATTCTGATGAACGGAATTCTGGGCTTCATTCAGGAATTCCGCGCAGAGCGCTCCTTGCGGGCGTTGCGGGAGCTATCGGCGCCTCATGCCAAAGTGTTGCGGGATGGAGTTATCTCCCAGATTCCTGCCAAGGAGCTGGTTCCGGGCGATATTATCGCGCTGGAGGCGGGAGACCGGGTGCCGGCAGACATCCGGTGGCTTCAGACCAACAGCATTCATGTGGAGGAGTCGGCGCTTACAGGAGAATCCGTTCCTGTCAGCAAGAATATCCAGGAATTGCATGAGGCGGAGGTGCCGCTGGGAGACCAGCGCAATCTGGGTTTTATGGGCACGCTGGTCACCCAAGGAACTGCAAAGGCTGTTGTGGTGCGTTCGGGCATGGAGACAGAGATGGGCAAAATCGCCGGGCTGATCCAGAGTACAGAAGAGATGGAAACTCCTCTCCAGCACCGCTTGGAGCAATTAGGCAAGATTCTGATCATCGTGGCCCTGGGTCTCACGGTAATGGTTGTGGTGGCGGGAATTCTTCATGGACAGCCGGCTTATGCCATGTTCCTTGCCGGAGTGTCTCTGGCAGTGGCCGCTATTCCCGAAGGGCTGCCGGCGATCGTGACCATTGCGCTGGCTCTCGGCGTACAGAGAATGATCAAGCGCAACGCTATTGTCCGCAAGCTGCCTTCAGTAGAAACATTAGGCTGTGCCTCGGTCATCTGCTCGGACAAAACGGGCACGCTGACGCAAAATAAAATGACCGTCACCCATCTGTGGGCGGGAGGCAATCTGCTGGAGGTAACCGGCGACGGGTATGAGCCCCGGGGAGAAATCAAGCAAGGCGGACGCCCTGCCGATATCCGCCGGGATCAGACTCTGCGCCGCTTGCTTCAGATCGCAGCCTTGTGCAACAATGCGGAGCTGAAGCAAGAAGATGTTCCCGGCAAGGGGAAGAAGGCCAAGGAAAGAACAGAAGGGTATTGGACGGTTAAGGGAGATCCAACGGAAGGCGCTCTGGTTGTACTGGCTGCCAAAGGAGGCTTGAGTTCGCCTTCCTTGGAGGGGATGTACCGCAGGGCAGCCGAATTCCCGTTCGACTCGGACCGGAAACGGATGTCCGTGCTTCTCGAGCATCAAGGGGGACGGCTGGTCTTCGCCAAGGGCGCTCCCGATGTGCTCTTGGACCAATGCGGCTATATCCTGTGGGAGGATAAGGTGATTCCGTTCACCCCCACTCTCCGCCAGAAGGTGATGGCCGCCAACGAAGGCATGGCCAAATCCGCGTTGCGCGTGCTCGGCCTCGCCTACCGGGAAGTCAAGCCGTCAGAGCGTTGTGAAACTTTCGAGCAGGCTGAAAGCAACCTGGTCTTCGTGGGGCTGTCGGGCATGATTGATCCTCCGCGCAAGGAGGTGCGGGATGCCATCACCAAGTGCCGCAAAGCCGGCATCAAGACCGTAATGATTACAGGGGACCATCAAACAACTGCCGAAGCGATTGCCAAGCAGCTGGGCATGCTGCCGGGGAACGGTCTGGTGGTGAACGGCTCGCAGCTGGCTGCAATGGGAGACGAGCAATTGGATGACCGGATTGATGATATCTACGTCTATGCGCGGGTGTCTCCTGAGCATAAGCTGCGGATTGTCAAAGCTCTGCAAAAGCGGGGACATGTGGTGGCCATGACCGGAGACGGGGTCAACGATGCTCCGGCAATCAAGGCGGCGGATATCGGCATCTCCATGGGCATCAACGGCACGGATGTGTCCAAGGAGGCGTCTGCGCTGATCCTAAGCGACGACAACTTCGCTACCATTGTCGCAGCTATTGAGGAAGGCCGTGGCATCTATGAGAATATCCGCAAATTCATCCGCTATCTTCTCGCCTCCAATGTGGGTGAAATTCTGACCATGTTCCTGGCGATGATGCTGGGCATGCCGCTGCCGCTCATTCCCATCCAGATCCTGTGGGTCAATCTGGTCACCGACGGCCTGCCGGCAATGGCGCTTGGCGTAGACCAGCCTGAGAAGGACTTGATGCAGCACAAGCCGCGAACGGCGAAGGAGAACATCTTTGCCCGCAGACTGGGCTGGAAAATTATAAGCCGGGGCATTGTCATCGGCATCTGCACCTTGGGTGCTTTCTGGCTCACGCTCAAGTCGGGGCCTGCCGGGGATGCGCCCACACTGGTCAAAGCCCAGACAGTCGCCTTCGCCACGCTGGTGCTGGCGCAGCTGATCCATGTATTCGATTGCCGAAGCTCACGCTCTATCTTTCACCGCAATCCGTTCCAGAACAAGTATCTGGTCTTGGCTGTGCTGTCATCGCTTGTATTGATGCTGGCCGTGATGTATATTGATCCGCTCCAGCCTATCTTCAAAACCGTTGACCTGGGTGTAAAAGACTGGGCTCTCGCTCTCATCGCCGCCGGCATCCCCACCTTTTTCTTCGGCATCGGCAGCGTTCTGAGCAAACCGAAGAAACAAACGCCGGCACCTGCCAAGGGCCGGCCCGGTTCAGGAAAAAAAGCGGCCTGACCCTTCTCTCCGCGGACTTTCCCTTCCTGCAAGCAGGTATATGGAAATCAAATGATGATAAAAGCACAAGGCCGTCGCCGGATCTCTCTCCGGCGACGGCCTTGTGCGGCATCTGTATGTATGTTTAAAAAGCTTATCTGGATTAGAATGATTAAAGTATGTATCGCGCATTATGTAGAACTGTTGTCAGTGTCTATGTATGGAAAGCATATGGTAAAGCAAGTTCCCCAACTGCCCGTATCAATGACAATGGAGGCGTTATGGCGGGAAGCAATGCTGTAGCAGACAGCAAGGCCAAGTCCGGTGCCCTTTTCCTTCGTGGTGAAAAAGGGGGTGCCGATCTTCTTCAGAACGGCTTCGGGAATACCGGCACCTTCATCGGCGATCATCATCCGGACCTCATCCTCCTCGTATTCCGTACTGATCCGCAGTGTGCCCCCTTCCCCCATACTATCCAACCCGTTCATGGCAATATTCAGAATCAATTGGCGGATTTCCTTCTCATCCAGCCTGAGCTTGGGAACCGGACTATATTGCGCCTGCACCTCCTTGCCGCTGATCAGAGCTTCCGCCTGCAGCAAGGGCAGGATGGAGGCGATGATATCATTCAAGGGATGAAGCTTGAGGTCTGTGGCCTTGTTCTTGGCCAGAGTAAGAAATTCCGTGATGATGCCATTGGCCCTTCCCAATTCCTCCAGCATAATTTCGATATATTCGGGTACAAGGAGGGTATGGTTCTTGCGGCTGAGCTGAAGAAATCCATGCACCGTTGTCATGGGATTCCGCACTTCGTGAGCGATAGCTGCAGCCATCTCGCCGATCAGATGGAGCCGTTCTAAGCGGGAGGACTGGATCTCCCATTGTTTGCGGTCGGTTACATCCATGATCACCACCAGTTGTTTGAGGGAGCCGTTTAGCTCCAACAGCTGTCCGGAGAACAGTCCGTATCTGATTTCGCCGGATTTGGTGCGGAATGTCACTTCTCCGTTATGCTCATAGGGATCTGACGGAGCAATGGCAGGATGGATCTGGTCTCGTTGCAGGTTAACGAAGGAGTCTGCCGGCAGTTCGTTCATTTCGTCCAGCGTATAGCCTGTCACGGTTTGCCAAGTGTCGTTAATATCGGCAAAACGCTTCTCAGGCAAGCTTCGGATAGCCAGCAGACAAGGACTCATGGAGAATACGGAGCGGAACAGCAGATGGGAGTCATGGATTTCTTGATAGGCAAGACGGAGGGATGAGGTTCGTTCTTCGATGGTTTGCTCCAATCCGATATTAATCCTGCTAAGCTCCTGCTCAGCCGCTTGCAGCTTGCGGTTATTGGTTTCAAGCTCCGCGGTTTTCTGCTGGAGCAGCTCATTGGCCCGTTCCAGCTCTCTCTGATAATAATGAATCTGCACATAAGCTTTGATTTTGCCCCGCAGAATATCCGGATTGAAGGGTTTGAAGATATAATCGACGGCTCCGGACGAGTATCCCTTTTCCATATAGGCTTCCGTCTTGCTGATCGCAGTCAGGAAAATAATGGGTACATTCTGCATGGCTTTGCGGCTTTTGATCAGCCGGGCGGTTTCGAACCCGTCCATTCCGGGCATCTGCACATCCAGCAGAATAACAGCCAGCCGGCTCGTATTGGCATTCTTCAGATACTGGAGGGTCTGATCGCCGGAATTCAGACAGATCAGGCGGTAGAGCGGATTGGAAAGCACGGCTTCCATGGCTATAAGATTTTCTCTTCTGTCATCCACAATGATGATTTCAACCGTTTGACTGAAAGAAAGGGTATCGGTCATGATCTGCTTAATCCTCCTGTTGTCCTTTATACCGGTAGATCCGGTGGTGCCCGATAAAAGGCTCCCATTCACGGTTTTCTCTGTCTTTGAATGGGGAAAGGGCTTCCTTGCTGCCAAGGGCCAGGAAGCCGCCCAACGAGAGACTCTTGCGGAACAATCCCATCACGGTTTGCTGCAAGGCAGGCTGAAAATAGATCAGTACATTGCGGCACAGAATCAGATGGAATTCGTGGAAGGATTGGTCCCCGGCCAAATTATGGCGAAAGAAGGTAATGTTGCGGCGGAGCTCAGGTTCAATGACCGCCTGCTGGTTGGTGACCGTATAATAATTGGAGAAGGGCTGGTACCCTCCCGACAAAATGTAGTTCCGGGTATTGGACTGCATCCGGTCTACCTGGTAAACCCCTTCCTTGGCCCGCGCGAGCCAATCCTCGTTCAGGTCGGTTGCATAAATGGTGCAGCGGTCGTACAACTGTTCTTCCTTCAGGAGAATGGCCAATGAGTATACCTCTTCCCCGGTGGAGCAGCCGGCATGCCAGATATGGATCTTGTTCAGCTTGCGCAGCTCCGGCACAATGTTCAACCGGATGGATTCGAAGAAGTAAGGATCGCGGAACATCTCGGTTACGGGAATGCAGATATCATTGAACAGCTTCTTCCAGAGACCGGGGTCGCGGAGCAACCGCTCCTGTAAGGCAGAGATGGAGCGAAGCCCCTCGGAGCGCATCCGGTAGAGAATCCGCCGCGTGACCGAGGCAATGGAATATTGCCGGAAATCATAACCGTATATCTGGTAGATGCCTTCCAGAAGAAGTCTTGTCTCCACCTCCTCGATGGGGCCTGGAAAATTCAGTTGGTTCTCCATCATGGCAGATGCCTGCCCGGCAGCCATACCCGGATAATAGACAGCAATTTGTCCAGTCTGACGGGCTTGCTGATATAATCGTCGGCTCCCGCTTCGATGCACAAGTCCCGGTCCTCCTTCATGGCCTTGGCAGTAAGGGCGATAATGGGAATATGTCCGTATTGCCCGTTGGACCTGATCATGCGCATGGCTTCGTACCCGTCCATATCCGGCATCATAATATCCATCAGGATGAGGTCTACCGGCTGTTTCTTCAGGAAATCCAGAGCTTCATAGCCGTTGGCCGCGCAGATAACGCTGTAGCCGTATTCCTCCAGTACAGAGGACAAGGAATAAATATTCCTCATGTCATCGTCCACCAGCAGAATCGTCACCGACTGGGTGGGCGTATGGCTCACATCCGGAACATCCTTGACGAGAGTTACTGCCGCCTCACGCTCGGCCAGGCTTATTTCTCCGGAAACAGGAAGAGTAAGCAAGAATGTGCTTCCCTCTTGCGGGCAGCTCTTCACATGAATGGACCCGCCGATCAGTCCGGCAAGTTCCTGGGAGATGGACAGTCCAAGACCTGTTCCCCCATACTTGCGGCTTGTGTTGCCCTCAACCTGCTTGAAGGCCTCGAAGATGCGGTCCTGCTCCTCCTGCGCAATACCGATGCCTGAATCCGCAACGGCAAAACCAAGGGTCAGCGGATCGTCCTTCACCACGGATATGCGCAGGGAGACATGCCCCTCCTCCGTGAATTTCAACGCATTGGACAACAGGTTGGACAAGATTTGCATCAGCCGCTGCCTGTCTGTCACAAGAGAGAAGCGCCGCAGCTCCGGCTCGGGAATTACAGTGAAAGCGAGACCCTTTTCTTCCATTAAGGGAGCAAACTGCTGGGCCAACTCGTCGAGCAGGAGCTGGAGTTCAAACTGGTCCTGGGCCAAGGCCATCTGCCCTGCTTCGATTTTGGAGAGATCCAGCACATCATTAATAAGATTCAGCAGCTGGTTGCCTGACGCCACCATAGTGTCTGCATATTCCGTCTGCCGGTTGGTCAGGTTGCCATCCTTATTTTCCCGGAGGATTTGCGCCAGCACCAGGATACTGTTGAGCGGTGTCCGCAATTCATGGGACATATTGGCCAGAAATTCCGATTTGTATTGGGAATTCGTCTCGGATATTTTCACCTGCTCTTCAAGCTTATCGTTAAGCGTACGAAGGGCTTCCTGCTGCTGAAGGAGCTCTTCGGATTGGACCTGCAGCTCTTCATTGAAGGTTTGGGATTCGGCGTAAAGCTTCTCTACATGCTTCTGGTATTGCAAGTTGCGGATGGAGGTTCCAAGTGAGTTTTTGGCCAGTTCCAGCAGCAGAGTCCGCTTAGTGCCGTTCAGAGCTGCGAAGGAACCCAGCTCCAGCACAGCGATGGTTTCCCCGTTATGGGGAATGGGGATGACCATCAGATGGGTGGGCGGCGCAAATCCGGCGCCCGAGACAACCTTGATATAATCGGAAGGAACCGCCAGATCGATAACCTTGCCTTCGGCGGCGCATTGTCCCACAAGACCTTCTCCCATGGCAAAGGATGTACGGCCGGAATCCGTGTCCCAGGCATACTCGGCTTTTCGCGAATACAGGGGCGCTTCCACACTGCGGTCAATCACGTACAAGGCTGCGCACGCCCCGTCAACGAGCGGCACAATCTTGGAGAGCAGTTTGCTGGACAGGAGTGCTACGTCCCGGTTGTCCTGATACAGAATGGACACTTCCCCCAGATGGGTTTTTACCCAGTTCTCCTCCTTCAGGGCATCCTGATAGTCTTTTTCCCGGCGCTCCCGCTCCTCCAGAGCATCGGCCATCCGGTTATAGGCAAGGGCGATTACGTTGATCTCATCCTTGGTATCCACCGCAATCCGCGGGAGATCGCTGGAATGCCCCGAATCGAAGCTGTCCATAGGGGCGGAGATTCTCTCGATGCTGTGTAACGTCCGGCGGTACATATGCATCCCGATCAACAAAGTGAACATAATGACAAGGATAAACGAAACCACGGTCACCACTTGCGAATTGGAAAGGGAGTCCAGTGTTTCACCGGTAGTGCTCACCATAAGCCCTTCCTGAAAGGAAATATACTTGCGGATATCTTCGACAAAAGCTCTGCGGAGAAGTTCCAGATCAAGAATGGTCTGGTTCCGTATGGTATCATTAGGCACGGAGGAGGAAATGACGCCTTCGATTTCCTTCAGCCGATTTTCGTACAAGGCATAGGAAGTTTTGGCCTGGTCCAACAATGCGCTGCCCGTCGCCAGGCGGGTCAACCGATCCAACTCGCTCCAATTGCCTTCAATTTGCGTGTAGAGCGCTTGGAGCTGCTCCTCATCAAACCTCTCCTGTTCATCAAGCAAGGCCAGGTTAGTCAAATTTTGAATCTGGCTGGCGTCCGCTTGAACATGCTCGGCATGCTTCACCTTGGCATAGCGGTCATCGACAATATTAGTCAAATTTTCCTTGATCATGCGGCTCACGGAATAATTGAAGACGGACAAAACCGAGATCATGATAACAATGCTTGTGAATCCGGCCAATAGGCGGTTGCGGAAAGTCATAACGGTATCTCCATCTTTCAAATAATTTTTTTGTGCCAGAAGTCTATTATATCGAAAGGAAGACGTGATTTCACTTATTTAGTCAAATAAAGGTCGGGATTTGACCATTTCCCGGGGATTTACGAGGATTTCCGGGAGCCCGCCTATGCTTTCCGGCGGATTTACGCTATTATAGTTGCACATACACACTGTCTGCCCCAAAAATGAATGGTCCTGCCGGACCGGAAGTGAAACAAAGTATACGCAAAGTGCATGGTCCGAGATGCGGGATTTGCGCTATTCTCAAATCAGGATACGAATCTGAACTATGACGCAAACGGGAGGATATCAGGATGGAATTTACAAAAATGCACGGGTTGGGCAATGATTTTATCATAGTGGCCGGGGAAGAGCGGCTTCCGGAGGGCGCGGGAGAACTGGCGCTCCGGTTATGCGACCGTTTCTTCGGCATAGGAGCGGATGGGCTTGTATATATTCTTCCCTCCGCCAAGGCGGATTTCATGATGCGGATCATCAATTCCGACGGCTCCGAATCCGAGCAATGCGGCAATGCCATCCGCTGTGTGGCCAAGTATGTCTATGACCACAAGCTGATCGACAGAACGGAGATCACGATCGAGACCTTGGGCGCAGGCGCCCAGAAGGTCCAGTTGACAGTGGAGGACGGCGAGGTTTCCAAGGTGCGGGTGGATATGGGGGCGCCGGTCCTCCAAGGTCTGCAGGTGCCGACAACGGTGGACGCCGATCCGGTGGTGGATTATCCCATTGTGGTGGACGGACGGGAATTCCGCTTCACCGCCGTATCCATGGGCAATCCCCACTGTGTGATCTATGTGGATGATGCGGTGGGCTTTGACCTGCATGCCTGGGGACCGAAGCTGGAGAATCATCCCTTCTTCCCCAGAAGGGTGAATGTGGAGTTTGCCACTGTCCGTTCCCGGGATTACGCCGATATGCGGGTATGGGAGCGGGGGGCAGGTCCCACACTGGCTTGTGGAACAGGCGCCTGCGCCACACTGGTGTCATCGGTGCTAAACGGTCTGACCGACCGGACTGCCGTAATTTCCCTGAAGGGCGGGGAGCTTCTGATCGAATGGAGCGAAGCCGACAACCATGTCTATATGACCGGACCGGCAGCGCTTGTGTATACAGGAACCGTGGCATAAGAGAAACAATCAGCGATAGAACCGGAAGGACGGGAGAGAGGAATGGGAGAGAAGCGGCTGAAGCCGGATCTGAGGAAGGCGTTGGCAGAACAGGTGCTGACAGGCGACGGGGCAATGGGCACTTATCTGTACCAGTTGGGCTTTCCCGTCGGTGTTTCGTACGAGGAATTCAATCTGGAGAAGCCGGATGTGATCGCAGACATCCACCGGCGTTATTATGAAGCCGGGGCCCGCGTCATTGAAACCAATACTTACTCCGCCAGCAGGGACAAGCTGTCCAAGTTCGGGCTGGAGCAGGATGCGGCTGCCATTAACCGGGCGGGAGTGGCGCTGGCCAGGCAGGCCGCCGGAGCCGACGCGTATGTGCTGGGAGCCATCGGGGCATTATCCGGCGGACGCAAGCGTCCTGCCGGCCGGGAGCGGGTTTTGTCCAATGTGCGGGAGCAGGCGGAGATCTTGCTTGAAGCCGGAGCGGACGGCATTATTCTGGAGACCTTCTATATGCTGGAGGAATTAGAGGCTGCGTTGCAGGCTGTGCGTGCAATAAGCACGGATGTGCCTGTCATCTGCCAATTCGCGACGGACGGAGGCGGGCTGACGCTTGACGGCGTGGCCTATGCCCAGGCTGCCGCGCGTTTGAAGGATGCGGGGGCGGATGTATTCGGCTTTAACTGCCATAGCGGTCCGGGAGGAATTATGCGGGCGTTGGACCGTCTGCAGGAGGAAGCCGGGACCAAGGAGAATGTTCTGCCGCTGTCTGTCTACCCCAATGCGGGACTGCCGGGAATCGTGGATGGACGCTATGCGTATCTGGCCACCCCGGAATATCTGGCCCAGACGGCGCTTCGGTTTGCAGCCGCGGGAGCCAGGATCGTCGGGGGCTGCTGCGGCACCACGCCGGAGCATATTGCAGCAATGGCCGCCGCTCTGCGGGATTATGTGCCGGAGGCGTCTGCACCGGGGGCGTCTCCGTCTGCGCGGGCATCTGCTATGACCCCTCCTGCCATCGTTGTGGCAGACAGAAATAATCATCTTGCCGTTACGGCCCCGGCAGAAGCAGCGGGAGGAGCGTCGGGCGGGGAGTCTACGATTCTGGACCAGGTCCGGAAACGGAGAACCGTCGTCGTGGAACTGGATTCCCCCAGAGATCTGGCTACCGCCAAGTTCATGAGCGGGGCAGCCGCTCTTAAGGAAGCCGGAGCGGATGCTGTCACCATGGCGGACAACTCCTTGGCCCAGACCCGGATGAGCAATCTCTCCATGGGATATCTGGTGAAGGACCGCCTGGGAATACGCCCGCTCTTGCATGTCGCCTGCCGGGACCGGAACCTGATCGGCACCCAGAGCCACCTGATGGGACTGCATGCGCTTGGCATCAATCACGTGCTGGCGATTACCGGCGATCCGGCCGGTGTGGGAGACCTGCCCGGTTCCAGTTCCGTGTTCGATCTGAACTCTCTTGAGCTGATCCGTATGACCAAGCAATTAAATGAAGGAATTGCTTTTTCGGGCAAACCGCTGAAGCAGAAAGCCAATTTTGTGGTGGGAGCAGCCTTTGATCCCAATGTGAGGCATCTGGATAAGGCTGTGAAGCGGATGGAAAAGAAGCTTGCGGCCGGTGCCGATTACTTCATGACCCAGCCGGTGTACGATGCTGCCGCAGTCGAGCAGTTGTACCAGGCGACCAGGCACATCCCGGTGCCTATCTTCGTAGGGGTGATGCCGCTGATCAGCGGCAGAAACGCCGAATACCTTCATAACGAGGTGCCTGGCATCCGGATACCCGACTCTATCCGCAAGGCCATGTCGGGGTTGGAGGGAGAGGCGGGACGCAGCATGGGCGTCCAGATTGCCAAGGAGCTGCTTGACGCCATTATCAGCCGGTTCCACGGGATTTATCTAATGACGCCGATGCTGTTTTTCCCTATGACCGCAGAGCTGACCCGCTATGTGAAGGAAAGCCGCATTGCCACTTGTACCCTGCCCAAAAATGAATTAGAATAGATTATTGGATGTGATGAAGCATGTTGCGCAGTATGACAGGCTTTGGCCAAGCCGGCCGCATTGCCTCCGGGTACCGGATTCAGGTCGAGGTAAAATCGGTTAACCACCGATATACCGAGATAGCGGTCCGGATGCCCCGTGAATGGTTTGTATATGAAGAGGCTGTCAAGAAGCAGGTTTCCCGTGAGGTTAAGCGGGGGCGTGTGGATGTATTCGTGAATCTGGAGCGTGACGGACCATCCGGCAAGCGTGTGGAGTTGGACTGGGATTTGGCTCAGGGTTATGCCGATGCCGCCCGCCAGTTGAAGGAACGGCTGGGGCTGCAGGAGGAACTGAGGCTTCCCGATCTGCTGGTCATGCCGGATGTGGTGAAAGTCATGGATCAGCATGCAGCTAGTGATGAACAACTGGGAAGCGAGCTGCTTTCTTGTGTACAGGAGGCGGTAAGCGGGCTTGCGGCCATGCGTATGGCCGAAGGTGCTCATTTGCTTGCAGATCTGGATAGACGGCTTGGTGTGCTGAAGGGATATCATGCCGGAATAGCGGCAATTGCCCCTCAGGCGGCAGAGCAATACCGCATCAAGTTTGTTTCCCGTCTTCAGGATTTACTCGGACAGGTGCCCCAGGATGAGAATCGTATTACCATGGAGGCCGCCATTTTTGCAGACCGGTGCAGCATTGATGAGGAACTGATCCGGCTCGCCAGCCATTTCAACCAGTTTGGTCTGCTCTTGCACGGAGAGGAACAGGCGGGACGCAAGCTGGATTTTCTGATTCAGGAGATGAACCGGGAGATTAATACCATCGGCTCCAAGGCCAATCATGCCGAGCTTTCGACCCTTGTGGTGGAAATGAAGGCGGAGCTGGAAAAAATCCGTGAGCAAGTACAAAATATCGAATAAGCGGGAACGAATCCGGCGATAATGGAATAACGCCTATTCCTTCCTTTTATTCCCATAATTCTGCCGCTGCCGGCTTAATACCCTTATGTCCACAGGGACCGGTAAGGGCGAGGAGGACCAAGATGGCCATTAAACTTATCAACATCGGATTCGGGAACATCGTATCCGCCAACCGCATCATCTCCATCGTAAGCCCGGAATCTGCGCCCATCAAGAGAATCATTCAAGAAGCCAGGGACCGCCATATGCTGATTGATGCAACGTACGGAAGAAGAACCAGGGCCGTCATTATTACGGACAGTGATCATGTGATTTTGTCTGCGGTCCAGCCCGAAACCGTCGCCCATCGACTCTCTAACAAGGACGATGACAATGACGAATAAGAATAGAGGCATTCTCTTGGTGCTGTCAGGACCTTCGGGAGTGGGCAAGGGGACTGTGTGCGCCGCGTTGCGCGGCATGGATACGGAATTGGTATACTCCGTGTCTGCAACCACCCGTTCCCCCCGTCAGGGCGAGACCGAAGGCGTGAATTATTTCTTCCGGTCCCGCGACCAGTTCAACGCCATGATTGAAGCCGATGAACTGCTGGAGTATGCGCAATACTGCGGCAATTATTACGGAACGCCGCGTGAATTCGTAGAGAATACACTGGCTTCCGGACGTGATATTATTCTTGAGATTGAAGTGCAAGGCGCATTGAAGGTGAAGGAAAAGTTCCCCGAAGGGGTATTCATCTTCCTTCTGCCGCCTTCTCTTGATGAGTTGCAAAGCCGGATTGTGACCCGCGGCACCGAAACGGAAGAGGTCATCCAGAGCCGGATGAGGATTGCCCGCGACGAGCTCCGGCTGATGGAGCATTATCATTACGCTATCGTCAACGATCAAGTGGAAGCGGCCTGCAGCAGGATTCAAGCTATTCTGGCAGCCGAGCATTGCCGCAAGGATCGGATGGTCCCGACTATAAAAAAATGGATTGAAGAGGTGCAATGATATGCTGTATCCATCAATAGACAAGCTGCTTGAAAAAGTGGACAGCAAGTACTCCCTTGTGGTGGCCGCTTCCAAAAGAGCCCGCATGCTCAAGGAAAACGCACGGACGGATCTCAAGGGCCCCAAGGCCCACAAGCATGTGGGTGTCGCGCTGGAGGAGCTTCACGGCGACTATATCCAGTTCGAGAAGTCCCAGAACCGCGACAACGGACCCAACTTAAAGTAAGTCATGGATAACAACCGTCTTGGCGGTTGTTATTTTTTTCAAAAAACCAGAAAGTGTAAACGCGGGGAAGTTGCTCGATTTCTAGACAAACTACGGGTTCGTGGGACGCCGCTAGGCGTTTATCCTCGAAGGATCAGAAAGTATACTATCAACGTCTCTCAGGTACTCTCAGGTCCGTAGGGTTTATCATAAATCCTCAGGAAGAATATACTTCGTAGGAAGGTGAGCCCTTTCTGAGAATCCCCAGGAAGTATAAAGCCGCAAAGTGGAGGTTGCTTCTTCTGGCTGGTGTTGTATCAGGAGCTGAGAGGAGCCAAAGCGGTGGCAGAGTAACTGGAGATGGCGGGGCGGAGTAACTGGGGTTGGCAGAGCGGAGTAACTGGAGTTGACGGGGCAGAGTAACTGGAGTTGGCGGGGCAGAGTAACTGGAGATGGCGGGGCGGAGTAACTGGGGTTGGCAGAGCGGAGTAACTGGAGTGGGTGCTCAATGAGCTGCTAAGAGCGGGTTGGTGCGGTGTTTTCTGCGGCGTTTGCAAGGGATGCGAGTTCATAAGAGCTCTCAAGAAACTTAGCGGAAAAAATTTCCGTTATACGGCAATTATCCGGTAATCTAATGAAATTAACGGAAAAAATTTCCGCTAATTCCGCCAAAACCGGATTTTTGGGTCGTTTTTCGAGAGTTAGCCGGGAATAGCGGAAAAAATTTCCGTTAAACTAGAGCCAATTGAGCATTTTGCAGAAATAACGGAAAAAATTTCCGTTAAACGAAGCAAAGGCTGGCTTAAAGGCAAAAGCTAAAGGCAAAACTCAAGAGCATCTTTTGCAGCGCCCTCCTACTCAGACGAATTATATAATGGAGAGGATGGGGATTCATATGTTACGGGGAAAATCGGTTATATTGGGCGTTTGCGGCGGGATTGCGGCATACAAGGCGGCTGCGCTGTGCAGCAAGCTGGTGCAGGCCGGAGCGGTGGTGCAGGTGATCATGACGGAATCTGCGGCCAAGCTGGTACAGCCGCTGACCTTTCAGGCGCTGTCCAAGCATCATGTGATCGTGGACGCCTTCGAGGAAAACGATCCGGCGGTGATCACCCATGTGGATGTTGCAGACAGCGCTGATCTGGTGATTATCGCGCCGGCGACTGCCAATATTATCAGCAAGATGGCCCATGGTTTGGCGGATGACATGCTCAGCACCACGATGCTGGTGACCCGCGCGCCGGTTATGGTGGCACCTGCGATGAACGTTCATATGTATGACCATCCGGCGGTGCAGGCCAACATGAGAACGCTGCTGGAACGGGGAATTTATTTTATTGATGCCGGGGTGGGCCAACTGGCCTGCGGCTATGTGGGCAAGGGGCGGCTGGCTGAGCCCGAACAGATCGTGGCGGCGGCGGAAGGGCTGCTTGCCCAGCTTGAGCACAAGCCTCTGGCCGGCAAAAAGGTGCTGGTCACCGCCGGAGGCACCGTGGAGCGGATTGATCCTGTCCGTTATCTGACCAATGATTCCTCGGGAAAAATGGGATTTGCCGTAGCGGAGGCGGCGCGGGATCTGGGAGCATCCGTAACAGTCATTGCCGGACGAACCAGTGTTCACGCACCTGGAGGAGTGGAAGTGGTACGGGTCCAATCGGCGCTGGAAATGCTGGACGCCGTGCTGAACAGGCTGGAGGAGGCCGATGTGGTGGTGAAAGCGGCTGCTGTAGCCGATTACCGCCCTGCTGCACCAGCGGAGCAGAAAATCAAGAAGCACGGGGAGACGCTGACTCTTGAATTGGTGAAGAACCCGGACATCCTGCTTGAAATCGGCAAGCGCAAGACCAATCAATTCATTGTAGGCTTCGCCGCAGAAACAGAAAATTTGGAGAAGAACGCCTTGGACAAACTGCAGCGCAAAAATTGCGATCTCCTGGTCGCCAATGATGTGACCGTTGATGGGGCAGGCTTCGGTTCAGATACCAATCAAATCACCATCTACGGGCGCGATGGTCTGATCATGCCGCTGGCTATGGCCACCAAGCGGGAGGCGGCAGATCAACTGCTGGGCTTGATCGCCCAACGGATTCAAGGGAGAACGGAGGATTGACCACATGATTGCCAAGGTCATTGTGGATGTTTCGGCCAAAGGAACCAACCGGCCGTTCGACTACTCGATTCCGGAACGGCTCCGCTCCTGGGTAGAGGTGGGCAGCCGGGTAGGAGTACCCTTCGGACCGAGAATTATGCAGGGGTTCGTGGTGGGAGTAGAGCCTGCTGACTGGCAGGGCCAAGGTGATGAAGCACGACAGAGAGCAGGGATTCAGCAGAAAGAGGGACTGGGGCAAGAGAAGCCGGGACAAAAGAGGCTGGGACAGGTACAGGATCTGTTCGGCGAGCCTCTCTCTGCCGACCGCCCCGCTTCCCGTGATGCCGGGGGGCGCAAGCTGAAGGAAATCGCCCATGTGCTGGACGTAGAGCCTCCCTTGACGGAAGAATTGGTCCGGCTGGCTGGCTGGATGAGCAAAACGTACCTTTGTCATGCCATCACCGCGCTTCAGGCGATGATTCCCGGAGCATTGAAAGCCAAGTCTGAGCGCCGGATCGGAATTGGCGCCATCGAGACGTTGGGCGCAGACGCCCAGAAGGTCCAGCTTCCTCTGGCCGTGGACGGAAACAAGGGTCAACTGGAGCTTTTCACTGCTGAGGAGGCGGACCTGCTTGGTTATCTCCGCACCATAAAAACAACAGTTCCGCTGGATCAGCTCCTGGAACGTTTCCCTGGCCTGGCTGCTACCATTAAGGAATGGGTCCGCTGCGGATTGTTGGTTGAGGAGCAGGTGATGAAGGACAGGATCGCGGTGAAGAAGGCGCTGACTGTATTCATGAGCCATGCTCCCGATGAGCTGAGGGATCTGGCGGACAAGCTGCCTTCAAGCGCCAGACGGCAGCGGGATGTGCTGCTTCATATGGCGGAGAACCCTGCTCCGGTCCGGCTTGCAGAGCTGACGCTTGCGCTCAATGTAGGAGCGGGAACCGTGAAAAGTCTGGCCGACAAAGGTCTGCTCCGGCTGGAGGAGACAGAGGTGCTCCGTGATCCTTATGCCCGGCGGAATTTCCCCAGAACCAACCCGCTGCCCCTCACAGAGGAGCAACGGCAGGTGTTTGCTCCAATCCGCGATGCGGTGGAGGCGGGCAGGCATGAGATGTTCCTGCTGCACGGCGTGACGGGCAGCGGCAAAACGGAGGTTTACCTCCAGTCGATCCAACTTTGCCTTAACAGGGGCAAGGAAGCCATTGTGCTTGTCCCCGAGATATCCCTTACCCCCCAGATGGTGGAACGCTTCAAGGGAAGATTCGGTGATGATGTGGCTGTGCTCCACAGCCGTCTGTCCCACGGTGAACGGTATGATGAATGGCGCAAAATCTCCACCAGGCAGGTTAAGGTGGTGATAGGGGCGCGGTCGGCTATTTTTGCCCCCTTCACGCGATTAAGTCTGATTATTATTGATGAGGAGCATGAATCTTCCTATAAACAAGAGGAAAGCCCCAAATATCACGCCCGGGAAGTGGCGGCAGCCCGCGCCCGGGAGACAGGGGCTTCCGTTGTTCTCGGGTCGGCCACCCCCTCTCTGGAAAGCTGGAATGAGGCGGACCGGGGCCGCTATCGGCTGCTGGTGATGAGGGAGCGGGTGGAAGGCCGGCCTCTGCCGCCGGTCAGGATCGTGGATATGCGCGCGGAATTGTATGAAGGCAACCGGTCCATGTTCAGCCGCCAGCTGCATCAGGCGTTGTCCGACCGTCTCGTCAAGCAGGAGCAGGTTGTTCTGCTATTGAACAGAAGAGGATATTCAACCTTTGTTATGTGCCGCTCCTGCGGTTTTACCGTAAGCTGTCCCCATTGCGACATTTCCCTCACCTATCATCAGAGCACGGGGATGATGCGCTGCCACTATTGCGGCTACGCGGAGCGCCAGCCTGCGGTATGCCCGGATTGCGGCAGCGAGCATATCCGCTACTTCGGTACGGGAACCCAGCGGGTGGAAGAGGAGCTGGCAAAGCTGTTTCCCGGTATCCGAGTGATCCGGATGGATGTGGACACCACAACGGAGAAAGGATCTCACGAGAGGCTGCTCACGGATTTCCGTCAGAAGAAAGGCGATGTTCTGCTGGGCACCCAGATGGTCGCCAAGGGGCTCGACTTTCCCGATGTGACGCTGGTCGGGGTGATTACCGCCGATACCATGCTGAATCTGCCGGATTTCCGTTCCTCCGAACGAACCTTCCAGCTGCTGACGCAGGTGGCCGGAAGAGCAGGCAGGCATCAGCTGCCCGGCGAAGTATTTGTGCAGACCTATACCCCCGAGCATTACAGTGTTGTGGCTGCGGGGCAGCATGATTTTCACGATTTTGCCGGCCGGGAACTGGAGCATCGTCGGCATGGGGGATATCCGCCATATTGCCGTCTTATTCTCATCACATTGACTCATACGCAGCTGCCTCTTCTCATTAAGACCTCCGAATCATTGGTCCGGCGGCTTAAGGAGCTGGCGGAGCAGGCCGGATTGGCAGGCTTCCGCTTCGCGGCGGCAGATGCACCGTCTCCGGGGATGGATGTGTTGGGGCCGGTAGCTTCGCCCATTCCCCGAATCAAAGATAGATATCGGTTTCAATGCATGGTAAAATATCGGGGAGACCATGGGGTCTCCGCGCTGGTAAGCAAGGCCGTCGAAACCTTTGACGATTTGTGCAGCAAGGAGAAGCTTACGATCAGCGTGGATGTGGACCCTCAGGTTCTGATGTGAGAAAGATATACGCAATACTTACCATCCGAGAAGGAAGGTGCCGTTATGGCCATCCGGTTTATTGTGAAAGAACCTGATCCGGTGCTGCGCGAGCATGCCAAGCCAGTGCCCAAGATTACTGCGAATATTCACAAGCTGTTAAATGATATGGCAGAAACGATGTACGAGGCTCAGGGAGTGGGGTTGGCAGCTCCCCAGATCGGCATCTTAAAGCGTGTTATTGTGATGGACTGCGGTGAAGACCACGGCGGTCTGATCGAATTGATCAATCCCGAGATCATCTCCAAGGAAGGGGAGCAGTTCGGAGCGGAAGGCTGTCTCAGCATCCCCGGGCTGCAAGGTGATGTGCGCCGCGCCCAGAAATGTGCAGTCAAGGGCTGGGACCGGGACGGCAAGGAAATTATTGTTGAAGGAACCGATCTGTTGGCCCGCTGCATCCAGCACGAGGTGGACCACTTGAACGGCGTACTCTTCACGGATATAGCCGAACGGGTGTACCGGCCTGAGCCGGAGGAAGAAGAAGCAGAGTGAAGGATGCGGTGAGAGTATTGTTCATGGGCACGCCGGATTTCGCCGTGCCCTCCCTCCAGGTGCTGCTGGAGGAAGGATATCAGGTGGTTGCCGCGGTGACCCAGCCCGACCGTCCCAAAGGGCGCAAGCGGGTGCTGACCCCGCCCCCTGTGAAGGAAGAAGCGCTGAAGCACGGCATCCCCGTGTTCCAGCCGGAGCGGATGCGCCGTGCCGAAGCGGTAGCCCAAGTGGCGGAGTATGCGCCCGATCTGATTGTTACCGCCGCCTTCGGGCAGCTTCTGCCCAAGGCCGTGCTTGAATTGCCCAAATACGGCTGCATAAATGTGCATGCCTCCCTCTTGCCCAAATTCCGGGGAGGGGCGCCGATTCATTATGCGGTGTTGACTGGAGAAACGGAAACCGGCGTCACTCTGATGTATATGGCCGAAGGTCTGGACACGGGCGACATGATCGCTAAGGTAACGGTGCCGATTGGCAGCGATGACAATACAGGCACCTTGTTTGAGCTGCTTGCCCGGGAAGGGGCGGAGCTGCTCCGCACAACCTTGCCCGAGCTGTTGGCCGGCCGGATAGAGGCTGTGCCCCAGGATCATGCCAAGGCCACCTTGGCTCCCAATATTAAGCGGGAGGACGAGATCATTGACTGGAACCGTCCTGTCCGGGACGTATTCAACCATATCCGCGGGCTGAGTCCATGGCCCATAGCCTCTACAACCTGGAACGGCGAGAACTTCAAGATATGGGGAGCGAAGCCCCAGCAGCCGCCCGTGATCAGCCGGGAGCTGCCGGGAACCGTCCTCTCAGTGACCGACGAGGGCATTCTGGTAGCGGCTGCCGACGGCTCCATCTGGCTGACCGAGGTTCAGCCTGCGGGCAAGAAGGCCATGCCTGTGTCCGAATTCCGCAAGGGTACGGCTATGGCTCCGGGCACGGTGCTGGGAGACCGCCACAATCAACAGGGTTAAGCAGGCGGCGGAACCTGCAAAAAAATTTCAGGAGGCAACTTATTTGAATAAAGGTCCGACCACTAACAATGGCCGCAAGCCCGGCGCCCGGGAGGCGGCCATGGACGTACTGACCCGCATCGAGCAGGATCAGGCGTACAGCAATCTGTTGCTGAATCAGACCCTGCAGAAGCTGAAGCTGGAACGGCAGGACGCAGCGCTTGCCACCGAGCTGGTATACGGAACCATCCAGCGGCTGAATACCATCGATTATTTCCTGGGCCGGTTCGCGGCGAAGGGATTGACAAGGCTCCAGCCATGGGTTAGGAGCCTTCTTCGCTTGAGCTTCTACCAGATCCGCTACTTGGACCGGATTCCGCCCCACGCGGCTGTCAATGAGGCGGTGGATCTGGCCAAGCGCCGGGGCCACCAGGGCGTAGCCGGTCTGGTAAACGGCATTCTCCGCAATGTGCTCCGCGAAGCGGACAGACTGGAGGTGCCGGAGAATCTGCCGGAGGTGTCACGCATCGCTCTGGAGGAGTCCCATCCGGAATGGCTGGTTGGGCGTTGGCTGAACCGCTACGGGCCTGATACGGCAAGGGCCATGTGCCAGGCGGATAACCGCCCGCCCAAATCCAGCATCCGCGTGAACCGGCTGCGGGGCACGAGGGAGGATTTGGCAGCGAGGCTGGCCGGAGCCGGGATGCAGACGGAACCATCCCTGCTGTCTCCGGCCGGGCTCATCCTGACATCCGGGGGCAGCGCAGGCGCAAGTCCGTTGTTTGCTGCCGGAGAGTTCTCCATCCAGGACGAAAGCTCCATGCTGGTGGCCTTGACTCTGGCTCCGGAGCCGGGCATGAGGGTATTGGACTGCTGCGCGGCTCCCGGCGGCAAAACCGCGCATATGGCCGAGCTGATGGATGGACGCGGGGAGATTATCGCCTGCGATATCCATGAGCACAAAGAACAGTTGATCCGGGAGCAGGCCAACCGGCTTTCCCTGAGGAATATCCGCACGGCTGCGGCGGATGCCCGCCAATTGGGAAGCCGCTATCCCGAGGCCAGCTTCGACCGTATCCTGCTCGATGCCCCGTGCACAGGGCTGGGCGTTATCCGCCGCAAGCCTGATCTCAAGTGGGTCAAGCAGGAGATGGAGATCGCGCAGGTTGCCCAGGTGCAGCGCAGCATCCTTCAGGCGGTTCATCCCCTTTTGAAGCCCGGCGGTATTCTGATCTACAGCACCTGCACCATGGAGCCGGAGGAGAACGGGGAGCAGATCCGCCGCTTTCTGGAGGAGACTCCCGGGTATGCTCTCGAAGCCTTCCCCAAGGGGCTGCTGCCTGAGGGCTGGGCGGAAGAGGCCGGGAAGAGCGGGATGCTACAGCTGCTGCCGCATCATTTTGATTCGGACGGTTTTTTTATCGCCAGATTGCGTAAAATTGCCGTGAATTGACCTTGACTGCCTTCATTGGCTAAAATAGAGGTAGACAACATGGCCTTTATTAGGAAAGCGGAAGACAGCCTGTCGGGAAAGCGGAAGACAGACTGTCAGGAAATCTGAAAAACAGGTTGTGAGAGATGAAACCCTTCGTATATGACTTGACTCTGGAAGAGTGGCAGAAGTGGATGAAGGAAAACGGCGAGCAGGCTTTCCGGGGCGGGCAGGTATTTGATTGGCTCTACGTAAAGAGGGTCAGCTCTTTCGAGGAGATGAGCAATCTCTCCAAGGGGCTGAGGGAAAAGCTCGCCGCCTGCTTCCAGTTCGTTGCGCTCGCGGAGATAGACCGCTATGAATCCAAGGACGGCACCGTCAAATTCCTGTTCGAGCTTCACGACAAGAATGCGATTGAAACGGTGATCATGCGGCATAATTACGGCAACAGCGTGTGCGTCACCACCCAGGTGGGCTGCCGGATCGGCTGCACCTTCTGCGCCTCCACGCTGGGGGGACTGAAGCGGGATCTGAGGCCCGGCGAGATTGTGGCCCAGATCGTCAAGGCGCAGCAGCTGCTTGATGCCAAGGAGGAGCGGGTCTCCAGCATTGTTGTAATGGGTATCGGCGAGCCCTTCGAGAATTATGATGCCACCATGACTTTCTTGAACCTGATGACCCACGAGAAGGGATTAAATATTGGCCAGCGCCATATTACGGTATCCACCAGCGGCATCGTTCCGGCCATCTACCGGTTCGCCGATGAGGATACCCAGATCAACCTGGCCATCTCCATTCATGCACCCAATGATACCCTGCGGTCCAAGCTGATGCCGGTGAACCGGCGCTATCCGTTGGCGGACCTGCTTGAGGCCTGCAGATATTACACAGAGAAAACGGGGCGCAGGCTGACTTTTGAATATGCGCTGATGGGCGGTGTGAACGATAAGGCGGAGCATGCCGAAGAATTGGCTGCCATTCTGCGCACGCTTCCCTTAAGCCATGTGAACCTTATTCCGGTGAATTTTGTGCGTGAGCGCAATTATGTGCGCACCACCCGGGATGATATCTTCAACTTTCAGCGGATATTGGAAAAGGGCAAGATCAACGCAACTATCCGGAGAGAGCAGGGAAGCGATATTGCCGCTGCCTGCGGCCAGCTCCGGGCGAAACACATGGAGTCTTAGAGGTGATGAGCATGAAGACAGCAGAGCGTTCCGACATTGGACGGGTGCGCACGGTCAATGAGGACCGGGCGCTGGTCCTGCGGCGGGCAGAGGACATGATTGTGGCGGTTGTTGCCGACGGAATGGGAGGGCATCAGGCCGGTGATGTGGCCAGTAAGATGGCCATTGAGAAGATAGGGGAGGAACTCTCCCGCCTGCCTCTCGACGCTTCTCTCGAGCAGCGGAAAGAGGCTGTGCGGCTTGCGGTTGAAGCGGCCAATCAGGATGTATTCCAGCACGCGTCCCAGCGGGAGCAGCTTCACGGCATGGGTACGACGGTAGTCGTGGCAGTGGCGACGCCGGACCGGCTGGTAATCGGGCATATCGGGGACAGCAGGGCTTATCTGACCGGGACTGACGGGATCAGGCAGTTGACCGAGGACCATTCCCTTGTCAATGAATTGGTGCGCAGCGGGCAGATCAGCCGGGAGGAAGCAAGCCACCATCCCAGACGGAATGTGCTGCTCCGGGCGTTGGGAACAGAGGCCCACTCGCTGGTGGACGTGGAGGATCATGAATGGACGGAAGATGATATCCTGCTCATGTGCAGCGACGGATTAAGCGGACTGGTGGAGGAAGCGGAATTGTTCGCGGTTATCCGGTCCGGCGCTGATCTTGACGGCAAGGTGAACGAGTTGGTGGACAGGGCGCTTCAAGCGGGCGGGGACGACAATGTGACGGTGGTGCTGGTTGAGAACAAGCGGGAAGCCATGGAGGAAGAGAGGTGAATGACATTTGATCGGTCAAGTATTAGGCGGAAGATACGAGATATTGGACCGCGTCGGCGGCGGCGGCATGGCACTTGTGTACAAAGGACATGATTTATTGCTTCATCGCAATGTCGCCGTCAAGGTGCTTCGCCAGCAGTATGTGCATGACGAGGAGTTTATCCGCCGGTTCCGGCGGGAGGCCCAGTCGGCTGCTTCCCTGTCCCATCCTAATGTGGTCAGCATGTATGATGTAGGCCAGGAAGGCGACACCCATTATATCGTTATGGAATTTGTCGAGGGCATGACGCTTAATGATCTCATCAAGGAGAAGGCTCCTCTGCAGGTGGAAGATGCTTTGCATATTGCCACGCAGATCTGCGATGCTCTGGAGCATGCCCATAACAATCAGATTATACATAGGGATATCAAGCCCCACAATATTCTGATCGGCAAGAACGGACGCGTGAAGGTAACGGACTTCGGCATTGCCAGAGCGGCTACCGCCTCCAGTATTACCCAGACGGGGTCGGTGGTGGGCTCCGTGCACTATTTTTCTCCCGAGCATGCCAAGGGTGTGGCGGCAGGAGCCAAGTCCGACCTGTACTCGCTCGGGATCGTGCTGTATCAGATGCTGACGGGCAGGCTTCCCTTCCTGGGAGAGAGTCCTATCAGCGTGGCGCTTAAGCATCTGCAGGAAAATGTGGAGGAGCCCCGCAAGGTGAATCCGCTGATCCCGCAGAGTGTGGAGAATATTATCCTGAAGGCCATGCGCAAGAATCCCGACGAGCGCTATCAGTCCGCAACGGAAATGCTGCGTGATCTGGATACGGCGCTTGATCCCAAACGGCGCAACGAAGCCAAGCTTGCCTTCCAGGATGTTGGCCTGGACGGAGAACAGACCAGGGTCATACCCGCTATCCGGGGGGAAAAGGGACTGGTTATAGACGGTGAAGGCGATAACGGCTCCTCCGGGGGCGGACGCCGGCGGAAGCGGCATCATTGGATCGCTCCCCTGGTCTGGACCGGGATATTCCTGGTATTTCTCGCTGTGATGTGGTTCGGGGTGATTCCGGCCTTCAAGGACCGGGTGATTCCGAAGGATGTGCAGGTGCCGTCGGTTGTAGGGAAGACGGAGCAAGCCGCTACCGAGGAACTGATATTGGCCGGTCTGAAGGTTGCGCCGGAGTACAGATACAGCGATACCGCCCAAGGCTTGGTCATCAGCCAGGATCCTCCCAGCATGAAGCTCAAGGAGAACAGCACCGTAACCATTCATGTCAGCAAGGGCGCAGAGATGGTGACCATGCAGGATTACAAGGACCAGCTGTTTAAGGATGTCAAGAAGACGCTGCTTGAAGCAGGGCTTAAAGAAGAGCAAATCTCATTCGAGGCCCGGTTCATTGACTCCCCCGAGGATACGATCATCAGCCAGGAGCCCAAGGGAGGCGCGCAATTCGATCCGGTCAACGGCAAGGTGAAGTTTATCATCAGCAAGGGCCCGGAAAATGTGATTATGCCGGATCTGCTGAACAACACGGTGGCGGAGGCGGAAGCGAAGCTGCTGGCAGTGGGGCTTAAGCTGGCTGCGGGCGATAAGGGGCGGGAAAACGTACCAAGCTTCGACGTTCCGTCCGGCCGGGTAGTGGACACCTATCCGTTCCAGAAGGGCGATTCGGTGGATCCCTCCATGGAAATCAAAGTATATGTCAGTTCGGGACCGCCGAAGGATGCCGGCGAGTATGTGGCGACCAAGAAGCTGACAGCGGCCAAGGAAGGGAAGTCCTCCCTGTTCCGCATCGTGGTATCCGACGCCAGACACGAGAACTTCGAGTACAATACGATGGAGGTCAACGACTCGGAGATTATCACGGTGAAGGTGACGGTAACCCAGGGGAAAGGCGCTTCTATTCTCTATTACCGGGATGATAACCTGTGGGACACGGATACAATCAATTACCAGAATTATCTGGACCAGAGGAACAAGCCGTCGGTCGCCCCATCGGCAACCCCCGGCATTCCGGCGTCAACCGGGCCGTCGGCTACACCGAAGCCGACTTCGTCAGGATCCGCTTCACCAAGTCCCACTCCTTCAGGAGGCTAGTCTTATGCCAGAAGGTATTATTGTCAAGGCGCTAAGCGGTTATTACTACGTGCTGCCCGATTCCGGGGAGGACAGCCTGGCCGGTTATGAGGCAAGACTTGTCCAATGCCGGGGCCGCGGCATTCTGAAGAAGAACAATATTTCCCCGCTGGTGGGAGACCGGGTCTCATTCGGTCATTCGGAGAACGGTGAGGGAACGGTTGACCGGGTGCTGCCCCGCGAGAGCGAACTGATCCGCCCGCCGGTGGCCAATATCTCGCAGGCGGTGCTGGTATTCTCTCTGGATGAGCCAGCGCTGAATCTGCAGCTGCTGGACAAATTTCTGGTGCACATCGAGCACTCGGGTCTGGATTCCGTTATTTGCTTCAGCAAGCAGGACCTGGTGCAGCAAGACGGGCAACCTGCGGTGGAGGAAGAAGGCGGAACAGACGGACCTTCTGCAACGGAAGGACAATCACCGGCAGAGTCGCCAGCATACAGTCAGCAGCCGGCGGACAGACGGTCCCTCCCTGCTTCTGCCGCAGGGAGAGATGAACTGGATGCCGATGCGGTATACCGGCTGTACGAATCCATCGGCTACCGGGTGCTTGTTACCAGCGCGAAGCAGCGGGAGGGGCTGGAGCAGGTGAGGGAGACGCTGAAGGGCAAGATCAGCGTGTTCTCCGGCCAGTCCGGCGTGGGGAAGTCAACGCTCTTGAACGCGTTGTTGCCCCATCTGGATCTGGATACGGCAGAGATCAGCATGAAGCTGGGGCGCGGCCGCCATACCACCCGTCATGTGGAGCTCCTTCCTCTGCCTGAGGGAGGCTGGGTGGCCGATACTCCCGGCTTCAGCCAGCTGGATTTCATGGAGATGGAACCGGAGGAACTGGGAGCGACCTTCCGGGAGTTTGTTCCCCTGTCAGAGGGGTGCCGCTTCCGCGGCTGCCTTCATCACAAGGAGCCCGGCTGCAGGGTCCGCCAGGCCGTGGATGAGGGAACGGTTGCCCAGAGCCGCTATGATCATTATCTGCAGTTTTTGCAAGAAATGAAGGACAGGAAACGGAGGTATTAGCTTGCAGCATTTGATTGCTCCATCTATCTTGTCTGCCGACTTTTCCCGGCTGGGCCAGGAGATCCAAGACGCGGAGAGAGGGGGCGCGGACTGGATTCATGTGGACGTCATGGACGGCCATTTCGTGCCCAATATTACCATCGGCCCGCTGGTTGTCCAGGCCATCCGTCCGGTTAGCGCGCTTCCGCTGGATGTTCACCTGATGATTGAGAATCCGGACCAATATATTCCGGCCTTCGCCAAAGCGGGAGCCGACTATATTACGGTTCACGCCGAAGCATGCACCCACCTGCACCGGACGCTGGCCTTCATCCGGGAGCAGGGGGCCAAGGCGGGAGTGGTGCTCAATCCGGCAACGCCCCTATCTTCCATTGAATATGTGCTCCATGATCTGGACCTGGTGCTCATTATGACCGTGAACCCCGGCTTTGGCGGCCAGAAGTATATTCCCGCGATGACGGACAAGATCAGGGCGCTTCGCGGCATGCTGGATCAAGCGGGGCTGTCCCGGGTGTTAATTGAGGTTGACGGCGGCATTAATGAGACCACAGCTGCCGCTGTCGCCCAAGCCGGGGCCCAGGTATTGGTGGCGGGCAACGCCGTGTTTGGGGAGAAGGACCGGGCGGAGGCAATCAGCCGGATAAGAGCCGCCTGCAATTGTTAAACCTGCAGCTGCTGCAGAGCATGAGGGGGACTTTTCTTTGACGATGGGGAAATGGAAGTTCACAGGCTATATGCTGCTTACAAGTGTATTAATGAGTGCTTTTATGCTGGCGTCCGGCATGTTCCGCTATGCATTTTCTCTGGCTGCCGTTCTGCTCGGCATTCAGTTCTTCAAGCTGGAGGAGGAGAAGGCGCCGCGGATCTGGTTTGTGGTGCTGGTTCTTATTTTTGCGATGATTTTTCCCGTCATTTATATCATGGTGGCTTTTATGAACGGGTGGCAGATTGATCCGGAATATTTGAAGTAGCAGACAAGACTCGGGCATAATTCATAGCCGGTGCACATACATTGGGTTACGGGAGCTAGGGCGTGTTTGAAAACTCGCTTGAGGGCATCTTTCACCGCCTTTTCGCCCCTGGCTGCGTTACTTCCGCTTGGCCCGGGGTCCCCGGTACGCCTGCGCAAAAGTGCCTTGCCAGAAACGAAAATTTGGGTGTTAGCTGCTCCCCTCGGAGTTTTCAAACACGCCCTAAGCTGCCGCGGCCCTTTTTCTTTTATTTTCTAGGCACATTATGGACTGGTAGCGAATATACATAAGGTATCATACTTTAGGAGAAGCAGGCTCCAATCAATCCGAAATTGGCGGGGACGGCTGCAAGCTGTTAGGGCTGCAGACGGTAGCTTGCGCGAGAAGGAGGGGTTAGCATGAAGTTCTACACCATCAAGCTGCCTAAATTTCTGGGTGGCTTCGTGAAGGCAGTCCTCAATACCTTCAGCAAACACTAAGGGCAGCCCGGCGAGCTTTGCCGTTTTTCGTTCCCATTGGCGAGGAGCTCCGGACAAGACAAAAAAAGCACCTCGCGCATAAAGCGGATCAGGTGCTTTTTGTCTATTTCCCATGAGGAGCAGACCGGTTAAACACGGGTTACTAAGCCGGATTTCATGGCGCGGGTGCTAACCCAGACACGCTTCGGCTTGCCGTCAACGAGGATGCGGACCTTTTGGACATTCACTCCCCAAGTACGCTTGTTCTTGTTGTTGGCGTGGGACACGTGATTGCCGGTTTTCGGCGCTTTGCCGGTAATGAAACATTTGCGGGACATCTATGACACCTCCTCTGATGAACTGCGGAGTAATCCGAGCTTCTTCATATTTGTTGGATATTTTTGAAACATACCATAACATAATAGCATACGGCCAAGAGGCGCGTCAATGATCTTGTACAAGCGGTCAAACCAAGCAAGCAGCGGATAAGCATCCGGTCCGGTTTCTTCATAAGGCGCAATATTCCGGTTCAATCGGCTGTTATTGCTGTTGTCGAACAGAGTGATTGAGGAAGCCGCCAACATAAGGTATAATAAGGTCGCGTGTGCGGTCAATTTATAGTACAATGAAGTTTAGACCATAATAATTCTATCACTTGTTCAAAAAAGGAGTTGGTAATAAGTGCCACTTCAACAAACCAACGAATATGGCAAGGTTAACGTATCGGATGAGGTTATTACTGTGCTTGCCGGCTCCGCTGCATTAGAGTGCTACGGACTGGTGGGGATGGCCTCCCGCAAGCAACTGAAGGACGGCATCACGGAATTGCTCGGACGCGAGAATCTAACCCGCGGGGTGGAAATCCGGCAGGAAACCGATTCCGTGCACATTGACCTATATATCATTGTCAGTTATGGTACTAAAATTTCTGAGGTTGCGCATAATGTGCAAAACAGGGTAAAGTACGTCATGGGTGATGTGGTCGGTCTTCAGGTGGATACCGTAAATATTTTTGTACAAGGGGTTCGCGTATCTCGTTAACCAGGAAGGGGAATATTCTTGAGTAAGCGCTTCATTTCATTAAACGGGACTGATTTTTACCAAATGGTGCTGGCGGGAGCCGCGAATTTAACGGCCAATGTAGACCGTGTCAATGCCCTTAACGTTTTTCCGGTGCCGGATGGCGATACGGGTACCAACATGAACCTGACCATGACCTCAGGTATGGAGGAATTGAAGAAGCGTCCCAATGCTCATCTCGGCAAGGCGGCGGAGGCGCTCTCCAAGGGGCTTCTGATGGGGGCACGGGGGAATTCCGGTGTGATCCTGTCCCAGCTTTTCCGCGGATTCGCGAAGTTTGTCCATGAGTTTGAATCCATCAATTCCCAGCAATTTGCCGCCGCCCTACAAAATGGGGTGGACACCGCCTATAAAGCGGTTGTTAAGCCTGTAGAGGGCACGATTCTGACGGTTTCCCGCGAAGCGGCCAAGCATGCGGTTTCATCCTCGCGCAAGTTTCCCGATCAATCGGAGCTGATGAGAGAAGTGCTTCAGGCAGGCAATCTGGCGCTGTCCCGGACTCCGGAGCAGCTCCCCGTACTGAAGCAGGTAGGGGTAGTGGATGCGGGCGGACAAGGCTTGATGTGCATCTATGAAGGTTTTCTCGCGGCGATGACCGGACAGGCTGTTGCAACGGCGGAGCCTGCTGTTTTTGCTGTGCCAGCACCTGTCAAGCCTGATCCCGCTGTTCCTGCGGAGGTGAAGCATAGTGCGCAGTCCATGCTTAGCACGGAGGACATCGAGTTTGGCTATTGTACGGAATTCATTATAAATCTGGTCCCCGGCAAGGCAGAAGGGCATGTGTTCGAGGAGTCCGCATTCCGCGAAGAATTGGGCAGACACGGGGATTCCCTGCTGGTTGTAGCCGATGATGATCTGGTGAAGGTCCATATCCATGCGGAATATCCGGGCACGGTTATGAATTATGCCATGAACTACGGCGATTTGACCAAAATCAAGATCGAAAATATGCGGGACCAGCATTCCCATATTCTGATGGCAGATGAGTATGCGTTCATGGCTCCCAAGAGCGATCTTAACGCCTTGAAGCCGATTCCTGTCCACGGGGAAATAGCGCTTCCCGTTCCGCAGGGCATGCCGTTTCCGAATGAAGTTGATGCCCACTATGGTTTTGTAGCCGTGGCAATGGGCGAAGGGGTTACGGAGATTTTCACCAGCCTGGGCGTCAATTATGTTATTTCCGGCGGACAGACCATGAATCCCAGTACGGAAGATATCGTCAACGCCGTCAACGGTATTGACGCGCAGGTGGTATATGTGCTGCCCAATAACTCCAATATTGTAATGGCGGCCAAGCAAGCTGCGGATCTGGTGGAAGACAAGACGCTTGTCGTCATTCCTTCCAAATCCGTTCCCCAAGGCATGTCGGCCATGCTTGCTTTCGATGATCAAGCGGACGAAGAAGACAACACGGCCGCTATGATGAAGGCCATTGAGAACGTGCAATCCGGGCAGGTTACCTTTGCAGTGAGAGACACCTCTATCGATGGCATCGAGATCAAAGAGGGAGATTTCATCGGCATTCACGACAGCAAGATCGTAACGGCTAACCGGGATGTGCAGGAGACCTGCCGCAACCTGCTGGACAGCATGCTGGAAACAGGCGGCGAAGTGGTGACCATATTGACCGGTGAAGAAGCGAAGCAAGCCGATACGGACGGCATCGAAGCTTTCCTGAAGGAAGCCCATCCTGAAACAGAAATTGAGATTCATTACGGTGGACAGCCCCTGTATGCTTATCTGATTGCTGTTGAATAAGCCTGGAGGTGACCGTTTGAGCAAGAGCAAGATACGCATCGTGACAGACAGCACTTCCGATATTCCGTGTGAGGTGCGTGAGGCTCTGGGGATCGAGATGGTTCCCTTGAAGGTGCATTTCGGCGAAGAGGCTTATTTGGACGGCATGACCATCAGTCCGGAAGACTTCTACCGTAAGCTGAAGCAAGCGGAGCGTCTGCCCACAACCTCACAGCCTTCTCCCATGGACTTTATGGATGTGTATGCCAAACTTGCCGCGGAGCCTGGGGTACAGCTGATTTCCATTCATCTGTCCTCTAACTTGAGCGGCACTTACCAGTCCGCCAGTATGGCCAAGACCATGCTGGAACAGGAACTGGATGTTACCCTGGTGGATTCCCGCTCTGCCACTTACGGCATTGGCTTGCTGGTCGTAGCCGCAGCCCAGGCTGCGCGCGAGGGCAGATCCAAAGATGAGATTCTGGCGATGATCGGAGAGCTTCGCGCCCAGACCTCGCTGTACTTTCTGGTGGATACGCTGGAGTATCTCCATAAGGGAGGACGCATCGGCAAGGCGGGCGCTGTTCTGGGCTCCCTTCTCAACATTAAGCCTATCCTGTCGGTCAGTGACGATGGGGAGGTTATACCGGTGGATAAGGTGCGGGGTACGAAGAAGGCTATGTCCCGTATTATAGAGCTTCTGAAGGCCCGGTACAGCGGGCCTGTCCGCGTCGCGGTGGCCCATGCGGACACGCTGAAGCATGCGGAAGAATTAAGTGCGCTGATTCATGAGCATTTTGAGGTGGTTGAGATGCAATATACGACTATCGGCCCGGTAATCGGAGCCCATGTGGGCGGCGGAACGGTCGGCGTGTTTATGGTGCCTGCATAAGATGGCTTCTGTGCTGCACGCTCTGTCACTGCGGGAAATTCGCGGTGTGGGTGAGGAGAAGGCGAAGGAGCTCAGCGCACTTGGGCTTCATTCCGTGGGAGAACTTCTGGAATATTACCCCTTCCGGTACGAGGATTACCGGCTCAGGGACCTGTCCGAGGTGAAGGACGGGGAGAAGATAACGATACAGGGCACGTTGTACGGAGAGCCCGTCCTGTCCATGTTCGGCCGGAACAAGTCGCGGTTGACCGTCAAGCTGTTGACGGGGGACCGTTTCTTGGTTACGGCCGTTTGGTTTAACCGGCATTATATGAAGGACAAGCTGGCGGCGGGCAGCGAAATTGTAGTGTCCGGCAAGTGGGAGCAGAAGCGGCAGACGATTATTGTGGGAGAGTCGGAATTTCCGGGAGCCGCGAGTTCCAAGTCCCGCGCGGGTACGCTGCAGCCGGTGTATTCGGTAGCCGAAGGAATCACCCAGTTGTTCCTGCGCCGGACGATCCGGCAAGCGCTTCAACAATACGGCATGATGATCGAGGAGATTCTGCCTCAGGAACTGGTGCAGCGCTACGGATTTATGCCCCGGCGGCGGGCTATTGCCGTGCTGCATCAGCCGACGGATACGGAAGAGGGCAAAGCCGCGCGGCGGCGGATGGTGTATGAAGAGTTCTTCTTGTTCCAACTGAAGGTGCAGGCTTACCGTCTTCTGAGCAAAAGCAAGGCCGACGGCACCGCACATGAAATAGACCGTCCCAAGACCAGGCAATTCGTCCGCAGTCTGGCCTTCACGCTTACCGATTCCCAAAAGAATGTGATTGCCGAGATCCTGGATGATCTGGAAGCGCCATTTCCCATGAACCGCTTGCTTCAGGGTGATGTGGGCGCCGGCAAAACAGTGGTGGCCGCTGTCGCCTTGTATGCGGTGATTACAGCGGGAGCCCAGGGAGCCTTGATGGTGCCCACGGAAATTCTGGCAGAGCAGCACAAGCGCTCGCTGGAGGGGCTGTTTGCCCCATACGGCATCCAGGTGGGACTCCTCACGGGCAGTCTGACGGACCGCCAGCGCCGGGACGTGCTGGGCGGTCTGCAGATGGGCATGATCGATATTGCGGTAGGCACGCATGCGCTGATTCAGGAGGATGTCTATTTCCGCAAGCTGGGGCTGGTGGTAACCGATGAGCAGCACCGGTTTGGCGTGCAGCAGCGGAGCATCCTGCGGCGCAAGGGGATGAATCCGGATGTGCTCACGATGACGGCCACACCCATCCCCAGGACTCTGGCCATCACCGCCTTCGGGGATCTGGATGTGTCCACGATCAAGGAGCTGCCCAAGGGACGCAAGCCTATTCTTACTTATGCGGTTACTCATGATAAGCTGGACCGGGTGCTGGGCTTCATTCGGCGCGAGGTGGAGCTGGGGCGGCAGGCTTATGTAATCTGCCCCCTGATCGAGGAATCGGAGAAGCTGGATGTGCAGAATGCCATCGACGTGCATGTGCAATTGACTATGGCCTTCCCCGACCTTCGGATTGGACTGCTTCACGGACGGATGCCCAACCAGGAGAAGGATGAGATTATGGGAGCGTTCAAGGACAATGCGCTGCAGGTTCTGGTATCCACCACGGTGATTGAGGTGGGCGTGGATGTGCCTAACGCTACGCTGATGGTCATCTATGACGCCGTCCGCTTCGGGCTGTCCCAGCTGCATCAGCTGCGGGGCAGGGTGGGACGGAGCGGGTACCAGTCCTACTGTGTGCTGATTGCCGATCCGAAGAATGAGATCGCCAAGGAACGGCTGAAGATTATGACCGAGAGCAACGACGGCTTCGAGATTGCGCGGCGGGATCTGGAGCTGAGGGGGCCTGGGGATTTCTTCGGTACGAAGCAAAGCGGCCTTCCCGAGTTCAAGGTAGCCGATCTGATGAGCGACTACGAGGTGCTGGAGCAGTCCCGGGAGGATGCTGCGGCGTTGGTTGGCGCAGAACACTTCTGGACTGCGGCGGAGCTTATGCCTCTGCGGGATTATCTGAACCGGGAGCAGCAAGCCGGAAGCGAGCCGTTGGATTAATTCATGCCGGCCTGCCATATACATATATAAGAAAGACGCATGATGTGTATGAAGGTAGGAGGTAGGCCTGCATGAGTTTCCAAAGCTATGAGAGCTACGGCATTGACCGGGTGTGGGTGGAGCGGCTGAAGAAGAAGGCCAAGGAGCCGTACCGCAAGGAGCGGCTGAAGGAACTGGCTGAGGGATTGACGAGAGAGGATCTGCAGGATGAGGACCTGGTAACCGAGCTGGTAAGCCGCGGGCTGAAGGTGCTGGGGGAAAAGGCCACACCGCGGCAGAAGGAGCAGCTGGTGGCCTTTGTGGTGGAGCAGAGGATCGATCCTGACAATATGATGCACTTGTTCAGGCTGTGGAATATGTTTCGTTGAAGAGAAGCGCCCGCGGGCGCTTTTTTTTCCATTTGCATATCATCCGGTTAACGCAGTCTTAACCAGATTTAACATGAAGATAACCTTGTTTCCCCCGATAACATGTTATAATGTCGGCAAGTAATCCGTTTGCGGGGGCGAGTATATGAAGGTAAGCAAGGAAGAGAGATCATGGATTTTATATGATTGCGGGAATTCGGCTTATTCCATGACAGTTACCACCGCGTTATTGCCGATTGTGTTCGGCATGTTTGAGAATGTCGGCAACAGTATGGATCTGGGGTATTTCAATTCGTTGGCAAGTATTCTTATTGCGGTGATCAGTCCGATTTTGGGTACCTTGGCCGATTATAAGGATAAGAAAAAGCGCTTCTTCCTGTTTTTTGCTTTGGTTGGCTTGCTATCCACGCTATCTCTTGCATTTGTATCACCCGCCAGCGGACAGTGGCAGCTGCTGGTTTTGTTCTATGTCTTATCTGCGGTTGGTTTTGCCGGCTCCAATATTTTCTATGATTCCTTCTTGGTGGATGTTACAAGCGATGACAGGATGGACCGGGTTTCTTCAAGAGGCTTTGCCTTTGGATATATCTCCAGTGTGATTCCTTTTGGCATTAGTCTTGCCCTGATTTTTGTGCTGGGGATGGATGAGGCAATCGGTTATCAAGTCGGGTTTATCATTACTGCCCTGTGGTGGGGGCTCTTGACGGTGCCGATGCTAAGGGATGTACGGCAGCGGTACTATATTGAACCCGAGGCTCAACCGGTCGTCAAGAGCTTCAAGAGGCTGGGGCAAACATTCAAGCATATCAGAGAGTACAAAACCGTGTTTATTTTTTTGATCGCCTATTTTTGCTACATAGACGGGGTAGATACGATTATCAAGATGGTCGTTCCGTATGCCGAGTCCGTTTTGGGCGCCGACTCCCTTGATACGTTTGTCCTGCTGGGGATTTTGTTGGTGATTCAGATCATTGCTTTCCCCTGTGCGATCCTTTACGGGAATTTGGCGAAGAAGTATTCGGCGCGGACCATGATTATCGTGGGTATTGTCACCTATATCATCTCTTGCGGAGCCGCTTTTTTCATATCATCCATCTGGCATATATTCATGCTGGGGGCGTTGATTGGTTCGGCCCAGGGAGGAATTCAGGCTTTAAGCAGGTCTTATTACGGCAAGATTATTCCCAAGGAAAGGTCCAACGAATTTTTCGGCTTTTATAATATTTTCGGCAAGTTCGCGGCGATCATCGGCCCTTTTCTGATGTCCTTGACGACTACCCTGACAGGCAATGCCCGATTCAGCATTTTGTCGATCATCCCCTTGTTCATTGCGGGATTGCTTGTATTCATGGTTTTGCCTCGGGAAAAGGCTGTTCATGCTGACGGTGTGAGGGGATGAGGATGATGAAGACGGGCAAGAGCAGGGAGAAGCATTTGATCGTGATTTCATATGATGCTTTTTCGGAGGACAACTGGGAGGCGGCAAGCAGGCTGCCCAACCTGTCGCGGTTAATCCAAAACGGCGCCTTCAGCACCAAACTGAGAAGTGTTTATCCCACTCTCACGTATGTGGTCCATGCCACCTTCGTGACGGGTGTCTATCCCGGCAAACACGGCGTTTTTCATAATAATCCCTTTCAGCCGTTTGTAAAGGAAAAGGATCAGCGCTGGTTCTGGTTTAGAAAAGACATCAAAGTGCCTGCCATCTATGATGCCGTAAAAAAGCACAAGATGAAAACGGCCGGAATTCTGTGGCCCGTCTCCGGGAAAGCTCCCATCCGCTATAACATACCTGAGATAAGAGCGATCAAGGGTGAAAATCAGGCCGTTAAAATACTGAAAAATGGCAGCCCCTGGTACAGCGCGAGGATGGAAATGAAATTTGGCCGTATCAGAAAGGGGATTGAACAGCCTTATCTGGATGATTTCACAACGATGTGCGCGGTAGACACCATAAAGCGTAAAAAGCCCAATCTGCTGCTCCTGCATTGGATTGATCTGGATGATGCCAAGCATGCGGAGGGAACAAGCGGCAGCCATATTGAACGGGTGCTCGCACGTATGGACAAGCGGCTGGGCGATATCATGAACGCGGTTGAGGAAGCCGGCATCAAGGAACATACCACTTTTCTGGTAGTGGGGGATCACGGACAGAAGGATGTCCGGTACAAGGTGCATCTGAACAGGCTGTTGAAGGACCGGGGCCTCATCTATGAGCAAAATGGGGATATGAAATGGAGGGCCTATGTGCAAGGTGCGGGCGGGTCCGCTTATCTGCATGTCAGAGAAGGGGATGAAGAGGCCGAAGGGCAGGCGGTCGCCGTACTTGAGCAGGCCCTGCAAGAGAAGGGCTATGGAATTGAGAGCTTGTTTACCAGACAGGAACTGGATGATCTTCACGTGGATTCATCCATCCGTTATATGCTGGAAGCCAAGGTCGGCTATTGCTTCGAGGACGATTATGACGGACCTGTCCTAATCGACCTGGAGGAACAAGGAATCAAGTATGCCACCCATGGTTATTCGCCTGACAAACCGGATTACAGAAGCATACTGGTTGTTGCGGGGGAAGGAATAAAGAGCGGGTATCAGTTAGGCGATATTGAAGCGGTGGATATCGCCCCCACCATGGCCAAAATCCTGGGAATCGGTTTTGACGGCTGTGACGGCAGGCCGTTGAATGAAATCTTCAGCTCCACATGGAACATCCGTTAATCCCGGTATGGGGGTGACGGGTGTTTTTTTTGTGCGCGGAGTGGAAATTTTTCCCGCTTGTAATAGGAATGTTTGTTCGGTATTCTAGATATAATAAAGACAGGGGAACTAATGTTCCTGTTCGGAAGCGAATATTCCGTATGAAGGGGAAAAAGGTGGTCCGGATGAAAGTCGAAGAACGCGTCATATTCCTCGTTGACTGCCAGAGCTTCTACGCGAGCGTAGAGAAGGCGGGACGGCCGCATTTGCGGGATAAGCCCGTCGCAATCGCTGACCCGGAGAGGTCGTCAGGAATCGTTCTGGCCGCTTGCCCGATTGCCAAATCCCGCGGGGTCACGACAGCCG
Organism: Paenibacillaceae bacterium; assembly: GCA_029256185.1. GTDB lineage: Bacteria > Bacillota > Bacilli > Paenibacillales > NBRC-103111 > Paenibacillus_AR. Next base: position 70,782 of record JAQSYI010000021.1, read on the forward strand.
AGAGGCTTAACCAGGCCCGCGCCAAATGTCCGGATTTGGTGGCAATTAGGCCGCGTATGGGCACTTATATAAAAATGTCCCTGCTTATTACCAAAATATTTGAGTCTTATACGGATTTGGTTGAACCCTTCAGCATCGATGAGCAATTTTTGGATGCTACGGGCACCTTGAAGCACTTTGGCAGCGAGGTGGAGATGGCCCAACACATCCAAAACCGGATACTGCTGTCCACCGGAGTATGGACCCGGGTTGGTATCGGGCCGACCAAGATCCTCGCCAAGACGGCCACGGACAATTTTGCCAAAAAATACCCGGGGGGGATCTTTCGCCTTGACTACAATAACATCGAACAGGAGCTCTGGCCGTTGCCCATCCATCAGATGTTTATGGTTGCCGGCCGGATGACAAAACATTTTCTGAGGATGGGCATACAGACCATCGGTGATATTGCCAAGATGGAGTTATGTCAGTTCAAACGGAAGATGCGGGCTGAATTTGGCAGGCAATCGGACATTAAAGCGGAGTACTACCATATGTCAGCTCTCGGTTTGGACCCGTCCCAGGTACGGACAGCGATTCGGGACCGGCTAAAATCCGTCGGACACGGAAAGACGCTGAGAGCGAGCCTTTACACTAAGCTTGCGGATATAGAAGTCGTGCTGCTTGAGCTTGTTATTGAGGTATGCAGACGTGCCCGTAAAAACGGAGTTATGGGGCAAGTGGTCCATGTGGGAGCAGTGGAGACGGACGGGCAACGGTCGAGTTCCTTTGGCCGGCAAATGACCCTGCAGCAGCCTACGTCTTTGACTCATGAGGTAGCTGAGGCCGCTCAGACACTTTTCCGCAAATACTGGACCGGTATGCCGGTGAGTCATATATCGATCTCCATAAGCCAACTGACATCGGATGAGGTTTATCAGCTCACATTATTTGATGACCGGCCCCGGGCTTATGCAATGGAAAAAACATTGGACATGATTAAGGGACGCTACGGATCGGCATCAATCATGCGGGCCTCATCGCTTCAAGCTGCCGGGGTAGCCCGAGAGCGGGCCGCTCAAATAGGGGGACATTACAAGTGAGTGCGAATCCGGACAATAACTGGAAGACCAAAATGCTCTTGACGGAGCATCACCAGCAATATGACAGCAGAGAAAACAGCCCCTCACAGCAGCCTACATCCGAGGAATTTATATTGATCCGGGATTATACTCTGTTACCGCACATCCTTACAATCGTCCAACATAACATGGATCAGCTCCGGCATCAAAAGAGCGTATTAAAGAGCGCATACCAAGCGGTGGGGGAAGAGGTAGCCAAAAAGATCACCAAGGATATTTATGAACTCCGAAAAGAATTGAGCAAGAGGAACATACGGGTGGAAAACGGTGAACAGGATGACATCGTGTTGAAATACCAATACGTCTGCCGCGGTTATAACGGCACTTTTGATATAACCCGGGAGGAGTGCCGGGCGCAGATGGGCATTAAGCTGGGCAACTATGTCAGCGGCTTGCTCTCCCGGCTAAGGGATGAGAATAAAAGCAAAGCCCCGCTCAACTGAGCAGGGCTTTATCTTGCCGCCGGAGAAAAAAAACGCCCGTCTCCTGACGGGCGCCAAGCTAATGCTGCTCCATATTCTCGCACATAAAATCAAGGGCCTCTTCCTCATCCTTGCCTTTGGTCCGGATGGTGACCACAGAGCCTTTCTTCAAGGGGAACAGCATCATGCCGAGCAGGCTCTTCACATCGATGACGGCATCCTGCATCATGAGGATGATGTCGGAGTGGAAGCGTCCCGCATGGAGCGAAATGGACTTCAGATCATTGGATGTAAAATCATGGGTTAAGGTAATATCATGAACGCGCATAGAGGGCCCCTCCATAGATTGTTACCCAAATTCTAGCACCGGGAACGGAGAGTGTGAAGGGGGATGAGCCTGTTTTTTTATTGAAAAAAACGGTCCCCGGGAGGCTCACAGCGACTCGGATATGACTTTTTTGTAATACAGCACCGACAGGAAGCCAAAGATGGAATACAGCGCGGTGTACAGCAGCATAACCAGGACCATCGGAGCAAGCATTTCCGTACCGAATAAGAACCAGCCGGATTTCACGGCAAAATAGCTGTGGGACAGACCGGCCAGAAGCGGAATGCCGAAGTTGAACAGCTGCTTGAACTGGATGCCCCGCAGCAGATCGTTCCGGGTAAAGCCCAGCTTGCGCAGGATGGTGTAGCTGCCCTTCTCCTCCTCGCCCTCATCCATCTGCTTGAAATACAGGATGCATCCGGAGGTGATCAGGAAGGTCAAACCGAGAAAGCCCACAATGAACATAATCAGCCCCATGTTGGAGCGTTGGCCCAACACGAAGTCATATTGCGAGACGCTGGAGGCACGGGGCTGCTGCTCCGTGTAAATCCGGTTGGCCGCCTCCTGCTGCGAGCTGTCGGTCAACTCGATGCCGTAGTAGGCGGAGCTTGCCGCCTCCTGCTGCCGCTTGGGGTCAGCCGCCGGAGCAAGCTCCCGGTAAACGGTCTCATCCACTACTAATACGCCGATCCCGCCGCGGTAGGATACGGGGAGAACGGACTCCTCCATTAAGCCGCTCAGCTGCTGCTTGACTGTTCCATGGACAGTAATAAAGCCGATCTCGCCCGCTTCCTTCAGGGAAAGCATATTCGTCATGGCGCTGTTGTAGCCCGTGAGCCGGGCTTCACCGGGACGCAGGTCCATCCCTGCCGCGTCAAGGTCGCTGATGACGGAGGCGGTGAGAATTCCGTTATTGGCGGGCTTGAATTTCGCCTGATCGATAATTTGACCGGCGTCGATATCCATCCGCAGAGGCCGGATCATAACTTCGCTGTACGCAATCCCCGCGGCGCTCAGCGCCTGTACGAACTTTTCCTTGTCGTCTTCATGGCCGAAGCCGAAATGATGGGGGTAGTTATCCCGGGCGGTGGAATCAATCGAGTAATACGAAATATAGCTCAGGGACAATAGCCCGATGGAAAGCGCGGAGACCGTCGTAATAATCGTCAGGAGCAGCGCGTTTGATTTCATGCGGAACATGATGGAGGACAGGGACAGCACCTCATTGATGGAGAGATAGCCGTTTCTGCCCCGGCGGACAGCGTTGAACAGCAGGGTGACAGAGCCTTTGTAGAAAAGATAGGTTCCGATAATAACCAGTCCCAGAATGAGAATCATCGCCATCATTAGCTCGTTCATACTGGTGAACTTTCCGCTGAACAACTGACCGGAGACATAATATCCCCCCGCTACGCCTCCAAGGCCCAGCAAGCCGGCAATAATCTGCCATACCGGCATTCTTCTTACACGCTCTTGGGCGGCAGAGTTGACTCCGAACAGGGAAAGAATGCTTTGCTTCCAGATGAAGATATAATTCATGGCCATAATCAGCAGATAGACGGCGGCGAAGACGATCACACTTTGCAGCAGCGCCTCCGGCGAGAAGCGGAGCTTGGCCATGGCTTCCACGTCAAGAATTCTGAACAGGATCATCAGGATCAGTCTGGACACGGCAAATCCGGCGGCAATCCCCATCACCATGGCTCCAAAATAAAGAATCAGATTCTCTGCACTGAGCAGCCGGAAGATTCTGCCCTTGGTCAGGCCGATCAATTGGAACAGGCCGATTTCCCGGCTGCGCCGTTTGATAAAGATGGTATTGGCATACAACAGGAAAATCGCCACAATGGCTACCAGCAGCACGGAGGAAGCGCCGATGGCCGCTCCGCCTTTGACCGTGCCTTTCATTTCGTCCATTGACGGGTCATATTGGAGCGTGACGAAAGAAAAGTAGAGCGCTACGCCGAAAACAAGGGCGAAAACATAGAGGTAGTAATTTTTTAAATTTTTTTTGAGATTGCGCAGGATGATGAAATGGATGCTCATTGCTGCACACCACCCAATACCCCCTGGGTTTTGATGACGTCATTGAAGAAGGCTTGGCGGGACTCATCGCCCTTGTTCAACTGGGTGTAGATTTGTCCGTCCTTGATAAAAACCACCCGGCTGCAGTAGCTGGCGGCAACCGGGTCATGCGTGACCATCACAATGGTGGCCTGGCGCTTCACATTCATGTCCGCCAATTTGTTCAGCAGATCGGAGGCTGACTTGGAGTCAAGCGCCCCGGTAGGCTCGTCGGCAAAAATAATGCTGGGATCATGCACGAACGCCCGGGCCGCAGAGGTGCGCTGCTTCTGCCCGCCGGAAATTTCCGCGGGATATTTATCTCTCAGCTCGCAGATGCCCAGTTCGGAAGCTACCTGCTCGAACTTCTGATGGGCCTGGCTCCGGGAGATGTCCGTAATCGACAGGGGAAGCAGTACGTTTTCCTTGACTGTCAAGGTGTCCAGCAGATTGTAATCCTGGAAGATGAACCCCAGATGACGCTTGCGGAATTCGGCCAACTGCTTCTCCTTCATGCGGGTAAATTCCTGTCCCTCGATTTCAATGCTTCCCTGGCTCACCCGGTCGATGGAGGACAGGACATTCAGCAGGGTTGTCTTGCCTGAGCCGGATGCTCCCATGATGCCGACGAATTCGCCCTTGTCCACTTGAAGATCAATCCCTTTTAACACCTCTTGCTTGTTGAATTTGTTTCCATAGGTTTTGCCGATTTTATTGGCCCGCAGTATTGGCATGATTGTTCCACTCCTTTTATATCTCCATCATAAGCGGGCCGGGGGTGCTTTTCCTGCGTTTCCCCGAACAAAAGGAACAAGCATGTGACATTGTTGTCACATGCCCTCCATACGCACAAATTCATTCTCCCGGGGGAAGACCAGTGTGAGCACCGTTCCCTCCCCGGGAACGGACTCCGCTCCGATGGTGATGAAGAGCGGACCCGCGGCCTGCTTCGCCAGATACAGTCCCATGCCGGTGGCGCCGCCTTCCTGGCGTCCCAGCGTGGACGTGAATCCCTTGTCGAAGATCCGCGGCAGATCCTTCGGCCCGATCCCCCGGCCCCGGTCTGCGATAGTGAGCACCGTGTGGCCTCCGCTCTCCCGGCTTTGAACGGCAATGTCCGAGGAATCGCTGTACTTGACGGCATTGGTGAGCAGCTGCCGGAGGATAAAGCCGAGCCACTTGGCGTCGGTAAGGACCTCCTCCACCTCCAGGGAAACGTCGAAGCCGATGCCCTTCGGAATGCACCAGGATTTGAGCGCCCGGATCTCCTGGTTCACTACAGGCTCCAGCCTCACCTTTTCCACATACAGATCATTTTGCATGAACGGAATCCGCTTCTGGTGAAGCTGCTGATCCAGCAGATGGTGAATCCTCAGCCATTCATACATCATCTTGCCTTGCATAGCTTCACCGGGGAGACGCTCGATCATCAGCTGCAAGGCCGTCAGCGGCGTCTTCACCTCATGAATCCACGCCAGCAGCTCGTCCTTCTCCTGCTCCAGCAGCTGCAAGCCGGCGGCCCCTTCGCTGCGGAAGCGCTCGGTCCGGGAGATGACCGCTTCTTGCACCACTTGCTCGAAGGGGCTGTCCGTTTCCCGGAACGCACCGGAATCCCAGCTCTGATCCCAGGCCTGCAGACTCTTGTAGAAGCGGGTTTCCCTGGGGTAACGCAGCAGTACAAACGCGGTGCAGACCAGGACATTCAAGAAGACGATGTAGAGTACGGGGAGAAACGGAATAGAGGAATCCACAGAAGCAACGAATAAAATAAACAGCTGCAGCCCGGCCAGGAGTATAAGCCAGCTTCGTCTTTCCTTCAGGTACTGGCCGATCATGTGACCGCCTCTTCGGTAGCCATGTATCCCTGCCCCACCTTCGTCTCAATGAAGGCCTCAAGGCCCAACTGCTCCAGCTTCTTGCGCAGCCGGTTGACGTTCACTGTCAGGGTATTGTCGCTTACAAAATGCTCGTTGTCCCACAGGCTTTTGATCAGATCGCCCCGCTCCACGATCTGGTTCTTGCGCTCTAACAGCAGCTTCAGAATGAACATTTCATTTTTGGTCAGCAGGATGGTAGCCGAAGGAGTAGCAACCGTATTTTTGACATATTCGATGGCAGCGCCCCGCCATGTCCTCAGCTCAACCCGTTCGGTATTATAGTTGTACACCCGGCGCAGGGTAGCCTGGATCTTGGCGATCAGCACCTCGAAGTGAAACGGCTTCTGGATGAAATCATCCGCGCCAAGCTGCATGGACATGACCATATCGCTGGGATGGTCGCGGGAGGACAGGAAGATAATGGGCACATTGGAGTGCGCGCGCAGAATCCGGCACCAGTGAAAGCCGTCGAACCGGGGCAGCTGAATATCGATGACCACCAGTTCGGGCTTCACTGCAGCGAACTCCTGCAGCACATTGCCGAAATCGGAGATGCCGTACACTTCGTAAGACCATTGGGCCAGCCGTTCCTTGATTTCGCCGAACAAGGTGGCGTCGTCTTCCACCAGCATGATTTTAAACACCAAGGTCACTCCATTTCTAGCTTTTGCCGGAAGCTTTCCGCGACTTCTGTTTATCTCTTCCGGTACGCTCTCCGTTCGGCATAAGGGACGCACAGGGAGCATACCTTCACGGCTTTGCCCTGGGGATTGAGATATTTTCTCGGTTGAACCGCCTTTTTGCCGCAGATGGCGCATTTGGATTGAAACAAGGAAAACAGCATGACGGCAGACTCTCCTTCCTGCTGATGATTCGGCAGTACCGTTATTGTCATATTACCATAGAGGACAACCGGCCCGCGAACCTTTGGCGTTGTTATTCATAAGCATTGCTTTCCTGCTTAAGTTTGCAGATGATTCGTGAATATTTAACCAGAGGAACAGCGTATAAAAAAACCAAAACGACGGGCAGCAAAGCAACAAGCAAAAAACGGGAATTCAGCCCGCCGTGCTCCTGATAAAAAAACAGAAGCAGGATCATCAGGGCGAGGGCAAGCATTTGGATGACTCCCCAGAGATAGGCGTTGCGCAGGCTCTGATAACCTGACAGCAAATCGTTGCGTTCCGTATGGAGCGCGAAGGGTTTGCCGTCCTTCAGCTTCTCCACAATGAGCAATTCTTTGTTGAATCCCCCGGGTGAAGAGGCAATTTGCCCCGTGCCTTTTGCCCAGGGACGCCAGGTTGCCTTGCCGAACGAGACGTTCAGATTGATGTTTTTATAAAAGAGGCGGTATCCCATGCTTTCCAGGAAGGCCTTATAATCTTGACCGGCTTTATGAGAGCGGTCCCCTATAAGCTCCACGGCATATTCATAAGGATTAGGCTGATCCGTCTCAAAGGTATACCAGGCCTTGCCGCATTTTTGCAGCCGGTAGCCCTTTTGCGCCATCCGGTTCAGCCATCTCTCCTGGCCACCCGCAAAGTCCAGAAAATAGCGGAAGACGGTTTTCGTCATGTTTCTCCACCTCCAACGATGTGCAACGCCAGAGCCAACAGCCCGCTCATTCTCTGCAATTCCTTTTCCGCTGTTTGTTTGCCCAGCTCCGTGATGAGATAAACCTTTTTGGCGCCGCCGCTTGTAACGCCGACAGGGGCAATCCACTTTTTGTCCAGCAAGGTATTGAGTGCCCCATATAAGGTGCCTGCGCCTAAAGAAACTCTGCCCTTGGTTTTGTTCTCGATAAACTGCAAAATGCCGTAACCATGGTTAGGGCTGTAAACCGCCAAAAGAACCAGAAGAGTGGTTTCGGTCAGCGCCCCGCCTTTGATATTGTCCCTGATACATAACACCCGTCTTTCTATTACGTTTACTGTAATAAATATATCACTAAACGTAATCATGAGCAATGAGGCCGTTCAAGGGATTATTACCGATTCACACAGTCCGGCAAGCTGCCGGCTGCATCTCTTATACTATCAAACCGTAAAAGAGGTGTGAGCATGACTGAGCGGGAACGGGCAAAAATTAGAAGAGCTCTGGTTGTTCTGCGTACGCAGAGGGCGATTTTATTGGAGCGGCTGGAGGAGATCAACGAGAATCTGCGGCGGCTGCCGAATCCAAGCAGAGCCAGACGGGAATTGCTGGCGGCGAGAGCATCCATCAGGGAGGCCCTTCGGCTGAATGCGGAGGCAATCCGGATTTTGAGAAGTCTGCTGTAGTTGGGGGGAGCATCCTGCGGGATGCTTCTCTTTCCGGGTAGACAAGAGATACTGATCTCCATGCCTTACTTATAAAAAAGAGATTGTCAGAAAGAAATCGGATTTCTTTCTATACAATCTCTTTTGTGTTTAGTAAAATTTAAACAAGATCATGAAGTTTGGCGGCTTATACCCACTCCGATCGGATTGCTTCCATCTTCTTTTCTACAAGAATGCGCGTAAGTGACAGTTTTTCGCCGACAGATAACTCCAACGAAGACAAGAGCGGCTTTATGCTGTTTTTCCCATTGTCTTGCCGCTTGAATTGTTTCACTGCATGATGCAAGTCTGAAGACCATGTTAACGCTTGCATGTTTTTTTCACCCCATTTCTTGAAAATATTTGAGATGCCTCTAGTATATCACATATGATTGAACGCAGAAGAGAGGAAGAGGAATTTTGAGTAAAAAAAGGGGAATTCGGGTCATTTTGGTTGCGGTTCTGCTGTATCAATGCTGGGTATTGTATCTTACCTTCTCGCATCCCAACACGGGCATCAATGTAACGAAAAACGCTGAACAGCAATGGATCATTGAATCCTTCGATTCGAGAAGCATTGGTTCCGAGCTTCAGCTTAAGGCGGGAGATGTCCTGGTTGCAGTTAATGGGGCAGCGCCTGAGGAGCATTGGCCTGTTTACCGTTGGAGAACGCTGGATCAAGCGGCAACGATAACTGTGCAGCAGGAAGACGGCGCAATCCGGCAGGCATTGGTAGACCCCAGAGGGAATCTGGGGGGCTCTGATCTTTTTCCTTTACTGGCGGAATGCTTCAGTATGCTGATTGCTTATGTGCTGTATAAGAAGGTAAGCAATTCTTACTCCTCCCGTTATTTGTCCGCAGTATTTCTGGATATTGGCCTGTTGTTCACGAGTTTGCCGGCTTCCGTCCGCGGGGATGCTCTCGGCAAGATTCTCATGAGCGCATTCATGGTCCTGCTCCCGATTGTGTTCTTTCACTTCCTGACGGTTTTTCTGAAGGAAAAGGGCCAGGTTCATATCTCATCGTTTTTTCTTAAACCGGCCTATATTGCTGCTGCGATATTGTTAGGCGTGCGTATCATTTATTTCTTCGATACTCCGGTAACCTTTTCTATCTACAATATCTTAAGAACCAGTGATCTTTTACTTGCCGTTTTGGGGGTATGCGCTAACTTTTGGCTATTGTTCTATATTTATGCCAAGCACCGCAAGGAAGTAAGCTATGTATCCGTCATTATCAAGACCGTTCTCGTATCTTTGTTTTTGTCCTTTTCACCCGCAGTGGTGTTTTCCTTTCTGCCCAAAATCCTGTTTGGCAAAATGATAATCGACTCCTTCTATATGAGTTGGTTTGTCTTCATTTTCCCGCTGAGCTTCGTTTATCTCCTGGCTACCCGGAGGCTGTACGATGTTAATATCATCATGCGGAGAATGTTATTTACAGTAGTGATCGCGCTTGTTCCCAGTCTTCTGCTCGCGGGGATGATAAAGTTTTTCTTCCCGCTGGAAGCCACTCTTCCTTCATTGGCTCTCGTATTTGTGCTGCTGCTGCTCAGTATTTCGTTCATCCTGTATTCCTTGGAGCATCTTACGACCAAGCTGGAGCCCGTATTATTTCCCCGCAAGCACCGGCTTCAGTTGGCCTTGAAGAATATTACCAGGAATCTGACCACGATCTCCAGCCTCCGGGAATTGAAGGATATTATTCTTGTGGATATCGTGGAAACCCTGGAGGTTGCCGGAGGTGCTATCCTGATTAAGTACAAGGACCGGATGGAAACCATCTATGAGGGGAATGTCCGGAAGAGTGAAGTGGAAGAGTTCATTGTCTCCGGCGCCGGGAACACAGGGGAAGCTTCCTGCTACATTTGCTTTGAAATCTCGCGGCAGGAGGAGTATACCAGTTATCTGGTTATGACGGAAAAGAAGACGTCTGCCAGGCTTGGCATGGAAGAAGTGCAGTGGATTAATTTAATTATTACGTATCTGTCCATATCCTTGGAGAATGTTCAGCTCATCTCCAAGCTTGACGGCAAAATCCAGCAATTGTCCGCGCTTCTTCCCGAGGAAGAGGAGGCTAACAATCTGATCTGGTTCCGGAAGCTGATGTTCGAGCTGCAAGAGAAGGAGCGGATTCGGATCGCAATGGATCTGCACGATACCACCATGCAGGATCTGTTCTTGCTGAAGAGAAGGCTGCAGATCATGCAGGACAAGTATCCGCTGACTCAGGAGATGAAGTCTTATATAGATGGAATGACGGATTATATTGAAATTATTAATAAGAATCTCCGCCAGAATTGTTTTGAGCTTCATCCCTATCTATTGAAGGAAATCGGACTTGTGGCTACACTTAACAAGCTCTTCCAGACAGAGAGGGAGATTTGCAGCTTTAAAATTCATTTTATAACCTCGGAAATTTCCGAAATCGAAGAACAGGAGATGGAAATCAAACGGCATATCTTTCGTATGGTTCAGGAATTGCTGCATAATGCCAAGAAATACGCCTATGCCAATACGGTCCGGTTCTCCATTTGCATAGAGCAATCCTGGATGTACTTTGAGTATGCGGATGACGGAATAGGCTTTGAGCCGAGCCGTCCGGTTGTGCGTGAAATCGGCTCAGCGGGAATTGGCATGGAGCAGATGAAAAACCGCGTATTGTCCCTGGGGGGAACTTACGAACTGGATAGTGGAACAGGCAAGGGCGTCCGCTTCCAAGCGCAGTTTCCCATACAAATGCATAAGGAACTGTCTGATGAAAGTGTTTAAATCAATAATACTAGGTATTGTACACTTTATACACTTGGAGGTTTAATATGCCATTCATTCTATCGTTTGTTATTGCATATGTAATTGTTTACCTATTGATTCCTACATTTCGGAAACTCGCCTTTAAAATTGATTTTCTTGATAAACCACGAGAAAATGTAGAACGAAAAATCCATAGAGAACCGATTGCGCTTACAGCCAGCTATCCTATCTTTATTGGTTTTATTGTAAGTTATTTCGTCATGACACGAGATTTTTCAATACAAGCAGGAGCTATCACATTAGGTGCCTTAATGCTGATTGGCATAGGTACGATTGATGATTGGTACAAAACAAAAGGTAAAGATTTTCCTGTATTGCCAAAGCTGCTTGTTCAACTAGTCCCTGGGGTTCTTGTGTTCTTTTCCGGCATTGCCTTTAAAGGTTTCTTTAATCCATTTAATAGTGAATATATCTTATTCCCTGTGTGGCTTCAATTATTCCTGACGGTACTCTGGGTTTTTGGGGTCACGACGGTTGTAAATTTTACAGACGGTATGGACGGGCTTGCTGCGGGAATAAGCACAATATCAGCCTCAACTTTGTTTATAGTAGCCATCTTGACCAATCAGAATAACTCGGCTGTAATGGCAGCCGCGATTGTAGGGGTGGCTTTAGCCTATTTGAAGTACAACCGTCCGCCTGCCAAAATATTCATGGGAGATGCGGGGGCAACCTTTATTGGTTTTATTATTAGCGTGATTTCGCTAGACGGGGTATTTAAGCAGGCTACAATCTTATCAATGGGCATTCCGATCTTAGCATTGGGAGTACCGATATTCGATAACATTTATGTCGTCATTAAGCGTATATTAAGAAAGCAGCCTTTCTATCAAGCGGATGCCAGCCAAGCCCATTACAGATTGCTCAAATTAGGATTAAGTCAACTTCAGGTTTTAACTTTTTTATGTCTTATCAGTATTTGCCTTGGCTTGTCCTCCATCATTATTGCATTGGTACAAAAATAATGAATTGGTTTATGAAAAAGAGATTATATAACAGAGAAACAAATTCTTCCTATACAATCTCTTTTACGTTTGGTAAAATTTAGAGGAGATCATGATGCTTGGCAGCTTATACCCACTCGGAGCAAATTGCTTCAATCTTCTTCTCTGCGAATCGAAATACATACAGATCTGTCTGATAAAAGCATTCAGATTTAACAAGGAGTGCCTCATGCCGGAAGCCGGGGCCCGATTAAAAAGCCAATCTTTGCATGGTTCATGCGAGTCGGCTTTTTTTTCGTTTGCGTGCATCATTCGTTGAAGTGTGTATTGACGTCCATTTCCCGGGCGTGTATGTATGAAGTGAAAGGAGGCTTACGCCGCATGAGAAAAAAATGGGCAAACCGGCTGGTGCTTGCCTATCTGCCTGCCTTTATTCTGGTCATCGCCGTGCTGTCAGGCATTTTCTTCGTAACCATAAGCCAAACATCCAGGGAGCAGGCCGTCCAGTCCAACGAAATTTATGCCGAGAATACCATGCAATATATTGACGCCAAGCTAAGGACCGTGGAGCAATATATGGTGCGCACTTTCATGGAGGACCGTTCGGTCAGTGACTTCTACAGCGAGACCCCGGCAACCGCCAACCACTATCTGAATGACAGGGATGTCTACGCCAAGCTGAATCTGCTGCGGAAGAGCTTCGACGAAATTGATTCGGTCTATCTGTACCGTGCGCGGGATCATGTGGTGCTAAGCGATGCTTCCATGCTGGGGCTGGACCAATTCGACAACCGGGTCTATCTGGAGAAACTGCTCTCTGCGCCTCCCGGCTTCAGATGGACAATAGGCGCGGACTATGTTAATGAGGCCGGGTTGCCCACCCCGGTGGTGTCTTTGGTGAAGCCCATGCCTCTGCCGCTGGGCACAGACGGCATTATGGTAGTCAATATCCGAACGGACGCTCTGGGTGCGTTCCTCTCCGATGTGGCCCGCTCCAAGTTCAGCTATGTCCGCCTTGTGGACGCAGACGGGGCATATATTGCAGGGGATACCGCGGAGGAACGGGAAAACGGCGGCGAACATCAGGACATGACGGTCATGCGTTCCGGCTATACGGGCTGGACCATACACAGCGGATTTGTGGATGGGGTAGTATTCCGCTTTTTTGCCAATGTAAACGGTTTCTCTGTTTTATTGGGATTGGCTACGGTTGTGGCAGGCATGCTGTGGATCATCTATGCCAGCCAGCAGCATTACAGGCCGATTCAATCGCTTCTGGAGCGGCTGTCGGCCGTTCCGCTTCAGAAGCCCCACATCCTGGGACAGGTCAAGCGCGACGAGTTCAAGATTATTGACAATATGCTGGATCATCTGCTGGAGCAATTCGGCAAATACCGGATTGAAAACGATGAGAACTATACCTACCGGCGCCGCTATCTGTTCGAGGAATTGATTATGGGCGCACAGACTGGCCATCCGGGAGAGTGGGAGAAGGAACTGTGGCGCCTCGGCTTTCAGAATGCCTCCGGCCATTACCGGGCGGGCATCATTGAGATTGACAAGTACACGGCCTTCATCTCCGCCTACAATAACAAAGACCAGTATCTGATCAAATTCATCATCGACAATGTGGTTCAGGAGTTGTGCAAAACAGCAGGCGTACCCCTCTGCCTGGAATGGCTTGAGCCGCACCGGCTGTGCATCGTATGCCAACTGCCGGAGGATGAGAACGAGAGCGTACATAACATTCTGCGCAAGACTGTGGAATGGGTCGGGCAGAATCTGGCCATTACCGTAACCTGCGGCCTGGGGACCAAGGTACCGGGAATGCCGGGTATCTCCCTTTCTTACAGCGAAGCGCTGGAGGCGCTGGACTATAAGTCGGCATACGGCGCAAACAGCGTGATCGCCTATACGGAGATTGACAACAGGTCAGGTGAGGAATTATTCCGTTCCCTTCCCCATATCCGCGAGCTGGTGCATGCTTACAAGCTTGGCCGCGAGGAATGGAGGGACAGCTACCGCCATCTGTTCGGCGAAATCCGTATCCAGCTTTTCTCCCGGGAGCAGCTTGTCAACCTGATGAATTACTTACTGTTTCATTTTTATAAGGAAATGTCGGGCTTATCGGAGGATTATCTGGAGTGCTGGCGGGAGTATGCCATGAATCCCATCAGCGACCTGCTGTCCCGCTTCGATACGGTCGAGGAACTGGAACGGGAGCTTCAGTGTATTCTGGAGCCCGTGGCACTTAAGCTCCGCGGAATCCGGGAGCAGCGCAGCCAGCATGATCTGGTGGATGAGGTCAAGCGGTACATGGAGCAGGAGTACCATAACCCTGATTTCTCCCTGGTGATGCTAAGCGATAAATTCAAGCTTACGCCCAATTATCTGAGCCGCTTGTTCAAGGAGGAGTTCGGGGTCAAGTTCATCGATTATCTGGCCGAGCTGCGGATCGGGCAGGCGCAGCGGCTGCTGCTGACCACCCAGGCCCCGGTCCAGGAGATTGGTGAACGCGTAGGCTACACCCATACCTTCTCCTTTATCCGGGTGTTCAAGAAGCGGGTGGGGTTCACTCCGGGAGAGTACCGCAAGGAGCATGGTGACCACAGGGAACGGCATGACGGCAGGCTAAATCAGGAGCAACAACCAAAGCGTTAAAATGAGGATAGGCCTAAAATGGTGCATTCCGCTAAAAAGCGGATAGGCATGAAATGGTGCATTCCGTCTGGAACGGCAGCCGGCAAGCTCTGCAGCAAGGCTTCGGCAGGCCGATTGTGGAAGTTGTGGATCGGGGATAAACATGTGAATTGCCGCAGGAAGTTTCGCCGGTATACAGTAATCCCGTAAGCCATACCCGGTTAGCGTCAGGCCTTGCAGCACGGGGCAACCAGGCAGGCACAACGGGAGGAGGTGAGACTTCATGCATGCAAGTTCAAACCAGGGGGCGCTGGAAAGTAAGCCGGCCATTGGCCCGGTGAAGCTGCGCCAAAAGTGGAGCACCCGCTATCTGAAGCAGAATGCGGTATTGTACATCATGCTTGCACCCGCAATCCTCTGCTTTCTGTTATTCAAGTATATCCCTATGGGCGGCATCGTGATTGCATTCAAGGATTATAATTTCTGGGACGGTTTATGGGGCAGCCCCTGGGCGGGGCTGAAGCACTTCGACTATCTGTTCAACAATCCCCAGGGCTGGAATATTATCCGCAATACCTTTGTGATCAGCCTGCTCAGCTTTGTCGGCTTTCCCTTCCCCATCCTTCTGGCGCTTTTGCTTAACGAGATTCACCGGATGTGGTTCAAGAAGCTGGTGCAAACCCTGCTGTATCTGCCCCACTTTTTGTCCTGGGTCATTGTGGGCGGCATCTTCATTACCCTGTTCTCCCAGGAATCCGGCATGGTCAACGATATTCTGGAGAAGCTGACCGGAGACCGGTATCCGTTCCTCTACAAGTCCTTCAGCTGGATGGTCGTGTTTTTGAGTTCCAGCATTTGGAAGGAAGCGGGCTTTTCCGCGATTATTTACCTGGCGGCCCTGACAACCATTGATCCCAGTCTGTATGAATCCTCTGCAATGGATGGAGCGGGGAAATGGCGGCAAATCTGGCATATCTCCCTTCCGGGCATCCGTCCGACAATCATTCTGCTGCTCATCCTGGGAGTAGGCCGGGTGATGGAGGTGGGCTTCGACCAGATCTATGTGATGCAGAACCGGGTGGTGGCCAATATCTCCGAGGTCATCAGCACGTATACCTTCAAGACGGGGATTCAAGGGGGAGACTTCGGTGTTCCCGCCGCCATGGGCCTGTTTGAATCCGCAGTGGGCTTCGTGCTCATTCTGTCAGCAAACGGCATCGCCCGCAAGTTCAACCAGAGCTTGTGGTAAAGAGCAGGAGAGGAGGAGAAGATGTGAGACAGACCTTTGCCGACAAAAGCTTCAGCATCTGCGTACACGGGTTATTGCTGCTGGCGTCGGTCAGCTGCCTGCTTCCTTTGGTCAATATTATTGCCGTTTCCTTCAGCGATTCGGCGGCCATCGATTCCGGCTATGTGTGGCTATGGCCCATTCATTTTAATCTGGAGGCTTACAAGACCTTATTCCTGGGATCCAGAATCATTCCCTCCTTTATGAACAGTGCGCAGATCACGATTGTAGGAACAGCGCTCAGTCTGGTATGCACCACGCTGGCCTCTTATGCCCTGTCCCGCAAATATTGCTTCGGCCGCAAGTATGTGACCCTTGCCATGGTGTTCACCATGATGTTCAGCGGCGGGCTGATTCCCACCTTTCTTGTGATCAAAAGCTTGGGGCTGGTTAACACGTACTGGGCGTTATGGCTTCCCGGCCTGACCGGCGCTTACAACATGCTGATCATGAGAACGTATTTCGAGGGTATTCCTGCCGAGATTGAGGAGTCGGCCCGCATGGACGGCTGCGGGGAATGGAGGATTCTGGTGCAGATTTTCCTGCCCTTGTCCCTCCCGGTCATTGCCACCATCTGCCTGTTCCTGGCAGTCAGCTACTGGAATGCCTTCCAGAGCGTCCTAATCTACATGACGGATACCGCCAAGTTCAATCTGACCGTATTCGTCCAGCAGATGGTGCAGAGCCAGTCGGCATTGAGCCAGACGATTGCCCTGCAGCCGGAGGACCTGGAGCTGATGTCTCCCGAAGCGGTGAAGGCCGGGGGCATTGTGGTCATGACGCTGCCTATGCTGGTTATTTATCCTTTTTTGCAAAAGTATTTTGTGAAGGGCGTTATGCTTGGCGCGATCAAAGGGTAAGTCCATTACCCGGAATTGGGGGAGAAAAACATGGCAGGAATGATGAAGAAGAACGGCATGTTGATGCTGTCGATGGTGCTGAGTGCAGGAGCCTTGCTGGCTGCCTGCGGGGATTCGGACGGAGAAGCGGCAGCCTCCGTTTCTCCCGGTAAAGAGCAGACCGCCTCCGCCTCGCCGGAGAAGCGGGGCAAGATCAAGTGGTCCGTGTATGACCGCGGCAATATCGCCGCTTCGGAAGGTACGGTGACGAATAACCGCTGGACGAAGTGGATCAATGAGAAGGGGCCGGCGGATATCGAATTTGTGGCCATACCCAGGTTTGAATCCAAGCAGAAATTCAATACTCTGTTCGCTTCGGGGGAAGCTCCCGACGTCATCAATGAATATGAGACGGCATACCGGGACCAACTGTATAACCAGAAGCAGTTGCTGCCTCTGGACGATCTTATCGATAAGTACGCGCCCAATTACAAGAAGCTGCTGGAGAAGTACCCGATTATGCGCAAGCTGGGCACGAAGCCGGACGGCAAGCTGTATGAAATCGGCCACGTGGTCCCCAATGCGGCCCAGGTGATCGTGCTGATCCGCAAGGATTGGCTGGATAAGCTGTCTCTCTCCCTCCCGCAAACGCCCGATGAACTAATCAAGGTTGCGAAAGCGTTTACGGATGGAGATCCGGACGGGAACGGCAAGAAGGATACGTACGGCTATTCCCTCGCGTATCTGGGTGATGAAGCGGTTGACGCCATGTACGGGAATTCCATGTTCATCAAGGACGGCAAGCTGATGGAGGATGACGCGCGCTTGGCTGCAGCCATCGCATACAAGAAGCGTCTCTTCGATGAAGGAGTGGTGGACCGGGATTATCTGACGGACAAGAACGGGGAGAAGTCCAAGAAGGATTGGCTGTCCGGCAAGCTCGGGATTTATGTGGCGGACAACAACAGTGTGGATATGCTGACCACGCTTCGTACCGCCAATCCGGGAGCGCAGGTGGTGCCTATGCTGATGCCGAAGACAGAGTTCGGGCAGTATACCATTCGGTTGAGCAACCCGCTGCAGATGACCACCGTGGTGTATGCGGGCACCAAGGACCCGGTAGCAGCCATCAAGGCCATTGATTTCATCATGGAGGAATCCACCTGGAGCACCTTGAAGAACGGGGTAGAGGGAATTCACTACGAGAATGACGCTAACGGCTGCCCTCGGGCGATCAATCCGGATCTGCGCAAGGTGGAGATTAGCTATGCCGGGGATTTAACGATGATGACCACCGGGATCTCCGACAATGAAGCGTGCAACATAAGGACTTTTGACAAAACCATTCCCAACATGGTGGATTGGCTAAAGATTCGCAAGGAAGCGCGGGCTCTGTATGAAAATCCGGCCGTTCCGCTGTATACCATCACTCATCCCACTGAGCATATGCCCACCCTTCCTGCCGATTTGCAGAAGATTAATTCAGACTGGACGCAGCAGAGCAAGGACATTATCGCCAAGGCGGTGGTCAGCGGCGGTTCTTATACCACAGAGCAGGCCATAAAGGAGCTGCAGAGCCTGCGGCAGAAAATCGGCCAGAACAAAACCATGGACTGGTATGTACAGTGGTACAACGAAAACAAGGATACGGCATTCCTGACCAAGGATATGTATCAATATTTTTCCAAGGAGGAGTATTAAAAGGCTGCTTCTAGTTTTAGCGCTTTTGCACAAGAAGCTGTACGGGAGACCGCGCCCGGTCCGGCAAGGACCCCTGGCGGACCGGGCGCGGCCTCCCGGATCAATCTGAAGCCGAAGGGAGATTTTCTATGAGGATGAACGGGAAATACAGGAAGCTGCTTCTGGCAATGGGGATTGGCTTATTTATGACAGCATGTGCATTTATGCCTGGATTAGGCGGCCATGCCAAGGCGGAATCCGCTGCGGTCAAGGCTGAGTATTTGCTGGACGAGGACTTTTCCTTCCTGGCCATATCTACGTACGATGCCACCGATATCGTGGCCAGCGGCTGGGACGTGAGACGGGCGGGGGGAGCTATCGCCTTCGGCTTTAACAGCTGGTTCAAGATTACCGACACAAGCCCGGTCCTGCCGGTTTCCATGAGCAAGCAGCTGGTGGAGCAAACATCCGGCGAGCTGACATTGGAATACCGCTTCAAGCTGCCTGCGGTGATGAACGGGGTGAAATGGCAGATGCTCGACGGAGATATTCCGGCGGTTAGCCTGGGCATCGTGGACGGCAAGCTCAGTCTGGAGACAGGGGGGAGCTGGGTAGAGCTTCAGACGGTCAGCGCCAATGCGGAGTACGGAGTGAAGGCGGTGACGGATCTGGACACAGGCAAGGTCAGGATCTACGTCAATGGCGTTCTGCGGGCGGCCGAAGCGGATTTTACCCAGAGCACAGACGGGATTAACCGGTTCCTGGTGACAACAGGAGATGTGACAACAGGCGAGATGTTCTTCGCTCCCGTCAAGATTCATAAGGGATATACGGTCAATGAAAGATTCCTGTCCACCGTGGCCGGGCCTCTGCCCGTCGACTGGAGCAGCCAGTTGAACGGCGGCAGCGCTGCGGTGGAGAAGATGGATAATGCCAAGGCTCCCGATGTGTTCAGCCTGAAGCTGAATACGGCGGGCGCAGTTGGGCCGGTAAGCATCGCCAGACCGCTTCCGGCACAGGCGGGCAAGCTGGTTGTGGAATTCAAGGTCTTCCTTCCTGCGAAGCAGGACGGCTTCTCCATGGAGGCGGGGAACGGGAACGGCGCCGTATTCCAATGGCTGACCCACAACGGCCAATTCGCCTACCGCAACAGCCAGAACCAGTTGGTGGAGTTCTATGATTATCTGCCCAATCTGTGGTACCATCTCAAGCTGAAGTGGGACACTGAGACAGGCTTGGCCGATCTCTATCTGAACGGCAAGCTGAAGGCGGAGCAGATCAGTCTGACGGAAGGAGAGGTGGATGAGCTCCGGTTTGCCATTGCCGCCGCCACGCCGGGGATCATGTCCCTCGACGATGTTCTTCTGTATCACGAGACTACCGAGCCCTTGGACTATGTTGCTGCTCCCGTACCGGCTGTGAAAGTGCCGGGAGCGCCCGCAGTGGGCGTGCAGGCTTGTCCGCTGTGGAGGGAGGGACAGCATCTGGGCTGGGACCGGATCAATCCTTATTCCGAGCGGACGCCGCTGCTGGGGTTCTATGACGAAGGCAATCCCGAGGTGTCCGACTGGGAGATCAAATGGATGGAGGAGCACGGCATCGACTTCCAGATGTATTGCTGGTACCGTCCCAACGGCAATGAGGGCAAGCCGCTGAAGGACCCCCGCCTGGGCATGGCGATTCACGACGGCTTCTTCAATGCCAAGTACAGCAGCCAGTCCCAATTCATGATTATGTGGACGTCTCCCGTTGTCACGGGCAGCGCCGACTTCCGCAATAATCTGGTGCCGTATTGGCTGGAATATTATTTCAAGGACCCCCGCTACGTGGTGATTGACAATAAGCCTGTTCTCGCCATATTCGGGTATGCGGGCTTAAAGAATAGTCTGGGAGGCACATCGGCGGCTGTGGAGGCGGAGATGGCCTATCTGCGGCAGGCCGTGCAGGCGGCCGGATTCGACGACATCATCATCCTGGTATCCAACTCCGGCAGTGATCCTGCAACACTGGCAGATGTCCGGGATGGCGGCGCGGATGCCGTATTCGCTTACTCCTGGGGACTGTCCGCCGGAAGCGAGGATCTGCAGAAGAGCAAGCTGCAGCAGCAGCGGGATGCAGGAGTGCTGGATGTAATTCCTGTAGTCAGCATGGGCCGGGATGACAGAGCCTGGGGCGGCTCCGCCGGATACTACGCCACTCCGTCCGAGTTCCAGTCCACCGCCCAGTGGGTGAAGGATAGCTTTATTCCTTCCCTGCCTGCCGGCAGTCCGGGACGCGAGCTTGTTCTGCTGGATAACTGGAATGAATACGGGGAAGGGCACTTCATTATGCCGTCGCAGCTGTACGGATTCGGCTATGTGGATGCCATCCGTGAGGTATTCACCCAAGGAGGGGGCCATTCCGATGCCGTGCCGTCGCAGGCGCAGCAGGAGCGAATTCAGCTGCTGTATCCGCAAGGGAGGACGCTTCCGCTCAAGACAGCGCCTATTCCCCCGATTGCCGAGCTGGGGAGCATCGCCTACAGCCAGGTGTGGGATTTCGATACGGATGACGGAGGCTGGACGGTAGCCAAGCAGGTCTACGGGGCTCAGGCCGGAGGCGGCTACTATAACGGAACCTCCACGGGCAGCGATCCGGGCATTCATTCGCCCGATAATCTGGGCGTATCCGCCGCTCTGAATCCGTATCTGCACATCAGGATGAAGAACAGCACAGGTGATGTGGCGGGCAAGATCTATTTCATTACGGAGAAGGATCAGGCCTGGAAAGAAGCCAAAGGGGTAGATTTCCTGGTTAAGCCCAACGACAGCGGCTACACGGACTATTATGTGCCTATGGGCGCCAACTCCCTGTGGAGCGGGACGATAAAGGCCGTGCGCCTGGACCCGATAACGGTCCCCGGAGATTTCAGCATCGACCGGATCGGCTTTGTCCATGTGCCCATCAGCGGACCCAAGCTGGCGCTGAACGGGGAGGTCGCCCGCACCGTTACCCCGCTTGAGGAACACAGCGGAAGCTTCTTCGTTCCTCTGGCGGAAATGCTGCAGAAGCTGAAGACACCCATGGAGCGGGATGAGGAGCAAGCGCTGATTGCGGTGGAGAAGGGCTCGGTTATCCGGCTTGTCCCGGGCGAGGCCACAGCCTATAAGGACGGTCTTCCGGTCATTATGCCGGAGGCGGCTTATCTCCAGGGCAATGAGCTGATGGTTCCAGCCGACGCGCTGGAGGAATTGTTCGGCTTCTACACCGCATGGAGCGCTGTGGACAGCACCTTGTATCTGATGAGTGGGCCGCTCCGGGTGCACGGGAATAACCTGGTGGTCGACCCTGGCATGGAGGGGTCAACCCTTGCGCAAACCGGCTACCGGATTGCAGCTGAATTGACCGCAGAGGAGGCTCATTCCGGGAGCCAGTCGGTGAAGATAACCAAGGAGTATTCTTACGCCAAGATTTATTTTCCCGGCGTCACAGTTGGCCAGGAATATTACTATTCCGCCTGGTCGAAGCTGCACCCGTCTTCCACGATGGGGGAGAAGCTGCGGATTTGCCTGGAATACAAGCTGGATGGGGTGAACAAGCAGGTCGTGATGCTCGTTGGTCCGGCTATGAATGCCAGCGCATGGCAGCAGACACAGGGATACTTCACTCTGAATGAGACGGGTACGGTGTCCAATCTTACGATGTATATCTATACGGACAGTCCCGCGTTGGCAGACACTTATTATCTGGATGATGTAGAGATGCGGCCGGTGACCTATTCCCACGATCCGCTGCCTCCCGTGGAGTGATCTGCAGAACTTGTGCACGCTGGGGGAAGCGAATGAGGGAAGAGCCGGGACATTAGAAGAGGCAGAGGAAAGCTTTAGGAAAAGCCGGAGGCGAACACATGTCATGAATGATGCAGCGAGACAGGAACTATTGCTGAATATGCTGGTTAAAGAGGATATGAGCGCAGATTTTTACGCATCCGCCGCTATTGCCAATTTAAGCAAGGGGCTCCATGTGGAAGCATCCAACCGGAGACTGGTGCGGACGGCTGAATGGTTTGAGCATCCGCACCCCAGCGGAAGGGATTTGCAGGGAGAACCGGATTTTGCCGCTATCAAGCTGGTCCGGGCCTTGTACCAATTCGGCGGGACGACGCTCCTGGAAGCAAGGACGGAGCAGGCCATGGCAGAGTTCTTCCTGCAAAGCCAATTCGAGAGCAAGTACAAGTCCGAGAACCATATGCTGCTGTTCCATGCTTCCCGTTATCTGGCAGCGCAGAAGTATCCGGGGCAATGGTTTGCCGCGTACGGCAAGACAGGCGAGGAGCTGTTGGGGGAGGACGGCGCTTTTCTGCACCGCTTCCTGGTATTCCGGGCCCGCCGGGGGTGGGCCGAGTTCGATTCCTGCTGTTATCTGGCTCCCGTAATGGAATGCCTGCTGTGTCTGTATGATTTTTCCTGTAACGGGAAACTGAAGCAATTGGCCGGTATGATGCTGGATGTCCTGATGCTGGATATGGTCTGCGACAGTCTGGACGGCCTGTATGGAGGAGCCCATGGGCGCATCTATGGCCACCATGCCCTGGATCATGCCCGCGGCGCTGTCTTTCCCTTGTATTATCTGTACTTCGGCCATAGCTACGGCAGCGCCCTCAGGAGCAATTGCCTGATAGATGCTCTTCTGTCCGCTTACCGCCCCCATGCCGTGGTGCGGGAAATCGCGGGAGGGCGCACCTTGCCCTACACTCACAGGGAGAGCAAGCATCTGCATTCCATTACCTGCGAGCCGCCCCATGTGCAGCTGCCCCAGGAGGAGGGGAGCATCAACAAGTACACATATGTGACTCCACGGTATGTGATGGGGGCGGTGAACTATCAGGACCCGTACAGAGCAGGAAGTGAGGCGTCCTGGTATGCCCATCACCAGCAGCATCAATGGGATCTTACGCTGGCCGGAGGAACGGACTGGAAGATCTTCAGCCATCATCCCGGCCATAGTGGCACGGAGGGCAGCGAGCACGGCTACTGGACGGGAGACCTGGGCTGCGGCTGCGGCCAATTCTTCGGCGAACGGAACGTGGTCATGGCCATGTACCGGATTCCGGCGGAGCAGGAGTTTGCCTGGATTCATCTGCATGTTCCCAGAGCGGTGTTCGATGAGGTGACGGAGGCGGGCAACTACCTGTTCCTTCACAAGGAGGGCACCTATGTCTCCCTTTATCTGCATAACGGATATGAGTGGACAGAGGAGGGGGAATACGCCGGACGGGAGCTTATCTGCCGGGGCGCTGTTCACGCGGTGATTTGCGAGGCGGGGATACAGGAGGACTTCGGCAGCTTTGCCGCATTCTGCGAAGCGGTTCAGAAAAACGAGATCGGATTCGATCCTGCAGCCATGTCTCTGTCCTATGTGTCTGCCCAGGCGGGACAGCTCCATATGGACGGGTCCGGCCGGACCCTGAACGGACGCCGCGTGGCTTTTCCGTACCCTACCTATGACGGGCCATATATGCAGTCGGCCTATGACAGCGGCGTAATCACGGCGGGGATAAACGGGAAGCGGCTCATTTATGACTTCAACCGGGTGTCAGTGACCGGGGAGTACAGGTAAGAAGGAGGAATTACAAGTGGACAGCATGCTGGAGCAGGTGGTCCGCAGGACCATGGCCATGGACTTCAACGTGGACAAAAAAGGCGACTGGGACTGGGGAGCGGGGGTAGCGCTGTACGGTCTGCGCAAGGCTTATGAGAAAACGGGCAATCCGCAAATATACAAGTTTATCCAAGGGTTCGTTGACTCCAATATGGCGGGAGGCAGGCCTATTCCCTTTAACGTGAACACTACAGCGCCGCTGCTGTCTGTCCTGCTGCTCTACAGGGAGACGCGTGACGCCCGCTATCTGGAATTTGCCGCAGGGTTTGCCCGTTGGCTGATGGAGGAGGCTCCGCGGCTGTTGAACGGTGCGCTGGAGCATACGGTTATCAACGACAGCTTCGCCGGGCAGATGTGGGTGGATACGGTATTTATGGCCGGCGTGTTTCTGACGGAGCTGGGACAGCTGACGGGAGAGGACCGCTATATCAAGGAGGGTTTGCGGCAGGCAAGGCTTCATGTGGAGACGCTTCAGGATGGGGCAAGCGGACTGTTGTACCATGGATACAGCCTGAGCACCAACGATTATCTCAGCGGCTGTCTGTGGGCCAGAGGCAACAGTTGGGTGACCATTGCCATCCCCGAAATCCTTGGCATCGTAGAGGGATATGATCAGGAGAAGGAATGGTTCCGCTCCGCAATCGGCAGGCAGGTGAAAGGCTTGGCCGCGGTGCAGAGCAGCAAGGGACTATGGCACACTATCCTGAATGATCCAGGCTCCTATGAGGAAACCTCGGCTGCGGCAGGCATCGTATATGGCATGCTCCGTCTGGGGGCTATGGGCATTCTGGAGGAGCAGGAGCTGGCTCTCGCCCGCAAGGGCTTCCAGGCAGTAATAGAGCGGATTGCCGCAGACGGCACAGTGCAACAGGTTTCGGCAGGAACGGGGATTCAGTCGGCGGTGGAGGATTACAACCGCATTCCAGCAGACGCTATCATGCCCTGGGGTCAGGGAATGGCACTGATGATGCTCAGTGTTTGCGGGAATTAGGGGAAAAAGAGAACAGACAGGGAAACTCCCGCTTCGGCATGAGAGCCGCGGCGGGAGTTTCTTATGCTTGCCGAAACGGCGAATGGAAGAGGGATCGCTCTTCGTCACGCCTCATCATACGAGGAGGAGGGCAGTTGGCCGGTCATAGGTGTTCCCCGGATTGCGGCGCTTTGTTTTACTCCGCCGCCTCTTCCCACAGCTTGATCTGGTCCTTGTAAACCTCGAGCAGCTTGGCCAGAGACTGCTTGATGCTCTCAACATCTTCGGATTCAACAGCTTGTGACAGTTCAAGCTGAGCCTTGAAGAGTTCAGATTCAATTGCGGGAACAGGGATGGCTTTGACTGCTTGCACCTGGTCTGATCCCGCCGGGATTGCTTCAATGATACTTATCTGCACCGGGGCGGGAAGCGCAAGGGACAGGCCTTCTCCCTTGAGAGGGAGTTCCATCAACTGAACGGACGGCGCGATGGTCACAGTGCCGGAAACGGAGGTGCCCCAATCAGTGGTGTTGACCGCCTGCACGATAATCGGCAATGCCCCCGCTCCGGGAATGAGGCTGGGGCGGGCCGATCCCGCCGCTGAAGAGCTTTGGATTATCATGTTCTTGTCAATCATTTCTATTTGGTAGACAACCGGTGCCGCTGACTTAAACTTGCCCGCCTCTTCTTTATAACGGGCCAGGGTTGCGGTCCAGTCTTCCACTGTGTCAGGGGCATAGGTTTTGGCCAGCTCCGCCGGATCGGCAAAAGGCTTGAGTGCGTTCACCGCTGTTGTACTGGAAGCGACAGCGGAAGCCGTAGGAGCAGGGGCGGTCAGAGTCAGGGAGGCTGGAGACCGGAGGGGCGTATCGGCCGCATTCACGGTGGCAGGGCTGGCAACAGCGGCCAGCAACAAGGCGGACAGGGCGGTTTTTTGGATGATAAGCTTGTGATTCATGGGTAGACACTCCTTATAGTGGGATGGGCTTGCAGGACTAAGTGTACGGAACAAGTGTGGCAGGAGATTGGTGAGTTTGTGGAAAAACAATGGCAAAGTTCTGCAACAGCCGCCGGCTTGGTATAATGAAGGCAATTGCCGGGAGGTTGGTTGGATGAAGGACTCTTATCTCATCGCGGTTGTGGATGATGACCCCAATATACGGTTGCTGGTCGAAGCGTATTTGCAAAAGGAAAAATTCAAGACAGTGGGCTTGGGTGATGCAGAGGCGGCATGGGAGCTATGGAAGACAAGCCCGCCTGATTTGTGGGTGCTCGACATTATGCTGCCCGGAATGGACGGCTACGAATTTTGCCGGAGAATCCGCCATGAGGCGGAAGTGCCCATTGTGATGATATCCGCCAAGGATAATGAGGTAGACCGGGTGCTGGGCCTGGAGCTGGGCGGAGATGATTATATGGTGAAGCCCTTCAGCCCCCGTGAACTGGTGGCCCGCATCAAGCGGCTGCTTCACCGGTGGTATGCGGTCCGTGGCTTGGGGGGACTGGGGGCTAATCCGGGTGCGGCGGGCATTCAGATTGAAGCGGGCGGCCTGAGGCTGATGCCGGAAGAACGCAGAGTGTTCTGGCAGGGGGAAGAAGTGGACATGACTCTGAAGGAATTTGAATTGCTGCGGGTCTTCGCGGAGCATCCCAACCGGGCTTTTGCCAGAGATGAGCTGCTCACTCTCGTATGGGGGGACGACTATTACGGCAGCGACCGGGCCGTGGATCATCTGGTTAAGCGCGTGCGCAAGAAACTGGAGCGGCTTCCTGTGGAAGCGGTATGGGGACACGGGTACCGGATGAGGACAGATGGAGAGGAGCAACCTTATGAAGTTGGTTCATCAGATTAACCTGGCGTTCGCCGTTTCCTTGATTCTGGTGCTCTCGGTAACGGGGGCGGTGATTCATTATGTGCTGCTGGACCATTTTATCGGCACACAACGGGAAGGTCTCAAAACCATGGGCGCTGCCATGTCCGCAACTTTGGTGCAGCAGGCAACAACAGCAAGCCCTCCTGCTGTTGGGATGGAGGCACCGCATATTGCCGGAACGGCTGCCTTTGCGCTGGAAGCATCCGTTTTTGCAATAGAAGCTTCGGCCATAAACCCAGCCTACATAGGGGTACAGGCCATCGTGGCGGACTCCGAGGGGAATATTGTCAGGGAAGTCCTGCCGCCGTTTGTTTCCGCAGCCGAAATCAGCCCGGTGATGGAGATGAAGGGAACGGAAGCTTCGGGTACAGTCAGCCTGCAAAAAATCTGGGACGGAACCGATTCCAGGTTCATCACCGAGGTCAGTCCCCTTCCTTCCGGAAGCCTGACACTAATAACACCCGTCAGCAGAATTGAGGCGATTGAACGTGCGCTGCTGGGCAGGCTGCTGATTATCTTCGCTGTGGGAGCCGGGCTCATGACGCTGCTCAGTCTTCTTCTTACAAGGAAGCTGATCCGGCCGTTAGTCAGATTAAAGGAAGAGCTGCAAAAGGTGAGGGGGCGGCATTTCTCCCAGGTCAGACTGGTCAAGGCGGGCGGAGAGATCGGATCCGTAGCAAAGACGGTCTATGAGATGGCGGGAGAATTGGACCGGTTCAACCGGGTGCAGAAGCAGTTCTTCCAGAATGCGTCTCACGAGTTGAAGACGCCGCTCATGTCCATTGCCGGCTATGCGGAGGGGATACGGGACGGCGTGTTTGAGGGAGACGGGCTCAGGCAGGGGTTGGCAATCATTATTAAGGAATGCGGCAGGCTGAAGAAGCTGGTGATGGAGATGACTCTGCTTGCCAAGCTGGACAGCGAGGAGGATATCTTCCAGTCTGCGCCGGTGTGCGTGAAGGAACTGCTGACAGAAACGGTGGAACGCATGAATCCGCTGCTCGTATCCAGAGGGCTCACTGTACAGCTGTCATACGGCGGGGATCAATCGCTTCTTGTCCAAGCCGACCGGGACAAATTGCTGCAAGCCTTGCTTAATATCGCTTCCAATGCCATCCGTTACGCCAGAAGCAGTGTAGGCATCCGGGCGGAACTCGTCGAAGGGCGCGTTGAGGTATCTGTTAGCGATGACGGGAAGGGCATTCCCGAGGAGCTGCTGCCCTATCTGTTCCACCGGTTCGTGAAGGGGAAGGACGGAGAATCCGGGCTTGGGCTTGCCATATCCAGAGCGATTGTGGAGCGCTGTGGAGGTCTGATCTTCGCGGGCAACCGGGAAGAGGGGGGAGCCGAGGTCAGGATCGGCTTCCCCGCTGCGGTATGAGGGAATCGGGGAGGTATCAGCTCGGTTAAGCAGGCGGAGCGTTCTCCGGTCCGCTCTGCTGCTTGCGGCCGGCAAGAGGCAGCCATACCTGGCAGCTGTATGACGGAGACTGCTGGTCTCCATCGGAATATACCTCGATATCGGGAGCATCGGCATATTCATAGCCGGAAGCGGGCAGCCACTCCGTTACAATACGCTTCTGAAGCTCCTGCAAGGCATGGGGCAGCGCACCGGTGCATTCGAATACAGCCCAAGTGCAAGCGGGAATCTCGTATTCCTCCATACCTTCAGGCGCGGGCAGGTCTGTTGCCACAGCAATATAGTAGTCAAAGTCTTTGCCGTTCATGCAGGCGCTAACCCCCAGCACGCCGAGGGGGGCGCGGTTCATTAGACCGCAAAGCGCCGGCATGATTCCCGACTGGGCCGTTTTTTGCCAGAACAGCGGCACCTCCGCAAAATTTTCCTCCAAGTTCATATTCATGTGCTGTTTCACGCCAACAATCCGGAAGGCGTCCTTCTGCTCAATCCTGTAGTTCATCTCCGCATCTCCTTTAATAGAAATAGAGAAGCTGATGCGGGGAAAGGCTTTGAGAGACATTCCCTGCGCCCGGGCGGCAGTTGGAGAGACGCCGTGGATATTGTGAAAAGCGCGGGTGAATGCGGTAGGCGAATCGTAGCCATACTTCAAGGCCAAATCGATTACCTTGACCCCGGTCGTCTGGAGCTCGAATGCAGCGGCTGTCATGCGTCTGCGGCGGATATATTCCGACAAGGGGATGCCTGCCATATAAGAAAACATCCGCTGGAAATGAAATGTTGAGCAGCAGGCCAGCCGCGCGGCATGATCATAGTCGATAGAACCGCCCAGATTTCCCTCCAGATAGGATATGGCCTGGTTCAATCTCTCAATCCAATCCATCACATCACCTCTCTATTGCCCAAGTCTAGCAGAGCATCTGGAAACCATCCTCTCATTCCATGCACAAAAAAGCAAGCCCGTATAGGAGCCGATTCCGGAAAATTAAGAGCCCCCTTGATCCCTCCGCTTCCCAACCACAGAATTTCATATGAAGTAGTACCTACTATTCCATAATTTATGTTATATTAATTGCGTGAGAGCACATTTGATATTGCGTTGTAACGCAAGGTTTTTCCGGATTATTGCGTAATAGCGCAATGGAGATGGAATGGGGAGAGTGTATGACAGATCCATGCAAGGTTATGATAGTCGATGATCATCCTCTGATGGCTCATGCGACCGCAGAGCTATTGGGGCAGTTCGAGGGTCTGTCCGTTGTCGCCGTTATCCGCAACGGCAAGGATTGCGTGGAACTGGCAAGCCGGTACCAGCCTGACCTGATTCTGCTTGATTATTTGCTTCCCGATATGACAGGGCTGGAAGTTGCGCAGCACATCAAGAAGCAGCTGCCGGACACCCATGTTGTCATTTTCACGGGTGTGGATGTGACCTCATTAGCAGCCAGGTTGCTGGAGATTCAGGTTAGCGGCATCATTTCCAAAGGAACCAGTTATGACACCCTGAAGCATGCGATCGCTTGCATTCTGGACGGGCAAGTGGTTATACCGCGCATGAGCGCCCAGCAGATATTCCCGAATACAGGTCCCTCGGTGGAAGGAATTGAATTAACGGAAGACGAAGTGGCCATCATGACCATGATCGTCAAGGGAAGCACCCTTGAGCAAATCGCAGAACGGATTCATATGAGCAAGCGGTCGGTGGACAACTATCAGCGCAAGATTTACGATAAGTTTAATGTCAAAGGAAGGGCGCAGGCCATCGAAGCCTTTGTCCGCACCAAGTACTATATGGAATAGCGAAAGTCATCATTCATGCACCGCTTTTCTCTCCTATTACACGTATACTTGGGACATATTAGCCGGAAACGGGACAGGGAGTGAACAGTCAATGGAGATGGAAGTGCAATCGGACAGTGCAAGTACTCTTGCAGAACAGCACGGCCCCCCAAACAAAGAGAAAGGGGAAGGAGTTCTAAGGCGGATTTGGCGGTATAAGTTTCATTACATCGTGGTGCTGCCTGCGATGCTGTTGCTGCTTTACTACAAAGTATTGCCATTCCTGACGGGAGCGAGAGTTCCTTTCATTCAGTACAGTCCCTTTAAGGGAATCATGGAAAGTCCTTGGGTGGGATGGGATAACTTCAGGACGCTGTTTCAGCAGCCGGCCTTCCGCAGAGTGCTTGCCAACACAGTTACGCTGAAAATGTCTTATATGCTGGTTTGCAGTGTCTTGGCCATTATCCTGGCGCTGGCTCTCAGCGGCATTGTCTCAAGGAGACTAAAATATGGCTTCGCCACACTATTCCTGCTCCCTTATTTCATCCCTTCGGCTGTAGCGGCTTACATTGTGCAGCATATTCTTTCCCTCGAGAGCCTGGCCAAGCTGGGCATATCCGTTTCTCCGCTGCTCGATGAGAGCTTGTTTCCGTTCGTGCTGGTGCTCGCAGAGGCGGTCAAAACCTGCGGCATTCCCGCGCTGCTGGCCCTTGCCGTTATGGAAGCCAAGGCTGCGGCGGCTCCCCTCCCCGGAACAGGAAGCGGCATGCTCCAGCCCCGTCTGGTCTCTGCGGTTAGAATTGCTCTTGCCTTCATTCTGCTGCAGCTGTCCAGTCTGCTGGCCACGGATTTCGAGCTGCTCCACAGTCTGCAGAGCCCTCCTGTTCTCAGGACGGCGGAAACATTGGCTACCTATCAATACCGGACAGGGTTATTGTCGATGCAATTCAGCCTTTCCGCTGCTGCATGGCTGCTCCAGTTTGTGCTGCAGCTGGTATTTACTTTTGCCGCGTATCTGCTGGTGAGGAAATTATTCAAGGGGGACCTTTTCCCCGGCTTGAAGGACAAGCCAGGCTCTTCACCGTCCGGGCGGAAGTCAAGCATTGCCGGTCTGCTGGCCGCTTCCCTGTATGCAAGCTTGCTGGCGGCGTTGCTGTACGGCCTGTTCATTTATCCGTTCACCGTGAAGAGCGCTTTCGGTCTGAGTGTGTGGGATATTGCGGCCGAGACCAATATGCTGGGCTACGCTGTGCTTTACTTGGCTTGCACAGTAATTTTTATGCTCCTCACTCTTGCATTGGCTTACCCGCTGACAGTGAAGGATCTACCCGGACGCAGAGGATACAAGGCGCTGCTGCTGGCGGTAATGGTCATGGGTACAGGGGCCATTCATGAATATTTGTTCTTCAGGAACCAGGGCATGTTCGATACCATCTACCCGGCGGCGATAAGCGGGTTGTACTCCATTGCCTCTGTCTTTGTGCTGAAGAGCATCTTCAACAGCCGATTCTCCGGACTGAAGGATCAGGCGGCAGCAGCGGGAAATGGGGAGATGCGCTCCTTCTTCTGCCTGTTTATTCCCAAGGTATGGAAGCCGCTAATCGGGCTTGGGGTGCTCCAATTTGCAGTTCTGTGGGGGTCTTATTATCCCTCGCTGCTGTACATCAATAATCCTAATCTCGCGCCTCCGGTGATGGCGTTCAGATCTGCTGCCACGGGAGCCGCGGCCGAGGCCATGAATGGAGACCCGGTCATCCTGCAGGTAGCGGCTATCGTTTCGTTGCTGCCGGTCATCCTCCTGCTGGTGTTCCGTCCCTTGCTGACTCCGGAAGTGATGATCAGCCAGTTGCGCAAATAAAAGACTTGCCATTTAGCATAAACGCGGTTAAACTAAACCCAACCACGGAAATGAATATTCATTCCGCAAATGAATTGTCATTCTTCAGTTTTGAAACCGGAATAAGGAGGTGTCAGGAGTTGGGCGGTAAACGTGATGATATCATGCAGGCGGCGCTGATTCTTTTTTCGGAGAGAGGCTATGATGGCACAACCGTACCGATGATTGCAGACAAAGCGCATGTAGGAGCGGGGACAATCTACCGGTACTTTGAAAGCAAGGAAATTCTGGTCAACGCCCTATTCCAAAATTGTGTCCGTGAATTCACGGACAAGGTAACGATGAAGCTCTCCGCGGCAACCTCGTTCCGGGATCAATTCCATATTGTTTTCCAAGGTATGGTTCAATTTGCGGAGGAGCATATTCATGCGCTGCTGTTTATTGAATCCCATAACAACGCCTATTATTTGGACGGTGAGAGCCAGAAAATATTCAATGAGATGCTCCATTTTCTGCGCTCGATTCTG
This sequence comes from Paenibacillaceae bacterium, assembly GCA_029256185.1. Classification (GTDB taxonomy): domain Bacteria; phylum Bacillota; class Bacilli; order Paenibacillales; family NBRC-103111; genus Paenibacillus_AR. The sequence goes on from JAQSYI010000021.1 coordinate 103,140, forward strand.
GATGATGGCAAGGCCCAAGGCGTTATTAAGAATCTTACTTCCGATGCTTTGATAGCGATCGTGTACGGAGCCCTAGTTCAGCTTTGCAAGCTGCTCAAGAGAGGGATTTTAATGAAAAGCGATGAATTGATTAACGGAGTGGAAGAGAGCTGCTGGGATGCTATCAAAGGGTAGCGGCTCTTTTTTTGGAGCAATAGGAATGAATATTCATTCCTGAGAGAAAAACCATACTGGGAGGAAGATTGCAGATGAAGAAAACGCTGAATTGGAGGACCTTATCGCTGTTGGCCTGGATCGTGATTACAGCCGTTTCCCTCGTAAGCATGCCTGACATGGATCAATTGGTGAGGGAAAAAGGGCAAGCTTCTATACCGGCAACCGCTCAGAGCGAGATTGCCAGGACGATGCTCGGCCGGATGGAAGAAACCGGGTCGGAGAAATATGATATCATCGCCGTGTTCCATAATGAAAGTGGTACCGCCCTGTCAGACAATCAGAAGGACAAGATCAAAGCTGCCATTGAGCATCTCAAGAGGGAGCAGAGTCAACTGGGCATTCTTGATATTTTCTCTCACCTGGACAGCGTACAAGCGGCCAACCAGTTGGTGTCGGAGGACGGGAGCACCATTCTTACCCGGATTGCCGTCAGTAAGGATAGCGGCTCAATCTCTCAGGTGTCAGCCAGGTTAAATGATGCGGTCCGCATCGACGGGGTCCAGTCTTATCTGACCGGAACAGATTTGGTTATTGAGGATTTTGTCCACACGACCCAGGAAGGGATCAAAAAGACCGAGGTCATTGCCGTTATTTTCATTCTGGTTGTACTGGTTATTGTATTCCGTTCGCCGGTTGTTCCTCTGATTTCTTTGGCAACTGTCGGGGTGTCCTATCTGGTATCCATGGGGATTGTAGCCAATCTGGTGGATCGCTTGAATTATCCGTTCTCCAATTTTACTCAGGTGTTTCTGGTGGTAATCTTATTCGGCATTGGAACGGATTACAATATTCTGCTGTATACCCGGTTCAAGGAAGAACTTAGCGCAGCGGATGACGTGCTGTCTGCCGTCAGGAAAACCTACCGGTCCGCCGGCAAAACGGTTCTCTATAGCGGCTTGGCCGTGTTTATCGGATTCATCGCGCTCATCCTGGCGGAGTTCAAGATCTACCGGTCCGGCTCCGCGGTGGCTGTCGGCGTTGCGGTATTGATTGTGGTGCTGAATACGTTGAATCCCTTCTTCATGGCTGTGCTGGGCCGTAAGATGTTCTGGCCGGTAAAGCAGTTTGAGGGTCATGGGGACAGCTGCCTGTGGGGCTTCCTGTCCGGCCGCGCTGTTGCCCGCCCGGTTATTATGCTGGTGCTGACCCTGGCAGTCTGCTTGCCCTTTGTGTACAAATACAGCGGGACGCTCAGCTATAATGATCTGCTGGAGATTGATGATGCTTATGAATCGAAGCAAGGCATTACAATTATCGGGGAGCATTTTCCTGCCGGGTTCTCGTCTCCGGCCACGCTGGTCATCCAGACAGATCGCGCTTTGGACAACTCTCATGACTTGCAGGCTTTGGATGAACTCGCCGACAAGGTTGCTAAGGTCCAAGGGATCTCCGCCGTTTATACTGCTACGCGGCCTGAAGGAAAGAAGCTTGACGCCTTATATATGAATGATCAGACGGGACAATTGCATACAGGGCTGAAGGACGCCGCAGACGGCATCGGCAAAATCCATAACGGCTTGGCTTCGGCTGAAACCCGGTTAGCTGGCCAAAGTCAAGGGATGGAGGATGTACAGAAATTGATTGACGGCACAAGTGAAGCCCAACAAGGGGCTGTTGCTTTAGGCGCCGCCGTTAATCAATTGACTGCCGGGATTAACAGCGGGCAAGCGGGGGCCAAGGAATTGCAGGACGGACTGGGAGCTCTGAAGGAGAAGCTGTCCGGACTTTCGCTGGCTGCTGCTCAATTGCATACCGGCTATTCCCGGCTGGAGGGAGGCTTAAGCGCCTTTGCAGACTCCTTCGTGAAGCTTTCTCAGGCCATTCAAGCGGCGGAGAATGGGTATGGACAGATAGAAGCTTCCATGAAGGCTTTTCTTCAAGATCACCCGGAGATGGCAACTGACAGGAATGTTCAAGCCACATTGGGAGTTGCTTCCTCTGCCAAACAGCAGCTGTCGGAGCTGTCGGTCCAGCTTGATCAACTGGTGTCCGCCTATAACGCGTCTATGAATTCCTTCAAGCAGGCCAATGCTGCCTTGGAGCAGGTGAATGAGGGAATCGGCCAGTTGGAGGCAGGGGTGGGGCAATTGCACACCGGTTCTGTACAGCTGCATACCGGGCTGGGAAGCGCCGCCGGCGGCTCTGCGCAAATTGCCGGCAGAAGCAACGAACTGGCGTCCGGTATCGGACAGATTAATGACGGGCAAAAGCAGATGCTTGCCGGTTTGAATGATCTCTCCGCCAACATGAATGAGTTGAAAACCGGCCTTGCGGAGAGCTCGGGAGGCTTGCAAAAGGTTAGCAGCGGTTTGGATGAAGCCCGGGATTATCTGGCGGGCCTTAGCCAATCCGAAGCCTCGCAGAAGTTTTATATTCCGGAAGGGGTGCTGAAGGGCGGAGATTTCCAACAAGCCTTGGACATGTATCTGTCCACGGACCGGCAAACCGCTCAAATGATGATCATCCTGGATGTGAATCCGTACAGTGCAGAGGCGATGGATATTATAAGGAATTTGAACGGGCAGGTGCAGGCCGCTGTGCAGGGAACCCCCCTGATGGACGCCCAAATCGCCATTGGAGGCAAGTCCTCGCAGAATGCGGACCTGCAGGATATCGCAAGCAACGACTTCACCCGCACCGCGGTTATTATGCTCACGGGCATCGGCATTGTGCTGGTCATCATAACCCGGTCCTTCTGGCAGCCGGTATTCATTATCGCTTCCTTGATTTTGGCGTATTACACCTCATTGGGGATCAGTGATCTGCTGGGGACCAGAGTGCTGGACGTGGATCAACTGGGCTGGAATGTACCGTTCTTCGGATTTATCATGATCGTGACGTTGGGAGTGGATTACAGCATCTTCCTAATGACCCGCTACCGGGAACTGGATCACAGCTCGGTTCAATCCATCGTAACAGCATGCAGGAATCTTGGCGGAGTGGTCATCTCGGCTGCGGTTATTCTGGGAGGCACCTTCGCGGCGCTTATGCCTTCGGGTGTTCTCACCTTGATAGAAGTCGCCATTGTCGTAATCTTCGGATTGCTCATCCTCAGCTTCCTGATGCTGCCGGTGTTCATTCCCTCCCTCATGTCGATTACGGAGAGGTTAAACGGAGAACATCGTGTAAGTAAAGAGTAGTTGGAGGAAATGGGGATTTCAGTCCTTGGCTGAAGCGGGCCTCAGCTCTTCCGTAGGTGCTTCCGGGCCTGTAACGGGAATGATCCTAATAGAAAGTTGGCATCAGGAAAAGGTTCCTTCACTTCAGAAAGAAACAACCCAGCTGGCTTATCGCCAGTTGGGCTGTTTAGTTTAGTCCTTTATATTGAACCCTGAACCTTTGCTTTGTATAACAGGCGGTTTGCGTTGTTCGGCAGACTTCTTTTGCTTATCAGGAAACTTCTTATCTGTTCCACTAATGCCTAGATCAGGACGGTTTTTATAAGTACCCAGCAATAAGATAATGAATCCCCAGCGAACGAAAGACTTGATTATAGAATACGATACGTTGAAGGGCAAGATAGGGGATGTGAATACTCCTTCTGAAGAGCTTGCTAAGGCGAGAGAACGACTGATGGAAGTGGAAGAAAAACTGATAGAATTAAACCCGGATATCCTCAAGGCGGAAGACGCGAAGTCT
>JAQSYI010000067.1 GCA_029256185.1 Paenibacillaceae bacterium
GGTAGCGCCAGTGGGACCGGTAGCGCCAGTGGGACCGGTAGCGCCAGTGGGACCGGTAGCGCCAGTGGGACCGGTAGCGCCAGTGGGACCGGTAGCGCCGGTGGGACCGGTATCGCCAGTGGGACCGGTAGCGCCGGTGGGCCCGGTAGCGCCGGTGGAGCCAGTAGCGCCGGTGGAGCCAGTAGCGCCGGTGGAGCCAGTAGCGCCGGTGGGTCCGGTAGCGCCAGTGGAGCCAGTAGCGCCGGTGGCCCCGGTAGCGCCAGTGGGACCTGTAGCGCCGGTGGCCCCGGTAGCGCCAGTGGCCCCGGTAGCGCCAGTGGGACCGGTAGCGCCGGTGGGCCCGGTAGCGCCGGTGGGCCCAGTAGCGCCAGTGGGCCCGGTAGCGCCGGTGGGCCCGGTAGCGCCAGTGGGTCCGGTAGCGCCGGTGGGCCCGGTAGCGCCGGTGGGCCCGGTAGCGCCGGTGGGTCCGGTAGCGCCAGTGGGTCCGGTAGCGCCAACGCCACCCGTAGCGCCAGTGGCCCCAGTAGCGCCAGTGCCACCCGTAGTTCCTGTCGCCCCTGTTACTCCCATGGATCCGCCGGTATCCTGGGCGTTCATTACAATGACCTCGTCGACTAAGATATTGCATGACGGCAGTTGCTGTACTAAGCTGAAGGACAGTTGAGCGAAGGCGGAGCCTGCCGGAGCCTGCGCTGTGATCCCCTCGAATGTATGCCACTGCAGGTCCGTGAAAAAACCGGCGGGAACGACAAGAGTCAGTCCGGTTCCCAGAAATTGAACCGTGCTATTGAAGAAATTAACCGTGATTATGACCCAGGGACTTGGTCCGGACTGGCTTCTCGAAAAAGAAACAGACAAATACAAGCCCTCACCGGGAACCACCGCAACTATTTGCTGCAAGGAGGTAGCTGCCTGTCCTCCCCACATCTCCGCACTGCCGATTCCTTCCTTGGAGCGGGCGTAGGCTACTGTGTTCAGTCCCACCCATGACGCCAGTCCGGATTCGAAGCTCCAGTTCAACACTTTGTTGCGCAATTGAATGGCCATATCATTACCACCTCACCATTTTACCCCGAGGTCATGACAAAAAATTCTTGAGCCGATTCTCGTTGAATTATATATATTCACCACTATATTTCCCCGTTTGTACACAATCCAAATTATGCCAAAACCTACTCAAAAGGTTAGATATTTCTAGAAATCATTCTTAGTGAAAGCTGCTCTTAAGCGGTTTTGAAGACAGGCCTAGGCCCGTCCCATGGATTATCCAGTTTTACGGAAGGTGGGTTACTAATGAAGCTACTATATCGTCTCGTAAATTCGTTCCTCATTCTTGAGACCGGTCCTTCCCGACTTGCAACGGACCTGAGAGACGCTAATACCGGGAAAAACGGGGGTTGGCGCGGCTAACGGACTGGTAAGACCTTATCGGGACCAATATCCCTCAAAATAGGGGCAAACTAGTCCGATAAGAGCGTTCAAGTCCGTTACAATTCCAAACCCCCGGTTTTTGACCGAATAAGGGCGCTCAGGTCCGTTGCAGCCTAGGGCGTGTCTGAACACCCGCCAGAAACGATAATTTGGGTATTATCTGCTCCCCTCAGAGGTTCAGACACACTCTAAAGCGGTGACTCTTCTTCGCCAAACTACTCCCATTGGAGTCGGTTCCCTTTTGTGCTCACTGTGTTTTTGCCCTTCGGGTTCTTCTCCTGTAGGGAACGATTTTACAACATAATGTACTACTGTGGGAGAAAGTGAGCGAGGGGAGAGGAACATCGGCTGCGATTGCCGCGAATCATTCACGTCTGAGGTAAGGTTTTGGGTAATTATTCCGGATATTGAGTTTTGCGTATGTTTTTATGTTACAGAGGGGGCCAACAGTATCCATTCATAAGGAGGCAGCTAAGGCGTGTTTGCAAACCCGCTTGAGGGCATCTTTCAGCGCCTTTTCGCCCTATGCTTCGTTACTTTTGCTTGACGTACCCTCCGGTAAGCCTGCACAAAAGTGCCTTGCCTGGAACGAAAATACACTGCAATCTGCTCCCCTCGGAGTCTGCAAACACGCCCTAAGGTGACGTATGTAAGCTCTACCTGAGGCACATATACAACCGAATGCATTCAAACGAGTATATTGGGGTACCTGCTTGCGTCCGCCTATAATGTATATGATTATTCGCGTACAGTTCACCCACGCTACCGTTCATTGGGTCCGCGGCATAATAACCCTGTCTCATTGGTTTGCTAATACGATTTTGGCGGGATGGCATAATCTATGATTGGTCTGCTGCTACACTTCAATAACCAGTGGCAGGATCATGGGCCTTCTCCCTGTTCTGGTGAGCAAATAATTGCCCAGAGTTTCTTTGAGGGTCTGCTTCAACACACTCCATTGGCTGATTTTGGACTGCAGCAGCTTGTTCAGTTCTGCCACCACCAGTTCATTGATTTCATTCATAAGCGCCTCGGAATTCCGGACGTATACGAACCCGCGGGAGATGGCGTCGGGTTTGGTGAGAAGCTTGCCCTCTTGTTTGCTGAGGGTGATCACGATGATCAGGATTCCATCCGCCGAAAGCTGCTTGCGGTCACGCAGCACAACACTGCCGATATCCCCGATTCCCAGACCGTCCACCAGAATATTGCCCGCCTGAATTTTGCCGGATACCGCCGCTTTACCGTTATGGGCCTCTACTACTTCGCCGTTATTCAGAACAAAGATGTTGTCCGGGCGCACACCCACCGCTTCAGCCAGCAGCCGGTGCTGATAGAGCATCCGGTATTCTCCATGGATGGGGATGAAGTATTCCGGTTTCATAAGGGTCAGCATCAGCTTCAGCTCTTCCTGGCTGCCGTGCCCGGATACGTGCATGCCCGTAGAACTGCCGGCTCCATAAATGACCTTGGCCTGCAGCTGGTAGAAGTGGTCTACAATTCTGGCCACATTCCGTTCGTTGCCGGGAATCGGCGTCGCTGCCAAAATCACCGTATCTCCAGGCAGAACCTCAAGCTGGCGGTGATTTCCGCTGGCCAGTCTGGCCAATGCGGCCAACGGCTCTCCCTGGCTGCCCGTACACAGGACGGTTATTTCCTCCCGGGGCATGCCGGCCGCTTCGTCGGAAGCGACCAGCATGCCTTCCGGAATATGCAGATATCCCAACTCTGCCGCAACCTCGACCACATTAACCATGCTTCTCCCCAGCAACGTCAGCTTCCGTCCGGCTCTCACAGCCGCATTCACAATCTGCTGAATCCGGTGCACATTGGAAGCGAAGGTGGAGATAATAATCTTGCCATCCGCTTTCATGAAGGCTTCCTCGATATGCTCGCCCACCAGGCTTTCCGACGGGGTAAAGCCCGCTCTCTCCGCGTTGGTGCTCTCCGACAACAGAATAAGAACACCGCGTTTCCCGATGTCGGCCATTCTCTGCAGATCGGGGTATGCATGATTGACGGGCGTAAAGTCGAATTTGAAATCTCCGGTATGGACAACAGTGCCTTCAGGCGTATCGAAGACAATGCCCAGGCAATCGGGAATGCTGTGATTGGTCTTGAAGAAGGACAACTCTATTTCTCCAAACCGGAGGGTAGATTCCGAATCAATCAGCTTAAGCTCGGTTTGACTGAGCAGCTTATGCTCCTTTAGCTTGGTTTCAATTAATCCGAGAGTCAGACGGGTTGCATACACCGGCAAGGGGAACTGCTTCAGCAGGTAAGGAATGCCGCCGATATGATCCTCATGGCCGTGTGTCACGATCAAGGCTCTGACCTTGCCGGGATGCTCCAGCAGATAGGCGATATCCGGAATAATCAGGTCAATTCCCAGCAGGGTTTCATCGGGGAATTTGGAACCGCAATCAACCAGCAGGATATCGTCGCCGTAGCGAATCATATACATGTTCTTCCCGATCTCGTGGACTCCTCCCAAGGCCGCAACAGACAATGTATGGGGATGGCTCATGGCCGCTTTCCTCCTTAGCAATTGAAAAACTTCCTTTTATTATGGAACATAAAGCCGGTTCTCATTCCGGAGAGTACATATCTAGTCCCGTGCCGGACAAAGAATAGAGGTTTATGCATATTTACATGTGAAAAAAATCACTTACAGGCATCGAAAGTTGAGTTATTATAACAATAGGTTATTTTAACTTAGGTAATTTAGATATATAAATAGGAGGAATCAACTATGGAATTCAAGCATGTATTTTCACCCGGCAAGATTGGCAATCTGATTCTGAAGAACCGTTTTGTTCTCGCTCCTATGGGTTCAGGCATGGCTGACCAGGAAATGATTACAGACGAGTTCGTCCGTTACCATGTGGCGCGTGCCAACGGTGGAGTAGGATTGAATACGATTGAATATACCGCTGTACATCCTACCACCCGCAATCCCAGCATTCCATCGCTGTATGATGACCGCTTCATCCCGGGAATGCGCCGTCTGACGGATGCCGTCCATGCGGCAGGGGGCAAGATCAGCACCCAATTGTGGCATGCCGGACGGCAGATCAGCAGCCATATCACAGGCCATCCCCTTATCGCCCCATCACCCGTGCCTAACATTGTGTACAGGGAAGTGCCCGTAGAGATGGACAAGGCGATGATTGAGGAAATCGTTGAAGCTTACGGCGCCGCAGCATTGCGGGCAAGACAAGCCGGCTTCGATATGGTGGAGCTTCACGGGGCGAGCGGTTATCTGCTCAACCAGTTTATGAGCCCGTACAGCAACAAGCGGGAGGATGAATACGGCGGGGATTTGGTGAAGAGAACCCGCTTCTGCACCGAGGTGATCCAAAGCATCAAACGCCACGCAGGCGTGGATTTTCCTGTGTCCTACCGGTTGACCATTGAAGAATTCGTACCGGGTGGTCTGGTTCCCGAGGATATTATGCAGATTGCCCCGATTCTGGAGCAGGCCGGAGCCGACATTATCCACGTCACCAGCGGGCTGTTCGAAACGGTGCATCGGACCATTGCCCCGCTGGAGGTAGCACCCGGCTTCAATGCAGACTACACCGCGGCACTGAAAAAGATTCTGAGCATTCCAGTCATGGTAGTGGGCAGAATCAATGATCCTGCGGTAGCCGAAGAAATCGTTGCCGGAGGCAAGGCGGATTTCATCGCCCTGGGACGTACGCTGATCGCCGATCCCGCCTTCTGCATCAAGGCGGAGGAAGGCCGTGTAGACGATATCATCAAGTGCATCGGCTGCAACCAGTCCTGTGTGGGTGGACAGCGCCCTGATCCCGAGCTTGCAGGACATAACGGTCCCGTATGTCTGCGCAACCCGGTTACCGGCCGGGAAACCCGCTTCGACGACAAGCCGGCGGAACAGCCGAAGAAGGTGCTGGTCGCAGGCGGAGGAGCAGCAGGCATGACGGCGGCCATCCATCTGCAGAGCCGCGGGCATCAGGTCATTCTGTGCGAGAAGTCGGCATCCCTGGGCGGCCAGCTCTTCCTGGCCGGACAATCTCCTTCCAAGGGAGAGATGGCGGAGTCGGCGCTGCAGATGGGCAGAATGGCCGGGCGGAGCGGCGCCGAGGTGCGGCTGAACACCGAGGTAACGAAGGAACTGATCGAAGCCGTAAATCCTGATGAAATTATCATCGCCACCGGCTCCACGCCGTTTGTGCCGAACATTCCGGGCAAGGACGGAGCTAATGTCAAGACGGCCCACTCTATCCTGCGCCGCGAGGCTGCTGCCGGTGACCGGGTGGCTATTATCGGCGGAGGTCTGGTAGGGATTGAGGTGGCGGAGCTTCTGGTGGCACAGGGCAAGGAGGTTGCCATCGTAGAGATGCAAGACGAGGTTGCCAAGGAACTGGTGCATACCCGCAAGCTGTTCGCTTTGGAGTTCATCGCCAGACATGGACTGCCCGTCTATACCAACACCAAGTGTATGGCAATCAGTGAGCACAGCATTACCCTGGAGCAAGACGGCAAGGTCTTCGAATTGGAGAATATCGATACGGTGGTTATGGCGACGGGCTCCAAGTCACTGAATGCCCTGATCGACACCGTCAAGGAATCGGGTGTCCCGTATCATGTTATCGGGGACGCGCTGGCCCCGCGCAAAGCTCTGGAAGCCATCTATGAAGGCGCACAAGTGGCGCAGCTTGTATAAATAAAGCCAGAAAAATATAATGGACGGACGGGCGCGACTCGATGAGGGCGCCCGTCCGTCCATTTCGCGCCACAACTGTCATTTTGATAGCTGCGGGGCCACAACGGCTGACCGCCGAAGGGCATGTCTTTTCAAGTAACTCTCACACAGCTATAATGAAGGAGTCGGCCTAATTTTTTACGCAAATGAAGGCTGTGCCGCTTTTTCATTCGGGGGCTCCCCCAAAAGTACCCGGATTTTGCTTCGAAGCATCTCGTCACTTTTGGGGGATTTGTTTTTTGATAGCAGCGGATACAGAAAGATAAGAGCCAGGATCGTCACAGATCCGGCAGAGGGGAAGGAAAAGTTGATGTCGTCCATCCAAATTGTTGCGGACAGCACTTGTGACCTGACTCCCGAGATGATCCGGGACAACAACATCCGCATCATTCCGCTTCATGTTGTGTTCGGAGACCGTACATACCGTGACGGAGTTGACCTCACCACCAAACAGTTGTATGAGAAGGTAGAGCAGGAGGGGGTACTCCCCAAAACGGCGGCTCCGGCTCCGGCGGACTTTGTCCAGGCTTTCGACGAGATCATTAAAGAAGACAAGCAAATTATATTCATTAGCATTTCCTCGGAATTATCCTCCACGTACCAGAACGCTGTAATCGCAGGAAGGGAGTTTCCCGAAGGTCTGGTAGAGGTGGTGGATTCCCGCAACCTGTCAACCGGCATCGGAGTTACAGTGATGCAGGCTGTCAGCTATCTGCGGCAGGGCATCACCGATTCCAGGGAGCTTGCCGCCCGGCTGAGAGAGGATGTGCTGCGGGTGGAGGCGGAGTTTGTGATTGACACGCTGGATTACCTGCACAAAGGGGGACGGTGCAGCGGCACCCAGCTTGTGATCGGCAGCCTTCTGCGGATTCATCCTGTCATCAAGGTGACAGACGGCGCCATGATTGTCGCCGAGAAGCTCCGCGGCAAGATGGACAAGGTGGTTCACAATCTGTTGGAGCGGGCGCTGGTCCACCGCGATCTCATGGAGGCGGACCGGGTATTCATTACTCATTCCATGGCCGAGGAGAGCGCGAACTGGCTCAAGGAGCAGTTGGAGAAGGAACTGCATCTGGAACATGTAACGGTTACCAATGCAGGCTGTGTCATCTCCAGCCATTGCGGACAAGGAACAGTGGGCATTATGTTCGCCAAACGGCCGGCCTGATTGCTTTTCTTGTATTGTGCTTTTATTGATCCTACAACACAGATCCCGGACTGTCTCCCAGTATAAGGAGGCGATCCGGGATTTTCTTTTGCTTCGGAGCAGCATTCCAGTCCGGATGCTTTAATCCTGAAGGGCATGTTCCAGATCCAATTGATTCAGGAATCCCTGCTGACGCCTGTGGTTGCCTCATTGTCCATCTATTTTGTGATCTATTCGCTGTATTACCTGCTTACCATCACCACGTATCACCGCATCGTAAATGAATAGACGGAATTTATAAGCAGTCCCTGCTTGCAAGAACAGGGGCTGTTTTTGCCGTATTCTCTTTCGAAAATCAAAAGAGTTTGTAAAAAATTAAGATTTGATCTGTAACCTAATGCCATTTAGATACGTCTTATTAATGAGAACCTGGCTGCCCATGCTTGGAACACCGACTGGCGGGCAATGTGTCAACAGAAGAATGCCGGCCGGCCGCGGGCAAATTTTCAGTAGGGAGAGTATACGGATGGGGTGGTTTGCGAGAAAGAGGAAGACGGAGGAAGAGCAGGAATCCGGCAAACGTACATACGAAGCACAACCGGAAGCAGGGGATTTGACGGAAGGAAGCGGAGAAGAGGCGGCAGTGGAAAAAACCGGCGGCAAGGCCAGACCGCCGCGGATTATCCATGACCCGTTGCTGGTCGCAGACGGGGTGGAGCGCAGCTTTCAGGTAGGGGCAGCGCGGCTTACCGTGCTGAAGGGAATCCATATGACCTTGAAGCCCAACAGTCTGGTTATGCTCCGGGGGCGCTCCGGCTCCGGCAAAACCACGCTCCTGAATCTGATCGGAGGTCTGGATCAGCCGGACAGCGGGAGGATCATGTTCCAGGGCCACCCGTTTCATGAATGGAACGATGAACAGCGGACGGAGATCCGGCGCAAGGAAATCGGCTTTATTTTTCAATCCTATGCCCTATTGCCTCTCTTGTCCGCTTATGAGAATGTAGAGTTGTCCCTGCGGATGGCGGATGTGCCGCGGAGCGAGTGGAAGCACCGGGTGCAGCATTGCCTGGGGATGGTAGGTTTATCCAAGCGGATGCACCACCGTCCCTTCGAGCTGTCCGGCGGCGAGCAGCAGCGGGTAGCCATCGCCAAGGCGATTGCCCACCGCCCCTCTCTGCTGCTTGCCGATGAGCCGACCGCAGAGCTGGATTCCCAGATGGGAGCCCAGATTATGGCGGTATTCCGGGATATTATCGAGCAGGAGCAGGTTACGATCTGCATGACAACTCATGATCCTACGATTATGGAGGTAGCGGACCATGTTTACGAAATGGTTGACGGGCGGTTCCTTGACAAGGGATAAAAGCGAGGCTCCGCCCCGTGGAGCCTGCGCTCCAAAGTCTGCAATTGCGTCTGGCAGCGGGAATGGCCATGACTCTGGCGCAGCGAACAGCCGGGTTGCCGGCAGAGCCCTGCTCGCAGGAGTATTGTGCGTTGCCCTGGCGGCCGCATCAGGCTGCTCGCTGTTGCCCAAGGAGGACGCCGAGGAAGTGCTGCCCACCATCAATCCGCCCAAGCTGTCCAAGAAGCCGGAATACACGGTGAAAACGGAGACTTTGACGACCAAGGTGCGGGGTTCGGGCAAGCTGATGTCCTTGACGGAGGACGATGTGTATTTTGTCGAAGATAACAAGCGGATCAAGGAGTTGTATGTGAAACCCGGAGATCAGGTGCAGGCGGGCCAGCTCATCGCCGAGCTGGATGTATCCGATCTGGAAACCCAATTGCGCCAGAAGAAGCTGCAGACCCGCAGCGAAGAGCTGAAGATGATCGAGCTGCTCCGTGATCCGGGTGAGAGAAGCGCCGAGCAGGTGGAGCAGGCCAAGATCGACTTCGAGCTGAAGCGGGAGGAACTGGTCACTCTCCAGGAGTCCATCGCCAAAGCGAAGGTGACGGCGCCCATCTCCGGCGAAATCGTTACGGTTTATTATAACAAAGGGGATATGAGCAAGGCCTATGAGGCTGTTGCCACAGTGGCGGATCTGACTCAGCTGACGGTGGCCTCCACCATTACCCAGGAGGATCTGAAGAAGGTGGCGGTGGGCATGGAGGTTACGGTGGATATCAATGCCGCCGGACAGCACAAGGGCAAGGTCAAGCAATTGCCGAATCCCAACAAGGCCAATCAGAACCAGAACAACGGCATGTATTATGATCCCTACAACCAGAACAGGCAAAAGGACACCATTGACCAATATCTGGTGGTGGATCTGGATCAAATGCCTGAGAATGCGGCGCGGGGGACACCGCTCAGCGTGGAGATCATCGTTTCGAAGAAGGAGAACGCGGTGACGATTCCCCTTGCAGCTCTTCGAACCATTACCGGGCGCAATTATGTGCAGGTGGTGGATGATGCGGGCACCAAGCGCGAGGTTGACGTGGAGTTGGGCATGCAGACGTCAACTGCCGTCGAGATTGTGAAAGGGCTCACCCCCGGGCAGAAAGTCGTAGGTCGATAACCCATGGCCATGTTGCGCTTTATTCTGCATAAGATGTGGAACACACGCTGGCTGACCTTCAGCGCTCTGCTGGGACTGATTGTAGCCGTTGCCTTCGCCACCAGCATCCCCATGTACTCGGACGGGGCTCTGAAGCGGGTGATCGCCAAGTCCCTGCAAGAGAAGAGCGAGGGTATGCCCGCCGGTTCGCTGGTCATGCGCTATCAGGCGGCAGGCCAGGACCGGGCTGCTCCCGAAGAGGTAGCGGAGCTTGACCGTTATATCCGGGAGGACGTGTCCAAGGAGATTGGTCTTCCTTATCATACTTACACAAGCGTGATGTCCATCCGCGGCACACAAGTTACACCGGTAGATCCAACCAAGACCGATCCCAGCAAAAAAAGGCAGATGAGCCTCTCCACCATGACCGACTTGGATAAGCATGTGGAGATCACCTACGGGCAGACCTATTCGGACAGCATCAAGAACGGCGTGCTGGAAGCAATGGTGCTGGAGGAAGCCATGTTCCGCAATGACCTTCATGTGGGGGATGAATTCAACTACCCCATTACCGGAGGGCTGGGCATTGCTCCGCTTAAGGTGAGGATTGTCGGAGCCTTCGCGGCCAACCAGGAAACGGATCCTTACTGGTTCCAGGGGTTCGAGGTGCTGCTCGGCAACTTCATCGTGCATGAGAAGGTGTTCACCGGGGAACTGATCAACAAGATGAAGATTCCGCTTAATCTGGCCAATTGGTATTATTCATTCGATCTCAGCCAGATTCAGACCGGACAGATTGCCCCGCTGGAGAAAAAGCTGACGCGCCTGGATATCAATCTGTACCAGAAGCTGAAGGACACCAAGGTTGACGTTTCCTTCATCGATATGCTCAATGATTTCCGGAAGGAGAGCGTCCAGCTCCAGCTTCTGCTGTTCACGCTGGCGGCTCCCATGCTGGGCATGGTGATCTATTACATTGTCATGAACGCGCGCCAATCTCTCGACCGGCAGCGAAGCGACATCGCCGTTATCCGCTCCAGGGGAGGAAGCACCAAGCAGATCATAGGGCTGTATCTGCTGGAGAGCCTGATGCTTGGCGCAGTGGCCATCGTCATCGGACCAATGCTCGGCTGGTTTATGGCCAAGAGCATCGGTTCCTCCAACGGCTTCCTGACCTTCGTGGACAGGGAATCGATTCCCGTAGGTTTTCACGGGTCAACCATGCTCTACGGGTTGGCAGCCGTATTGCTCGCTATGGGGGCCACGCTGATTCCGGCGGTGCAGTACGCCCGCTCCTCCATAGTCGGATTGAAGCAGCAGCTGGCCCGCGCGGACCGTGCTCCCCTGTGGCAGCGCTGGTTCCTTGATGTGGCTCTGCTCGCGGTGTCGGGCTATGGCTGGTATATGTTCCGGGAGCGGAAGCTGCTGTCGGAGCAGACGGGCTTAGGCTCCGATCAGCTGCAGGTGCATCCCCTGCTGTTTTTTGTACCGGCGTTGACAATCTTTGCCATGGGGCTGTTCTTCCTGAGGCTGTTCCCGTGGATTCTGAAGCTCTTGAACCGGGTGGGGAAACCCTTCTTCCCGGTATCCATCTATCTGACTCTGTCGCAGCTGTCACGTTCCTCCAAGTCCTATTATCCCCTCATGCTGCTCTTGACTCTTACTCTGGGACTGGGGGTTTACAACTCATCGGCTGCGCGCACCATTGACCTGAATTCAACGGAACGCACCATGTACCAATTCGGTACCGATGTGATTGTCACTACCGTCTGGGAGAGTGTATCCGACTCTCTGCCTACGAACCAGAATCCCGGCACAGGCCAGGGAAGCGGCGGTCAGGGACAGGGCGGCGGACAAAGCGGGGGCGGCCAAGGCCAGGGCCAGGGCGGGTCCGGCCAAGGCGGCACCGGAAGCGGAGGCGGTCAGGGACAGGGCGGCAGTGGAGGCAATCCCGGCGGAGGACAGAGCGGAATGGATATTCCCGCCAACCTCCGGTACGTGGAACCTCCGTTCGAGCTGTTCAAGGAGCTGCCCGGAGTGGCGCATGCGGCCCGTGTGCTGCAAACCAGGGCGACTCTGACCGGCTCGGGCAAATCTCTGGGAGTCGTCAATCTCAACGGCATCAATAACGTGGATTTTGCCGATGTGGGCTGGTTCCGCAAGGACCTGTTCCCGTTCCATCCCAATATATATCTGAACCTGCTGGGCACTTACGAGCAGGCTGCGATTATCCCGGATAAATTCGCCGAGAAGAATCAGTTGAAACCGGGTGATCTGCTTAACGTATCAGTTAATCAGAAAAGCATGGAGCTGGTTATTGTGGGTGTTCTCCCCTATTGGCCCAGCCAGTATCCCGACGAACGGCCGTTTGTCATCGCGAATCTGGATTACATCTATGATCAGGCGGACATGATGCCCTACGATGTCTGGCTCAAGATGGAGGACGGCGCCAAGACCGTTCCCATGCTGGAGAAGCTGCAGGAGCAGAATGTAGACATTCAGGCTGTCAAGGATGTCCGCAACGAACTGGCTGTCCAGAAGAAGCATCCTACTAGAGGCGGCGTGTTCGGTATTTTGAGCTTGGGCTTCCTGGTTTCCGTACTGATCTCACTGATCGGCTATATGCTGTACTGGTTCTTCAACCTCTCCAGCCGTGTCGTCCAGTTCGGTGTGTTGAGAGCGATGGGACTGAAGGGGAGACAGCTCACCGGAATGCTGCTGCTGGAGCAATTGTTTACCGCAGGGCTGTCCATTATGCTGGGGATTGGCATCGGCAAGCTGGCCAGCACGCTCTACCTTCCCTATCTGCAAACGGCGCAGGATGTGCAGAAGCAAGTGCCTCCTTTCCGTGTGGTATTTGAAGGAAAGGATACATTCCAGCTTTATCTGGTCACCTTCGTGATGATGACCACAGGCGCCGTGCTGCTGCTGCTGCATATCCGCAGACTGCGGGTGCATCAGGCCGTGAAGCTGGGAGAGGAGCGCTAATCTATGATTCTATGTGATGGTCTGGTCAAAATCTACAAGAGTGAAGAAGTAGAGGTGGTGGCGCTTCAGGGGCTGAATATTCAGGTAGAGCCGGGCGAGATGATGGCCATCATCGGCAACAGCGGCAGCGGCAAGTCCACGCTGCTGAATATCCTCGGCGGTCTGGACCGGCCTTCAGCCGGTCAGGTCCGGGTGGGCGAGTGGGATTTGCTGAAGATTACAGATGAGCAGCTGGTGGAATACAAGCGCAAGACCGTTGGCTTTATCTGGCAGAACAATGCCCGCAACCTGCTGCCTTACTTAACAGCGCTGGAAAATGTGGAGATGCCCATGATGCTGTCGGGCAAAGTGGACCGGGCTTACGCCAAGCAGCTTCTGGAGTGGGTAGGGCTGAAGGAGCGGATGCATAACAAGCTGCAGCAGTTATCCGGCGGGGAGCAGCAGCGGGTGGCCATCGCCATCTCGTTATGCAACCGTCCCTCCCTGCTGCTGGCGGATGAGCCGACCGGATCCGTGGATTCGGAGACCTCCGACCGGATCATGTCCATCTTCCGCAGGCTGAACCGGGAGATTGGGATCACCATTGTAATCGTAACCCATGATATGTCACTGGCCAGCTCGGTTGACCGGGTGGTGGCCATCCGGGACGGCATGACCAGCACGGAGTTTGTAAAGCGCAATCCCAATCTGGATTTATCCGCGGCGGAATTTCATGGCTCCATCCGGGATGTCCACGAGGAATATGTGGTATTGGACCGGGCGGGAAGGCTGCAGGTGCCCAAGGCATATCTGGAGGAGCTGGGGATTTCGGGCAAAGCCTCCATGGAATTTGACGGGGAGAAGATCATTATCCGCGCCCCCAGGCAGTTGGACGGAACCACCCTCAAGTAACCTAGAGAACCCATACAAGGGAAGGGAGAAATGAACATGAGAAAGAAATGGCTTCCGGTGGTGCTGTCGCTGGCAATGGTTGTGCCCGCAATAACCGCCTGCACCAGCGGCAATTCCGAAGACAACAATGAGGAACGGGTGCTGCGGGTTGCAGTTTCCTCGGATTATGGCGATGACGGAGAATATTTCCGCCAGCAATTCACCGAGATCTACGAATATGCCAATCCCAAGGTGAAGATTGAGATTGTTCCTGTCGTTGACAGCAGCATGTACCGTTATGGAGGATACATCAACAACAAGGAAGGCGCTGAAACTCCAGATCCTATCGTCAAGCTGAAAGAAATCATGCAGGGGGAAAATCCTCCTGATGTGGTTATGGTTAATCTGAATGAATTGCAGGAGCTGATCACGGAAAATCTGCTGCAGCCCCTCGACCCGCTTATTTCCACGGACAAATTCGATATCGCCGATATTGTGCCCGCGGTGACGGAAGGTTTGAAGAGCGCAAGTCCTGACGGCAAGCTCTATGCGCTGTCGCCTACTTTCTCTTCCTCCGCCCTTGTCTACAACCGTAAAATATTTGACGATGCAGGGGTTGCTTATCCCCAAGACAATATGACCTGGGATCAAATCTTTGATTTGGCCCGCCGCGTCGCCAAGACGGAAGGGGAAAAGCGGATTTATGGGTTCAGCTTCTCCTCCCAGGGCTATCCGGACTTTATGACAGCCAACACCTATTATGCAAGTCCGCTGGGTCTCACGACCTTTACCGAAGAAGTGGATAAACTGACTGTCGATTCCGACCAATGGGAGAAGGTTTGGACTACTCTGATCCAATTGGAGAAGGACAAGATCTTGCCCAGCCAGTTGGACTACAACGACCAGGCCTTTATGCAATCCAAGCAATCCAGTGAAGATAACCCGTTCGGCTATGACGATTTCATGTCCGGAAGACTGGCCATGGGGATTATGAATTACGGTGAGCTGTCCCGGATCGATAATGCCAACAAGAATGCGGCCAACTACAAAAACTTCATTCCGATTGAATACAATGCGGTCACCATGCCGAGTCATGCGGAGAAGCCTGGAGCCGTTGCGGGCATCGGATTGAACGGGATCATGGGGATTAATGCAAAAGCCGGCAATTCCAAGGATGCGTGGAGCTTCCTGAAGTTCATTAACGGGCAGGATTGGGCCAGATCCAAGGCAAAGAGCAACTACCAGCTGCTGTCCCGCAAATCCTACATCAAAACAAGAGAAGGCTCCGATCTGAACATGGACGCTTTCCTTAACGTGAAGCCGATTGTGGACAGCTCCAATGACTTCTATAAGGTATACCGGAAATATCCCAATATCTATATGGTCCAAAGCCTGGGCCAGCAAGAGTATATGCAGGCGCTTCAAGGGAATAAGTCAATCCGGGACGCTCTGAAGTCATGGCAGACCCAAGGGGATTCCATGCTGCAGCAGATGAAGGATGATCCCAACGGCAACATTCAGATGGGCGTTTCATCCGCAGTCCGGGCATATTAGAAAACTTACAGACAGCCCCGCCAAAGTGACCGGATTATAACGGAAAAGCGCCGCGTCACTTTGGTGGGCATATCATTTGGGTCCCCGCCAAAGTACCCGGATTAAGCTTCGAAGGATTCGCGTCACTTGGGTGGGCATTATGAGGAGGATGCAGCATGAAGCGGCAAGTTCGGTTCCGCATGGCGGCTGCGACGCTGGCCTGGAGCCTGATGATCGGCTCCGTTGTTCCTATTGCGGCTTACGCCGATGGAGACAACACGGCAGCAGTTGTGCAGAATGTTGTCCAGCAGACGAGCCTGGGTTCGGTAGGTTTGGCCGGAGGCAGCTCCATTGAGTTGAAGCAAGCGTCAGTATTAGCGTCGGATGAGGGGAAGGTAGCATCCTTCACCCTGACTTTCCGCAATACGACCAATTATGAAATCCAGTTCATTGATTATTGGGTGAGACTGCTGAACAAGGGAGGCACCTCCTTCACCGTTCAGGTGCTCCCGCAGGATAAGGACAAGAACGGAATAGCTCCCCACAGTTCCCAAGACATTAACATGTATGCCAAGGTAAGCGGTGATACGGATCTGGATGATCTGATTTTCCGCATGGTCAAATGGGATTTCTCTTCTCCGAATTATGAGCAGATGCTGGGAGACATCACGATTCCTGCCGACTATTCCGGCACGACTCCTGCGGATCATGCCAGAATCGTCACGATCAGCGGAGTCGATGTGAAGATGGCCTCCACTAAGATGGATTTAGGCCAAAACTCCGAATATTATCTCCCAAAAATCCGGTTCCGCCTGGACAATGCGGGTGTAAAAACCGTTGAGCTTCCGGTATACCAGTACGCGCTGCGCACGCAGGAAGGACTCTTGTATCCGCTGCAGGTGAAAGGATTGGAAGAAAACAACCGTTCCTTGTACCCCCGCTTTAATAAGGAGCTGGAGTTAACCGGCAAGCTGCCTCTGTCAGTAGGCGCGGAAGGCTGGGAACTGGTTGTCACCAACCAGATCGACGGAGGGAATAACGCCAAGCTGTCCTTGCCTGTTGCCTTTTTCGCCCTGCCTGCCCCCGCCAGCTTTGATGACCACAGTGTAACGCCGGTGGATGGAGTCAAGAATGTGGACGTTGGCACAGAAACCCTGGAGACTTCTGTCAAGGAGATCAACAGAACCAAGCGTGACGCGTCCTACGGGGTAGCTCTTACCTATGCGATGAAGAATACAGGTACAGGCTCCGTTACTTTACCTGCTTACCGGTTTGCCATTCAGACCTCTGAAGGACTGACCTACCCGGCCAAGGCAGAGGGTATCAAGGATATGGTGATTGACCCGCTGTTCACCAAGGAAACTCAGCTTACTGCCATTATTCCGTCTTCTGTAAGTCCCGCGGATTGGAAGCTCCTGCTCCTGCCTCCGGTCGGTGCAGATGGAGTGACCAGTGAAACCGCATTGGCCGTGTATAAGCTGTCCGACTCGGCAGCCGAGCAAGGGGGCATCGGCAAAACCTATAACTTTACTACGGAAGACGGCACTTATACGACACTTCTGAACGGGATGCAGCGTCTGCCATGGGAGGATGAGGATATTATCTCCGCCAACCTGACAGTGGCCAATAACGGCACTGCTTCGCTTCCTTTGCCCGCCTTCAACGGCTACTTCCTGCTGGATGATATCGTCAAGGTACCGGCAACGGCAATCGTGAAGGACAGTGTAATCTCCGTCAAGGCCGGGTCGAAGGTTAACCTTCAATTATACGGCAAGATTCCTTATACCAATGAGTACTCCCGGATCAAGCTGGTGCTTCAAGAGAAAGAGGGAGACGCCGCGGCGACGGACCTGCTGGAATTCAGCAGCGATTCCTATATCCCGCCCATGCCGGTTGTTCTATTCGGCAATACCTTCCGTACGGAAGGCGCGGGCCGTCAGGCCAGCATTTCTATCCGGGATGTAATCATCTATGAGGATGAAGATTCCGATCTGTACTCTATCCGGGTCAAGGTGCAGAATTTGGAGAAGCGTTACACTGCGCTGGGTAATTATGTAGCCTATGTTAAATCTGCCGATAATACCATGTATCCGGCGACCATCCGTGAAGTGAAGAGCAAGATCAGCCCTGATGGCATGGCAGTCTTGAATATTACCTCCTATCTGCCCAAGACGGCGAATACGCCGGATCTGCAACTGATCCTGGGCGCAGGGGTCAAGGAAGGCAAGCTGTCCAGCAGCGCAGAGTCGGATGCTTACATTGATGCCGTTTCCTTCAAGCTGCCGATTGATTCCCAAGCCACCAAGGGCAGGCCGCTGGATCTGGATCTGTATCCGTACTTGTTCACCATCACGAATGTGGCCACCAAGAACGAATCGGATCACTTCAATCTGAATGTCAAGTACAAGTTTACGAAAAACCAGCTGGCCGTGGCCAATACAGACGGGCATCGGGTGATTGTGGAGATGGAGGACAAGCAGCACAATATCAAGCTGTCCAAAACCTTCACCGTCAACAAGGAAGGCAGCGGCGACAATCTGGTCCTGGGTGAGAACAACTTCGTACTGGAAGGCCCTTCCTTAGCGGATTGGCAGGTCAAGGTGGAGAAATACACACTCCGGGTGTATGACGAATTCGAAGGCAACAAAAAGCTGCTTTCCGAAACAGAGGTAGACTATTTCAGCGGTTATACGACGCTTCCGTCGCAATAACTTGCCAGCCGGACCGGTCCTGATGGGCCGGTCCGCTTCATTTCACAGGCATCTTCGATTATAATGAGGGAGTGCTGGATAAGGTTTGACGATAAAGGAGAGATATCATTTGGAGCATGTACCGGAGCAAACGGTTCAAGAACTGCTGAGCACGATCATCCCGTGGTTTGACCGGGAGCAGGCATTTATATGCGATACGGCGCGGACAGATTTCGGAGCCCGTCTGGCAGTGGCAGCAGCCTTGCTGGATTCAGGCAAGGTTCAAGAAGGGACATTGCTGCTGCAAAGCATCGCCACGGCTGAGAAAACAGGGGATGAGGAGCAGGACTCCTCGCGTATCCGGGCCTGTATGGAGCTGGCTTATCTGCTGATGGACGAGCTGAAGTATGACCAGGCGGAGAACCTGTTGTGGGAAGCTCGCAAAGAATATGCCAATGTGCCTGAGCTTGAGTTTCTCCGCGAAGAAATCTCGCTGTTGATTGCCCAGTGCCGCTTCGGACAAGGCTTCATTCTGGAGGCCATCGAACGGGCTGAGGAAATTATGCACAAGCTCAAGAGCATGAACGCAGATCAGGCGCAGGTGGCTAAGGTGTATCAGCATCTGGGCTGGTTCCATCTGCACAAGAGCGATGTGCCCCAGGCTATGATTTATTTGAAGCAGGCGATGGAGCTTGCCCCTTCTCTGGACCGGGAGCTGGTGGATGCAGGGCTTGAAGCCGAGAAGAACAACGACTACGAGAAGGCTGTCGAATATTACTTTGACGCCATCGAATACGAGTAAGAGCCTTCCACACCCATGTGCCCCTTCTCTCATATGATAGCAGAGAAAGGGGAGATGGGGTTTGGGGGAACGGATTCACAGCAGGATTGTCAAAGCCGCGGCGGTGCGGCTGTTGGAGCAGCGGGGAGTAACCCTGGAAGCGATTGCGGATATTGTCTTTGAGCTGCAAGCCCCTTATCATCCGCAATTGGCCTGGTCGTCTTGTATGGATAGTGTACGGCGCGTTCTGGAGAAACGGGAATTGCTGCATGCCCTTCTCGTAGGAATTGAGTTGGACGTGTTGGCGGAGCGGGGCCTGTTGTCCCAGCCGCTGCAATCGATCGTAGAAGCTGACGAAGGATTGTTCGGCTGTGACGAGACATTGGCGCTGGGAGCGGTGTTTGCCTACGGCAGCATCGCTGTTACCACCTTCGGCTATCTGGACAAATGCAAGACGGGAATTATCCGGCAGCTGGATACCAAAGCGGCAGGCAAGGTGCATACCTTTCTTGACGATCTGGTGGCCAGCATCGCCTCCTCGGCAGCCAGCCGCCTTGCTCACCGCCTGCGGGATACGGAGGAGGACGCAGACGGCGGTTTGAGCCGGCCAGCCTCTATGGCTGAGAAGGAAGCCGAAGATGAAACAACAACCCAATAACTTTTTCGACGGGGAAGCTCCACATTGTGGGGCTTTATCGCGTTTTTGGATATGCTAAGGGAACGGAGGAATGCACCCGGAAGGAGGCGCGCAGATGGATTGGGTATATTGGGCCAAATTGTATGAGAGCAAATTTCAGGCGGGATGTCTGGCGAAGCGGATGGAAGAGGACTGGTGGATCTACGGCTATGAATGCCCCCAGTCCGTGGAGGTGTTCCGCTCCAGAAAAGGGAGGTTCGGTGTCCGCTACAGAACGAACCTATAGGACGAAATGGGAGGAAATAGGATGAACATATAGGACAGGAAGAAACAGCTTCCTGTTCTGCCGGATATCAGGCAGGCCAGGTTTTACAAAATATATCTTGACTTGGCAACGGCAATTCTGGTATATTTGTTTTTGCCGCCATGAGCGGGAGAATGTACTAACGACGCGGGGTGGAGCAGCCCGGTAGCTCGTCGGGCTCATAACCCGAAGGCCGCAGGTTCAAATCCTGCCCCCGCAATACTTTTTTTTCGGGCCCTTAGCTCAGTTGGTTAGAGCGGTCGGCTCATAACCGATTGGTCGCAGGTTCGAGTCCTGCAGGGCCCATATGAACAAACCCTCTTGCTGATGCAAGGGGGTTTGTTTTTTTGAATACAATAAAGACGGATTTTTATAAATGTTCGATTACAGAAGCCAGCCTGCTCTTCTCGACTTCCATGCGAAAGCGGGAAGGGGGAACATTCATGACTTTTCGGTACACTTTGATAAAATAGCTGATGTGGCCGAACCCTACCTCCATGGCGATGTCGGCTATCTTCCGGTCGGTGCTGCGCAGAAGTTCGTTGGCTCGGGTAATCCGGTAAGTGTTCAAATATTCGATGGGAGTTTGCCTGGTCATGGATTTGAAAAAGCGGCAGAACTGCCCCTCGCTCATGGGAATGAGATCGGCCAACTCCCGGACGGGGATCTGGCGATTGTAATGGGCTTGCATGTGCAGGATGACTTTTTTCAGCCTGTCCACTTTGGCCTCTGCTGAACCGGCAGAACTCCGGTCCGCCCAGCGGTTAGCTTGGGCGATTTCGTTCAGCATCAGATAAAAATGTCCCTTGACGGCAGCCTGAAAGCCGCTGTGTTGCCCGGAACAGGCGCTTATAATGGCGCGGAGCGAATGCAGGATATTCCGCTCCCAGTCCGAATCGGGCCGGATGTGGCGGGGGAAAGTCCGGGTGCGGATCTGCAGCGGGGTAACGTAATGCTTCTGGACGGCGTCGTCGCCAAAGCTGGATAGAAACCGCAGATCAAAAACAACTGCGCAAAACGAGCAGGAGGAACCGCCCAACGTATGTCCGGCATGGATATCCCCTCCGTCGATAAACACTGCCTCCCCTGCCCGGACCGGGAAACATTCCGCATCCACATGAAACAGGGTTTCCCCCTCCAGCACATAGAAAAATTCGGCTTCCTCGTGCCAGTGGCAATCTAACACAACCTTGCCAGGTCCCTGACTGATCCAATAAGCCACAAGTGGAAACGACTCATCTCCGTGATTCCGGTTTTCCCGAAGACTACTGCGCGTCAAACGGTCCATCATGATTCCTCCCGCTCATGAAGATGTTTATTCAGTTCGTCAAAATCGTGCTATATTCCAACGGTATTATGTTAGAAAGTCAGGCTTATGATCAGTATAATGGAATTGTTATGACAATGAAAGCACTTTAATATGAGAGGATTGGATGATTCCATTGAAATTTACAGACGGCAATTGGATGATAAAAGACGGCTTTACCGTGCAGGGCGCGGTTCAGGCCCACGATTTCGAGCGCAGCGGAAACAGGCTGACTGCCTATGCTTCCCCCCGCCCGATTGCAGGAAGGGGTGGCATGCTGGATACCATGCTGCTGACGGTTCAGTTCCATTCTCCGCTGCCCGGCGTTATCGGCGTCAAGCTGATTCATCATGCAGGGGGGCTGGAACGGGGGCCTGCATTCGAGCTGGCTTGCGGGGAAGGCAGTTTTGTGCGGATCGAGGATAATGAGGAGGAAGCTGCGCTGTACAGCGGAGAACTTTCCGTCCATATCCGTAAAGGGCCGGAATGGCAGGTAGAGTTCCGTCGCGGCAGTAAACGGTTGACGGGAAGCGGTCCCAAGTCTATGGCTTATATCAGGGAAGACTCTCACAAAGCCTATATGCGGGAGGAACTGGATCTTGACGTAGGCGAGCTGGTGTACGGGCTGGGCGAACGGTTTACGCCCTTTGTCAAGAACGGCCAGACCGTGGATATCTGGAACAAGGACGGCGGAACCAGCTCCGAACAAACCTATAAGAACATTCCGTTTTATATCAGCAATAAAGGGTACGGCGTTCTGGTCAACCAACCGGAGCTGGTCTCCTTTGAGGTGGGTTCGGAAAAGGTCAAAAAGGTGCAATTCAGCATCGAAGGCGAAAGCATGGAATACTTTCTGATCGACGGTCCGGCCATGAAGGATGTGCTGCGCAAATATGCGGAGCTGACCGGCAAACCCGCTCTGCCTCCCGCATGGACATTCGGCCTGTGGCTGTCCACCTCCTTTACGACAGATTACGACGAACAGACCGTCACTTCTATCGTAGACGGCATGCTGGCCCGGGATATTCCCTTAAGCGTCTTCCATTTCGATTGCTTCTGGATGCGGGATTTCCACTGGACGGATTTCAAATGGGATGAGCGGGTCTTTCCCGATCCCGCAGGCATGCTGGCCCGGCTGAAGGCCAAGGGACTGAAGATCTGCGTCTGGATCAACCCGTATATCGCCCAGCGCTCCAGGCTGTTCGAGGAGGGCAAGATCAACGGCTATCTGGTGAAAAAAGCCAACGGCGACGTCTGGCAGACGGACCAATGGCAGCCCGGTATGGCACTGGTGGACTTCACGAATCCTTCGGCCTGCCGGTGGTTCGCGAAGTATCTGCGGGAACTGGCGGATACGGGCGTCGATTGCTTCAAAACGGACTTCGGCGAGCGCATTCCGACGAATGTAGTGTATTTTGACGGCTCCGATCCGTTCAAGATGCACAATTATTATACGTATTTGTACAACAAGACGGTCTTTGAGACCTTGGAAGACCGGTTCGGCCAAGGGAATGCGGCAGTATTTGCCCGTTCCGCCACGGTCGGCGGGCAGAAGTTTCCCGTTCACTGGGGCGGCGACTGTTATGCCGATTACGGCTCCATGGCGGAAAGCCTCCGCGGCGGCTTGTCCCTGGGCCTGTCCGGCTTCGGCTTCTGGAGCCACGATATCGGAGGCTTCGAGAATACGGCGCCGCATCATGTGTTCAAGCGCTGGCTGGCCTTCGGCCTTCTTTCCAGCCACAGCCGCCTTCACGGCAGCAAATCGTACCGGGTGCCCTGGGCATACGACGAGGAATCGGTTGAAGTGGCCCGCCGCTTCACGAAGCTGAAATGCGAACTGATGCCCTATCTGTACAATGCCGCGGTGGAGGCCCATGAGGATGGGGTTCCGGTTATGCGGGCCATGGTCTTGGAGTTTCCGGAGGATCCGACGGCCGGGTATCTGGACCGGCAGTACATGCTGGGGGGCAGCCTGCTGGCTGCGCCGGTGTTTGAGGAGAGGGGCTTGGTCACGTATTATTTGCCGGAGGGCCGGTGGACTCATCTGCTGACTGGCGAGACAGTCGAGGGAGGACGCTGGATGAAGGAAATTTACGATTTCCTGAGTTTGCCGCTGTTTGTCCGCCCCAGCTCTATCTTGGCTATAGGAGCTTGTGAGACGGCGCCGGATTATGATTACGCGGATGGAGTGGAGCTGCGGTTGTATGAGCTTCAGGAGGGAACAGCCGCTTCGGCAACGGTGCGGAACATAGGAGGAGCTGTTGCGCTGCAAGTGGAAGCGGTGCAGGAAAACGGCACAATCTGCGTAGCCTTTGAGGGAGCGGGCAAAGCATTCAGCATCCGTATGTACGGTGCCGCAGCTGCAGCCGCAGATGGCGCCTCCGCTTCTCTTGAAGGGGATGTGGTGAAGGTTCCTGCCGGGAACAGATCCGGTGTTATATCTATCACACTAAGGAAATATTAGCCTGCGGCATGGCTCCTCGGCTTGAACTGGAGGGGCTTACCGGAGAGGAAGAGAAACTGCGCGCCCGATATACAAGCCTAATTTTTGTCGAGGGCCTCACGCATCTGTTGGTCATTCGAAAAAAACGAAAATTTGGTACGGCGGCGACTATCATCCCGAGCAATGGGAGGAGGCGGTTTGGGGGTTGCGCTTCTCATGCGGGCTGAACCTCCGCCGCCGGTCGGCTCGGCGTGTACTTAATGTAGGCAGGACCGGTGCCGCTTAGCAGGTTCCGGATGATGGCAACCTTGCCGGTGTGACGAGACACCGAATCAATAAGCTCTCCCGACGATCACTTATGGTTCGGGAGAGCTTATCTGCGCAGGGAAAGATGACATAATTTTGCATACATGGAGTTTCCACGTTATGATCGTTGAAGAATCCTCTAACCTATGCGAAAATGAAGGGGTATATTCTACCAAATAAAGGGTGACTTGTATGCTAGATATAATCAACCGGCTGTTTCGCCAAAGATACAACTTCAGCACCAAGCTCATCCTTATTCTCGTTGCAGCGAACCTTGGTATCTCCGGGATTACAGGCCTCGTCACATATCGGGTTCATTTGTCGCTGTTCAACGAAGAGCTGAGCCGGCAGTATGGTATGCAGAATCAGCAGGTGCTGGCGCGGCTTGACTCGCGTATCAAGGATATGTACCGCATTACGGAATACATTATCTTCAATCCCATGGTGAAGAAGCTTGTCAGCGGGCAGGGGGAGAATGCAAGCCCCTACGAACGGTTAATCCTGGAGAATGAACTGGAAGAGCAGCTGCGCCAAGTGCGTCTTGACGCCCCTGAGATCGTCGCCATCCGGATTTATGATTTGAATGGCAATACGTTTAATCTGGGCACGCTCGCAGGTTCGTTTCAGCAGCTCGATCCGATTTTTCTGGATGAGACCATTGACCGGTTGGAGGATACAAGCGGCGAATACATATGGCGGCGGATCGGGGAGGAGCAGTTTCAGGATTATACCTATAAGAACTGGGTAATGGCTGCGCGGCTTATGCGTTCCATGGAATTGGACACCTATGGGGTCATGTTGGTTCTTTTTGACACCTCGCTGTTTGAGGCCTATTTGAATGACTTGCGCAAACTGGGCGACACGGAGGCATATTTGTTCGATTCCAACGGAGCTTTGCTCTATAATTCAGTCGGATTTGGCCGAGAGCAGGAAAGAATCTTGCCGTCGATGGGAGACCGGGAGGATCTCATTGTACAGGAGGGCGGGGGCTCCTATATGTACACCAAGCAGATATCCGATAAGGTCAACTTTGCATTGGTCAGCCGTGCTTCGTTGGGGGAGGTTCATCATCGCAGCCAGCTTATTCTGAAGGTTGCGGTTATCTCGGCCATAGGCAGCATGATTCTATTCTGGTTCATTATCACCATCATCAGCCAGCGGCTGCTCAGTCCGTTAAAAAGTCTGGTCAAAGCGATGGCGCTGGTGCGCACGGGCAAATTCGATACGCGGGTAGATATCCGTTCCAGTGACGAACTCGGGTATATCGGGGACCGCTTTAACCAAATGACCGAGCAGATCGATACACTCATCCGTGAGGTGTACCAGCGGGAATTAAGCGAGAAGGAAGCGGAATTAAAGGCGATTCAGGCGCAGTTGAATCCTCATTTTCTATACAACGCACTGGGCATGTTCTTCTGGAAATTCTATGTGCTGGGGGATGAAAAATCAGCACAGCTGGTCAATTCTTTGTCCGAAATGCTGCATTATTCGTTGGAGCCCGCGGGACGATTAACCACATTGCAAGATGAGCTGAAGCAGATCGACCACTATCTAAACATACAGAATGCAAGGCACAAAGAGGTGCTGACGACGGAGATTAGTGTTCCTGAAGATCTTCACGACTGCCAGATCATCCGCCTGCTTATACAGCCTATTGTAGAGAACGTGTTCGTCCATGCCTTTCGAAATAAAAAGAACGGACAACATCTCACCATTAAAGGCAGCCGGGAAGCCGTACCGGGACACCAGGAGTCGTTTCTGATGCTGGACATTGAAGACAACGGCTGCGGCATGACAGAGGAAATCATCCGCCGCATTCTCCAGCCTGTGCCTGCATTGGAGCATCAAGCAAGCAAACGTGAGGGGATCGGCATTAGCAGCGTTATTCGGAGAATTGAGCTTATACACGGTAAACCCTACGGTATTCAAATTACCTCAATACCTGACTTGGGAACGAGAGTGCGGCTGCGGCTGCCGGACAAGACGGAATGGGAGGAGGAAAAAGCATGATCGGAAAATTACTTGTTGTCGATGATGAGTCATGGTGCCGGGAAGGACTGACGAAATTGATCGGCAGTGAGCAACTGGGTTGGGAGGTGGTCGGGGAAGCATCAGACGGGGAGGAAGCCCTCGCATTAATAGAGACCGCCAAACCCGATCTTATTATTACCGATATCCGTATGCCTGTTGTGGATGGTTTGATGCTAACGGAACGTCTCGCAGAAGCAGGAAGCGAGGTTATGGTCATTATTTTGACAGGCTACCGGGACTTTGAATACGCGCAGCGGGCGCTGCGTTACGGAGCGATCGAGTTTCTGACTAAACCCATGTCGATTCAGGATACGCACCGCATCCTGCGGACAGCCTATGAGAGATTCAGACAGAAGCAAGTGGAGAAGAAGCTGCGGCTGCGGGAGAAGCAAGTCAATACATTGCGGGCTGCCTTGTACAGGTTGCCTTGCGATAAACAGGACTGGGAAGAGATGAGCGGCTTGTTACGCGGATATGAGCTATGCTTCTTGCAGGTGGAGAGCTTTTTTCCCGAAGGCAGAGGTTACGGGGAGAAGGATGTGAAGCTGCTCCATTACGCCATCTCGAACATTGCCGGAGAGCTGCTGCAAGCGCAAGATCAAGCACTGAACAGTGTGCTTCTATCCGTAAGCAGCGGCGAATTTGTGTTTTTGCTTGCACCTGGGTTGGTCGGGCGGTACTGTTCCTCGGTGGCAGAGCATGTGAGAGCCCTGCTTCACCTGAAGACGAATTGGAGCTTGGGCGGGACAATGGATGATCTGGAGTCCCTATCGGCAGGGTACGCCAAAGTGCGTGGTAACGCTCAAGCCCAGAATCTGCAGGTGGATCCCGACGCAGACCGGTCCTTGGCTTTGCGGGAGAGCATATTGTCTGATCTGATCATTGGGGATGTGGAGGAAGCTCGCAGGAAGCTTAGCCAGCATATTCACCGTGCCTCAGGACTTCCGCTTCAGAACAGCAAGATCGAGATTTATGCAATGTTAACCGCATTGTCCGATTTGCTTACATTTGATTTTAAGCATTTGAAAGCGGATAATTACGATGATTTGCAGCCGGGGGCCCTTCTTTTGTTCACGAAGATCCCGGATATTATGGAGTGGGCAGAGCAAAAGGCGGAGGCATTCCTTCGGCTGTTCGAGGGATGGCTTCATGAGAAGCGGGATAACGTGGTTATCCGCGCCAAACAGTATATCGAGACCCATTACCAGGAAAACTGTTCCTTGCAAGCTGTCTCCGCTCATGTCCATGTAACGCCAAACTATTTGAGCAATCTGTTTAAACGGGAAACGGGGATCGCCTTTAGCAATTATGTCAGCAAAATGCGGGTGGAAAAGGCCAAAACGCTTCTTGCCTGCACCAAAATGCGAATGACGGATATTGCCGAACAAGTCGGTTTTGACAACTCCAGCTACTTCACCACGGTGTTTAAACAGTTGGCAGGAATATCGCCAAGCGAGTACAGGAAGTCACAGTAGCGGACGCGGCGAAACCGGACGGTGAACGTGGAAAAGCTGGTGAAAAAGAGGTTGATTCTGCTCTGTGACAGGCCC
The DNA here is from genome assembly GCA_029256185.1 of Paenibacillaceae bacterium. Taxonomy (GTDB): domain Bacteria; phylum Bacillota; class Bacilli; order Paenibacillales; family NBRC-103111; genus Paenibacillus_AR. Next base: position 27,248 of record JAQSYI010000067.1, read on the forward strand.
AGGCAAATGCGCATGGGCCTATTCGATTCATTCAGGGGGATATTTATTGTGTAGAATATTTAAAATATCCCAGTGGATTTCAAAAGATCTATTCAGTGTGTTCCAATATAATAAAACCATAGACATCAAGAAGTCATAATGAAAGGAGCTCCTATGGATAACATATCAATGGTTGAAGTGCCTCGGGCTGCACTGGAAGCCAAGCGCAGGCTGCGCAATCAACGCGTACGCCGGTTCAAATCGAATATCCCTTTGTTGGTCATGTTCACGCCTGTTGTCCTGTACTTTCTCATCTTTAAATACGCCCCGATGGGTGGACTGATCATTGCGTTTAAGGATTACAATTTCTATGACGGCATTCTTCACAGCCCTTGGGTAGGTCTCCAGTATTTTGAAACGCTGCTCCAGGACCCTAAAACACTGGAAATCATTCGCAACACATTTTTCTTAAGCCTTATGAGTATCGTTTTTGGCTTTCCCGTACCTATTATTTTGGCAATTCTGCTTAACGAGGTTCGCAATATGACCTTCAAGCGGACGGTGCAAACCATCGTGTATATGCCCCACTTCCTGTCTTGGGTCATCATTTCCATGATGATTATGACCGTGTTTTCCCTTGAGAATGGTATGATTAACAATGTGGTGAAAATGATATTCGGAGAGCCTTACGCCTTCATGTATCATAATTTCTCATGGGTTGTGGTGTTTGTCAGTTCTGGAATATGGAAGGATATGGGCTTCAATGCGATTATCTTTCTGGCAGCGCTGACAACCATTGATCCCAGCTTATACGAGGCGGCTAACATGGATGGAGCCACCAAGGCCCGTCAAATCTGGCATATTACCTTGCCCGGTATCCGCTCTACGATTATTCTGCTGCTCATTCTCTCGATGGGGAGAGTGATGGAGGTAGGCTTTGATCAGGTGTACATGCTCCAAAATGCTAACGTCAATGAGATTGCTGACGTAATCAGCACCTTTATTTACAGAATTGGTCTGCAAGGGGCTCAATTCAGCCTAACAACAGCAATTGGGTTGTTCGAATCACTGGTTGCATTTGTGCTGGTCGTGAGTGCGAACTATATCGCCCGCAGATTCAATGAGGGGCTTTGGTAAAACTCTGAATGGACCGGAAAGGAGGATGAACGTGCGCGATTCAACCGGAGAAAAAATTTTCTATGCCATCAACTATGCCATACTCACCTTGCTTGCGCTAAGCTGCATCATTCCGTTAATGAATGTCATTGCACTTTCGCTCAGTGACGCCAATGCCATTATGACCGGGAAGGTGTCGCTGATTCCGGTGGGATGGACGTTGTATTCCTTTGAAAGCTTATTTAAAGGGACGCCGATTGTAAGTGCGTTTTGGAACAGTGTAGAAATTACTTTGGTCGGCACGATCCTCAGTGTATCTGCTACCATCATGGCAGCCTATCCGTTGGCACGCAGACAATTTTATGCACGGAACTTCTTTACTATGGCGATGGTCTTCACCATGCTCTTCAGCGGCGGGCTTATTCCCACGTATCTGATCGTCTCCAAGCTGGGGCTTGTCAATTCGTACAGTGCCCTTTGGCTGCCAGGGCTTGTGAGTGCATACAATGTGCTGATCATGCGGACCTACTTCGCCAACATTCCTTACGAGTTGGAGGAAGCGGCACGGATTGACGGCTGTGGCGAAACCCGGATTCTATTTAACATTATGCTTCCGCTATCCAAACCGGTGGTGGCTACGATTGCTTTGTTCTGTGGAGTCGGCTTCTGGAATGCTTTCATGAGTGTGATGATCTATATCAATGACACAGCCAAATATAACTTGACCGTACTTGTACAGAACATGATCAAATCGACCTCTATGGTACAGGATTTTTCCGACCCGGACATGATCTCCAACCTAACGCCGGACGGAATTCGGTCCGCTGCGGTCATCATTATGGTCGTACCCATCTTACTTGTGTATCCATTCCTGCAAAAGTATTTTGTTAAAGGGGTGATGCTGGGATCTATAAAAGGTTGAACAGCAAATCGCTTTACATGTCCAACATTCAATTAATATGAAGAGGGGCGATTGTATGCAAAAGAAAGGCTGGATTCATTTTGGTTTGACGGCGGTTTTAACCGCTTCCATGCTTGCGGGCTGTTCGGATAAACAAAATGCCGCCACTGAAACACCTAAAGCCTCCGGGGAAACGCCGAAAGCCTCTGCTGAGGCGGTAGTGAAGCGGGGCAAAATTACGGCGACCATCTATGAACGCGGGAATGTGCCCAATGGGATGGGGACCATAGAAGAGAATATGTGGAGCAAGTGGACGAATGAAAAAGGACCCAATGATATTAAATTTACAGCGGTCCCCCGCTGGGAATCCTCACAAAAGCTGAACGTGTTGTTCGCATCTGGCAGCGCGCCGGATCTCATTTTTGAATTTGGTACCGGCATTCGAAACTCTCTCTTTGCCCAGAAGCAACTTATGCCCTTGGATGATTTGATCGAAAAGAACAGCACCGTATATAAAGCGTTGTTGCAGAAATATCCGCAGCTGAAGAAGGCGGGTATTAAGAGCGACGGCAAGCTGTATGAGGTAGGCCGCATCAACGAGGTTTATCCTCTGTCGAGTGTGTTTATCCGGCAGGATTGGTTGGATAAGCTGGGTCTTCAGATGCCCAAAACCACAGAAGAAATGATAGCGGTTGCGAAAGCCTTTACGGAGAAAGACCCTGATGGCAATGGCAAGAACGATACCTACGGTATTGCAGGAATTCAGTCCGGTGGTATGGGCGGCCCGATCCGGTATATGTTTAACGCCAACTGGGTTAACGTAAACGACAAGAATGAGCTGCAATTTGGACTGGATAATATGAAGCTGCAAGCCCAGTTTAAGCGGGACCTGTATGAGGCAGGCGTCATGGACAAGGACTTCCTGACGGATAAGGACGGTTCCAAGGCAGCGCAGGACTTCCTGAACGGCAAAGTTGGAATCATGAGCTGGATGACGAACGATTTCTCGGCTTTCGCTGCCAAGGAATTGGCTACTTTTATGAAAAATGTACCTGGCGGCAAGCTCTCCATCTTGCCATTGCCGAAGTCGCCGGTTGGCCGGTACACCGTCGTGTGGAATAACCCAGTTCAAATGACAGCGGTTGTCAATGCTAAAGCGAAGGAACCGGAAGCGGTTATCCGTCAGATCGATTTCCTGGCTAAACCAGAAACAGGAAATGTGTTCCGGTATGGCATCGAAGGCACTCATTATAAATTGGATGCTAACGGAAAACCGACTATTCTGGATAATGATAAGTATAAGAACGAAGTAACCTGGAACAGTGATTTTGATATGATCTACAGCCGTTTGGAAAGCGGTAAATACGGCTACACGGAAACGTTCTTCAACGATAGTATTCCTGAACAGAAGGAAGCGCTGCGTTTGTTCAAAGAAGCGCGCGAAGTGTACATGGAGAAAATTCCGGTAGGAGAAGGCATCACGCACTCCGAGCATATGCCGGAGCTGCCGAAGGATCTGCAGACGAAAATGACCAACCTCACAAAGCCGATCGATGACTTGTTCATCAAGGCGATTATCGGCGGTAAGTCGTACACGGCGGACCAAGCTTATACGGAAGCAAAAGCCATGTGGGATAAGCAAGGCGGCAAGGATATCGAAGCCTGGTATTTGGATTGGTGGAGCAAGGAGAAAAGCAACATTCTGGTTTGGGATGATTTTTACAAAATTTATGAATCGCAGCGTGCTGCGTTTAAGTAACCAGTAAATCAATATTTCTATCTCCCGCAGTATTTTCGGGTATGCTCCAGATTGGAGACCGAAAATACTGTTTTTTTTGCAAGCTGCAAAAAAGCCTCCGGTATTTGATCACGCCAACAATTTTTTCATCTTTGCGATTTAAAGATATGGAAACGTAAGAGCACCGGAGATCGTAGAATCGTATCTTCCGTAAAATTTGATGTGAGTTTCACCGTGAGTACTGCGTTACTCTTTTAAAGAGGCTTAGAATAATTAAAAAATTATAATAAGAATTAAAAAATGTTTTAAGGTATGTGAGAATTTTAAAATATTGCACACTTTTTATTTTCATTTTGTCATATACTTAAGAAGATGCAACCTGTTGGTTGCTTATGCCGGATTATAATTTTTCCAATGAAATGAGGATGAATAGAGTTGAAAATTGAAAAGTACAAAGCACAAAATGCCCCTGTTAAATTTTTTATTACAAGATTTTTCATTGGTGATCATCTATTATATGAACAAGAAACAGAACTTCCTTTTCCTAGTACAACGTCTCGTAAATTCGTTCCTCATTCTTGAGGCCGGTCCTTCCCGGCTTGCAACGGACCTGAGAGACGCTAATCGGGGGAAAAACGGGGGT
>JAQSYI010000022.1 GCA_029256185.1 Paenibacillaceae bacterium
CTGTAGTGTTGTCTTGTCTCTTTCACCAGAGCACCTCTTTCTCGTTGTTGTTATTATCGATCTGTTCTTAGGAGGTGTCTACTTTTTATTCTAGCAGCAGAATGATAGCTATTGCCGCGGAAGCATGCACCATGTGGCTCATTAGCTATCAGAATGATAGCTGCTTGCGGGGAGGAATGTCCAGCTAATCGACAGGACAGCCTCTGGAAGAACGCCCTATTAGGGCCATAGCGCGACTGGATGGGGTCAAAGCAGGCGTTCCAGCTTCTTCTCTCCGGCAGGGAACGAGTTTACAGCATGCTGCACTGGCACCGCCATACCTGGCTCAGCTCAACCATCAAAGGCCTGGGACTGCAGAAAGCCCGCCGTAAGCTCCAAGGTATGCCGCACCGCTTGATCGGAAGACTTATAGTTGGTTAATGCAAAAGCATGCCCGCAATCGGGAAGCAGCTCAAGCTGTGCGGTTACGCCCAGCTCCCGGAGACGTTCTATATATTCCACGCTGTCCTCCGGTGGAACCGCCGTATCCGTCAGTCCATGGACAACCAGAGCGGCCGGATGCCGATCTGTTATATGATGGAGCGGAGAAAGCAGGCGTGCACGCCGGTGCCGGGATAACCAGCACTCCGCGGGGTCAGCCGCCGGGAAGGATTGCCCGGTAAGCCCAACCCTCGTCTTCCATCGCCCCGTTAGATGAGTAATAGGATTATAAATCACCAGCAGATTGGGCACGCATGACACGGAAAGGTCGGCGTCTTGCACCTCGATATGGCTTAATGCTGTTACTGCGCCGGCCAGATAGCCTCCTGCCGATTCTCCGATTAAGGCGATCCGGTTGGGATCTCCCTTCCAGCGCTTGGCGTTGCGGCGCACATAGCGCATCGCCATCTTGCAGTCGGCAATGCAATCCGCCAGTGTCACACTGTCTGCTGCAGGTGATCCGTCATCCCCGATAACCATTAACCGGTAATCCACGGAAAAACAAACATACCCTCTTTTCGCAAAATACCGGCATTGAGGCAGGAGCGTCTCCGCAGTTCCCCCTGCAAACCCGCCGCCATGGACAAAGACAAGGCAGGAGGACAGCCTATTGGGGGAGGATTGGTCCGGCCCCATCACCAGCATACGAAGCTCTTCACCTCCCGCTTGCCCATAGATGACTTCCTCTACATGTTCATCAGGCAGGATTGCCCAATCCTTCGCAAAATCCATTACGCAACTGCAGCTCCTTCGGCAATGAAGTATTTTATATCATGCGCTGACCGTTTCAATCAGGCTGGAGAGGAGACGACAAGCCGGATACCGTCAAGTAGTAACTGCCCTTGGCTTCACCGTACACGGCGGAGATGACGGTGGCGCCTTCCGCATGGGCAAGGAGGAAGCCGTTGCCGTCTACTTCCGCAACAACAGGATCGCTGCTGGCCCATTGAGTGCCGGCGGGGACTGTTCCCGGCGTGCCGTCCGTGTTGACGGCTATTACGTCCACCGCCCGGCTCTCGCCAGCTGTCATCACAGACGGCCCATGGAGCACGAAGCCTGCCGTCTCCGCTTGCACGCCGCCTGCATCGGACAGCGTGATGCTTCCGGTCCTCGCAATAACGCCCAGATATCCTGCACCCGGGATCGCATCGGAGGCCGTATCCAGATAGTTGAATATCTCCTGCCCGTCTACCTTGAGAATCAGCCGTACTCCTCCCTCTTCATCGAAGGAACCCAATTGCACCCGTTTCTTCTGATTGAAGGGCAGCATGGTGTTGGGAACCGCGTCCCCTGCGAGGCTGGTATATCCGGTAAGATTACCGTAGATAACGGTTCGAGTTCCCGTATTGAAGCGGTGCAGCTCGATCCCTCCGGAGCTTACGACTATAACATAGTTCTCATCGACAGAGTAGCCGGCCGTGGGACTTTTCTTGCCGAACATCAGCGCGTACCAGCTGGTGGTGCCGTTGATGGTCATGTCGAATTCCATAAGCTCGTTTTGGAACCTGCGCCCTTGGTAGACGGCATGCCCGCTGCCCGGAGTCGGAATGGTAATGCTGCTGCCATCCCCTTGAAGAGTCTGATTGGACGGATATACATACCAGCCGTCCATGTCCCGGATTTCTTGGCCGATGGAATAGTCCCTGACGTCACCGTACTCCCATATCCGCACATGATAGTAGCTCTCGATCCGGTTCCCCAGCTTCTCACCGGACAGCACCAGCACCGCCGAGCCCGGCTGATGCGCTGTGAGCACTCCCTCCGGAGTGACGGAGGCTGCTTCGGGGTTGGTCGAGCTTATGGTCACATGCTCAACTGCCGCATCGTTGCCGAACACTGTCTTGCCGGTTATCGTCAGCGGCGTCACGGTGCCTGCCCGGTATGACGCCTCGTATCCGGTGGTTCCGCTGATCCGCAGCTCCGCCAGAACGTCTCCGACAACGACATTCGCTTCCAGGGTGCGCAGCAGTCCGTTATTCAGGATACTGGCCTTAATCGAGGTCCGGCCCGGGGAAACTCCCGTCACTGCACCGGTGGCATCCACAGACGCAACTGACGGATCAGCCGACTCATAATAGATGGTGCTGGAGGCCGGAGTTTGCGCCGCGTCCTTGCCATCCTTCGCAAACAGAGCCACTTGCCCGGTGCCCCCGATGTTGAGATCCAGCGCTTCTGTGGACCAGCGCCGCACATCCTGGCTGCCGATACCCGCATAAGAGGACTCCATACCTGCCAGGGCAATAACCGACTGGGCCTCTGCGGGCCAATTGGCGTCCGGGAACACTTGATTATTGGACCAGGTATTGCTATTGCCGTTGTCCACATAACGCTCAGTAGTCGTATAGTTGTTGATGTACTCGTTATCATGGATGGTTGGGGCCCAAGCCATCGCCCATTTCATGGTGCCGTGCCAAGGCCGCGTATCCGCCAGATCGATCACGTTGTTCTCGAATCTCCAATGGGTAGAGCCTTCATCCGTGTAGAGCACGGCGCTGTCATCCATCTGGTTGCGGATATAGTTGCCGCGGACCAGATTCTTGTTATCCGCCGTGCCGCCTGTCATGCCCAGGCTGTAGATGGCGCCCCCGTCGCGGATGCCCTTTCCCATCAGATCGTAGATCAGATTGTTCTCGATCCTCACATTGCGCAGCACGTTATCGAACACCCTGGTCCAGCCGTAGCCCAGGTGGGTGCCGCTGTAAGGGATGTTGTAAATCTCATTGTGGCTGATGTCCATATGTTCCGGGAATCCGGCGGAGATCGCCGCTGCCGACTTGTAATCCACCCCGATGTCGTGTATCAGATTGTTGATCACATCATTGTTCTTCATAATCTTGCGGTGGTCCGCCGGATTATAATTCTCCGGATCATTGCTGATGGGCTCTCCTACAGAAACCGCGCTGCCGGAGATATCATAGAACCGGTTCCCCCGGATCAGGCTGTTCTGCGTGCCTGCATCCATCCTGATTCCTGTAATGCCCAGTCTGGAGAAGTCATTCTGCTCGAAATTGACCGTATTGGCATACCCGATCCTGATGGCCGCATCCGGCAGACGGTCCGGCTGGCCGGGATAGCGCAGATGATTGTTCTGGGCATCCGACAGCCCCTGATCCGTACTGGGGTGCATCCAGGTCGTATAAGTAAAATGGAGCTTCTCAAATTGCAGATTGGAAACCGGATCATCCGCCGAGAGGCCGTTCACGTTCAGCAGCCGCTCCAGCACCGGCACAATCACCTGGGAGGCATTCAGATTCTCCCATGACCTTGGCTTGTAGTAAAGAACGCCCGCGCTTGTGTCGAGATACCATTCACCCGGCTGGTCCAGGAGCTCGTAGGCATTCTCATAGGTGACGGGAACAGTGGCCGAGGTCAGCCCCCGGTTCTTGATGGCATCCCAAGCCGGTTTGTCCAGAGTAAGCCGGGCCTTGCCGTCCGTCACCGTTACCGATTGCACCCCTGCCCTGGAGTTGGTCCACAGGTCATTAAACACCAGCTCCAGATCCTCCGGATGGGCGAAGGAAGCCAGACTAATGTCATCGGAAATATATCCGGTATCGGTTTTAACCGGGTTGGTCAATCCCCCTGTGCTGCTCGCCCGCACGGCGCGAATCCCGTCCACGAACAACTGGCGGGTGGCGAGGGAGGTCCCTACATTCGCTTGGTAGATCCCTTCGTCGGCATCGAATACCGTCCAACCGGTAATGGTCCTGCCGCCGCTTAGGACAGCCTGCTCCCCGGGGTAGCTCTTGTAGGTGACGAAATATCCGTTCTTGCCCGAATCGGCCGGAGTGAAATGCTGAGCCTCATCCAGGATGTACGTTCCACCGCGCAGCAGCACCTCAATATCTCCGCTCATGGAAGCATTCCATGCCCGAACCGCCTCCTGCGCCCTGGCAATGGTGGCGAAGGGAGACTGCTCCGTGCCGGGGTTGCCGTCATTTCCCGTGGGCGCTATATACAGTCTGTGCTGGACGCTGCGGGCCGCTACCGTTACCGTGGTCTCTCCCTTGACCGTACCGTCCTTGTTGGCTGCGGTCACCTTCACAGTGCCCGGCGCCACACCCGTCAGCTCTCCGTAATTGTCAACCGTTGCGACGGACGGATTATCCGTGCTCCAATATACCTTGGAGTCGGTGGAATCGTCCGGTGTGACATGGCTTTGCAGCAGAATTCTGGAGCCCGGTGTGACATTGGCCGTCACAGGGTCCAGGGTAATCCCGGTAATGGGAATCTCATACACCTGAATCGTAACGGATGCTGCAAAACCCCCTTCAGCCGTTGTAGCGGTTAAGGCTGCGCTTCCCGGCGCAACCGCCGTAACAACGCCGCTGCTGTTTACCGTCATCACAGCGGTGTTGCCGGAATGCCACTGGGCGTTCTGGTTGGTCGCATCCGGCGGATTGAATATCAACGGAACGGACTGGCTTGTGTCAACAGCCATCTCATAGACAGCTTGGGCGAAGGAGACGCCCTGCACCGCCTTGTAGGAATAAACATGGAATTCATCGAAGAAGGCGGCGCCTACACTCTCCTTGTAGAAGCCGAAGGAGAAGGCAGTCAAGGGTCCTGTCGTCGTTGCTGCCAGGTAGGGCTCCTGGCTTAGCTTCTGGACATTGTTGACATACAAGTCGAAGGTTTGGGCGTCTGAATCCAGCGCCACCTTGACGTCATACCAGATGCCTGCTGTATAGGCATCCAGCTCGGTCCATGAGCTTCCCCCTTTTTTCTTATAGGCGAATTTGCCGTTATAAAGGGTTAATTGCACCATCGAGGTGGAGCCGGATATCAGGTTGGGCAGGTAGATAACCTGGTTGCTCTGTTCCGCGCGGAACTGGAAGGTGAACAGCACCTTGGACGAGGTATTCGTGAAGGTGCGTTTGATGGAGTAGCTGGCCGCGGTTTTGGCGCTCTGAATGAAGGACAGCGCCCTGCCCGGATGGCCGTCCACCTCCGCCACGGCTACGGAAACTCCCGCAGGAGGGGCAATGCTCCAGCCGGACGGCTTGCCTCCAACGGCCGTGTTGTCGAAGGTGTCCGCAAGTATATCGCCGCTGCTTGCAGACACCCTTGCCACCGGAGCAATGAAGCCGCTGCCCCATATACCGGCCACCAGCACAGCACTCATGAAAGCGCATACCAACTTTCTTGCAAATCGGTTGACAAACATTTTGGCTCACCTCTTTACATAGTTTGGAATTTAGGAACGCATGTTCCATTCGCCCGACAAGGCGCTCCGCTTATGGTCAACAGAGCGCCTTGCGGGCAGCCCTTGCTACACCTTTTCAGGAACAGCGAATTCACCGTTCATCTCGAAGGGCAGCCGGAATACCTCCCCGGCCCGATTGCAGAAGTACAGCCTGGATTCACTGCGCGCCGCCGTGGCCCCGTCCGCCCAATACGCGTAGAAATCCGGGTGCGCCCCAACCGGGCTCCTCACATAAGTATGGTTATACCGGCTGCCGGAGGTAAGCTGCTGCTTCATGCTCCAGGTCCATCCCTCATCCCGGCTCTCCCACAGCGCCACCTCCCCGCCGGGGTTCCACTTCTCCGGCCCGTCCTCCGTGGGACCGATGATGCGGTAGGTCCCGTCCGGTTCGATATACAGGGAGCCGTGATCATAGTTGTTGCCGCTCTCCGCAACCCTGCTGAACGCCCAATCGCTGCCGGTCCACCGGGCCAGACGCCAGGTCCGGGGTCCATAATCCGGGCCGCTCTGCCAGCCCCGGCTGGTGATATAGAGGATGGCGGGCCGCCCTGCGGAATCATACTGAATATCCTTCAGATAGACCTTCAGGCCTTCCGCTTCATAATCCCGCACCAGCGCCGGGTTTCCGGAGGACAAGAGGGGCATTGTCAAGGGGCGGCCCAAAACGGTGGTCCAGGAGGCCCCACCATCCGCGGACTCCATATAATACAGATTGGTCCGGTAGTCCAGGCCTCCCTCCTGCGGATGGTAATCGAAGGCGGAGCCCAGCTTGCCGGCCGCATACCGGCTCACCTGGTAATGGCCTTGCCCGAAGCGGGCCAGATCAGCAGGAGCCGACCAAGAGCGGCCATCCGAGCTTTGGGCCACCCGCAAGCCCCTCCCTTCGTTATAATTGGTATGCATGAAGAGAAAACCCCGGCCGGACGCATAGTGCACCTGGGGATAGGCGAACAGGTTCTGGGACACCGTCTCGAACCGGTGGATGCTGTAAGGCTCGGTGCTTCTATGGATATAGGAGCGGGTGGTCCATTCGCCATGGGAGGGGGAGAATACCCAGATATAGCCGTCCTTGTCCAAGCAGATTACCGGATTGTCGTGGGCATCCCCGCAATATTTGTCCAGGACAACAGTCGGCTTGGGGACCATCCCTGTCTTGTGATCGTAATAGGACACCATATGGTAGATCATCTCCGGAGAGAAGTCCCACTGCTCCTCCGAAGCAACAGGAAGGGAGCCCGCTCCGCCCCATACAAAAAATGTCTTATGCGCTTCGGGACTGTATACGGCCATAGGGGAATGCTTGCAGCTGTAAGTCCCCAACCCGCCGCTGTACTTGTAGCCGTACTCCGGGTCCATGGGCTCCTGTCTGTGCCAGCAGCCCCGGTAGCCGTTTTGCTTCTTGCCGAAGACCTCCTGCTCCTCCGGAAGCGTCATGACCTTGTTGGGGGATGAATACTCTCCGTACACCTTGCCTGGTATTATGCCGTTTACAAGACGATAATTAAGCTTCATAAACCGCATCAGACCTCCCTTCTTGCCGGATATGCGGGTCCAACTCCAACACCGCTTCTTCGGCATCCCCCAAGGAGCATGCCAAGCGGCGCTGCAAGGTATAGGGCATCCGCGGAACCTCCCGGTCATCCATCAGCCGGTCCGTGATGCGGACAGCCTCCAATGCCTCTTGTATCTGCTCCGCTGAATCCGCAGTGTCCAAGGCTACTACGGCCCAGCCGGATTCCAGCCGGGGATGAATCAGCACACCCGCTTCGCTGCCGGAATAGAGGACCTGCCGGAGCCTTAGAGCATCCCCGTCACGGACGGCCTCCAGCTTGACGAATGCGCGTTCCTCCGAGCGGGCGGTGATTCCCGTCAGAGCCGTGATGGCTACAGCCGCATGGGGGTAAGCCAGCACGGTCCATTCCCTGCCTCCTTCCTCCGTATGAAAGGTTAGCAGCTTGCCGTCGAACCGCTGGATGAGCCACTCGTCGGCTATTTCCCGCACCCGGTGATTGACGCCGCCCATGCTCCGGACGACCAAAGCGGCGCGGCCGGACTGGGCTGCACGCGTCTCGATCTCCGGGTAATAGGATTCGTGGAACAAGGAAGGCTTCAGATAGGATTGCTTGTAATTCGTCCCCGGGTGGGTCCGGACTTCATCACCGAGATCCACATACCAGCGCAAATACGAGACCTGCCGGTCCTTCACACTGAAGCTTGCGGGGAAGGATTGCCACGCCAACCCCCAGTTGGGCCATTGATAGCTTCCCGGGATAACGGGAAACCGGCTTAGTGTGCCCAGGCGGACATTCCGGCCGATCCAGCTGTACGAATACGCATCGTCAAAGACCCGCTCGCATCTGGTACGGGGAACCGGCTGGCGCGATGCCTCGGGCACTCCCGCAGCCAATTCATCCCCGAACAACAGAAGGGTGGCCAGTTCGTTCAGGTTAAGCGCCTTGTCCACGGCCTCCTCCAGTCCACTCACACCGGCGATGGCCCACAATAAGCTCCTGCGGGTGGTTTCCCCCTGGAAGTTATAGCTTCGAATGGACGGAACCAGCTCTTCCCCCGCATGGAAGCGGAGGATCTCCTTCAGCTCCTCCATCCTGCGGTCCAGCTGCCCGGCCAAGGAAGGCTCGCGCTCCCGGAGCACCATGACGGCGATCCGCAGCGCATTCATCATCACCCCCTGGTAAACCAGACTGATATTCTCTCCCCAGCCCCAGCCTCTCCGGCCGGTATAATCCTCCCAGCGCCGGAAGAAGCGGATGCCCTCGCCGATATACTCTTCCTGCCGGGAGAGCACGGCTGCGGCAAGCAGCATGGCTCCGTCGCTCATGGTCTTATTGGGATAGTAGAGCTGGGGCTCCCGGCACTCCCCGCTGAACCAGACGGCTGCATGGGCAAGCATGCGGTCCATTGCTGCCGCATGCTCCGGAGGGAACGCTTCCGGGCAGCAGAGCCGGGCGGTCACAAGCGGCATCAGGATGAAAAAGGCCGCATTGGAATCCTGGATCTCCGTTTCCTCCCTGTACCAGCGGAACCCGCCGTACTGGAGATGGGCCGCATCCGTAATCTGCAGCTCTGCTATCGCCTTGAGCATCTGCAGACCCGCTTCATGGTCAAGCTTGCCCAGAAGCGTTCCGTAGGCATAGTAGCCTGCCGAATATCTGCCTTCATGACAGGCTGTCATCTGCGCCATCTGTCTCGTATGACCGGGCCGGTCGTAGCGGATCAATCCCTCCTCCACCACCGCCTCATTGGCGGCCGCGGCGAAGCTGTGTTCCATTGCAAGCCTGATTTTGTCGTTCACGTATGTCCCTCCGTCTATCGATACTAGGGCGTGTTTGAAAACTCCGAGGGGAGCAGATTTCATCGAATTTTCGTTTCTGGCAAGGCACTTTTGCGCAGGCGTACCGGGGGTACGTCAAGCGAAAGTAACGCAGCCAGGGGCGAAAAGGCGGTGAAAGATGCCCTCAAGCGGGTTTTCAAACACGCCCTAAGGAAAGGCGTGCTTCGTGCGCGCCTTTCCCTGCTTCCTCTTGTTGTTATTTCTGCGCCGCCGCCATCTTGTATATATCCGCCATCAGGATTGCCGACTCCTTGTTCTTGACGTACCATTGGGCATAGAAGTCATCCACCTTGGTCCCGCCCGCCTTGTCCCAAGCGGACTTGGCATCGTTCATGAACTGATCCACCGTGTAATTTTTGCCGCTGACAATGGCCTTGTTGGCTGCATCGAGAATCGTTTTGTTGGCGTTGGTATTAATAGTAGCCAGATCCTGAGGCAGGTTGGGCAGATACGCCTTCTGAGTCACGCCCACCATGGGAGCGGCCGGATTCATATAGATGCCCTTGGCCATCTTCACGATAGCGGCGAGGGACCTCTCCGTGGGAGTCGGATTCACCTTGTTCTCCAAGCCGAAGCACTGGCCCACAATCGGCTGGAGCATGTTCATGTCGCGGTTGTAGTCCCGCTCCTTCTTGTTCTTCTCCCCGTCGATGGCCTCCGCGCAGCCTTGCGGAGTCGGCTTGTAGTGTACGCCCTCCAGACCGAATTCGATGGACTTGGTAAATTTCTCGCTTGCCATAAAATCAATCTGGCGTATGACCGCCGCCGGGTCCTTCGCTGCTGCGTTCACCATGCCTGTCATTTGGATCGGACTGGAGAGAAGCGGGCTGAATTGTCCGAACTCGGTCTTCGGCAGAGCCATGGGAATGACCTCCGCGTCCGGAACGTTCTTCAGCAGCGTCTCATAGGCTTTGGAGTCTGCACCATTGCCGCCGTAAATCCCCAGCTTCCCGGTAATCCAGGCCTGCTTCTGCTTCTCGCCGTTCTTGTCGGTCACGAAGTCCTTATCCGTTACGCCTGCATCATAGAGATCCTTCTGGAACTGGATGGCCGCCTTGATGCGGTCCCAGTTATGCACTACCTTGTCATTCTCCAGGATCCACGGAACCTGGTCGGTGCCAAACAGGGTGAAGCCGGTTCCATACATATGATTCAGCACGATACCCGCTACGAAGCTCAAGCCGATGCCTTGGGTGTCCGCCTTGCCGTTGCCGTCCGGGTCCTGGGTGGTGAAGGCTTGGGCTACAGCCATCAGTTCCTCCGGTGTGGCGGGAACCTTCAGGTTCAGCTTCTTCAGCCAGTCATTGCGGATAAAGAGGTAATGCTGCGGATTGATATCCATCGCGCGGCCCACCAGATACAGCTTGCCGTCATCCATGGTGCCCGCTTTCTTCAGCGTCGGATATTTGTCCAGCATGGCCTTGTATTCCTTGCTGTTGTTGGCAATCAAGTCATCCAGAGGCATGAGCTGCTTCTGATTGTACAGCTGGCCTTGGTAAGCAGTATCATACTCGAAGATCAAATCCGGCGCAGAACCCGACGCGAACAGCACGTTAAGCTTCTGCAGCGATTCGAAGCGGGGCACCGTAACATACTTGACATCGTTAGGCCCATTCTCATTGACCCATTTGGTCCAGCGGTTGTTATCCATCGTCCCCTCCTCGGCGGGAACTGTACCTCTGTCATACAAGGAAACGGTGATAGAGCCGCGCTTGATGGGAGCGGTACTCGATGTACTGCCTGCGCCTGCGCTTGCCCCAGGGGTTGCGTCCGCCGCATTGTCCTTGTCCTCCCCGCAGCCTGCGGCCGTAACCGCAAGCGCCACGGCAGCCGCTGCTGCAGCGGCCATTCTCAACCATGCCTGTGTGCCCATTGTCAAAAAAGACCTCCCTTATTATCTTATGAGTGTACTCCAACTGCCCGGGTTTCACTATCCTTCACAATCCTTAGCCCTTAATCGCTCCGATCATCACCCCTTTGACAAAGTATCGCTGCAGCATGGGATATACAATCAGCATCGGGATCACCATCACCATGATGCCCGCCGCCTTGATGCCTTCCGGCGTAATGTTGCTGACTTCCTCCTGGTTCATGGTGTTCAGGTCCTGAAGCACGGACTGGCTCTTGATCATCTGCTGGATCAGCACGGTCATATTGAATTTCTCGGCGCTGTTCATGTAGATGAGCACGTTAAAGAATGCGTTCCAGTAGCTTACTCCGTAGAACAGGGCGATGGTGGCGATCATGGGAATGGAGAGGGGAAGCATAATGCGCAGCAGCACCCGCCACTCGCCTGCTCCGTCTATCCGGGCCGCCTCTACCAGCTCATCGGGAATATTCTCGAAGAAGGAGCGCATAATCAGCATGTTGTACGTGCTGACCAGAGCAGGAAGCCACAAGGCTCCATAAGAATCCACCAGCCCCAACTGCTTGATCACCAGATAGGTGGGAATCAGTCCGCCGTTGAACAGCATGGTGAACACAATGGCCAGAGTCAGGGAGCGGCGTCCGTAGAACCAGCTTCTGGACAAGGGATACGCGGCGAAAACCGTAAATGCCATGCTAAGCGCAACGCCGACAACCGTGATCTCCACATTGTTGAAGAAGGCATTGACAATCGGTGTTCCATCGAACAGCAGCCGGTATGACTCCAAGGTCGCATCCACCGGCCAGAAGGCGACGAAGCCGGACATGACCGCGTCCTTGCCGCTTAAGGAAATGGCCGCAAGATTAAGCAGAGGCAGCAAGCAGATCAGGCCCGCCAGCAGCAGCAGCATATAATTAACGGTATAAAACACTTTTTCTCCCCATGAATATTTCATAGCATCCTCCACCTACCACAATGACTTGTTGAAGCGCTTGGCAATGGCATTCGTCAGCATCACCATCGTGAACGCCACCAGGGATTCGAACAATCCGAGCGCGGTGGTCAGGCTGAATTGGCCGCCCTGCAGACCAATCTGATAAATATAGGTGCTGATTACCTCGGAGATGTTGGATACAATGGGATTCTGCAGCACATAAATCTGGTCGAAGCCCACCTCCATCACACGTCCCATGGCGAGAATCAGCATGATTACGATGGTGGGGCTCAGACCGGGCAGCGTTACATGGCGCATCTGCTTGAATTTGCCCGCTCCGTCCATGCTGGCCGCTTCATACAAGCTGGGGTCGATGGTGGTCAACGCCGCCAGATAGATGATGGCGTTGAACCCGGCATCCTTCCAGATGGCAGAGCCCAGGAACAGGGAGATCCACGAGAATTCATGGAACAAAAAAGCAAAGGGCTCGCTTCCCGTCAGCCTGCCCAGCACATTGTTGATTACTCCGCCCTGAGCGAACAGGGTGATCACAATACCTCCGACAATAACCCATGAGAAGAAGTGGGGCAGATACACCAGCGTCTGCACAATCTTCTTGAACCACAGCTTGCGCACCTCATTGAGCATAATGGCCAGGGCAATCGGGAACGGAAAGCTGATGAACACCGATAACAGGCTGAGCATCAGGGTGTTGCGGATGATCTGGACGGACTGGGCCTGCGTGAACAGATTGCGGAAGTTTTCGAAGCCGACCCAGGGGCTGCCCAGGATGCCGTCGTGAAAATTGTAATTTTTGAAGGCAATGACCAAGCCCATCATCGGTGTGTACTTAAAGATCAGATAAAACGCCACTACGGGAACGAACATGATCCATAAGGGAATATTATGCTGGAACCGTTGGCTTTCCCAGAAAGGATGCTTTCTCGTAATCACCGCCGGGTTGGCGGCTGTTCCTTCCCCGGAGCCGTTTAACGAGTCGAGCTTCATGCGGGCACCTCCTACGTCTTAGTTGCTGCGCGGAAAATTAGCGTTGCATTATTTCGCCGCAGTCTCTAAATATGTTTGCATATGCTTGTGTTCTTGCGCTCGCCCCATCAGGCTGAAGCATCAGGACCGGTACCGCCCTTACCACAACCCCAACATACGGGAGAACACCGAAGAACGGCAATATTCAATTTTCCCGTATATCGGATTGGCCGGGGACGACTTGCCGCCGAATTCTCGTATATCCAAGACGGGCTGCTGTGACCGGCACTTCATTGTGGCATATCCGATAAAGTCTGCGGCGACCGGCGCTTCAACCCCGCATGTTCGAGAAAGTCTGTCGAAACAGCCGGTTCATTATGGCATATCCCGCAGCAGCCGGACGGCAAGGTTCCGCAACAGAATAATTTGGTGGAAGAACACCGCCAGGTCCTTGTTGGATTTCTGAAGGAGCAACGTTCCTCCTCGCGAGCCTCTCCCCCCTAACGGCAATGAAGCTGACGATCAACTGAACTAACTCAGCTAGCATTTTGATAGGGACGCTTAGCGCTGGAATGGCCACTCTGTATGAAATTTCGCATACAATGGGCCAGTTCTGCGCCTCGCAGGGCCATTCTGTACGAAATTTCGCATACAATCGCCTACCTCTGCTCCTGGCAGAGCCACTCCGCACGAAATTTCGGCTACATCCCCAAGCAAGGCCTGTTGCTTTACGACTCTCTTCATTGCAACGGCTTGTATGGTGCAAGCTGCGGCGTGTGGGCTTCTCCTAAGCGCAAGCGTCCCCCTTTTTCCGGTATACCGCCGAGCTCCCCTCCCTCTCCCGGTATTTTGGTCTTGCTGCCATAAAAAAAAGCGCCCACGGCTTATTCCCGTAAGGCGCTCCTTGCTTACCCTTGCCCGTTGCCGACACGTCCCTCCCGCTCCTTCCGGTAATCCCCGGGAGTCGTGCCGACAGTTTTCTTGAATACGCGAATGAAGGACATGGGATACAGGTATCCCACCATCTCTGCTATCCTCTGGACGGAATCCTGGGAGGTCTCCAGCAATTCCTTGGCAAGCTCAATCCGCAGTCTGGTCAGATAGTCCACGAATTTCTCGCCGAACTCTTCCTTGAAGATCCGGCTTAATGTCTTCAGATTAATGTCGAAGGCTTCGCTGATTTGGGTCAGGGAAAGATCGGGATCGCGGAAATGCTCGGCGATATATTGCCTTACCAGAGCTGCCTGTGAATACTGCTCCCGGTTGGAGCGCAGCCCCTGAAGCTGCCGGAATGCCTCCTGCAACGGCTTCAACAAAGCTTGCTTGGTCTCCTCAATCCATTCATGCTGCTCATGCACAGCCTGAAGCTGCTCCAGCCCGCACTGCCTCCACGCTTGCTGCAGCTCCTGCGGAGCCTCCTGCATTTCCCTGACAATCTGCGTCTTGAATACCTGGACAATCCGGGCCATCTCTTCCTTGCCGTACTCACCCGAAGCCATGGAGTCGAAGGCGCGGTTGAAGCGTTCCTCCCAATCGGGATTGCCCAGACGGAACAGTTGGGCCGTCTCCTTCAATTCGTGAAGAAGCGTATCCATCCTGATTCCGTTATCCGGGGAATGATGCCCATCATAGAGGTAGACCCGGTTGGGCCCCGCAGAAAGCTTCCTGTTCAGCGCCTCAGCCGCCTGCTCATAGGAGGAGGACATCCCGCCTGCATGACGGATTTGCCGGCCGAAACCAAAGGTGACGGTGAATTTCAGATATTGCTCCACCCATAACCGGGCACTCTCGGCCATGGAAAGCAGCCTGTTCTGAAAGGCCTGATCCTCGTCCTGCCCAGCTCCATCGTGTCCTCTCCAATAAAGCAGGCCCAGACGGTTGGGGGCAATCCATTCCGTCCACAGCATCTCGTCTGAATCTGCGGCAATTTCCTGTATGGCGCTGCGGACAGTGAATTTGAACAAGGACTGATCCTTCGCATTGTATTCGGCGGAGAACGCCTCGTAATAATCCATCTCCACGATGCCCACCACAGCCCGGTCAAAAGAAAAAGCAATTCCCAATTTTCCCGCTTCTTCATTTAATTGGCCGCGGGACAGCACTTGGGTTCCCTCCAGCATTTCCTTAAAAAAGTGCATCCGCTTGTACAGAAGTCCCTCTGCCTGCTGCTGCTCGAAATTATTCGTTCCATCGATCAGGCTCTCCAGCGCATGATCAATGAAGGCGAAGTCATCATCCTCTTCCGTCCGCTTCAACAAGCTGTTCTTGCGCTGGCCGAAGGTCTGCACCCGGTTCAGCAGCTGCTCCAGCGGGCGGTAATGCCTGTGACTGACATAAGTCATGGCCACGATTCCTCCCACTACCGCCACTAACCCCAACACAAACCAGACATAGGTAAAGGAGGACAACAAGGGAATCCATGTCCCCTTGTCCAAACCCATGCTTAGCTGAAATCCGGAATAGGGGGATATAACGTGGATGTCGTTCAGCTCCCCGCCTGTCCCGCAGGGTACCAGCGGCTCGGCGAAGCTGTTGCCCGCGCTATCCGCCAGACATACCTGGGCGCCCCCTTCAATCTGCATGTCCCGCACAAGAGCCAGCAGAGAGGCGGAGCGGATGTTGATGACGATCAAGCCCTGCTCGCCGGAATAATACGGAACCCGCTTGGCCAGGGTTACTACCGACCTGTTTTGGTTATCCCCGGCGAACAGATATAAATTTCTGGTCCCCGTCCACATATAGGGCTTATCCATGCTCATCGCCTGCCGGATGAACGCGGTGTCCCCGAATTCCTCCAATTGGGAGGAGAAGGACTGCATCAGCACCTTCCCGTCCTTTTCCCGGTACAGATAGATGGAATCCAGCATGGGCAGCGGCTCCATGAAATCAAGCATGGCGTTGGTGGTCTGGTAGTAGTCGTAGGTGCCCTCCGGCTCGACGCCGTCAAAATAGTTTATGACCTGCCGGTTCAACAGCAGTCCCTTGCTGGCCATGGTATCGATATTTTGCAGGGTAGCGTCCACCATCTGCATCACCTGGCTGCCGAATACCCGGTTGGCCTGCACAGTCTGCCGTCTGGTCGTTTCATTGAGTGTAAGGAAGAACACCAGAATCAGGCAGAATACCACCGCCAGGAAGATAGGCAGATAAGATAGGATCAGACGATACAGCCATTTTTTCTGCATGCTGCTATTCTCTCCTGTCGGAAGGACATATACTGATCCCCAACATTTTATCCTATATGGAGTCAAAAGAACATATTCACGTTTCTTGTTAATCGGCTGCATTGCCGCTATGTTGAAAAAGGCCAGCCACGGAATAACCCGAGGCTGGCCCTTTCTTTATACTCTAGGGAGGCACCTTTGCGGAATCCGCTGCTGGCCCACCTTGGCAGCGCCAGTGAATTCCAGCAGCAGATGCACCCCGCCCCGCTGCTACGGCGCAGCCGGGCTGGCGCCAGCCTCCGGAGACGGTTCAGGCTCAGGTTCAGCCGTCAGCAGCTCCTGCAGGCCATCGGCGATAGCCTGGATATCCGTGGCACCCACGGCAAAGGCCCAGGCTCCGTCGTCCTTGGCGATCCGCACCAGCTGATTGTCCAACCGCCCTGCATAATTCACAGCTGTACCGTCGTTATGCTTGACAACAAGTGTGAACTCCGCGGCCGTCCAATCGAGTTCCTCTCTGGCCCGTGGCAGCCGGTCCGTGGCGAGGAAGGTCAGCTGGTCGAGAACGCCGCTGCCTTCTTCCGGCTTCAGCTCCTTGTCCCCCAGCTTCCAGGCGGATTCATACGCCTTCTTGGCGGGATCGCTCTTCACCAGGGACCAGCTCTGGCCTTGCCAGGTGAACCCGATTTCGCTTACTTTATCGTAGTCCAGCTGCAGCACCGTTTTGTCGAGGAAATCCTCATCGGTTTTCATAACCCCGCTGAGCAGAGTATCATCCATCTCATACACCTTATCGTCATCCGCGGTTTTCACATAGGTTGTGCCTGCAACAGGCAGCGGATTGCCGGCCAGAAGCTTCCGCGTGGTCCCGTCGGCAAGCACGGCCTCCACCTCATGCACCGGCTCGGCAAGGCCGTATTCCGCCAGATCGCCGGGAGCCTCATCGACGGTCCCCTTCACCTGGAGTGCGGCGAATGCTTCCGCCAGACTGTCGGCGCTATACTTTTGCACAGGATAAGCCGCGGGCTTCACCATCTCCCAGCCGTCGGCGGTTCGCTTCAGCACGGTCTGCGTCTCCCCGCTGCCCAGTCTGAGCTCCTGCACTTCTGCGCTTTGCAGCGTGAACAGAACAGGGTCCGTCTTTTCTTCCTCCCGGAAGAAATTCTCGCTCTTCGCGTACATGTAACCGCCGATCAGCACCACGAGCAGAATCAGAGTCGGCAGAAACTTCCTCATCCTTTTCTCCTCCTCCACCAGACGATTCCGCCGAAGACCAGGAAGACCAGCGGGTAAACGGCTATGGTTCCCCAGAAGATCATTTTCTGCTTGGGCAGGGAGATATATACCTCATCGGGGATCATTTCCTCACGTGGGCGGATCGTCACCAGCTCCTTCTGCTCATTGAGCCAGCCCGCGCTGTTCAACGCAAAATCCCGGTTTCCTTGCTCGGCAATCCAATCATCCCTCAGAAACAACCCATTGCCGATCACTACAGCCTTGGGTGTATTCTCTGTTGTAGAGATGGCATAGGCCAAATCCAGCGGTCCGCCCAAATCGCCGTCCTTCTTGGCAATGGTGGCTTGAGTGACCTGGGAACTGCCTGTGAAGAGGGATAAGTCGGTTTTGCCGTAGCCGGCATCTGTTGTATTCAGAATCGCCGAAGCGGTGTAGTCGGCAAAGCCTTCCACTTGGCCTAAGGACATGGCCACAGGCATCACTACAATGGAGCGCTGCTCGCTTAATTTGTTCACAATGTCATGGTATCCGTACTGCGGTACAATAGCCAGCGGGTCCTGGGACAAGGTTTTGGACGATTCCACCACCAGAGCATTCTGGTTCTTGACGCCCACCGCCTCCAGCACCTTGTTCCAGTTCACCCACTTGTCCATATCCTGAGCCAAACCTACCGTCATATACAGCTTGCCCTTGTTCTTGACAAAATCCACAATCAACTGGGCTTCCTGCTCGCTGATATCCTTCTGGGGAGAGAGGATCAAGAGCGTCTCCGCATCCTCGGGAATGGCTGCCTGGGTGAACAGGTTCAGCTCCTTGATTTCCATCCCCTCGTTCTCCAGACCGGTTCTGAACTCGTAGGCATCGCTTAGGGCCAGCTCATTGTGACCCGTTATGGCATAAGCAATATGCTTGGCACCCGAGGTCAGATCCACCAAGGCTTGGGTGAACTTATTTTCCCCGCTGAAGGTATAGGAGGTCTGCTCCGAGCCGTAGCCGAACAGCTCCGTGCTGGTAATGCTCTTGGTATTCTCGCCGCTCTCGAACACGATGGTGCCGTAAGAGGCGATGCTGTACTTCTGGGCCAGGGTAGGATTCTTCTTCGGGTCCACTTCCTCCCAGGTGAACTTGCCGCTGCGCTTCTGATATTCGTCGAGCATATCCTTAATTTCGGTGTATACCACCCCTTGCCCGGATTCGGTGAAGGCAATGGCGTGAACCTCTTGGTCCAGGTTCTTCAGAGTGGTTATGGTTTTATCGGATAACGTAAACTTCTTGCTGGCGGTCAGATCCCACTGGACTCCCGGAAGAGAATGCAGGAAGATCGTAAGCAGGATAAATATCCCGATGGCCGCCAGAGAAAGCACAGTGGCGTTGGCGCCTTTGATCCAGTTTTTCACGGCTATTCCTCCTGAAAGCTTTGCCTAAGCAAAGCCGGCATCGTAAGCATAAGCTTGGATTTTTCCTCTGCGACAGTCTTCTGCATCCTTATCTCCACCGTTTGCGCCCGAGCATCTGAATGCTCAGTATGATGAACAGGCCAATCAGCGTCACATAGAACAGCACATCGGGCAGGTCGAAGATGCCCTTCTGCAAATTGCCAAGCCGCTGTACAATGGAGAATTGCTCGAAGAAATCCCGGCCGGACGAAAACATGCTGTAACCCAACCAGTCAATCATCCACAGAATGAGCAGCATGGCGAAGGCGGCGATGCCCGCTATCATCTGGTGCGCCGACAGGGTGGAGCAGAACAGGCCCACGGCCATCATCGAGGCGCCCAGCAGGAAC
Organism: Paenibacillaceae bacterium; assembly: GCA_029256185.1. Lineage (GTDB taxonomy): Bacteria > Bacillota > Bacilli > Paenibacillales > NBRC-103111 > Paenibacillus_AR. The sequence continues at coordinate 19,013 of JAQSYI010000022.1, forward strand.
AAGCCCAGATAGGACAGCCACAATACCGGCTGGTCCAGATCACCGTAGGTGCCCATGATCGCAGGATAAAGCAGGCTGAACACCACCATCAGCAAGTGTACGCACACTCCCGCCAGGTATTTGCCCATAATAATCTCGGTAATATTGGCCGGGGAGGTGAGCAGCAGCTCATCGGTCCCCTGACGAAGCTCATCGGAAACCAGCCGCATGGACAGAAGCGGGATCACGAACAGATAGAACAGCATCATGTTGCTCTGCATGGGCCGGATATCCACGGTCATGGAATACAGGAAGTCGTTGGCGAAGAAGAACCCGGCAAGTACAAAATAAAACGCAAACGCCACATACGCCACCGGCGAATAGAAGTACATCTGCAGCTCCTTGCGGCAAATGGCCCACATCCTACGCATGATTGCCACCATCCTTCCCGGTCTGCGTCTCCGGCGTATGACCGGACTCGGGAACCGTCTCCAGTCCCTTCCCCTTCCCATTCCCTGTCGCGGAAACATCCGGCTCTGTAGTGATGATGGAGACTCCTGCTCCGTCCGGATCATTGCCGGTCAATTGGAGGAAGATATCTTCCAGACTCAGATTCTCCTTCTTCATCTCCAGGATCGGCAGCCTAAGCTCGGCCAGACGGAAGAAGACCTCCTCCCTGATATCCTCCTTGCCTCTTGCGGAGACGAGGAGCTTAACCGCCGGCGGCTCAGCCGCTGCTGCGATCCCTTGGTCCGGGACTCCTGCCGGATCCGCCAAACCATGCTCTTTCTCCGCAGCTTCTGTTTCCCCAGATATTGATAGCGCTTTCTTCATTCCTTCATCGGATTCCGGCTTAATCGCCTCTGCCATGAAGACGTCTCCGGCAGCCGGCTGCACCACTGTTATCCCTGCCGTTGTATCCTCCGCCCGCGCCACGGCCGCAGAAACGCCCAGCAGCTTCACGGTTTCCACACCAGGCAGAGCTTCCAGGCCGCTTACAATCAGCTCCGGCTCCCCTCTTACCTCCAACGCTACCTGGAACTGCTGGTTCATCCGGCTGCCCAGCTCTTCAGGGTTGCCGTCCAGCACAATCTCGCCCTTGTTGATGATCAGCACCCGATTGCACAGTGTATTCACCTCAGGCAGGATATGCGTGCTCAGAAGCACCGTATGGTTCTCTCCCAGCTCCTTGATGAGCTCGCGGATTTCTATAATCTGCTTCGGATCGAGCCCTGATGTGGGCTCATCCAACACCAGCAGATCCGGCTGGTGGAGAATCGCCTGCGCTAAGCCCAGGCGCTGCCTGTAGCCTTTGGACAGACTGCGGATGATTTGCTTCTCCCGGCCGTCAAGTCCCAGCTTGCCCACAGCCTCACTGATGCGCTTCTTCTGCTCCCGCACGGGAATATCCCGCAGGTCGGCGATGAATTTCAGATACGCCATCACCGACATCTCGGGATACAACGGCGGCGTTTCCGGCAGATATCCAATCTTTCGCCTGGCCTTCTTGGGATGCTCCTCCATCGACAAGCCGTCGATGCGGATCTGTCCCTTGGTTGGATTGAGATACCCGGTGATCATCCGCATGGTGGTGGTTTTGCCGGCCCCGTTGGGACCGAGAAAGCCCACAATTTCTCCACGGTCCATGAAGAAATCCATATGACGCACGCCCCGCTGGTTCTCATACATTTTGCTGACCCCACGTACTTCCAGCACTTGGTTGCCCCCCAATTCTTATCATAATAACCGCGATTAACGAGCAACTTTAATATACGTACGGAACTCTAATTGGAGCTTAAAGAAAACTGAAGCTAAGCTTAAAAAAGTTCGTCTGAATTGTGAACGATTTGTTTTTGATATTTTGTTTTGACGGCAGCCCAAATAAAGAGGCTATCCCGTTGCCATTGACCATGGCTTTCGGGACAGCCTCTTCTTCTTCGCATTCTGACAGGGGCGCCTGTGAAGATCATCTTCCAGCAGCCGTACTTATGTACCGCCAACTGGCCGTTTCTCTATCCCTTACTCCTGCTAATCCTGCCAGCCGACAGCAGAAAATCTCCTGCCGCCGCCGGTTGGCGGGCTTACGTTTTGTCAGGGCTTCAGCCTGATATGAAGATACGGTGCAAACACCGCATCCTCCCTGCTCTTCATATAGATGGCTGCACCTTTGCGGTCCATCAGCTCGGCCAGCTTCACACTGACCAGACCGTCGCCTGCCGTTTCTTGCAACACGTACGCGCTGATGTCCGTGCTTTGCCAGCCCCAACTCTGTTCGAAGCGGAGCTCCTCCAGAGCAGCTCCCTGCGCGGGACGGTTGTTCCAGTTCAACATACTCTCCTGCCAGCTGTCATCCTCCACCGCAAACACCGTACCCGCGGCCTCCGTTATTGCCGGGTCATCCACACGGCCATAGACATAGAGCTCTGCAGACAGGATTTCACCTTCAATCGCGCTCAGATCAAACTTCAGGAAAGCCTCTCTTTGATAGCCCGGATAGGCATCCTTAATCAGAAGCGGATTAACCGAGCCGAAATTGGCGGCCGGAGCAGCATCATGAACGTAAGTGTCGGCTGCCGCCATGATCTTGAACGGTTCACGGACAACCGTTGCCTCATACCGCCGTTGATCCGTTCCGTTCTGGGCCGTGACCTCGAAGCATATACGGGTTGCCCCCTCCTCCAGTTGAATTGGCGGGACAGCAGTACCGTGGGGCAAGGGGATATGGTCGGTTAAGAGCGTGCCATCGGGAGCATACACCGTCATCGTCACGGCAGCACGAGCATCCATAGCCGTTGGCGTCAGAGTGATGGCATTCACTTCATGCCCTACTCTCACCTCGTAATCATGCACGGCGGAACGGAAGGAGGGGGACAAGCTGCCTTCCGATACCGTCAAGTCCGACAGCCGGGCATTATCGCTTATTTCCGGCATGGGCCTGATCTGCAGATAAGGTGCGAAGCGGCTGTCCTCCTTGCTGTTGATGCTGAGTCCAAAGCCTTTTCCGTTCATGTTCTGCGCAATGAGCAGACTGATCTTCCCGTCCCCGGCAGCTTCCTGGAGCACATCATCGGTCAGGTCCAATTGATGCCAGCCCCAGGTCCGGTTGAAGCTGACGGTTCCGGCTTCCTCCCCACGGGCGGGACGGTTGTTCCAGACCAATCCGTTCTCTTGCCAGGCGTCATCGGGAATCAGATAGACCGATGCCGGCCCTTCGGTCATAACCGCATCGTTGACGTAACCGTATAAGTATAAGACGGCAGAGCCGATGTCCTGATTGAGGGGAGACACATCAAACTGCAGGTATGCTTCTCTCTTGTAGCCTGTACTGGCATCTTTAATGAACAACGGGTTGACGGCTCCGTAATTCACTGCAGGGGCGGCGTCGTATACATAGGTATCCGATACCGGAAGCAGCTTGGTTACACCAGGCTCATCCACAGTAATCTCGGCGCTGGCGTAGATAATGGCTTGGTTCATCTCCACAATGGCGAACACCTTGGCCGTACCGATGCCCACGCCGCGAACCTCTCCTTCCGGACTGACCGTCAGAACGTTCTCGTTGTTGCTGGCAAAGCGGAGATGATCTTCGGCGGAAGCAGGCAGCCCCGCAAGCGTCAATACAGAGCTTGCCCCCAAGCTGAGGGAGTTGGCCGGCAGGGACGTTTCCACCTTCAGAAAATCAAAATCCACGAAGGAATCAATAAAGCTGCGCGCCAAAGCCGGATCGGAGAAGATATCCACCTCAGTGATGCTGTTCCACTGATTCGCCGTATTCCCCTGTCCCGCAACGCGGACATAACGGGCAGACTGAGCGGGAAATGCAACCAGCTCGGGATAAATGGTGGTTCCCCCGCTCTGCCCGCTGTACACCGTACTCCATACCAAGCCGTCCTGTGACAGCTGAATATCGAAGGAGGCCTTGCGGCTGTTCCCGGAATACCAGGCGATTGCCACGCTGCCTATCTCCGCCGGGGACCCCAGATCGTATTGAATCCATTGCTCGCCTTCTGCCGACCACCGGGTGGCGAAGCTGTTATCGATGGTGCTTGCGGCCGTATGATCCGCGTCGGAACTGGCGGTCACCGCCGCCACGGGAAGTCCGTCGATGTCCCTGGGAGAGGAGGAGGCTCCTGTCACGAAATGGATGGCATACCGTTTCAGCTTCTCCGGCTCTCCTGCCGGATGCGCATCCACATAGGCCGTTCCCGGAATACTCTGTGCCTGAATGACCTGGGCTGCCGTATCCCCGTATGCCGAGGCGCTCACAACGGGAACCGCGCTGCCGATAGGCCGTGTTACATAATACGTATAGTCGTCCGGCGAGTAGCCGGCGAGAGAGGCTTCGTCTATACGGATATCCTGAACGGAAGCAGGCGAAGCGGGCTTCAGCATCCAAGCCGCTATGGGCTCAATGGCAGGTATGCCGATATCGGCAGCCTGTGTCCCTTCCGGCAGCGGAGCGAACAATACCGACAGTGTGACCGTAGGCTCCCCGTTCAGATGAACAGCCAGCTTGCGGACATCACTGTTCGGCTTGGCGGCGTCAGGCTGCGGAGAGGTCCACAGAGGTTTGGCCGCCATAACCTGGAACCGTTCCCCGCCTCCGCCCAGAAGCTTGACCAGCATCCGCTTGGCCCCAATTTGCAGGACAGCCGACTTGCCGTCGGGTGCGATCTGCACATCCGCCTTGGTGTGCATGAACCACCACATATCCGATGTGCCGTCCGTCTCAATCTCGTCCTGCACCAGAACCTGTCTCCTCTCATCCAGCATGCGGATGCCGCGGACGGCATGACTGGCATGAGGCGCATAGGCTTCCGTCAGATCCACAACGGCGAAGGCGTCCTCCTTCCCCGATTCGAAGCGAATGATCTTCGCCTTGGCCAGCGTATTCTGATCCGGCGCAAGCGAGGGGTTCATCACCAGCGTATTCTGTCCCTCCGCGCGCTTGCGGTAATATCCCCAACGGGAGCCGTTGGCGCCGGTGTCCCAATAGCCAGGGGAGCTGTAGTCCTCCGCTCCCAGTTCCTCCGCCCAGCGTTCCCCGAGAGCATCGATGACAAAGGTACCCAAGTCCAGATCGTTGTGATTGGATTGATTGTCCCCGCCCTTGATGCCGGCAAACACTCCATAGGGGTCATTCCAGCCGCTGCGGAACAAGGCCACGTCAATGCTGTCGAACAACCGGTCCTTGGAACGGTTCCCGGAATCAGTTAAGCCGGGGTCATACCACAGCAGATCCTCTGCAGAAGGCACGGCATTTTGCTCCTGGTAATCCTGGTAGGCCGGTATGCCGAACCGGCTGCCCATCCATGTCAGCTGGCCGGACCTTAGTTTGGCGGACACTGCATCCCCGTAGTTGAACGACTGCTGCGGGCCGGTCATATACACCGGAAAATCTCCGGTAAGCGGGAACCCGTAAGCGCCGGAGAGACCGTAATCGGTTCCGAGCGCCGACTCTAAACCTGCAAAGTAAGCAACAGCATACTTGGTGGCGTAATCCCAATAACCGATTCCCTCGGGATAAGCGCCGTCATGCAAAAATTCCGACAGGCCCAGTTGAATGGAATTGTAAGCGCCTTCCAATAATTCCGCAGCCAGCTCGGGCTGTTCATCCGCAATGGCCAGAGCTCCCAGCGAAACCCCGCTGTTGGCCACCACATTCCAGTTAATTTTGCTGGTCAGCCAAAACCATTGGTTCGGCGGACCCACATTTTCCCCCCGGTAGGTGGGCAGCGCGGTCAGCAGTCCTTTTTGCAGCAGGGCATTGCGGATAACATCCCGTTGTCCGCTGCTCCAATCGTGATAGAACCAATCGTAACCAATGGCGAAGGCGTGGATCATCTCAGCAGCATCCAGATACTCCGCAGGATGCCAATCGGGGAATCCGGCCGCCGCATTCAGCTCCGTCCAAATACGGTTTAGGTAAACCGGGTTTGGATCAAGCTTGTAAACCAGCCCCAAGGTATACACCCGGTCAATGACCTTCCTGCTTATTTCCAGCATGGAATTGTTGGTCAGCGCGTATTGGACAGGCGGCTCTCCAAGCATCTGGTCCGCCCGGGCCTTCAGCTTGATATACCATCGGGCGGCAACGGGATCTTGCTGCACCTTTTGCCCCACCGCCTCAAACTCTGCCCAAGTGGCCAGCAAACGGGGATGAACCGGATTAAGCGTATTCAGAAATGCGGGAGTCTCCTGCGCCATAACCGGAGAAGCCGACTCGGCGTATACGTTGCTGGAAACAGGTGAAGCCTGCGTCCCCCCGGCCCCCTGAAGAAAAATCAAGGTGCCTGCCAAAGCATAAACCGCCAGCTTGCGCAACAGCAGTTTGGTTATCATTCGTTACATCGTCCCCTTTTTTGAAAGAATGGTGGATCTGCCATGGGCAGATGAAATCCGGGCAGCCGTACCGCCGGCCAAGGACTCTTCAAGCCTGCCCGGAAAAATCATCATGATTATTTGCCGTTATACCTCTTGAAGGCAGCGTTGTAAACCTGAATGACACTGTCTATACCCATGGTCTTCAAGTTGCTGACATAGCTGTCAAAGCTGGAGCCCACCGGCTGGGCCCCCATAATCCACTTCTGCTCCATCTCTGCAATATAAGTTTCGATTGCCGGCCATTTCTCGGTCAGGATCTTCTGCTCGGCGTCATTGAAGCTTAACGAAGGCACCTGGGGCAAAATGTAGCCGTTGTCCAGATATTCCCGGATTCCCTTGGCAGCTACGGGATTCGTCCACTGCTCCTCATAGCTGTAATCCATCTGCAGGCCGATGTACTGCTGGGCCCCGATATCCCACATTTGCTTATTCACCGGATCTTTGCCCTTCAGCACGGCATCTGTATACACAGCCTTGCCGTTTTGCATGGTGTACTGCTGGCCTTCAATGCCCACATTCCCCAAGCGCTTGCCGGTTTCCGTGTACCAGAAGTCCATGTACTTGATGGTTTCCACCGTATGCTTGTTTACAGAGGAAATCCCCCATCCATAAGGCTGAAGCAGCTCACGGCCGCTCTCCTCCTTGACCTTGCCGTTCACATCCGCCGGCGGTGCGATGGGCAGGAATTGCAGGCCGGACACCTTATCCTTCAGCGTATCGTTATAGTTGGACGAGCTGCCGAACCAGTCATGGGTGGAGCCTCCCACATTGTCTCCCAGAAGGATATCGCGGGCCTTGTCGCCTCTTGTGAATATTTCATTGTCGATCAGCTTCTCCTTGTACCATACGGACAGGGAGCTCATGGCTGTTTTATACTCCGCCTCGTACTTGCCGTAACGCAGCTGCCCGTCCTGCTCGTACCAGCCTGTGCGGGCGCCAAAAAGCTGAACCAGATCCAGAATGCCTTTTTTGTCACGGGAAAAATAGGGAACCTCATCTTGCTTGTTGTTCCCGTTAGGGTCCTTCTCCAGGAACATCTTCAGTACTTGGTGGTATTCGTCTACGGTTTTGGGCTCCTTCAGCCCCAATTTGTCCAGCCAATCCTTGCGGATGAAGAAGCCCTCAGCCGCCTTGCCGTCCATCACGAAGGGCAGATAGTACAGCTTGCCGTCGGCGGCTGCAGCACCTTGCCGGACCCAGGGATTATCATCGAAAAATTTCTTGATATGAGGAGCATTCTTCTCGATCAGATCATCCAGCGGAATCAATGCCCCGTCGCCGGAGGCTTTGAGCAGATTGGCCTTGTCCCCCTGGATAATATCCGGCAGGTCCTTCGATACCAGCATCAGATTGAATACTTCATTACTGTTGGTGGCGTTCTGGGGCGCCGTTCCCTTCAGCGTTACGTTCGTCAGCTCGGCCGCTTTTTTGAAGACCGGCCATTCGTCCTTGAACACATGGATATCCCCGTAATGCATATGAACCTTCAACTCCAGCGGCTTCCCGCTGGCATATAGCGCCTGGGCCCCGCTCACAGCTGCAGGCGCTTGGCTTGCACTCGGGCTTGAAGCTCCCGTTGCCTGATTGTCCGCGTTCTTCGCGCATCCTGCCATCGCGGCGGCCATGACAGCCGCCAATGCCAATGCCATCGTCTTTCTGTTGTTCATACGTTCATCTCCCCTGTTGATTGGTCATACTTTATCACATCAGGCACAACCTGTATGCTTCGTCTTCCTATTCCTTCACGGCACCCAGTATCATTCCCTTGACGAAGTAGCTCTGGATAAAGGGATATACCAGCACGATGGGAATTACCGACACGATAATCGTGGCGTAAATCAGCGTCTCCTTGGAATAGCTCACAACCACGTCCACCGTATCCATCATCTGTTCCACATTCATCTCGACAATGAGCTTCTTCAGAAGCACCTGAAGCGGCAGCTTATGCGGGTCCTTCAGCAGAATCATGGACCAGAAATAAGAGTTCCACCGGGCTACGGCATAGAAGAGGCCCACGGTGACCAATGACGGAACAGACAACGGCAGATAGATTTTCCACAGAATCTGAAAGTCGTTGGCGCCGTCAATCTTGGCCGATTCCTCCATCGCCTCTGGGATATTCCCAAAGAAGCTTTTCATGAGGATTACATTAAAAGTGCCGACGGCAAATGCGATGATAATGGCAAAACGGCTGTCCAGCATATTCATGTCCCGCAGATTGAGATAAAACGGAATCATTCCCGCCGACCCGCTCATGTTGATCCATAAAGTCAGAGAAATGATGAAGCTGAAGATTGCCCCGCCCGCCAAGCGGGATTTGGACAGCGGATAAGCTCCGAGCACCGTCAGGAGCATGCTGGCCGCCGTACCGAGCACCGTGTAAAACACCGTATTGGCATAGGCCAGCCAAAGACTGCTCTCTCTCATGACCTGGACGTAAGCCGAAATGTTCACATCCACCGGGAACAGGACAACCTTCCCCGTCACCACCGCCTCCGGAGCGCTGAAGGATGCCGAGAGCACATAGAGGAATGGATACAGAGCCGCAAGAGACACCAGGGTAAGAAAGATGTAATTCGCTGTATAAAAGATTTTGTCTCCATTTGTCGGTTTCATTGAAGGTCACCTACCATATTCCCGTATCGGTACTTTTCTTGCTCAGCTTGTTCGCTCCGAATACCAGCATGCAGGCGATGGCCGCATTGAACAGGCCGACTGTGGCAGCCAAATCGTAACGGCCCTCCTGCAGACCCGCCCGGTACACATAACTGCTGATCACGTCCGCCGTCTCGTAAGTGGAGGGCTGGTACATCAGGATAATCGCTTCATAGCTCACATCCATCATATTCCCGATCTTCATAATCAACAGAATCATCACCGTAGGAAGGATGCCGGGCAGGGTGACATGGCGGATCTGCTTCCATTTGCTTGCGCCGTCCACAACCGCAGCTTCATACAATTGGGGATTGATTCCCGCAATGGCGGCCAAATACACAATGGAGTTAAAGCCCGCTTCCTTCCAGATATCGAATGTCGCAATGAAGATGGTGCGGAAATATTGGGGCTGCGTCAGAAAATAAACTTTATCCCCGCCGAATTTTTCGATCAGCAGATTGATGATTCCCGTATTGGGTGCCAGCAGATTGGTGACAATGCCCGCTACAATCACGACCGAAATAAAGTGCGGCAAATACGTGAAGGTTTGCGCGGTCTTCCGGAATACCGTATTCTTCACTTCATTAAACAACAAAGCCAGAACGATGGGAACCGGAAAAGCCAATAACAGGCTGTACAAGCTGATCATCACCGTATTGACCAGATTTCTGAAGAAGTAAGGGCTTTCATAAAAGCTCCTGAAATTCTCCAGCCCCACCCACGGACTTCCGGTGATGCCTTTGAACGGACTGAAATCCCGGAAGGCAATCTGCAAGCCGTACATCGGCTTGAAAATAAAAATCACGTACCACAGCAAAAACGGAATCAGCATCAGATACAAATAATGATCCCTCCGCAGACGCTTTGCGAGCGTGCTTGCCATCTCTATTTCTCCTCTCCTTTTTGTTTGCAACTTGATCTTACCCTCAGCCTGCGGGCAGCGTAAAGAATCATTTCTTGAGGTTCTTAACATCTCATGCGGTTGGCCGCTCAATATCCGGTGAATGAAACCTTTTTTGTCCTCCTTAACAAAAATTGAACCCGCCATTTCGGATGAAGGATTTTCCTTTCACTCCGTTTCATGGGGGTTCAGCTTCACTTTCACTATTTGCGGAAATATTGCCCGGGCGGAATCCCTTCGTATTTTTTGAACATCCGGGTAAATGTAATCACGTTGTTGCAGCCCACCCGCCGGGCCAGCTCATCCATCTTCAGCGGAGTTTCCAGCATGATCCTCTTGGCCATCTCCACACGATACCGGTTGACATAATCCTTGAAGTTTTCCCCGGTTTCGTTCTTGAATAACCGGCTGGCATAGCTGGGAGACAACGACAGATAAGCTGCCAGATCATTAAGCGATATGTCCTGATGATATCGGCTGTGAATAAATTCAAGCATCTTGACGGTTACCTGATTATCCATTGTCCTGCTGTTGGTGGCGATGGCATCCGTCACGGATTCGAAGATGCCGAGCAGGTTGTCCTCCAACTCATGGCAGCTGTCGAAGGTCCCAAGAACCGATGGCTCAAGCGGGGGTAAGATCAGCTTCAGTTGACTGACGATCCGGTTGAAGGATGCCAGAACCAGAAGCAAGAAGGTGGAGATTGTCTTCTTGTCCAGGCTGCGGCGGTGCAGATTTTCATCCAATAGTCTCTCCAGAACGTGGCGGGCCTGCTCCTTCTCCCCTTTGACGGCGTAGCCGATCAGCTCCTTCTCCAGTTCCAGCGGATAATAATAATCATCATGGGTGGAAGGATGAAGCTCCTCTGTCATAAAGACATGCTGATGGGGAAAGGCGTAGCGGTATTCCAGCAGATTCAACGCGCTGTTATAGGAATGCTCCAATTCGCCGATGCCTTGAACCGGCTTGCCCGCGGCAGCCACCACTTCCAGATCCATCATGTACAGCAGATTGGCTGCCAGTCCGGACAGATCGTCGTGCAGCAATCCGGCGGCCGCCTCCTTCACAATCAGCACATACCTCATGCTCTCCAATTCGATGATTTCAAATGCCGTCTGCCGCTTCAGATGCTCCTCCAGCAAAATGGGAATTTGACGGTTGGCGGATATAATGCCTTCCTTCGAAATACGCTTTGTCAGTTCCCGGTAATTGGGGAATTCCACTATGACCACCCGCAGTTCTCCGCTCAGGTGGTCCCAACCCGAGTGTTCCTCCTCCTCTTGCCCATCCTGCCCCGGTAATCCCAACAGCTTATCCTTCAGCATCTTCTGCTTGGACGGAAGCTTGTTCTCCTCGATAATCCGCTGCAGCGTCTCGTTGACCCTGCGAATTCTGCCGGCTGTATTCTCAATAAATTCGAGATCGTCGAAGCCTTCATTTTCTCCGCCGTAGCCCTTGAAAACTGCGGCAAGCTTGCGAATCGGCCGGTACATATTACGGGCAATCAGCAAGGCGAATGCAAGGCCTGCGGCGGCCATAACCACATAAACCGCCAATGACAAGACAATAAGCCGGTGTTGCTGATCCTTCAGAATATCGCCGGGAACTACGTAGAAAAACTTCCATCCTTGCAGCAAAGAAGAATCCGCGGAATGAATCATGTTAGGGGATTTCTCCGTTTGGTGATAGCCTGCCGGAAATTCCTCACGGGCTCCGCTCGGCTCAAACAGAACGGCAAGCGCCTCCTCTGCACCGCCCGAATAGGCGATCAAAGCCTCATTGACAGCAATACCGAAGCCCTCCCTGCCGGAAGAAGCAAGGTTGGGCAGCAGATAGGTCTTATAAAACGAGATATAGAAGATGAATTCCTCATTGTTGATCAGACGCTCCTTCTTCACGATGGTCATATAGTCCTTCTGGCCGCCGATCACAAAGAGCGAATTCCGCCTGTCTCCGTCCCGGACAAAATCCGTTACCCTTCCGATCTGACCATCGTCTAGGCCAAGCTCCTCATAATAGTGTCCAGTGGAAATAGTCATATCTGAGGCAATGACCAATTCGTCTCCCGCTTTGGCAATTCCCAGCTTCAGGCCATATTTATAGAATGAATTGGTTAATGTGCTGAGATTTTTCTGGATGCTGGCGATCCGGTAATAGTCCCGTTCGTTGGCACGGGAGAACTCCGTCACATCCTCATTGCTCTTCATCTGGCTGATCATGCTGAGGGCACCCTGCAGCTGAGTATCGATCTTCTCCGCCGCCTGGATCAGGAATTGCTTCTGATTATTATGGATGCTTGCCGTCAGAAGCTCACCGGACTTGTAATAGTACACCCCAGTTGCGGCAAGTGTATACAACAGAATAATGAACGCATAAACAAAGATAAGCTTGTAATAAAATTTCTTTCCCTTCATGTCATCTCCCCGTTTCTCAATTGGCAGCGTTTACAGATGAAATAAATTCATTATATGCTTGATTCCTCTTTTCCTCAATCTCTTGCAAGAAAGCGCAAAAAAACAGGCAAGCCAGAGATGCCTGCCTGTTTCTTGCCGTCCTTAGCATACCGTCTTGCCTCAGGAAAAGCCTGCACGATTTTACGGTATTCCTCGCCTTTCTTACGAAGTTGGGTTAGAGCAATAACTCCCGTGTCCGCTGCAGCAGCTCCTGCACATCAAGCTTGGTTTCGCCGCGGTACCAGCCGGACCATGGCTCTTGCTCGGCCTTCTTGCGGCTGACAAGCACTTGCTCCAGATGGCGGCAGGCTTCTCCCGCATAATACCGGAAAAGGCAATCCTCACTCCCTTCCCGGGCCAGCAGCAGACTGTACAGCCATGCATGCAGTCCCATGGCCGTCTCCGCCTGCACAAGGATATGCTCCTCGTAGAAAACCCGGCGATCCTCCCGGATCTTAAGCCGCAGCCTGTGCGCCGCTTCATTGACGCTCTCCCAGCGTGCAAGGCTGTCGCCAATGGCCTGCTTGTAGAAGCGGACCCGCTCCGCCTCGCAGTCAAAATCATAATACATTTCCTCGAACCAGCCTTTGACGGACAGATCCTTCGCTTCAATAAATGACAGGCCCAGCAGCTTAATAACTCCGTCAAGCAGCAGCAGCCGGCCCGGTGCCGGCCCGCTCCGTACACAATGATAGGCCTGATAGAAATGACTGTACAGCTCCGCCGCTTCCATGGCGCATTCCCCGCCAAACTGCATCCCGCACCAGCTCTCCATGAACCGCCGGTGATCGAAGGCCGCGAAATCCCAGGTCATCCGGGCTACTGCCCGGATTCCCAGCACAACCTCCCTGATGTTGCCCACATTCAAGATACTGTAGGCGGTTGCTCCACTGTCCACAATCTGGCTGTAGTTGCCGTATATTTTGTCCGGCGGGTTTCCCTGGACCAGATGGGGCCCGCAGGGCCAGAAGGCCGCGTGGTAATACACGCCGTACGCTCTCGCCGGACTTCGGGGAGCTTCATGGAAGTCCTCCCCCAGCATCTGGGACGGTCCATGGTCAGCGAAGACGATGATAGTATCACCGGGAAACTGGAGGAAGCCGTCCCGGTGCAGCTGGGTTCCTTCCATCCACAGCGTGGCGGTGGAATAGAAATGACTGTGCCCCAGCACTTCCCCGATGATCTCCATTTGCTTGGCAAGAGCCGACGATATCAGCGCCCCCCGTTCTTCCATGGAAGCAGGGGCGGCGGGATCGCTGACCCATACCGGCTTATCCGCTCTCCCCCTGAGTCCAAGCTGCCAGACCACATTGGGATAAGCGGCCCATTTCCTGGCATATTCCGTCCAGATTTCCGCGAATTTCTCCGGATGGGTGACATAAGATGCCGGGAAATCCTCTCCCTTCCCCCGCCAATATCTGTCCCAAGTGAAGTGGCTGACTCCCATGGGCTCCACATGGTGCTGGGAGATGAACATGCCCCGTTGGGCCGCCTGCCTGACCAGCTTCTCCTCCGCGGGATTGTCAAGGTCGATGAAGGAAGCCGGAATCAGCAAATTCTGCTTCAGCCGCAAGGCTGTCTCAATCACCTTATCCATTACCTGCGGATGCACAACCTGCCCGTAGAAGGGATAATCAATATGGCGCTTCCCTCCACCCTCCATCCATCCGGTGAGCAGATCCTCGTCATTGATAAACCAGCCTCTGAATTGGAAGGTGGGAGGCGGCGAAACAACATGCATGCTCTCAACAGACAGTTCCCCCACAGGGACAGGCGAATGTCCGGTCCAGATGTACAGAGGATCAATCCCCAGAACCTGTTCGCTAAAATCATAAATTCCCCACATGGTTCCCCGGTCGTCGCTGCCGCAGATCAGCAGGTTTTGCTCCCGTTCCCCGAAGGTCCGCAGCAGATAGGCTTCCCATTGTCCGTCCACCTGGGAGAAATCGACTCCCGCTTTCATGGCCAGACGGCGGAATTCCTCATTTTGCAGGGAGCCCACCAGCAGGCAGCCGGATTGTTGCTCCGGCCAATCATCAATAACAGCAGCCTGGCCTCCCCCCGCCTTGCGGATATCTTCACTAGGGCGTGTCTGAAAACTCCGAGGGGAGCAGATTTCATCGAATTTTCGTTTCTGGCAAGGCACTTTTGTGCAGGCGTACCGGGGGTACGTCAAGCGAAAGTAACGCAGCAAGGCGGTGAAAGATGCCCTCAAGCGAGTTGTCAGACACGTCCTAAGGTCCCGGACCGCCAGACGAACGGCCTCCGATTCCCGGCTGCCGCAGCATATCACTGCGGCAGCCTCTCCTTTAAACAATTGAAACATACCGGATGGCCCTCCAGCTCCTATAGTCTAGTCTTGGCTTTCCACGGCCCGCACCCGGATGCCGTCCGACTTGCTGCCCTGGGGAACAATCCCCATATAGCCCGCGGATATGGGCGAATTCCGGTCAATGATATCAAAAACCCGCTCCCCGTCGGCGTAGACAAATATGCGGACTCCATCAAATACGTCGATTGCGCCAGCATCAAGCCTGACGTCTACTCCGCTCTCCATTGGAGTGTTCGGATAGCTCTTCAGCCACACCTGCGTGCCATTGATCCGTTTCTGAAGCTCCCAGGTGTCCTGCTTGAAGATAATGAAGTAAGAGGTATCCCCGCTGCCCAGCACCGGCAGAGTGGGATGCTGGGAACGAAGCACAATGCCGGGCCAGTCACCATTGCCGATGAACTGGTAATTCACATCCATGGTGAATACCTGGTTGCCTATGATCCCGTTATACTTGGAAACCGCCCCGGTAAACAGCGCGTAGCCGTTATTTGTGCTGTAGGAGGTGGACCACTGGGCGGGCTGCGCCAGCATGAGGGCCATATCGGCCCGCTCCAGCGTCCCGATCTCGTGCAGAATCACCTTGCTCTCGAACAGCGCAAGCGCCGCCTGCAGATCCTGCTCCTCCTGCCGGATAAGCGCCGGGCCGGAGGAGATGGCATTCACAATATCAACAGCCTGATTCAACGCGGTCTGAAGCTCCGCTTTGGCGCCGGTCATATATTGCCCCTGCAGCTCTCCCTCCCGGGCGCCGGAATGAACCTCCTGTACATCCGTTATCAGCACAGCCAGGTTCAACCGGGAATAGAAGGCGTCCACCTTTTCCTCCAGCGCCAGCAGCGCAGCTTCAAGCTCCGGCTCTGCAGCATTGGACTGCAGCAGGGCAACGGCTCCGGCGGCTTCGTTCTCCAGATCGGCCACAATCGCCTCATCTACCAGCTCATTGCCGGAATAATGCGCGGCCAGGCCTTGGGCCGTCAGCAGCATATGGCGAAGCTGATCCTCCGTGGTGCTGTAACCAAGAGGCAGAATGACACCCGCATCGTCGAAGAAAACTGCGCCCTCCATGGGCTCCGTCTCCGCGGGCCGGTTGACCCAGGTCAGGGTTGACTCTTGCCAGCTGTTGTCGGCCAAGCCGAACAGCTTGGTGCTTACGGAAGCCCCGCCCGAAGCCGATATAGGCTGAAGCTGCAGCCGTACCTCCTGAAGCTCACCGGCAATGGCCGATAGGTCGAATTTCAGATATAGGTTCTCTACATACTGATCGTTCCAATACGAAGCGTTCAAGGTCGAAGCGCTCCCGTTGTTGGTATGCTCCGAACCGCTGGAGCTCTTCACGTTGGCGTCTTCCATGGCAGTCAGAACGCCGCTGCCTCCATTCGTATAGGACAGAAGCAGCCGGGGCCGTCTGGACTCCACTCCGTTCTCCCTCGATCCGAAGGTGATGCGCTTGGCCGGGCTCGGTTTATCCACCTTCAGCAATAAGGTAGCGGCGGGCTGAGCCGCCAGCAGCTGCTCCTCAATGAACGCCGTAACATCGTATTGCACCGGAAGGGTATAATCCGCAATCGCCTGTTGTCCCAGATGATGCAGATTGCCCGGATTGGGAGCAGCCCCCTGAGTCTTGCGCAGGAATACGGCAGCGGATGTCTGGGAGGGGCCGGTGGTAAAATCAATGATGCTCTGTGTCCAGCCGGTGGTGCTGCTGCTCCCGGTTACGGCCGCTCCACCGTAATCTCTGACACCGAATTCGGCCGCCGCCGAATCATCGGATACCTTGGACCAGACCGAGAAGGTGTAGCGTGTGCCGGGCTGCAATCCGGCTACAACCTGCCGGATCTCATCTCCCTCCCCCGTAAGCTTCATGGACGCCTTCTGGAACCGGGAGTCCGCTGTTTCGGAGGTCCAGGCCGCGCTGCCGGCATAGTGGACCTGGATAGAGGGATGATTGGCGGTCCACGGGGTCAGCTCCATGGTCTCGAAGCCATAGTTCACCACCTGATTGGCGTATGGAATGTGGTTCAGGCTGCGGTTGGGAAGCGGAGGAGCCGATTGAAAGTCATGACCGGTGCGGAAATCCGCGCTGCCCGCCTCATACGCTCCCACATCCGGCGCCAGACCTGCATATCCGTCGGTAATGCCGGGAATGACCATGCCTGCATCGATCGCGGGAGAGCCCGGACCAATCCGGAAATCCAGTTGCCCGGCATCGATGAATTGGGGGTTCTGGCCTTGCAGAATATAGATATTGTTGCCATACGTTACCCCTTCGGACACAGGATAATGGATGGAATCATAGATGATGTTGTTGAACAGCCGGTTGCCGAACATATCCTCGCCGAAGCGTCCTCCCGCAGTAGTCAGTCTGCGCGTATTCGTCGCCAACGTATTGTTATAGACCAGATTATAATTGGAAGGCGAATTCAGACGGATGGGATCGGAGTTGGCAATATTCCATAGCACATTATGATGGATCACAAAATTGCTGGTGGAATTATCCAGATAAATCCCCATTCCCAGATGAGCCGCGGGATTCATGTCATGAATCTTGTTGTAGCGGATTTCCGTGCCCCTGCCGTCCGTGTTGGGGGAATAAATCATCGCGGTATCATAACAGATCATCGCGCCGAAGGACAGATCATTATGCTCGATGATGTTTTTTCCCAGTCCCGACATATTAATAACGTCCCGGCCCGCTCTTGTCATCGTATTGTAGCCAATGTAGTGCCCTTCTCCCGCGATGGTCACAAGACCTCCCCAGGTTCCCGCATAATTGCCGTCATGCAGGTAGGAGTTGACAATCGTATTGCCCTGCCCGTTCACCATGACCAGCCCTGAGGAGCTGTAAGCCAGCTCGGAGCTGTTGATTTCGTTGTTCCATCCCTTCAGCTGAATCCCCCGGTACAGATCCTCGGGCCTGCCGTCCTGCTTCGGCGTGCGGGTTCGGTGGGAGATATATTCCATCTTCATATCTTTCATCAGCAAGTGATTGGAGCCCTCGTCGGTAAGGATCGTATTGCCCCGGGTCTGAATTCCACTGATCTCGATATGCTCCTTGCCCGACAAATCCCAGGAAAGCTCCCGCGTCTTCACCTCCACCTGACCGGGAGCCTCTCCGTCAGCCACCCGGATGTATAGCTTCTTCGCCACACCGTCGTACCACCATTCCCCCTCCGCATCCAAAAAGGCCTTCTTGCCCCAAAGGTAGAAGCTGTTGCCCGCCCTGGCATCATAGTAGGTTCCGGTAGAGCCCACAGGCTTCATGGTCATGGTATGGGAGACAGGATCATAGGCCGTGATCTCGCTGTCCAGTCCCGCCCAGCCTGCGCCGCCCCTGAACCATACCTGGGCCCCAGTCGGGTCCAGGCCTGCGGGAAGCTCGCTGCTGGTAATGGTTGCAGCCGAGCCCTGACTCATAACGGCATAGGTCTGGGTCAGCAAATCTCCCGTATTATTGGGCCATCTGGCTTCCGTCAGGAGCCCGCCATCGGCGAATACCTGGTTGCCTGCACCCAGATTCAGCTCCACCGGAGCAGCGTAGAGATGCGCCTCCTCATAGGTCCAGCCCACCACCGTATCCGTGCCGCTGACCACCACCGTTTCGCTATTATAGCCTGCATACTTGATCTTGGCCCCGGCCGTGCCGGAATGGGCAGGAACGACCGTTTCCCTGTAGACGCCCTCCCGGATGTAGCAGATATCCCCTGCTTCCAGCACCTGGGCCGCCTTCTGGATCGTCTTCCATGGATGCTGGAAGGACCCGTCTCCCGTCGCATCATTTCCTTCTGCGTCCGACACGTAGTAAACGCTTCCATTCTGATTGGCGGCAGCCTGCTCCACATTACCGAACAAAACCGCCAACACAACCAACAGGATGCCTGCCGCTCTCAAGCCTGCTCTCTTCATATAAATCATCCCTCCCATAGTATGCGGATATATGCTGGGGCTGCTATGCCCCCTGGACAGGCAACCCGCCCGCTCTGGAGCGGATCGCCTGACAACAAGATCTATTTGCCCATCTTCAGCTTGTAAGCCTCCGCCAGATCGGATTGCGCCTTCAGATACTTCTCGTCGGCCATCATCTTGGCCACAAAGGCATCCCAGTTCTCCAGAGTGTCCGTGCCCAGCACAATCTTCAGAATCTGATCGGTCACTCTCTTGTCATAATCCTTCTGAATCGCAGTCCATGACGCTACCGTCAGGCCGTCCATGGGATTGGCAACGGCATGCGGCGTCATCTCGTCAATCCGCTTCACATTGGCCTCCACCCGTTCCTTCGGAGTGTTGGGTGCGCCGTATGCATAATAATAGGCTTCATTCCGGCTGGCCAGCTGCCCCACAAACAGAGGATTGACCTTATCCGTCTTGGCTTGCTCGGTTTGCTTGTAGGCTACCCCCTCCTTGACAAAGTGAACATCCTTAATGCCGTATTGGGCAATTTCCCATAGCTCCTCAGTGGACAATTGGTCGAAGAAGTTCAGAATTTTCTTCAGCTTGGCCTCATCCACCCCCTGCTTGCGGATCAGATAAACGCCGTTATGCCCGTTGCCCTTGCTCACATATTTCTGGCCGGAAGCGGTCGTTACATAGCTGAGCGTAGTAAAATCCCCCTGGGGAACAACCTTCTTCAGCCCTTCCGTCACCACCCAGGATCCGGCCATTCCTTCACCCAGCGCGCCAACCTTGCCGGACATGCCCGCATCTCTCATCTGCTGCTGCTTCATGGTGACGAAATCCTTGTGCAGCAGCCCCTCGCTGTACAGCTTGCGCAGATACAGTATGGCTTCCTTCATTTCAGGAGCAGGCAGCACACTCTTAAAGACATCATTCTGAACCGTCCAATAGTTATAGCCGGTGGGCACTCCCGTGAACGCTCCCAGCAAAGCATGGAAGTTCTGCATGTTGACTCCATCCGGGCTTGGGAACATGACCAGCCCCTGCGTATCCTTCTGGCCGTTGCCGTCGGGGTCGTTGTTGACAAACGCTTTCAACACGTTGTAGATATCATCCGTGGTTTCCGGAAGCTTCAACCCCAGCTTATCCAGCCAATCCTGCCGGAAGGCGATGAAGGCCGGGCCTCCGATCAGCGCTCTCGACCGGGGAATGCCGTAATTTTTTCCGTCCGCCGCCTTGGTATTGCGCCAAACATCCTGCGGATACTGGCCCAGCTGTGGATAGTTCTTGTAATAGCTGCTGATATCCCAGAACGCTCCGTTCATCGCTGCGTTCATCACGTTGGCATCGGTAATGCCGAAGGTCAGCGCCACCTCCGGCAGACTGCCCGAGGCCAAGGCCACATTGAACTTCTCCCCATAGTTGCTCGAAGGGACAAAGGTAATATCCAGCTTGGTATTGGTTCGCTTCTCAATCTCCTTCCACTGGAGCTGGGTGTTGTCGATCATTTCCGTAGCCGTTGTAACCGTCATGATACTGATGGGAGTGGGTTCCTCCGCTGCGGCAGACGGGGAAGCGGCCGGGGAGGCAGACGCCCCCTCCTTCTCCTCCTGCGAGCAGCCTGCCAGCGCGCCGGCAGCCAACACAGCGCTTAAAGCACCGGCAAGCATTTTAACCTGTAATGAACGCATTGTTATTCCTCCTAAAAGTTTTTCGCTTACAGCGAAGCGCAGCAGCATGTAGGAAAACTGGCTTCGTAAGCATCATCTGAGTTTTTGTGCCAACAAAAACTGGCTTCGTAAGCATCAACTAAGTTTTTCGCTTACAGCGAAGCGCAGCAGCATGTAGGAAAACTGGCTTCGTAAGCATCATCTGAGTTTTTGTGAAAGCATTAACTGGCTTCGTAAGCATCATCTGAGTTTTTCGCACAAATATACCTATCCTTTGACCGCCCCGACCATAACCCCTTTGGCAAAATGCTTCTGCAGGAAAGGG
The DNA here is from genome assembly GCA_029256185.1 of Paenibacillaceae bacterium. GTDB lineage: Bacteria > Bacillota > Bacilli > Paenibacillales > NBRC-103111 > Paenibacillus_AR. The sequence continues at coordinate 39,603 of JAQSYI010000022.1, forward strand.
TATACCATCATAATCGGCACGATGGTAATCACAACGCCCGCCATCTTGAACACCTGCGGGTTCAGCACCGTCGTCGTATCGGAATGGGCATCCCCCGTATTGGATTCCACCAGCATCTGGCGCAGCACCATCTGAAGCGGCCATTTCTTGGCGTCGTTGATATAGAGCAGGGCATTGAAGAACACATTCCAGTAGGACACGGCGAAGAACAGCCCGAACGTAACCATGGCCGGAATGGACAAGGGCAGAATAATCCTCCAGAACACGGAGAAATCGTTGCAGCCGTCAATCACCGCCGCTTCCTCCAGACTCTCGGGAATATTGTCGAAGAAGCTCTTCAGCAGGAACAGATTCCAGCCGCTGCTCAGAGCGGGCAGGATCAGCGCCCAGATGCTATCCATGAGCCCCAGCCCCCGGACCAGCAGATACGGGGGAATCATTCCCGGGCTGAACAAAGTGGTAAACAGGATCAGCAGCAGCAGCGGCTGTCTGCCGATCATCCGCTTGCGGGACAGGGCGTAGGCCAGCATGGCGGTGACCAGCAGGCTCAGCAATGTGCCGAACACCGCCAGATTGGCCGAAACGCCAAGCGCACGGGGAAACATGGAGCTGGACAGCATATACGTGAAATTCTCCAGCGTGAACCCCTTGGGGAAAAGGATAAGTCCGCCCTTCAAATATTCATGCTGGCTGGTGAATGACAGACATACCACATAATAAACCGGGAATAACGTCAGCAGCCCCACAATCCCCAATAAAGCCACATTCACTATATCGAACAGTTTATCGGAGCCTCGCTTGATCATGGCATCATTTCCTCCTATAGGCCTTCCTGGGAAAAATCGCTTGGCAGAGCTAGTACAAACCGCCCTGCCCCATACGCTTGGACAGACTGTTGGCGGCAATGACCAGGATCGTGGCTACCACCGACTTGAACAGCCCCACTGCGGATGCATAGCTGAATTGCCCCTGTTGAATACCGTTGCGGAACACATACGTATCGAACACATCGGCAATGTCGCTTACAATGGCGTTATTCATCAGGAAAATCTGTTCAAAGCCGATATCCAGCACATGCCCCAGCCGCAGGATGAGCACCACAATAATCACATAACGGATGCCCGGAAGAGTCACATGCCAGATTTGCCGGAGCCGGCTTGCTCCATCCATTCTGGCTGCCTCATACAACGCCGGGTCCACACCGCTTAGGGCCGCCAGGAAAATAATCGTGCCATATCCGGCGTCCTTCCAGATATTCTGCAGGATGAGCAGCGGATAGAACAGCTTCTCCGAGGTCATGAACGGGACAGCGTCTCCCCCCAGCTTGGCGATGGCAAGATTGACTACACCGTCCGTTTGGTTCAACAGAATATAAGTCAGACCGTAAATGATCACCCAGGACAGAAAATGGGGAAAATAGATGGCGGTCTGCGTGATTTTCTTGAAGTGGCGGTTGCCTACCTCATTGAGCATTAATGCCAGAATAATGGGAGCCGGGAAATAAAATAGCAGGCTCAGCATACTGATCGACAACGTATTCCTTAACAGCACCCAGAAGGACTCATTCAGGAAAAAGGCGGTAAAATGCTTCACGCCTACCCACGGGCTGTCCATCATGCCCAGATAAGGGGAATAATCCTGAAAGGCAATTACAAGTCCCCACATGGGGCCATATTTGAATATGAGGAAAAACAGCAGTCCCGGCGCCGCCAGCACATATAACCGCCAATCAAGCGCGAATCTGTGCATCAATCTGCGGAGGGAACGGGTCTGCTTCCTCTGCTCCGCTGTCTGCTGTGGTACAGCATGTATCGTCATGGTTCGTATCTCTCCTTCCTTCCCTTATCTCGGCAGCTCTACAATCCCATTGCGGTACGCCTCTACCATGGCCAGCATAAGGGGGGCAAAGCTGTGGCATTCATTGCGGTACGGCAGCCGGAGCGTCACATAAGCCAGGACGGTGCCCTTCTCTTCCCCCTCGCCCGGACTGAGACAGCTGGGACAGCTAAGCTCGGTGGAGAAATCGGGGTTGATGCTGTACAGATTCAGCCCTTCCACCCCTCTGCGGAATGCGGGACCATACGTTTCCCGGTCCAACAGCCCCATGCGCAGTCCCACGCCCATGCCATAGAGAATGAGCCCGGTGCCTGATGTCTCTTCATAAGAATAAGGGAAGGGGATCTCCTGCCTCCACAGTCCCCGCTTCGATTGGTGGGGCAGCAGAGCTTGGGATAAATCCGTAAAGGCGCGCTCCACTTGGGACCTGTGGCGGGAATCGGCGGGCAGCAGACGGACCAGCTCGGCCAGGGGAAAATAACCCCAGCCGTTGCCCCGGCTCCAGTGATCCTGGGAATAAGCGCCGGGTGCGGCAAAGTTCTTGCTCTGGTGCAGGAGACCATTCTCCGGGTCACGGAGCTCCGCAACCATCAGCAGACATTGCCGGACTGCCTCATCCACATAACGGGCTTCCCCAAGAGCCAGTCCGCTGTACAGCAGGAAGGGAGTGACGGCGGTAGCCACATCGATCCAGATCTTCTCCTGCTCCGGCTCGCCGGGCAGACACATAATGCCATTATGATCCCTTGTGGCGGTAAGCATCTCTTCCGCATACTCCCTTACCAGCTCCTTGTCCTCCGGACAATAACCCTGCAGGAACGCATAGGCTCTGGCATTCCCGCCGATCCCATAGCTGGGAAAGTTGTAACGGGGATGGGAGATCCCGTCCGGAAAACGGGAGAGAATGGTTCGGCATTTCTCCAGGAGAACAGGGTCCCGCTTCTCTTCCGCCGTCATAATTAAAGCGCAGATGGCCAGCACGCCGTAATAGTGCTTGACCTCCTGGAGATGTTCAAATTGCTCGTACAGCTTCTGCGAGATATATAACGGATTCATGACTGGACCACATCTCCTATCGACAGCTCCAACAGCGCTGCATGGCGTCCCGGCAATATATTCATCAACAGCCGGCTGCCGTCCCGGGAGAATACCGGATGATGGCACACCCGCAGCGGATTGCGCCCCGGCGGCTCAACAGCCCCGTTGACGCGTGGCAGTGTGAAGCTGCGGATGACCCGGTCCTCCCGCAGATCAATAAGCATCACCCGGCTCGGCACAGAGCCCTCGTCCGTAGCCAGCAGATGATGATCGGACGGCGAGATGCTGGGATGTCCTCCGCTGGCGTGGCGGCTGATCCGCCTGTACCCGCTGCCGTCATATCTGACCTGAGCCAGGCACATCCGCGCATCATCCTCCGGGTCCGGCCCATAGCCGATCAGGTGTTCACCGTCGGGATGCCAGAACCAGTGGACGCCCCGGCGTCCGTAGCTCAGATCCACCGCGAGATGAATATCCGTGAAGTTCCGGTCCGCTGTAAAAATATAAGCCAAGCGGGGCTCCTCTCTGCTGCTGCTGACGCTATGATTGCCGAAGTAGAACAGCATCCGGCTGCCATCCCGGTTCCACCGTACACAATAGGCCATTAAGGTCAGGCCTTCTCCCTGCCCCAGCCGTTCCTGCAGCTCACGGTCGCTCTTCAGCAGCTTATCCCGGCCAGGATGCCGCTCCAATATGTCCGCTACGCTCAATACCGGCTTCCCGCCCCTTGTGCCGGCTGCCGGGCTGAATTCATATTGGAACAATCCGTGATCCTGCCGGTTCCGGAACGGCACCGGAGCCTCCTCCGGGTGATAGCACTTATCCCCGTAACCGGCCGCATACAGCATGCCGAGCAAGCCGGAGACAATCGGTTCACCGAAGGGCGGTGCGCCCTCCATATCTCCTGCGAGGAACAGCTCCTTCCCGGTCCGCAGCTCCCGCTTCACCATTATCGGCTCCTTCAGGGACCCTTTGCGGTAATACACGAAATTCCCATCTGCGCTCCAGGTCTGCCAATGCCCCGTGTGATAGAAGGCCGAATTCAACGGACTCTCCCCAAAACGGTCGATTACCTCGCCGGAGGAGCTTGCAATAAGCACTTCACCCATTCCCTTGTCCAGGTCCGCTCCGGCCAGCAGCAAGCGGCCGGAATCGTCCGGCGCATAGGGAGACAGCGTATAGTAGCCGTGAATGCACCAGCGTTCCGGAACTTCGATCACCCGCAGGAGAGGATCCATCTGCCATGACCCTTCCTTCATACCCCATCACCTCTCTCCATCATTCCCCTTTGGCGGCAGCAACACCAGCCCGGGGCTGTTTCTCCTTGCAGCATAATGATACGGGAGAGAGGTCTGACCTGTATATCCTACTTTTTTGAGCCGGAATGCTTTACTGACAAGGCTTTGCGCTTATTTGCCGCAGGCCTCCAAAAAAGTTCTATCCGCAAAAGTGCACTTTTTCTGCCGCTGCCGGCCGGTCAAAAATGTGCATCAGTCTCCTTCTTGATCTGTCAGCTGACCGTTTTCGGTACTGTCCGGGGGTCATTCCCTCCTGCTTCTTAAAGATGCGGATGAAATATGTAGGCTGATACCCCACCTCTTCGGCGATCTCATTGACCCGAAGTGTGGAATGAAGCAGCAGCTCCTTGGCCTTGTTCAGACGGATGTCTGTCAGATAATCGATGAAATTCACTCCGGTGTGCATTTTAAACTTGATGCTGAGAGTATTGGAGCCCATCCCGATCCGCTCGGCGCACAGCTCAAGGGAGATAGGAGAGCGGTATTCCTCCTTCAGCATCCCGATTACCCGGGAGATCAGCCGCTCCTCCTCATCGGCTTCCTTGGACGTTTCTCTGATGTAGGGCTCAATCAGCCTTCTCCTGAACCATTCCAGCAGCTCCTCCCGATCATGCAGCCGCAGCAGCTCCTCGTAATAGTTGACCCCCGGGCCGATCAGCTCCGGCTTAAGCCCCGCTCGGTAGAACTGGCTTAAGATACTGCCGAGCAATTGGGACAGCTGCTGCTTGAAGAGCATCTCCCGTCCGGCTGCGGCCTGGACCTTTTTGATGAAGGCTTCCATTTCCGCCGCCGTCTCTTCTGCCATGCCTCTGCGCAGGGTCTCCAGAATATTCTTCTCCAGCACGGAAGGATAGGAGGTGGCTGCCTGCTTGGATAACATCAGCTCCTCCATGTCCATAATCTGCCCGCTCCGGTTCATATCCCGGTAGCCCAGCGCCTGTCTCGTCTCCTCCATTCCCTTGGCGATGCCCGACAGCTCCTTCACCGGCATTCCGATCACAAGCGTAGCATACACCCGCAAATACCGGGTCAGCGCTTCCATCACCTGCTCAGCAGCCAGCCAGAGCTCCTTTCGCAGCTCATCCCGGTTCTTCCCTTCGGGATACGCCGCAATGACCGATAACGTAGAGTCGTGAAAGTTGATCACGGCCGTTTCGGGTATATGCTTTTGCAGCAGTTCTTCTGTTATATTGGTGGCCGCAAACGAGAGCAGCCGCTCATCCCCCTTGCGGAAGGGGGACCTGCCCTCCTGATTGCCCGTAATCCTCACGGCCAGAGTAGTGAAGATGCGTCCCTCCGGCTCCCACCAGTATTCGCGGAATTGCTGCTTCAGCTCTTCCTCCAAGACGAAATAAAGATGACCCTGCGCCAGTTGCAGGAGGAAGCTGGTTTTCAGCGAATCCTTGTGCTGCTCCAGCCTTGCCCGGAGCTTCGAGCTCTCCAGGGCAGCGTCATTCCACCGCTCTTCGATATAGCGCAATTCATCCCGCGGTTCCTGTCCCTGCTCCTGCCCGGGAGCCCCTCCCGCTACGGCACGCAGCATCCTTAAGATAGGACTGTAGATCCTGCCCGTGGCCAAGAAGGAGGCCAGCCCTGCCAGCAGCAGCACCAGCAGACACGCGGCCAAGATAAGATTGGTCAGGAAAAGGACCGGCTTCATCAAGCCGGACAGAGGGGTGGCAGCCACGAACCGCCAGCCCGTTCTCGACAGTGTCTCGTAGGTGACTCTATAATCCTCCTTGCTCCAGTTGTAGGTGAAGGAGCCCCTTTCCCCGTCTTCCTGCATAATCCTGGCGTGGATTGCCCCATCCAGCGCAGTGGCCTCTCCGCCGCGTCCCCGTCCGGCTGTAATCCAGTTCCCGGTCTCATCGACAATAAAGGAGGCTCCGGCGTTATCCGCGCGCACGGGACCGATGGTATCATTGAGCGCCTGTTCATCGAGGAATACGAACAACAGCCCGTATGGCTTGTCCACATTGGCCTGGAGTTTGTACACCAGCGTCTGGCTCAATACACCCTCACGGCTGCCAAGCTCTTGGGCATCCACCCAGAACCTGCTCCACAGGTGACCGCTCCAATCCCCGTATTGCCGGATTCTGGCCTCATCCTGCACATCGGCTCTCCCGCCTGAATTGGAAATGAGCAGGTTTCCGTTGACATTCTGTATGTACAGCTGCGCATCATAAATCAGCGGGCTTGAACCCTCCAATGTGGTCAATGCCCCTATGACCTCCCGGTACACATCGAACTGTGTGGAGAAATCCACCTCGGTCAGCCTGTTGGACAGCACAGGATTATATACCCACTCACCGAGGAATTTCTCCAGATGGACCAGCTGCCTGTCAATGTCATTGTATACCTGCTTCAGCTGGTTAACATGAGTCCGGCTAACCTCCGCCTTGATCAGACGCGTTCCTCCGATATAAGTGACCATGCCCACTAAAAATATGGAACAGAATGAAAGCGCTACCATTATTTTCAGCGTTTTCTTGTAATAGCTTCCCCGCTGCAGCTTTTTAATCCGCAAACGCCCGTTTCCCGCCAATGCCCGTTCCTCCTGTCCAGCACTTCTATTCCTCAAATTATACCACATGGAAATTCCCCCGCCTATGGCAAGGCAGACCTGTTTAACCCTGTGGCAGAACGGACCTGTTTATGCTTCATTGCCCAGAAGGGTCCGTCCTGCCGGTTTCAGCCCAAGGATGCGTTTTGCGGAATAATAATGAATATTCGCAGCTCCGGGATAAGGCCGGGGTAAGTTTTTACGTATCCGTCTTTGCCTTCAGACAGCGGGCCAGGTTCTCTCCCATCAGCATGTGGCCGTACTCTCCCGGATGAAGCATGTCGCAAGACAGCCCGGACATGTCGGTGAGGATGGCATCGCCTTCAATCAGTTGGACGGTGCTGCGGTCCAAGCGGCGCACATGCCCGCGAAGCACCTCATTGAACGCTCTGGCTTTGTGGGCTATTTCGTTCTCTGCATAAGTAGCGGAATTGGGAAACATGGTAATGAGGAAAACAGGCTTATCCGGATGCCTGTCAACGATGGTGTTGATCAAATAGGAGGTCCGTTCCTGAAATTGCTCCACTGTGAATCCGCCCCGCATGTTAACGCCCAACTCAAGGGTAGCGATATCCCAATCGGACCGTGACGCGAGGAAATCGCCCATCTCCGGCTCACAATGGCATGAACCGCTCAGCCCCAGATTATAGACATCCGCAGCGAGCCGTCTGGCCGCTTGATGAATATAGGAAGACGGGTAAGCTGTCAGACCGTGGGTGATGGACGAGCCGTACGCCAGCCAGCGGAGCGGCGGCGTCTCCCCGGGAGCAGGCGGCCGCAACGGCTTGCCAAAGGTCTGCACCCCGCCGAACAAGACCGTATGACGTCCAATCCCAATCCTCCATACCTCCGGCGCAAAGCCGGACTGCAGCAGACGCCCGCGTCCGACTTCCTGAAGAAGCGGAGGCGCTTCAAGATGCAGCGTATGGACATGCCCCGCCTCAAGCCGGTGCTGGGAGTGCAGATTTCCCCCTTTGAAGACGGTGATATGCCCTGCAGTCTCGGGAGCACACAGCGTTATGCGAACGTGGGGAGCATCCGTCACGAACCGGATCTCTGCTCCGGTCCCTTCCTCGGAGATGAAGCGTCCCCTGGCTCCGAGAGCGTTCCGGACTGAGCGCGGCACCCGATAGATGGCCGTCATGCCCAGCGCGGCTCCTTCTTGTATTTCTGTGATATTGTGAAGCTCTAGGTTCTGGTAGATCACGAGATAGCTCCTCCCTGATAGGCTGCCCGGTTTATGTACGCGGGACAGACCGGCAAGCGGGTTGCACCGTGGCCTGTTGGCCTCCTGCCGACCCGCTCCGATGCTCAATTTTACCAGTATTGTACGTTTTGCCGGCTTACGCAGCCATGAACAAACCGACTGAGTATTTATCCAATTTGCTGATTCTATGCTTATGCCGCCATTAAAAAAACACAAAAAGAGAACAAAGCGGATAACGCTTCGTCCTCTCCTTGCCGCCGGACTATGCCCCCGGTCTTCTGTAGAAAATATGCGCCCGGTCCATCAGGTCCTTCAGCACTTGCTCCGCCCGCTTCAGACCCTCCTCCTTGCCCAGCATAAACTGGGACTCGGCGGGGGAATGGGCCTGATGCAGGGATATCTCTCTGATTTCCTCGGCGAGCAGCTGCTGCAGCACATTCAGCTGAAGCTGGCCCAGCCCGCGTTCCATCAACAGCTCGCCGCTCCGGCGTTCGTCCCGGTCGGCCTGCTCCTCCACGAAAATGTCGATGTTCTGTTCTATAAACCTTGCAGCACTGGCGAGTACGGAGGAGTATTTCTCCGTCCGGTCGGGCAGCAGCTTCACGGAATGAAGGGCGTGGCGGCCTCGGCAATCAGTCCGCCGATTTCCTCATCATTGGCCGAGATGGAAGCCACTTGGGCAATCTCATGCTTATCCTTAAGAATCTTCGAGCTGCTGCGGATATGATCTACCGCTACGCGAACCGCCTTATCCATCCCCCGGCGGATGGACATGGGATTGGCCCCGGAGGTGACATTCTTCAGTCCCTCGCGAATCATGGATTGGGCCAGCACCGTAGCCGTGGAGGTGCCGTCACCGGCCACATCGTTGGTTTTGGTGGCCGCTTCCCACCGCAATAACCTTCCCTTGCACCGGCTTCTCCTTGGATTTTTCCGGAAGCACGATGCCGCTTTGCGTGATTTCCTCCTGCTTTACAGGCTGGACCACAACACGATCACCTGACGGCTTCAACATCGGTACATCCTCCCAATCGGAATTTGGTTTTTGTTGGCACTCAAACCTTATGAGTGCTAACACAATAATAAATATACGGATTTTTTCTTATTTTTCAAGCTAAAATGGAGGTAATTATTGCTTATTATCGGTGAATATTGCCGCATGAATCTAATAACATCCGATTTACTCAAAATTCCTGGCAAAATCTCGCGTTTACACCACCATCTTTCTGGCATAACAGCGACAGCTCCCATCATAGGCTGTGATAAGGGTTGTCTTGTCTCGGTGAGTTACGATGAATGAGGGGGGCTAAACCATGCAAAAATGGCGGTGGAAGCTGGAACGGTGGTGGTGGGAGCAGAAGTTCACCATACGCGGCATTGTGTTTCCGCTGATCTGCATCCAATTTGTACGCACGCTGTTCTTTCCCAACCCCATCGATGTGTTGATTTTGTTTGTCCTGTTCCTGTTTTATCTGGGCTTCCTGTTTAGGATGTATTGAAAGGGATTTCCGAATTTATAGCCGAAGAAAGATTCAAAAGTGCTATCATTCTGAGGGGAGAACCCTTTCTCAGCAGAGTAAAGTATGGAATTACAAAGAGATGGCGCCCTCTCAGCAGGTCAAGAGCTGAAGGAGTTGGAGATAAAGGCCCATGGTATGACATACGACAGAATAACGGAAAAAATTTCCGTTATCAGGAGGTTCTTTAGTAATTCCGTAAAATTAAAGGAAAAAATTTCCGCTAATTTGCTTAAAAACGGTGAATATGGCTTTATCGGGGAGTTTCATAGGAGATAACGGAAATTTTTTCCGCTAAAAGAGTGGATAATACAGGATTTTCAGTAATAGCGGAAAAAATTTCCTTTATGAATTAGCGGGGCAGTAGCCCCATAGGAAAAAAGGCGTTATTCTGTTGGAAACACTAAGAAGATTTGATAGTGTTGGTCAACCTGGCGGTTCGTCCGTCAGGTTTTTCTTAACCGCAATGTTCAGTTTAAGCGTGCACCTCCTTTCCAACCTCGCTTTCTTCCCGCTCTCTTCTTCTCTCTTCTTCTCTCTTCTTCTCTCTTCTTCTCTCTTCTGTTCTCCTCCCTTTCTTCCCGCTCGCTCCCTTTCTTTATGTCCCGCTTCCAATCCGGGAGTGATGCAACGCATGTTTTTTGGAATAAACCCTTATAATTTTGGAATTCTGCGGAAGGCCGGGCTTTTATAATGGAGCTACCACAACAAGGAGGTGCGCGCCATGCATGCAGCTCTCGACCGAGCCTGCGCAACCAAACCGACTGCCGCCCGAAACACCCTTTGGAAAAAAATCTGGAAATACAAGGTGCTCTATCTCTTATTGCTGCCCGAGCTGCTGTATCTGTTCATCTTCAAGTATGCTCCCATGGCCGGAATCATCGTCGCGTTCAAGCAATACAATCTGACCTTGGGTTTTTTCGACAGCCCGTGGGCGGGTCTTGATAATTTCAGAGCCTTTATCAACGGAGTCTACTTCAGGGATATTCTGCTGAATACGGTGCTGATCTCCCTGTACAAGCTGGTCTTCGGCTTCTCCGCCCCAATTATCCTGGCCCTGATGCTTAATGAGGTGCGGATCAGTTGGTTCAAGCGCACCATCCAGACCATCACCTATCTGCCCCACTTCATCTCCTGGGTGATCGCCTACGGACTGATGGCTGCGCTTCTGTCCCCCGGCAGCGGTCTGGTGAACGTCCTGCTGAAGCAGTACGGCTTCGAGCCTGTCGCCTTTCTGACCGATCCGGACTGGGGCCGTACGCTGGTGGTTCTGTCGGACATCTGGAAGGAGGTAGGATGGGGAGCCATTCTTTATCTCGCGGCGCTTGCCGGTGTTTCTCCCAGTCTGTATGAAGCGGCCAGAATGGACGGAGCCTCCAGACTCCGGCAGCTGTGGCATATCACTCTCCCCGGCATCCGCAACGTCATCCTGGTGCTGCTGATTCTGCGCATGGGCAGTATTCTGGACGCGGGCTTCGACCAGATCTTCATTATCTCCAATTCATTCAACCAGGAAAAGGTGGACATCATTGACACATGGGTGTACCGCCAGGGCATAGAACGCCTGCAGATTGGGCTGGCCACCGCCGTGGGTGTGTTCAAATCCCTGATCGGAACCGTACTTGTGCTCACGTCCAATCAAATTGCCAAGAAGTTCGACGGACAAATATGGTAAACGATGCTTACGAAGCGAGTTTTTCGGATGTGCCGTGATACGGCACTCAACTCAAAACTTAGCTGATGCTTACGAAGCGAGTTTTTCGGATGTGCCGTGATACGGCACTCAACTCAAAACTTTTAGGAGGCTCCGGCATGAACCGCTATACCAAATCGGAAAAGGCCGCACAGGGCATACTTTACTCCGCATTGATTCTCATCTCCCTTTGCACCCTGCTTCCCTTCTTCTACGTCGTCATGATCTCTGTCACACCGGAGGCGGAGGCAATCCGCAAGGGCATCGTGATTATTCCCGACCAGTTCGCCTGGGGCGCATACAAAACCGTCTTTTCCCCGGCCTTCGGCATTATGCAGGCCTACCAGATCACCCTGCTCCGCACTGTCATTGGGACCGTCTTGAGCATGGCCGCCACCACGCTTGCCGCCTACACCCTTTCTACGCGGGAGCTGCCCGGACGCAACGGCTTTATGCTTCTCATCATCTTCACCATGCTGTTTAGCGGCGGCACCATTCCCACCTATCTGGTGGTGAAATCCATGGGCCTGCTCAACTCGCTGTGGGCACTGATTCTGCCGGGACTTGTCAGCGCCTTCAACCTGATTATTATCAAAAGCTTCTTCGACCAGCTCCCGGCGGAAATCAAGGAGTCCGCCACCGTGGACGGCGCGGGAGAGGTGACGGTGCTGTGGAGGATTGTTCTTCCCCTCTCCCTGCCCTCCATGGTCACCATTGGACTGTTCTATGCGGTGGGCCATTGGAACAGCTACTTCGACGGAATCCTGTATCTGAACAGCCGGGAGCTATGGCCGCTTCAGGTGGTGCTTCGTACCATTCTGCTGGAGTCGCAGATGCAGGAGACGTCCGCCCAGAGCAATGAGGTCAGCGTCAGCTCCCTTTCCATCCAGATGGCGGCGGTTATTGTCTCCACGGTGCCTATTCTGTGCATATATCCCTTCATCCAGAAGCATTTTACCAAAGGTGTGATGATCGGCGCCATCAAGGGCTGATTCTTCCATACAGGCTCTGCCGTTTTCTTATATAATGAATAAAAAGGAGAGGTTGAAATGAACAAGCTTCATAAATGGGGAAGAAGCGCCGCCATAATGCTGGCTGCGGCGATTACGGCAACAGGATGCGGTGCAGGCTCTAACGGAGGCTCCGGGGGAAGCTCCCCCTCCACTGGTACAGCAGATGCTTCCCAAAGCACCATAACCGTTTCCATGTTTCATTCCGGCGGCTTCTCGCCCGCCAATCCCATCCCCGCCAAGCGGGAGGATGATCCCCTTCGCCAGATGCTGGAGAAGAAGGCCAACATCGATCTGCAGATTTCCTTCGTCCCCAACGATCAGGCCAAGCAGAAGCTCAATACCATGGTGGCCTCGGGGGATATTCCCGACCTGATCTACATGTCCGACCGCCCCATGGCCGTACAATATTATGACCAGGGAATTACTGCTGATATTGAATCTGTCCTGAACGATTATCCGGAGCTGAAGGCCCGCTTCTCCAACGAGGTATGGGATGCTCTCCGTTACAAGGGCAAGATTCTGGGCACACCCGGATACGAAATTGTACAGGGCATCCGGGGAATGTGGATCCGCAATGACTGGCTGAAGAAGCTGAACCTGTCCGTACCTGAAACACCGGAGCAGCTATTGAATGTAATGAAAGCCTTTACCTTCAATGATCCCGACGGCAACGGCAAGAACGATACCTACGGCTTCGTCACCGGCGTGCAGAAGTCGGGAGAGTTTTCCAGCCTGGGTCTGGATGCCCTCATGCTGATGTACGGCGTGAATCAAGGCACCATCGATGCGAAGGACGGGGAACTGCTCATTCATAATATTGATCCCCGGATGAAGGAAGCCATCGGCTATATCAAGCAGGTGCTGGACGCCAAGGTGGTGGACCCGGACTGGATGACGGTAACGGACCATGCCACCCTGTACAACAAGTTCTACACCGGGAAAATCGGCATTTTCTACAACGACTGGCGCAGTATGGAGCTGGACAACCAGAAGAAGATCAAGGATGCCTCCGGAGAACTGCCGGAGTGGATCATGATTCCGCCCATGAAGGGGCCTCACGGCGACCAATATTCCTCCATCATGAGCCCGCAGAACAATCTGTGGACCATCTCCGCCAAGGCCGCCAAGGACCCGGAGAAAATGAAACGGATTATGACCATGATGCAGTACTGGTTCTCCGACAAGGAGGCCTACCCTTATTTTGCCTATGGAGTCAAAGGAATCAACTGGGATATGGTCAACGGGCAACCGCAGATCCTGCAGGAAAACAAGGCCAACAAGGAGCTTCAGGATAAAACCAAGTGGATGAACAACTATGCCAATAACCGGCGGGCCGACGATCCCCTCTTCTTCAACTTCAATTATGAAAAAACAAGTGAATTCCAAATCATGAACCAGAAATATGTGAGAGCTCCAGGGGTGGACAAATTCGTAACGCCCGATGCCGGTGATCCCCTCTGGGAGGACCGCACCAAATTTATGAACGAATCCCTGCTGAAATTCATTACCGGCAAGGAACCGCTGACCAACTGGGACAGCTATATCCAGACTCTGGAATCCAAGTATACTCTAAGCAAGTACAAGGAATATACGATCAAGAATTTGCGGGAGCAGAAATTCATCCAATAGCCTTCTTCGCAAGACGCATTGCCACGGCTGCCGCCGCCATCCGAAGCGGCGGCCGTTTGGGCATTTCAACGGGTGAGGAAAATGATATAATAGGTTATACATTACAGCCGGGGGAAAACGAATATGCGCATGCCTTTCACCAGTCTGACCTTCAAGCTGTTTTTTGTATGCCTTATATTCGTATTTTCAGTGGTGCTGGTGTTGTTCCAGATGTCCTCCAGTGTCCTTAAGCAGGAGGTCCGTTCCGGCAACGATCTGTTTATCCAGCAGATGCTCTCCAAGGTGGACCAGTACATCAGCCTGAGCTTCTCCTCCCTGGAAACCGTGCTGTATGCAGTAGAAGCATCCTATTCGGACAGCAAATCCCTGAGCGAGGATATTCAACCGATTTTGCGCAAGCTTTACAGCATGAATGCGGGCTCGGTAGCGGAGGTCTATCTGATCAGCGGCAACTCCTCCATGATCGGCGGAAGCCCCCGCAGCATCTTGTTCAACGAACCGGACCAGGAGCGGCAAAGGCTGTTTGAAATGGTGATGGACAACAAAAACTCCATATATTTTTCTCCTCCCTATTATTCCCGGCAGCATGGATGGACCGTTACCATGGCCAAGTATATCGCCGGATCATCCCCTCCTCTGGCAGCGGCTCTGGACATTGATCTGACTGAGATCGAGAAATCCCTGCTACTATCAACCCCGACGATCCGCTGTTCCTCGCCATCGTGGATTCCTCCGGGAAGCTGGTGGCCGGGGATCTAAGCTCCCTCGCCCAGGTGGATGACAAAACTCGCTCCTTTGTGATCGGCAGCCATGATTCCAAGACGCTGGTGGGCGGAGGAAGCGCCTCCCTTGTGCTTAACTCCGGAAGCCCGGACAAACAATGGTTTTACCGCAAGCTGCCCGCCTCCAGGTTCAACTGGACGGTGCTGGCCTTCAACACCGATAGTCTGCTTCAGCAATCCCTGGGGCGGGCGGCGAAGAACAATTATCTGATGCTGGGCGCCGGGCTTGTTCTCAGCGCTGTGACAGCAGCATTCATAACCCGTTATATCCGCAAGCCCCTCAGCTTCATGATCAGCAGAATGCGCCTGGTCCGCCAGGGCTTTCTTGACATTGAAGTCATTCTGGACCGCAAGGACGAATTTGGAGAGCTGTCGCACGCTTTTGACGCCATGCTTAAGAATAACGTGCAGTTGCTCCAGCAGGTGGAGCAGTTCCATACCACTCAGCGGGAGCAGGAAATTCAGGTGCTTCAGTCCCAGATCAATCCCCATTTCTTGTACAATACGCTTGGCTCCATCAGTAATGCCGTCAAACTGGGTTATCTGGAGCGGGTAGATCCCATGGTGGGCTCGCTGATCCACATTCTGGAATACGGCGTAGCTACCGAACCCCGGTTCGTTCCGTTATCCTGCGAGTTGTCCAATGTGCGGGAGTACCTGTCCATCCAGAATGCCCGCAGCAAGCGGGAATATCCCTTGGCCGAACAGATTGAGCCGGGCCTGGAGCAGTTCACCGTATTCCGCTTGCTGCTTCAGCCCCTGGTGGAGAACAGCTGGTTCCATGCTTACGATGCGGGACGGCTGCCGGGAGACATTGTCATCCGGGCCTACCGCAACGAGGGCTGCGTCTATATCGAGGTGGCGGACAGCGGAGCGGGAATGACGGCAGACAAGGCGGCGCAATTGCTGGCGCCGGCAGAGGAGGAGCGGAAGACGCGAAAGCGCATCGGCTTGCTCAATATTCATCAGCGGATACAGTTTCATTACGGGCAATGGTACGGACTAAGCATCGAGAGCAGTCCCGGCCAGGGGACTTGCGTCCGCGCGGTCCTGCCGGAGGAGAGGAGAGAAGGGAATTGATGCAATGCCGATGCCTTATTGTAGATGATGAAGAGATGACGCTGGAAAGGCTGTCCCTGTTTCTCGGCGCCCACCGGGATGAATTCATACTGGCGGGTCAGGCCCATTCCGGCAGCAGCGGATATGCGCTGGCTCTGGAGCTGAAGCCGGATATTGTCATAACGGATATCAAGATGCCGGGCATGAGCGGAATGGAGATGATCGAGGCGCTGCGTCCCCAACTGCCCCATACCGAATTCGTGATTCTCAGCGCATACTCCGATTTTGGATATGCCAAGCAGGCGATCAGCATGAAGGTGCAGGAGTATATGGTGAAGGTTCCCCTCTCGGAAGAAGAACTGCTGGCCGTACTGCGCCGTGTCCGGTCCCAATTGCTGCTTCTGCGCTCCCGGCAGGAGGAAATTCAGCGGATGGTACAGCAACGGCTGGCCCATGCCTACCGGCTCCGCCGGCAGGTGATGGGAGAGCTGATCCGGGGCAATCTGAGCCCGGGCAAAATACAGGAGTTTGCGGAAAGCATGAATGCCGATCTTGCCGTGTTCAGCGGCTACCACTGTCTGCTGGTGGAATGGAGCGGCGCTCCCGGCTTCCTGCTCCATCACTCGGTGTATGACCAGGGATTGATGCGCTATGGCATGATCAATATAATCGAAGAGACCATTGGAGAGACCGCCCGGGGCTTCGCCTGCGAATGGTCGGACGAAAGGCTGCTGGCCATCGTAGCCTGGCCGCCCACTCCCAGCAGTGCAGAACGGTTGGCCCGGAGTGTGGAGATGGGGCAGCGGATTATCATGAACATCAAGACCTACTTCCGGCAGCAGGTTCATGCGGCTGTAAGCGGTCATTACAAGGGCTGGGAGCAGCTGCGCCAGGCTTATGCCGAAGCGGCGTCCCTCTGCGGCAACAGCTATTATTACAGCATCAGCCAGGTGTTCGCCAGCGGCGCTGCGCCCAGGCTGATGGAAGAGCATACGGCGGCCGAGCGGACTGCGCATCTCCGGGAGCAATTCTTTATTGCCCTTCGGAAGGATGGCGCCCTGACGGCGCTGCTGGAGATGCTGCAGGGGGTGAAAGCAGGCATTATGGAAGCCCGGCTGCCCAAGGCCTCGGTCGTGGAGCTGATTGGAGACAGCATCGAATTGGTCCGGCATCAAGCGCGTGCGGATAACAGGGAGATTGACCAATGGCCTGTGTTCAACCGTCAGGCGCCCGGCTTTGAAGAGCAATGGGAGGTGCTGGTCAAGACTGTTCAGACGTATTGGAACAGAATTCGCAATTCGGGGAAGCAGGAAATTATCAGGGTCAAGCGTTACATTGAGGAGCATATGGACCAGCGCCTGTCCCTGGAGGACTTGGCCGGTGTGGCCGGGATGGCCCCTACCTATTTCAGCGCCCTGTTCAAGCGGGAGAACGGCGAATCCCTGGTGGACTATGTGAACCGCCGCAAAATGGAGCGGGCCGCCCTTCTGCTCAAGGACCGGGAATATTCCAACACCCGTCTTTGCGAGCTGCTGGGGATTCAGAGCGAGAAATATCTGTGCAAGCTGTTCAAGGATGTTCACGGCATACCTCCCCAGAAGTTCCGCAAGAGCATTCAATACAGACGGTAGTACATTATGTTGTAAAATCGTTCCCTACAGAAGAAGAACCCGGAAGGGCTAAAACACAGTGTGCACAAAAGGAAACCGACTCCTATGGGAGTGGTTTGGCGAAGAAGAGTCATCGCTTTAGGGCGTGTCTGAACCTCTGAGGGGAGCAGATATTACCCAAATTATCGGTTCTGGCCAGGCACTTTCGGTCAGGCGCACCGGGGTACGTCAAGCGAAAGTAACGATAGCTCGGGGTGAAAAGGCGGTGAAAGGATGCGTTCAAGCGGGTGTCAGACACGCCCTAGGCTGCAACGGACCTGAGCGCCCTTATTGGGTCAAAAAACGGGGGTTTGGAATTGTAACGGACTCGAGCGCTCTTATTGGACTACTTTGCCCCCATCCAGAGGGATATTGGGCCGGATAAGGTCTTTCCAGTCCGTTAGCCGCGCTAACCCCCGTTTTTCCCCCGATTAGCGTCTCTCAGGTCCGTTGCAAGCCGGGAAGGACCGACCTCAAGAATGAGGAACGAATTTACGAGACGTTATACTAGGCTCTGAAGACGGTAAGCTCCGGAATAGATGGCAGGCTTCCGGGCATAGGCATACAAACGGTATAACAAACCGGCGCCGGCCGACAACGGGCTATCCCGATGTTGGCCGGCGCTTTTCTTTTCCTGCAACAGCCGGGGCCGCCGGGCTACGCTTGGCAGTCACTCACAGTCATCCCGCGCCGCGCCATCCTTGGATGAGCTGCTTCGCAACGCCAGCCTCTCTCTTGAGCGCTTTGCCGAGTGAGGCTTGCATCGCAAGTGTCGGCTATTCCAGCTTCTCGAAGCGGACCGCATTGGCCCGAGCGTATCCGTAGGAGTTATCGGATGGAGACGTCATCCGGGTGAGCTTCACATACCCGCCGGTTCCTTCGTCAAAATAATGGATGCCCAGATCCACCCACCTCATTTCCCCGGCAGTCTGATTCACATACGCAGTGCCTGTGCCACCGGAGGCGAATACCTCTACCTTGGCGTTGGGATCGCTGTTGGAGAATACCATAGTGAAAAAGGATACTCTGTACCAGCCCGGATTCAGATTAGGCCGCCACTCGGCAGAAGCGCCCGCCGATACGGAGAAACGGGTGGGGCTTATACCGTCATACCCTGTTATATCGCTTCCCGTCCATTCCCCCGTCTCCGTATAGCCTGGCTTGCCGTTAAGCAGCACAACGGAATCCGTCCGCTCCGGCTCTTGGCCTCCCTGCTCTTCCTCATGCCGGGCTTGGGGCTCCGGCAGGCCAACAAGCAGATCCCGGTAGACCGGCTCCAGCCCCGCCAGGGCGGCAATATCCGCAGGGTATCCCTCATCGCAAGGCTCCAGGCCAAAATAATTGTTGCCTATGGGATTGGTAGGGTCCTGATACATGCCGTGAATATTCATCGGCACCTTATAGGTAATATTCTCCTGCACGGAAATGTACGAGGAGCCCGCATCCAGATAAATCCCGCCGTATACATGAATTTGGTCGTGAATCAGGTTGCGGCTGATCATGCTTCCCGGCTGCCGTCCCAGCGTATATACGCCTCCTCCATCCCGCAGCTTGTACATATAGTGATGAATATGGTTGCCCTCCACCACATTATTCTTCATCACCGTGGAGCTTGTGTGCCCGTCCCAGCCCCAGCCCACGGAAATCGCCGAATAAGGAAGATCATACAGCTCGTTGTGAAGGATGGACAGCTCTTCCACGTACAAGGCGAATATGCCGGTGCTGCCCCAATACTCATTGGCCGCGTTATAAATGACATTGTTATCGATCGTATTCCTTCGTGTGACTTGGCGGCTGTCCGCAGGATAGGCATCCGCAAGATCCCCCGCTATAATGGCGGCTGCGGAAATATCGGTGAAGATATTTCCGGTCAGGCTCACATCGGAGGTGCCGTACTCCAGCACAATACCGGCGGCTCCCATATGCTCGAACCGGTTGCGCTCAAAGCGGATATGCTGAGCTGCATGCAGCAGAATGTTGCCGGTTATTTTCTCCCCCTGGTTCAATCCGCCCTTCTGGTTGAGCCCGCTTGCAACTACATCTCCCTGTATCGTGGAAATGCCTTGCTCGCTTGGCTGCATCCATGTGCCGTGCCGGAAGCTTATTCCGCTGAATTCCAGGTATTGCACCGGTTCATCCAAGGTTCCCTGAAGACTTGCTAACGTCTGGACCTGCGGCGCAATGATCTCGGAAGCAGCGGGATTTTCCCCGGGAAGCGGCCAGTAATACACAGTTTGCGTTCCCGAATCCAGATACCATTCTCCCGGCCGGTCCAGCAGCTCCTTGGCATTCTCCAGTTGGAAGCCGTACAGATTGGGTCCGTGGGCCAGATAGCCGGAGGTAGTCATCCAGTTGAAATAAGGCTGCTTCATGATGACTTCGTATGTGCCCGGATCGGCTCCGGGAATGATTCGGTCCACCACGGCTCTGCTGTGCCGCCACCCCTTGTACCAGGACAGCTCCAATTGGTCCGCTCCGTCCCACTGGCCCAGCACCTCACCGTCCACAATGAATCCCGACCGGTCGGCATTGTAGCTTATGGCGCTGTACAGTGTCTCGGAACGGGCCCTCACGGCGCGGCTTCCGTTGACATACAACTGGCGGAACGGTACAGAGCCTGCCGGAGCGCTCCATATGCCGCTGCCTTCAACGGCAGACCAGCCTGTTATGGCCCGCCCGCCGCTGAGAACCGGGATTTCCCCGTCCTTGTTGGTATAGCGGATATAATAACCGTTCGTACCCGAATCCTGCCCGGTCCACAGCAGCGTATCGCTTAATGCATAAGTTCCGCCGCCCAGATAGACCGTAATATCTCCAGCCATATTGCTGTTCATGGCCCGCACCAGATCCTGCGCCCGGGAAACAGTAGCTACGGGGGCCTCGGCCGTGCCGGGATTGCTGTCGCTTCCACCGGGAGACACATACAGCCGGGGGAGCGGATTACTGACAGGGGCGGTTGTGAAGGTCCATGGCGCGAATGGAGCAAGCCCGCGGCCGCCCATATCCTTAATGCCTGATCCCAGAGTCAGCGTGTAGGCGGCCGAATAACTCAAGTGAGCTGCCGGAGTCAGAATCAGCCTGGTATGGTCGTCCTTCCATGCCAGCTCATAGGCAACCGGCAGGCCGGCAGCCACATCGGTTACAACAAGCTCCGCGCCTGGATGAACCGTCTGCGGATCAACAGGCTTGGTGAAGGCAATCTCAATGGAACTGCTGACGGTGAGATGCCCCGCCGAGGCGGGAAATACCACAGACGCTGCGGGAGGAGTCGTATCCTCGGCCACCGTAATGAAGCTCCAGGAGATTGCCCCTGAGAGCAGCTTGCCTTCCGTATCCGTCATTGCCTCATCCAAGCGGAGTGTATATGCCGTTCCATACATAAGCTGATTCGCCGGGGTTATTTCCACAGCTCGTCCAGTATCCAATATGCCGATTGCGGCGGGAACGGATGATTGGGCCGTATCGTTATGCAGCACAATCATCTCAGGCACAAGTTGCTCCAGGGGCATGTTCTTGGAGAAATGAATTTTGAACCGGGTATCAAGCGCCAGAGCTTCATTCTCCGGCGGGCTGGCAAGAGCAACGGGATCGGCATCCACCTGCTCGAACATGACCGCATCCGCTCTCATCAGACCCCGGTCTGCACTGGTGACGCGGACATAGCCGCTGTCCCCGGGGGCGAAGGAATACAGCCCAAGCTCCACCCAGCCTGAAGAGCCCGCGGTATAA
This sequence comes from Paenibacillaceae bacterium, assembly GCA_029256185.1. GTDB lineage: Bacteria > Bacillota > Bacilli > Paenibacillales > NBRC-103111 > Paenibacillus_AR. The sequence goes on from JAQSYI010000022.1 coordinate 60,616, forward strand.
TCCAGCGAGTGGGGACTGCTGCCAAACTGGTGATAAACAGTCACCACGGCTTGCTTGTCATTATTGGCATGCACGGGCTTGAACACCGACACCCGGTACGTCCCGCCTGCAACATCAGGCTTCCATTGGGCATACCCCTGGCTGGTATTGCCATAGCGGGTGGAAGAATTATTGTACCCTCTGACCGTAGTGCTCTCGGTCCACACGCCGCTCTCGGAGTAGCCGGCTCCGCCATGATCAATAATAACGGTCTCTCCCGTATGATCCTCCGCCTGTACGGGAACAGCCTGCATACCGCTCCCTGCCAGCAGCAGGAGCAAGCTGACCCATAGGACAACCGGGAATGTCCATTGCTTTTTAATCCTCGCCATGCCCATCCAACTCTCAACCTTACTTATACAACCCTTGCCCGTGCTCATCCAGCTATTGCCTATGCTCATCCAATCATCGACCATACTCAAATAACCCTTGCCTATGCTCATCCAATCATCGACCTCCCCAATATCAATTTAGAATGCGCTTTCAACAATGTAATGCATAAAGCTTGTCACTTTACCCTCCCTTGCCGACAGTGTTTGTACAGTTTTTTTGAGAAGCGTTCTTCCCTTCCCAACCATAACAATCGGACAGCCGGTTAGGTTCCAAAATTATAATCTGTTCCTCCAAAATATTGAGTTAGCAAAAAGAACCTGGCGGGATACCGCTTCCAGGTTCTTACAACCGCCTTATCCTGTTATCATACGACATTGGGAATGCTCTGCAGCCAAACGATTTTACGTCAACCTGTTGCCAGCTGCATCCAAAAGGAAGTTTGTCAACCCATACATGCAGCTGAAGCGCCGAAACCATCGTCTTACGGGGAGATCATGGGGACGGACACAACCCAGGCCTGCTCCACCGGAGTTCCTGATACGAAAACAGCCCACGGACACAACCCAGGACCCGCCGCACCCGAGATCATGGCAGCATACGCAGCATCAGGGCCTGCCCTCCGCCGGGGACCATGCTCACGGTTAATACTGTGGCTGAGCTAACAGGCACTGCCGTTGCCTCAATCCCCCGGCTGCCCCCTGCCTTCTCCATTCCATCGGAGAATATTTTTGCCTCATAGCTTTTTCCCTCGGGCAGGAAATCAAGGGACAGCGGCAGCTCCCTCCCATATTCGTTGGTGATGCAGCCGATAAACCAGCTTTCACCTTGACGCCGGACGACTACCGCGTATTCACCGACCCTGCCGTCCAACACCTTCGTATCATCCCATACTGTGGGAAGAGCCGCGAAGAATTCTGCCTCTGCCCCCGGCTCAAACAAATATGGCTTGTCATACCAGTATAGAAATTGCAGCGGACTGTAGACGATGACTGACATGGCCAACTGATGGGCATGGGTAGTCTGCAGCCTTTTGTCATAATAGCAGACCGTATAATCCCCTGCCCCCGCCGGAAACCGGGTAAACGGCAAAGTGGCATTATGCCGCGCCGACGGCATGTGCTCGTTCCCTCGGATGCCCTCTTGCGTGAGCAGATTGGGATAGGTTCTGCTGAAGCCCGTCGGCCGGTAGCCGTCATGAATATCCACCAGCAGCTTGTATCGGGCGCACTTTCTCACCGCATCGAGCAGCCAGTTGGTCCAATACTGGGAGCCTACGTTTACGAAGCCGAATTTGATGCCCTTGACTCCCCAGCCGGCATACAGCGGCAGCAGCTGGTCCAGCTGCTTCTCCAGCGCTCTCCTGTTGACGTACAGGAACACTCCGATTCCCTTGCTCCCCGCATAGTCGATGACCTTCTGCAGATCCAGTCCCTTATGGCCGGGTATCCGGGAAACCCGGTCCGGATCGAGCTGAACCTGCCGCGCATCCGCTGCCTCATCATATTCATGGCCGTACCACCCGGCATCGTATTCGATATACTGCATGCCGTGCGCCGCGGCAAAATCCGCCAGCGCCATCCCTCCCTCTGTGGAGAGAGTCACTTCCCTGATCGCCTTGCCCGGCTTGATCCAATCCGTCTCCTCCAGGGCACAGGGAGGATTCAGATTCAGTACGATATCGTTGCGCTCCGGAAGATCACCCGGACGATCACCGATAATCAACATCCGCCATGGCGTAGAAAAAGGGGCCTCCCCCCTTACCTCACCGTTATGCCGCTCCACGGGGCCATCCGGCTTCATGTCTCCATATCCGGGGAAATCCGTCACCATTCCGCTCAACGAGCTGACAAGGCAGCCAGGCTCGCCGCTGTCCCGGGAGAGCAGCATCCGGGAATAATCGCCCAAATTCGCCTCTGTCAGACAAACATGTGTTCCGCTTCTGTACTCCACCGTGAGCGGCCGCTCGCAATGGTCCGCCAATTCTTCCACCGGTACCTTGAAGTACTCTCCTTCACATCCATGCTCCTGGTACGCATAACAGCCCGGGGGAAAATGGAACTGGGATTTCTCGGCAGTGATAATAAAGGACCCGATTCCCTCCTGAGCCGGAATAGTGTAACGGAAGGCGATCCCTTCATTATAAGCGCGGAACGTTAAGAGCAGGCAGCGGCCTGCGGTTATGTCTGCTGCGGCGCTTGCGTCTGCTATGGCGGTTGTGCTTGCTATGGCGGTTGTGTCTGCGGTGATGCCGCTCTCGGCGGTTTCGGGAAAGCCTCGGCTGCCATCCCTTTGCACCAGCTCCACTGTCAATTCATTGTAATGGTCCGTGACCAGACTTCTCTCTCCGTAAAGCGGCCTCCACTGGTTGCGGATGCTGTCCGTTGACACACTGCGGATTCGGAAATGCTCCGTGAGCGGAGGGCCATCCTTCAATACCAGACCGATGGCCGAATCGAGAAGCAGTGCTTCTTTCTCGCCTAAGTGCCCGGTTGCATCCCCCCCGGCGGGAGACTGCTTGCTGTAATGTACCTGATAAACCGGGCAGCCTGCAAGCTTCCCCTTATCCTTGACGGCAAACCGGAGCTCAATCTTCCCGTCAGGCGAGAATAAAGCAAGATCCTTGTCCATGTGTTCACGCTTCAGAGGCGCATGCCGCGCCTCTGCTCCTTTGCTGTCACGAGTTTTAATTGCCGCCCTGCGGTGTCATCCGGTACAAGGCAATATCGTCGAAATAGATGCTTTGCGCGGTCACAGCCGTCCAGAAGTCGCCTATGGAAACCTTGGTTATGCCGTATCCTCCGTATTCCCCCACCAGGCTGCGGTCAATCCATACCTTGATTTTACCAGGAGTGCTATAGTTGTCCATCATAATCTCGTGCCAGCCTTTGGACCGCATCAGGGAGAACGTGTCCGCCGTTCCGTTCCTGACTGCATAACGGGTGGCCGATTGGGAGCCTACCAAGCCTGCGTACAGATTCATAATCGCGGTGTTGTCCGGATTGGCCGACGTGCGCTTCACTACAGACAGTACACTTTCCTTCGGAGTGAGGCCGTCATCATACATCCATCCCACCAGCAGGCCGGTGAACGGCTGGGACAGGGACCGGCTTAGGATCATCCGGTTCTGGTTCAGCTTCAAGCTGCGGCTGCCCGTCCTGGGGTTCTCCAGGCTGATGGAGGCCGCGGCCGCATTGTCCTCATTAGTCCAAACATCCCATGTCCGCTGCGGGGACTCGAAGTCCTCGCTGAACTCAATCCCGTTATGCACCACCAACGTAAAGGAGGAGGCTTCCACTGCTCCATAAACCGCGATTTGCACCGAAACAGTGGTATATCCGGGCGTCATGCCGGGGGTGATAATGCCGTCCTGATCCACCGACGCGATATCCGTCCTGCTGCTGCCAATCTCCACCTGGGCGCCGAAGCGGCTCTTCAGTTCGCTGATCCCATAGCTTAAGCCATTGCTCATTCTGCCCTTCAGTCCCAGCTCAAGCGGAGCCTCCCCCGCGCCCACAGCGAACCGGGCTTCACTGATGTCGATGCCCGTGAAGACAGCCGGCTCCACCGAGATTGTATACGTATCGGTAAAGATCTGCCCATTGAGCACTGTTGCCACTGTGATTACAGCTTCGCCAATTGACACTGACTGGACAATCCCATCTTGGGTAACAGCCGCCACAGCGGGATTGCTGCTGCTGTAGCTGACGGCCGCTCCGGCAAGCGATCCCGGCAATACTCCGCCATGCAGGCCCGTAAGCTGCAAAGCGAGCTGCCCCCCCTCCCCGACCGTATGGGATTCTCCCGATAGACGAACCTGCGAGATGGGCAGCGGTCCCGCGGATACCATCGAAAAATCCGCCTTTGACGCCTGGGAAGCATAGGAGAACGCAGCCAGTCCCGCCATCATGCTGCTGTCCGCTCCATCAAGAGCATACTCGCCAAAGACGGCCCAGCTCCCGTCCTCCCGCTTGTAGCAGGCGGTGAACTTCTCCCCTGCCGCTCCGCTTCGGATCAGCATGATTTCTCCGGGGAAGCCGATTGTCCCGCCCGCTGCCGTATAGGCCGTTGATCCGTCCTCGCTCTGCCTTGCGGTCAAGAGTCCCTTGCCGTCCGCCTTGATCTTCATCATCACGTTCCGGGAACCGGCCTCGTTGCTTTCCCGGAACATGATCCCTGCGGCAGTCGGAGAAACTCCCACATTCTGCACAGATTCGATCCGGGCGATAACAGCCTGGGGTTCACCATCATATGCCAGCTCCCGGGACAGAAACAGGAAATCATCCGCCGTTCCGAAAACATCCTTGCCGTTGGTTTCCAGTTGCACTCCGCCGCCGTCCCCGTCCAGACGCACAATGCCTTCGGCTCCGCCGTAATAATTGACCCGCCAAGGAGAAGCCACCTTGTGGACAGCATCGGGATATACCGTCATGCGAAGGGTCCCCATTCCATACTCATCATTCACCCTTACCGTTGCCGTCAATGTTGCCGTACCGGGGGATACGCCGTGAAGCGTTCCGCTGCTGTCAACAGACAGGACCGAGCTGTCGGAGGAGGTGTATTCCACGTCCGCCTGACCCATATCCACAGGCTGTCCGCCGCTTCCCCGGACCGTCAGCGCAAGCGGCAGCACCTCTCCCTCATAGAGAGCCTGGGTATCCGCCGCAAGCCTCACCATGCTTAATTTACTGTCGAATACCTCCACATGGAGCACCGCTTCCTTCATCACTCCGGCCAACGCCGCTGTGACCCGAAGCTCCGACGAACCGGCGGCCAGAGCGGTAATCCGGCAGCCCTCCATCTGCACCACCTGGGGACTGGTGCTGCTGCAGGCAACAGAAGCCTGGATAGGGTCCGCATAGAGACCGCCCTCCGTGATCATGGATATCCGCAAGCGCAGGCTCTCTCCCCTGATCAGGACCGTCTTCTCCGCCTCCACCGTGAGCTGGGCCAAGGCATCATCCACAGTAACATGCAGCACCGTGGACAGTGTTACCCCGTTCAAGGATACGGCGGCGGTTACCATCGTGGCTCCGCCGTTTACTCCGGTGACCACGCCCTGCTGATTCACAGCCGCTACATCCGGGTCAGCACTTGTATAGCTGATGGCAGCTCCGGTCAGACCGGCCACATACCCGGTCTCCGATCTGGCTATTAGCTCCGTTGAAGCGGATTGCCCCTGCTCCAGACGCAGTATCGTATTACCGTCCTTGCCGCTGATGAACAGCCTCTTGAGGGGCTCATCCCGGTCCGGGAACGGGAAATCCGCCCTAAGCCCAATTGCGGCGAAATCAATCTCCCTAAACCCTGCGGCATAGGCGGGCGAGTCATACGCCAACCGGAAATCTCTATTGTCCGGATCAAGAAAGCCGGGATTGACGCTTGCTATGATATTGTCCTTGACAGTGCCGTTCTGCGATGCCGAGGCGGCGATACTGGTCTGGATCTGATTGCGGAAGAATATATTGCCGGTCACTTCATTTCCCCGGGGTACCCCTCTGCGCAGTTCAGGAGAATCCGCGCTGTAAGAGGCAATCTCCGGATACCTGCTTGCCCACGGCTCCTGCTGGTAAGGCACCCCATTCAGACTTTGATATACCGCGCCTCCCGGCTGGGCGGCAGCCGCCTGCCAGTTGCCCGGGGCACCGCGGTCATCCACATAGATGCCCGTGCGGTTATCCGCGCTGATATTGTTGTGTATGAAGTGATCATTGCCCCCGCCGATGAGGAAGCCGTTGTGGGATACCCGGTGGATGATATTGCCGTCGAATTCCGCGCTGCTCATCTGATCATCCATATAGAAGGCATGGGCGCCGTGCCCGTCCCCTACTTCCGGTCCGGTGATATCATGCAGGTAGTTGTTGCGCAGCACATTGCCCTTGAAGGTCCAGTCCCGTCCGGCATAGACCGCGCCTGCATCGCTGGTTTCCTTCACCATGTCGAAAATCTCGTTGTTCTCGATCAGATGCTCGTTGCCGCTGAACCAGATGGCGAAATGCGCAGAATCATGCAGCAGATTGTTGGAAGCCCGCAGGCCCACTCCGCTTAGCTCAATGCCCGCATTATACCCTTTGGCAAGACGCGCGAACCGGTAGAGGTGATTGTTCTCGGCCGCATGGTTGCCTGGTGCAAGCGCAGTCCTGTCGCCTCCGGTCATGGTGATCCCGTTGAAGCCGATATCGTACAAGCTGCAGCCGGATACGCGGTGGCCTGTGCCCCCGGTGATTCTCACTCCGTCTGTACCGAAGCCCCGGATGATGCATTGCTCGATGCTGTTGCCCGTCCCTCCGGTCATCACAATCCCCGAGGCCCGGGAGGCCTCCAGAATCAGTCCCCGCAGTGTGATATGGGAAGCCTGCTCGAAGCGGACCATGTCCTGGGCCAGAATGGAGGCCCGCAGCCGGGCTCCCTCCATGGAGGCGGGGGGATAGAAGAACAATTGGCCGCTTGCCCGGTCCAGATACCATTCCCCGGGAGCGTCAAGCTCCTCCAGAATATTAAAGTAATAATAGCGGTTGCCCTTGTTGGGGTTAATCCCGTAATAAGCCGGCTGGACGGTTGCGATCGTCTTCTGGACCGTGTTGATCTGAGCCACCTGCAAGGTGGAGTACGAGTAATCCCAATACCAGTACCCGCCCATCCATATATCCCCGGCAGCCGTTGCCCAACTCTCCGGACGGGGGTCGACGTATTGGAAGACCGCCCCCCGGTTGCTCATATCGCCGTTTCTGGGGATGGAGCCGGTATCCAGCACTGTCCCTGTCATCAGAGGATAGCCCTCATTGGGATACCGGGCGAGAGTCATTGCATCTCCGTTGAAGAATACCTCCAGCGGAGCGGCAACATTGTCGGCGAAGCCGTGTCCCACCTGCTGAAGCTGCCCGTAATCCTGAATCCCCAGGCTGGTCAGGCTGATCTGCATCACATGCTCCCTCGCCTGTTCGGGCAAACGGGCATATTCAGGACTGGCTGGAGACACCGGACTGAAGGCCGAAGCGGGAAGCTCCGCTCCGCCGGTCCAGGCAACCTCCTCTCCTTGGTATGCCGTATACACCACTGGCGCCAGTGCAGTGCCCGAATCCTGCTCCGAGAATACCAGCGGCTCCGTCAGGTGATAAGTGCCGCCACGGAGATACACCGTGACCCCGCCCTCCGGCAGCTCCCCCAGGGCAGCCTTCAGACTGCGGATGGCGTCCCTGGCACCGGCCACGGTGGCGAAGGGTGCAGCCAGAGTACCGGGATTGCCGTCATCCCCGTCCGGCGATACATAATAAGCCACGCTTGCTGCAGCCTCTCCCCGTACTATCCCCGGCGCCAGCGCAGCGCCATACCAGGCTGCAACAAGCATAACAAGAGCAAGACTTGCTCTGGCCAAGCTCCACTTGTTCATCAGACACCCCCCTGGCCTGCTGCCGCTCCATGTGCTCCCCTTGCAATTGCCTCCCGCAGCCGTTGCTCAATATCCTTCCAGTCCAGCTCCTGGGGCAGCTTGCCGCAGGCCGCCGCCAGAGCGGCGGCAGCCCCGGCAGCCTCTCCCATAGGAACGGCGTTGCCCGTCACCCTGTAGCTGGCATGGGCCAGGAAGTCGCCGCTGATGCATCTGCCCGCCATAAGCAATCGGTCCGTATCCTTGGCTATAAGAGCCCGGAAGGGAATATCGTAAGGGACGGTTTTGCGGCCCTCATCGCTGTAGCCCGCCCCCTGATCCTGGGTGATGGAGTGGACATCCACGCTGAAGGTGGCCCGGCATACGGCATCTTCATGCCGGACTCCCTGAACCACATCCTGCACCGATACCCGGTACCGGCCATGAACTCGTCTGCCGTCCCTGACGCCGATCTGATTGCTGGTATTCACCAATTGGATGCTGCTCCAGATGCCGCCCAGGGAGCGCAGCGCCGTTATGATGCGCATAAGCTCCGCACGGGCGTTCATCGTGGCGCCGGTAATCTGTCCGGCATCCAGAGCATGGATGCCGTATTCATGATTGGCCGCCAGCGAGAACAGCCTTCCCCGCATCTTGGCCAGAGACGGTCTGCCATAAGAGGGAACCACTCCCGCTCTGGCCAGTTCCTCCAGCAGCCGCTGCTTGGGCGGCTCCGAGCCCTCCCCGTGGCGACCGTTCAGCACGAACAGGTCCACCTCCAGCTCATCCAGCCCGGTGATAACCGCTTGCAGGCTCATAGGCTGGGTCTCTCCCGTTCCCTCCCGGCCGTAATCGAAGCCGCAGCCCGCCAGCGCCCCCAGATCGCCGTCCCCGGTAGCGTCGATGAATATTTTGGCCCGCCATGCCTGCCTGCCCGACTTGGACTCCGTCAGCACATACTCCAGCGCGTTCTCTTCATTCTTCACCGCTCCCACTACCCGGGTATGAAGCTGTACCCTCACGCCCGCTTCCAGGCACAGCTGATCCAGCAGCAGCTTCATCTCCTCATTGTCCGCCGCATTGATATGCAGGGCCGATCTGTCCTTAAGCGTCTGAATAATCTCTGCCATTATTCCCTGCTTGTTTCTCCAGTCCAGCAAGTAACCCAGCAGCCCGGAGGTCCAGATTCCTCCCAGACAGCCCTGAAGCTCCAGGATCCGGGTAGATGCTCCGCATCTGGCGGCTGCTATGGCGGCAGCCACCCCCGCAGGCCCGCCGCCGCAGACAATAACATCGCAATCTTCCGCTACCGGCACATTGCGCAGCGGCTCCGACACATATCCCATCTTGCTTCCTCCTTCGTCCGTCAATTTTGCCACTGCTTCAGATACAGCCGGTTGGCTGCCTCTGTCTGCTCATTGCCCACTTCCTTCTTCCACTCCGCAATGAATTTATCGAAATCCTCCAGCGATCTTTTGCCAATGACCACCTCGGCGAACACCCGGCCCCACTCCTCCTTCTTGGTCTTGCCCCTTACGTCCAGATTCTCGTTGGAGGGGGAAGTCAGCGCCCCGTTCACCCGGTTGAAGGTCCAAGCCACCTTGGACTTGGAATACAGACCGCTTGCATCCTCCGCATATTTCTTCAGGTTATCCAGATAATACGGCTCCTTGTATTTCTTGGTCATCTCCCAGTCAATACCCGGCCTGCCGAGGAAATACCAGCCGAAGCCCTCCTTGTTCTTGGCATCGGTATTGCCGTATTCCTTGCGCACTGTAGGAATGCCGTCCACCAGATCATAATGCTTGCCCTCGATGCCGTATGACCGGAGCAGGAACAGCTCCTCATCGGCGTACAGCTTATCCATCACGTCCATCACGGCATACAGCTTCTCCTTATCCTTCTCCAGATGCTTGCCGAAGCCCATGGGCTGGTCAATCACCCCTTCATACACCTCGACCGCCGGCTTCACCCCATCCTTCCAGACAGGAAAAGGCGCATAGGCGAACACCGCCTGCGGCTCCTTGGCCACAATCTGCTCCTGCTGGGAACCGGCGGCATAAGGAGGCTCCGTCCGGTTGGACAGTGCAGCGAACGCAGTGTAAGGCGTATTGCCGTTCAGCCATTCATTGTTCATGGCGGTGGAATCCATGGTTACCCATTCCGGATTAATATATCCCGCCTTGTACCAGCCCTGCAGCATAGACAGCGCCTCCCGCATCTCCGGCAGGAACGGACCGTAGATCAGCTGGTTATCCCGCAGATGCCATTTCTCATAAGATACGCCATATGCAGCGAGGAACGGGTAGAAGGACTGGGCCATATTGGTCTTCGCCTTGCCCGTAATGGGATATTTATTGGGGTACTTCTGCTTATACGCCTTCAGGAAGGCTTCCCACTCTGCCAGAGTCGACGGAACCGGGCTGCCCACCTCATCGAATTTGTCCTTGCGAATCAGGATTCCATAAGGATAGGTGACCTCCATATGTCCCGAGAACACACCCGCCAGCTTCCCGTCCACCGAGAACCGGTCGAACACGGCCTGCTTGGTCATGCCCATGCTCCCGTATTGCTTCAGGGCTGAAGCGTAAATATGAGGCATATAGGTCTTGTACTCTTCTTCAGTGAACTTGGCTGTAGCGTTCTGCAGAATGGTCAGTTGACCGTTGGACGAGAATACATCCGGCAATTCATTGGACGCGAAGAACAGATTCATCCGTTCGTTATACTCATTGTCCAATACCGAAGTCACCGACAGCGTGTGACCGCCAATCTTTTCCTGAATCAGCTTCATAACCTCTGAATCGGGGTTGGGAGTATTGCGGGAGCTGAATAATTTAATGGTGTATTTCTTTTGTTCAACCGGCTTTTGTGATGCTTGTGCCGCTTCTCCCGGCTCCTGTGCTCCCTCTGTACTGCAGCCTGCCAGCGCCCCTACCGGCAAGAGCGCCGCAAGCGCTAATGCACCCATACGTTTTTTTACCATTTGAACTCCCCCGTCGTGTAATTTAGTTAATGATATATCTACCCTTTTACAGCGCCGATCATGATGCCTTTGACGAAGTACTTCTGCAAGAAGGGATAGACGCAAAGAATCGGCAGAACAACCACAATCAGAATCGCCGACTTGACAGACTCGGGCGTATACAATTGGCCTGCCATCTCAATTTCATTCAGAGCCAGCAGCTCATTCATGCCCGACATCTGGCTGGCATCGTTCAGCGTTTGCCGCAGCACAACCTGCAGCACCTTGATCTTGTCATTGGTGATATAGATCATGGCGTCGAACCAGGAATTCCAATGCCAGACCATGGTCCATAAAGTGATGGTGGCAATAACCGGTGTGGATAGAGGCATGATGATGCGGAAAAAGATGAAGATATCGTTGGCCCCATCCATCCGGGCGCTTTCCTCCAGCTCCTCAGGAAGGGAGGAAAAATAGTTGCGGATGATAATAATATTGAAGGCGCTTAACATTCCCGGCAGCACCAGGGACCATATGGTATTGGTCAGGTGAAGGGAGCGCACCAGCAGGTAAGTGGGAACCAAGCCTCCGCTGAAGAACATGGTGAACACCACCAGCCACATCCACAGCTTCCTGCCCCACAGATACCGCTTGGACAGGGGATAAGAGATCATGGCTGATACCAGCACCGTCAGAATAGTGCCGATGATGGTCCGCAGAATCGTCCAGTAATACGCCTCGAAAATTACGCCGCTAAAAAAAATCCGCTTGTACGCATCCAGCGTAGGATTCTTCACGTACAGATGCAGCCCGATCAGCCGTGCCTCCGACGGCGGACTGATGGACAGCATGATCTGCTGCACGAACGGATACAGGATGGTGAGGCAGAACAAAAACAAAATAATAACATTGAAGGAATCAAACACTCTTTCACCCGTGGATTTCCTGATCTTCATCTGTCTCTCCCTCCTACCATATGGAACGGTCGGAGAACTTTCCGACAATCCAGTTGGCGCCCACAACCAGAACGAAGGCCACCAGACTCTTGCTCACACCCACCGCCGTTGCGAAGCTGTACTGGAAATCCGCCAGCCCGATCCGGTAGACATAGGTATCAATAATATCCGCCACTCCATATACCATGGGATTATACAGGTTGAAGATCTCGTCGAAGCCTGCGTCGAGAATGCCTCCCAGCCGCAGAATGAACATGATGCTCACCGTGGGCAGAATGCTGGGCAAGGTGATATAGAGCACCTGCTTGAGCCTTCCGGCGCCGTCCATGACCGCCGCTTCGTACAAATCCGGCGCGATTCCGGCAATTGTGGCAATGTAGATGACACTGCCATAGCCCATTTCCTTCCACACATTGGCGGCCACCACAGTAACGAGGAAGGAGTTGGGATCGCTTAACAGCACCTGGGGCTCCCAGTTAAAAATATTGCACAGATACCCGTACAGGCCGTAGCTTGCCGACAGCAGCTGGAAGATCAGACCGGCGATTACCACCCAGGACAGAAAATGGGGCAGATAAGACACCGTCTGCACAAACCGCTTGTAGCGGGTATGCCGGATTTCGTTCAACAGCAGCGCGAAAATAATCGGGGCGGGAAAGCCGATGACAATCTTCAGCACGCTGATCCGAAGTGTATTGTAGACCACCTGCCAGACGGAAGGCATCTCCAGAAACCGGCGGAAATATTTGAACCCCGCCCAGGGACTGCCCAGAATTCCCTCCGCCGGATTAAACTCCTTGAAGGCCAGTATCACCCCGTACATGGGGCCGTATTTGAAGATAAAAAAGTACAGCATGCCCGGCACCAGGAGCAAAAACAAATATTTCTGTTGTCTCAGCATGACCGGATTGGGCATCCACCGCCTCCATCCTATCCCCGTCCGGCTGTTCTTGTTGGCCATTGCGATAGACTTCATTTCTCTTCTCCCTTCCTGTGAAGCTGATTCTATTGTAGCAGGAAGGAAAAACGGCGGGAATGAACATACTATCACTTTTCAGCACTAATTATACTTGCCCATGACATAATCCTTGGGAGTGGCGCCCGTGTACTTTTTGAACATTTTGCTGAAATACTCCGTGCTGGCATAACCCACCTTCTCCGCCGCCTCGTAGATCTTGAATCTGCCGTCCTTCAGCAGATCCTTGGCCAGCCCGATCCGGTAGCGGTTCAGATAATCCGAGAAGCTGACCCCCAGCTCCTTGTGAATCAGCCTTCCCAGATAGGCGCTGCTGACCCCGATATGCTCTGCCGCCGACTGGACGGTAATCTCCCGGTCATAACAGGCATGGATGTACTGGATCAATTGGCGCACCATGGCGTTGCCGGTGGTCATGCTCCGGGAGACAGCAGCAAGAATCTCCTGCAGCTGCCTGTTAAGCGCAGGGATGGACTCCCGGTAATAGAGGAGTTCATTGAAGCCGTCCAGCAGCTTGCCGCAGACCGCCTGGAGATGATTCTGCTCCATGTAGTCATACAGCAGGAAGGAGTATCTTTCGTACAGCTTCAGCACCTCGGGGAAAAGCTCCGGGGTCACCTCCTCTCCATTGACCAGAATGGACTGGGCCATATCCTCTGCATAATGCAGATTGGCGGTGAACAACGCATTGCGCAGATTGTCCACACGGTCGTTATAGGCAACAGGAGCGGCTCCGCGCTTGTCGGCCACCTCCTGCTCCAGGATCAGCCTCCCCTTGCCCAGGGCGAACCGGTACTGGCATGCCTTCATGGCATCCAGGAACAAACGGCGCACAGGCTTGCCCTTGGGCAGGGCATCCTGTCTGCCTGCGCGGTGGTCCTGCTGCCCAGTCCTCCAGTTATCGCAGCTGAAGCCCGCCGAGGTTTCCACGCCCAGATAACGGTTCAACTCCTGTGACCATTTGCTGAAAATTTCCTGGGGCCAATCGGCTTCTTTCACGTCCGGCGCCTTCTTGTCCAGGCTAAGCAGAACCACAAACTCTCCTGATCCGTGATAATACACATCCGCAGCCACAAAATGCTGCAGCACCTCATCTAATATGTTCATCACCGCAAAGGACAGAAGCGCCTCATTATGGTTCCAAAACAGGGTCAACAGCTTGTCGAAGTTGTCGACGCACAAATAGTACACACCATGACGGCCTTCCCCATAGCGGATGTTCAGATAATCCTTCTTCTGCGCCAGGAAACGTTCCTCCGTAATGTAGCTGTGGCACAGCTCCTTAAGCATGCCATCCTTGATCTGCCTGCGGTTGCGGTACAGCTCGCTGTCCATTTCCTTCAGACGGGCGGCATAGCTGTCCAGATGCACCTCCCGCTCCTGAAGCTTCCGCATGCCGGCCCGCTCCTGGTACAATTGCTGCTTGAGCTTCTCCAGAAGCTTGGACAAGGCAGGGGGAGTCAGCTCGGTTTTCATGATATATTCGGCGGCACCCAGGCGCAGCGCCTCACGAACCAGTTGGAAATCGCTGTACGAGCTTAACACGATTACCTTGGCATCAAGTCCAAGGCTGCGGATGTGGCGGATCAGCTCCAATCCGTCCATATGGGGCATCTTGATATCCGTGATCAGAATATCCACTCCCAGCTCCCGGATAGCATCCAGGGCAGTTTTCCCGTCATACGCCTTGGCAGCCAGGCAGAATCCTTCCTGCTCCCATGGGATCAGCCTGCTGATCTGTTCCACCATCATCACATTGTCATCGGCGAGAACGATTTTGATCATCTTCATATCCTGCAGCCTCCATCAGAATCGGTAATTTAACCTCTGCGCGGGTGCCGCTCCCCGGTGTGCTCTCCAGACGGACACCATACCGCTCGCCAAAATGAAGCTTCAGCCTCAGATCGATATTCCTGACGCCAATCTGATTAAAGCCACGGTTCGAGGCAGCTCCCGCCGCATTCATAATCGCGCTTAGTCTCTCTTGCTCCATGCCCTTGCCGTTGTCCTTGACATACATGATCAGATCCTGCCCTTCCCTGTGCACTCCAATGATCAGTTGGGGATGGTCCAACTGTTCGCTTAAGCCGTGGAAAATGGAATTCTCCACAAGCGGCTGCAGGAGCAGGTTGGGAACCAGACAATCTTGCAGAGACTCATCTACCTCGTAGATAATGGTCATTCTCTCGTTGTACAGCATTTGCTGAATAAAAAGAAAGTCCTTCAGATTGGAGAGCTCGCTTCTGACCCGCACATACATGCCCGTCCTCCCCAGTGTCCTCTGGAACAACCGGGAGAGCACCTGCAGCATGTGTGCCACCTTCTCCGAACCTTCATTCCAGGCGTACAACCGGATAGAGCCCAGCGTGTTGTTGACGAAATGAGGATTGATCTGGTATTGCAGCATATTGTATTCAATCTCTCCCCGGGTCTTCTCCTCTTCCACCAGCCGGGCAATCAATTCCTTCAGCTTGGAGGCCATATAGTTGAAGGCTTGCGCCATGATATTGAATTCCTGGCCAAAATCCTGGGGAATCTCTACCTCAAACTGTCCGTTCTGCACCCTTTTCATGGCTTTCACCATAATTTTCACCGGGGCCGTCAGCTTCTGGGAGAATACGAGGGAGAGAAGGAACACAATAATCATCATAATCGCGCTGATCCACAGGGTTGAGCGGGCAATGGCGCCGAAGCCCCTGGCAAATTCGCTGCTGGGGATAGTCTGTACTACCTTGAGCCCCCATTGGGGAAGATCGTAGCAGGCCACAATCATGGATCTTCCGTCCATCTCAGTAGAATAGCTCCCGGTTTGGCTGTTCTGAAGCAGCTGCCGGTAGGAGGGCTCATCCGCCACACTCGAACCGATCTGTTGCTTGTCCGTATGGGAAAACACGGTTCCGGCTTCATTGATAATCATCACCTTGCCTGATCCGTGGTAAAGCACCTGCTTGAATATGTCCGAGAAAATCTTTTCCTGCACAAACAAAAACACCCCTGCCGCGCTCTCCTCCCCCTTCTCTGTACCGGAATAGTCGCTCAAGCGCCGGCCGAACACATAGTAATCATCCATGAAACCGGATTCATTGTTTTGCAGCAGCATTCCCTCGATGTTAATGCTTCCTTCCAGAGACAGGGCTTTGTGATAAATATCCGTCTGTTCAAAACCCTTCACCCCTTCCTGAAAGCCGCGGTAAGCATAAACCATCCGGTTCCCCTTGTAGAACATCACGCCGTACACGGAATCATCATGGTAGAAAAATCCGGACAAAACCGTCCCCAACCGGTTGTATACGCTCAGGGTATCCAACGCCGAACGGTCGAAGCTGTTTTGATAGATGGATTGGCGGATTTCCTGGGAGGAGATCATGAGGTCCATGTACTTCTTGTAGTTCCTGATTTGGTAATCCAGATTTTTGCCCATTTGCTCGATGGAGTTGACCATGGTTTGTCCCGCCTTTTCCTCTGTCACCCGGATGGCCGTCCGGTAGGAATACAGGCCCATGGCCAATACGGGCAGAAGGGCGATGGCCATGAATAAGAAAAACAGCTTTGCCTGCATTGTCTTCATTATCTTGGCATCCCTCGCTTTCCCTTTGAGTCCGGCTTTTTGCAGATTCATTATAGCACAAAGCCAAACAGTGCGGAGGGCTTGTCTGTTGTGCGTTGCGGTACGACTACGGTTACCGCCGCTAACATGAAGGACCACAGACATATTTATACCTAAAGTTCACTGTTGATACGGAGGAAATGTTAAGCGGGAGCCTATTGCATGGAACTTTTACACGGGTTTACACAGGGGAGCTACACGGAACTTTTATGCGGGATTCTACACAGGGGGGCTACACGGAACTTTTATGCGGGATTCTACACAGGGGAGCTACCACGGAACTTTTATGCGGGATTCTACACAGGGGAGCTAGCACGCATGTTGTAAAAACGTTCCCTACAGGAGAAGAACCCGGAAGGGCTAAAACACAGTGAGCACAAAAGGGAACCGACTCCTATGGGAGTAGTTTGACGAAGAAGAGTTATCGCTTTAGAGTGTGTCTGAACCTCTGAGGGGAGCAGATAATACCCAAATTATCGGTTCTGGCCAGGCACTTTCGGGTACCGGGGTGCATCAAGCGAAAGTAACGATGCAAGGGGCGAAAAGGCGGTGAAAAGATGCCCTCAAGCGGGTGTTCAGACACGCCCTAGGCTGTAATGGACCTGAGCGCCCTTATTCGGTCAAAAACCGGGGGTTTGGAATTGTAACGGACTCGAGCGCTCTTATTGGACTATTTTGCCCCCATCCAGAGGGATATTGGCCCTGATAAGGTCTTTCCAGTCCGTTAGCCGCGCCAACCCCCGTTTTTCCCCCGATTAGCGTCTCTCAGGTCCGTTGCAAGCCGGGAAGGACCGACTCAAGAATGAGGAACGAATTTACGGAACGTTATACTATTACACGGCTCTTTCACACGGGACCTTACACGGATCTTTTACACGGGATTTTATATATGGGAGCTAATACACGGACTTTTACACAGGAGAGGGAGTCATTACAATGAGGAGACTACATCCGGGGGAGGAATATTGTCTCACCTGAGTAGAGGGGATAATGGGAGGAAAGCGGGAAGAAGGAGAGGGAACCAGCCTGTTCCCTGCTCCATCTTGGACTGGTTCAGTCTTTGACCTCCGCCACCAGCCTGGGAAGGGCCTCGGCTATAGGAGTCGCCGGACGGCCCAGCAGCTTTTCGAAATCGCCGCTCTCCACATCCAGCGTCCCGTTGCGGATATCCGCCTGGATAGCCACCAGCATAGGAATTACAAAGTCGGGTACACCGGCGCCTTTCATAATTTCTGCATACGCGCCGTCATCCACCTGCTGCACGGGTACTTCCCGGCCAAGCGTTGCACCTAATGCGGCCGCCAGTTCAGCCTGAGTGGCGGGCTTGCCTGACAGCTCGTAGACGCTGTTCTCATGTCCGGCGCCCGCCAGCACTGCCGCCGCGGCCTCCGCATAGTCCTCCCGCAGAGCCCAGCCTACCCGGCCGCTGCCGGCAGAAGTAATCCACGGTGCACCCGCAAGAACTCCCTGAATTCCCGAAAGCTCATTTTCCAGATACCAGTTGTTTCGGAGGAATGAATAAGGAATGCCGGTCCCAAGAATAGCTTTTTCCGTATGGCTGTGTACGGGTGCCAGAAACAGGGCGCTCTCCCGGGCATTGGCCACGCTGGTGTAAGCGATGAAGCCTACCTTAGCCCGGGCAGCAGCTTCCACAGCATTGGTATGCTGGCGGATTCTGGTCTCATTGTCCCCGTCCGCCGAGATGATCAGCAGCCGGTCAATGCCGGCAAATGTCTGATCCAGAGTCTCGGGATGGTCGAAATCCCCTTGCCGGACCTCGACGCCCAGAGAGCGGAGATGCCCCGCTTTCCCGGCCTCACGTACACTTACCGCCACTTGTGCGGCAGACACCTTGGCCAGCAAAGCCGCCACCACTTTAGACCCCAATTTACCTGTTGCTCCTGTTACTAAAATTTTCATGTGACATGCCTCCTAAAAAGAATGTGATTAGTTGTAACAAATTAAGTTACAACAAAGTTATAAATAAAAGCCCAAACCGGGCTTTTACTCCTGAAACCGGCAGACCAGTTGTCCCAGCGTAACTCCAGACAAATGCTTCTCCATGGCTGCCTGGGCAGTCCGAAATTCGATTTGGAGCACTGTCTCAATACTGCGTCCCACCGAACACTTGATGTTGGAGTTCTCATGGATGCCGAACAGACGGTCCGCTTCCGCGGCGCTAACGGCCCGGTAAACATCCAGAAGACTGATATCCTCCGGCTTCTTCAACAGGTATGCGCCGCCAACGCCGGCATAAACATCCACAAGCCCCGCCATCTTCAGCATACCCATAATTCTGCGGATCACTACCGGATTGGTGTTTACGCTGGCGGCTATAAAGTCCCCTGTGCACTCGTTGGGCATCATTGCGATGAGGGAAAGGGCGTGCACAGCCATGGAAAACCGTGTGCTAATCTGCTTCATGTGCATCACCACCGTTGTAACCATTTTAGTTACATTATGAGGTGTTGTCAAGCCGGACATGCTGAGCCTTAATCAGGCCATACTTGGATGCTTGCAGGTCAACTGGCGCTTGAATGCCGGCAGGTCAACTGGGTGCTTGGCCTTTTGAAGATCAGTTAGTGCTTAAGATGCTTGTGGACCGGTTGGTGCTTGGGATGCTGACATTCCGGTTGGTGCTTCCTTGCAGATCAGTTTTGCTTGACCCTTTGCAGATCAGCCCTTGCTGCGGCTTGCCGCGAGCGCCGCCAGCACTTCCTGCGAGATAAAAGCTGCCGTCCGTTCCTGGGATTCCGTGGTTAGCCCCGCCACGTGGGGAGTGATCCAACAATTGTCCAGCGAGAGCAGCGGATGTCCGGCTTCAGGCGGCTCCTGGGTCAGCACATCCAGCACGGCTCCCGCCAATCTCCCTCCCTTAAGTGCCTCATATAACGCTGCTTCATCCACCACACCGCCCCGGGAGGTATTGATCAGATAGGATCCGCGCTTCATCCGTGCAAGCTTGGAGGCATCCATCAGATTACGGGTGGAGGGCAGAAGGGGCACATGCAGACTGATATAATCGGATTCCTCCAGCAGCCGCTCCAGGCTCACCGGAAGGATCCCTGTTACCGAAACGGCGTAATCGTAGGCCAACAGCTGCGGATCATGCCCCAGCACCCGCAATCCCAACGCCTTGGCCTTGGCGGCTGTCCGGTGGCCGATCTCGCCCACGCCCACCAGCCCCAGCGTCTTGCCCGCCAGCTCCGGCAGAGTGAACCGGTTCCGTTCCCATCCGCCGCCACGGACGCTGTCCGCCGCCTCAGCCAACCGGCGGCCGGCATGAAGCATGGCAGCCGCCACATATTCGGCTACGGAATCCGCATTGGCATTGCGCGCCGCAATGACAGGGATACCTCTGACCTTGGCGGCTTCCAGATCAATATTATCGAGCCCCACTCCCAGTCTGCCAATCACCTTGAGACCGGGAGCAGCCGCAATCAGCTCCGCGGTCACCCGCGTCTGGTTGCGGACAATCAGGGCATCCGCTCCGGCAACCGCCTGCAACAACGCCTGACTCTTCCACAACCCCGGATCGTACTGCACCTGACAGCCCGCCTGCTCCAGCAGTTCAAGCCCGTTGGGCCAATTCCATTCCGTAATGACGATCTTCATAGAGCACCTCCATGTTCGGGCTGCTGTCCCCCGACTGAAGCGGGGAAGCTGACGCCTGCCTCTCGTGCCAGCTCTTCCAGCTCCAGACGCACATTGGCGGCAACCGCCACGCCGTCTTGAAGATTGTCTGTCCAGGCCCGGTGCCGGCGCTCTCCGGGAATCAGAATCTCCCCGGCCCCGGATATCCGGGGCACTTCCTTGATCTCTTCTATGAACTGGCGGATCGATTCATAATAGCCTTCCATGCCAAGCCAGTTCTCCAGCCGGAACAGCAGGAGCACATGCCCTACATTGGCAGGGCCGTCGCCGTCCTTGTACAGATTGGCCACATGGGGACCGAAGGCCGCCTGGGTCAATATGCCGGAGAAGGCCTCCACTGCCAGCGCCAGAGCATAGCCCTTGGCGCCGCCCACGGGCAGAACCGCTCCCTGCAGCGCCTGAGCCGCATCGGTAGTGGGATTGCCCTCCCGGTCGATGGCCCAGCCTTCAGGAATGGTCTGACCCAGCTTGTCCGCGAGAATAATCTTGCCCCGCGCCGCCACGCTGGAGGACAGATCCGCCACAATCGGCGGACGGTCTGGACCGGCAGGCAGCCCGAAGGCAACGGGATTGGTGCCGAAGAAAGCAGCCTTGCCGCCCCAGGGGGGAATGCCCGGCGGTGAATTAGTCATGATGATGGAAGCGAGCTCATGCTTGGCAGCCTTCTGGCACAGATAGGCTGCGGTTCCAAAGTGGTTGCTGCCCCGGATGAACACGGCGGCCACCCCCAGCTCCCGGGTGATGGGCAGTGCGGCCTCCAATGCCCGGACGGACACTGCCTGTCCCAAACCGTTGCCGCCATCCACCCGTAGAACAGCTCCCGCTCTGTCAAATTTCATCTGCGGCCAAGCGGTGATTCTTCCTTCACGCAGCCTCTTCGCATAGATGGGCAGGCGGCTGATCCCATGCCCCACATGCCCCTCCAGATCGGCCCGGACAAGGGAATCCGCCACAACAGCCGCATCTTCTGCGGGAACCTCCAGCCGCTGGAGGACAGCGGCGGCGAATTCCCGCAGACTTTCTCCGGTATATCGTCCTGTACTTTTCTCCATATGCTCCTCCCCTGCTTCTCCAGCCTTGCCATGACACCCTTCGATCTCCCGCACCGGTATACATCTCATTGACGGTGCATTCCATTGGCGGAGCATCCCTATTCCGGTGCTGCTCCGCCTGTATCATCAGGCGCTGGGATACAGCTTGGTCAGTACAAATTCCCGGTGGCCCAACGCCTCAGCAGCGGTCAGCCGCCCGTTCACCGTGCGCTCCAGGTTCTCCAGCAGCCGATCCCTCGCCTCCGTCAGCCGGATTGACCGTTCAAGCAGTCCGCTCACATCCACGTCGATATGCTCGGCCATATGACGGACCGTCTTGGGATTGGCCGTTACCTTGATAACCGGCTCGATGGGATTGCCGATAATATTGCCCTGCCCCGTAGGGAAGAAGTGCACCACTGCCCCGGCTGCCGCTACCAGCGTGATATATTCAGCAGCCGCCGACGAGCTGTCCATGAAGTACAGACCCGGACCGTTCGCAGGGGCTTCTGCCGGCTTCAGTACGCCAATGACGGGCTTGGAGCCGGTCTTCTCGATGTTGCCCAATGCCTTCTCCTCAATTGTGGAGAGTCCTCCGGCAATATTGCCTTGGGTAGGCTGGGAGCCCAACAGATCCACTCCCTGGGACTTGATCTGCGATACATAGCTCTCGTAGGTTCGGAGGAAGCTGTCTCTTAGCTCTGGTGTTGCCATCCGGTCGGCAACCAGATGCTCCCCGCCGGTCAGCTCTGAGGTTTCTCCGAAGAATACGGTGGACCCTTGCTCCAGCAGGTAATCCACTGCCGCTCCCACGGTGGGGCAGGAGCCCAATCCGGTGGTGGTGTCAGACTCGCCGCACTTGATGCTGATGGTCAATTCGGACAGAGAGACAGGCTCCCGCTGCAATTCCGACGCCCACTGCACGAATTCCTTGGCCTTCCAGGAGGCTCTGCGGATCACCTCCAAATCGCCGTTGCCCTCAATGGAGAAGCCAGCCACCGGCTTGCCGGTCTTGGCAATCCCGTCAACAATGAGCTTGGTCCAGTTCTCCTCAATTCCGATCACCACGACTGCCGCCACATTGGGATTGCTGCCGGTGCCGATCATGGTGCGGAAGAACAGCTCCAGGTCCTCGCCGTATTGCAGCCTCCCATAGGCATGAGGCAAAGCCAATGTACCGCTGATGACCTTGGCCACCGCTTCGCAGGCTGCATTCGAGATATCATCCACGGGTAAAATGACTACATGATTGCGGATGCCCACCGTTCCGTTTTCTCTCCGGTATCCGTATAATTGACCCATCGCTACCACCTCGCCGTTTTCAAATTATGGGTATGCACATATTCTCCCCGCTTAAGACCCAGAGGAGCAACTCCTATGGGAGTGCCGTATTCAATAACCCGGCCTCCGGCTTCCAAATCCTCAATGGCGATTTTATGCCCCAGGGGAACATCGCGCAGGCTGATCAATTCAATGGCGGTGTCGTCATCCATATAGATGCCCAC
Organism: Paenibacillaceae bacterium; assembly: GCA_029256185.1. Taxonomy (GTDB): domain Bacteria; phylum Bacillota; class Bacilli; order Paenibacillales; family NBRC-103111; genus Paenibacillus_AR. The sequence goes on from JAQSYI010000022.1 coordinate 83,045, forward strand.
TGCTGTCTCTCCGGCGCGGATATCCGTGGTTGCCACCCCTACATGGTCCTTTTGTTTGTGAATCAGAAAATGATGCATCTTGCTTCCTCCCTTTCATGATTAATATCTGCTATTTACTGGTCAAATTAAAAACTGTGCCAATCAACTTTGTTCGATCCCCCTCGGCCAACCGTTTCGTTTACGTTGCGGATTACCGTTCGAATTACCGCTCAATCTACCCCAGGATTCCCTTACTTGCGGATCGCGGTTCGGGTTGCCAGCTCCGTATAGTAAGTCGCTTCCTTGGTCAGTTCGGCCGTAAAATCCGCCCCCGCCAGATAAGACGGCTCCAGCTGCAGGTTCTTCAGCTTCTCCAGGAAGGCTGCATCCTTGGTCAGCTTGGCAATGGCCTCCTGCCACTTGGTCACGATCGCTGCAGGCGTTCCCTTGGGGAAGCTGACGCCCGTCCACCAGAAGACCGACAGATTGGCCACCCCTTGCTCCGCGGTTGTGGGCACATCGGGATAATAAGGGCTGCGCTCCGGAGACAGCACCGCCAGCACCTTCAGCTTGCCTGCCTTTACAAGCGTGAACGTCTCATTGACCGTATGCACCGCCAAAGTGGCGTTGCCTCCCGCTACAATGGGCAAGGATTCGGATGCTCCCTTGGTGGTGACCATCCGGGTTTTGGAGAAATCTGCGCCGATCTCGCTCAGCCATTCCGCCACCACGAAGGAGGTAAAGCCCGCAGGTCCCACGCTGGTCCAGGTCAGCTGGTCAGGATGGGCCTTGGCCCAGTCGGAGAATTCCTTGAAATCCTTCCAGGGCGCGTCTGCATTCACCACGAATACGGGAGCATCCTTGACAATCCGGGCCACGAACTCATGATCCTCCAGCTTGACCGCCGGATCGGTGAAGCCCGCACTTAGCATAGTGGTGTTGGACACATTGTCCGCAAGCACGGTATAGCCGTCATTGGCCGCCTGCTTCAAGGCATACTGGGCCCCTGTAGCTCCCCCCGCCCCGGCTTTGTTGACAATGGTGACAGGCTGTCCCCATTCCTTGCTCAGCGCATCGGCAACCGTACGGGCCACCAGATCCACTCCGCCGCCTGCGGAGAACGGAACCACATATTCAATGGCCCGGGTAGGATAGTTCAGCTTGGGCGTCTCCGACGGCGCAGGCGCCGTGGCGGTCGCGGCAACGAATGCTGCCGGGGAGGAGGATGCACCCGCTCCCCCCTCCTTGCTGTCTCCATTGTCCGAGCCGCAGCCCTGGGCAAGCAGCAGACCGGCAAGGGACAGCACGGCCAGAATCGACGGCAATCGGTGTTGGCGCTTGTTCAAAAACATGTTCTTCATCATGATTCCACACTCCCTGAAATTAAGATTCGATAAAATAAAGGGTTTCTCACCCGTTAACCAGACTCACCGCGGATTCGCCAAGCTCCTCATGGAGCCGCTTCCTGGTGCGGCGGACCATGTAGAGAGACAGCGCCAGCATTCCGGCGGCGGCAAGAATCAGCGTGAGGGCGATGGGCCTCCGCAGGAAAATCATCAGATCCCCGCCCGACATGGCCATGGACTGCATGAAGGACGACTCCATCAGCGGTCCCAATATGAAGCAGAGAATAAGCGGCATAACCGGCCAATGATGCTTTTGCAGGAAATAACCGATTACGCCGAAGACAACAGCTACCTGAACATCGAACATATTATTGCGCACCGTGTAGGCGCCGATCATACTCAGCATGAGAATCACGGGAGCCATAATGCCGAAGGGCACCCGGGTCAGCCGCGCCCACAGTCCCACAAGGGGCAGATTCAGCACCAGCAGCATCACATTGCCGATGAACATGCTGGCAATCACAGTCCAGACGAAGCTGCCCTTTTGCTCGAAGAGCATGGGGCCCGGAGTCAGACCGTAAATCATCAGACCGGCCAATAATACGGCGAGCGGAGGAGAGGAGGGAATCCCCAGCGCAAACAGAGGGATGAAGCCGGCGGAGCTGGTGGCATTGTTCGCTGCCTCGGGGGCAGCCACGCCTTCAATGGCGCCCTTGCCGAACAGATGGCGGCGGCGGGATATTTTCTTCACAAAATCATAAGACAGAAACGAAGTGACAGCCGCCGAGCAGCCCGGCAACAGCCCCATGAAAAACCCGATAATGCCCCCCGCCGCCATTGCGGGAGCGCTCCGCCGCAAATCCTCGCGCCCCGGATAGACATTCCCGATCTTCCCCTCGGAAATGGCGGTCTTCTTCTCGGCAATCCCCCGCATCACCTCGGTGATGGAGAAGAGTCCGATCAGGATGCTGACCATATCCAGCCCTCCCTGCAGACGGTCCCAGCCGAAGGTGTAGCGGTACATCCCGGAGCCGCCGCCCAGTCCGATCAGGGACAATCCGATTCCGGCCAGGCCCATAATAAGGGATTTCGCCATGGAGCCGCCCGTCATGCCCATCATCACCACCAGAGTGAGGATCATCACGGAGAACAGCTCCGGAGGTCCGAAGCGCAGCGCCTGATCCGCAAGCAACGGAGCGAAGAACACCAGGCCGACCACTCCCAGCACCCCGGCGGCAAAAGAAGCAATGGCAGCGATGCCCAGAGCGGGCCCCCCTCTTCCCTGCTGGGCCAGAGGATATCCGTCCAGACAGGTGGGCACGGATGATGCCTCGCCGGGGATATTCAGGAGGATGGCTGTGGTCGATCCCCCGTACATGGCGCCGTAGTAAATGCCTGCCAGCATGATAATCGCTTGGGTCGGCTCCAGCACAGCCGTAACCGGCAGCAGAATGGCAATGGAGGAGGTGGGCCCAAGCCCCGGCAATACACCCACGAAGGTGCCGATAATAACTCCGACAGCGGCCATCAGCAAATTGGCGGGAGTCAGAGCATGACCGAAGCCCTCCAGCAGCATGGATAATGTGTTCAAGTTCCATTCACCCCCTTATCTGCTGCAGCAGCCGCCCGGCAGGCAGCGGCGTATGAAGCCATTCTATAAAGATGAAATTGAGCCCGGCCGTGGCAAGTACAGCGCCCAGCAGGCATCTGTGCCAGGCGTATGCGCCCAGAAACCGGAACAGCAGCATGCAGGCCAGGAACGTGCTGGGCAGATAACCCGCAAGGGGCAACAGCAAAGTGTAGCCCAACAGCACCACCGGAATGACAGCCTCCCGGGGGAGGTGCGGAAGCCTGCTTCGGATTCCTCTGACTCCATCTGTCCGCATCCTGTGAATTGCTCCTGAAAAAGCTGCATCCCCAGAGCCCGGTTCCTCCGGGTCAATTTTCTCATAATCCAGTTTCTCAAATTTCTCTTCCGCAGAGTCCAGCTCCTCAGAATCCAGTTTCTCGAATTCCTCTTGCCCAGAATCTACTTGCACAGAGTCCGCCGCTTTCCCGTGTTCTTCCTTCTCCGGAAAAACCGCCAGCAGCAGACCCGCACCCAGCAGACCCAGTCCGATTATCCCCGGAAAAACGTGGTCGCCTCCCAACAAGCCCGAGCGATATTGGTACAGCCGGAACGCCTCCCGCAGAGAGAGCAGTCCAGCCAGGAAAACGGCCAGTCCGGTCACGCGGTCCACCCGTAATTTCGGCAACGCTCTGCCATCCCTCATAATAGCCTCACTCCCTTCCCCATAGCTGCAGCAAACAACAAAAAACCCACTTGGCCCTTTATGCGCCCCGCAGGTCTCCGATGGTTCGGTCGACTTGTTCGTTATCCGCTTCCTGAATTTATGTATGTTGTATACAACATTCCCTATAAAAAATTTGCCTTTCTAAACATGCTCTCGGTTATACAGCTATTATAATCCTTATAATATTCCGATTGATTTACTTTGAATTATTGCTATGTCTTGCATCATATCATCCCTTTAATGAGCCTGTCAATAACTGATTTTACGCTTGTACAAGACCTATCAGGCTTAATTCCCACCTAACAACTGGACTTCATGCTAAATCTGTCTCATCCAGAAAATACGGATTTGACAAAACAGTGGCAGCATGCATTATAATATGTGTTGTATATATCATTCCAGTTCATATCCCATACCTAAGGATGAAGCTCATGCCCCAGATCCCCAAGCTTGACAACACCAACCTGCTGGAGAAAACGTACACCATTCTGAAGGAACTCATCATCCGAAGGGAGTATCCCTCCCAGCACAAGCTGTCCATCCCTGACCTGTCGGCCCAATTGGGAGTCAGCCGTACTCCTGTCCGGGATGCGCTGAACCGTCTGGAGATGGACGGACTGGTGAAGACCGTGCCCAAGGTAGGCACCTTTGTAACCGGAATTTCCGCCGAGAATGTGCTGGACATCATGGATACGCGTCTGATGATTGAGCTGTGGGTCGTAGAGAAGCTGTCCCGCCAGACTGTTGCAGGAGCGTCGGATATTATAGCAGCCATGGAGAAAATTCACGAAACCTCCTCGTATATCGTGAATACCTCCAAGCTGGAGAATTATCACCAAGGGGACTATAATCTTCTCTTCCACATGGAATTCATCCGGCTGGGCGGCAACAAGCGCAATCTGGACATCTACCACAGCACGATGAATTACCGGTATCTGGCGATGAAATCCTATCTGATCACCCAGGAGATGGTGCTCCACTCCCTCAGACAGCACCAGCAGATTATTGATGCCTTACGGGCAGGCTCCCATGCCGACCTGAGACAGGTGGTCACGAAGCATCTGGAGGATGCCAAGATCCGCCTGTATACCAATATAAACTTGAACGGCGGGTATATGTAGGAGTTGAGCAGGGGGAGATGATTTTACAGGAAAGAGGACGCCAGTCGGCGTCCCCTTTCTTTGGTGCACAAGCATCGCGGACAATCTGCAATGGGGAAACCAGGATGCTCTGTGCTTATTGATTCAGCTTGGCGTATTGGGCATTAAGCTCTTCTACACCCTTTTCACCGCCTGCTTTTTTCCATTTCTCCAGTTCACGGTTCCAGCCTGCATCGTCAATTTCGCCAAGGATATATTTCATTTTTGCATCGTTTTTAATTTTATCCAGCTCACCGCTTTTCTCCGTAAAAGTCTGTGACTGAATAGAGGAGGCGGGATTGGAAACAGCGATCTTCTCATTATCAATGAACATTTGATAGATTTTAGAAGTCAAGGGCGGGAATTCGCTCTTGAGCGGAGAGATGTCATCGGTTATGACAGAAAGCTGCAGAATAGGCACCTTGGCATCCCTTCTCAAAGCCAACTCCTGCTCAGTTGCCGCTACCTTGCCATTCTCCAAATGGTAATGAACACCCTCTACTCCCCATGTGAGCAGATTGGCGATTTCCGGTTCGAACATTTTGTCGAAAAAGGCCAGAATGCTTCTCATTTGCTCCTCTGTCTTAACAGAGCTTTTCGGAAACATGAAGATGCCGTTGTAGCCGGGAGATGCTATGATGCGCTCTCCCTTGGGTCCCTGAATTCGGGTTAGCACATCGATTTCGCCCGCGGGATTGGTTTTCTTTAAACCGGCATCATTTATGATCGCGTCATCAATAGCCGTTGAGATAAATGCTCCCGCTTTCCCTCCCTCCAGCATGGCGTTCGCCTGTGTTCCCTCTGTTACGGCAAAATCCCCATTCATCAGCTTTTCGTCATAAAGGCGTTTGAAAAACTTCATTGCCTCCATATATTCTTCTGTCAATATGTTTGGAACAAGCTTGCCATCCTTCACTTCATAGTTGTTGCCTGCACCAAAAAAGCCAGCCAGCATATCCAAATCGCTGAAGCCCTTTCGGGATACCAGACCGTAGGTATCATTCTTGCCGTTTTGATCCGGATCGTTCAACGTAAAGGCCTTCATCATATTGTATAGCTCATCCAGCGTCTTGGGCTCCTTCAGTCCAAGATTATCCAGCCAGTCCTTGCGGTAGATTACACCGCCGCGGGCAAGCACTCTCGGCCGGTACAGCGCATAGTTCTTTCCGTCATGAGAAGCGTTCTTCAGAACATCCTTGCTCAGCTTCTGACTGAGATTGGGATAATCCTTCAGCATCGGTCCTATCTCCCAGAATGCTCCGGAACGCACGCCGCTTGTCAGGCTGGGCGCATAGATGCCTCCATCCAGTCTGGTAATGACCGTTACCTGGGGCAGGTCGCCGGAAGCCAAACTGACCGAAAGCTTATCCTTGTACGCGGCATCAGGAACCCATATGATATTGAGCTTGGTATGAGTCAGTTCCTCCAGCTTCTGAATAATCAGGTTATTCTTGGGAGGCTCAGTAGTAAAGTAAGGCATCATCATTGAAATTTCTGTCGGCTTCTGCGCCTCGCCGGGAGCATTCGTGCTCGCTCCCTCTTCTTTCTCCCCTCCGCAGCCTGCCACCATTCCCGCTGATACAGCCAAGATGCATGCCGCGGACAAAACCTTTTTCCACTTCGATTTCACCATGAAACTTCCCCCTTCATCCTTCATCATAAATGCTTGTTGCCGGTAAATCATGAAAAAGAACCTTTCAGAGACGGCTTATCCCTTGACTGAGCCCAGAAGCACCCCCTTGGCAAAGTGCTTTTGCAGAAACGGATAAACCAGGAGGATCGGCAAATTGGCAAAGACGATAACCGCCGATTTCAACGTTTGTTCCGGTGGAACCACGAAATCTGGTCCCATCTCCGAAGAATCTCCCACGCCTCCTTGGGAAAGGATGATTATTTGCCTCATCAGCACCTGAACCGGCCATCTGTCAGGATCATTCAGATAAAGAATCGGCCCCAGGAAGGCATTCCAATGCCCTACGGCATAAAAGAGCGAAAAGGTTGCAATGGCCGGCATGGACAGCGGAATGACGATGCGTATTAGGATATATAAATCATTGGCTCCATCCATCTTGGCCGATTCCTCCAGCCCGTCGGGAAGCTGCTGGAAGAAATTTTTGATTACAATTAAATTGAAGGCGCTGATGGCCCCGGGAATGATGACAGCCCAATACGTATTCAGCATACCCAATTGCTTCACCAAAATGAAGGAGGGAATCATCCCGCCGCTGAACATCATGGTGAACAGCACCAGCAGCATGATGCGCTCCCGCCCTATCAACGTCTTGTGGGCCAGGGGATAAGCCATTAAGGTGGTCATGGCAATGTTCACGAAGGTTCCCACAACTGTGATGAACACGGTATTGCCCATGCTTCGAATAATCGTATCCGTACTCAGAATGTACCGGTAGGAATCCAATGAGATAACCGTAGGAAACAAAATAAACGATTTTTCACGGAGCTCCTCCACTGTGGTCAGAGAGGCGGCTATCAGATGAATAAAAGGGATAATCGTCGTCAGGGCAAACAGACTGATCAAGAAGTAGATAAGCCCCGTGAACAACCTGCTGCCCAGCTTGCGGTCCTGGATCATAACGCTGCTCCTTTCATGGTAATCATTAATAAACTCCCTCTTCGCCCATCTTTTTAGCCAGAGTATTGGACGCAACAATCAGTACCAGTCCCACCACGGAATTGAACAAGCCCACTGCCGTTGTATAGCTGAACAGGCCCTGTTGTATTCCGTTGGTGTAGATGTACGTATCGAATATTTCCCCGACCTCCCGGTTCATGCCATTTAGCATCAGATAGATCTGCTCGAACCCGATCTGGAGAAAGTTCCCGAGCCTGAGTATTAACAAAATGACGATCGTGCTGCGGATGGCCGGAAGGGTGATATGAATCAATTGCTGAAGCCGATTGGCTCCGTCCATGCGCGACGCCTCATATAGGGAGGGGTCGACCCCTGCCAGCGCAGCCAGAAAAATAATGGTTCCCCAGCCGGTTTCTTTCCAGATAGCCTGAGTGGTGATAATGGTGCGAAACCATTCCTTGCTCAGCAGAAAATTGATTTTTTCCCCGCCCAAATGCTCTATAACCTGATTGACAATACCCCCTTCAGTGGTCAGCATGATGTAGGTAATGCCTGAAATGACCACCCAGGAGAAGAAATGGGGCACATAGATGAAGGTCTGCGCCAAGCGCTTGAAAAATTCATTCCTGATCTCGTTAAGCATCAGGGCTACAATGATAGGGAGCGGAAAATAAAAAACCAGATTATAAAAGGCAATAATAAAGGTGTTGCGAAACAGGTTCCAAAACGACGGATCTGTAAAAAACCTCTGGAAATGCTGCAGCCCTACCCAGGGACTTCCCATAAAGCCGCTGAAGGGCTGGTATTCCTTAAACGCCAATAGCACTCCCCACATAGGCACATATTTGAATACGAAAAAATACAACAAACCCGGTATAAGCATCAAATACAGCCAGTAATCCATCCTCACCTGCCGGACCCGCTGTTTCCATATGCCGCGTCTGCCGGCGGCCGCTTTTACCAAACTTCCCGTCGATGGTACCGCCACTCTGCTTTCCTCCATCTTTGCTTGCCTCCATCCCTTACAGATTCATGGTCCAGCTTCGTGAACGCCTTCATCGTAAGCGGCAGACGGCAGTTCCGGCAATAATCCCCGGCGGCTGAAGTCCCCGATTCCCGCTCTTTCTTTGTCCGATAATCACTCACGGCTGCCGGATAATCCGGAGCGGCTCTTGAGGAACAAAATAGACACGGCGGCCTCACCGGCCGTCCGTGTCATATTGGCTATTGCGGTATTGTCCCGGCGTCATTCCCTCCATCTTGCGGAAGTAGCGGATGAAGTTCTGGGCGTTGGTATATTGAAGCTTCCCGGCAATCTCCGATACCTTCATGGATGTCTCCGCCAGCCAGGCCTTGGCGATCTTCAGCCGGTACTGCGCCAGGTAATCTCCGAAGGTCATGCCGGTCTCCCGGCGGAATACATGCCGGACATAATCGGGATGATAATTAATGCGCAGAGCGCAGCTTTCGAGCGTCAAATTCGTGTCATATTCGTTATGGACCATCTGAACCAGCTCATCGGAAATCCGGCGGTGCTGGGAGTTCTTCTGCTCCTCCAGCAATAGAATGGAGGGCGCCACAATGGATTCATGGAACCAGTCCACCATCTGGTCGGGGGTCTGCAATTCGAATATCTGATCGAACAGCGACTTCTCCTCGCCGTACAGGGCTTGCGGCAATCCGCCCGCCTCCTGCAGCACCTTCAGCAGATCGGTTAACAGCACAATCATCATCATCTGGTATTCCCTGTGGGACAAGGGAACGCTGAATATTTCCTGGGAAAATTGCTTCAGCAGCCCATAGGCCCGCTCCCGCTCGTACAGTTTGATGGCATCGGTCAGCTCGTTTTTGAGCTTCTCCGGGTACTCGGGAACCATGCGGTGGTTCGGTGATACATCCTCCATGTACAGAATGGACTCATATCCCAGCTTGATCCGGTAATTCAGCGCGTTCAACGCTTCTTTATAGGCTCTCGCCGTATGCTTCAGATGATGAAACGGCCGGCTGATGCCGATACTCGCCTGGAACTTCAGATATTGCTTGAGCATCTGCTGAATTCTGCCGGCATGCTGATCGACCAGCCTCCCATGCTCCTCGTTGGCGGGGAAATCGCTTCCCAGCAGGAGAGCCACGGATTGGTCGGTCACAATCGGCTTCAGCAGACGGTTCGCAGGGGGAACAAGCTCGGAGGCAATGTTCCCCGCGGCATACAGCAGCAAATTCCGGTCATTGTCTCCATAGGACGTGCCCTCCCAGGTATCAATCTGTACCACGATCACATTCATATTGGTCCATGATGCCACCTTGGCCACATGCGGCTCATCCAGATCCTCCAGTCTGGCCTCACCCAGAAACAGACGCATCATGTAGAAATCATTCAGTTGATTGCGCTGGTATTGGAGCTCATGGGTCATCTTCAGCTCGCTTTGCACGTAATATCGGACCTTCTCGCCGATCAGCTCAAATTCGTTCTTGCCCTTCAGCAATTCTTCCTCTGCCCGCGGAGCGACTACCTCTTCATAGAGCCGGCGGATAGGCACATAGATTCGTCGGGTACCAGGCAAAGAAACGGCAACACCCGCAGCAACTACGAACAGACAGACGAACAAGGTAAACCATTTGATCGTCTCCGTCTCCCGGCTCATCTCCCGGACGGAAATGAAGGAGGCGTATGTCCAGCCGTTATAGTCGGACTTGCTGAAAATCACATTATAGCTCTCTCCATCCACCCGGACCGGAATCAGCCCCTGTTCCCCGCCGGCTTCATCGATTTGGCGCAAATAAGTCCCTAAATCCGAAGGCTGTTCCTCCTGCAGGGGAGCAGTATCGTAGACCATATGGAATTCTTTGTCATAAATAAACGGCCTGCCCATTTCCTTCCGGGGAGTAAGAAATTTGCTAATCTCCTGATACGGAATTTTCAGAATGACAATCGCCGCGGGATCAAGGGAGGTAACCGGCAGAGGTTTAATGAAATTGATGGTGCTGTCGCCGATGACCCAGTAGGAGCCCCGTTTGGCATCGATTGTTTCCTTCCAGTCGGGCTCGTTCTGAGCAAAGCGCTCATAGCCCATATTGGTTGTAAGCTTCCAGCGGTAGCGCAATTGAAAGAACTGGACATCGCCCAATCCCAGATCGAAGGTTTTGATCCTGCCCAAGCCCTCCCGCAATTCATCAATCAACAGAATGTTCTCGCTGCGGTGCACTTCTGTGACATCAGTAGACAACAGTCTGGAGAGGGTGGTGGAAGAAGCAAACTGCGTCACTGCGTTATCCGCCGTCCGCAAGGATTGCTCCACCCGCTGGCGGGTCTGCGCGAGCAATTGGAGCGAGCTGCCGTTTACTCTTTCTTGGATGGTATGGGAGGAGCGGTAGTAGGAGAACATACCGACAGCCGCAACGGGCAGCGCAATCAAGCATACGGCAAATAAAATCAGCTGGTTATAGTATCTTGACTTGAACGCTTTCATTTCAGTCCTCCCGAAGATGCCGACTTAAGATGTCTCCGCCAACAGCTTAGTCGAAAATCGCAGGTTCCGTCAATAATCCCAAGCGGCTATGAGGGGGAAAAGAAGCGCGTTTTTCTTGTCCTTATGGTAAAATCATACGGAAGAAGGGCGTGATCAACCGTGATCTTATCAGAATTGAACAGACCTGTACATATCACTGGAGTCCTCAAAATTAAGCGTAATAAAATGCATTCCGCTACCAAAAAAAGAAGCTTCCATTCTTTGAGCATCCGCACACGCGGCAGCGCAGAAATACACTGCGGCCACGAAACGCTTCACGTGGAAACCGGCGATTTGCTGTACATCCCGCCTGCTGTGGACTACTCGCAGAGCACGGACGGCGAAGAAATTATTGTGGTTCACTTTGAGATGCCCGATCTCCAGCATGACAGAATCGTTCACTTTGCCACCATGAACAAGACTACGCATTCTTTTTTGTATCACGAGATGCATCAGATATGGACACAACGTGCCCCCGGTTACTACCAGAAATGCATGTCTGTGTTTTACGAGTTATTGTATCTTATTTCTCAGGAATCATACTCAAGCATGCTGAAGTCTTACGCAGGCCGGGATTTTCAGCAGGCCTTGGAATATATCAACCTTCATTTTACCGACAAGGCATTAAGCATCCCCCATCTTGCGGAAATGGCGAAAGTAAGCGAGGTTTACTTCAGGAAGCTTTTCCACAAAAATCTGGGGGTTTCGCCCTCTAAATACATTCATCACTTGCGGATCGAGCGGGCGAAGGAATTGCTGGCATCCGGGTATTATGCGGTATATGAATGTGCAGAGCTGGCAGGGTTTACCGATACCAAATACTTTAGCACGGCCTTCAAAAAGGCAACCGGCATATCTCCGTCGGCATTTCTGGAGCTGGAAGAACAATAAAAGGCCACTGGAGACCACTTTTGCGGTCTGTTTGTGGTCTGTTTGCGCATACCGGTTTTTGACTTAGCGTCACCATTACCTGTTTCGAAAAACAAACCTTCTGTTTTGAAATCTGTGTTTACGATGCCCTGGATTTGAGATACGCTTAGAGCAAATCCGAGGGAGGTATCATCATGAGGGAATGGCTGGAGAATTTGGATATATCCAAAAACAACATGTCCGAAATAGTCAACGAGGGGATTGAAAAGCACCGGAAAGGGACGTTTCATCTGAAGGTAACCGATGAAAGCAGCCAGCCGTTGGATGGGGTTAGCGTAACCGTATCCCTGAAAAAACACGCCTTTCAATTTGGAGCCAACGCATTCATGGCAGGCGGTATGGAAAATGAGGAGAAAAACAACGCTTATCTGAACATTTTTAAGGAAAGCTTCAATCAAGCCACCATCCCTTTCTTCTGGAAGGATGATGAGCCGGAGAAGGGACGGTTTCGTTTTACAAAGGATAGCGAACATATCTTTAGACGGCCGCCGGCGGACTATATGCTGGAATGGTGTGAAGAAGCAGGAGTTGAACCCAAAGGGCATAACCTGATTTGGAACTCCCAGTTCGCTTCCTTGCCCAAATGGCTGTCCCGTGAGCCGGAGGAAATGTGGAAGTACGCCATGCGCCGCATGAAAAGGATTGCCGAGCTATACGCGGATAAGATTCCCGTTTTTGACGTGGTGAATGAATTTCTGATCAGAGGCGCCGACAACGTTCCGGTTGACTATCCGATTGAAGCCTTCAGACGCGCTGATCTGCTGTTTCCCAACACCAAGCTGATCGCCAATGAAACCCGCATATGGGATTTCAAATACGACGCCTCAAGGCTGTATCAATATATCAACTGGCTGAAATCCAACCAATTAAGAGTAGACGGGATCGGATTGCAGTGTCATCTGTTCGAGCGTCGGGAGGAGCTGCAGAAGGTCAGGGGCAAAAACGAGCTTTGTGCCGAACATATGATTAAGACCCTTGACTTTTATGCTACCCTGGGCAAGGATATTCACATTTCCGAAATTACGGTTCCAAGCTATCCACTGGACGGGAATGATGAGGACGATCAGGCGCAAATCGCGGAGAACCTGTATAAAATCTGGTTTTCCTCCGAAAAGGTCAAGTCCATCGTCTGGTGGAATCTGGTGGACGGCTATGCCTTCTCCCGCCCCAACTGGGATGAAAACTATTACGGCGGCGGCTTGTTCCGCAAGGATCTGTCACCCAAGCCCGCCTATGAAGCTATCAAGCATCTCATTACGAAGGAATGGCAGACCAACGAACAGCTGGTCACAAATGAAAAAGGCTCTGCCGCATTTTCCGGATTCTACGGCACATATAACGTTACTGTATCGAAAAACGGCATGACCAAGTCATTGGAAACAAACTTCCGTGACGGGAAAAGATTTTATACCTTATCTTTCTAAGCGTTCAACTAGAACCGCTCCGCAGCAGCCGAAGCCTTCTGCGGAGCGGTTATTCGCACATGCGGGCGAAGCTCTGCTGTTCCCGGCCGTCTTCATCCTGACCGGGCCGGGCCTTATTGAACCCGGTGCACCCCAACCGCCTGATGGACCGAGCCAATGATGCGGATGGGCACATCCTGCCGCTTGACTACCCCGTTGGCATACGTCAGACGGAAGCCTACCGTATGCTCTCCATTGGGCAGCCGCTCTGTGAGGGAGCCCAGAATCTCGTCGTACAGCTCTCCCGTATAGCGCGTGGCGTCTCCATCGGCAGCCGCCAGCAGGGCGTAGAGGGCAATGGCGTTGCCGTTCATCCCCTCCGCCTCCAGCCAGGCCTCTGCCTGTGCCACCGGGGCCGGCGCACTGGTGATTACGGTCAACAGCTTCTCGCCCGAATAGAAGTCCTTGGGCGGGGTTTGCGTTTCATGCCCCTGTTCCTGATGGTAGGCCAGCCAGGCCTGCGTATGGTTCACCTCCGCTTCAATAGTCAGAGGCTGCGCCTCCACCGTCTTGCTCACCTGATCGGCTTCATAACCGTCGGATACCGCAAGCGTCACCAGATAGCTCCCCGGCGCCAAGAAGATTCCCTCCCAACTGTTCTCCGTCCCCCGGAACATTTCTCCGGCGGGAGTGCGGATGGTCCAGTCATAGGTCAATTCATCCCCGTCCGGGTCGGTGGAGGTGCTGAACAAGGTCACTGTGTCTCCCTCCCACACCGGCTTCGGCGTCCAGTCGAAATCGGCCACAGGGGGCCTGTTGGTCAGCATCCACTTCGCAGCTGACCAAGGAGAGGCAGCCCCGTCCTGGTCCCATACCATCATAATGACCTGGACCTTGGCGCCGGAGGGCAGGGCTTGCGCCACCTGATACGCCCCCTCGGCTTCCGCCGTGCTTTGCCCCAGTATGCCCGTATCCAGATGCACGGTGGCCCCGTCCTCGGACAGGATGCGAATCCGGTAGGCTGAGTACACCGTATTCGGGTCCGGATCGGCTTGCCGCCACTGGATCAACGGTGTAGGAGTCGCCGGGGTCGGATCGCCTTGGGTACCATAGGGATAGGTCACTTCAACAGACGGCGGGAAGTTGATTTTGAACCACACGGTATTGCTCCAATCCGACCACAGGCTGTCATCATGATCCGTTACCCGCATCCTTACCTGCAGCTTTTCTCCCGTGGGAAGGTCACTTGGGAACGTAAAGCCGTTCCATTGGGAACCGGTATCCTGCCGGGCTGTCTCTCCCGTATTCCAGACCATGGAGCCGTCCTCCCGCAATACTTCCAGGTAGAACTTGTTAAAGTGGTTCCACTCCCGGTCAGTCTGGTACCAGTTGACGGAGGGCCGCTTGTTGGAGCTGATCAGCGCCGGCGACTCCCTGGTGCCCGTGGGGGCCGTAATGGTAACAGACGGTTTGGAGTTAATCACCATCCACCCGATAGTGGACCATTCGGACAGATTCTGCCCATCCCCCACCTGCACCTGTACCTGGTACTTTTTGCCCCGGATCAGATCCACATTCACTTGCCAGGATGCGTCTGCGGAACTGGTCCATTGACTGGCCTCCCCGGTTGCAGCAACCGGAGCGCCGTATTCGTCGAGCACCTTCACATTATACGTTTTGAAGATGGTTCCCGGATCTGCATCCAGCTGCCTCCAGCGGATCACCGGACGGATGCTGTTCTCCAGAACGGCGAGGCTTGCCGAGGAACCGTTGGGGTAGATCAGGCTGACCGTAGGCGAGTGTACGACCGGACCGGGTGTTGCGATCATAATGGTTTGCTCCGCCGGGTAGCTCCAGGCGCCATATTCATCCATTACCCGCAGGTACAGGATATACATCCCCGTCTTGGCAGGTGAAATGAGCTTGCTTTTGACCAGTTGCCCATCGGGGTCCAGATAGTAATACTCCCGGTCCACTATCCCCCGGTTGGCCCCATAGTTTAATCCCGTATCGTCCGGGGCGGAAAAGCTTCCGGTTGCCGGATCATAGCGGTCCGGATCATAGCTGGAGTCGCTCCAGGCTATGGTTTTATCCGCCTGGACCGTGGCGGTAAACTGTGCCACAGGCCGCCGGTGAACGGTCATCTTCTGCGTATAGCTGTTGGAAGGCTTCCGGTACTCCCCGAACACCATGCTGGGGTAGCGGTAGTCCGGGTGGGGGTCATCTTCCGCCGACAGGCTGATGTGGTACACCCCAACCTTATCGAACAGGAGCTGGCCGTCTGAGTACACTTGTCCGTTCAAAGCGGATAGCCCCTGGTTATGCAGGAACTTCGGTGTATGGGCGTAGCTCCAACGGAAGGAGCCGGACCGCGGGTCGTTCTCCGGGTCCTCGAACGAGACGTTCTCATATTGCACAACCGCCCGGGCAGTTCCTTCTTCCCAGATGGCGTATCCGTTCAGCCAGGTGGTTTCTACGACGGGAACAGCCTTCATGATGATTGGCGCAAACGCCACATAACCCTTTTCGGAGAAGGGACCGAATTTCCCGGAAGCAAAGGTGCTGTCCGTTGCTTCCAGATAAGGTACCCCATTAACCGCCAGCTCCAGCTTGTTGCCGCTGGCCGTTACTCTCAGGGCAACCTCCACCCCATTTTGGAAGGCATAAGGTATACTGGCCAGCACAAACCGGGTGCCATTCACGTACTTGGACAAGCAGAGCACCACGCCATTGGTCTCCACCGCGTATCGGTTCTTAGGGTCCTGCATCCTAAAGGACAATCCTGCCAGCCGGTCCGTTTCTGTCTCCACCTGATCCAAGGTCAAACTGGTGGACAAGGTGACATTTTCCCCTGCAACCGGTGAAACATATTGGCCACGCTGCAGGAAGCTGCCGAGCAAAAGAGAGGTTGAAGGAGTCCCTTGTGATAAGAAAAGAGTGGTCCCACCATCCACATACTGACCAGTCGTAAAATTAGCAGTAGTCCATACACCTTCATTCATAACCATTCCATCTCCAACTGGAATACCCCATGGCGCACTTTGTGGTGCCCCTCGATTGCTTAAATTAGTTTGTAATACATTACCTCCACCAACCTTCCAATACGGGGTAATATTAATAGTTGGAGGATTAAGAATTTTACCATCTAACGTATAGGCATTGCCACCCCAAGCTCCCGTTAACGGATTAACCCCCTGCCCATTGAGGGCTGTTAATTGTGTTTCAAGTGTAGGCTGTACTGCTCCGGTATCCATGTCTAACGTTTCATTGTAAACCCAATTTTGCATGTAGAATCCATTTTGACCATACTTCATTGAATAAACAGTAAGTTTCCTGGTGATGGGATTCATCGCTATGGCCTGTAGATTACTCATTTCGATTGAAAGATAATCCGGGAAACCAACAGGCTCACCGCGTGTTAATCTGTCCCCCTCTAAACGGGTTCTCCACAGCTCGTTTCCCATCGGATCTGTTTTTACAATGAACAAACCAACGTCTGCCTCCGGGTTAGAATACTTAGAAAGACTGTAAGTTGGCATACCTGACACATACTGACGAATGTGTACATTCACATAACTATACACATTTCCGTCTTCATCTACATGAGATTTCCACCTCTGATATGTTTTCCAATACGGTCTAGCATCAGCATGATATTCATTTGTAGGCTGAAGTTTATAATTGGGTGTGTAGACAATCTGGGCCTTCAGTGTACTATTGGGGTTAATCTTTTGTACTAATTGACCAGCACTGTTATATCTACTCACCGTATAAATGTCTTCGTACCCTAAGCTACCCCACGTGTCCCAAGTTCCTATGCCCTTACTGCTACCTCCTTCAGTAAGGATAAGATCGTCCCCATGAACTCTCAAAAAATAATTCTCAGGCACAAAATCTAAAGACTCACTGTTTAAAGGAGTCACTAATGGAATATCAAACACGTTCTTCTGGACCCCAGAGTAAGCGTCATATACTATAATGCGATAAAAAGAAGTATAGTCACTAATCGTCCACTGAAATCCTCCTTCTGGAGTACCATCATCATAACTCTCTTCCCGCATTGCAGTTGGATGAACGATAATACCTGCTTTGTACAAATACCTGTCACCCATGAAATACTGTAATTTGCTAATGTATTCACTTGTCTTTTGAGTACCACCGGGAGCGCTACTACCATAGCTAGTAGCTGGAACATTATAGTTTGAAAGTAATCCTGGTATCATCGGCTCCAAAATAAAGTCATATGGATTCTCTTCTGGTGTTTCCCATACCATTTCAATCGTTTGCTCTGAACCTGCCACCGTAGTATGTGTAACGATTTTAGGTGTTTTTGACTTGTTCATTGCATACAAGTAAGGTAAACGTTCTAGATTTGTTTGCTGTTCAAAGAATACATACTTATTATTTGACATGATACTAGCCTTACTTTGGGCACCTACACCTACAGCAAGCTTTAGAGCTGTATATTCTTCGCCCTGATTCAATACTCTAACACTATTAGATGGGTCCCACGTACCACTTTTCTTAAAAGGAATTAAAACCGGGATATTGCTTTGTAAAGTCGTTCCTTCCTGCCCTCTATAAGCATAAATCCTACTGTTGCCTAAACCACCATTATGGTACCCTATAAACGATTCTGAGTTATAGAAATAAAAACCCCTTAACTGGGCAGGAGCCTCAGCTAAACGTCCTAAGCCTAATGAAAGCTTACCAGAAGCATCTCTGATCCACAGACTCTTTTTCTGTGGTTCCGTACTGTTCACTTTATACATATTCCAGCCCAGCATCTGTTCAGCCGTGAAGACCTGGGCCGGATTGACCTGCGGCAGCTTGTTCTCGCCCTTCATCTCGAAGGATACCTGCGGTGCCAGGTTGATCACATTGGTGGTGCGGGATGCCGCTTCCTGGGTGGTCATGGCATAGGCTTGCATGCCTGTGCCTTCTTTTACCAGCACATCAAACAGATATCTTCCTACTCTGGCAGGGCTTAGGACTGCCTTGGTCATGTCTCCGGACAGCGGCTGCCACAGATCGTCTTCAAAGCCGTTGTTGGCCGCATCGTATTTGAACCGGTATTCGGCGCTGACAAGGGGATCCCCGTCCGGGCTATAGGACTTGTTGTAGATGGTGATGGGCTGGCCCCGGATACCCAGAGGCGGCACGTCCAGCTTGCCTACAGGCGGTTGATCGGGATGCACAATGATGTTGCATTGGGTGGTGTTCAAGCTTCTTAAGGCCGGATTGCCGTTGTCCCAGACCGCCAGGGAAACGGTAACGGTGATGTCATTGGTTGTGCTGTTGGTATAGACCTCCTGCTTGTTGGTCCACTCGTCTTTGGTGTAGTCGATGAGACGGCCAATGGGACTGTAGCTGGCTTTGGAGCTGAACAGAGAGGCATGCACGGCCCTTCCGGATTTCACTTCGGTCGGACAACCAATGACGGCCACGGGATTGGGAGGAATAATGGTCAGACTGGCGCTGAGATTGATGCTGGCCCCGTATTCGTCCGTGATCTGGCCCTGGACGTTGTTCCATTGTCCGCCTCCGCCTGTTGTAGATATATTGGTAAAATATTCCTGATTACTCTCGAAATTTCTCTGAGCGGGTATGCCACGAATCCAGGGAGAGGAGCTGTCGCTGAAGTTAGTCTGGAAATTGACCGAGTCTCCATCAGGATCAGACACGTCCATATATTTTAAATCCACCATCGTTCCTTCCACAACCGTATCCACTTGTTTTTGGGTCCAATGATCCAGCCATCTGAGCTTCCCCTGCGGCGGCTCATTGTCGGTAATTACACCGGGAGAGACATTGACGCTCTTCTCGTTATTCGCTTCATTGGACTCGGCAATAGCATTGCGGCTGTCGATCACGACCGAGACGGATTGGGGAGTCAGAATCTTGGTGGTGTAGGTTCCGGTAATACTCTGCCCTGGCGCCAAGGAGGAGCTGAACAGCTTCTCGATGCCGTAGACCGTGTAATAAAAGTTGGTCCACGGGCGCTGGCTGTTGTTCCGCAGCACATATTCAAACATCACCTGATCCCGCGGCGTGAAGGCGGATGGGGAAAAGGTCAGGGACACCACTTCCAGGTCATCGGTCACAGGAGCTGCGGTGGGCGTGGGCGTAGGTGATGCAGAGGCTGAAGATGACGGGGAGCTGATTGGTTCCCACTCCACTTCCGCGCGGTACGGATATTGATACGTTACTGATTCCAGATCCACGGTGAACGCAGAAAAGTACACCATAAGTGCCGCGCCGTAGGAAGCCAGCGGCTTGAAGTTATCTTCCACGTAATCGAAGGCTTGCGTGAACCGGACGATAATTCGACTGAAGTCTGGAAAAGTGTCAACCTTACTGACCTCTATGGTTGCCGGTTTTGCTTGCCCGGTAATACCTTCACCTTTGGGGCCATCGATAATCGCATTACCATTCACTGTCGCGTTTCCTGTCAGCTGCTCATGACTGATAAACGTCGGATTCACCCAATCCCCGCTATCGGTTTCGAAGGCCTTTATGGCACCAGTAAGGCTCAGATTGGAGTCTGTGGTCCCGGGATGAGCTGGCATACCATAGCTGTCCAAGCATCCGGGCTCTGACATATTACATTTGCTCGTTCTGGTGTCGCCATACTCGTTGTAGCTCTCGCCGATCCGGTTGAAGTTTGCAACCCAGTTATTACCGTTGGAGCCTTTGGAGTATCGGTACCAAGCATAGTAACCTTGTGTTGTTTGGTTATCGACGGATGTTACCTTAATCGAAATACCGGAAAGGCTTTCGGATAACGTGTATGAGGTTTGACCAACAGCCTCGGTAATGGTCTTCTCTATTGCATTGGTCTGATAATTCACGATTGTCAATGACTTGATCTTATAATCAGCTTTTTCAATGACGTTATTTGGCGTAAGGGTCGAATACTTACTGTATGCATTGCCGCCGAAGCTGTCGGTTTCAAAGGTCAGCGATATGCTCTCAGCAAAAGCCACGCCGCTGCTTGTTGGCCAGAGCACACTGGCGAGGACGGTCACGGCCAGCAGCACCGCCAGGAAAGCAGCCGCTTTTTTCGGATGCCGTTTGATCATGCTGCTCCTCTCATTCCCCGCCAATCCACTCCGGCGTCACGACTCGAAGAATTTGTTTTGTGTACTGTTTGTTGCCCGGAATGCTCGGCGTGTACAGTTCCAGTGATAAACGTTGCTTAGTCTTCATCTTTTTCGGGAAAATAACGGCAGACAAGTCTCCAGACTTACTTTTAAAGACATTGGTCATCCCCACCAGATTTCCGTTCGCCAAAGCATTATAATCATCAATCACTGCTCCTAACGTGTTCACTGGAGCATAATCTCTTGGTCCATAGACATTCGTATCTTTATTAAAAACCGTCCGGCCTTTGAAGTACACTAGATAAGCTGGCATATTCTTCGTCAAATACGGGCTGCTTGCAGACGTTTTGAAGTTATACCACTTCAACGTCTCCACGGGCGGCAGCTCTTCTAAAAACGGCGCGTTCGGGTCCTCCAGATCAATGGCCAGGATCGCGTCTAACTCAGCGCGGTACAGCCCGTCATCAGATTCAATGAACAGATCATCTGGATTCCACTGGCTGTTGGGATGCAGCTTGCCAAAGTATTGCGGTATCACCTCAAAAATATTCGTCTTATGCCACAGCACCTCCGCGCGGCTTACCGCATGCAGGTCCGCCTCCAATGTCTTACCCGCCTTCACCGCCAGAATCCGCTCAATGATGGTTACGGCCTGGGCGCGGGTGGTGGTGCCTTCCTCATTCAATGTGCCTGTATCATCTATTCCTTGGATCAGCCCGGACTTGGTAGCCAGGTACATCCACTTCTTATCTTCATCAGTCTTCTGTCCTGCAGCCCTTGCCGCCATCCGGGCCATTTCCCCGCGGGTCATGGGCGTGTTCCAGTCCCCGCTGTTGAAGTCGCTCCATTGATGCAGTCCTGCATTCACCGCAGCGTTCATGTAGGGCGTGTACCACGCCTCCTCCGCCTTGGCTGACCCTGCCGGCAGCTTCAGCGCCGACACGGCCAGCTTGGTAAATTCGGCGCGGCTGACCTGCTGCTCCGGACGAAAAGTACTGTCCTCGTAGCCGTCCACGTACCCCTTGCTTATTGCCAGCTCAATGGCAGGCTGGGCCCAATGTCCCCGGACATCCGTCATGGCAGCTACGGTGGAATTCTCTTGTGCATAAGTTCCTGCGGGCAGAATTTCCTTGCCTCCCTGGGCCAAAGCCCATCCCATGCCGCCACTGCCCAGAATCACCGCTGCTGCTGCTCCTGCCAACCATCTCGCTTGTTTTCCCATATTCTTAATTCCCTCCCATATTCATCTGCGTTGTTTTGGTCCTCTTCTAATAGGACACGCCTACCCCCTCACTTGTCTACGGCTTTTGGAAAAAATACACACATTCTACATATTTTGCGGCAAAAAGCCCCGAAATGCGGCATTAAGCCTACACTCCGGGGCGGTTCTTCCGCACCATATGATTGTTCCTATTATAATCCCAAAACCTCTCAATTTCAACCATATTTTTCAGATACCAAAAAATTTAACATTCCTTTGCCTCAAAACATCCGTAACTCAGCAGCCAAATCATTCCGCGCCCCGGGCTATGCTGCATATTACCGGCAACAGTGCATCGGCCATCTGAGCATGTCCCGCGTCATTGGGATGTACCCAGTTGCTATGCCGCCGGACCTGCACATCCGTATATTTGTTGGCAGGCTCCCAACGGTGGTCAAAACCGTATTCCGGGTCCAGCACAAGCAGCATGGGGCAGATCCGGATTCCTTTCTTCCGGGACTCTTCGTTATCCCAGCGCTCCAGAACCCGCAGTGCTGCCTCCTGGATATTGCGCAAATACCGGATGCCCAGAGCGCGGCAGCCCAGTTGAATGCCCCACGAATCTTGATCGGCTCCCCCAAGCGGCAGGTTAATGATAATGCCTGTGTCCGGAGCATGGGAATGAATCATATCGATCAGCCGCTGCAGGCTGTCCAGATAAGAATCGATGCTTCCGCCAATGCCGTCTACAAGCTGGAATTCATTAGCTCCGAACAGCAAGGTCACAATATCCGGCTTGCCCTCCCGCTCCAGCAGATTCAATAACCCCCTGTTGCGGCTCAGATACTTGCCGTAATCCGCCTCAAAGCCGGGGTCCTGATGAACGGCTTCCCATTCCTGCCCGTTCCATTGCCGCAGCAATGTGCCCAGCTTCCGCTCCGGATCACAGACCAGATCGCCGGGTTGCGGATAAAGCGGATAACCATCTATGCCATAGCAAAGGTCAACACCCGATTGAATTGCTTCATTGGGATCAGCAACACGCGTGCTGATATCTTCTGCCGGAGCACAGGCGGCCCGCTGGAAACCCTGGTAGGCGTACCCATCAGGATCCCCATGAACCACGCTGCTCCAAAACGACACATTGCCCCGGTAGCGTTCTCCCGCCACCCCTTTGGGGAACAAAAACGGGGAGTCGCCTCCATCGGCTTCTCCCAACCGGGTCAGATAATTCAGCGCTGTCCAGCCGCCGCGGCCCTCGCGGTTCACCCGGCCGTTATCGTAGGTGCGCAGGCCCGCACTGCGGAGCCCTGGCAGCTTATCCTGCACCTTCGCCACATAAGTTCCGTTGCGGGTGATGCTGTCCCCGATGCACAGCACAGAGCAGGGAGCGGGCAATTCCGCCGGAACAATCTCGATGACCGTCTGTTTCTCGGCTACTACCGCAAGCTCCAGATTCAGCACCTGCAGACACAGGAGAAACTCACCGGCGGACAAGCTGCAGCCGGAGGTAGCGGCCGCGCCTGGTTCGATCCGCCAGTATTCCCGGTATTGCCGGCCGTAATCACAGATGATTCGAACCGTTTCATCTGCGGACAGCCCGATGACCGCGTGACGGAAATAAATATGAAATTGCTCGGGAGCTTCCGCACTCCCCGCAGGTATGCAGATGCGTTCAGGCAGTACAATTCGTTGCGGCACAAGTCATTTCTCCTATCCGGATTATGTAATATTTCATTCATTGTACCACGGAAGAAGCTGCCTTTTTACCTGTGCAATGTGCTGTTTTAGTGCTCTATTACCATCTTTACACGTAAATCGAGACGGCTCCATAGATCAGAAGCATTCCCATAGCGATATTGAAGGGCTTCTCATATCGGGACAAGAAGCGCTTGAACAAGGAGCCGAACATGGCCCAGCAGGAGGTGGAGAGGACGGCGACGAAAGCCATAAACACGGAGACAGCCACCAGAACCGCCACAGAAGAATTGTAGAACGGGATGATAAATGTGGAGACAGCAGTAATCCCGTACAGAATTCCCTTGGGGTTCACGAATTGCAGAATGGCTCCGGTCAAAAAGGAATTGGCCTGCTGCTGTTGGCCGCTTGCGTCTTTGGTGCGGCTTCTCATGATTTTGAGGGCCAGATAGGTCATGTACACACAGCCCAACAGGTTCATCCAGAACTGTATCCGGGGAATAAAGGCATGCAGCATCACATTGAAGTAGCTGCATATGAGCATGACGATCAAGAAACCGGCTGCTACTCCAAAAATAAACGGACGGGTCTTGCGGAAACCGTACAGGTTGGCGCTGGACATGGCCATGATATTGTTGGGACCCGGGGTGAAGGAAGCCACGAAAACATAGATGAAAAATGCAAAGGAAAACATTGGAAGCCCACTCCTTATATGCTATAATTGAACAAAGTGTACGCTTTAACGCATTTGTACGTTATGATTATACAATACGAACGTTATATAGCACAATAGGATGTGATTATTCTGGAAGATATTAATGCAGTGCTGGCCAAAAACCTGAAGACGCTCCGCGATCAAAAAAAGCTCAGTCTGGACCGGGTTGCCGATCTGACCGGCGTAAGCAAAACCATGCTGGGCCAAATTGAACGCGGGGAGTCTAATCCCACCATCAATACGGTGTGGAAGATTGCCAACGGGCTGAAGACCTCCTTTACCGCACTTATCAATGAGCCTCAGCCGGATACGGTTATCGTGTCCAGAAGCAGTATTCAGGTGTTGCATGAGGATAACGGCAAGTACCGGATCTATCCCTTCTTTCCTTATGAAGAAGGGAGACGCTTCGAGGTGTACACCATCGAGATTGACAAGGGCGGTTATTTGAGCGCGGAGCCGCATAAGGATGGCACGGAGGAATTCGTGACCGTCTATGAGGGGATCATTACGATTCGGGTCAATCAGGAGGAATATACGGTGCAGGCCGGGGACTCCATCCGTTACCGGGCAGACCGGCCTCACTCCTACCATAATTCGGGCGATTCTCTCACGCGGGTCAGCATGGTGATTTACTATCCGGAATAGCCCTTCGTGACTCGTTCAAGGAGTTATCACAGGGGATGAAATATGGGAGGAAGCCCTCAAGAACTTTGCTTGTTTTGAGGCTTCCATTCCCTCATCCCCCTGTACTCCGGCTAAGTTATATCAGGAAGCCTATATATGAGGAGAATGTGTATGCCGGCCAGTATCGTTATAGGAGTGGATGGGCTGAAGACTTCACCGCATTGGAGGGGCTTGCCTGCCCCCGGCTTCAAGTCAATGACGCTGTAGTCGCTCATGCGGGGGCTTTACGGTCCAGCCCCGGAATTATTGTCATTCTGGGGACCGGTTCCATCATTTTTGCGGTTACAGAGCAAAGAGAATCCATCCGTAATTATGATTTCTTCCATTATGCGTCTTCGACCGCGCGTCATCTGGCATATGAAACCGTATTCCGGATAATCGCAGGCCAGTTTCAGCAAGAGGATGAAGCCCTTGTGCAGGAGGTGCTGGATTATTGGCGGGTATTCGACATTGCCTCATTGTCTCAAGCGGGAATGAAACAGTTCCATGTAACCAAGCAGGAATGCAACCGGCTTTTGGGAGGTATGGGGCCCTTGGGTTACCCGTTCTGCCTCCCGCGGCATTCCCCTCGCCCGCATGGTATGTGATGCAGGCGCAGATGCAGTGGCGACCGGGGTGCGCATGCTGGGAAGCTGCTTTTCCCAAGATGAAGTATCCCTCTCCCTAGGGCGTGTTGCCCGCTCCGAATATATGACGCAAGCCATAGGAAGCAGGATAGCCGGGAAGCATAACAAGACGTACCGGCTCTTCACCCCCTCTCATTCGGCAGTGGCTGGAGCAGTGCTGATGGCGCTGGAGCGGGCGGGTGCAGTTTCCGTTGAAGCAGCCGCCAAGACATTGGCTCTTCACCCCAAAGCGCGGTATGACGACGAAATCCAGCCCAAAAAGAGCCTCCGTTTTCGGCCATAAGCCGAGGGTGGAGGCTCTTTATTCGCTAATGTGCAATACAGCCTAATAAGCCATTCTCACGCATTACTCCATACAGGACTGCTGTTGTTGCCCGGCGGATTGGATTCCCGCCAAAAATTGCGGCATCGCTCAGTTCGGAATGAACAGAGCCTTGCCCTCGCGTATCTCCACTTCCTCCAGTCGGTTGTACAGCTGGATTTCACGCACATTCAGGCTGTATTTCTGGGCAATATCCTCCAGTGTCTCATCCTTCTGCACAATGCATACGCGGACCCGGCTGAACCGCTTCTCTTCCCCGGTCACATTGGCAAAGAGCCGCTTCCATTCCAACGCATCCGTCCGCGGAGTAGGGGTCTCTTCCTCGATTACGGCAGTCACCGCCCGGTACTCCTTGGTATGTATCAGTGATTTCAGATGATGACTGGGATCGGCTGCCGGCTGCTTGCTGGTGAAGGCTATCTTGAGCTCCTTCTTCTCCTCCTGAACCGCCTCGGGGGCTGTCTCCTCGGGCTGTTCCGGCCACGGCTGGTCGTTGACCGCTGAAGGCGTGTCTGCGGCAGCCTCCCATTCCGCATTCTCATCCTCCGCCTCCGGCTCTACATATACCTCGGACGCTGGTTTTTCGTAGACAACAGGTGCTTGCGGCGGCACCGCTTCGGCTTCCGTCGGCTCGGCCCGGAACCGCCAGGTATAGTCGGAAGAATGGTATGCCGAGTTGGTTCCCGAATGGTCAGCCTGAATTGCCTCTTCCGAAGGCGCGGTGCTTGCCTCCTGGAATTGCGCCGATCGTGTCTCCGTTGCAGTAATATCCCCGAATGAGGAAGCCTCATGAACGAATATGGTCTCTTCCGCCTCCCGCCACTCTTCTTCGGGAACCGACAGCATCTCGATGCCCTGAAGTGTGAGAATACCCGTCACATTCAGGCTGCGGGCCGAAAGCAAGTCTACATCGAAGTTGTCTACATCCACCGAAACCTGATTCACATCCTGAATCCGGTTAAGCGGCAAAGTGATTTCTACCGGAATTAGATGCTCCAGTGTCCTTTTTTCCTGTCCCGACTCGCCTTCGTAAGAACCGGTCAAATACAAGTGGCCCTTCAGAAGCGCTTGCTCCCCCTCGGTGTATACCTGAATATGCGGTACCAGCTCTACTTCTTCCAACTGCTTGACTCCCACCGTATCTTCCGACAAATGAATGCGCTCATAGATATCGAATCTTAGTCCGGATTGACGTTGTGTCAATGTGAAGCCCTCCCTTCATGAATAAAAGAATGCTTGTTCAAAACAGGCGCTCTTACTATTCAATATATGGGGGGCAGTCCCCCTGCATGCCATCTTTTTGCTTAAGGCCGGGCGCCGCTGCGCAATTGCTCCCACAGATGCATGAAATCATCCGGCGGATCATCGGCTACCGTGATCATTTCTCCCAGCCAAGGGTGGGGAAATTGCAGCTTGACCCCGTGGAGCGCCTGCCGCCGAAACATCTCCAATGCGCCTCCATACAGGGCGTCGCCTATTAATGGAGCGCCAAGATGCTGCATATGCACCCGAATCTGGTGAGTCCGTCCCGTCTCCAGCTGCAGTTCCACCAGAGAAGCGGCCGGTGCCGTCCCGACAGTCCGGTAACGGGTTCGGGCCGGTTCACCGCCGGGGCTGACTCTCCGCCGCTTAGGCTGGTGGCGGTCCTTGCCGATGGGCTGGTCCACCACACCTTCAGGGGGATTCAGCCTGCCCTGCACCACCGCCCAGTAAATTCTCTGAACCGCCTTCTCTCTCATGCTGCGGTCCAGAAGAATATGAGCCATTTCGTTCTTGGCATACAGGACCGGACCGGTGGTATCCTCATCCAGCCTGTGAATATGGCGGATCCTGCACATCTGGCCTGTCGACTGATAATAGGAAGCCACCCCGTGGGCCATTGTTCCCTTCTGTCCGGGAGCGGATGGATGGACCGGCATGCCGTGGGGCTTGTGTACGACCAGGCAGAAATCATCTTCATACAATACTTGAAGATCCATCCATTCCGGCTCGATTCCCGCCTGCTCCTCGGGAAACAGCCGCAATCGCAGCCGCCGTCCGTCCCATATCAACCCGTCCTCCCGCTTAAGCTTGCCCAGCAGAGCTTCCGGAATATGATAATCCTGGTGCAGCACCGCAACCCATTGGTCAGGGGACAACTGCTCCTTGTTGGATCTTAGTTCCAGCCACTCGCCTTTATGTACGTAACTGAACAACAGCATCATCTCCGGACTTTTCTCTTCATTTCCCACATTGTAAGCCAGCAATCGTCCAATATCAATGTTTAAGCCGGTATGATAGAATAGTAGAGTTGGAGAACGGTTCCTTTACTATGAATCCGGGAGAGAACGTCTTTGCTTACAGCACAACAAATATGGCATTCTACTGTCAGCCAGGTTCACGGCTGGAGTTGGTTTAAGAAGACTTACGCGGTTATTTTTGCCGCGGGGTTCCTGATATCGAGCTTTCTGTTTCTTACTCCGCCGGGAGAGGATATCCGCGAGTGGATTGCCCAGACGGTTATTACCACTCAGCATCGGGAATGGGCCTGGATGGTAGTGGGCGGAGACAAGCGTGACCGGATGGTGGACCAATTGCATCTGGACCGGGAACGGTGGGGACTGGAGCGCCAGAATTTTGCCATGATCAATCTGAGTAAGAAGAAAACAGCCGCAGAGTTGATCAAGGTTGAAGATATATCCGCCCCTTTGTGGAAGGGCAAGAAAATGTACGTGTATGACCCCCGCTCTATCCGGGTTGTGGTTCCGGGCAAGGCCGGGGAAGGCGAGCGGATTTCTTCTATGGTGGAACGGACAGGGGCGGTTGCCGGAATCAACGGCGGAGGCTTTATCGACCCGGATGGGCTGGGCAACGGGTTCGCTCCCATCGGTTTCATTATCTCCGGCGGCGAAATCCTGTATACGGACCAGGACGGCAGCATCGCCCAGCATGTGGTAGGCTTCACCAAAGAAGGAATATTGGTTGTCGGCAAATATACCATTGATCAATTGGTGGAGATGGGCATCAGCGAGGCCGTTATGTTCTATCCCCGGGTCATCGCCAACGGCAAAGGCCTGATCACCTCGGGAGACGGCGGTTGGGGACGAGGTCCCCGGACGGCCATCGGCCAGAAGGAGGATGGAACGGTCATCATTATGGTCATTGACGGACGGCAGTCGCACAGTGTCGGAGCCACCCTCAAGGAGCTGCAGGACCTGATGCTGGCCGAAGGAGTTGTCAATGCCGGGTTCCTAGACGGGGGCGCTTCCTCTGAACTGGTGACCGAGGAGGGATTGTTAACCAAGCCCTCCAGCCGCTACGGGGAACGTCGGTTGCCGTCTGCCCTGCTGGTATTCGGGGAACCAAACGCCTATATAGCCAACAACCCCTGGGATGGAGTCACCAGGATTGATCCAGGCGGAGCCTATGACCATCCGGAATATCTGAAGGAGCAAGAGGAGCTGAAGGCGAAGGGCAAGCTGAAGCCCTCCCCTGCACAAACACCGGATGCCGGGCCAGCAGGTTCTCCTGCCGCTTCCGCTTCACCGGGTGCTCCCGCTGGTTCACCCGCGGCTGCGGAAACATCTTCAGGCTCTCACTCTAGTTCACCCGCCGTTTCAACTGCGCCGGATGCCTCCGGTGAGCCGAAGAACTCCAGGCAACCAGCAGCATCAGGTACTCCGGCTGCAGGAAGCGGAGCGGGCAGTGCTGTGTCCGGTTCCGCGGCAGGAGGTGGAGCAGGGAGCGCATCGCCTGGGCCCGGCAGCGGGGCTAGCGGTGGCTCGTCCGGTTCCGCGGCGGGCAACGGGCCGGTCAATCCGACGACTGGCAGTGGGGCTAGCGGTGGCTCAGTCAGTCCCTCGGCAGGAAGTGGTCCGTCCAGCTTAACCCCTGGCGGCGGAAAAAGCAGTGGTCCGTCCAGCCCTGCCACAGGAAGCAGGATTTCCCCCGCACCAGGGGGAGGGGCAAATTCTGGTGGCACCGCTCCGTCGGGAACGGCTCAGCCTTCCTCCTCCGCGAAGTCTGCCGTCAATCCGTCTCTTGCGCCGGATGGCTCCACGGCCGGTTTAAGCAAATGATAACTGTTGGCGCGTGAGAGGAGCTCCAGGGGGCTAACAGCTTGCAAATTGATAGCTGTCGGCGCGTGAGAGGAGTTCCAAGGGGGCAACAGCTTGCAAATTGACAGCTGTTGGCGCGTGGGAGGAGCTCCAAGGGGGCAGCAGCTTGCAAATTGATAGCTGTTGGCGCGTGGGAGGAGCTCCAAGGGGGCTAACAGCTTGCAAATTGATAGCTGTTGGCGCATCGGCAGTCTCGGTTCCCCGTTAGGTTCAGTGGTTTACATTGTTTATTCAATGATTGGCTCGTGTATGTTCATTCTGCTGCCGTAGAAAAAAAGAACCGTCCGGATTATTTGCTCCGACGGTTCTTTTATACAGCAAGATCTTTTTTTGCAATGGGAATCAGCCGGCCAGGTAATCTAAGCCAAGTTCACCGGCTTTATGCCCTTACAGCCCGGCTTTGTCCATCATGCGCAGCAGCATGGACATGGCCTCCGCCCGGCTGGCCTGCGCACCGGGAGCAAAGCTTCCGTCCGGATAGCCGTTGATCAGGCCCAGTCCGGATGCGGCCGCGGCCGCCGCTTTGGCCCAGTCCGCTATGTCGGCATCATCGTGGAACGGTATTGCATTTTCCCCGTCAATAGCGCCGCCTGCTGCTTGGTATGCCCGCATGAGCATAACGGTAATCTCTTCGCGTGTAACCGGAGCGCCGGGACGGAACAAAGCGCCCTCCCCTTCGATGATTCCTGCCGCTGCTGCTGCCGCCACTTCTTCTGCATACCATTCACCTGAAGCCACATCGGCAAATGTCTCTTGGTCGCCGCTCTTCAATTGGAGAACCCGGGCCAGGAGCGCCGCGAATTCAGCACGGGTAACGGGACTATCCGGGGCGAAGCGATCCTCGGCAATGCCTGCTGCAATCTGCCGCGCCGCAAGCACTTCAATGGTCTGCTGCGCCCAATGCTCCTTAATATCCGCGAATGTCTTGTTGGATTCCACCACCAGGTATTCGCCAAACCGGTCTGTGGTAAAAACCAGCTTGCCCTCTATAATCCGGCCTCCGGCATAAACCCAATCTCCCTCATCTGTCAGCCGGTATACCGCCAGCTTATCCGCGTTCCCGGTTCCTGCGGGAAGGGGCAACTGCACCTTCGCCACCGTACCTGTTTCGGTAAAATTGGCAGTCCCTGCCTGAGCAGCAAGGCGGTATATAATCCTGCCTGCAGTGTTGGCCGGGACTTTTGCCTCGCCAGCTTCTGAGGCGGCAAAAGAAAGGGTCAACTCGCCTCCCGCCTTGCTCAAACCGGCAACGGGAATGGTCCACTCCGCGCCGCGGTCAAGCAACAGCAGGTCTTTGCCTGCCTTACTGGCGCGGGTAATGATGTCCGGCGACAGCACAATGGCCTTCACACCAGAGGAATCTTCGAAAGCCAATGTCCCAAGATCGATATTCAGGAAGGACATATCGGCATTCTTGAGCATCTCCTCTGCCCAAGCGGAATTAATATGAAACGCGCTGCCTTGGATCTTGCCCATGGAAGGAGCCTCAACAACCGGATTTCCCGCAGAAGGGTTTTGGCCGACCGGATCCACCGGATCTACCGGGTCCACCGGATCTACGGGATCAACCGGATCCACCGGGTCTACCGGGTCTACCGGATCTACCGGGTCCACGGGATCAACCGGATCCACCGGATCTACCGGGTCCACGGGATCTACGGGATCAACCGGGTCCACCGGGTCTACCGGGTCTACCGGGTCTACCGGGTCTACCGGGTCTACCGGGTCTACCGGGTCTACCGGGTCTACCGGGTCCACCGGGTCCGCTGCCTTGATCTGTGCCGCGGTGATGCCCACCACGCCATATGCCACAACCCGGCCGTTGCCGTCCACTTCATATAACGCCACGGTTGAGCCTGCGCTGGCGCTGATATTGGCGCCCGGCGCATAGGCAACGGCTTCTGCCGGCGGCTCATCTCCCTTGGCGGGCCCATCCGGCAGTGCCACTCCCGGCGCATACACCTTCACCATCACCCCGTTACCCGCCTGATAGACCGCGGCCGTCACGCTGGTGGTCCCCACTGCCGTACCCGGCGCTGCGGTTATATACAGCGGCTCCACCGGACCGGACGGGTCCACAGGATCTACCGGGTCCACCGGGTCCGCTGCCTTGATCTGCGCCGCGGTGATGCCCACCACGCCGTATGCCACAACCCGGCCGTTGCCGTCCACTTCATACAACGCCACGGTTGAGCCTGCGCTGGCGCTGATATTGGCGCCCGGCGCATAGGCAACGGCTTCAGCCGGCGGCTCATCTCCCTTGGCGGGTGTATCCGGCAGTGCCGCTCCCGGCGCGTACACCTTCACCATCACCGCATTGCCCGTCTGATAGACCGCCACCGTCACGCTGGTGGTTCCCGCTGCCGTGCCCGGCGCCGCCGTTGCTGCAAGCGTTCCTGCGCCCACCTTCATGGAATAGTGGTAGGTTGCCGTATCGCTTGATGCCATCCCCAGCTTCTCCGCATATGCCTTGACTGTCATATTGTCTGCAGCCGGAAATCCTCCGGTATACAGCTGCCGGGTTCCCTCGGGGAGCTTGGGATCGCTGCCGTCGGTTGTGTAATATATAAGGGCATCCTCCGAAACGCTGGTCAGGGCAATGACCGTGCCCGGTTGCACAGCGCCCGCAGACGGCGTTGCCGCCACTTGCGGCAAGCGGGTCATCAACAGCGACAGTCTGATATCATCGAGCCATACATGGCTGTCCACGGTCATAATCCGGACAAAGCCTGCAGGCAAAGCACCCGAAAAATCACTTCTGACCACCAGATGTCCGTCCACATACATCTCGTAGCTGTTCCCGGAAGCTACAAATTTCATATTATGCCATACATTGGCCGTGGTGGCCGCACCGGTGGCCAGCTTGGCATTATCCGGCCCCTTCGTCTCTATATAAGCCGACGAGTTATGCCAATCCCGGAAGGCTACCCATCCGGTATTGCCCTCATCCTTGCGGAAGAACGGCACAACCCGGGGAGCCCCGCCCGCAGGTGTGAATCTGTATTTATACTCCAAGGTCAGATCACCGTATGGGGCAAGGGTCTCCAGATCGATCAGCCCCCCAGCGACAGCGTTGTTGTACATCACCTTGTTCCCCGGATGAGCAAGGTCGGGATCATCCACGACAGACCAGCTATTCAAATATTTGAACAAATCCGCAGGCAGCTCCCCATCCTCAAAATCCCGGAAGAAGGTCTCCCCATAGCCATCCTTCGACACCTTGTAGGTTATTTCGGCAATTTCGCTGTCGGCATACCCCGCTTTTCGGACAACAGACTTCAGTGTCAAGTCGTCGGGAATCGGAATCGGCCCTGCATAAGGAATACCGTTAACACGCGGGTCCGTACCGTCCACCGTGTAATAAATCGAGGCCCCGTCCAAGCCCGACCGCAAGCTTACCTGCGAGCCCAATTCCACCGTACCCGCTTCCAGACTGGCCTCTGCGGGAGCCGCCTGAAGGATTTTCTCCGTCAGCTTGATATCATCCAGCCATACGCCCTCATCCACGGTCATGATCCTGATGTAGCCCTCGGCCAGCGCCCCGGGAACCGTATCCTCCACGACCAATTGGTTGTCAACATACATCCGGTAGCTGTCCCCCGCTGCTGTGAACTTCATGTCATGCCATACATCATTCGCCGCAAACACCGGAACTTCTTTTCGCTTCGTACCGTCGCTGTCTATCTGAACAAAAGTGCTGCCATTGTAAAAGTCTCTGAAGCTGATATTCTTGGTGCCAGAGGAATTCCGCTTAAGAAAAGTCACAAACCGCGGTGTGCCTCCCGCCCCGTTGCGTCTAAGCTTATATTCCAGCGTAACATCACCGTACTGCGAAAGAGTCACCAAATCCAACGGCGTACCGGCAACCGGATTATTGAACAGCACCTTGTTGGCCGGATTGGCCGGGTCACTGGTCACAGTCCATTTGCTGTGCAGCGTGAACACATCGGCGGGGAGAGCCCCATCCTCCATATCCTTCAGAAATACGGCCGCTCCGTCCACCTTCAGCATGGTGTAATGGTATTCCGACACCCCGCCGTACTCCCCGTTTACATAGACGGTAGCTCGGATCGCCGCCGCCTCCTGGATGGCTATCCCGTTCACATATAATATCCGTGTGCCCGACGACCTGGGGTCTGTTCCATCCAGCGTATAGAAGAGCTGGGCCTCCGGGATATCCATCCGCAGCTTCAGAATGGATCCGGCAGCCACCGCCGTACCGTCCGGGATGCTTGGAGTAATGGGAACCACGGGAATCTTAACCTGCGCCGGGACGCTGTCCTGGGATTCGTTGCCTGTCATATCCACTGCTCTTGCCGTATACAGATAGGTTTTGTTAACCTCCACCTGGAGGTCGGTAAACCTGTTGCTGGCAGACTGCCCGATCAGCACGCCGTCCCGGTAGATCCGGTACTTCTCCACTCCTACATTGTCCGTGGACAAGCTCCAGGTCAATGTCACGCCGGAGGCGCTGTTGTCAATGGAGCGCAGATTTCCGGGGGCCGTCGGCCGCTCAGGATCCAATACCGTTGAGGAAGAAAGCACGCAGCGGCCGAAGCGGTCGGTATTCTGCCATCCGTCCGCATCATAGCTGTTCCAGGCCAGCTGCTGGGAACGGCCGTTGCCCTGGTCATTATTGTTCAGGGCAACATCGAAGCCGAAGGCCAGCCCGTCGCTTGGCGTCTTCCCCAGAGCGGTCCATGGAATCTTGACCTCAAATGTCCATCTGGCCGCATCCGGATCGGCGCTCTTGTATTCGATGCCCGCCTGTGCATTGGCCGCAGGCGCAGCCTTGCCCCAGGCGAACGTATAGTGGAAGTCATCGCTGTAGTAAGCCGCGCTCCGGTTATTATTCATATCGAAGAATAGCTCCACGCTGTCGTTATTGTAGTCGGCGGCATTCTCATTATGCTTGTTGGCATCATTCACAATGCCTGCCACATAGATGTAGGAATCATCCCAGACCACGCCGTATTGGGCCGAATAACTGACCGGCTTGGTCCCGATCGTCGTCTTGGCGATGGAATAGCTGAGCTTGCCGCTCCAAACCGCCTCATCCGGGCTGCCGTCCAGGGTCAGGGCACTGTCCATCCGGGTGGCCTGGGCAATCAACAGAGGCGAGCGGGTCTTAACGCTTTTGCCCGTGCCGGGCAGGGAGGCGTTCCCCTCGGCATCAAACGCTTTCACGGTATAGATATAGGTGGTTTCCGGCACAAGCCCCTGGTCGATAAAAGCGGTTTCAGAAGTGCTTCCGACATATTCGCCGTCCCGGTAAATTTCGTACTTCACGACGGCTACATTGTCACTGGCTTCCGCCCAGGCCAACTGGACGCTGGTATCCTGCACCGCTGCAACAGCCAGGCCCGTGGGGGCATCGGGAGGTGTGGAATCCGGATCGGAGCCATCCAGCAATAAGGTGCTGTATTCCCCCGGCTCTGCTCCCGCCTGGCTTCCTTCCGACCTGAACATCAGCCGGTGCCGGACGGTGCTGCCATCATCGCTGTCATTGACGGCTGCGTCAAACCCCAGCCTAAGCCCGTCTGCCGGCGCGATGCCCAATTCCGCCCATGGAATGGCCGCTTCAATCCGGTAGCCGTCCGCCGTATCCGTGGAAGTGTACGCGACGCCTGCGCCGGTCCCGGGAGCAGAGCCGCCGTATTCAAAGATGTAATGCCGGTCATCGCCGGTAGAGGCCGTCTTGTCATATTGGGGATCAAGGAACAATTCCACCGAATCCCCGCTGCCCTTCCAGTCATCCCTGACTGGGATATTCAAGTAGAGATGGTCCGCATCCCACAGCATGCCAAGCTTGGCTGACAGGTCCCCGGCTGAAGCAACCGCCTCGTACTGCCCCGTTGTGGAGTAGGCCAAATCGGCGGCGATTGTGTGATTGACTCTGCCGTACCATTGGGTTTCTTCATGACCGTCCACCGGGATGGGCGCAGAAACCTTCGCCGCCGTAACCTGGGCGTTCACGATGCCCACCCGGTCGTCGAAGGTGATGGAGTATGCGTCAAGATCGTTGTCCCAGGGAATATTGATGGCTACCTGATTGTTGACCACCGGCACATCCTGGTTCATGATCACCCGTGGCGCTTTTACCTCGCTGCCGTTGTTCTCCGGAATTTGGTGAACCGTGACATGCACCTTGCCGTCCCTGACCACCGTGGTCTGATCCAGATTGTCGTAGCGGACCTTCACATTGCCGGTGTATTCGCCGCCGATGTTCCCCAGCATGGTTACCGCCTTATGATTGGCATTGTCCTTGCCCGCCAGCAGATCGATGGCTTCACTGTTCACTGATCTCACCAGCTCGCCCTCGATATCCGCATAGGTTTTGTAGGTCCACCATTGGCCCTTCTTATACCAGTTGCCCTGCTCATCCTTGGCGATGATGTTGCACAGCTCACCCCAGCTGCCCCAGATGGCATGGATGGCGCCCGTCAAGCCGTAGCGTTCGGCCTGGGCCAGCTGATAAGCCGTTCTTCCCGCATTCTGCTCCGATTTGATGATGAATTCATTGGCCCACAGGCCCTTTACCTCGATCCCCTTGGCGTCAAATACGGAGTTGATATAATCGATGTCCGACTTCATATCCTTGGGCATATGCCAGGCGAAATAATCCGGCACACAGTCATTGGCCAGCACATAATCCGCCCACGCCGTAAACCATTCCCCGTTGCCGCCCCTCAGGCTGGCCATGCTGGGGCCGACGATCCTGGAGAAGCCGGGAAGACGCTCCCGGATCTTCTTCACCGTAATCTCGAAGACCTTGAAGAATTGCTCCCGGGGTCTGTTCCAGAACATATTGTAATCCGGCTCGTTCCACACGTCGAACCAGTAAATCTTTTCTTCCCAGCCGTCAATCGCCGTAATCTGGTCCAGCTGGCTGTCCAGATAGGCATGGAAGGAATCCCAGTTGCCGCCGTCGCCGGGATATCCCTTGTTCTTGTCCCATTCATCCAGCTGCAGGTGGATTTGAATTCCGTATTGATCGTATATCCCCGGCAGCATGCTCTTGGCATCGTACAGGGTTGTTCTTGCCCACTGGATCTTCAGGGGGGCGACAAATTCGGCAGGCGGCGTCAGGTTGGCGCTGCTGCCCCGGATGCCGTACAGCATGCCGTTCTGGCTGTATGTGGGCGCTCCCAGGCCTTGCCCGTAATCCACGGTGACCAACTGCTCCCCAGGTGCGGCATAGGAGACGGACGACACCAACGGCATTCCTGACAGCAAGAACGCCAACGCCAGCATGCATGCTCCTATTTTCTGCATAAACTTTCCCATTTCATTAACCTCCCGCGTATTTGAGTGGTTCTTGCTGCGGTTATCCCTTCAATGCTCCGATCATCACACCCTTTACGAAATATCTTTGGACAAAGGGATAAACAAACAGAATGGGAATGGTTGCGGTCATGATGGTTGCGTATTTGATGGTCTCCCCAATCTGCAGCTGCTCGCCCACAGCCGCCCCGGAAGAAAGGTTGTCCGTTGAGCCCTGGATCAGAATTTCCCGGAGGATAATCTGCAGCGGGAACAGCTCCCTGTCCTTCAGGAAAATCGCTGCGTAAAACCAGCCGTTCCACTTTTCCACGGCATAATACAGCCCGATTACTGCCAATACCGGCAGGGATAACGGAATGATAATCCGGAACAGGATGACAAAATGATTAGCGCCGTCCATCTTGGCCGCTTCCTCCAGGCTGTCGGGAATGGCCTGAAAGGAGGTCCTCATGATGATCAGATTGAAGGTAGAGACGGTAAACGGCAGGATCGTGGCCCACAGGGAGTTGGTCAAGCCTACCCCTTTGATCACCAGATACAAGGGAATGAGTCCGCCGCTGAAAAACATGGTGAAGGTGATCAGCATCATGAAGGACTTGTTCCAGAACACGTTCTTACGTGACAAAACATAGGCGCCCAGGGCTGTCACCAGCAGATTCACAGCAACCCCCGCTACGACAATAAACAGGGTATTCCGGTAGCCGGAGTACAGATCAGGGTTGCGGAAGACCACCTTGTAGGCCTCCATGCTGAAGCCCAGGGGCCTATAGAGCAGTCCCTTGTGCGCAATAATCTCATTGGCATTGCTGAGAGAAGCCAGGGCCACATGGAGCAGAGGATAGACGGCAACGATCATGAATATCCCCAGGAGCAGATAAATGATGGACATGAACAGCTTATCGATGTGACCGGTTTTCACGGGGCAGCCTCCTCGCTTTGTTTCGTTTCCGCCGGGACCGCATGCTTGGCATGTAACTCCAACTCCATGCTTACCATAGGCTGTTCTCGCTCACTCTGCGGGTGATCCAGTTGGCCGTCACGAGCAGCGTAAGGTTAATCACCGAGTTGAACAGGCCCACTGCGGTGGAGTAGCTCCAGCTGAATTCCAGCAGCCCCTTGCGGTAAACGAAGGAGGAGATCACATCCGCCGTTTCGTAGGTCATGGGGTTGTACAGCAGGATGATCTTCTCGAAGCCCACGTTCAGCATGTTGCCCACTCTCAGAATAAGCAGGATGACGATGGTGGGCGTAATTCCGGGCAGGGTCACATGCCACATCTGCCGCAGGCGGCTGGCGCCGTCCATCCGCGCCGCCTCATATTGCTCCTGGTCAATTCCCGTCAGGGCCGCCAGATAAATGATGGATTCCCAGCCGATCTTCTGCCAGATCTCCGAGAAAATATAGATGGGCCGGAACAGCTCGGGGTGCTGCAGCATGGAGGTTCCATCCCCTCCGAAGAAGGAATACGCCGCATTGATCACTCCGTTGCTGCCGGTGAAATCCCGGATGATGCCCGCAATAACGATAGTGGATATGAAATAGGGCATATACGTCAAGGTCTGGACAGCCTTCTTGAACAGCTTGCTGCGGACCTCGTTAATCATCAAAGCCAGCAGAATCGGCAGCGGAAATTCGAACAACAGGGAGTACAGGCTGATCAGAACCGTGTTCTTCAGAATCCTCCAGAAATAGTAGGTACTAAAGAACGCCTCGAATTCCCGGAAGCCCACCCAGTCGCTTGCCATAATTCCCTTCATGGGAGAATAATCCTTGAAGGCGATGACCGCCCCATACATGGGCGCATAATGAAAGACGGCATAGAAAACCACAACGGGAATCATCATAATGTACAAATATTTATTCAGAAGCAAGTCCCGGTACAGCTTCCGGAGCAGCGCACTTTTGCCGTACGGAGCAGCGACCGCGCTAAGCGCAGGCTTGTTCATTTCTCTGCACTCCTTCCCTTAAGCCGGGATGAGGGGAAGGCATGGTCACAAGGAAACATGCTCCTTCCCCTCTCCGGCTTTTATCTTTTGTTGTATCGGTCCAGTGCGGCTTGCTGGATTTCCGTGGCGCGGTCAATCTTCAGCTTCTTGATTTTCTCCACGTACGGTTCATAGGAATCGACGGATTCCGTGCCGAGAATAATCTTCAGCGTCATTTCCTCCACCAGGGTGTTGACGTCATTCATAATCTTGGCGAATTCCGAGGCTTCCTCCGGCGTAGGCGTAATCAACGGCAGCTGATATTGATCCACATTGGTTTTGGCCCAAAGCACGATGGCCTCCTTCTGCTCCGGCAGCGCCAGATACTGGTCGATATAGCGTTTATCCTGCACGAAGGGACCGGATGTATTAGCCCGGATATGCAGGGACATGGCCTGGGAAGGAGCCAGCTTATCCGGATTGTTCATCAGCAGATCGGTGTATTTGGGCTGCCCGCTCTCCAGCTTGTAGGTTACACCCTCCTGGCCGAAATTATGGAACATATGGCCTTCCTCGCTGTAGCCCCAGTCCAGCATGCGGACAGCCAGCTCCACATTTTTCGATTTGGCGGTGATGGCCACATTGTTGTAGCTGCTGTACGCAAAGCCCTTTTGCCCCAGAATGGGGGTATCTCCCTTTTTCAGGACGGGATAAGGAGCAGGAGCAAGCTTGGCCTTGGCATCCTTTTCCTTCAGGATCGGCGCCCACTTGCCCATGCCGCCGCCCGTGTTGCCTATCGTTGCTCCAGAGGCTCCGGAGGTGATGTTGGCATCCAGGGCCTTGCTGTCGGTGGTTCCCACATCCTTGTCGATCAGCCCCTCGGCGTACCACTTATGGAAGGTGGTTAAGAAATCCTTGTAGCCCGGCTGCAGAGGTCCGTAGACCACCTTGCCGTCCTGTTGGAAGAAGTTCCGGTGGGCGTTGTATGCTCCGACGAATTCGCCGGAGTACAGGTTGTTCAACCCCTGAATGGACAGCGGGGCAGCGGCCCCCTTCTTCTCCTTGAACGCCTTCAATACGTTGTACCAGTCGTCCATAGTCTCGGGTATGGCCAGGCCCAGCTCATTCAGCCAATCCTGCCGGATAATCGGTCCACGGAATACCTGCAGCGATGGATCACCCCGCAGGAACGGGAACACATAATAGCTGCCGTTGTCCGTCTTCACCATTTTGTCCACTTCCGGGTGTTCCTGCAGATACTTCTTCAGATTAGGCGCATACTTGTCGATCAAGTCGTTCAGCTTCAGAATGTAGCCGTCGGCAATGGCCTTCTCCGGTCCCCCCGGGTAATTGAACCAGTCATACTCGATCATGTCCGGCAGATCGCCCGATGCCAGCAGCACATTCAAGGTTTCCTTCGTCTGTCCGGCCGGAGGGCTGATGAATTTCAACGGCACGCCTGTCTGCTTCTGATACTCCTGGAAGAAAGGAGCATCACCCATAGTAGGCTTGGTGGTATTGTTCTCGGCCCAATAGGTAAGCTGCTTGTCGGTCTTGAGCGGATAGGCCGCTTGAGCCTGGGGCGATGCCGATACTGCCGCTGCAGACGGGGCGGCGGAGCTTGCCCCGGTGGGTTCCGCCCCCTCCGTGTTGGCGTTGGAGCAGCCTGCGGCAGCGGTGGAGAACAGCATGGCGCCGGCCAGCATACCCGTCATCCATCTTCTTTTCTTTGCAATCATTTCATTTGACCTCCTGTGCATTGTACTTGATCGGCTGTGCAGGTTTAAGAATTCCCGCCTCGGTTCTTATTATCCGTGACAAACCATGCCGTGAATATCCTCAATAACCGAAACGCCATCATCAGAAACATAATGAGGGCATAATGGGCATCTGCAATTTGCAAAAAAACGTCTGCAAAACATGAAATGGGCGAAAAAAAAGGAGGCGCTGCCACCAAGCCCCTCCTCCCGGCCTTCACTGTCTGTTCTCCATCTTCTGATATTGGCCCGGTGTAACCCCCTCATATTTCTTGAAAATCCGGATGAAGGTATTGATATCGTGGAACCCCACGCTTGCAGCCGCCTCCCGGATATTGGTCCGCTGATCCGCAAGCAGCGCCTTGGCCCGCTGGATGCGCACGCTGTTGATGGTATCCAGCAGGCCGCTTCCCGTCTGCTCCTTGAACAAGCGGGACAAGTAAGTGGGGGTCATGCCGAAATGGTTGCCGATCATGGAAATATTCAGGCCAACATCACTATAGTTGCCTTCGATAAAGGCAAGAATTTCCCCGCTCCGCTCCTGCAGCAGCTGGCTGCGGGAATCCAGCTGTTGCTGCTTCTGCCTGTCTGTCGTATAGTCGCATATCTCCCGGACCACCTGCAGGAGCTGCTGCTCCATTTCCCGGATGGATTCGGAGGCCAAAAGGCGCTCTACTCCTGTCTGGTTGCTCATCAGGAAGCTTTCTTTCCCGTCGCCAATCTCATTGATTGTCTTCATGAAGGTTCCGATCAGATTGAACATCAGGCACCTGATCATGCCGGTGGACAGCTGATGCCCCACATTCCTGGCGATGATCTCCCTGATGATGGCTTCGGCCTTTTCCGCGTCCCCCGCCTTGATATGGTTGATCAACTGCTGCTCCACATGCAGGGGATAATAATAGTCAGTCTGCAGCGGGGTTTGCTCCTCCCGGTGAATCTCATCGCAGGCCAGTATGTCCTCTTGGCCGATGACAATCATATACTCCATGGTATCCACCGCTTCCCGGTAAGCCTGGGGAATATCCGCGGGCGAGCTCTTCACGCCGCTGATGGACACGGTGCTTTCGATCCTGAACTTCTCCCGCAGAAACTGGCGGGACTGAGCGGCAAGCTCCCGCGCTTCCAACTGCGGCTCCCGTTCACCGGGACGGAAATTCACCAGGCAGGCCATAGTGTCATCCACCTCCGACACGAAGCCACGGTGCTTGCCCCCGGCCAGTTCCTCCACGATATTGGTCACAATAAAGTGGATGAGCTTCAGCTTGTCATCGTTGCCCTTCATATGCTCGAAGAAGGTTTCGTAGTCCAGATAGAACAGAATAACGGCGAAATCACCGGAGATAAAGTCGATATGAAAGGCCGAGAGGGACTCCTCCACCGGAATCCGGCCGCCCGCCTTCCCCTTCAGCAGCCGTGCCAGCAGATTGGAGCGAAGCTGGTTGGATTGCTGCTTCATGCGCAGTTGGATCTGCTCCTTCTCATTCAGCGTATCGGCAATGGCGTTCTGTATGTAGCGGAACTCGTCCCCGCCCGGTTGCCCGGCCGCCGGGGAGGATGCCAGCATCCGGGTGAGCATCCGCACCGGACCGTAGTTTTTCCGCACCAGAACCGCGGTCAGCAGGAAGCCGCCCGCCAGACTGAACGCCAAGCCG
The DNA here is from genome assembly GCA_029256185.1 of Paenibacillaceae bacterium. GTDB lineage: Bacteria > Bacillota > Bacilli > Paenibacillales > NBRC-103111 > Paenibacillus_AR. The sequence continues at coordinate 125,302 of JAQSYI010000022.1, forward strand.
CCAAAGGTAATATTGCGGACATACTGGGCCTTTTCCCAAAAAAGGCTGCTGGGGATCACGGTAACGAAGGTAAGACCGGAATAATCGGATTTGATGTACATGAACTCCGACTGGTTGCCGTTGTACTCGTGGTAGAAGGAGCCCGTCTGCCCGGTGAAGGACAGATCCGACAGGAGCAGCGGATCGAAGCTTCCCTCCCCCGTGGAGATCAGGACCTGATTGTTGCGGTCCATAATCATGGCCTCTCCGCCGTTGAAGCTCTGTACACTGCGGATCACCGACAGCAGCTTCTCCGTATCCAACAGCACAACCGTTGCTCCCGGCGGCCCCTCCGCAACATCCCCGGCAAAGGATTGAATATAAGCCAATGCGCTCCCCATCCCCTCCTTGGCCTCAAGCTTGACAAACCGCTGCTCATTTCTCCCCCGCAAAATCTCATACCACAGCTCGTACGGTATTTTGTCGTACTCGTGGATGGTGTCATAAGCCAGGCGGCTGTTGCGGTATACGCCGGGAAGCAGAACCAGATCCCGCTTGGCCCAGTACACATAATAATTTTTCACCCAGGGATAAGAAGCGTTGTACTGGAGCATTTCCTTCACGGTTACATACAGATCGTAGGCCCCGTCCTCCAGATTGAAGCGGTTGGAATACATCAGATCCCGGATGCGGGTATTCCAGGTCAGTTCCGTGGTCAGCACCTGGACATTGCCCAATTGGTTATCGATCAATTCCTTCATTTCCTTGAGCAGCGCGTCATTGGCCCGGTGGATCTCGCTCTTCAGCGTATCGTTGGACCTGTGGTATACAAAGAGGCTGACCATAATGGGCACCATCAGAATGGCCAGATACGACAATAGCCAGGTCAGCGCCACACTTTGCCGCCGAATCGAAAACCGCTTCCACATCCTCAACATCACATCCCGCCGTTATTGTTCAAGGGGACTCCTCCCCTCATGCTGCATTCCTCTTCCGGCCAAAAAAACGTCCAGCTGCCTCTGCTTCTCGGCAATGATAGCGTCTACCCCGGCAAGCCGGTATTTGGCCAGCATGCCTTCCACTGTACCCTCCACATCCCGGACGGAGCCCGTATTCAGGATACCGTGATACTGCCGGGAAATGTTGGAGACAGCGGCGATTTCCCTGCTTACGGGCGACGGATCAAACGAAAACCCCATCACCTTGGATACTGCGGCTTGCCTGTTGAACTGCCGGTACTGCTCCCATTTGTCCGCCGCTTCTCCGCTTGCCAGGTAATTCAGGAACTGATTGCCCACCGTCCAGGCAATGGCGGGCTTATATCCCCCGTCGGGAACCGCCTCAATCGTTCCGTCCGGCGCCTGACGGTAATGCAGGCCTTCCATGCCGAAATTCAGCAAATTATTGACATAAGCATCCGTATGGAGCAGGTTGATAAATTGCATCGCCTTCCCCGGATAACGGGAGCGGGCCGAGATGGCCAGCATGGAGTTGGTGGCGGATTCGGTGGAGATGAGCGGGGATTTCCAGTTGACCTGAACCATGGGAATACCCCCTGTCATCGCCGTCCACTCCGCAGCCGCCCCCGGCTTGCCGCTGGCCCCGAGGATAATCCAGGCGGAGCCGCTCTGCATCATTTGCCTGTAGTCCGACTGCGAGGTGGCCGCATCCCGGTTGATATAACCCGCCTCAAACCACCGCCGCACCAGCCTGAATTTATCCAGCATGGACGGAAGGGTGTATTCGTTGACCACGGTCATGGCGGAGGTGTCCAGCTTGCCGGGAATATCCGCCGGGCCGATGGGCTCCAGACTGTCTTCATCGTAAAATTTCGCATTGCTGTCCGCCAGCATGAACAGGGGCTGGACCGTCGGTTCATTCTCCTTGATAATCTGCAGGAAAGGCTCCAGATCCGCCAGTCTGGCGATGCGGGAGACGTCCATCCCGTATTTGTCCACAAGCCGCCTGTTGAAGATAAAGGCATATTGCGAAGCTGCCTCCTTGTTGGTCGGAATGGCGTAGAGCCTGCCGTCCAATCTCGGTCCGGCCAGGAAGGCGGGATGCAGTTCCGTCCGCAATTGAGGCGCAAACCGGTCGATCAGCGGGTCCAGTTCGGCAAATACCCCTTTGGGGGCATAGTTGGCATAATGGAGCCACGAAGGGGCAAAGATGATATCAAACCTTTCTCCCGACGAGAGGAGCAGATTGGTCTTCTCCTGAACGGATGCCCAGGCAATGGGGCGCAGGGAGACGGTTGCGCCGATTTTCTCTCCGGTATAACGGTTCAGCTCCGCCTGGATCAGCTGCTGGTCCCGCTGCGCATCGGCCGGGTAATAGTAAATCAGCTCCGGCAGCCCCGCCGGCAACGGCTTGTTCTCCGGACCCGCCGGAGCGCCCTCACAGGCCGCCAGCGAAGCCAGCACAACCAGACAGGCCAGCCTCCATCCAAGCCTGCATCCTGGTGTCATCACCATCATATTATACCTCTCCCTCGCCTTCAATCTAACCGTCGTCTTGACTGATGGACTTTTTGCGGTATTGCTGCGGGGTAATTCCCATTATCTTCTTGAACAGCTTGGTGAAATGGGTGAAATTCCAATACCCTACCGCCTCGGATACCTCATACGCCTTCAGGGTGGATTGCTCCAGCAGCAGCCTGGCCTTATTCATCCTGGTCTCGATAATGTAATCCGACAGGGTCATCCCCGTCTCCTTCTTGAACAGGCGGGACAGATAGCCGGCGTTCAAATGGATATGACGGGCAATATCCTCCCGTCCGATTTCCTGCTGGTAATGATGGTGAATATAGCTCTTGACCTGCTCAGCCACGGTAATCCGGTTATTGGCCAGCTCGGCGAACCGCTCGGCCTTGAAGGCCAGATGCAAGAGCAGCCATTGCTTCAAGTGGAGCAATGACTTTGTAGCAAGAGAGCCGTTGGTCAAGGCTTCCTTGTCCGTGTATACGGCGGACAGGTCGCAGCCTTTTTTCTCGAGCACCTTATAAATGAGCCCCAGCACCTTGCAAAAAAAGGCTTCAACCGTTTCGACCGTGACTCCTTGCGCTTCCATCCGCTCCACAGTCTGTTCGATTCTCCGAACCAGCTCCTGCTTGCGTCCCCCTTCCAGCAGAGTGGCCCAGTCCTCCAGATCGGGCATCTGATAGCTCGGGGGATTGCCCGGCAGCAGATCATTGGGGCCGAATACCTGCATAGACCGGCTGATGTTCCGCCGCTCCTGCTGAATCAGCCGGCCGACCTGCTCCGGCAGCGCGGAAATCTCCACCGCCTTGCCCACATAACAGGACAAGGAGCAATGAAACAATTGGGAGGCGGCTTGAATATACGCCCCGCAGTCCCGCAGAAGCTTCTCCCCTCCTTCCCGCGGAGGATCATACAGCAGGACCGCATTGGCATCGCCCGTATGGATAACGGCCCCGCTTCTGGCGCCCAGGATCATCTCCGCAGCGGAATTCCGCAGGGCGTATCCCATCATCTCCACCTCCCGCACGCTTAAGCTCTTCCGCCATTCCTCGATGCTGATCAGAACCGGCTGGATTTGGCTGCCGGCGCTTATGGGCATGCCGTACCGGCTGAACAGGCCGTTCAGGCTCCTCTGGTCCGCCTTCTGGTCTGCAGAGACCCGGTAATGGATCACATCCTGCCACAGTCTCTCTACCATCTGCGGGATTTGCGTCTGCCATTGGGCATACGTTTCTTTGTACGTTTGGTAATATGCCTCGCTCTCCTGCTCCCTCCCGATTACTTCAACCGCCTTGCACACCGCTTCAACCAATCTGCCGCTTGGGACAGGTTTCAGCAAATAGTCGAAGCCGCCCAATTGCAGCGCCTGCCGGGCGTAATCGAAGCTGGCATGGGCTGTCAGGATGATCGCTTTGGTGCGGGGGGAATATTCCTTGAGCCAGGCCAGCAGGTCCAGCCCCGTTTTCCCCGGCATCTCGATATCACAGATGAGAATATGAATGCTTGTGCGCCGCATGATTTCCATGGCGCCTCCGGCGTGCATGGAGGAGTAGACGCGGCTTACTCCATAACGGTCCCAGTCCATGCCTTTGGCAATTCTCTCCACCGCGGCAAACTCATCGTCCACGACCAAAAGATTGTACATATCACGCCCTCCCGTATGCAACCGGAATGCGAAGCCTTACTTCCGCTCCCCCCGGTTCCCTGTTGCGGAATTCCATCTCCAGCCCCTCCTCGTATTCCAGAAGCATTCTCCGGTACACATTCCATATCCCGATATGATCACGGCCGGTTCCGCCCCAAAACCGCTTATGGGCCAATTGCTCCAGCGCCTCCGTGGAGAAGCCGTTTCCGTTGTCCGCTACTTCAATCAGCAGATACCGGCCGGACTCCCGCTCCAGTGCCGACACTTCAAGCGCGATGAACAGGGGCTCTTCCTCCTTAAAGCCGTGAATCAGGCAGTTTTCAATCAAGGTAAGAAGGGTCAGCTGGGGGATCAGGCATAAGGCATACGGCTCGGGCACGCTTATGGAATAGTCCAGACGATTCATATACCGCATCCTTTGAATCTCCAGGTAGCTGCGGACCAGCTGCATCTCCTCTTCAAGGGTTACTCCGCCGCTGTCCGTCCGCACGATATACCGGTAATATTCAGCCAGATGCTCCAGCATCTCCGCGGCAAGCCCGTTTCGGCCAAGCGAGATGAAGCTGTGGGCCACATTCAGGGAGTTGACGAAAAAATGGGGATTGATTTGCGCTTGCAGTCTCTTGTACTCCGCCTGCTGGACACGCAGCTGCTCCTCATACACGCTGATCTTCAATCCTTCGATCTGGGCAGCCATGACGTTAAACGCCCGTCCCAGCGACCGGTATTCCACGATTCCGCTCTCCGTCAGCCGTGCGCCCCGGTTTCCCTGGACGATTCCGCGGATTCCGTCCATCATCTTGTACATGGGACGGAACAGGAGCTTCAGCAAAATCCACAGACAGGCCGCAATAAGAGCCGCCCCGGCGAAGGGGATGGCCAGCAGCAGCTTCTTCAAATAAACCAGATTGCCCATAACAGCCTGCTCGGGAAGAAGGTACACAAAGGTGAGGTCGGCATACTTCGACCTATTGGCAATAAGCAGATACGGCGTGGAATCGTTTCCAATTGGGACGGACTGATAAGGCTTGGCCGTTTGTTGCACAGTGGCCTGCACAACCTGGAGCTGCTGCCCGCTCAATACGGTATTGGACAGAACGCTGCCGTCTCCGGACATGACCACCGTTCCCGCACCGGAGCCCGCATGAAGCAAATGAAAGGAATCCACAAGATTCCCGATGTTAATAAACGCGCCGACGACCACCCGCTGGTCGGCATTGACCATTCCCAGCAAGGCATATCCCCGGCTGGTGGGCACTACCCTCCATTGATCGCCGCCTGCAAGCCCAGTCCCGGGGGAATACGGCATGTACCCGCGGATCAGCTTGTAGCGCTCCTCATAAATCGTGGATACGGAGGTGAACAGAACCATCTCCTGATTGACCGTGGAATAAGCGAACAGGGAATCCACCGCCGAGTCCTGATCCATCTCCGCCCCGAACCGGTTGCTGATGCGCTGGGCGGCTTCCGCGTAGGGGCTGTCTCCAATGGCGTAGAGGGAGAACGTGGCGATATCGAAATCCTTGTCCGCCAACTGGATCAATTTCTTGCGCGTCTCATTCAAGGTCTGATCGATCTGGGACGTATACATGGACAGCAGCTGGGAGTTTGTGGAAGATACCTCCTCTCTGATGGTGGATGCCGCTTTCCGGTTGATGGAATAACCTCCGGCGGCTACACTGGCCAGGATCACCACAAAGACGCAAACGATAACCGACCGCATGGAAAGCTTCATTTTACCCTCTCTCACCTGGCCCCCTCTGTACATATGGCAAGAATCCCACGCCACTGATTGACAGGCGCATCAATCGGCAACGTGAGATTTTATATTGGGTCTGTGCTATTATTTTACATCATATCAGGGTAATTTGACCAGTTGCCATTTCTGCCATGCATTCTCGTTGTCCTCCCAGATCTGGACATTGGCGCCGTCGGACGGAGAGCCCTGATAGACGTCCAGCACCTTCTGCGAGTTGGAATCCACGATCTTGTAATAGCCGTCTCCCGTGGAGCGCAATTGCCACTTCTGGTTGGCGGTTCCGCTGTAAGTCTGGATATCCGCATTGGTGCCGTTGGCCGTTCCCGCTGCTGCAACGTTCAGGGACTTGCCGCTGTTCATATCCAGCAGCTTGGACAAGCCGCCGCCCAGATCGGCAACCAGCCACTGCTGATTGTTGGCCCCGGTCCAGCTCCAGGTCCAGACATTGGTGCCGTTCCCGGTGCCCGCTCCGCTGACGCATAAGACTTTTCCCGTGTGGGCGTTCACGATCTTATACCGGGTTCCCAGTTGGAAGTCCAGCCAATTGATATTCACCTCGCCGGTTGCTGCATACACTCTTAAGGTCTGAGCTCCGGCGGGCAAAGAAACTGTGGTGTACACCGTTTGCCAGGTCTGCCAGCTTCCTGTGTTGGGAATATTCACGGTACCCAGGACGGTCCCGGACGAATTTCTCAGCTGGAGCTGGGTGTTGGCATACATGCTGGCCACCCGGAAGCCCAGGGAATAAGTGCCGGCGGTCTGCACGTTCACTTGGTAATCCATCCAATCCCCCGGATTCACATAGCCGATATGATAGCCTCCGCCGCTGTCTGTGGTCGGGCTTACCTGAATGCCGCTCATGGCATTGTAGCTCTCCGCCTCCAGCTTGCCGGGAACCGGCAGCCGGTCCACAATATACTGGACGGACTCACCCGGACCCAGGGTAACAGTCAGATCGGTGGTGGGCCAGGCATGGAGCGCAGCCGTGCTTCTGGCAGAGCCGTAGGTATTGCCCGGGCCGAACCGCTCGGCGGTGGTTGCACCGGTGAAAGGCATGGTCACCCGGACCTGCATGGTCTGCTGGGTGGCTTCAAAATTAACGAAGTTCAGCAGAATCTTGTTGGCCGTGGCCCCGCTGCCGGGCAGAGGCGACAATGACGATGTGTCAACGGCTCTGAAGATCACCTTCTTGTTGGCAATGTCCGGCTGATTCAAGTAGATGTACGGCAACGGTCTGCCGTGGGTGGCATACGCCAAGGCCAGCCTTCGGTACGTCTTCAGCCGGTTGTCCTCCGAACCGTATCCCGGATAGGCCGCCAGGGCGTTAAGGTCGCTGTAGTTGGGGGCGTTGAACATACTGTAGACGTTAAAGGTGGAGGCGTGCTGCATGAACCGGTCGGCTACCGCCACATGCGCCCTCACAATCCGGTCGAAGGCGGTGGCATGGGGCTGGCTGGAGCCTGCTTCCCAGAAATCCGTGTGGGCATCCACCGTTCCCATCTCGGAGGTGATGTATTCCTTGGGCCAGCCGTCGTTTACCCCCGAGAAGGTCTTCAGATTCTCCACAAAGCTCCCGTTGTTCTCCGTATGGGAGGCGCCATAGGCATGGCCGTTGGTCGCTTGGGTGAGATTCTCGATCTGCAGCCGCTGCGCCGGGTCCTGCTGCCAGCCCGGAGGATTCAGGTAGCCGTTGTCCCCGTAATCCCAGCCCGGAGCAACCGTCTTGATATGGGCCGGCTTGACGGAATTGAAGTAGTCGGCCAGGTTGATCAGCTCCGCCTTGTTGCCGCCGGCCCCGTTGCCGTTGGATAAGCCGGGCTCATTTTCCAACTCGTAATATTGAATGTAGGAGCCGTACGTATTGAGAAAAGTCTGCAGGTCGTTCTTGGCGCTCTGGGGCATGGTGCCGTCGGAATTGTTGTCGAAGTGGGCCGGGCTGATATGATCGGCCATCACCGACATGTTATAGGACTTCAGCAGCTGGAGATATTCCAGTCTCCTTGGCTGCTGGCTCGCCACATCCTTCCAGAAGTCCGCCCGGATGGTATTGCCGCTGTAGGCGATGCCCAGCCATTTCCATACATAAGGGGCCAAGGCCAGAATATTGTCATTGACCTGGAAGTCCCCTCCCGAATTTTTTACCGTCGTTCCCATATAGGTGAGCTTGCCGTGGACCGGTTCGGCGGCAGGGGATTCCAGCGCCTCCAGCTTCAGATAATCCCAGGTGAACCACAGGTAGGGGTCGATCTGGCTGCCTGCATAGAGGGGACGGGGCGCCTCCAGCTTAATGGTATTGGCACCGCTGTAGAGCATCTCCTTGGGGATGTACAGCTGGTACGTCTTTTTCCAATCATGGGTGATGGGAGTGCGGTCCGTTCCCCACAATTGAATCAGGCCCGCCATCACCGAATTGGCGTAGACGGCCATCTCCGGGCCAATCTTGTCGCTGTCCAGCAGCTTGAAGGAGAGCTGAACTCCGTTAACCGGCACAGAGGCCAGGTTGAACTGAACCACCATGGCGGGATTGAGAGTCCGCTTCAGCCCTTTGGACATCATGGTCCAGTTGGTTCGCGTACTCCAGTCCGCCGGTACGGTCAACGTCTCGGGATTGGCGGTCTTGAAGTCGGCAAATTCCGACGAGGAATTATTCACCGTCCCCAGCTGCCACAAGACCGTATTGGCCGCCCGTACCTTCCCGTAGTTTCCCACTGTTCCGAACGGCATCAGGGTCATCACCAGTAAAAAACAAAACGCACGCCATGCCAGTCTCCATCGCTTCCCCATCATAAGCCACCCTTCTTTGGATGTATTGAAAGTGCTTTCATACGTATTCTAAGACGCGCCCCTAAGGGAGACAATGGTCTATTGTGCCTTTCATGGTGTGATATCGTGACTTGCTTTCCCCACTGTTCGGCTATATGGGGCCAAAATAAAGAGGCATCCGCCACCCGGCAGACACCCCTTGCTTTGAAAAGCTCCTCATGCCAACGCTCTGCACAACGCTTCACCCTGAGCGGCGATGGTAAACTCGATATCTTCATCGGAATGCGCCGCGGAGACGAACATCCCTTCAAACTGGGACGGCGCCAGGCTTACCCCCAGATCCAGCATCGCGGCGAAGTACCGCTTAAACAGCTCCAGATCGGACTTGCGGGCAGCGCTGTAATTGTTGACCCTCTCCCCGGTGAAGAAGGGACATACCATGGAACCCACCCGGTTGATGGTGACAGGCGCCCCCAGCTTGGACGCATTCTCCGCAAAACCCGCGGCAAGCCGCGCTCCCTTGCGCTCCAGTTCACCGTATACCTCAGGGGTCAGAAGCTTCAGGGTCGTGTACCCTGCAATCATCGCCAACGGATTGCCCGAGAGCGTCCCCGCCTGGTAGATCGGCCCGGAAGGGGCCATCCGCTCCATAATTTCCCGTTTGCCTCCGTATGCCCCCACGGGCAGTCCTCCGCCGATCACTTTGCCCATGCATGTGATATCCGGCATAATGCCGAACAGTCCCTGGGCGCTGTGGTAGCCTACCCGGAAGCCGGTCATCACCTCATCGAAAATAAGCAGGCTGCCGGAAGCCTCCGTGAGATCACGCAGTCCCTGAAGGAAGCCTTCCTCCGGAGGAACAACGCCCATGTTGCCTGCGATGGGTTCCACTATAACAGCGGCAATCTCAGCGCCGTATTGCGCAAAGGCCAGCTTCACCCCTTCAAGATCGTTATAGGCCACTGTTATGGTATTGGCCGCCACGCTCTGGGGAACACCGGGGCTGTCCGGCAAGCCCAGAGTAGCCACTCCGGAGCCGGCTTTAATCAGCAAGGCATCCGCATGCCCGTGATAACTGCCCTCGAATTTGAGGATTTTGTCCCGTCCGGTATAGCCTCTTGCCAGCCGCAGGGCGCTCATGGTGGCTTCGGTGCCGCTGTTCACCATACGGACAATGTCCACCGACGGCATCCGCTCGCAGACCAGTTCGGCCATCCGGACCTCAAGCTCAGTGGGAGCTCCGAAGCTGGTGCCTTTTTCCGCGGTGAGCTTGATGGCTTCAATCACCTCGGGGCGGGCATGTCCGAGAATCAGGGGCCCCCAGGAGCAGATATAGTCGATAAAGCTGTTGCCGTCGATATCATAGATCCGGGAGCCGGACGCCCGGTCCACGAATACAGGGGTCAGTCCCACGGACTTGTAGGCCCGCACAGGACTGTTCACTCCGCCGGGGATGACCCGCCGCGCCTGCTCGAAGGCAGCCTTGGATTTATGGTCGATTCTTGTGGAACTCATGCTTATTCTCCCTTCTATACATTTAGTCCCAATTCCCGGATTACCCGCTCCTCCCACGCATCCATCTCAGGGGTGAAATAGGATACCCGGGTTTTCTTGTACTCCTTGGTAGAATACAGAGTGATCCGGTCAGTAATGCCGGTTTCATCCTCGATAGCCTGCAGAATGGATTCGCACTCATCGAGGGAGCGGCCATGAACCATTGTAAAAATATTATACGGCCAATCCTCATAGACAGGACGCAGATAGCAATGGCTGACTGCCTTGAATTGAGCCATCCGGTAGCCGACTTCATCAGTCCGGTCCTCCGGCACCACCCATACGCCCATTCCGTTGGCGGTATATCCGGCCTTGCGGTGGTTCAAGACGGCCGAGTAGCGGCGCATCTGCTTCTTGGCGACGAAGTTCCGCGCTCCCTCCAGCAATTCCTGAACGGTTACACCCGCATTGTCCGCCCACAGGTCGAAGGGGCGCTCCACTATGGGAAGATCCTTTTGCAGCTCCCGGATCAAGGCCATATCCCTTGCCGTTACCTCCCGGGAAGCGCTGTTCCTGTCCTCCTCCCGGTACTGGGGGGCCGCTTTCGTCTTGGTCAGATCTTGCTTGCCGGACATATCCAGGTTGACGCCGATCTTGAACAGCTTCAGCGTAGGCAGCAGACGAATGGATTCCACTCCCGCCTGCTTGCCGAGGATTCGGGTGGTCTCTTCCAGACCCAGACGGGAATGGGGAGGCACGGCCAGCGTAAACCACAGATTGAAGCTATGGTTGCGTTTGTAATTATGTGTCACTCCCGGATGTCGGTTGATGATCTCTGCCGCGGCATCCAGATGCTCTGTACTGACACGGGCCGCTACCAGACTGGAGGAGTAACCCAGTGCACGGGTATCGAAGATCGCCGAGATCTGCCGGATCTTATCCTTCTTCATGGACTCAATCCGCTGCATGACCTCCGCTTCGGTCAAACCCGCCTTTTGCCCGATGGCCTCATAAGGGCGCTCCACCAGATCGATCCCGTCCTGGAGAACCGTCAGAATAGCTGCGTCTTGCTCGTCAATGGACTTAAGGGACATGGGGAGTTCCTCCTTCATTTTTACGTTGGGACGTGCATGATCCTGCAACTGCTGCTCACAAACTAGGAGCCTGCCCGGTGGATTCCGTACGCGAACTTTTTAGAAAGCGGTGCAAGGCTCTTCACCCATGCTGCCGGGATAGGCCTCCACAAGAGTTTGCTGCTTCAGCCAACGCGCCGCATCCTTGGCGAAGTAGGTAAGAATAATATCCGCTCCTGCACGCTTCATACCAGTGAGCATCTCCAGCACAACTGCCCGCTCATCAATCCAGCCGTTCCCGGCCGCAGCCTTCACCATGGAATATTCCGCGCTTACGTTATAAGCCACCACAGGCAGATCAAAGTGATCCTTCAGCATCCGGATAATGTCCAGATAGGCCAGCGCCGGCTTCACCATGAGGAAGTCCGCGCCTTCGGTCACATCGGCTTCCGCTTCGCGAAGCGCTTCCCGCGCATTGGCCGGGTCCATCTGATACGTGCGCCGGTCGCCGAATTGGGGGGCGGAATGGGCCGCATCACGGAACGGGCCGTAGAAGGCGGAAGCGTATTTCACCGAATAGGACATAACCGGAATATGAGAGAAGCCCGCCTCATCCAGTCCGCTGCGGATAGCCTGCACGAAGCCGTCCATCATATTGGAAGGCGCAATAATATCCGCGCCTGCTCTGGCCTGGGAGACAGCTGTCTGCACCAGCAGCTCCAGGCTCTCGTCATTGGCTACCTCTGCCTGCCCCAGGCGTTCGTTGTGATGAACCACGCCGCAATGTCCGTGACTGGTGAACTGGCACAGACAGGTATCGGCGATTACCAGCAGCCGAGGGTAGCGCTTCTTTATGTAACGGGTGGCCTCCTGCACGATGCCGTGGTCATGGTACGCGCTGGTGCCTGCTTCATCCTTGTGCTCCGGCACACCGAACAGCAGAATGCCCTGAATGCCCAGACTGACCAGCTCATCCAATTCTGCATCCAACTGGTCAAGAGAAAGATGATAGACTCCCGGCATGGAGGCAATCTCCTCCTTGATTCCCTTGCCGGGTACTGCGAATAAAGGCTGGATGAGATCGTTAACCGTAAGTTGTGTTTCACGGACAAGATTGCGTACTGCCGCATTGCCGCGCAGACGGCGGTTGCGGACAACAGGAAAGCTCATGGAAAATACCCCTTTCTTCTTTTGCGTATAATTGTGTACAACTGCATTGGCAGGAAAAACGGGGGAAGAACGCCGTTATGGCTGCAGCGTTTCCGGTGGACAGCAATGGGTTTAGTTGGCTTCTGCGCTTAGGAGCTACGGGGAAAACTAGCTAGTACCCGCTTTTGATGACAAAATCTCCATGGTTTTGGGAGTTTTGTCAGTTTATTAGCGGTACTTTATCTTTCGTCGCAGCTCTTGTAGAGTAAAGGGCTGGGGATACCAGCCCCTCCTCATCAAACCGTACGTGCGGTTTTCCCGCATACGGCTTTCCGACGTTCTTCACCTTGCGCAGT
>JAQSYI010000068.1 GCA_029256185.1 Paenibacillaceae bacterium
CCGGAAGACGGTCCGCAGCTCGGCCGAGGGCTATATGGAACAGACCACCAACTACCTGTACGACCGCCAGTATGTGGTGCTGGAAACCGATGCCAACGGGGCCATGAGCACCCGTTACGTGCGGGGAATCAATTACATTTCCCGGACAAGTGCAGGCGGGCAGACAGGAACAGTTCAGGCTGGCGAAGAGGGGCCTGCTGCAAATGATGGAACAGCCCTAACCACTGCCGCGGCGCAAACCTCGTATTTCCTGTATAACGGCCATGGAGACGTGGTACAGACCGTAAGCGAAGACGGCACCGTTGAGAACCAATACGACTACGATATCTTCGGCAACCCGACACTGACCATCGAGCTGTACGCCAGCGCCATCCGCTACGCAGGAGAATTCTACGACGCCGAATCCGGCCTGTACTACCTGCGGGCACGGTATTATAATCCGTATATCGGCCGCTTTATCTCCGAGGACAGCTACTGGGGTGAGGACCACTCTCCGCTGTCGCTGAACCGGTATACCTACGTGCTCAATAGTATCCCTCATGTACTGGGGGATGACTAAATAATTGAGGAGTGATAACATTGTCAAATAATTGGGTGTTTAACGATTTACCTAATACAATTGTTTTGACAACTAAGGATATTTTAACAGTGAAAATGCCTATACTGTTCGTTTCACATGATGAGGATGATGGAATGTGGCAGTTTCATTGTGGAGAAGATGTAGATATGGATGGTGCGATTCTAGTAAGTCTTAAAGAAATAGTAGACTATGACTCTTCAGTAACAATTCTTAATAATTTACCACTTGGTTGGATTGCTTATAGAGAAACTGAATCTAGCTCGTGGAGTAGACAAAAGAACTAAACGCAACATTTAAAACCTTAATTGGCTTATGCAGGATTTGACAGATTCTTATTTCGGGGACTAAAATTAATAGTGGTCAAAGGAGGTTTTGCAATGGGTATCTCAAGTGAAAATAAGATGATAGCTAAGTGTGCCCTGCAAACATTTGGGGGCAAACCAAGCGTTTTTAAATATTGGGATGACAAAAATGTAAGTCACGTTGATATCCTTAGTTCGGCCAATAGACCTTATGATGGTGTAGCATCCTTCTCTACTATAGGGCTGTCTGACCATTCAATTGATTACAGTGTTGATGGGAAACCGTTACGATTAGAAATTGTGGGGGCATGTGCGACAGAATATGAGCATTATTCTAATATACTGGCTACCTGTGCATTTTGCGTTATTAACTCAAAATATTCTGTTTCACCTGGAAAGATATTTCGGGATATTGTAAAAATGTATTATCCAAGTAGTGAAATGAAACATATATTATTCGTATCTCCTTTTTTGTGGGAAGATCTACAACCAGTAGACTTACTAAATAAAAAAGTGGCGTGGTTGCTTGCTGTTCCAATATCTGAGAATGAGTGCTCATTTACACAAGAAAAAGGAACGGAAGCGCTAGAGGATCTGTTTGAACAGAAAGAAATAGATATATTCAACATTGAAAGGAAGTCCATATTGTAGTTATCTGTTCTAACCTTGTTGGGCTTCATGCCTTCAAGGTTCTTTTTTAGGTGGGGGCTACCCAGTACCGAATGAACCCATCATTCAACCAACAACACGAATAACCCATGTAATCCTGTCGCTTCTCAGCTAATCTGGCGGGTGGGAAATCATCGACAATGGCGGGAGAGTTGGAATGCCAATCCGCCAGAGGGTTGAGAAGCGTAACGCTAACCCTTCACAGGACAGAGCAAGCGCATCCTTAGTCAATCCGGATGCGCTTGCCGGGTTCTATAAACCCGTACCGGTTAGGCCCCGTTGCCGATCCATATCGGCCAAGACCCGAATAATTTGAGCTTCTTCCATTACGTCCATGTCCTTATGGCCGGATTCCAGAAGCGCTTGTGAACAGATCTGGTTGGTGACCCGCGGAGGTCCTTGGCTGGCGGAGTAGATTCGCTGCATCGCGCCTTCCGCAAACACAGGTTTTTCCTGTCTCGTGACCTTAGGCCTCCTGGTAGCCGCGAGATTCATAGCAACACGCGATGGCATACGAGACGGAATCTTGTTCCCGTAGCGCGGCTTGTCGCTTTTGCTCCGCCAATTCCAGAAACGAAATCTGCCCATCGGCTTCCTCCACCAGATGCGACTCTGGCTTGACCCGGCGGTCCATCCGGTGGGTCAGATCAAACGGATCATACCGCAGCTCCACGCGGGCTCTGCACAGCTCCAAATCCACCTCGTAGTGGTTGCCGTCCAAGCTGACGCAGCCCGTTTTGTCCACCTTTCGCGTCTCTTCCCAAAGAAAGATGTCCATGAACTCCGGCAGGGACAGACGGGTCACCCGCTTGCTCACTTCCGCCCCGTGCCTTCGGCGGTTGCTTCGTGGAGCCGTGCTCCCGGATATGGTAATTATCGTTCGATCCAGGAAGCCAAGCCCTGGTTGAGTTCCTCCAGGGAAGTCAAACGCCCCTGTTCGATCTGTTGGTACGCTTCGGGCTTGAAGCTGGAGTCAATAAAATGGAAGAATCGTTCAATTTTACCGCGTATGTGAAGCTTCACATAAACGAGGTAAAATGGAGAGAAGCCGGAGAGGAGGAGTTGGCCCTTCGGATTAAGGTGCTTCAAGAATTGAAGGACAGGCTGAACATATAACTTGAAGGGCGGTTATCCATCGGATAATCGCCCTTCTGCATAGCAATATCTGATGCACTCAGAATACACAGTTATACTCAACCTATCAGGCACAGCGTGAATCCCGATGCCCGACCTCAAAAGGAGCGCGCACAAAGGTACTGAGGCGGAGCTGCAGTTCATTTGGTGTAATAGAAGCCTTCATCCGCCAGCTTGCCTCCTACGGACTTGGGCTCAAAGTCAAACAGCACCTTGTAGAACTGGTTTAGCATCGGTTTGGCGTCCTGGGCCTCAATATAGGTGATGTTGGAGAAGGGAATGGCCTTCAAGGCGACAGCCGCACTGGGCAGAATGGCATATTTGGCAATAAGCTCGGAGGCCTTGGCGCTGTCCTTGTTTACGAATTCGGCTGAGGTTTTGTATTCTGCGAGAAAGGCCTTGATGGCGTCCGGCTGGGCGGCCACCGTTTTCTTCTGGACCACGAGAGTGCCCATAGCCAGTTGGTTGGCGCTGCCGGCAGCTTTCTCCCATTCCTTGGTCACGTCCAGGGCGATCCGCAGCTCCGGGTTCTTCAGCATGGCCGTAGTGACATGAGGCTGGGGAAGCAGGGCGATGGGCGCGTCTCCGGAAGCGGCGGCGGCCGCCAGCTCTGCCTGTTGCAGCTTGTAATCCAGGACGACATCCTTCTCCGGGTCAAGCCCGTTCTGCTTCAGGATGTAGCGGAAGGCGAAGTCCGGGGTGGCCCCTTTCCCGCTGGTGTACACCGTCTTTCCCTTCAAATCGGCAATGGAAGTGATCGTATTTCCTTTTTCCAGCACGTACAGTACCCCCAGTGTATTGACTGCTGCCAGCTGAATGGCTCCTTCGGTCTTGTTGTAGAGGGTAAGCGCCAAATTGGTGGGAATGGCGGCGGCGTCCAGATCGCCGTTGATAATCTTGGCGGTCATGTCGTCGGGACTGTCCAGCAGCGTAAATTCATAATCGGCGGATGCTGCTCCATTGGCGTTCTGCTCCATCAGCTGGGCCATCCCCATGCCTGTCGGTCCCTTCAAGGCGCCGACCTTCAGCTTCGCCTTCACGGCCGGGGCAGTGCTTGGCACTGCCGATGGGGAAGCGGAAGGGGAGGCGACGGCTGCGGATGCGGCAACAGATGCGGTGGGAGATGAAGAAGCGGCGCTGTCTTCGGAGCTTCCGCCGCAGCCCGCCAGATTCAGAATGAGCGTTAAACCCAATACGGCGGACAAAGCTTGCTTGCACAATCGGTTCATGTTGGTTCCCCCTGGAAATAGTGAATGGTGATTATGGTACCCCCTTCAGGCGATAAAGGCGGCTGTTGCGATGAAAATCATTCTCATTGTAAGACCGGCTTTTTCAAAATGTCAAGGGTTGAAGTAGGCTATTTCTCCCTTTAGCTGCAAAGTTCGGTTTTTCTCCAAATTTTTCAGCGTCCGGTATAAGGAGCCCCGGCTGACCCCCAGATAATCCGCCAGT
Organism: Paenibacillaceae bacterium; assembly: GCA_029256185.1. Classification (GTDB taxonomy): domain Bacteria; phylum Bacillota; class Bacilli; order Paenibacillales; family NBRC-103111; genus Paenibacillus_AR. Next base: position 4,138 of record JAQSYI010000068.1, read on the forward strand.
TGGGTGCGGCTGAAGGGCAGATGGACGCATTCGCTTCCGTTCTGCTCCTCCTGAAGCTGTCTGAGGAAGACCATCAAACGCAGTGCAATCTGCTCATGGGCAAAGCATTCAACCCTCCTGTTCAAAAATCGGATGCGGCGGTTGACAAATTGCAGATAATGGATCAAAACCTGCTTGTCCCGCTCAAACAGCTCCAGAAGCAGCGCCTCTCCCAGAAACAGGACGCGGGCGTTGCTGCGCGCCTGAAGCGTGGTGACGAATTCCCGCTCGTCACTGAAAACAGCGGAAACTCCGAAGATTCCTCCGGGGGCCAATGTGTTCAGAATGACTTTTTTGCCGGAATCCAGTATTTTCAGGACCTCCACCTTACCCTCAAGTACAATGCCCAGCTCCTGGCGGAAGCGCAGCTCGTCGTAGATCAGCTGCTTGTTGCGAAAATGGACAACTTGGCAGGAAAGCCCCCCAAGCAAAGCCTCTGCGGCATCCGGCTGCAGATGGCGGAACAAGGGACAAAGATGCAGCGCTGGCTCCATCGTTCTAACTCCCCCTATCGAAAAAGATTCCCCTTGATAAAAAAATGGTTCTTGTCGCAGATGAGACAGCTTTTATGAGAAGCTTACGGTAAATTATAGAAGAGGTCAAGAATGATTTTCATTATCACTTACATGGATGGGCGGGATGGGAATGGATTCCATTCTTGTAGGCGGGGCACCGGCTTGCGGCAAAACCAGCTTTCTGCTTCATGTTCTGGACGCAATGATTCACAGCGGAGGCAAGCCTGCCGTTTGCAAAATTGACTGCCTGAAAAGCGGTGACGAGGGACTATACCGGAGGCTGCAGGTGCCGGTGGTGCAGGGACTCTGCGGCAGCCTGTGCCCGGACCATTATCTGGCGGTTAATCTGCCGGACATACACCAGTGGGCGTTGGAGCAGGGAGCGACCTGCCTTTTTATCGAAACAGCGGGGCTGTGCAACCGCTGTGCGCCTTTTACCGACAGGACAGCCAATGTGTGTGTGATTGACAGCTTGGGCAGCATCAGAGGACCGGAAAAGCTCGGCCCGCTGGTGACGACTGCGGATTTGCTCATTATGACCAAGTGCGACATGATATCCCAAGCGGAACGGGAGGTGCTGGCCGGCATTCTGGGCAAGCTCAATCCTCATGCGGAGCTTCTTGAAGCCAATGGATTGAGCGGGCAGGGAACCAGCCGGTTCTTGGCCTGGCTTAAGAAGCATGCCCAGCCTGCAGAGTCGCTGGAGGGAAGCCAGCTGCTCCATTCCATGCCGGCTGGGACCTGTGCGTATTGCGTAGGGGAGACGCGCATTGGCCAGGCCTTTGCGCAGGGGATTTTGTCCAAGATGGTGTTTTAACTTGGAAAAGCGAGGGACATGGCATGACTGCAAACGGCATAGATATCAAGACGGTAGAAATAATCGGCGGGCGCGGCAAGTTGGGCCAGCAGGAGGGGATCGGTTCTCTGCTGATGCAGCGGGGCACAGTCTACGCCTTGGTAGGACGGACCGGCTCCGGCAAGTCCAGACTGATTGCTGATATTGAATCGGTCAGCAGCGGGGAGGGCATAACCCGCCGTAGAATCCTGATCAATGGGAAATCGGGTGAGGAGCTGGAGGAGGAAGGCAGGAGCTGGGCTCATGCCCGAAGCAGGCTGGTGGCGCATCTGTCCCAAAGCATGAACTTTGTGCTGGATCTGCCGGTTCTGGAGTTCCTGCAGTTGCGCTGCGATACGCGTGAAGCTGACCGCCTAGCTCCCGGTCCGGCAGAGCTGCTGCGGGAGGCTAACCGCCTGGCGGGAGAGCCGATCCTTCCCGGGCAGCTGCTGACCAGACTAAGCGGCGGGCAGTCCCGAGCTCTGATGATTGCCGATGTGGCCTGGAACTCCCGGGCTCCGGTGGTGCTGGTGGACGAGGTGGAGAACGCAGGCATCGACAAGAGGGAGGCAATGAAGCTTTTGGCCGGAAGGGACAAGATTGTGCTGATGGCCACCCATGATCCGCTGCTGGCTCTGTCCGCGGATATGCGGATTGTCATGGAGGAGGGTGTCATGCGGCGCTGTCTGGTGCGGTCGGAGCAAGAACAGCGATTGTTCAAGCGGGTAGCACAGGTCAACGATGATCTGGAACAGCTGCGCGCGTGCCTTCGGGAGGGACGGTCATTGAAGGAGGAGGAGTGGAAGGATGCCTTACAACGTATACTGGAATAATATTTGCCTGGTAACGCGGGCGGAGGAGCAATATATCTCCAGGACTCTTGGCGATTGCCATGGCGCCGGTGTCGGTTTTGCGGTGGAATATTTCGGATTGGGACGCGCTTCCGGACTGGGGGAACGGCTTAAGGAGGAGGCTCTGTCCGGGCGGGAGTCAGGCGATATCATTGTGACCACCAATGGAGATATTGTGCAGGAACAAGGCTATCAACCCTACTTCGCGGGAAAATTCCGCATGGCCGGAAACCTGCCGGAGGACAGAGATTTTCATGGCATGCCCCATATCGGGGAGGAGTGGCTGCCGGTCCGATCCGGTCTGGAAGAAAGCAACCTGTTCCAAGCCGGCAGCTGCTTCCGCCCGTTCATTGTGATTCCACTGGTATTGGCCGTAAATTTGCGTGCCGCAGCGGCTGCAGGATTGCCTGAACCGGAAAGCCTGGAGGAGCTGCTGGAGGACAGGTGGGAGGGCAATTTCGCATTTGGGGGACTTCATAATTCGGCGGGCCGGACTTTGGCGAGAACCATCTGGTGGCTGTACGGTCGAGCGGCCGCGGAGAGGCTGGTCAGGCTGGGACGCAAGCTCTCCATGCCTGCCCATGCTTTTTCTCAGGTGATGACAGGGGCTGCAGCGGCGGCAGTCGTGCCGGCAATCTTCGCCGGGCGCGGCGGCAACCCGGATATCAAGGCTGTCTGGCCGCGGGAAGGGGCGGTAGCCATTCCTTCGTATGCCGCTGTCCGGCATACGGTGGATAGCCAGGCTGCCATAGCCTTCGGCCGGTCGATTCTGGGGGAGGAGCATCAGCGGCTGCTCCGGGACCAGGCGGCGGTGATTCCCTGCCATCCCGGTGTGAGCCTGCCTTTGTGGGCAGGCGGCGAAGCGGGCCTCCGCAGGCTGGCCTATCCTGACCAGAAGTTTTTTGACAGGCTGGATCTGAGTCTCTTCAATGCACTATGTGCGGTGGGAGCAAATCCGGGCTTGCTTCCCCAAGGCTGAATACTGCCTGGTATAACATGTTGGAAGCTCGTTCCCTGTCAGAAAAGAGCTGGAACGCCTACTTAGCCCCCATCAAGCAGCATTTTGATAGCAAATGGGCCACACGGCGCCCACTGCCGATGCAACAGCTATCATTTTGATAGCTGTTCCCCCCCCACTATAGTGAATCAACAGACTCTTCTGGTCATTAGGCACCAACTTCGCTCACCTTAGGCTGTAACGGACATCAACGCCCTTATTTGCCTCCAAATCGGTGGTTCGGAATCGTAACGGACTCAGATGCTCTTATTGCCCACTTTCCCTCCATTCAGAGGGCTATTGGTACCAATAGGGGGTCTCTCCGGTCCGTTAGGCGCACTAATCTCTGCTATTCCGGCTAATAGAGGCTTTCCGGTCCGTTGATAGCCGTGAGAACTTCGACCTTAAGGAAACGGGGACGAATTCACGAGATGTTGTACTAGTGATACTCCGCATAACTTTCAAGACGAGTGAATGCACGGTTCGGAATTTGCGAAAGCGGTTAGTGGAATAAGGCTTTGAAGCTGTGCTTGAGCGAGAAAAGCAGCTTCACTTTAGGAACAAGATGGACGCGAAGCCGAGGCGAAACGGATTACCCTCGCCTGTAGCCCGCCTCCAGAAGGCCCCAGCAGATGGTCGGTTCTGTTGCTCGCCGATCGTTTGGTCGAACTGGAAATCGTGGATGCTGTTTCACACGTGACCGTCCAGCGGGTGATGAAAAAACAAACTTAAACCGTGGCTGAAGAAACAATGGTGTATTCCGGAAGCGTGGCAGGGACGAATTTATAGTAGGTTGACTAGGACCGGGAAATGACATTAGGACTTTTTAATCGTGGTTGAAGAAGACACGTAAGCAGCGGGCTGCTTGTGTCCTTGGGGGACTTGCGTTGGAGGAATACGACAGGGTTATAGGAAATAGCTTGCGTTATGCCCCTTCGGATTAAGGTGCTTCAGGAATTGAAGGGCAAGCTGACAATATAACGCAAGGGCGGTTATCCATTGGGTAATCGCCCTTTTACTAAATTAGCAAGGTTTCAATATGTATTTGAAGCATCAACCGCTGCCGCAGCGCAAGATAGATGCACCAAAAGCCGCCTTATGATCGAAAACAATACATAGGCTGCTTTTAACGTAACGCTCAGTTTACCTAATACACTAATATTTTTTCAATCCACAGATAAAAATCTGACAATAATATAGTGTATAATTAAACCATTAATTCCTTCTATTCCACAAATAACAAGAGGTTCCCTATGAATCATAATCATCTCCTTATCATGCTTAAGGGCGAGGATAAAACGGCAGAAGTCCTTCATTATTCAATTGAAAAGAAGTTTGTCAGCATAACTCTTCATAATTCGGATGAACCAGTTTTGTACCTTCTGAAGGATGTCGGAATTTATGAGAATCCTAACGAAACGGTAATAACAGAAGATATAGCAGTTTATCTGGATGGGCAGCCCCTAAATAATGTAAGGTCTGTTCAGGATTTCGGAGTATTTGCAAGAGTGAACTACCAAAGCACAAGCAGAGTATATAAGAGGAAACGAATCGAGATTCATCGCAGTGGAGCGCAGACTCCTCAAGCAAGTGCTATTATGGCTTATTGGCGCAGTATTTCCAAGCATGTCAAAAATAAAGATGATGAGTATGGACAGGAGGCATTTCTTGGGAAGGAATTTGATAAGTTGGGCTTTGTGCACCCTCAAAGCGTACTTAGTCAATATCTGAATGCTATGCCCATTAAGTGTGAAGAAACCTCCAATACCGGTCTGATCTTTCCATTCAAGTATAATCTTAGCCAGAAGAAAGCCATGCAGCAAGCGCTCCAGAGCACGATAAGCATCATTGAAGGTCCGCCAGGAACCGGAAAAACCCAGACTATCTTAAACATTCTATCCAATCTGACTGTAATGCGGAACAAGACAGTGGCCGTAGTGTCGGGAAATAATGCGGCTGTAGAGAATGTAAGGGAAAAGCTGGAGCGGGAGGGATATCATTTTTTAACTGCTTCTCTAGGAAATTATGAGAATAAGGTGAATTTTTTTGCCCATCCACCTGCCGCTAATGTGACTGGGTGGCAGAGCGACGAGTCCGAAGAAGAATTGTTGGAGAAAATCATTAATTTGGACAGTGTAATTGACGAGTTGATGGCAACGGAGAGAGAGATGGCGCAGCTTAAGCAAAAGTTGGCGGCTTATCAGTTGGAGCAACAGCATTTTGAAAGGTTCTATATGGATGCGGATGTAGATGAACTAGGAAAAATGTCTTTCTATCGACAGACACCGGAGCGAATTCTGGAGTTTATGAAGGATAGTTTCTTAGCTGTTGAATCCAAGAATGAAAAATCTTTCATCTATAAGTTTAAATTATTTTTCAAGCATGGATTTACCCGGTTCAGGCAACTGGAGCTACAAGGAACGGATGTAATATTAATTTATCAGCGCCAATTCTACACGCTTCGGGTAGACAACCTGAAACGGCAAATTTCTGAGTTGGAGCATAAGCTGGCGTCCCAGTCTTTCAGGGAATTAGTAGAGCTTCATCAGCAGTGTTCGAAGAATCTTTTCCGGCACAAGCTTCATGCTAAGTATTGTAATCTTGAACAAACCATATATGATTTGAAAAATTATCGAAGCAATTTCAAATTATTCAAGTCTTTCATAAAACGGTATCCCATCATCCTGAGTACGGCACATTCGCTAAGGAACAGTGTCTCCAATAACTATATGTTTGATTATTGCATTATGGATGAATCCTCCCAGATCGACTTGCTGACTGGAGTCTTGGCTCTATCTTGCTGCAGACATGCCATCATTGTAGGAGACACGAAGCAATTGCCTCAGATTGTGGACATGGAAATCGAGGGGAAGCTTGAACAGAGCATACTTCCTGATAGCGGCGGGCCTTATGATTATTTTCGGCATAATATTCTTTCGTCTATGTTCATGCTATATGAAGATACTGTACCGCGAGTGATACTGCGGGAGCATTATCGTTGCCGGCCTGAAATCATTCAATTTAACAATATGAAGTATTATGACGACGAGTTGATTGTTTTTACCGAGCCTCGGCCTGAATCGGCATTGCTTCTGTACAAAACGGTTTTGGGCAATCATATGCGGGATGGCTGTCATGGAAAATCTAACCAGAGAGAACTGGATGTTATTGAACAGGAAATATTAGCGGGACTGTCAGAGGATAATGAAGGTCATCCCGATATTGGCATTGTAACCCCGTACCGTAACCAAGCTAATAAGGCGGCCAAACAATATGAATCCATTGAAAGCGACACTATTCACAAGTACCAGGGACGCGAAAAACCGGTCATGATTTTGACCACTGTGCTGGACAGGACAAAGTATGGCAGGATGGGAATGAAGTTTGTAAATGACCCCTGCAAAATCAACGTTGCCGTATCACGGGCTCAGAATAAGTTCATCCTAGTCACGGATCAAGAGGCCTTTCGGAGGTACGGAAACGAAGTAGGCGATTTAATGCGATATATGGAATACAGCTCACTTGATCCCCAAATTGTCGAAAGCCAGGTAACGTCAGTTTTTGATCTGTTGTACAGGGAATATTCCGCCAAGCTCAGAGTTTTTCGCAATAGTGTCAGTCTGTTCAACAAGTCGAAGTATCAAAGTGAAAATATCATGGATGCCTTGCTAACCATGATTTTGCAGGAGTCTGTTTACAGGGACTTCATGCTGGCTAATCAGGTGCTTCTTATTGATTTATTTCCTAAATTGAACATTCTAAGCGATGAGGAAAAACGGTTCGTCCGGCAGCGTTCTTCGGTGGATTTTGTCATTTACCATAAATTCGATAGGACACCGGTGCTCGCAATTGAAGTCGATGGATATACTTACCATGAGAATAAGCCCGAACAATTGAAGCGAGATGAGAAGAAGAATAATATATTTGAGAAGTTTGGAGTTCCGATAGCGCGTTTCTCCACCACCGGCAGCGGTGAGGAGGACAAGATAAGAAAACTGTTCAACTTGTATTTGGCTCCGGAAATGCAGGATAAGTAAATAATACCTTCAACCCGACACCTTGAGACCCTTTCCCTCAAGGTCTTTTCTTGTCCCCGGCTTAATTGTCCCATGAATCCATCACACTAAAAAATAATCTGTACCGTAATGAACTTTTAGCAGCAGTCGGCCGTACTATGGGTACCCTGATAAAACTAGGGAACGGCAAGAGGATGGAGGGACGGCTTTGCATGAGGATGAGGCGGTATTAGAAGCAGCATGGATAGAACAGGCAAAGCGCGGGGATCTGACAGCCCTTTCTGCACTGCTCCAGCGTCATTATACGTTTGTGCTGAGATATCTGATCAAAGCCACCTTGCAGCCGGAGCTTGCCAAGGATTTGGCACAGGACACCATGCTCCGCAGTATGGAAAAAATCAATCTGTACAACGGCCGCTCCAGATTCTCATCATGGCTGATCACGATAGCAACCCGGTTGTATATTGATCACGTCCGGAGGCAGAAGCGGGAGACGCGGCTGTTTAATCAACAATATGCCTTGCGCAAGCTCAAATGGGAGACGGAACATGCGGGAGGCGAATGGCCGGATATGCTGGAAGCATTGGGAAGTCTGCCGGAGGAGATCCGAATGCCGATTATTCTCAAGCATTATTATGGCTATTCTTATGAAGAAATCGCCGAGATGCTGGATATTCCGGCTGGAACGGTCAAGTCCCGTGTTCATAACGGGCTCAGAAGCTTAAGGAAGGAGTTGGCCGAACATGACGGGGAAGAGAGCAAGCAACCCGCGGAAGCAAGGGACAACCGGTAATTCCGGCAATCAAGCAGCAACGGGAGACAAACTCTTGCCCGGATCCTCCGAGTATGTGGGGCAAGATTGGCCGGAATCTGTGTCCCAACAGTCAGAGCAAGAGCTTATTGGCGATCTGCAGTCGGCGCTCGATTGCTTGGACGACTTGGCGCCCGCAGCCGCCGAACCGCAGCTTGCCTGGATTACGGCCCAGTTGGAGGAGCACCGGACGGTTATGCGCCGGAGACTGATCCGGGATTTGGCCTTGTTCGTCGTGTTTGCTCTGGCCTTGCTGACCGGAGTGGCTTGCATCCTGTTGAAGCTTCCGGCGTTGTTCATCATCATGCAGATTGTATCGTTTGTAGCCATTCCCATTGTCTTGTTCAAGAACCAATGGAAGCGGGTGAGACAACCATGACAACTGACGAGCTGCTGGTCCTGGTTGCCCTAATGCCCGTATTGCTTGCCCAAGGCCTGTATCTGTTTATTGACGCGCGAAAACGGGGACGTTATCCATGGTTATGGGGATTGTGGGGTCTTATCCAGGCTCCGACTCCCCTTGTGGTCTACCTGATAGTGGTGCGCAAAATCTATAAGAACTGGAGGAGAACAAAGTGAATGAGATCCCATGGGCAATCGTCACTCCCATTCTGGTTTTGCAGCTTATCCTGATGGCTGCGGCTCTCATCTCCTGTCTGCGCGCAGAACGAACCAACGGACCCAAGTGGCTGTGGATACTGATCATCCTCTTTGTCAGCATATTCGGCCCTGTTGCGTTCTTTGTTGCGGGAAGGAGAGAGCTATGACAACGCCGATACTCATCGCGGAAGACCTTCACAAGCGCTTCGGCCCCAATGCCGCGGTAAACGGAATCACGTTTTCTCTTCAAGAAGGAAGCTGCACCTCGCTGCTTGGCCCCAATGGAGCGGGCAAAACAACGGCCTTGAAGATGCTCGCCGGGTTAATCCGGCCAACGGAGGGACGCATCCGGTTTACGGGGTTGGACGCCTCCGATTATCGCAGTCAGATCGGCTACCTGCCTCAATATCCCGCATTCTACAAATGGATGAGCGCGCTGGAGTTTATGGAGTATGCCGGGAAGCTGTGCGGCATGACCGGCAAGAATGTGCGGCAGCGAAGCAGGGAGCTGCTGGAGCTTGCGGGGCTCACGGATGCGGCCAAACGGCGGATCGGAGGCTTCTCCGGGGGAATGAAGCAGCGGCTTGGTCTGGCCCAGGCGCTGCTTCACCGGCCCTCCCTGCTTATTCTGGATGAACCCGTTTCCGCTCTTGATCCCATTGGCAGACGGGAGGTGCTGGAATTGATCCGCGGCTTGAAGCAGGAGACCACGATTCTCTTCTCCACTCATGTCCTGCATGATGCCGAAGAGATCAGCGATGATGTGCTTATTATGCGGCAAGGGGAAATCGTGCTGGCCGGGGGGCTTGAAGAGCTCAGACGGCAGCACAGTGAGCCGGTTATCCGAATGATATGGGACAGTCGCCCGGACCAATGGGCAGAGGGGTTGTCCGAACGGCTAGGCGGCGGATTGGTTAAGGAAGTAGCTATACAGGGACGGGAAGTGCGTCTCGAAGTGGCGGATATCCGGACGGTCATGCCCAAGCTGCTGGCTGATCTGGCCAAAGCCGGGGCTCCAGTCCGCAAGCTGGAAGCCACAGCCTCTTCCCTGGAGGAACTATTCATGAAGGTGGTGGAAGCATGAGGCAGTGGCTGCTCATCTACCGCAAGGAAATGCTGGAGATGCGGCGCAGCGGCAAATGGCTGTGGGTGCCCATTGTGGCCATTCTGCTATCCGTGATGAATCCTGTGACTTCCTATTATATGCCGCAAATCCTGGACAAGGCGGGCAATCTGCCGGAAGGGACGATTATCCAGATTCCGTTGCCCAGCGCTCCGGAGGTCATGATGGAGACCCTGTCCCAGTTTGGAACCATGGGCGTGCTCATTCTGGTGCTTGCATCCATGGGGATTGTGGCAGGTGAACGGGAGAGCGGCGTGGCTTCCATTATTATGGTCAAGCCTGTCAGCCATCTGTCCTTCATTACAGCCAAGTGGGCGGGGATCCTTACGCTGGCCATGGCATCCTTTGCGGCAGGGTACGCATCTGCCTGGTATTATACGGAGCTGCTTATCGGCCATGTGCCGGTTGCCCGGAGCCTCGCATCAATGGGAGCGTATAGCCTGTGGCTGGCCTTTGTGCTGACCGTTACCGTGATGATGAGCACCTGGCTGAGAGGAAACGGAGCAGTTGCGTTTGTCTCCCTGTTTGCAACGGCGGCCATATTCATTTTGACTGGCGTATTCGGTCAATACCTCTTGTGGAGTCCGGCGCGGATGGCGGATCATGCCGGCGCATTCCTGCTCCAGGGCGGGCCCTTGACGGCATTTCCCCTTAATGTTGCGGCTTCATTGGCGCTTATTGCCGGAATATTGGCGGCAGCCGTTCTCCTGTTCCGGCGCCAGGAGCTTCCCGAATAAATTCTCCTTATTGCCGGGAAACGGACATATCTAGCAGTCTATTGGACATGAGGGCTTTTTTTTAGTAACATAGACTCAAATTCATAGAGACGGCTAGACATGCTCCCGTTTCATGCAAGACCGGAAAACTCTAAGGAGGGAATCATCATGCTTCGTTTGGGACAAAAGGTATTCATCGTCGCCGACAATTTGGAACAGAACCTTCCTGTTGGGGAACACGGATATATTATTGCATATGACCGCAATCCCGATAGTGTTTTTGATTATGTCGTCCGGGCGCCCAAGGTAAACAAGCACTTTCTGCTGACCTCTGCGGATATTGAGACGGAGGAGCTGCTTCTGCGGCAGGAAGCGGACCGCATCGAGAAGGAGGCGCTTATCGATTACGCTCTTGCCACTCATAATGAAGGATTGTTCCGCCGGGTGATGAATGGGGAAGCGGTTGAAGAGTTGGTGCAGGAAGTGAACAAGGATGTCGTCAGCCAGGAGGATTTCATCAGACAGGTCGGGCTTAAAGCCTGGATTTGACCGGTCTTGCTATAGCCCTTCCGCTTTGCCCCACCAAGGGCGCGAGGCGGCAAGGGCTTATTTGTTTTGAAGTCTTACAGAGTATAAGCTGGGGAAGCTGCCGATTGGCGTTTATCCTCTCATAAATAATTCTGCAGCACAATTGAGTTCAAATAGACCGTAGGCTATAATGGAATGAAGTATTTTCAAGGGAAAGCCAGAGGTGTGGAAATGAGTATAACTGTGAAAGACGTAGAGCATGTGGCCGATCTGGCCCGTTTGGAGCTGTCGGAGGAAGAAAAGTCCGTCTATACCACCCAATTAAACGCCATTCTGAAGTATGCCGAGCAATTGAATGGCCTAGATACCGGGGATGTGGAGCCTACCAGCCATGCGGTGCCTTTGTCCAATGTGATGAGAGAAGATGTAGTGAAGCCATCCCTGCCTATTGAACAGGTGATGCTGAACGCGCCGGATGAGGAAGACGGCCAGTTCAAGGTTCCTGCTGTATTGGAATAGGATCGGCAAATTGATTGGAGGATGAGGCTGTGTCGTTGTTTGATCTAAGATTGCAAGACTTGCACAGTAAGCTGGTCAACAAAGAGCTTTCCGTATCCGAATTGGTGGAATACTCCTACAAGCGTATAGCCGAGGCGGAGCCTCAGGTGAAGGCTTTTCTGAATCTGTATGAGGATAGCGCCCGCAGCCAGGCGGATGCGTTGGACAAGCAGCTGGCCGGGAATGGTGAACGCGGCCTGCTGTTCGGTTTGCCGGCGGGACTGAAGGATAACATGACAGCTGAGGGAACGCTGACCACCTGCGCCAGCCAATTCCTGGCTAATTACCAGTCGATTTACGATGCGACTGCCGTTACCAAGCTGAAGTCCGCTCAAGCGGTCATTGTGGGCAAGACCAATATGGACGAGTTCGCCATGGGCGGCTCCAATGAAAATTCCGGCTTTCATCCTACATACAATCCCTGGAATACAGAATATGTGCCGGGAGGCTCAAGCGGAGGCTCGGCAGCATCAGTAGCGGCAGGCGAGGTTTATTTCGCGCTGGGCTCCGATACCGGAGGATCCATCCGCCAGCCGGCTGCCTATTGCGGCATTGTCGGACTTAAGCCGACCTACGGTTTGGTATCCCGTTATGGCCTGGTGGCTTTTGCTTCTTCCCTGGATCAGATCGGTCCCCTTACGAAGAATGTGGAAGATGCCGCTTATGTGCTCCAGGCGATTGCCGGCCATGATCCTCTGGATTCCACCTCATTGAGCGCGGACATTCCCGATTATGTCGGGTCCTTGACCGGCGATGTGAAGGGGCTGCGGATTGCCGTGCCGAAGGAATACCTGGGTGCAGGCGTTGACCCGGCCGTTAAGGAAGCGGTGCTGGCAGCTCTGAAGGTGTACGAGAGCCTTGGCGCCGTCTGGGAGGAGGTTTCCCTTCCCCATACCGAATATGCGGTGGCTACCTATTACCTGCTGGCCTCCTGCGAAGCCTCCTCCAACCTGGCCCGCTATGACGGCGTACGCTATGGCGTCCGGGCCGACGATGCGGACAATCTGCTGGACATGTACCGCAAATCCCGCAGCCGGGGCTTCGGCGCCGAAGTAAAGCGCCGGATTATGCTGGGAACCTACGCATTAAGCTCAGGCTACTACGATGCGTTCTATCTCAAGGCTCAGAAGGTGCGTACCCTGATCCGCCAGGACTTCGAGAAGGTATTCGAACAGTATGATGTAATCATCGGGCCGACCACTCCCACAACGGCATTCCGGATCGGCGCTCAGGTGGATGATCCTTTAACCATGTACCTCAATGACATATTGACCATACCAGTGAATCTGGCCGGTATTCCCGCCATCAGTCTTCCTTGCGGAAGCGTAGACGGCATGCCGGTGGGCCTGCAGATTATCGGCAAAGCCTTGGGTGAAGCGACCGTTCTCAGGGCGGCCCATGCGTTTGAGCAGAATACGCTGTTTCACCGGGAACGTCCGCAGCTTAAGGCGAAGGAGGCATCGGTATGACAACAACCGCTGCAAGCACATACGAAACGGTCATCGGCCTGGAAGTGCATGTGGAGCTGCACACGGCTACCAAAATTTTCTGCGGCTGCGCCACATCCTTCGGCGCCGGTCCCAATACGCATACCTGCCCGGTATGCCTGGGGCATCCCGGAGTGCTGCCTGTGTTGAACCGCCAGGCAGTGGAATATGCGATGAAGGCGGCTATGGCCCTGAACTGCCGGATCGCCACCGTCAGCAAATTTGACCGCAAAAATTATTTCTATCCCGATCTTCCCAAGGCTTATCAGATTTCCCAATATGACAAGCCCATCGGAGAGCAGGGCTATATAGATATTGAAGTGAACGGAGAGGTGAAACGGATCGGGATTACCCGGGTTCATCTGGAGGAGGACGCCTGCAAGCTGAACCATGTGGATGGAGGCTACGCTTCCCTGGTGGATATTAACCGCGGCGGAACCCCGCTGATCGAGATCGTATCCGAGCCGGATATCCGTTCCCCTGAGGAAGCCCGCGCTTACCTGGAGAAAATCCGTTCCATCATGCAATATTGCGAGGTCTCCGATGTGAAGATGGAGGAAGGCTCGCTGCGCTGCGATGCCAACGTCAGTCTGCGCCCTTATGGGCAGGAGAAGTTCGGCACCAAGGCTGAACTGAAGAACATGAATTCCTTCCGCGGTGTTCAGCGGGGGCTGGAATATGAGGAAATCCGCCAGGCGGACGAGCTGAACAGCGGGGGCCGGATTATCCAGGAAACCCGCCGTTGGGACGAAGCCCAGGGCAAGACCTTCTCCATGAGAAGCAAGGAGGAGGCCCATGATTACCGGTATTTCCCCGACCCCGATCTGGTGACGCTGCATATTGAGGACGAGTGGAAGACCAGAGTGCGCGCGAGCATTCCGGAGCTTCCCGACGCACGCAGAATCCGCTACACCGGAGAATACGGGCTGCCTGTCTATGACGCTCAGGTTATCACCGCCTCCAAAGTCATAGCGGATCTGTTCGAAGAAAGCCTGCAATATACCGGCGACGCCAAGGCTGTAGCCAACTGGATCATGGGAGATCTCCTGGGTTATCTCAATGCCAACGGGCTTGAGCCGGCTCAGTCCAAGGTCACAGGCAAGGGGCTGGGGGAAATGATCGGCCTGATCGAGAAAGGGACCATCAGCGGCAAGATCGCCAAGACCGTGTTCAAGGCCATGCTGGAAACAGGCAAGGAGCCGCAGCAAATCGTCCAGGAGCAAGGGCTTGTCCAGATCAGCGACGAAGGCGAGATCAAGGCGATTGTACAGAGTGTGGTTGATGCCAATCCCCAGTCTGTAGCCGACTTCAGGGCAGGCAAGGAAAAGGCGGTAGGCTTCCTGGTGGGTCAGGTCATGAAGCAATCGAAGGGGAAGGCGAATCCGGGGCTGGCCAACAAGCTGATCCTGGAAGTGCTGAACAACGGCTGATGGAAGCGGAGCGGACGATCCGGCTGATTGACCTGTATGAAGGGAATGGGATGCTGGAGCTTCTCGCTCTGCAGATGGCAGCTTATGTGAAAGAGGCGGAAATGATCGGGCTAACCGACATTCCGCCTCTTTTGGAATCCCCTGCCTCTGTCCGGAGCCGGGGGGAAGCTCATTATGGATTATATGAAGATAACCAGCTGGCCGGAGCTGTATCGCTCAAGCTGGAGCACGGCGGGTTGGGGCGGCTGGAGATGGCTCCAGCCCTGCGGATTTGCCGGTTGATGGTCCATCCGGCTCACCTGCGCCGCGGAGTCGCTTCCCGGCTGATCCGTTACGCCATAGCGGCGGGGCAGGCGGAGGAGGCCAAGTATCTCACCGTCTCCGCTGTATCCGTCAACGAAGCGGCCTTGGCGCTCTATTCCCGCTTCGGCTTTATTACCCTAGCTCAGCATGCTGCCGTTCATGGTCTGACACTCAATGAGATGCTGCTGGAGATTGACCGGTGCGAAGACGCTTATTCCAGTCCCGGGACAGTGTAATCCTCGAAGGAGACCGTCTGCCCGTCCAGATGACGCCGAGACAAGCTGCCGTTGCCGTCTATGGCCAGAGTGAGGCGGGGGCCGTCACCTATCCCAGCAAAATCTACCGTGACGCTCCCCTCCTCCCGGTGCTGGAACCATCCTCCGCCCGCCGCTCTTCCGGCCGCTTCCGCAACCGACGCCACATCATGCAAACCCAGCGCTGCGGCGGTTGATTTATCCACCACCTCCACCGTTACTCCGTTGCGTCTGCCTTCGGAATGAACCTCCACGTAATCCGGGCCGCTCTCCGCTGTGTAATCCTGCATCAATCCGAAAATCAGATATACGTCGTCCACTTGCCCTACTATCAGGCGCTGGTGAAACAACCATTCACCGTGGGGCAGAACGCCAGCAATCGCCGTGCTTGACGCTTCTTCCGGAATCGCGTACAAGGCCGCCGCCCTATTCTTGTGGAAGACCGCCTCGCAGAAGGGACTCTGATGGCGGGGATCTCCCTTGGCATAACCGTTTCCCGGATGGAAGAAGAACGCTTTATTGGCCGTTCCGTCCTTTCTGACAGGAAAGGTCACGTCCCACCGGTGCTGCTCATTTAAATATTCCTCCGCCCGCTCCCATATTCCGCCCAGAGCATAATCCGGCGTGAGGAAGACGTAACTGTGCAGAGAGTTTTCCGTGATATTCACAGGGTTGACGGGGATGAGCCGCTTTATCTCCGATTGGCCCCGGCGGTTAACAGCGCCGGCAATAACGGCTGTATTCGCAGGCAGGAAGTCCAATAACCCGGCCGCTTCCAGACGGGAAATGGATGCCGGAAGGGCAAAATCCCCGAATTGCACGTAATCGATGAGGTTATTCCGGTCCGCCGGGATATCATGGGGCAGCACCCGGGAATGGGGACCTGCCCAAGCGCCGCGCAGATATACCTCCGCCCGCCGGGCCCATAAATATTGAAGCATGTCCTCAAGCAAGCGAAGGGTCTCTTGGTCTTTCACCAATCCTCTGGCTGCGGAGAATGCTTGCACCCAATGCCAGAACCAAGGGAGAGAGCCGTATTCCCGCATGCCGTTTTGTTTGATCGTAGACAGCAGCAGCTTCAGGTTGCGCCGTCCCTCCTCCGCAAGCGGAATGTCCTGGAACAGTTCTCCCCAAATCAGCTGCTGGGCGGTATATTTGGACTCGTGGTGTCCGAATTGCTCGGCGGGTTTACGGTAATAATTCCCCAGGTAGATGATTCTCATGGCTTCCTCGAAGCCAATCCGCAGTTCTTCCGTCATATAAGCTTCATATCTGGAATGGAACCAGGCAATGAGCGAGCCCAGCAACTCCACCGGAAGGGTGTTGGGCGCCGCTTCCCGGGGATCGGAGCCTAAGTTGAGCGGCCAGTGCCCGTACATGGGATGCTGCGGGTCCTTGACTTGCAGATTCAGCACAGCTTGAAGCATGGAAGCTCCCGCCGCCAGCCCTTCGGCTCTGTTAAAGCTCAGCTCCAGAGTTTTGTCGGAGCATGCCGCATAAAGATGCATAGCATAATACAGATTATCTCTCATATCCTGATGGAACCAAAAGCCGCTCTCAAGCCGCGGCAGCTTGTATGCTGTTTCCGCCGCCAAGGCAAGCACTTGTCTTTGGCGATCCTTATAGTCTGTCATGGGCGATTGCCCTCCGTTTCATAAGATAAAGTGGAGTGGGATTGAAACCTTTAAACTAGAGTTTAGGCTACTTTCGCCCGGGGAGCAAGCAAAAAAAGTGTAGAAAGGGCTTTTATTCACCGGCGGGCTTGTTATAATAAAAGTTTAATAACCATCCTTCTCATAAAGGAGCCTGAGGTCATTATGAACCCTTGGCATTTGGAACCTCTATATATGGCAGGAAGACTCCTGCTGGCGCTTATTCTGGGCGGGCTGATTGGTTTTGAACGGGAACGGAACAGCAGCGCCGCCGGCTTTCGCACCCATATCCTGGTATGCCTGGGGGCAGCCCTCGTCATGCTGCTGTCTGCATACGGTTTTCCTGAATTTGCCGGCGAGCCCAATGTCAGCATGGACCCGGCCCGGCTGGCGGCACAGGTCATCAGCGGCATCGGCTTTCTCGGAGCCGGCACCATTCTGCGCAACGGCATGTCCATTACCGGCTTGACCACGGCCGCTTCCTTATGGGTAGTAGCCGCCATTGGGCTTGCTTCGGGAGCCGGTTTTTACTTCGCAGCCATCCTCACCACCATTATGGTGCTGCTTAGCTTATGGATGCTCAATGCAGTGGAGAAGAAATTTTTTAGCTCCAAGCGGATTTATCTCGTGAAAATTCATGCCGTGCGGACACATGGAGTCTTAAATGACATATCGTCTCTGCTGGAAAAACAAGGGGTTGTCATTACCAGTGTCTCTCTGGAGGAGGATGACCGGAAGGAAAATTCGGAGGATCTGCAAATAACCATGTCACTGAAGCTCCCCAAAGCGCTGAAAACCTTCGTCATGCTCGATGAGCTGCGTCAGCTTAAGCATGTGGCAGGGGTATCCGTAGAATAATTTGCCTTTCTTCTGAAAAAATGAAGGGGTCACCGAATTTATATCGTCTAATGAAGAGAAGATAAAAACTTTTGGGAGGGCAGACCATGGAGCAGTTGACGGATCAGGCTTTGGCAGACTATGTTCGTCAAGGCTCCAGGGACGCTTACGCCGTATTGGTGGACCGCCATAAAAAATATGTTTTGACGCTGATCCGCTGCAGAGTGGCCGAATGGGAAACCGCGGAGGATTTGGCCCAGGAGGTTTTTATTAAGCTGTACCGCTTCCTGCCCGGCTTCAAGGGCGACTGCCAGTTCACCACCTGGCTGTACCGCCTTACGTTGAATACGGTGCGGGACTATCTGCGCGCCAACCGCAGGCAGCCCGCAACAGCGCTTTTGGAGGCGGTCAGAGGGTGGTTCGGTGAAAGCCGGAATCAGCCGGAGGAGCAGATCATCCTGCAGGAGGAGCGTGAGACCGTCGCCAAGGTTCTGCGGCTTCTCCCGGACAAGTACCGGGATATTCTGTACCTCTGCCATTACAGGCAGATGACCTATGCGGAGATTGCCGCTCTTCTGGATCTCCCTGTCAAGACCGTGGAGACCCGTCTCTACCGGGCCAAGAAACTTCTGAAGCATCAATGGCTGGAGGTGAACGAACTTGCGCATGAGTCATCCGAGCGACCGAATTCTGGAGCAATACCGAATCCGCACTCTGGCCCCGGTTGAGGCCAAACGCACAGAAACTCATCTTGCCGGATGCGGGCTATGCCAGAGACGTTATCAGGCCCAAATGGCTTTGCACGGGCAGATGGAACAGCTGGAGCTTGAGGAGCCCTCCGCTGACTTTACAGGCCTTGTGATGAGCCGGTTGACCCTGGCTGAAGAGAGCCCGAGCAGCAAGGTTCCCCCGCCGCGGAGCCGCTTCATTCTCCGCCCGGAGCTTGCCAATGCGTTGGTGGCAACCACGGCAACATATCTTTTTCTGGCAAGCGGTTTTGTCGGCGCTGTCTTCTCGGTAGACCGCGGAATTATAGAGAATCAACTGTATGACAAGGCCCAGGCAGTAATGGATTGGGTCATATTGCTCTCCAAGGCTCTGCAGTAGGGCACTGGCGGCATCATCTTAATCATGGAGGCCATAGACATGGATAACAATCACAACAGAGCCGATCTTCATTCCGGAGTCGGGAATGATCCTTTCTTCGATCAGCGGATGGAGGCATTCCCGCCGCTTCAGAATCCGGGTGGACCTTCTCCTTATCCGCCCTTTCCCCCTTACATGGGCCCCTATTCGGAAATGCCGCGGAAGCGCAAGTTTGTAGCAGGGCTGCTGGCTTTTTTTCTGCCTGGAACAGGGCATTTTTATCTGGGTCTGATGCAAAAAGGGCTGTTCATGATGCTGTTGTTTATCCTGAACATTACAGCAATCGTGTATACCACCAATATGAACACGATGCGCGATAATTCCTTTATACCGTTCGTAGTGCTCCTCAGTTGTTTGATCCCGGTTATCTACTTCTACAATTTATTCGATACTCTCCAATCCACCGACCAAGTGAATGCCTACCGCAAGGCGGTCCAATCCGGGCAGATTGCTCCGGCTCCGTCAGGCAGCGATTCATTGGGCAGACAGGTCCGGGGCGGCACATTGGGGATGACCCTTATGGCCATTGGCTTGTTCCTGTTCCTGGTGTCCACCAAGCCGGTTTGGCTGGAGGATCTGTTCAGCATGATGGGATCATACGTGGGAGCTGTTATCTTGATCGGGGCGGGACTTGTGCTGTTTCTGACCGAATCGAAGAAGAAATGAACAGGACCCGCGAAGGAGGAGAGAGGCTATGCTGAAGGTTGGGCGCTACACGGCGGCATTATTGCTGATGACCGTGGGAGTCATGCTGTTTCTTGATCAAACCGGAGATTCAGACTATCTGGCCCTGCTGCTTGACTGGTGGCCCGTGGTGCTGATTTCTCTTGGAGTAGAGTATCTGTTGTTCAACATGCTGTATCACAAGGGGGACCGCCAGCTTAGGTTGGATATGGGGGGGCTTATCCTCTCTGTGCTGATTTCGGCTGTAGTAGTGGGCACTACCCAGGTGGACCGTTTTCCCACTCAATGGCTGAAGAATATAGATTTTAATATTGATAACTTGAACTTGTCCTTCTCTTCCGAATCGGGTCACTCCTTCACGAAGGAACCGGTTATAATCCCGTTTGGGGACAATGTGGAGAAGATTGTAATCGACAACCCCAACGGAAACGTGGAGATCAAGACGGGGAACAGTCAGGATATTGAGGTGCAAACCACTGTCTGGGTGGATAAAGTTGACGAAGAGGAAGCATGGCCCATTGCCGAGCAATCCTACATTGAGCATAGCGAGGGCAGCCAGCTGCGGATTACGGCTTCGGGCAAGGAATATACCGGCGACTTTCCCAATAAGCGCAAGCCGCGGATGAACGTTGTCGTGCTTGTCCCCCCCTCCCGCAAAGCGGATTATGAGCTTATTCTCTTGAACGGCAAGATAGATGCCGCTATGGTTCCGGTCAGCGGAAAGTTCAAAGTTCGCACGACCAACGGGGCTATCACCATTACCGGGATCGACAGTCAGGTAGATGCGGATACGACTAACGGCTCAATCGATTTGTACCAAATCGGGGGGGATGCTTCGGCCAATACGACCAATGGAACCGTCACGGCCAAGGCCATAACCGGTAAGCTGGAAGTCGACACAACCAACGGGGCTGTTTCTGTTGAAGATGCCTTAGGAGCAGTGGACGTCGAAACCCTTAACGGCAAGATCAGCATTAAAGAAGCAGCAGGCTCTGTTAAGGCCGATGCCACCAACGGGGCGATAACGGTCCATTCCAGCCGGGTGGGCGGAGATTACGAGCTGAAGAATTTGGCCAGCTCCATTGAAGTGAGAATTCCCGGAGATGCCGATGTGGAAGTCAAGGGCTCCACTTCCTTCAGTTCGATCAGCACAGACCTGCCTTTAACCGTGGAAGGTAAGAAATTATCAGGGATTATAGGCAACGGACGGTACAAAATTTCCATTGAAACGAACAACAAAATCCAAGTTAACAAAATCGACTAAATTGGGACTTCAATTGATTTACAGATTCGTGAACTTCGTTGACAATGCGAATCAACCACCCGTACAATAAGTATAACTTAGGAATTACTCTTGAAAAATACTTATTAGGTGGTGAGAACTATGAATTATCGGTTTGAGCAAGCATTAGATAAATTGAAGATGACCGGTGTTCGCATGACCCCCCAGCGCCATGCCATTTTATCCTTTTTACTTGATTCTACAGCGCATCCGACCGCAGATGATATCTACAAGGCGCTTGAAGACCGGTTTCCCAGCATGAGTGTTGCTACCGTCTATAATAATTTGAAGGTATTCATAGAAGCAGGTCTTGTCATGGAACTGACCTACGGGGATGATTCCAGCCGTTTTGACGCCAACATGGATTTGCATTACCACGCCCAGTGCGAAGTGTGCGGCAAGATGGTTGATTTTATGTATCCCACTCTCACGGCTGTTGAAGAGGTGGCTGCCGCGTCAACCGGTTTCGTCATTCACGGGCACCGCTTGGAAGTACATGGACTGTGCAGGGAATGCTCCAATCCGACTAAGCATTAATTTTCCTGTGTCGCCGATTTGTCGTATTATGTAGTATAATGGACATGCCGCTGTTTTTCCCAAAAAGCGAGCATGTCTTTTTCTGTAGAGGAAGTGGTGACAAGCATTGTCAAGAAAGCAAAGATCAGTCAAGCGGGGACGGTTTGGTATTCTGGCCAGTCTGCTGTTTTTGCTCCTGCTTTCAGGGGGAGCCCTATACTATTGGTACGAATATTGGCCCAACAGTCAGCATGAAACCTACTCATTCGGCGAGGAGAAGCCGGTTTTTTATAGAGGAGAGCTGCTTTCTCCATCAGCCAAAGGTGCCAAGGAAAGCTTGAAGCTTCCTTTTTCTATCATTAAAGAGCAGATTGATCCGGCCATTCATTATGAAGATTCCACTCAATCGGTTATTGTCACGACAGAAAATAAGGTTATGCGGCTAAAAACCAGCCAATTAACCGGGATGATAAATGAAAAGCCGTTTAACCTGCAGTTCCCTGTAGAAAAAGAGGGCGAGACGCTTTATGTGCCTTTGGCGCCTCTGCAGGATCTGTACCGGATTGCCCTGCGGGAGTCCGACGAAACCGGAGCCGTCATCCTGCATAGGGAGGGTGATTTGATTTTGTGGGGCGCGGCCAAGGAGAATGCTGACGAGCCGGACCGTACGAGAGCGCTGCGCTCGGCAGCCTCTGTCAAAGCCGCCATCTATGCCGATCTTCCCCAAGGCGAGCGGGTTATGATCTGGGGGGAAGCAGAGGGCTGGTACCGGGTACAGCGGCAAAACGGAATGTTGGGGTTCATGGACAAGCAGGAGCTTGTTCTGCAGGAGCCCGAGGCGGTTGCTTTGGCTGAAGATCCGGCAGCAGCTTATACTCCGTGGAAGCCTTTGGGAGGCAAGATTAATCTTACCTGGCAGCAGGTATATAATAAGAACCCTGACCCCACCCAATTTGGTCCCATGCCCGGTTTGAATGTGATCAGCCCCCAATGGTTTATGCTCGCGGATAGCGAAGGCAACATTAAGCAGACAGCCGACAGCAGCTTCATGCAATGGGCGAAAAACCAGAATTTGCAGGTATGGGCGCTTTTCAGCAACGGATTCGATCCCAAGCGTACCACCGAGGCTCTGTCTACTTATGATAAGCGGATGAAAATGATTAAACAGATTGTGTCTTACGTTCAGATGTATAAGCTTCAAGGCATTAATATAGATTTTGAGAATGTGTATCTGAAGGATAAGGCGGCATTTGTGCAGTTTGTCCGTGAAATGACTCCCTTTCTTCATGAGCAGGGGGCGGTAGTTTCCGTGGATGTAACCGTAAGGGACGGCTCGGAAACCTACTCGCTGTTTTTGGACCGCAAGGCTTTGGGGGAAACGGTCGATTATATGATGGTCATGACTTATGATGAACATTGGGCCACCAGCCCCACCGCAGGCTCTGTCGCCTCTTTGCCGTGGGTGGAAAAGGGGATAGTCCAGATCATGAAGGAAGATCAGGTTCCTTCCTCCAAGCTGCTTGTGGGTGTTCCTTTTTACACTAGAATCTGGACAGAAACGGTGAAGGACGGCAAAACCACCGTCAGTTCCAAAGCCGTCGGCATGGAAACCATCCAGAATCTGATCAGGGATAAGAAATTGACTCCTGTACTTGATGAGGCCAGCGGGCAGAATTATGTAGAGTACAAGGAAGGGCAGCAAACCACCGTGAAAATCTGGATTGAAGACGAACTGTCCATGAAGAAACGGATTGAATTGGTCAGAACCTACGATCTGGCTGGAGTCGCTTCCTGGAGCCGCGGCCAGGAAAAGACGGAAATATGGCCTCTTATTAAAGAAACATTGGAAAAACGCCCTTGATGTAATCAAAGCCGGAATGCTGCCATATGGCGGTTTCCGGTTTTTGCTTGTGTGCACATTGTTCCAAAGTTAGAAAGTTTGGTTTTTTCTTAAGTTTTTCGAACATATATTCCTGCTAGCAGGAAATGAACAATCCTATGTAGAATACGTTAGATGAAACGGGTTTGGATTGCATCTGATTAGGGGGATTTGTTTATGAATGCCAACACTCTCACGCGGCGAGAGCAGATATTATCCTGTCTTTCACAACAAAACGGATTGCTTGGTATCGTAGCCATCTGGGATGCGAACGGCTTCTCCGTTCTTACGGAGGGCAGCGATCTGCTTCTTGTTATGGTGTTGGAGGATGGATTGGCAGCCCCGGCTACCTCCCACTATATTCAGGAGGGGGTCCGCATTCAGGAGCGGAGAATATCCAGAAGTTCTTTTGAGACAAGGGCGGCTTCCCATGAGGACAGGGGGATCCTTCACTGGATGATGCAAGGCGACATTTGGTATGATGCCGAAGGAATGCTGGCCAGAATCAGAATGGATCTGGAGAATTATCCCGCCATTGTCAAACAGCAGAAGATGCTTACGGAGTTTTCTTTGTTCACGAAGAGATATCTGCAATGCAAGGACTTTCTGGTGGAAGACCAGATTCTCGATGCTTACAGCAGCATATTGCGCGCAATTCACCACTGGGCCAGAATATCCGTCCTTGAAGAGGGAATTCATCCGGAAGTTACGGTTTGGCAACAGGTGAGATCCTATAATGCAGGCGTCTATAAGCTCTATGAGGAACTCACAACCAGTCAGGAGACCTTAAGGCAACGGGTGGAATTGGTGCTTCTCGCATGCGAGTTCTCCGTCATGTCCAAGATGGAGACCTGCTGCTCGCTGCTTGTCCGGATTCTAGAGGAGACGGGGCAGCCTCTCAGTGTGCAGGAGTTGATCAATCATCCTTATATGTCCGGAGCTTCTTCTTCGAATCTGCCGCTGATTCTGAATAAGCTCGCCCGCAAATCAATCATCAGAGAAGTAGCCGTAGCGACGGACGCCGACTGTTTCGACTTGGAGATCAAGTATTCGTGCAACTTACTCTCTCCCCAAGGCTGAACGCGGCCATTATTATTGAAGGTTTGAATTCGAAGATCGGTCGGCTGGAGGGCCCCGGTCTTTTTTTTGCGGCCTGAACAAGCTTTGCAAAAAAAATGTCGCCGAACGCTTGACTTTGAAAGCGGTTATGTGTTAAATTAATTTTCGCCGCCGGGACAAGCTAATTAGAGTCCCATCATAAAGTGAATAGGTGAATTAGAATTTTTAAAAAGCCTTGCAACTTAATGTGAATGTGTGGTATATTAATAAAGTCGCCTCTGGGAGGCGAGGGAATTATAAGGCAATTTAGCTCCTTGAAAACTGAACAACGAGTAGCAATACAAACACAGCCAAAGTTTCGACCCCAAAAAGTGAAGCGAAGCCGAGAGGCGGATGCCGAATACTTTTCGGGGACCCCAAGAGATTGGGGAAAATGAGCTA
>JAQSYI010000023.1 GCA_029256185.1 Paenibacillaceae bacterium
TTCACGGCGCGGATAGCTGCTTTGACCGCCTTGGCCACCGGTTCCCTGGCCTTCACGGCGCTGATAGCCGCCTTGACCGCCCTGGCCCCCTTGACCTTCGCGGCGCTGGTAGCCGCCTTGGCCTCCCTGGCCGCCGGTTCCCTGGCCTTCACGGCGCTGATAACCGCCTTGACCCTCACGGCGGGGACCGCTGCCCTGGCCTTCACGCCGTTGGTAGCCGCCTTGCTGCCCTTGGGAAGGGGATGCTGCTGCCGACGCCGATCCGCCGCCTTGTTCCGGTGATCCCTGCTGTGCAGGCGCTGCCTGGTGGCTTTCCTGCTGTACTGCCGCTGCCTGAGGTCTTTCCGGTGCTTCAGAGGCCGCCGGTTGGGCTTGCACAACCGGGGACGGCTTTTTCTCCGAGGATGGAGGCGTGGAGGCGGCAACCGTTGCTGCCCCTTCCGATACCCGCTTGGCCGCAGCATTCGCTTTTACATCGCGGAAGAACTGTTCTACTGAACCGACCATGTTCGGTTCCAATACACTCATATGATTATTTACCGTTATGCCTTGTCTTTTCAAAATAGTGATAATCTCCTTACTGCTCATATTTAGATTTTTGGCGTACTCATAAACCCTAAGCTTATCTTTATTATCCGGTTTATCTTGTTTGGTCAATGTTTATTCCACCTCCGCAGGGTTAACAGCACACTGGGCAATCCTGTCGGCGAATCCTGCATCTGTAACCGCCAGGACAACCCGGTCAATTTTACCGACAGCCGAGCCAAGCTCGGAACGGCTGCCATATTCTACTAGCGGTATCTGGTAGTAAGCGCACTTATCCCGGTATTTCTTCTGCGCGTTGGGAGCGGCGTCAGTGGCAAGGAGCACCAGTTTGGCTTCCTTGGAACGGACAGCCTTAAGCACCGTTTCATCGCCCATCACAATCTTGCCGGCCCGCATCGCCAGCCCCATCATGGAATAAATCTTATTCTTCGTCATCCGGCTCCGCATCCTTCATCGCGATAAATTCGTCTTCCACCCGGATGAAATCCTGCGCCAGCCGGTCATAGAGCTCCGGGCTGACCGGCTGCTTCAAAGCCCGGTCGAATGCCTTGCTTTTTTTGGCCAGCTTGAAGCAGGAGGCCTTGCCGCACAGATAAGCGCCCCGGCCCGATTTCTTGCCGCTTAAGTCGATCAGGATCTGCTCATCCGGTGTGCGGACGACGCGGATCAATTCTTTCTTAGGCTTCATCTCCTGGCATGCAATGCATTTCCGAAGAGGTATCTTGCGTGGTTTCATGGTTTTATCACCCGCTTGCGATCAAACTGGTTGAGGCCGTGCCCTAATCAATGCTTACGGAATCCTGATGCATAAGCTCCACCGGCGTCTTGGGACGTCCATATTCCTGCTCCGCCTGGGACTCGCTCTTGATATCGATCTTCCAACCGGTCAGCTTGGCGGCCAGTCTCGCATTTTGACCCTTGATTCCAATGGCCAGCGACAACTGGTAATCCGGAACGATGACACGGCACATTTTTTCACTCTCGAAGACATTGACTTCCACTACCTTGGATGGAGAGAGCGCGTTGGCCACATATTCATCCACTTTATCGGACCAGCGGACAATATCGATCTTTTCACCCTTCAGCTCATTGACGATGGTCTGCACGCGCACTCCCTTGGGACCTACGCAAGAACCCACAGGCTCTACTTCCGCATTGCGGGAATGCACGGCAATCTTGGAACGGAAGCCTGCTTCGCGGGCAACCGAACGGATCTCCACCACACCGTCATATATCTCCGGCACCTCCAGCTCGAACAGACGCTTGAGCAACCCCGGATGAGTGCGGGACAGGATAATTTGCGGCCCCTTCGTGGTGTTTTCCACCTTGGTGATATAAGCCTTGATCCGGTCGTTATGGCTGAATTTGTCGTTGGGCATCATCTCGTTAAGCGGCATTACCGCCTCTACCTTCCCGAGATCGATATACAGATTCCGCATATCCTGCCGTTGGACAATACCGGTAACGATATCCTCTTCCTTGTCAATATAGGCGTTGTAGATCAGACCGCGCTCCGCTTCGCGAATCCGCTGGGTGACCACCTGCTTCGCAGTCTGCGCCGCAATCCGGCCAAAATCCTTGGGGGTGACTTCAATCTCCACAATATCGTCCAGCTGATAGCTGGGGTTGATTTGACGGGAGGCTTCCACCGAGATTTCCAGCCGGGGATCCAGCACGTCCTCCACCACATTCTTGCGGGCATACACCTTGATAATCCCCGTAAGCTTGTTAATATCCACTCTTACATTCTGCGCCGTGTTGAAATTCCGCTTATACCCGGAAATCAGCGCCGCTTCAATGGCTTCCAGCAATATATCCTTGCCAATACCCTTCTCTCTTTCCAATTCCGACAGAGCGTCAATAAAGTCAGCATTCATGGGAATGGAATCCCTCCTTTCATTGTTCACAAGCCACATCATTCAATGAATTAAAACATCACAGCCAATCGCGCACCCGCTACCTTGGTATTGACAATCTGATGCGTCTTCTTGCCTGCGCGGACGGTCAGTCCTTCTTCACTATAGCTCTCCAATATGCCCTCAAATTCCTTTTTTCCGTCCACGGGCTCATAGGTGGTTATGTACACCTGCTTGCCCACCGCTTTAACAAAATCAGCCGGCTTCTTCAACGGGCGTTCCGCACCCGGAGATGATACCTCAAGAAAATAAGCGACAGGAATCGGATCGTCCGCATCCAGCTTGTCGCTTAGGAATTCGCTGACACGGCCGCAATCATCAATGTCGATGCCTCCGTCTTTGTCCACATAAACGCGGAGAAACCAATTGCTGCCCTCTTTCACGTACTCAATGTCTACCAGCTCGAATCCGTTCTCTTCCAGGAACGGCTTGACCATGTTTTCTACTGCGGATTTAATCTGCAAGCTCAAACACATTAACCCCCTAAACAGGCTGTTTATGGAAAATTTGTGGTGTGAAACCGGGCAACGCAGCCCGAAAAACCCTTATTCAAAGAGTAAAGAGTGGGTTGCCCCACTCTCCAATTCAGCACTTTTTCCAACATCACTGTAATAGTGTATCATAAATCCGGCTTCATTTACAATAGTTGCATGCAATATCATGAAAGCAGTTCAAAATGATTAGAATAACGACAGTTGATTGGACTCCGGCAGTCCCCTGAAGCAGCCCATATTCTTCATCAGTTCCACAATGGTCTTGGTAGCCTTGCTCCGCTGCTGGAAGTCTTCAATAGAAAGGAAATCCCCATCATCCTTGGCCGCGGCAATCTGCCTGGCGGCATTCTCTCCAATGCCGTCAACGGCAGCGAAGGGAAACAGGAGCTTGTCCTCGTCTACCAGAAAGCTGGTGGCATGGGAGCGGTACAGATCCACCGGCTTGAAGCCGAAGCCGCGGGCTGTCATCTCCAGGGCCATCTCCAGAATGGAGATCATCCCTTTTTCCTTGGTGGTGGCCTGGAAGCCCTTGCCTTCAATCTCCAGCAGCTTGCTCAGGATGGCATCATAGCCCTGGCAGAACAGCTCCACCTCGAAGGATTCGGCGCGGACCGTGAAGTACGTGGCATAATATTCAATGGGATGATATAGCTTGAAATAGGCGGTCCGCACAGCCGAGATAACATAAGCCGAGGCGTGGGCCTTCGGGAACATGTACTGGATTTTCTCGCAAGAGGCAATGTACCACTGGGGCACATTGCAACGCTTCATCTCTTCCTTCCATTCTTCCGTCAGTCCTCTGCCCTTCCGTACACTCTCCGTAATTTTGAAGGCCAGACCGGCATCCATACCCGCCTTATAAATCAGGTACAGCATAATATCATCCCGGCAGCCGATGACCGTCTTGATGGTGCAGGTGCCGTTGCGAATTAATTCCTGCGCGTTGCCCAGCCACACGCCCGTGCCGTGAGACAGCCCCGAAATCTGCAGCAGGTCGGCGAAGGTGCTTGGCTGTGATTCCTCCAGCATCTGACGCACAAACTTGGTTCCCATCTCCGGGACGCCGTAGGTAGCCACCGAAGAGCGGATCTGGGACGGACTAATGCCGAGCGCATCGACAGAGTTGAACATGCTCATGACCTTGGGATCGTTCATAGGCAGCGTGGTGGGATCAATCCCGGTCAAATCCTGCAGCATCCGCATCATGGTGGGATCATCATGACCCAGAATATCCAGCTTCAGCAGATTTTCCTCGAAGGCATGGTAATCAAAGTGGGTTGTCATCCAGTCTGCGCTTGTATCGTCAGCAGGATACTGAACAGGAGTGACATCCTCCACATCAATATAATCCGGGACTACCACGATGCCCCCGGGATGCTGGCCCGTGCTCCGCTTCACTCCGGTACAGCCGGCCGCCAGACGGTTCACCTCGGCCAGCCGCCAGCTTTTGCCCTTGTCTTCCTCGTATTTCTTTACGAAGCCGAAGGCGGTTTTCTCCGCCACCGTACCGATGGTTCCAGCCCGGAAGACGCTTTTCTCCCCGAACAGCACCTTGGTGTAGTTATGGGCATGAGGCTGATAATCTCCGGAAAAGTTCAAGTCAATATCGGGAACCTTATCTCCCTTGAAGCCCAGGAAGGTTTCGAAGGGAATATCCTGTCCCTCCCCCTTCAACGGAGCGCCGCAGCGGGGGCAATCCTTGTTGGGCAGATCGAAGCCCGAGGGAATGCTGCCGTCCGTGAACCACTCGCTGAATTGACAGGAAGCACACATATAATGAGGGGGCAGCGGGTTCACCTCGGAGATGCCGAGAGCCGTAGCCACGAAGGAAGAGCCAACAGAACCCCGTGAGCCGACCAGATAACCGTCGGCATTGGACTTTTTCACCAACCGCTCGGATATCAGATAGTTGGCGGAGAATCCGTAGCCGATGATCGGCTTCAGCTCCTTCTCCAGACGGGCCGTTACAATCTCCGGTATGGGTTCGCCGTAGAGGCTCCGGGCCGTATCATAGCATTTGGTGCGGATTTCCTCCTCCGACCCTTCAATGATGGGCGAGAACAGCCCATTGTCCGTTGGACCGCCGGACTTGGGGAAAAGCTTGATCTCTTCGAACTCGTCGGCCAATTGGGAGGTATTCTCCACCACTACCTTATGAGCCAGTTCAGAGCCCAAAAAGGCAAATTCCCGCAGCATCTCCTCGGTGGTGCGGAAGTGCACATCGGGCTTGCGCTGGTCTTTCAGCGGACTGAACCCGGTAATCCCGTGGATGGTAATATCCCGGTTCATCTTGTCCCGCGGATGAAGATAATGGACATTGCCGGTGGCAATCACCCGCTTGCCCTGCTTGCGGCCGATCTCCACAATCCGGCGTACCGCCTGCTCCAGCTCCTCGCGGCTGCCTACCAAGCCTTTTTCCACAAGATGCATATTCACCTCAGGGGGTTGGATTTCCAGCACATCATAGAATTCCGCTACCTGCTCGGCTTCCTCCACCGACTTGTTCAGCACGGTCTCAAAAAACTCCCCCTTCTCGCAGCCCGAAATCACCAGAAGCCCTTCCCGGTATTCCATCAGCTTGCTCTTCGGAATCCGGGCGACTTTATGATAGTACTGCGTATGGGATAAGGTGATCAGTTTGTACAGATTTTTCTTGCCTGCTTGAGTCTTGGCGTAGATGCAGCAGTGAAACGGCCGCTGATTGGACAGATCCTTGCCGGTATATTCATTTAGTTGCGCCAGATCGGTAATCCGCTGGTTCTCCGCCTCCTTGATCAGATGGGAGAGCACCTCGCCCAGAGCCTTGGCATCGTCAACGGCGCGGTGATGGTTCTCCAGGCTGACCTTGAAGCGCTCGGACAAGGTATTCAACCGGTGGTTCTTCAGATTAGGCAACAGCAGCCGCGCCAGCTCCAGGGTATCGAGAGCCGGATTCTTCAGCTCCGGACGACCCAATTGCTTGAGGTTGGCCTGAATAAAACCCATATCGAAGCGCGCATTATGAGCGACCAGCACGGCGTCGCCGACGAACTCCACGAACCTGGGCAATATATCCGCCAGCTCCCCCGCGTCCCGCACCATCTCATCGGTAATATTGGTCAATTGCTGGATGTTGTAAGGGATCCGCTCGTGGGGATTGACGAACTCGGCGAAGCTTTCCACCACCTTCTCATCCCTCATCCGGACACCGGCAATTTCGATAATCTTGTTGTTGATGATGGAGAGGCCCGTGGTCTCGATGTCGAATACCACATATTCCGTCTCCTTCAAGGGACGGGAATCGGGATTGATGACAATGGGCACACCATCATTGATGACATTGGCCTCCACCCCGTACAGCACCTTGATACCGTGCTTCTTGGCCGCCTTGCCCGCTTCGGGAAAAGACTGCACACAGCTGTGGTCGGTGACGGCAATCGCTTTATGCCCCCACTTGGCCGCCGTTTTGATATACTCGTCAATCGGCGCCATTCCGTCCATGGTGCTCATATTGGAGTGCAGATGAAACTCCACCCGCTTCTCCGGAGCATTATCCTTGCGCTCGGCCGGAGGCAGCACTTCATTGACATCCTGGGGCACCATCATGAATTCGGGAGGGTTCTGGAACCGGTCATACTCCACCTTGCCCCGCAGCTTCAGCCACTTGCCGTTTTGGATCAGGCTGTAGATCTTCACATCCTCCTTCGTCTTGGCGAAGGACTTGATGGCGAGAGAATCGGTAAAGTCGGTGATATTGAAGGAGAACAGCACGGTTCCGGTCTTCAGCTCCTTCATTTCCAGCCCGAATACCATCCCCTGAATCGTGACCTTCTTCTCCTCCTCCTGAATCTGCTGCAATGGTACCGCATCCTCGCGGATATCATAGCCGATCATCAGCTTAAGATCAGCATCGCCGCCCTTGGAAGCCTCCTCTTCCTTCTCGATAGAGGTGATGATCTCCTGAGTAACGGATTTGCCTTCTGCCGAGATCTGCTCCGCAAACTTGCCGTACACCTCTTCCTTCTCCTCTACCGAATCGCTTACCTTCAGCCTGACCTGCAAGGTGCGGGCGAAGTAGCGCTCATAGAAGTGGCGGACCAATTGATCGATTTGCTTCTTTCTGGCCAATTCCAGACCGATCTGGTCAAGCAAGGTTACGGTGATCACCTCTCCTTCGGCATCCATCTTGGCCTTATTAAGCCAACCGTTAATGGAAGCCGATTCCCGCTGGGCCCATTCAACGAAGAAGCTCCAGTATTCTGTTGCTAATGTATGGGAAGAAACTTCTCCGGTATAGTGAAGCACTACCTTGACGGCGGCAATATGGGCGAATTTATCTCTGATCAATTTCATGAAGGAACGGTAGATATCCTTTGGAACCAAGGTGCCGTTAACCAGATGGAAGATCCACTCCCGGTTGGAGCGGCTTGTTTCCACCATGTCTATGTATCCGTCTGCAAAAAATAAATCCGCCGCGTCGGCGGGAACCTCAGCCTGCTTCAACAGAAGCTCAAACCGGGTCCGCTTCTCCGCATTGCCCTGCATAGGGACACCTCCTAAAAGTTTTGAGTCTTATAACCAAAGCGAAGCGGTTATTGCGAAAAACTCGCATCGTAAGCATCCACTTCGTTTTGAGTCTTATAACCAAAGCGAAGCGGTTATTGCGAATATAACAAAAAACTTGCTTCGATATCTAGCAATCCTTCTAGCAAACTTGCCGCCTTTCTATTTTCCGGTGAACGACAGCATTCGTCAAGCCCCATTTAGCGAAGCGTTTAATTAGTCTCTTCCCCCCTCTAACCTCACTGCCTCTCTACCTCTCCCTGCCTCCCTGCCTCCCTGCCTCTCTGCCTCCCTACCTCTCTCTGCCTCTTCCTATCTCTTCCTACCTCTTTACCTAATTTCTGGCCTCTTGGCCTAGAAACCTTAGCTCCTTTAGCCCTCCGGCAACCTTTAGCCCTTTAGGACACTCAGAACCGCAGCACCTTAAGCTCTAACCGTAACACCTTTAGCCCTTTAGCAACCGCTGGGCATCTTAACGGAAATTTTTTCCGTTATTCCTCCAATTCCGCTCTTTCTTCTCCCTGTTAGCGGAAATTTTTTCCGTTATCTTCGGTTAGCCGTAAAAAAGGGCCGCATTTCCCCCATTTGACATATAATAACGGAAATTTTTTCCGTTAATTTTCGCCGATTACCAAAAAACCGCCCGATAACGGAAATTTTTTCCGCTACGACTGCCAGCCTCCCCCGGCGGCCCTCGGTGGGTGTGAATGAGCACTTTGTTTCCGCAGGAAACACGTGCTCATTTGCACATTGGAACAACAGAGACACCGACAAGCCTGCACATGCCCATGCAAAGCGTTGAATTCTGTCAATCCATCACACGCCCTAGCTTACACCATGCAAGCCGTGAGCGACAAAGTATGGCCTGGGGATGTGGCCCTCTATGCTATCGGCAAGGTCATTCTATGCGAAATTTCATACTGAATGGCCCTGCCAGCAGCCAAGCTGGCCCATTCTATGCAAAATTTCATACTGAATGGCCCGGCGGAGGCTCACCCTTGTTGTTTGTTCATTTGGCCGATGCAGCAAAAAAGCCCGCCCCGGAATCATGCCCAGCATGAATCCCGAGACGGGCTTTTCTTGTACCGGTCTGCGGTACCAACGCAGCTATTAATACGCCCGGCCGAATACAACCGTATGCTTGGCGTCTTCTCCACAGCATATGCACTTGCTCTTGAGCACTTCCGGGTGGAACGGAATATTGCGGCTGGTAGCGCCGGTTTCTTCCTTCACCTGGGATTCGCAAGCAGCCGAACCGCACCAGCCCGCATAGGCAAATCCGCGCTTCTCCTCCAGAAATGCCTTGAATTCATCCATCGTATCCACATGGGTCATGTTCTCATCACGGAACTGCTTGGCCCGCTCGAACATAGTTGTGTGTACTTCATCGAGCATAGCCTTGACTTCCTGCACGAAGTCCTCCTGGCGGACCATCTTCTTCTCGCTGCCCACGCGGGAGACGAGCACAACCTGTCCGTTCTCCATATCGCGGGGACCCAGCTCCGCCCGAATCGGCACGCCGCGCATCTCGTACTCGTTGAATTTCCAGCCGGGGCTTTGGCCCTCTCGGTCATCCACCTTCACCCGGACACCCGCCTGCTTCAGCTCGGCATACAGCTCATTGACTCTCGCCACCACCGGCTCGCGGGATTTGGGCGGTCCGATGGGAATCATCACAACCTGGGTGGGCGCAACCTTGGGAGGCAGTACCAGCCCGCGGTCATCGCCATGCACCATGATCAGTGCCCCGATCAACCGGGTGCTGGTGCCCCAGGAAGTGGTATGGCAGAATTGATGCTGATTCTCCCGGTCCAGATACTTGATATCGAAGGCAACGGCGAAGTTGGTCCCCAGATAGTGGGAGGTGCCCGCTTGAACCGCCTTGCCGTCTTTCATCATCGCTTCAATGGAATAGGTATCCACTGCCCCGGCAAATTTCTCCGACGGCGTCTTCTGCCCTACAATCACCGGCATAGCCAGGAAATTCTCGACGAAGTCACGATAGACCTCCAGCATCTGCATCGTCTCGCGGCGGGCATCCGCTTCATCCTCATGGGCCGTATGTCCTTCTTGCCACAGGAACTCGCTGGTGCGCAGGAAGGGCTGGGTGCGTTTCTCCCAACGGACCACATTGCACCATTGATTGATCAACAGCGGCAAATCCCGGTATGAGTTGATCCACTCGGAGTACATGTGGCCAATCATGGTTTCCGAGGTAGGACGGATCGCCAGACGTTCCTCCAGCTTCTCGCCTCCGGCTTCCGTTACCCAAGGCAGCTCAGGATTGAAGCCTTCCACATGCTCCTTTTCCTTCTGGAAGAAGCTCTCGGGGATGAAGAGAGGGAAATAAGCATTCCGGTGGCCCGTTTCCTTGAAGCGGCTGTCCATCTCCCGCTGGATATTTTCCCAGATTTCATAGCTGTCCGGCTTGAAGATAATGCAGCCGCGGACAGGCGAATAGCTCATCAGATCCGCTTTCTTGATGACATCCTGATACCAGCGGGAGAAATCCTCGCTTTGCGGAGTGATTTCTTTGACAAATTGCTTTTCCTTCGACATGAAACGTTACCCTCCAATAAGTTATCCCTGTATCAAACGCATTATATCATTATATGTGACAGCAATCATAAGCAGCATCAGCATGGCAAACCCGATAAAGTGAACCAGGCTCTCCCGGTTGGGATCGATGGGACGGCCCCGGACAGCCTCCAAACCAAGGAACACCAGACGGCTGCCGTCCAGGCCGGGAATGGGCAGAAGATTGAACAATCCCAGATTGACGCTGAGAAGAGCGGTCCAGGTAATCATAGGGGCAATCCCTGCACTGGCAAACTCCCCGGAAACCTCCACAATCCGGACAGGACCGCCAAGATCGTCCATGGAAAACTGGCCGAATACCAGCTGTTTAATGCCCAGAAGCAGATTTTTGGTTACAAAGATCATATTATCCCATGCGCCTGTGATCGCTTCGCCGAAGTTAACATTCCGCTTGTCATAGCTCAACAGAATGCCGACTCTTATCGATCCGTCTATATCCTTGGGCGTAATCACTTTTTGCATCTGCTCTTTGTTCCGTTCGATAATCCAGGTCATGGGCTGCCCTTCAGAAGCCTTGATCATCTCGGATAGCTTCGTCTGATCCGTCCCGATGGGAGTGTGGTTGACCTCAAGCACAATGTCTCCCTGCTTAAGCTCTGCCGCATGTGCGGGCGAACCTTCCTCGACCTGGCCAAGCTTCACATTGGTAGGCATGCCATTTAGAACCATCACGATCAGAAACAGCACAAAGGCCAGCAGAAAATTCATGAACGGTCCGGCAAAAATGGACACCGCCCGCTTCCCAACCGATTTGCTGTTGAACTGGCGGTCCCATGGAGCAATCTGCGTTTCCTTGCCGCGGGCGATCATCAGCGCATCCGGTTCCACGGCAAACCTCGCCGATTCTCCGTCCACGTTCATACGAACATGGAGGTCCCGCTCCAAATCAATACTTTCCACCTCTCCTTGGATGGAATTGGCCCGTTGGTCCAATTGGTCCAGATAGAGGTGGCTGATCTTCTCGTTCTTCAACCGGATGCCGATGGTTTGTCCGACGGTTACCTGGACAATTTCCGGGTCTTCACCCGCCATCCGCACATAGCCTCCAATAGGGAGCAGGCGGAGCGTATAGGTGGTTTCATTTCTTTTGTATGAGAACAGCTTCGGTCCGAAGCCAATCGCAAATTCCCTCACCAGGATCCCTGCCCGTTTGGCAAAAAAGAAATGACCCCATTCATGCAGCGTCACGAGCAAAAAGAACATAAGAACAATCTGCAAGCCGTTTTGTACGTTGGACACTCGTCTTCCCCCTTCTTGTTTGGCAGGTATTCAGCACTGCTGCTGTCGTTTGGCTTCCATATACTCTAAGATTAACATTAACCCGGAAGCCAATACAAGCGAACCGCAAGCAGCACCGGTCCTGTTCATTACCCAGCATATGCTAAAGCGGGGGAGGCTTATTCACTTTCGTATGGAACAACCTGTCAGGAGGACTGCAAAGCAAGGGCCGCAGCAGCTCTGGCCCAACGGTCTGCCGCCACGATTTGCTCCAGATCCGGATTCTCCGCAGAGGAATGCAGATTAAGCGTCCGCTCAATCACGGTCTCAATATCCAGGAAGGTGATCTCCCCCTGAAGGAAGCGGGCAACGGCCACCTCATTTGCTGCGTTGAACACCGTTGGCGCCGTGCCTCCTGTTTTGCCGCAAGCATAAGCCAGACCCAGACACGGATAACGCCCGTAATCCATCTCGCGAAAATGCAGCCGTCCCATCTCGGCCAGACGCAGCGGGCTGGTAGGTGTAGGCTTTCTGGAGGGATAAGTAAGCGCATATTGAATCGGCACCCTCATATCCGGGTTGCCTAATTGCGCCATTACGCTATTGTCGCAAAACTCAACCATGGAATGGATTACGCTTTCGGGATGAAGCAGCACCTCGATCCGGTCATAGGGCATATCGAACAGCCAGTGGGCTTCGATTACCTCAAGGCCCTTATTGACCATCGTAGCGGAGTCGATAGTAATCTTCGCTCCCATGGACCAGTTGGGGTGCCGCAGCGCCTCTTCTACAGTAACTCCAGCCAACTGCTGGCGGGTCCGGTCCCGGAAGGAGCCTCCTGAGGCAGTCAAGATCAGCTTGTTCGCTTCCCGGACCGTTTCCCCGTTCAAGCATTGAAAAATCGCCGAATGCTCACTGTCAATCGGAAGCAGAGGCACACCCTTGAGGCGGGCCCGCTCAGACACCAGATGGCCGGCAGTCACGAGAGTCTCCTTGTTGGCCAGGCCGATGGCTTTGCCCGCATCAATGGCCGCAAGAGTCGGCTTAAGGCCTACGCTTCCCACCATAGCGGTCACAACCATATCAGCCTCGGTACCTGCAGCCGCCTCAACCAGACCTTCTTCCCCATAATAGACCTTGATCTTTCCACCGACTGACTCTTCCACCTGCTTGGCAAGCTCCCGGGTAGAAACCGAGACCAATTTGGGCGAAAATTGCTTGATCTGCTTGAGCAACAAGTTCAGATTGCTGCCGGCAGCCAATGCTTCAATCTGATAAGCGTCGGGATCATGGGCGATTACATCCAGAGTTTGAGTCCCGATCGAGCCCGTGGACCCCAGTAGGGCAATGCGTTTTTTCATATAGGACGTCTCCCGTCATTGCGGAATCATCGATAACAGACACAGGAAGGGAAACACGATCAGCCAGCTGTCCACCCGGTCAAGCACGCCGCCGTGTCCGGGGAGAATAGCGCCGGTATCCTTTATTCCCTTGACCCTCTTGTAGGCAGACTGAATCAGATCTCCCATCTGTCCCACTACGGCAATGACCGCTCCCAGCAAGACAGCCCGTCCCAACTCCAAGGCTTCGGGATTATACAAGCTGAAGGCTACAGCCACTGCCACAGACAGCAATACTCCCCCGGCAGAGCCCTCTACCGTTTTCTTCGGACTGATCGCAGGCCACAGCAGATGCTTGCCGAACGCAACTCCGGCAAAATACGCCCCAGCATCTGACGCCCAGATGCACAGAAACGTGAGCAGCGTCCAGAACAGGCCGTCAGTCGCAAGCCAGCGGGTGGAAACCATGTAATGGAATCCGAAGCCCATATAAATAATTCCAATAAACACCAGAGCCGCTTGATCAATGGTCAGCTTGTTCTTGGTCATAACCGTTAAAGAAAGAAGAGCGAGCATAATCAGCCAAATATAAACCTCTGCAGAAAGACCGAAGCCAACCCGCCCCGCTTCCCAAGGGACTGTCAGCATAACAGTTGCGGCAAGCCCGAGAAAACGGGGGACCATCTGTTCCTGCAAACCGATCATTCTTATGTATTCATCATAGCCTACGATAGCAAGCAGCAGGACCAGTCCGAGAAACCAGTAGCCTCCCAGGACCAGCAGCGCAATGAACGCCCCTCCTGCCACTACGCCGGTAATAATCCGTTGTTTCAAGCCCATTCCTCCAGTAAGAGATTACAGACCTCCGTATCGTCTCGAACGTCTCTGATACTCTTGAATTGCTTCATAGAAATGCCGCTCAGTGAAGTCCGGCCAGAAGAGAGGAGAAAAGAACATCTCCGTATAAGCCAGCTGCCAAAGCATAAAATTGCTCAAACGCAACTCTCCGCTTGTCCGGATCAGCAAATCAGGATCAGGCAGACCCGCAGTCCGCAGATACTTCTCAAAGGTGGCTTCTACAATGTCATCCGCTGTGATCGCACCCGCGCGAATATCCTCGACCATATCCTTCATAGCCGTTATCATCTCGTTGCGGCTGCCATAATTAAGCGCAAAGTTAAGAATAAGCCCCGTGTTATTCCGGGTCCGTTCGGCTGCTTCTTCAACAGCGGATAAGGTATGGCTGGGCAGCCCCTCCCGGATTCCGGTCATGCGGACCTGTACATTCTTCTCCACCAGCTCATCAAGCTCAATGGCGAGAAATTCCTGGGGCAGCCGCATCAGAAAGTCTACTTCATCCTGGGGCCGCTTCCAGTTTTCCGTGGAGAATGCATACATGGTCAGCACTTCCACACCCAAGTCATTGGCGGCAATGGTCACGCGCTTCACCGTTTTCATGCCGCTGTGATGCCCGGCTATCCGGGGTAGCCCTCGCTGCTTGGCCCAACGTCCGTTTCCGTCCATGATGACCGCCACGTGCCTGGGAATCTTCCCTTCCAGCAGCACTTCCCTGGTGACATTTCCCTCGACCGGCTCCCGCTTGGTCCATTTTCTGAACAATTGAATCACGTTCATCTCCCCCGGTGCCACAAAAATCGAAAAGCCCCCTTCGAAAAAGGGGCGGTTAGCTGCTACACTTCCATAATTTCCTTTTCTTTGGCAACCAGCACCTTATCGATTTCCGCAACAAACTTGTCTGTTTGCTTTTGCATATCGTCCTGGTGACGTCGGGATTCGTCCTCCGGCATGCCTGTTTTCTCCAGCTTCTTGATATCATCATTGGCGTCGCGGCGGATGTTGCGGATGGCTACCTTCGCTTCCTCGCCGTATTTTTTGGTCAGCTTGACCAACTCCGCCCTGCGCTCTTCCGTCAAAGCCGGAATCACCAGCCGGATTGCGCTGCCGTCATTCGATGGAGTCAACCCCAGGTCGGATTTCATGATGGCTTTCTCAAGAGGTCCGATTACCGACTTATCCCACGGCTGAATCATCAGCGTCCGGGAATCCGGCAAGGTAACATTGCCCAGTTGATTAACCGGGGTGAGCGCACCGTAATATTCCACCTGAATCCGGTCAAGCAGATTGACGGAAGCCCGGCCCGCACGCAGGGAAGCCAACTCTTTCTTCAAGGAGGAGACTGCCTTTTCCATACGTTCTTCGGCGTTTTTCTTAATGGATTGCGCCATCTATTCTACACTCCCTTTTACTATAGTGCCGATCTTCTCACCGAGCACCACACGCTTGATATTCCCGTTCTCCGTAATGGAGAAGACAATGAGCGGAATGTTGTTGTCCATGCATAGAGATGATGCCGTCGAATCCATGACTCCCAGGTTCTTGTTGAGCACTTCCAGATATGTAAGCGTCTCGTATTTCACCGCATCCGGGTCCTTGAACGGATCGGCGGAATAAACACCGTCAACCTTGTTCTTGGCCATCAGGATGACCTCTGCTTCAATCTCCGCCGCGCGGAGTGCTGCTGTGGTATCCGTGGAGAAATAAGGATTGCCCGTGCCTGCCGCAAAAATCACCACGCGTCCTTTCTCCAGATGGCGGATAGCCCGTCTTCTGATGTACGGCTCTGCCACTTGCTGCATGGTAATGGAGGATTGCACCCGCGTCGGCACCCCAACATTTTCCAGAGCATCCTGCAAAGCCAGTGCGTTCATAACAGTAGCCAGCATGCCCATATAATCTGCTGTCGCCCGGTCAATTCCTTTGGCGCTGCCGGCAATGCCTCTCCAGATGTTGCCTCCGCCTACTACAATGGCTACCTCAACACCGAGCTCATGAACGGCCTTTACCTGTTCTGCGATGGAAACAATGGTTACAGAATCAATACCGTAGCCAATATTGCCGGACAATGCTTCACCGCTTAGCTTTAACACGACTCTTTTGAATCTTGGCTGTTCCAACATCTCTACCTCCAATACAGCATTATACCCCACAAAGTGAAGCTAATGCTCCGAAGCCTACTCCGATTCCTTTGCGGGGACCCCAGAATCTAAATCACCCCACAAAGTGAACCTGATCCTTCGAAGCTTATTCCGATTCCTTTGCGGGGGCCCCTAACCCAAAAAACACCCCTCAAAGTGAACCTGATGCTTTCCAGTGTAAAAAAGAAGGAACACCAGTCGTGTTCCATCTCTTTTACGTTTTTGAGCCTGATCTTATTGCTTGACTTGCGCCATAACTTCTTCTACGAAATTGTCTTGCTTCTTCTCCAAGCCTTCTCCCAGTTCATAGCGGGCAAAACGGCGGATGGAGATGTTTTCGCCGATGGTGGAGATTTTCTCTTTCAGCAAAGTCTCAACGGTTTTGTCTTGATCTTTGATGAAAGGTTGCTCCAGCAGACAAAATTCTTCATAATACTTGTTGATGCGGCCTTCAACCATCTTGTCGACGATCTTCTCCGGTTTGCCTTCGTTCAGCGCCTGAGCACGGAGAATTTCCTTTTCTTTCTCCAGTTCTTCCGTAGGCACTTCCTCGCGTCTTACATAGCGGGGATTGGCAGCAGCGATTTGCATGGCGATATCGCGGGCAAACTCGCGGAATTGTTCTGTTTTACCGACAAAGTCAGTTTCGCAGTTGATTTCAACCAGCACGCCGATCCGTCCGCCTGCATGGATGTAGGATTCGCATACGCCTTCGGTGGCAATACGGCCGCCTTTTTTGGCTGCAGCAGCCAGGCCCTTCTCACGAAGGAATTCAATTGCTTTCTCGATGTTGCCATCGGTTTCGTCAAGAGCTTTTTTACAATCAAGCATGCCGGCGCCTGTTTTTTCGCGCAATTCTTTTACGGCGGAAGCGGAAACTGCCATGGGGGGTAACCTCCTAAGAGTTTTGAGTGCAAATTGCCAACGCGAAGCGGGAATTGCGAAAAACTCACTTCGGAAGCATCTGCTAAGAGTTTTGAGTAACACATGCCCATGCGAAGCGGGAAATTTACGAAAAACTCGCTTCGGAAGCATATGCTAAGAGTTTTGAGTAACTTCGGAAGCATCAACTTACATATAGAATATGTGATAATTGTAGCTTTGCTCAAAAAAAGGGTGGTGATAGGTTGTTACACCTTCAACCCACCCGTTTTTTTGCTTGCTATCCGACTGCTTACGCAGTAGTTTGCTCACCTTGATGCGCTTCGATTACTGCATCCGCGATCTTAGCTGTCAACAGCTTGACGGCACGGATTGCATCGTCGTTGCCTGGAATAACATAATCGATTTCGTCAGGATCACAGTTGGTATCTACGATACCCACAATCGGGATACCCAGCTTGCGGGCTTCGGCGACTGCAATGCGTTCCTTGCGGGGATCGATAATGAACAATGCGCTAGGCAGGCCCTTCATGTTCTTGATGCCGCCGAGGAACTTCTCAAGACGTTCCATTTCCTTACGGAGAATGATAACTTCTTTCTTCGGAAGAACATCGAATGTGCCGTCCTGCTCCCAACGCTCCAATTCATGAAGACGGTCGATCCGCTTCTGAATGGTGGAGAAGTTAGTCAGCGTACCGCCCAACCAGCGTTGGTTGATATAGTACATACCGCTGCGCTCCGCTTCTTCCTTAACGGAATCCTGCGCTTGTTTCTTGGTGCCTACAAACAGGAATGTGCCGCCTTCTGCTGCTACAGACTTCACAAAGTTGTAAGCTTCTTCGACCTTTTTAACTGTCTTTTGCAGGTCGATAATATAAATTCCGTTTCTTTCGGTGAAGATGTATTTGTCCATTTTAGGATTCCAACGACGGGTTTGGTGACCGAAGTGTACCCCAGCTTCCAAAAGCTGTTTCATGGAAATAACTGCCATCCTCACACACCTCCTGACAATTTGGTTTTTTTGTGTCCCTCCGCTGTCCGCATCTTCACAGGAAAACTCTTGACAGAGCACCGTTCCTGGAATTAAACAGCGTGTGGTTTTTAACACCGCTAATAAATATACCATAAGTGTATAAGGGATGCAACTGTCGAATGCTGCGGACTTAGCCGGACTGTTTACATATGAACAGCCGTGGAGCCGCCGCCCGCAGCATAAGGAAAAGATGCTTCAGGCGGCAGCCGCACGGCTGGTATCGGTCCAAAAGGTTAGAACATGGGAAACACGTATTTGACCAAGAAAATAAGGACGCCGAAGAAGATGATGAGGTACGCCGCATATTTAATGAAAGTAGACATGACCTCACTGCTGTCGGAGCGTTTTTCAATACGGGTTTCCTTTATCTCTTTATCTTGGACAGGATTCATAGGGACACGCCTCCCGGTAGGATGACATAAGTGCTTGCACTTATTTCTACCCGTCCCCGGAATTTGTGAAACAGATCGGGATGCCGCTTTAAGCAAATAACTCCCAACTTATCCTGCTCCGGCTGCTAAAGCGGAGGCGGCGTGGTCAGCTGGGCCAGAATATCCGGCACGTCATGGTTGAGGCTGAACGTGTATAAGCCGGTGCGGATCTTGACCGTCAGCTGATTTTGGCTTAGCGCCTGCTCGAATCCGGCTTTATCGGCAACAACGCCGCTTCTGAACAGATAGTCCGCTACATTCCTGGCGGACATTCCTGCGGTAATAAAGACGGTTACCTGCTCGGGCTTGGCGGCGGCGGCTTCCTTGCGAGCAGCATCGGACGCTTCCGCAACCGCCTTATTGACATATTCCTGATCATACAGATTGATGCCCTTGTCATACACCTGGAGATGGAGCGATTCAGCCCGTTCCCTGACCATTTGGGCTGTCAATTGCACTTCGGCGGGAGGCGCCGCGGTATCGTCCTGCTGCTCAAGGCCGGAACCCTGAGCGTTGATCATAAGCTGCAGCAACAGGGCACCGGCAATAAAGCCCGTGCCGAGTCCTTTCTGAAATGGCCTATTTTTCCACACCTTTCAGTTCCTCCTGTTGAGCCAGTTGAATGATCAGACTGACCTCGCCTTTGTTTAAGCCGGTTTTCTTCGCTATATACTCAACGGACTTTCCGTCTTCATACAGCTGGAAAAGCTCTTCATACCTGCTCCGGATCGTAAGAACGGGCGCAGGCTCCGGAGCAGAAACGGTCTCCTCTTCCAGCGTCCGCTCCGGGATCTGACCCGAAGGAGGCTGGCCGGGGGCATGCTCCTTGCGGGCGGGTTCCCGTTCAGTGGAAGCACTCCCGCCGGGGGCCCCCCCTTGATTAACGTAGGCTGCATCCCGGGCTATCTTATCTTCATGCTGCTCTACCCTCTGAATCGCCAGCCTTCTCCAATCCTGCCGCTCCTCCTGGAACTGCTTCTCCATTCCCTCAATCCGGTCGGTAAGCTTGCGGATGGACTCGCCATGGTCTTGCTTCATTGAAGCAATGGTATCGATAAGCTTCCGGTTGTCCTCCTCCACTTCAGCAAGAAAACCCTCCATCGTTTCCTCCACTTCCTTGACGATCCGCGGAGAGGAACCCTCATTCCCGGCAGACTTGGACTTGGGAAGGATCGTGGAAAACACCAGAATGCACAATCCTATCAACACGACATACATATAAGGCTCATTCAATGTATCACGTCCGGTTCATTCGGCAGCAAACGCCGATTATTATAGCGAGAGATCAATATGGTGCCCCTTGAAGGGATGCCCCGGCTCCTTGGAATGGACAGACTGCTCTTGGACTTCCCCCGGCTCTTTGTCTGGCGAAGCATCGGCGCGCCCTTTGGCTCCGTCCCTTCCATTTCGGTGCTTGCGTATCCGCGATTTGTCTGATTCATCCAGCTTGGCCGGACGCTGGCGTTCCGTCTCAGCTGATTTCACGGATGAGGCCGCCATTGCCGTTTGGTCCACAACCGGCTTGTGCTGCAGATCACGCTGCGCTTGGCCCGCATCCGCGCTTTTATGGACGGCTAAGGACATATCAATGGATTTGAGGCTCATTGCCGAACCCTCCCGCCAAAGAGAATTTAGAAACTCGCTGACATCACTATATCCCCATTCTCAATCTTGAAGCAGACACGGGACACCGT
Organism: Paenibacillaceae bacterium; assembly: GCA_029256185.1. Taxonomy (GTDB): domain Bacteria; phylum Bacillota; class Bacilli; order Paenibacillales; family NBRC-103111; genus Paenibacillus_AR. The sequence continues at coordinate 19,691 of JAQSYI010000023.1, forward strand.
ATCCTTGACGAACCTGGTGTAACGGCCGATGACAATTTTGGTTCCCGAATAGATCATGGACCCTACCATTACGGTAGCAAGACTGATGTCCTCCAGAGACTTCTCGATCTGGAATATCTCTTCCTTAATTAAGCCAAGCTCATCTTGAACCTGCTTCTTCGTATGCCCCAGCTTGATTCTCATCCCCAAGCGCTCCGGAGTAAGCTGCCCTGCTGCGGCCATCTGATCCAATAAAGTCAGCGCTTTCTCCGTTTTGTCCAGATTCTCCATCTGGGAACGGATATGAGAGCGAAGCTGAATCAGTCTGTTGCGAAGCTCGGGCACCACTCCAACCTCAATATTGGTGGCCGTGGACATGGAGTTGCCGATGGTGCGGGCTACTACCTTGTCGCCGGCCTGAATCGTCCCGCCTACGATAAGTCCCTTCGTTCCCTGGCATACGACGGTTCGACCCGCCCTGAGCATGGAATGCATAATACTCTGGGAAACGATAATGTCCTCGCCCGCTTCCACAATGCCGTCTTGAATAAAGGAGCTTTTCACATTTTTCCCGGCCTTGACCAACCCTTTGTTTTGTCCAAGAATACCGGCGCTGATCTCAATGGAGCCCTCGGCCTCAAGCTCTGCCGCTTCTACGCCGCCTGTAACCCGGATATCGCCCGCCGCTTTAATCGAGAAACCGGGATGCACGTTGCCGCGGATCACAACCGTTCCCACAAAGCTAATATTCCCCACATTAAAATCAACATCCCCGTTTACTTCATATATAGGAAAAACGTTGATTTTATCCCGGTCGGTCTTGACGACAACTCCGTCAATGGCTGCATAGATGGCCGTTTGCTCCGGGTCAGTGACCACATGCTTGCCTAGCTTGAAACGGGCCTCCTTGCCCTTGCGGGGAAATAAGGTTTCCCCCGTGACGGCCCTGCCCTCCGTTCCATCCTCAGCCGGAATCCGCTTGGCAATAATCTGCCCTTTGCGGACATTATGAATGGAGGTCACTTCTTTATAATCAACGGTTCCGTCCTCGCGTTCAAGGGGCCGTTTTTCTTTCTTATCCAGATCGTACAGCCACTCGATATAACCGTCCTTGCCCTCCTGCGGAGCAATTCCGGTAGCTACTACCGTTTTATCAGATAGATAATGGGCAAGATTGGAAGAAATCTGCTTCAGAACGTCCCGGTTAATGCCCAGCACGATGTGATTATTCGATAACAGTTCCTCGAGTTGTGCTGTACTGCAGGAAAAATCTTCATCATTGTCGGTAAAATGAATATAGGCTTCCATCTTATCCTGAGACAACGAGACATTTACATAATAGTCCAGGGGCAGCGCTTTCTCACTCATCCTAGTTCCTCCATCCCGCAACCACTTATTGGTTTTGCATGAGTTGCCCTTTAAAGCGGCTTAAAGAACCTCTTAACCGAAGGATGGCTTTAGAATGGAGTTGAGAGATGCGGGATGGTGAAAGCGACATCACTTCGGCTATTTCACTTAAGGTTAAATCTTCGAAATAAAACAAAGATATTACCGTCTTTTCTTTTTCGGTTAATCTTTCAATGGATTTGGCCAGCATTTCCTTCAGAAAAACTTCATTTACCGTGTATTCGGGATTTTTGGCCTTCTCATCCACCAGGAGAGAAAGCCTGGTCTCGGAATCCTCTTCCCGGATAGGATCGTCAATAGAGCAGATGGCAGTGACGGCAATATCCTGAACCATTTGATGAAACTCATTAAGGCTGATATCCAGATAGGCGCTTATTTCGTCATCGGTTACAGAGCGGAGATGCTGCTGTTCCAGCTTCTGGTAAGCATCCTCCACCCTTTTGGCCTTCTCTCTGACGGAGCGTGGCACCCAGTCTCCCTGACGGAGGCCGTCGATAATGGCGCCGCGGATTCTCCAGGAGGCATAAGTCTCAAATTGCAAGCCCCGCAGATAATCGAACTTCTCGATCGCATCAATCAGGCCCATAATGCCGTGGCTGCCCAGATCCTCCTTGGACACATTTTTGGGCAGACCGATTGCCAACCGATTGCTGACGAATTCCACCAAGGGCAAAAAAAGCTCAATCAGTTCCTTCTTGGCTTCAACTCTTCCTTCTTCCTTCCATTGGCGCCATAGCTCCATATGCAATATCTGAGGTGTTTGCTGTTCCATCAAGGTCAAGGTTCACCACCTTACTTTTCTGTCATCCGGCGAAGGGCGCTAGCCATTTCTTCCGGGTCTTGCCCCAATTTAGTAGACAGCTTGGGCGGATTAAGCGGTGCAAAAGCCGCTTCCTCGGGAGATGATGCTAAGACGGGAGCAGGCTTCTCGTCAGGAGTAGCCAAATCGATGGTTTGCCCCTTCGTGCCCGGCTCCTCGAAGCTGTCCGGCGATGGGGTCTCCGATCCCGCATCTGAAGTATGAATAATTGTTCCCAATAACCAACGGAGCAGATAAGTAAACAGAAAGAGAAAAAGAAAGCTGTAGCCGCTTTGCATAAGCGCCGTCTTCATAATATTCTGCGGGGCCGATAGGATTAAGGTGGCAACAAAGCCGATTAAGCCGATAGCTAAATTCCAGCGAAAGGTTCCGAACATCTCTATATTTCCTTTACTCCGTGCTGCACGCTTCTAACCGTAAGTATCCCCGTGGTGCAATTAAACTCAATTGTCCGCCCGAAGTTGGCTCCGGTATCCTCAGCACGGAGAGGAATGCGGTATTGAGCCAGCATGTCCTTACAGGCTTCCACATTGCGGGGACCGATTCTCATCGTATCGCTATTGCTGGAGAAGGCAAACATCTGGGCCCCTCCCGCCATTTTGGCTTCGAGGCGGCTTACGGACGCTCCCAGCTTCTCCATTCTGCCGATCATGTCAGGAATGGCTGTATTTGCATATTTGGCGATATTCAGGTTTCCTTCCTTGGCAATCTCGGAGGAGGGCAGCATGACATGGGCCATGCCTGCAACCTTTGCCCGCGCATCATACAGGGTAACTCCCACACAAGAGCCCAATCCGGTTGTCTTCAGAATTCCGGTCAAGTGGGCCACATTAAGATCGGCCATACCGACTTTGATCAATTCGTCTTGACTCATTCGGAAGGCACTCCCAACGCCGCGAAGATTCTGTCAAAGGATTCGGGGTCCGGAATAAGGAAAAAGTGTCCCTCCACTTCATCTTTGCCTTCCAAAAAAGCCGTATCGATCAACAGCGCATGATCTCCCATTTCCCCATACTGCAGCAATCCGTAAGTTAAAATAGCACCAGCCATGTCAATTGCCAGAGAAGGCACTGTGGGCTGCATGTTCAAATTCGTAAAATCAGCGAGTGAAGTCAGATAGGAACCTGCCAGTATATTGCCGATTTCATTCAATGCGGACAGTTCCATCTCCGTATAAGATTCTTCTTCCTCCACTTCGATGCCGACGATTTTCTTAAGCAGCCGCTTAGCCGATTCCTGAGTGAGAATAAAAAACATATTGCCGGGAGTTTCCCCTTCAATGCGAAGGAAAATGGCTACCACGACCTGCTCAATCCCGCCTACACTCTCGGCAATTTCCTCGAAAGGGACCATTCTGACCTTGGGCACCATCATATCCACTTGTTTGTCCAACAGCTTGGATAAGGCAGTAGCAGCGTGTCCGGCCCCAATATTGCCGACTTCTTTCAACACATCCATCTGCAAATCCGGGAAAGGCTTGAATTCACTCACGCTGTTATTCCCCTAGTTCTTCCAGTTTAGTAATCTCGCCCTTGTTCAGAACCTCTTTGAGATTCAGCAAGACCAGCAGACGCTCGTCCAGCTTGGCTACCCCGCGCAGGTATTTAGCCCGTACGCCTCCCACGATTTCAGGCGGATCTTGGATCAGTTCCGAATCCACGTCGATAACATCGTTGGCGGAATCCACGATAAGTCCGACCTCCATCTCATTGACGGAGATAATGACGATCCGGGAATTATCGGTGTACTCACTCTCCGGCAAGCCGAACCGTCCCCTCAGGTCAATCACCGGAACCACTACACCACGGAGATTGACTACGCCTTTGACAAAATCATAGGTCTTGGGAACCCGCGTCATCGGCATCATCCGCTCAATAGTCTTCACCTTCTCTACTTCAACGCCGTACTCTTCGTCAGCAAGAGCGAATACAATGACCTTTATTTCTTCTCCCATGTCGATCCCTCCAGAGAAATAATTAAGGATGCCTTTATTTAATCAGTGCGTTGGTATCCAATATCAGGGCTACCTGGCCGTCGCCCAGGATCGTGGCGCCCGAGATGGCAAAGATATTGTTCAGATATTTGCCCAAAGCCTTCAAGACGATTTCCTGCTGGCCGATCAGCTCGCTTACCGTCAATGCAGCCAGCTTCTCGCCCTTCTTCACAATGACAATCTCGGTCTCCTCCGGCTCTGCTGCAGGAGATCCCGGCACCGCGTATACACCGGCAAGGGAAACAAGCGGAATGACGCTCTTGCGGAAATCAATCATCGGCACGCCGTGAACGTTGCGCACAGAGCTTCTGCGGATGGACGCCGTCTCCACAATCGAAGACAGGGGGATGGCAAACTTCTCTTCATTCACCCGGATGAGCATCGCCGAAATAATCGACAGGGTAAGCGGAAGCTGAACGGAAAACTTGGTGCCTTTGCCGAACTTGGATTCCACGGTTACAACGCCGCCCAGCGATTCGATCTTGGTCTTAACTACATCCAGTCCCACACCGCGGCCGGAGATATCGGATATTTTGTCAGCCGTGCTGAAGCCCGAAGCAAACAACAGGCCGGCTACCTCGTCATCTGTCATCCTGTCTGCCTGGTCAGCCCGTACAACGCCCCGGTTAATCGCCGTTTGCAGCACCTTCTGGCGGTTGATCCCGCGCCCGTCATCCTCAATCTCGATAAAGACGTGGTTGCCGCTGTGAAATGCTCTAAGCCAAACGATACCTGTCTCCGGCTTGCCCGATGCCAACCGGTCTGCAATGGATTCCACACCGTGGTCGATGGAGTTGCGCAGCAGATGGACCAGAGGATCGCCTATCTCGTCTACCACCGTGCGGTCCAGCTCCGTATCCGCGCCGGTGACGATCAGATCCACTTTCTTGTCCAATGACTTGGCAACATCGCGCACCATCCGCGGGAAGCGGTTGAACACCGTATCTACCGGGACCATGCGCAGCTTCAGCACGATGTTCTGAAGATCGCTGCTTACACGGGCCATGTGCTCCACCGTTTCCGTCAGATCCTGACGGCGCACCTCGCTGGCCAACTGCTCCAGACGCACCCGGTCAATCAGCATTTCGCTGAATAGATTCATGAGCAGATCCAACCGCTCGATATCCACGCGGATCGTCCGGTTGCCAATCGCCTGCGCCGGGGCCTTGGCAACTGTCGTCTGGCCTTCCGCCGCCTGTGCAGGAGGGGCTTTGACAGAGGCGGCAGCCGGCGGATGGCCTGCTTCCTCCACGCTCTGGCCGCTTTTCAAAAGCTTCAGCGTTTCGCCGTCAAGAGGAAGCACCTTGACGCTGCTGATTTCCGATACGTTGCCGATCAGCTTCTCCAGGACGTCCTGCTGCAAATGGGTAATAAAAAATACGGAGAAGGACCTGTCAAATTTCTCCTGCTCGATCTCCCGGACAGAAGGTGTTGACTTTACGATTTCCCCATTGTGCTCCAACTGGTCAAATACCATATAGGCTCTGGCGGCCTTGAGCACACAATCCTCCCGGATGCCCACTTCAATATAATAAGCCTCATGTCCGGTCGAAATGGACTGCTCCAGCACGGAATACTGGAATTGATCCACTTCCATAGAAGCGTGAGCTTCTTGCGGCGGTGCGGCTTCTGCAGTGGCAGACGCTCCTGCCTTCTCATAATCGCCGGTAACGATCGATTTCAACGCGGCTACGATATGGGCAACATCCGCCTTTCCCGTCCCGCCCTGAATAATGTCATTCACCATGGTTTCCAGAGCATCCGTACTCTTAAAGAGGCAGTCGAAGATAAAGGAATTCATGGACAGCTTGTTATTGCGAACCAAATCAAGCACGTTTTCCATCTCATGCGTAAGCATGGCAAGATCCTCGAAGCCCATGGTTGCCGACATACCCTTCAAAGTATGAGCAGAACGGAAAATCACCTGTACAATGCCGATATCTGTGGGATTTTGCTCCAGGCTTAAGAGATTGTCATTAATCGCCTGAAGGTGGTCCTTCGATTCATCGATAAACATCGATAAATATTGATTAAGTTCCACTTCCATACACCTCCGTCTGGTTTCACCGTTATTAACGTTATGTAGAGCAGGTAAGCGCGGCCTCCTCTGTGGTTCACTTCAGCAGCGTGCGGGTCAATTTGTCGGCAATTTCGTTCACGGGCAGCAGATGATCGACACAGCCAAGCTCATAAGCGGCCCGGGGCATCCCGTAAACCACGCAGGTTTCCTCGGATTCCGCTATCGTCGTAGCTGCTCCCTGCTGCTTCAGGGCAAGCATGCCCTTGGCCCCGTCACTGCCCATGCCTGTCATGATCACAATATGCCGCTTAAGTTCCGTGAAGGGCAGAATCGACTCAAACAAAGTATCCACTGCCGGGCGATGCCCGCCTCTTGGCTCCTCGCTGGTAATCCGGAGCCGGTAAACTGAACCTGCTTCCCGCTGAACCCTCATCTGGAATCCGCCTGGAGCCACGTAAGCTGTGCCCGGCTGCAGCAGCATCCCGTCCTCTCCCTCCACCACATGTATGCGGCAGTTGGAATTCAGACGGACGGCAAGCGAATGAGTGAAATTGGGAGGCATATGCTGCACGATCACGACCGGAGCGGGAAAATTCTCCGGCAAGCCGGTCAGCACCTGCTGCAGAGCCCGCGGGCCGCCTGTTGAAGTCCCTATAGCCACAAGATGGGTAAAGTCTGAGCGGCTGCCAGGGTCGCGCGGAGCTTTGGCAGGCGGCACAGCCTGGGCTTTGGCAGGTGGCACAACCGGCGCCCTGGCAGGCGGCACAACCGAAGCCTTCTCCTCCCGGAGAGGAATCTGCGGCATTCTCGCCTTGGGCCGAGACGGTGGAGCTTGAGGCGGCAAGGTTCCGGAAGGCGGTGCAGCAAGCGGCGAAGCGCTAGGCGGCGGTGCAGCTTCGGGAGATGGCGGCCTGGACAGCTCGGCGGAGCTTCCGGGCTGGATCAAACGTTTTATATTGCTCCTGACCGCAATCTCCAGCTTCTCATGAAGCATCTGCTTGACCTTGAACAGATCTAGAGAAATGGAGCCCGACGGCTTCTGCACAAAATCCACGGCGCCCCATTCCAGCGCCTGAATGGTTTCCATCGCTCCCTCTCTGGTTAAGGAACTCAGCATAATCACGGGAACAGGATGCTCCCTCATAATCCGCTTCAGTGCCTCCAAGCCGTTAAGCTCGGGCATCTCCACGTCCATCGTAATGCAATCCGGCTGCAACCTCTCGTTCATCTCGATTGCTTCCAACCCGTTCTTGGCTGTTGCGATGACCTGAAAGCCCGGAAGCTCGGCTACCAGATCGGAGACAATTCTGCGCATAAACACAGAATCATCTACTACCAGCACTCGTTTTACTGACATCCCGGCTCTCCCCTCTCTAGTTGCAATGTGCGCTGTCCGGAGTCACTTCATGAGTTTCAGCATTTTGGATAAGAAACCCTTGACTCCCGGCGCTTGTCGTGGAGCGTCATAGGCTGTGCCTAGCGCATACAATTCCGCCATATCCATCAGATTCCGCGAGGCAGGGGAATTGGGATAGGCGACCGTGAACGGAACCTGACGTTTAACCGCTTTGGAAATATTGCTGTCGTCAGTTATGTAGCCTATCGTGGGAATATCCATATTTAAAAATTGCTTGGCCACCAAGGTGATTTTGTCGGCAGTTTGTTTGCCCTCTTTGGGATCGGTGACCCGGTTAATGACCAGCTTGAGGGCGATCCCTTGCTGCATGTTGTTAACCATCTTAATAATAGCATACGCATCGGTAATGGAGGTGGGTTCCGGAGTGGTGACCACGACAGTCTCGTCCGCCGCGAGGATGAATTTAAGCGCCTCTTTGGTCAGCCCCGCCCCGGTATCGAACAGGATGATATCGCAATGGCCATGCAATTGGCTTACTTGCTCGGCGAAATAATCCAGTTGCTCCTCCGTCAGCCGGATAAGATCGTTGAAGCCGGAACCACCTGCGATAAATTCCAGGCCGTTATAGCCGGTATGAATAATTTCCCAGATTGTTTTTTCTTTCTTGAGAAGATGGTAAAGATTGTATTTGGGGGTTATCCCCATCAGCACATCGATATTGGCAAGGCCGATATCCGCATCGAATACCAGCACCTTCAGTCCCTTCGCCTGAAGCGCCAAAGCATAATTCAGGGTGAAGTTGGACTTGCCTACGCCGCCCTTGCCGCTGGTCACCGTAATGGTTTTGGTGGCCTTGGACTGGGACTGCTGACCATGCCTGCTCCGCACGAGATCACGCAGCGATTGCGCCTGATCATTCATCCGCTTTTTCCTCCAATATCAGATCAATGATTGCATTCTCGTCAGCAATAGCGAAATCCTCAGGAACATTTTGTCCGGTTGTCATATAGGACAGCTCCAATGGGAACTCGTTCATCAGATTGATAATCGAGCCGAAAGTTTCCGTTTCGTCCCGCTTGGTGAACAATACCTTATCCAGCTTGAACCTGGAAAAATTATCGGCAACCACCCGCATGTCCTTATATTTCATTGTCAGGCTGAGCACCAGATAAGTTTCACTTTTGATGCCCGCATGCAAGAGCGCGTTCAGTTCCGATACGTACATCTCGTTGCGGAAATTGCGGCCGGCCGTATCCATGAAGATAATATCCCGGTCCTGCAAATTTTCGAAGGCTTTCTTCAGATCAAGCGGAGAAAAGACCACTTCCAACGGCACACCCAAAATCGTAGCATAGGTCTTCAATTGATCCACAGCTGCTATCCGGTACGTATCAGAGGTGATAAAACCTACCTTGCGGCGGTGTTTCAACACCTGTTCTGCAGCCAGCTTGGCAATCGTGGTTGTTTTGCCGACACCGGTTGGACCGACGAAATGGGCAATTCTGGTATCCTGCTGCAGTTGCTTGCGGGTATTGGCCCCGAGCATGAGCCGCAACTGATCCCTGATCTGCTGCTCTGCGGATTCCTCCGTTATCTCTTCCCCGGTCTCCTCGCTATGCTGCTCAATGCCGTTTAGGATATTGGCAATAATCTCCGGTGCTACCTCCTGTGCTGCAAGCCGGTCTTCCAGCTGCTGCAAAACCGGATTAGGGGCACTTGCCTGAACACCTTGGGAGAGCTTCTGCATCAGCTGCTTCATGCTGCGCAGCTCGCTTAAGACCGGATCCTCCGTTGGTGCTTCCTTCGGCTCCTGCTTCTGGGGAGCCTGCGGTTTCTCTGCCGCCGCGGGGGCGGGAACCGGCACAGAAACCGCAAGTCCCGAGGATGATCCGTATAAGGCAGCGCCGCGGGCCGCCGGAACCACCGGATTCGGCACAGCAGAAGCCGGGTCCTGCTGAACGGACTCACGCTTGCCCGAGAGCATGCTGATGGACTGCAGAATGCTTGCCGCCTTCTCTTCACTGGAGAGGTCAGGATGGTTCAGCACAGCCACACCCGCCGAATTCGCCGGAGAGCTGGCTTTGAATTGCTTCGCGGCAACAGAACGGGCGGCGGCAGCCCCGTTCGAAGCGCTGTCCGTAGCGGCAATGACCTCGATCTTCTTTTTGCTGAATAACCCCAAAAATCCGCCGGAGCGGATCTCTTTGGTATTGAGAATAACGGCATCCTTGCCCAAATCGCTGCGAATCTGCTGGAGTGCATCCGGCATGGAATCTACGACATAACGTTTCACTCTCATAAATTCACAACTCCCATGCTCTGAATTTCAACATTCGGCTCCAACTCGCTGTAGGACAGGACGGGAATATCCTGCAGCGTCCGTTCCAGCAGCTGCCGCAGATACATGCGTATCGTCGGAGAGGTTAGAATAACAGGCTGTTGGCCGGATTGCACCGCTTTGCCTATTTGTTCATTCAGCTTATGGAAGATCAACTGGGAGGAAGAAGGGTCCAGAGCCAGATAGGAACCCTGATCCGTCTGCTGCACAGCTTCGGCAATTTTCTTCTCCAGCGTAGGACCTACAGTAATTACCTTCAAAGCATCGCCGCCTGAGGCGTACTGGTGGGTAATCTGCCGGGACAGAGCCTGGCGCACATATTCCGTCAAAATATCGTGATCCTTGGTGTACCCTCCGTAATCGGCCAAAGTCTCCATAATCGTGACCAAATCCCGTACGGATATCTTCTCCCGCAGCAGCTTGGCCAGCACTTTCTGGAGATCGCCGACGGACAATACATTGGGAATCAGTTCCTCCACCAGAGCAGGATAAGCCTCCTTCACATTCTCGATCAGCGACTTGGTTTCCTGGCGTCCAATCAGCTCATGCGCATGGCGCTTGACGATTTCTGTCAGATGGGTAGCGACAACCGAAGGCGGGTCAACCACGGTATAACCGGACAGTTCGGCCCGTTCCTTCATCACATCATCTATCCAGATGGCAGGCAAGCCGAAGGCAGGCTCAACCGTCTCAATCCCCGAGATAGAATCATCATCAAAGCCCGGACTCATGGCGAGATAATGATTAAGTAATAATTCACCGCGCGCAACGGTATTTCCTTTAATTTTTATGACATATTCATTAGGTTTTAGTTGAATATTGTCACGAATTCGGATAACAGGCACAACAATGCCTAATTCCAGCGCACATTGTCGGCGAATCAGAATGATCCGGTCCAGCAGATCCCCGCCCTGCTGCATATCAGCCAGGGGAATGAGGCCGTAGCCAAACTCGAATTCGATGGGGTCCACCTGCAGCAAACTGATCACACTCTCAGGACTGCGCACCTCTTCAATTTGCTGCTGCTCTTCCGCCTCTTCTTCCTCCACTTGCTTCTGGTTGAGCGTTTTTTGCATTTTATAGCCGGCGAACACCAGAATGGCAGCAATCGGGAATGTAATCACAACTCCGATGGGGGTAGCCAAGCCCAATACGGCAATCGTCCCCGCAACAATGTACAGCAATTTCGGATTCTGCATCAATTGGCGGGACAGATCAGAGGCCAGATTGCCGTCCGAGTTGGCACGGGTTACAATCAGACCCGAAGCGGTGGAAATCATCAGCGCCGGAATCTGGCTCACCAAGCCGTCACCGATGGACATCTTGGTAAACAGACTGGCCGCCTCCTGAATGCTGAAGCCGTGGTAGACCATGCCGATTACCAGTCCGCCCAACAGATTGATAATCAAGATGACGATACTGGCAATCGCATCCCCCTTGACGAATTTGCTGGCGCCGTCCATGGCGCCGTAGAAGTCGGCTTCCCGTTCTATCTTTTTTCTGCGTTCTCTTGCCTGGGTTTCGTTGATCATGCCTGCATTCAGATCCGCATCGATACTCATCTGCTTGCCGGGCATTGCATCCAGCGTAAACCGGGCGCCAACCTCTGCCACCCGTTCCGCCCCTTTGGTGATCACGATAAACTGCACAACGACGAGAATCAGGAACACGACAAATCCGACGACCAGATTGCCCCCTGCCACGAAGTCACCGAAAGTAGCGACAACTTTGCCTCCATCGGCATGAACCAGAATGTTCCGGGTAGTGGAGATATTAAGCGCAATCCGGAACACTGTGGTTATCAGCAACAGAGAAGGAAATATGGAGAAATCGAGCGCCTCCTGGGTACTCATGGACACCAGCAGGATCATCATGGCCAGAGAAATATTGATGATCAGAAGCACATCCACTACATGCACACTGATGGGAACTACCATGATAAGAATAATTCCGATAACTCCCAGCAAAATGATCAAATCTCTGATTCGCATGAAGATACGCTCCTTTCGTGATTATTTTATTTCGCTTTTCCTTTTAGCCGGTACACATAAGCCAGTACCTCGGCCACAGCCTGAAACAGCTCGGCAGGAATAGCCTGGCCGATCTCTACCTGATCATACAGCGCCCTCGCAAGCGGCCGGTTCTCCATGGTCACCACCCCGTTTTGCTTGGCGATTTCCTTAATCTTCAAGGCCACAAAGTCCGTTCCTTTGGCCAATACGCGGGGAGCGTCCATCTGGCCCGTCTCATAGCGGATCGCTACTGCAAAGTGAGTCGGGTTGGTAATGACCACATCCGCTTTGGGAACATCCTGCATCATCCGCTGCAGGGCCATCCGCCGCTGCTTTTCCTTGATCTTGCCTTTGATGAGCGGATCACCTTCGGATTTTTTATATTCATCCTTGATATCCTGTTTGGACATCCGGAGATTTTTTTCGTATTCATATTTTTGGTACATATAATCGAATACCGCCAGAACTACCAGAGCAGCTCCAATTTTGATGCCCAGCATCACAGTCAGATTGGCTACATAGTTCAATGTGCTCTCCAGGGGCAAGGCGGCCATGCCCAGCAGATTTCCCCTCTCTCCCCATAACGAGGAGTAGACAATATAACCGATCAGAATTAATTTGAGCATGGTCTTGGCGAAATCCACCAAAGCCCGCATGCCAAACAACCGTTTGGCCCCTTCCAGGGGATTGATCTTGTTGAATTTCATCTTAAGCCCCTCGCCGGACAAGAGGAACCCAGTCTGCATGTAGTTGCCAAGAACCGCAACAACCACAGAGATCAGAAAAACGGGAGCAATCATAATCACAAGCTCAGTCATCAGATGGTTGAACAGAGGCATAACATTGCCCATTGTAATATCGGCGAGCAAGTAGTCGTTAATTGAGCCGCTGATCAGCTTGATCAACCGCTCTTTCATAAAGCCGCCGAACATCAGGAAGGCCATAAAGCAAAACAACAGGATAAACGCGCCGGGCAATTCCATGCTCTTGGCGACCTGCCCCTTCTCCCGGGCTTCCTGACGCTTCTTGGGTGTCGCCGATTCCGTCTTCTCACCGGAGAACAATTGCAGGTTCAGATGGTAACGATACTGTGCCAAGCCATGTCCTCCTCACTGCTTGCCCGGGCAAAGCCGGCATTGTGCTAAAGTTAACCGGCTATTGTGTTGGATTGGATAACAGCATAATCGCCTTCTGCATTGCCTCAAACAATGCTTGAAATAAATTTTGGAACAACCCCATCATGTCCGGGAATAAAAAAGCCAGTAAAATAAGACCGACCACAATCTTCAATGGCACGCCAACGACAAAAATATTGAACTGGGGAGCCGTCCTGGCCAGGATTCCCAACCCCACATCCGTGAGAAACAGCGCCGCTGCCAAGGGTGCCGCCATCTTGAACGCCAAGGCGAAAGAATCGGTAAAGGTACGAATCATAAAGTCCGACATATTGCCGCTGTACATCCGGGTAAAAACATCATTCTGCAGAGGAACCCAGTCATAGCTTTGCACAATGGCCTGCAGAAGCATGTGATGCCCGTTAAAGGACAGAAACAGCACGATTGCCACCATAAACTTCAGATTGCCCGTTACGGGGCTGGAGGCGCCAGTCAGAGGGTCGATAATATTGGCCATCGATAACCCCATCTGCATGTCGATAAAGGCGCCGGAAATCTGGATGACCGTAAAGAACAGATAGCCGATGAAACCCAGTAACAGACCGACCGCAATCTCTTTGATGATGGAAATCAGATACACGGCATCCATAGGAACCTGCTGAACTCCGAGCCCGGAGAAGATCAGGAAGGCAATGAATGCCGACAGACCTATTTTGAAGGTAGCCGGGACATTCCGGGAGGAGAAAACCGGAGCCACGACAAAAAAAGCGGTAATCCGACAAAAAATAAGCAGAAATCCAGAGAAGGAAAGAAGTATAGTCTCCATGATCCTCCGCCTATCGCGCAAACTGATGAATATTATTCAATAAATTGTAAGTAAACTCCACCAGAGTCGTCAAGATCCAGGGCCCAAAAATAAGAATGGACAGAAGCACCGCTACAATCTTGGGAACAAACGCCAAGGTCTGCTCCTGAATCTGGGTTGTCGCCTGAAATACACTGACAATTAGCCCTACAGTCAATGCGATAATCAACATAGGTGCGCTGGCCTTCAGAACCACATAGACTGCTTCACCGGCCAGCTTCAATACGAATTCGGAATTCATGGCCCTCTTGTTCCCCTCCTCTTCCACTCGCCGTCATTGTGCGTCAACTGTAGCTTAGCAATAATCCCTTGACGACCAGATACCAGCCATCCACCAGGATGAAGAGCAGTATCTTGAACGGGAGCGAGATCATGACAGGCGGGAGCATCATCATCCCCATGGCCATCAGCGTACTTGAGATCACCATATCAATAATGAGGAACGGGATGAAAATGATAAAGCCCATGGTGAAAGCCGTTTTTAACTCGCTGATGACATAAGCGGGAATAAGGGCAGTCAACGGTGTATCTTCAATTCCGGACGGTCTCTCGGCTTGGGAGAAATCCAAGAACAGCTTCAGGTCTTTCTCATGCACATAGGTTCCCATGAATTGCTTGAGGGGAATGGCCGCTTGCTCCAAAGCCTGAGTCTGTGTCAACTCTCCTCTTGCAAAAGGCTGATACGCCGTCTCGTTAATTTGACCGATGGTAGGAGCCATTACGAACAAACTGAGAAACAGGGCCAGACCGATCAATACCTGGTTAGGCGGCATCTGCTGCGTCCCAAGGGAGGTCCGTACGAAGCCCAGTACAATGACTATTCTGGTGAAGCTGGTCATCAAAACCAGGATAGACGGCGCCAGACTCAGAACCGTCAGCATCAATATAATCGATACCGTGCTTGTCGCCCCGCCCGGCTCCCCGTCGCCATTACCTATGGTCAAATGAACTTCAGGAATGGGTTCACCCGCAGCGTAGGTGTGGGCAGATAATGCCATTCCCAGCATGATCAGAAGAATAGCTGAACAAATTATCTTTTTCTTCATGATTTATCATTCAACCGTTCATTAAGAATATCGTTGTCTTGGCCCATCAAATCTTCAAGGTCCTGCTGCCGGTTGGCCATTCGCTGCATCTTTTCCTGAAAGACCGCCTGAAAGGAGGGGGTCACATCCAGGTCCTCTGACCTGGTCTGCCTGCCCTTCAGGCGCTTTAACCATTCGCCAAACGTGGGAAAACCTTTGAATTCCCTTGTTGTTCCGGCGTGCAAATGCTCGACTATATACTCGATCTCTTCTTGATCTTCAATCTTTGCCACCAGCTCAACATCATTGCCGACTCCCAGCACATACAGACTTTTCCCAATCTGTACGAGCTGGACCGACTTGTTCTGGCCCAGCCCCAATCCGCCCAGGGACTTGATGGAACGCCCTGACTGAAAGGACTTATTTTTTTGTGAAACGATCTTCATGATGAAGAGAAAAATGCCGATAATGACAAGGAGGAAAAAAACAACCTGTGCGAGCATCATATAAACAGAGCCTGTACTATTGCCGCCCAGGATCTCATCCCCCGCCTCCGCATAACAAGCGGCGGCTGCCGTTCCATACCATGCAACAGACGCGCCTGCAGCGAAGAGCCCCTTTACGAGCATTTTCATTTCGATGTATGCCTTCCCTTCAGAGGATTAGCCCAGTGTTTTCTTGATCGCCTCAATAACCCGGTCTGCCTGGAACGGCTTGACAATGAAATCCTTGGCACCGGCCTGAATGGCGTCAATAACCATGGCCTGCTGGCCCATGGCCGAACACATGATAACCTTGGCATTAGGGTCGATTTTCTTGACTTCCTTCAGTGCATTGATTCCGTCCATCTCGGGCATGGTGATATCCATCGTAATCAGATCGGGACGAAGCTCCTTGAAACGCTCGATTGCCTGGACCCCGTCATTGGCCTCGCCGCATACCTCGTACCCGTTCTTGGTCAGAATATCTCTGATCATCATTCTCATAAATGCCGCGTCGTCCACAATCAAAATACGGTTTGCCATTTCTAAAGTCCTCCTAAAAGTTTTGAGTTGGTTGCCGCTTTATGCATACCCGAAAAACTGGCTTCGAAAGCATACCCCTAAAAGTTTTGAGTTGGTTGCCACTTTGTGGCATACCCGAAAAACTGGCTTCGAAAGCATACACCCTTAAGTGGTTATTGCAGCTTTTGAATTCGATCCCACTGGTTAATAATGTCGGTTACACGCACACCGAAGTTCTCGTCGATAACGACTACTTCCCCTTTGGCGATCAATTTGTTGTTAACCAGGATATCCACCGGCTCGCCTGCCAGCTTGTCAAGCTCGATAATGGAGCCTTGAGACAGATCCAGAATGTCTTTAATCACTTTTTGGGTCCTCCCCAACTCTACCGTGACTCGCAGGGGAATGTCCAGTAGAAGATTCAGGTTGGTGTCATCCTGGTGCAGCTGCTGTTGGTTATTGAAGCTTGCAAATTGCACCGGCTGCACATTCACATTGCGGCTGGGAGGGGCAGGATATGCCGCCGCGGCCTGTTGTTGATACGCAGCATATGGCGGAGCCACAGGCGGCTGCTGGTAGCCGGGATACGGATATCCGGGTTGCGGATAACCTGGCTGCGGGTAACCCATAGGCGGCTGTTGCTGATAGGCGGCCGGATCGTAATATTCTTGCGGCGGTTGCTGGTAAGCCGCAGGTGCGGGCTGGGCTGCCGCCGCTGCTGGAGCCGGAGCTGCCGCCGCGGGAACCTGCTGGGCTGGCGCTGCAGGCTTGGCAGGCGCAGGAGTGCTTGCAGCCGGTGCGGCTGAGCTGCCGGTGCCTCCCATCAGAATAGAAACCATGTCAGTTGCGAACGCTACGGGGAGCAGCTGCATGATTGTGGAATCGATCAAGTCTCCGATTACCATACGGAAAGAAACTTTAATGAAGACATCCTCGTCTGGCAGATTTGCCGTTCCCTTCGCAAGGTCAAGAATATCAATTCCCGGAGGAGAAATGTTGATGAACCGGTTGAAGATTGTCGACATCGATGTGGCAGACGAACCCATCATCTGGTTCATGGCTTCCTGTACAGCGCTGATATGAATCTCGCTTAATTCCCCGGCCGGAGTGGTTCCGTCACCGCCCATCATCAAGTCAGCGATCACCTGTGCATCTCTCGTTCTGATTACAAGCAGATTGATGCCGTGGAACCCGTCCACATAATTCACGTGAATGGCCACATGGGGTTTGGGGAACTCCTCTTGCAGCTGGTCCCTGGAGATGACGGAAACCTGGGGAGTCGTGATCTCCACTTTCTTGCCAAGCAAGGTAGAGAGTGCAGTTGCTGCACTGCCGAATGTAATATTACCAATTTCCCCCAATGCATCCTGCTCCAGAGAAGACAGATAGTCGTCGACGTAAGCCGCCGCTGCTGCTCCCCCTGCAGACTCGTCAGAGGTTTGCCGGAGCAATGCATCAATTTCCTCCTGGGACAAATAATCCTTATTATTCGTCATGATGTTCCTCGACTCCTTCGTTAACAATCTCCGAAATCTGAACGGCAACCTTACCTTTTAAGGTGCCGGGATTGCCGATGAATTTCAGCATTTCCCCGACTCTTATATGGAGACCTTGCTCCACAGGCTTTGTTAATGGAATGACATCACCGATGGCCATGTTCAGAAATTCCTTAACGGATATTTCTGAATGTCCCAGCTCCGCAACAATAGGCAGCTTCGCTTTTGACACCCGTTGCTCCAGAGCTTCGGACTCTTCCGCCGTTTTCGATTTCCTGTGAGTCACAAACATATGATGAACTGACAGCCGCGGCATAATTGGCTCGATTACAACATGGGGAATACATAAATTGATCATCCCTGTGGTATCCCCGATCTTGGTGCTGAGAGAAATCAGCGCGATCGTATCATTGGCAGATGCAATCTGCATGAACTGGGGATTGGTCTCCAATGCTTCCAGCCGTGGATACAGGTCCGTTACCGTCTTCCAGGCTTCTTGCAGTGTATCTAATGCGCGGCTGAAGATCCGCTCCATAATGATGGTTTCGATTTCCGTCAGCGCATTGATTTTCGAAGGGGAGATGCCCGATCCGCCCAACAGACGGTCCAGCATGGCAAAAGCGACGTTGGGATGTACCTCCAAAACCATGCGTCCTTCCAGCGGCTCCGCTTCGAAGATATTCAGAATGGTCATCTTCGGAATGGAACGGATAAATTCATCGTAAGGCAGCTGTTCCACTTGAACCACGCTGATCTGGACAAAGGTGCGGAGCTGGGTGGAGAAATAGGTGGTTAGAAGCCTTGCGAAATTCTCATGAATCCGCGTCAGACTGCGAAGGTGGTCCTTGGAAAACCGGGTCGCCCGTTTAAAATCATAGGCTCTGACCTTCTTCTGAGTATCCTCCTTCTTCAACTCCTCTGCATCCATCTCACCGGAAGACAGAGCGGCCAGAAGGGCATCAATCTCATTTTGCGAAAGTACGTCAACCATAGCGTCACCTCCTTAAAGTTTTCCGTAAGGAAAACTGGCATCGTAAGCATTGACTTAAGTTTTCCGTAAGGAAAACTGGCATCGTAAGCATTGACTTAAGTTTTCCGTAAGGAAAACTGGCATCGTAAGCATTGACTTAAAGTTTTCCGTAAGGAAAACTGGCGTCGTAAGCATAACCTTAGAGTTTTCCTTGAGGATAACCGGCGGCTAATCCCGGTCCGGGAATCATTCTACATAATAGTCCGTAAGCGAAATAGACTTGATCTTGCCTTCAATTAAAACTTCATTGATCTTGTTCATCAGAGTGGAGATAAGAAACTCCTGTCCCTTACTGCCCGAAATTTGTTCAGCCGTCATATCTGCAAGAGTCTGAAGAATGATCCCTTTCACTTTAAAGTTCAAGGTTTCAAACTCTTCCTTGGCTTTCTTGTTGTCCAGCTCAAAAGCAAAGCCGGTTTTGACAATACGCCGGTCAGACAGGTTAGTCAAGATGTTTTCCATAAAAACCGTCTGTTCCTTGATTTGCAATGGTGTGAGCTGCTTGCCCGATACTTGGCTGACAGAAGCTTTGGCTGCCTCACTGGGATCTGCAAGCTGGCTATTCTTGTCCATAATGTTCCATAGGGTAAAAAAGGCAACCAGAATCAGGGTAATCACGATTAGCATAGCAATGATGATCATGAAGAACTTGTTTTTGAACACTAAGACCCCTCCGACTCCGAACTCATTATCGTCCCTCTGACTCCTCCAATGGCTGACAAAAAGTTCTTTATTAAGATTACCACATCGGGAACCTTGTCGAGAACCATAATTTTTTTGCCCGTAGTCAAGGTAATAACCGTATCCGGTGTTTCCTCGATCGTTTCGATTAGCAAGGCGTTGATGGTAATAGGCTTGCCGTTCAGCCGACTCACCGTGATCATGGGTTCCCCTCCTTCAAAAGGGTTCCGGGGAGAGATTAAAGCACCTCCCCCGGAATTGCCTCTAGTTCATATTACCTACCGCTTCAGGTTGACGACTTCCTGCAGAATCTCATCGGAAGTTGTGATGATCCTGGAGTTCGCCTGGAAGCCCCGCTGAGCTACGATCATCTCCGTGAATTCGCCGGTCAGGTCAACATTTGACATTTCCAGCTGCCCGGATACGATTGCCCCGGTGCCGAGAGCCGGATCGTTGGCAAGGGTGAATTCATCGAGCAGCCCTTCCGGATTGGCGTTGGGGGTCACCCGGTACAGATTGCCGCCGATTTTCTCCAAGCCGCCCGGATTGACCACCTTCACAACGGAGATCTGGAATTCCGTCGGAGCAGAGGTGCCGTCTGTATTAACAGCGATGATGGTGCCGTCCTGGGCAATGGAGAATGCCGTAACTTCCTCACCGATGACAATCTGGTCTCCCGCTGTTGACAAGACGAACAATCCGTCCGCGTTAACCAGGTTCCGGTTGGCGTCAACGGTGAAGTTCCCCGCTCTGGTCAGGTAAGGCGTCTCCTGGTCCGCTCCGGCCCGGACTGCGAAAAAGCCGTCTCCGTCGATCCGCAGATCAGTAGGCACATTGGTTGTCATGGCGCTGCCTGGCGTATGAATGGTATCCACAGAGGCCAAGGTTACCCCCAGGCCGATCTGCTTGGCATTCACGCCTCCGGCTGTGTCATCTGTAGGTGCAGTCACACCTGCTACGGTCTGGCTCAAAATATCCTTGAACATGGCCCGTCCGGCTTTGAAGCCTATTGTATTGACATTAGCGATATTGTTGCCGATAACGTCAAGCTTGGTTTGAAAGCCGCGCATACCGGATACGCCCGAATATAACGATCTAAGCATGAATTCGTTCCTCCCAATTTCTCGTTCAGATGGTTTAATGACAGGTCAGCTTGCTTCAATCGATCCGCAAGCCGGGGCTTCCTTATAACGGGCCGGCCTCTTTTCCTGTCAGGATACGACAACCGCGCTGTCGATCTGCGTGAACACATTATCCTTAAGCTGGGCGCCATCCATGGCTGTTACAATCGTCCGGTTCTTGACGTTCACGATGAAGGCCAAGTCATTCATGATGAGCAGAGAATCCTTCGCTCCTTTGGCGGCAGCTTTGTCAACTGCGGATTCCAGCCTTTGCATCTGTTCTTGCTGCAGCACAATACCCCTCTGCTTGAGCCTCAGTTCGGCATGATGGCTGAACCGGAGCTGGGAGTCATCCAGATATTCCTGAAAGCTCTTGGCTGAAGCTGGAGTCCCTGATGCCTGGCCGGTACGGACTGCTCCGGGCGGAATTGCAGTAGGGAACAGTTGTCCGATTCTAAGTTGCTCGGTCATGAAGACAGCTCCGGGTCCCAGATTCGGGTCAGTTGATCCAAGGTGACCTGCATGCCGTCCACATTGGCGTATTGCTTGCCGTCCTTAAAGGAAATCGCCTCGACTATGCCTTCGTAATCGTAAGTATTCCCAACCTCGTCCGTGCTTGTCCAGCTGACGCTCTTGCCGATCAGTCCGGAGGCCATTCCGAGAGATTCACGCAGAGCTTTCATCTCCGTTGCCATGTTGGTCAGCTGCTCCACGGAAGTAAATTGGGCCATCTGGGATATGAATTCTTTGTCCTCCAGCGGTTGCATAGGGTCCTGATTCTTCAGTTGGGTAATCAGAATCTTCAGGAACTGGTCCTTGCCCAAGTCATTATTATTGGTTTTGGCCGCTTTGCTTACGTTGGCGGCAGAATAATTGGGCCATACATTTTTGGTAGAGATCGGCGAATCCGCCATTCTCACACCTCCTTATTGTCTTGCGCAAGGATGGAGACAGGTACATGCTTACGCCGTTACATCAAAACCATCCTGCCCTTGTTCGTCGATCCTGTTCAATATGGCAGATGCGGAAGCGGCATACTCCTCACTTCCGTCACCGCCTGACTTGGATTCATTGCGGCCGCCTGATTGCTGGGAGTGCTGCTGTCCCCGCTGGTCCTGGAACATGCCGGACTGAAGGGTAGGGCTTTGAGTAACTTCGATCCGCTCCACTTGAATCCCTTGATTCTGCAGCGTGGTACGGAGCTGTGCCATCTGGGCTTCGAGGGCGTCCTTACCCATTGCCGTCTGCGCCGCGAAGTGGGCCACTAACTGTCCGTTTTGCATAGAGATCTTTACATCCACTTGCCCTAGAGATTCAGGAGTCAGAGTCAGACGGGCCTCAGTCAGGCCGTTGCCAGTCTGGATCCTCATCTTGCCGATCATAAATTTGCTGATATCCTCTGCCAAAGCGTGGGATCTTACCATGTTCTCTGCGGGCGCAGTACCTTTGACCGGCGTGAACCGGGATGAATCCTGTCCTGAAACTACAGGCAATCCGGCATCATCAGAACCCGTAGAGGCGATTTCCGTTTGCTCCGGTGCAGTCTTCTCAACCCCCGCCAGCAATTCAGGGCGGTTGACAGGCATAGATTTGGCTGCGAGCATCTCCAACCGGGAAACGAAGGCAGAAGAAGAAGTAACCTGTACTGTTGCCTGACCGTCGCGCGTCTCCAACACCTTGAAGTTTTTACCGGCTGCCTGTACCGCTTGGGTTTCCACATTGCTTCTCTTCCCTGCACTGTCAGAGGCGGCAGCATGGCTCTGCTCTTCACGGGACACGTTCTTTCCGTCCGTACCGGACTTCGTGGTGTTCTCCGATACAGCAGCCGCAAGCTGCGGGTTGCTCGCCAGAATCACTTCCAGCTTCTCCCGAAGCTGAGCCGTAAAAACATTGTCAGGTTGTTCCCGAAGCGTTCTTGCGAATGCTTGCAGCACCTCCTGGGCCTGCTTGGCGTTCAACTGCACACTTTCTGCCTGTTGCTGTTCTCCCTCGACCGCAGCAGGCTGTTCAACAGTCTGAACGGGCATTTGCCCGATAGCCTGAAGCAGCAGGGATGCTTGCACCAGCCAGGATTGCACTTCATCTTCGCCAATCAATTTGTCCAGAAGCTCCGGTTGTTCAGACAGCTGTTCCAGAAGCAGGCTCCATGCCGCAGGGTCTGCCGTCTCCAATTGTTGGGCGGCTTCTTCAACGGACAAACCTGCCACAAGACCGGCCATAAGCTGGGCCAGATCCGGCAGAGAAGCGGAAATGTTCTGATCTGCAGAAGTTCCTCCCAGCACTTGAACCAGAAGCTTGCCGAAGCTTGCGTCGGCACTTACTGCTCCGCCAGTGGATGGTACAGCCGCTGCAGTTGCGGTTCCCGGTTGCATGGTCATTACCAATGCGTTTGTCGTTTGCATTTTTTTCTCACCTCCTTTCAAGTGAACATCCAGTTCCCTGTCATCTATTGGGCCAGGCTGGACGCAATCGATACCGCCGTTTCCTTGGAAGTGTCGGAGATGGACGTCATAACCTTGGAGCGGGCAGCCGTCTCCATACTGTTCAGAATCTCCGTTACTTTGGCGGGAGAGGTCTTGTACATTTCAATCAGAAGCACCGCGGCGCTTTTGGGAGTCATGTTGGCAAAGGTTTGCCCCAACTCCGCCTTCGTCATGCTGCTGGCGGTTGCAGCAGGAGCAGGGGAAGCCTCCCCGAGCTTCAGGCGCTCTTGCAGGGCGGCAATCTGTCTGTCCTTGGCCGGAGTCAGATCCTTCAGGTAAATGGAAGCTTCAGCGGCCATCTTGGGATTCATTTTCTCCAGCACCCTTACCCGGTCATCGACTTTCATCGCGGATAAAATCAGCACCTGCTCTTTTAGCGTGAGGTTCTCCATAATCGGCGCTGCCTTGCTTGGAGACATCTTGGCGTACATATCTGCCGTCTGGGCAATCAAGGCCTGGTACTCTTCATCGCTCTTGGCCTCGACCACCGCCAACTCCTGCTCCGCCGCAAGCTTCGCCTGGAGGTCCTTGATTTCCTGATCCTTCTGCTCACTGCTTGCCACAGCTCCGCTCAGTTCTGCCTGCTTGGCCTCCAATTGCTGCTGCAATTGCCGGATCGCCTCCTGGGAAGCTGCGGTCTCTTCCTCGGCAGTCTGCTCGGCAGCAGCAGGTACGGACTTATTTTCCGCAACTGCACTTGCATCTTGCTTGGGATCAGGCAGAATAGCCGACAGCCCCGGTACTTTATCGCCGATTTTCAGCGCCTGGTTGATGATATCGTAATCGAACAGAGACAGCAGAGCGCCGAGCAAAACTGTTGTGAATACCACCGGGATAAAGAACCAATAAAGAAATCGCTCGAAAGCGTTAAACGTCGGCTTATCCGCCTCCGTCTCCATACTGCCGCACCTCCTTCATTCCAGGTTGACCGGTTCCAGACTTACATTGATGATGGTTTCTTGTAACGGTTGGTTGCCATCTCATCCAGCGAGTCCTGCTCTTTCTTCAGCACAAGCGCCTGATGAACCGCAAACGCCTTGCTCCTGGCCTGGTCCCAGACTTTTTCCTCCACCATCTTGGAAGAGAGAATCTCACGTTTCTCCGTAACATTGATTTCGGCATGACGGACATCGACGGTCTTATGTCTGATCCGGTTATCCAAATGCTCCAGGTAATGCTGGTATACCATGAGTTCCGATACCGTTGTCCGGCTGAGTACCGAAGAGTCCAGTGCAGACTCCACATCGTTTTTCTCCGAGTAAAGGGTGTTCAATGAATCTTCCTCTGCCCGAAGCCGTCCCACAGCGCTGGAGAGTACCCATTCCGCCTGTGTTTTCTCATTGGACTTCAAGTCGACAATTTTTTGGAACGAATAACGAAATCTCATCTGCCCCTTCAACCCCCACCAAACTCGGATAGCAGCCGCTCCTGAACCTCGGCATAAGTCACTTTCTCATTAACCTTCTGACGGGTAAATTCATTGATGGCTTGAATATATTTGATGGACAAGTCAATTTCGGGATTGGAGCCGCGCTGGTACGCCCCGATATTGATCAAGTCCTCCGAATCTTTATAGATAGACAGCAGACGGTTGAGAAACTGGGCGGCCTCCTGATGCTTGTCGGGCACGATTTCCTTCATAACCCGGCTGACGCTGGCCAGCACATCGATTGCCGGGAAATGACCTTTGTTTGCCAGATTCCGGTTCAGTACAATGTGTCCGTCCAATATCCCCCGGACCGCATCGGCAATCGGCTCATTCATGTCATCGCCGTCGACAAGCACGGTGTAAAAGGCCGTGATGGAACCCTTCGGACTGGTGCCCGAGCGTTCCAGGAGCTTAGGCAGCGTAGCGAACACAGAAGGGGTATAGCCTCTCGTGGCAGGCGGCTCCCCTACTGCAAGGCCAACCTCCCGCTGAGCCATGGCGTACCGGGTGACAGAATCCATCATCAGCATGACGTTCATCCCCCGGTCACGGAAAAACTCGGCGATGCTGGTAGCGATCAGAGCTCCCTTAATCCGGATCAGAGCAGGCTGGTCGGAGGTCGCTACAACAACCACGGAACGGGCCAGACCTTCCGGTCCCAGATCCCGTTCAATGAAGTCCAGCACTTCCCGGCCCCGTTCCCCGATGAGGGCAATCACGTTCACATCCGCTGCCGTATTGCGGGCAATCATGCCAAGCAAGGTGCTCTTGCCAACGCCGGAGCCGGCAAAAATCCCTACCCGCTGGCCGTTGCCAACCGTCAGCAAACCGTCAATCACGCGAATTCCCACGCTGATGGGCTGCAGGACCCGCGGCCGCTTCAAGGGGTTGCTCGGCTGATTATGCGTGGAGTACTGGGTCATTCTGCTTGGCAGCAGACTGCCGTCGAGCGGCTGTCCCAGACCGTCCAGAACCTTGCCCAGCAGTTCATAGCCCACTTGGACGGACAGGGGTTTGCCTGTTCCCACCACCTCGCAGCCGGGACCGATGGATTGAAGATCACCCAACGGCATCAGAATGACCCGGTTGTCACGGAAGCCGACCACCTCTGCCTTCAGCGGCTTGCTGGACTTGTACGGATAGATCAGGCACACATCGCCTACGCTGGCATCCGGACCTTCCGATTCTACGGTAAGTCCGATTACCTGAATGACCTTGCCATTGACCAAAACGGGATCAATCTGCTGCAAGTGCTCGATATACCGGCTGGCCAGAGGGAGCTTAATCATGCTTCTTCGACTCCTTCGCCAGACTCCATAGACAACTGCTGCAAGGCCTGCTTGATTTCCTTCAACTGGGTATCCACCCTCGCGTCGACGCTGCCGAACTCCGTGCGCACCACACAGCCGTGCTCGCCGACGGATGAATCAGGCAAAATCTGAAGCTCCGCCTGGGAATCCAGCGACAGGAGCAGCTCCTCGCGGGAATCACGGAAAAAGGCGAACTGGCTTGGAGATACACACAGCGTAATATGACCTTTCTCTCTCCTCCTGGATAAGGTGGAACGGGTCATTCCGATAATCAACTCAGGATTTAATGTAAGCTCCTGATGAATAATCTTGCCGGCTATGGCTGTTGACAGCTCGATTAAGAAAGGCTCGGACTCTTGAATAATCTGGCGCTTCATATCATAGGCCTGGGTGAGAAGTGTTCTGGCTTCGGCCAGCATAGCCTCATAATGAGCCAGCACCTGTTCTTCCGCTTGGGCGAGCCCTTGCTGGTAGCCTTGCTCCAAGCCCTCTTGCCTGCCATCTTCCTTGGCCTGCGCGTCCAAGCTGCGGCGTTGCTGCCACCAGTCCTCAATCTCCGCCTGTGCCTGCTCCCGAACCGCCGCGGCTTCTTGGAAGGCCAGGCCTACTTGTTCTTCGGCCACCTTCTCGGCGTCGTCCAGAATCCGGTCCTTCATCGCCAAAAGCTCGCGCAGCTCTTCCTCCTGCTCAGCCGTAACCGGCGGGACAGTGACGCTTTCGTGAACAATGTCCCGGGATAAAGGATAAGCTGTAACATTAATTTCCTTCTTGTCGTCTAAGGAGATGTAGAACTGCGGCTTGATTATTCTAGACAATCACGTCATCTCCTCCGCCGCGGGCAATAATGATCTCGCCGGATTCCTCAAGCCGGCGGATAGTCGCAACGATACGGGTCTGGGCTTCTTCCACGTCACGCAAGCGGACAGGACCCATGTATTCCATTTCTTCCTTGAATGTCTCGGACATGCGCTTGGACATGTTGCGGAAGATGGATTCCCGGACCTCTTCGCTGGCTACCTTCAATGCCAGCTGCAGATCGGCGTTCTCAAGGTCGCGGATGATCCGTTGGATAGAGCGGTTGTCAATGTTGACAATATCCTCAAATACAAACATCCGTTTCTTGATTTCTTCGGCCAGCTCAGGGTCCTGAATCTCCAAGGCATCCAATATGGTGCGCTCGGTACCCCGGTCTACACCGTTCAGAATCTGTACGATGGCTTCAATACCGCCTGCTGAAGTGTAATCCTGAGTCACGGTTGCCGACAGCTTCTGCTCCAGAACCCGCTCCACCTGGGCAACTACCTCAGGAGAGGTGCTGTCCATCAGGGCGATCCGCTTGGCTACATCCGCCTGCTTGTCTTCCGGCAGAGCGGAGAGAATCATAGACGCCTGATCGGCCTGCAGATAAGAAAGGACCAAAGCGATGGTTTGAGTGTTCTCATTTTGGATAAAGTTAAGTATCTGGGACGGATCGGCTTTCCTGGCGAAGTCAAACGGACGGACCTGCAGCGTAGCTGTCAGACGGTTGATAATATCCATCGCCTTCTGATTGCCCAAGGCCTTCTCCAGGATTTCCTTCGCATAGGCGATCCCCCCTTGGGAGATAAATTCCTGCGCCATGCAGATCTGGTGGAATTCGGCCAGGATCGAGTCCTTCTCTCCCGAATCCACCTTTCGTACGTTGGCTATTTCAAGAGTAAGCTGCTCGATTTCATCGTCACGAAGGTGCTTGAAAATCTGGGCAGATACTTCCGGTCCTAAGCTGATCAGCAGGATTGCCGCTTTTTGCCGGCCTGTCAGGGTAGGCGCTTGGATTCCTTTAGCTGCCAATTAATACACCTCTATTCATCGACCAGCCATGTACGCAACAGATTGACGAACTCATCCGGCTTTTTCTTCGCCAGTTGTTCAAGCTGTTTTCTTGCCTGGTTGTCATTGGTAAGATTATCAAGGTCAATACTGGGGTACTCCACCTTCGCAGGAAGGGGCGGCACGAACTCTTCTTCCAAAGCCGCTTCTTCTGACCGGCGCCTTCTGGACGCAATGATAAAGCCGCCTGCTGCGGCCAGGACTACAGCACCCAGTCCGATTCCGCCGTACAGCAGCCAGTTGTTGCGCGCTGTTTCGGCAGGAGATGCCGAAGCGGCAAACGTTTCGTCTAAGACGGTTACCTTGGCTGTCAGCTCTTCATTGGTATATGTGCGCCCATTGTTGGCAAGCGACGTGCTCACCAGGCTGGTCAACATTCTCTGAATAAGCGTTTTGGTTTCATCAGTCAGATTGGCGCTTCTGTTAAGTGCCACGCTGACCATCAAGTCGTTCACAAAAAACGGCTGTGACTCAATATCTTCTTTGATATGGTTAAAATCGTAGTTATAAATCCGCGTTGATTCATCCGAAGTGGAATTCCCCCCGGCAGAGCCTGACGGATAAGTGGGAACATCGGTTTCTCCCGTGCCCGTCACTCCCCCGTCGGGAGTGTTGGTGGAAGACTTCTCCGTTACCTGGGAGCTCACTACAATACCGTTCTCCCCGTTGACCGGAGTCACCATGTTGCTGCTTCTGGTCTTCTTATCATAGTTCAATGTAGCTACAACCATGGGCAGCACGTTGTTCTGGCCCGCAATGGGACCTAACTGCTTCATGATCTCCTTGCGCAAATCCTGCTCGAAATCCCGCTTGATCTGGAATTGCTGGGTCGCAATAGTCCCGGCGTTCACTTGGCCGCTGCTGGACTTGGAGTACGGCAGCAAGTCGCCGTTCTGGTCAGAGATCGAAATATTGTCCACTGTAAGATTCTCGACACTTTTCGACACAAGAAGATACATGGTGTCAATCTTATTCTGGTCCAATGTATAGCCGGGCTTGGTGTTGATCATGACCGAAGCGGTCGGAGGCTGGACTTCGCGGAGAAATACGCCTTCGTCTTGCTTGGTAACGAGAACCTTGGAACTGGCAATTGCTACATTGGTGTTAATCAGCTGCTCTAATTCGCCTTGCAGCGCTTCAAGCTCCATAATGCGAGATTGTGCGTCCGTCTTACCGAAGATGCTGCTCTCCCGGAATACGCCCCAACCGATGGAGCCGCTCTTGGTCAGCCCCGCCCCTACTACATCCACCTTCACCTTGG
This sequence comes from Paenibacillaceae bacterium, assembly GCA_029256185.1. Classification (GTDB taxonomy): domain Bacteria; phylum Bacillota; class Bacilli; order Paenibacillales; family NBRC-103111; genus Paenibacillus_AR. Next base: position 48,306 of record JAQSYI010000023.1, read on the forward strand.
CTACCATATTGCGCGGAACGCCGATGGTCTTGCCGTCCTCGCTCATCTTATAGGGGATGCTGCTGTCGGTGAGATACTTGGTAATAGCAGAAGCGTCCGTCGGTTGAAGATCCGTAAATGCAGCGGCATATTCAACTTTAGAATTATTATAGACTACCAATACAATCGTCAAAACCATGGCAATCAGCGTGCCGATAATCATCATTTTGGAAGTACGGTTGAATTTATTCCAAAATTGCCTTGCTCCGTTCCAATACTGGAGCATCCTCTCATTCAACTTTTGTCACCTCATCCGCTAGCACTCTCAGGTTTCATGCGCTAGGATCAAATTTGCATTCTCATGATGTCCTGGTATGCTTCAATCACCTTGTTGCGGATTTGGACGGTCATTTCCAACCCTACGGATAAACGTTCTGCATTAATCACAAGCTGGTGGGCATCTACCGCATCTCCGCGGATAAACTGGTCATTCAGAACTTCAACAGCTTGCTCCTGCGCCGATAATTGGGTCATTGCATTATTAAGCATATTGCCAAATGACTGGCCGAGCTCGGCGGCTCCTGTCTGCGAATCTTCCTTGGGCTGAACCTGCTTCAGGAATGATGCGGGCTGCAATCCGATTTTCGTTATCATCCGTAGTTATCCCCCTTGATTATTTGCCGATTTCCAGCGCTTTGGTGATCATGGCTTTGGAAGCGTTCAGTGCGGTGACGTTGGCTTCGTAAGAACGTGTCGCCGACATCATGTCCACCATTTCCTTCAGCATGTCCACGTTGGGAAGAAGCACGAAGCCGTTCTCGTCGGCGTCAGGGTGGGTGGGATTGTACACTTGCTTGAAGGGTGCGGTATCCTCCGTGATCTTGCTTACCCTCACGCCTTCTCCCACAGCCTTGCCGGACATGGTATCGGACAGCACCTGGGCGAAAGAGGCATTCTGTTTGGTTTCGAAGGAAACAATTTTGCGCTGATAGGGCTCCCACTTGCCGTTAACCAGCTTGCCGCGGGTCGTGTCGGCATTGGCCATGTTGGAGGCGATAACGTCCATACGCAGACGCTGTGCTGTAAGCGCCGAGCTGCTGATGTCAAATCCGTTGGTTAGCTTCATCCCTCGTTATCTCCCTCCAATAGCGGTCTTAAGATTGCGTATATCATGGGATACCTGCTGGGCAATCACATTATACCTTAGCTGGTTCTTGGCCAAAAGCGACATCTCGGCATCGATATCCACATTGTTTAAGTTATTGTTCATTACCGAGGTCTGGTCTTGAATCACTTGAGGCTCGACGGCTGTTGACTGATAGCCGATGGGTATATGTTTGGGGTTGGTTCTCTTGCCCGCAAGGGAGCTTTGATTCATTTGCTGGTTCAGAAGCTCTTCAAACCGCACGTCAGACCTTTTGAATTCAGGCGTGTCGATATTTGCAATATTATTAGCGGACACCTTTTGACGCAATACTGCAACGTCCAACATCTGTTCCATCCTGTTAAAACTGGCGGAATTCAATAGATTCATCAGGCCTCAACCTACCTTTAGGCATAGATTAACGTAATATATTCAACAGCTTTATTGCAAACTCCTCTTTCTTTCGACAAAGTTTTTATATTAATTTTTTGCTAAACTTGTCATATCATGCAGAACACGCAAGTATCAGCTTCATAAAGCATGCAAAAAAATGGCAAAATATACAATAAGAAAAAAGCCCTATCTTTACGGAGATAGGACTTGACTTTATAAAAATTAATTAAACTATCCGGGACTTCTTACGCTTGACGCTTATCCAGCTCTGTGATCAATTGATCATTGAGAATTTTGATATAGGTCCCTTTCATTCCGAGGGAGCGGGTTTCAATGACACCCGCGCTCTCCAGCTTGCGCAGAGCGTTGACGATCACGGAGCGGGTAATGCCCACCCGGTCGGCGATCTTGCTTGCCACCAGAAGCCCTTCCTTGCCTTTAAGCTCGTCGAATATATGCTCCACCGCCTCCAGTTCACTGAAGGACAAAGATCCTACTGCTACTTGGACAATGGCCTTGCGGCGGGCCTCAATCTCACTTTCCTCCGCCCGCTCCCGCAAAATCTCCATTCCCACCACCGTCGCCCCGTATTCAGCCAATATCAGATCATCCTCACCGAAGGGCTGGTCGGTTCTGGCCAACAGCAAGGTGCCCAACCGGTCCCCTCCTCCCATAATCGGGATCACCGTCAGGAATTTCTGCTCGAACAGAAGCTGAATCTGACCTGTTATATAATGATAGGGATTTTCCTCATCCACATTGGAGCTGGTTTCCTCAATCCGCAGAAGCAGCTGGTTCTGCTCCGCGGTGAGCCTTTTGTCCTGATACAAGAGGCGGTTCAGTTCTTCGGAATGAAAAGTCCCGGCCAAAGCGCACCCCAGAATCTTCCCCTTGCGGCTCATCACATACACATTGCCCACCATGGAATCCCGCAAAACCTCCGCCATCTCCATAAAGGAAAGCGCTTTTCCTGCCGCTCGCTGCAAAAGGCGATTCAATCTTCTTGTCTTTGAAAGCAATAGCATGCTCTAAATCCTCCTAATACCATTTCCCGGCTGTTACAAAATGTATTGGCTCAAGTCCCTGTTTCTCGCAATATCGGCCAGTTTCTCCCGGACGTATTCCGGAGTTACCTCGAAGTTCTCCAACTGAATGTCCGGCGCTTCAAAGGACAGGTCCTCCAGCAGCTTCTCCAATATCGTATGAAGCCTGCGGGCCCCGATATTTTCCGTGTTCTGGTTCACCTCAACGGCGATTTGCGCCAATTCGTCAATGGCGGCATCCGTAAAGGTGATCTGGATCCCCTCCGTGGCGAGCAGCGCCGTATACTGCTTGGTCAGCGCATTCTCCGGTTCCTTCAGGATTCTGACAAAATCAACATGGTTCAAACTGTTAAGCTCCACCCGGATGGGGAAGCGTCCTTGCAGCTCCGGAATCAGATCAGAGGGCTTGGCGATATGAAACGCGCCTGCCGCAATGAAAAGGACATAGTCCGTTTTGACCGGGCCGTACTTGGTCATAATGGTCGATCCCTCAACAATAGGCAATATATCCCGCTGTACGCCCTCGCGGGATACATCCGGACCGCTGCCCTTGCCCACACTGGCTACCTTGTCGATTTCATCGATGAAGATGATGCCCGACTGCTCCGCGCGGTTAACCGACTCGGCAATCACCTCATCCATATCCATCAGCTTCTGGGCTTCCTCCTGGGTGAGCACCTTGCGGGCTTCCCTGACCGGCAGCTTCCGCTTCTTCGTCTTCTTGGGCATCAGGCTGCTGAACATCTCCTGCATGTTCATGCCCATCTGGTCATTGCCCTGTCCGCCCAGCATATCAAGCATGGATGGAGCATGGTCCTCCACCTCAATCTCGATCTGCTCATTCTCCAACTCGCCCCGCAAGAGCCGCTCTTTCATGGCAGACCGGCTTGACGCCACATGGGAGTCCACACTCTCCGGCTCAGGCTCCTGTTCCTTCTGGCCGCCGAACAGCATTTCCAGCGGATTGCGCCCCGGCTTGGAGCGGGAAGGCCCTGGAACCAGAAGATGGAGGATGCGCTCTTCGGCCAGCTTGCCTGCCTTGTCCTTGAGCTTCTCGGTTTTCTCGGCCTTCACCATCCGGATCGCCGTCTCCACCAAATCGCGCACCATGGATTCCACATCCCGGCCCACATAGCCCACTTCGGTGAATTTGGTCGCTTCCACCTTCACAAAAGGAGCGTTGACCAGTTTGGCCAGCCTGCGGGCGATCTCGGTCTTGCCCACGCCTGTAGGACCAATCATCAGCATATTTTTGGGAATGACTTCATCTCTCATGCCCTCATCAAGCAAACTCCTGCGGTACCGGTTCCGCAGCGCGACTGCCACGGATTTCTTCGCTTGCTTCTGTCCGACGATATACTTATCCAATTCTGAAACGATTTCCCTCGGGGTGAGCGGTGCCGCCTTCATCCTAATCCCTCCCGGTGATCAGTCGATTTCCTCAACAATAATGTTGTGGTTGGTGAATACGCAGATATCCGCGGCGATCTCCAGTGCGGATCTGGCCATCTCTTTGGCCTCCAATTGGCCGGCGTGGCGTTTTAACGCGCGTCCTGCTGCCAGGGCGAAGGTTCCTCCCGAGCCGATCGCCAGTATTCCGTCATCCGGCTCAATGATTTCCCCATTGCCCGAAACGAGGAGCAGTCCGCTCTTATCCATGACGATCATCATGGCCTCCAGCCGCCTGAGAACACGGTCGGAGCGCCATTCCTTAGCCAACTCCACGGCGGCGCGCTGCAGATTGCCCTGATGCTCCTCCAGCTTCCCTTCGAACTTCTCGAACAAGGTGATAGCGTCCGCTACAGAGCCTGCGAAGCCGGCAAGAACCTGGCCGCGGTACAGCCGGCGCACCTTCTTGGCATGCCCCTTCATCACCATGCTGTTCCCGAACGTAACCTGGCCGTCTCCGGCAATGGCTCCTTTGCCATTGTGGCGGACGGCAAAAATCGTTGTAGCATGAAAATCGCCCATGTGCGGCTTCCTCCCTTATGAATGATGCCATGCGCGGGAAAACCCCGTGGGCAGGCCACAAAAGGACCAGCCTTGCAACGGGGCTTGCATACGCCAAAAAAAGGATTCGCTTTTTCCGCATCTAAGCGGAAGTTCTCATCACCGGACAGAATACTTGCCTGACGCGTTCTTCTGGTGTCAAGATGTCGAATATTCCGGCGGTTAAATAATTCAGCTAAAGCGCAACATGCTTATAGTACCACAGCCAATGTTTCAGTTACAAGGGAGATCATCCGCCGCTGCCACAAAATTCTGAATTGTCCGAATTGATCGTTCGACCAGTTGCTCATTTTTCAGCTTCTTGTTCTTGATCCGCTCTCCCAACGGGGGCAGCAGGCCGAAGTTGGCATTCATCGGCTGGAATTGATTGGACTCCGTAGAGACAATATAAGCGGCCATACTGCCGATGGATGTCTCCGGCGAGAGTTCATAAGGATCTAACCCTCTCGCCAGCCTGGAGGCGTTGAGACCGGCCACAAGTCCTGAAGCAGCGGATTCCACATAGCCCTCCACCCCCGTCATCTGTCCGGCGAACAGCAGGGTATCTCTGGTCTTGAACTGGTAAGTGGGGCGCAGCAGCTTCGGTGAATTGATGAACGTATTGCGGTGCATCACTCCATAGCGGACAAATTCCGCCTGCTCCAGTCCCGGAATAAGCGAGAAGACCCGCTTCTGCTCCCCCCATTTGAGATGAGTCTGGAACCCTACCAGATTGAACAGAGTGCCCGCGGCGTTATCCTGCCGCAGTTGTACAACGGCATGGGGCATTTTTCCAGTGTGTGGATTAATGAGACCTACCGGCTTCATCGGTCCGAACAGAACGGTTTGTCTGCCCCGCCGCGCCATAATTTCAATGGGCATGCAGCCCTCAAAGTATATCTCTTTCTCGAATTCCTTGACGGGAGCCGCCTCAGCCGCAATCAGCTCGTCATAGAAGCGGTTGAACTCCTCTTCCGTCATGGGGCAGTTGAGATAAGCCGCCTCTCCTTTATCATAACGGGAAGCCAGATAAACTTTGTCCATATCAATGGAATCCTTCTCCACAATCGGGGCCGCCGCGTCATAGAAATACAGGTATTCTTCACCGGTTAACTTCTTTAATTCCTGAGACAGCGCCGGTGAGGTGAGCGGGCCGGAGGCCACGATGACGATTCCCTCCCGGGGAAACTCGCGCAGCTCCTCGTTTCTTACCTCCACCAGAGGGTGGTTGCGCAGCGCTTGCGTTACCCCGGCCGAGAAGCCGTCGCGGTCTACCGCCAGCGCTCCTCCTGCCGGCACAGCGTGTTTATCCGCCTGCCGCATGATCAGGGACCCCAGCATGCGCATCTCTTCTTTCAACAGGCCGACTGCATTGGTTAATCCGTTGGCACGCAAGGAATTGCTGCATACCAGTTCGGCGAACTGGGCGGTGACATGGGCCGGGGTCTTCTGGACCGGCCTCATCTCATACAGAATTACGGGAATGCCGCGGCTGACCAATTGCCATGCAGCCTCGCTTCCGGCAAGTCCTGCTCCTATTATTGTTACTGGTTGAAACGAAGACACAAAACCACTCCTTATCCTGGAATAACTTGTCTTGTTATATTGCCTGGCCCGGGCAACCGCCAATAACGAAACTGGGCAGGCTGCGCATTAGGGGCGCAGCCTGCCGCAGACGGTGGCTTCCTTGTCTGAATCCGCCTTGCTCCTGCCAATCAGGCGCCGATATGCTGTCCGCAGCATACGCCGGTACGGCATTCCTTCGCGTACAACGCGCCTTGATCCGGCAACATCAATCTTCGCCCTCTGCCGATTCCTCCACCGGCTCTTCCTTATAATCGCACTTGGTGCATTGCACCGTGGTTCCATTACGGTTGGTCTTCGAGATCAGCATCTCGCCGCAATCCGGGCAATCTCTGCCTACGGGACGGTCCCAGGAGACAAAGTCGCAATCGGGATACTTGTCGCAGCCGAAGAATACCCGGCCCTTCTTGCTCCGCCGCTCCACGACATGCCCCACCTTGCAGTTGGGACAGACAACACCGGTTCCCTTCACGATGGGCTTGGTGTTGCGGCAATCGGGAAAGCCCGAGCACGCCAGGAACTTGCCGAAACGGCCCATCTTGTAAACCATGGGATTGCCGCACTTCTCGCACAGTTCATCGGAAACCTCGTCTTGAATCTCGATTTCCTTCATTTCTTCCTCAGCCACATTAAGCCGCTTCTCAAAGGACTCGTAGAAGCCGCTGAGCACTTTTACCCAGTTCTCCCGGCCCTCCTCCACGTGGTCCAGCTCTTCTTCCATCTGAGCGGTGAAATCCACATCCAGAATTTCCGGGAAAAATTCCTCCATCAGCTCGATCACCAGCTCGCCAAGCTCTGTAGGAATAAACTTCTTCTCCTCCAACGCCACATAGCCGCGCTTCTGGATGGTCTCCAGGATTGGGGCGTAGGTGCTGGGACGGCCGATTCCCATTTCCTCCAGCGCCCGCACCAGCCGGGCTTCCGAGTATCTGGGCGGAGGCTGGGTGAAGTGCTGCTTCGGTTCCAAGCCATCCTGCTTCAGAACATCTTCCTTGGCCAGGGGGGGGAGAAATTTCTCCTCATCCGTGTTCGTGCCTTCATCATTGCTCTCCACATAGACTTTCATGAACCCGGCAAACTTCACCTTCGAGCCGACTGCCCGGAACATGACGCTCCCTGCAGTAATATCCACCGTCATGGTATCCATCACGGCAGAAGCCATCTGGCTGGCTACAAACCGTTCCCATATGAGCTTATAGAGCCTGTATTGGTCCCGGCTTAGAAATTCCTTCAATTCCTCCGGCGTCCGCAGCACGGAGCTGGGACGAATGCCTTCGTGCGCATCTTGGGCGTTGGCCGCTTTCTTCAGATACACGCGGGGCGTCTCCGGATAGAAGGCCTCACCGTATTTGTTCACGATGAACTCTTTGGCTTCTTCCTGGGCCACGGGGGAAATCCGTGTGGAATCGGTCCGCATGTAGGTGATCAAACCGACTGTGCCCTCTTTGCCCAGATCAATGCCCTCATACAACTGCTGGGCTACGGACATGGTCTTCGCCGCCCGGAAGTTCAGCTTGCGCGCTGCTTCCTGCTGCATGGTGCTGGTAATGAAGGGAGCGGAAGGGTTGCGTGTCCGCTCCTTCTCCTTCACCTCGTACACCACGAAGGCATTGTTCTCAATCGCGGCAAGGATGGCTTTTACTTCGGCTTCATTATGAAGCTCCTGCTTCTGTCCATCCACCCCGTAGAACTTGGCTTCGAAGGTGGAGGAGCCTGTTGCCAGAATTGCCGTAATGGTCCAATATTCCTCCGGAACGAATGCCTTGATCTCATTCTCCCTGTCGTTGATCAGCTTGACGGCAACGGATTGCACCCGGCCTGCCGACAAGCCCTTCTTGACTTTCTTCCATAGAAGAGGACTGATCTTGTAGCCGACCAGCCGGTCGAGAATACGGCGGGCCTGCTGCGCATTGACCAGATCCTTATTGATCGGCCGCGGGGTCTTGAACGCATCCTTGACCGCCTGCTTGGTAATTTCGTTGAATACGACGCGGCACTCTTCTGTGTCATCCAGATCCAGATAGTGTGCCAGATGCCAGGCAATCGCTTCCCCTTCACGGTCAGGGTCAGCCGCCAGATAGACTTTCTTCACTTTTTTGCGGGCATCCTTCAGTTCCTTAAGAACGTCGCCCTTCCCGCGGATCGTAATATATTTCGGTTCAAAATCATTGTCGACCTCGACGCCAATCTGGCTCTTCGGAAGGTCGCGGATATGGCCCATGGAAGCCTTCACGATGTATTTGCTGCCCAGATACTTGCCAATGGTTTTGGCCTTGGCGGGCGATTCCACAATCACGAGCGAGTCTGCCATATTGCCTTCCTCCCTCCTGGATATTTGGAGTATACTTGCTGGGAATTCTATATGAGGACATAAACCGAACCCGGGAGTTGTTCAATCCTCTTCGTCAAGAGTAAAGATAACAGAATTGCATGCAAATGTCCAAAATTTGTTTGAAAACGCTCTATCAGCTCATCGATGGTCGCAGGACCTTGCGCCAAAAACTCCAATATCCCCGCTTCCTCCGGCGTTAATTCTTTATGTTCGGGATTATTGTTTACCGTGTCATGGCAGATATTCCGGCTGGCTCCTATTATATGTACGTACTCGCATAAAATATCCTCGGCGCAGGCCACAAGTTTTGCTCCCGACTGGATCAGGTTATTGGTGCCCGCGCTTTTGGGGGAGGTAACGGGACCAGGCAGCGCAAACACGTCCCGGGATTCTTCCAGGGCGATATCCGAAGTAATCAGGGAACCGCTTTTCAATGCGGCTTCAATCACCAGCGTTCCCAGAGCAAGACCGGCAATGATGCGGTTCCTTTTTGGAAAAAGCCCCGGGACACTCCGGGTCCCCGGAGGATACTCGGACAGGATCAGTCCTTTTTCGGCCAGCTCTCGATACAGATGCGCGTGCTCTCTGGGATAAATGACATCAATCCCGCTGCCCAATACAGCAATCGTCCCCCCGGCGCCTGCCACGGCCCCTTGATGGGCGGCTCCATCGATGCCCCGCGCCAGTCCGCTGACCACGGCAACTCCTGCCTGAGACAAGCCGCGGCTGATCAATTCCGCCATACGCTTGCCGTAAACCGTGGGCAGGCGCGTTCCTACTACCGCAATAGCAGGCTTGTGCAGCAGCTCGGTCCGGCCGATGGCGTACAGCACCCAGGGAGGTTCTCCCGTCTGATTCAGCAGAGGCGGATACTCCGGGTCCAGCCTGGTTATGGGATAGATCATACTGCGGGCATACTTTTCTTCCGTCGCGGCCACGTAACTCCTGGTCAGTCTGGACTTCAGCAGCTCCGCCTTGCCCGGAGGCAAGTCCAATGCGCGGACGGCTGCAAGGCTTGTGTCCAACACCTCCTCCAACTCCGGAAAATAACGCAGCAGCTGCCGGATCGTCTTCCCTCCCACCCCTTCAATTTCATGGAGCGCCAGGATAATAGTTGAATTGTTCATCGATCAATCTCTCCTTTGTTATATCTTGCGGCTCTTGCGGCTCTTGTGGCTCTTGTGGCTCTTGCGGCTCTTGTGGCTCTTGCGGCTCTTGCGGCTCTTGTGGCTCTTGCGGCTCTTGTGGCTCTTGCTCAAATCTCACTCCTAGCGCCTTAACGGAAATTTTTTCCGCTAAACCTCCCTTTTCACTCCTTTTCTCTTTTTTAGCGGAAATTTTTTCCGTTATCTCCCCGTTCCCCCCCGAAAAGAAGCATATTTCTCCCACTCGACGCATATTAACGGAAATTTTTTCCGTTAATTTTTCCATATTGCCGAAAAATCGCCCGATAACGGAAATTTTTTCCGTTATTTCTGCCCAAAAATCTGCAAACAGGTAGTGGATCGCTGAACTCCCCCTCCTACCTACCCAAATGGGTCCGCCAACTCCGCCCCCTCTACCCGCACACGCCTCCCACCCCGTATCCACAAATTACGTCTCAGCCTGCATACGCCTACTTCTTCCCTTATACCCTGACACGGCTACTCCCTCCCTACTCCTCAGACTCCTTATGTCCCCATGCGTTTGCCCGGAATGCACACATACAGTTTGTTAACCTGCCAAAAAAACCTTCCGACTTCCGCAATGCCGCGGAAACCGGAAGGTTGCTTACCTACCCGTTATTGCTTATGAACGTACAACACATGTATCCAGAATCCCCTTCTCCTCCAGCACACGCACCAGTGTAGAGCCCATCTCCGACGGCGTAGGAGCCACCTGAATGCCGCAGCGTGTCATGGTTGCCACCTTCTCTGCAGCAGTGCCCTTGCCTCCGGAAATAATGGCTCCCGCATGCCCCATGCGCTTGCCGACCGGAGCCGTCTGCCCGCCGATGAAACCGACAACGGGTTTCGTCATATTGGCCGCAACCCATTCAGCCGCTTCTTCCTCAGCGGTGCCTCCGATCTCCCCGATCATGATCACGGCATGCGTATCCGGGTCGTCATTGAACAACCGGAGAATATCGATGAACTCCGAGCCTTTGACCGGGTCTCCGCCGATGCCAACGGCGCTGGACTGGCCGATGCCCCTGGCTGTCAACTGATGCACCGCCTCATAAGTCAGAGTCCCGCTTCTGGATACCACACCTACGTGGCCGGGAGTATGAATATATCCTGGCATAATACCGATCTTGCACTGCCCCGGCGTAATCACTCCCGGACAGTTGGGGCCGATCAGGCGGGTTCTTTTGCCTTCCATAAATCTTTTTACCCGTACCATGTCAAGCACCGGGATGCCTTCAGTAATACAGATGCACAGATCCAGGTCCGCATCCACCGCCTCCATGATCGCATCGGCTGCAAATGCAGGCGGGACATAAATCACAGAAGCATTCGCTCCCGTGGCCGTCTTGGCCTCACTGACCGTATTATACACCGGAAGGGCCACTGTTGTCCCGTTCTCCAGTGAAAAATCCACTTGGATGCCGCCTTTGCCCGGAACGGCCCCCGCTACCATCCGGGTTCCATAATCCAAGCCGCCCTTGGTATGGAACATTCCGGTGGTGCCGGTCATGTTCTGGGTGATGACCTTCGTATTTTTATCAACAAGGATACTCATTGTATAGGCTCACTCCTCTTCACAGGGTTCATGTTTATGCGAGTCCGACCTGGGCGACAATCTTCTGCGCTCCGTCTGCCATGGAATCTGCGGCGATGATATTCAATCCCGACTCCCGGAGAATCTTCTTGCCTAAGTCCACGTTGGTTCCCTCCAGCCGGACCACCAGCGGACGGTCCAGTCCTACCTGCCGGGCAGCCTCTATTACACCGCCCGCAATAATATCGCATTTCATGATGCCTCCGAAGATGTTGACGAAGATGCCTTTTACCTGCTCATCCTTCAGAATAATCTTGAACGCCTCCGTAACCTTCTGTGCAGTGGCACCTCCACCTACATCAAGAAAGTTGGCAGGCTCGCCGCCGTAATATTTGATAATATCCATCGTTGCCATGGCAAGCCCCGCCCCGTTCACCATACACCCGATATTGCCGTCCAACGCAATGTAGGACAGATCAAACTTGGAGGCTTCAATCTCCTTCTCATCCTCCTCATCCAGATCTCTCAGCTCCAGAATATCTTTATGGCGGTACAATGCATTGGAGTCAAAATTCAGCTTGGCATCAAGCGCCATTACTTCTCCAGCTCCGGTTACGACCAACGGGTTGATCTCGGCTATGGAACAATCCTTATCTATGAATGCGGTATAAAGCGCTGTCATGAACTTTACCGCCTTGTTGACCAACTCAGCCGGAATGTGAATGGCATAGGCGAGTTTTCGCGCCTGATAGGGCTGCAAGCCCACTGCCGGATCAATCACCTCTTTGACGATTTTCTCCGGGGAATGCGCGGCTACCTCCTCAATGTCCATTCCGCCTTCCTCGGAAGCCATTATGACTACCCGCCCGGTCCCGCGGTCCACTACCACACCAATGTAATATTCCTTCTTGATGTCACATCCTTGCTCAATCAGCAACCGCTTTACCACCTTGCCCTCCGGCCCCGTCTGATGGGTGACAAGCGTGCTGCCCAGAATTTGCTCCGCATAAGTTCGAACCTCTTCCGGATTCCTGGCAACCTTTACCCCGCCTGCCTTGCCCCGGCCGCCTGCATGAATCTGCGCCTTCACGACAACCACAGAGGTCCCCAGCGCCTTGGCCGCTTCCACTGCCTCATCCACCGAGAATGCGACTATCCCTTCAGGGACGCTGACTCCATACTGTTTCAAGACGGCTTTGCCTTGATACTCATGAATATTCATGCTTGAAGTCCTCCTAAGAGTTTTGAGTTTAAAATGCCAGGTGAAACGGCATTTACGAAAAACTGGCTTCGTAAGCATCCTCTTGAGTTTTGAGTTTACTGCCAAGGTAACGGTGTTCACGAAAAACTGGTTTCTTGTGCTTCAGACGTTAATGGTATTCGTGTTTACAGCCAATAATTCCCATACGCCTTTATTAAATGTGACAATTTATTGAATCTTTTCCCATTGTAACATGATCAATAGATTTTTTCTCTAATTTTTATTAGTTGATAATGATTATATTAAAAATATTTTGCTATTCATAAAAAAAGAACGCATTTCCGCCAAGAAAATGCGCTCCTCTTATGAAAAACATACGTATCGCTCCCGCTGACCGGAATGTCTCCTGAAAACAGGTGTCTTCAATTAGATGCTCCAGCGGGTCTGCATTCAAGCTGCTCCAAAGAGAATGGGGGACAGGCAGGAATCCTAGTACCTGGGCTCCCGTTCAGCCTGCTTGATAAAGCGCAGCTCATTGCCGGTGAAACCGCATACTCTGCATTGAATATTAGGCTCAGGCTCGGGAACGAGCTGGGCTTCGTCAGTGGCAGAGATTGCTCCCGTCAGCGCATCCTTCATGAAGCTCTGGCTGTACATGGTCATCACGCTGAATTTAACCCGATTGGATCGGCAGTTGGGACAAAAATAAGGCTTACCCTGCATCATGGCATCTGTCATTATTCTCACCTCAATACCAGTATTGCCCAAAAACAAGAGAATTATCAGCATCCTATCCACTCCATTTTCCCCGCAGGCTTTGGCTGTCTCTCCATTTCTTTGCATAACAACCACCTTTTCTCTTCCCTATGAGTACCATCAACGGTTTTGGACTTGCAGCCTTCCTTGTATAGGGGGAGTTTGATACTTCACATAAAGCCGTCGATTATTTAAAACTTTTCGATGGCTGTCTATCTATTTTTGCAGGAATTCTCCTTATTCTATTAATCTGCCATTTTTTTATGTGGAAAAAGCAGGGTTTTTCCGCTTCCGTGTCGAACTCTATGTCAAATTACGCTATAAGCAACTGATAGGGAGGAAGAAATATCTTGTCATTGCGCCATCATATATTAAGCGGAGCTGTTATCGCCGGATTTTTATGCAGTGCAGGAAATCCCGTCTTGGCTGATTCCTCCGTTCAGCCCCTGCCTGCGGTCTCCGTCGACACTAAGACCGACTCACTGAAGACAAATGAAGAACAGGACGTAATTGTAAACATAGTGGATATCACCAATTTGCGGAAAGGCCCCAGCACGGAGGCCGCCATTATCGGCAAGGCCCAGCCGGGGCAGAGCTACGCCGTTGTTGCTTCCGAAGGAGATTGGTACCGCATCGCGCTCTCGGGCGGCAATGTTGCATACGTGGCCAGTTGGGTAGTAGAGACTACCAAGAAGCAGAGCACGTCCGCCGGCGGAAGCGGACAGACCATTCCTTCCAATGGGGCACAGGCTGTTCCTTCCAGTAACGGACAGGCGGCTTCCACCAATAATGGGCAGACTGCTCCAGCCGACAGCGGACAAGCCACTCCGTCGAGTACCCAACAGACCGATTCATCCGGCAGCGGGCAGAAGCTCACCATACATATCACCGGGGTCACCAATTTGCGCCAGCAGCCGAGCCTGGACGCGAAGATCATCGGCAAGGCCCAGCCGGGACAAACCTATGCCGTCGCCGCCTCGGAGGGAGACTGGTACCGGATTGCTCTTCCGGACGGCGTTGCAGCCTATGTGGCCAATTGGGTGGTAACGGCTGTCTCCGATGCGGAGACGCAGCAGAACTCCGCCAGCAAGGTATTCATCTATCACACCCATAACCGGGAATCCTGGAAGAATGTAGCCTCCCAAACCGCAGGCTCCTCCATCGATGACCCCAAGATCAACATAACACTGGCAGGCCAAGAGCTGGGGCGGGTGCTTCAGGAAAAGGGCGTCTCCTCCATCGTATCCAATGACGATTTTGCCAGCCGTCTGATCAAGCAAAATCTGGGTTTCTCCCAATCCTATGCGGAATCGCGCAAAGCCATCGACCAGGCGAGAAAGACGGCCCCTGGCCTGACTTACTTCTTCGATATTCACCGTGACGCCGATGTGCCCCGCAGCAAAACAACCGTGACGATTAAGGGGAAAACTTACGCACGCATTCTGTTTGTTATTGGAACTGCCAATCCCAACAATAAGGAAAACGGCAAGTTTGCTGAAGAACTGAATAAGCTGTTGGAGAAAAAATATCCCGGCCTGTCCCGCGGCGTCCTCATCAAAGACGCCCATCAAGGCAACGGGGAATACAATCAATCCATTTCACCGGGCAGTCTGCTGATGGAGTTCGGGGGCGCGAACAATACCCTGGAAGAGAACCTGCGTACAGCGGGGGCGTTTGCTGATGTTTTTGCTGAATATTATGCCGGGAAAGAAGGCAAGACGCCTGCCCGCTGATTGGAAAAGAAGAGCAATCGCCAAGAATCCGAGGGACGGACATCAGCGCTCTTATTTGGCAAAAATCCGAGGGTTTGGAACTGTAACGGACACAGTTGCTCTTTTATGACTCCTTTGCCCCTCATACGGGGGGAGTTGGGACTAATAGAGGATTTCCAGTCCGTTAGCCGTGCTAACCCCTGCTTTTTTCGCAAATAACGCCTCTCAGGTCCGTCAGCCGAGATGTATACCTCCCGGCATGGCAAGAAAAATGCCTCCCAATGGCTTCCGGGAGGCATTTTCTGTGTATTGAACTATGCCGAATGCCGCCCGCTCTTCACGGGCAGTTGGGCTGCAAAAAACACGCCTTGACCTGTTGCCGTCTTCAATTCATAAGAACCTCCCAAAGACAGCACACGCCCCTTCATCTGCTCCATGCCAATACCCGATGAACCGATCTCCCGTACAACCGGCCGGGAAGCTTCAAAGCCAATGCCATCATCCGTATACTCAAAGTATAGTTTGGACTGCTTGATACTGATAAAAAAACGCACCGTGGAAGCATGGGAATACTTCTTGGCATTATTCATCAGCTCTTGCACCATACGGAATAAATGACGTTTAATCTCCATATCCTGCTCTTCAATCTCCGAAATCTCCGTAGTAGTAAACAAAATCTGGAAGTTGCATACAGCTCTTTCCGTCTGAAAAAATTTGCTGAGCGTGGCAACCAACCCGATTTCCCGCAACAGATAAGGGTGAAGCTCAAAGCAGCTTTGCCGAAGATTGGAATTAATAATATCGATATAATCGGTCATGCTGTTCAGGAAAGTCTTCCCCTCCTGGTTCACGATGTACTTCTCCTCCATCGTCTGCAGCCGCCCTTTAAGGAAAAACAAGTCCTGCATCGTCGTGTCGTGAAGATCCATGGCTATACGAATCCGTTCCTTCTCCTGCATCTCAAACATGAGCTTGCGGAACCAGATCAGATTGTTGGCCTCCTCCTCTTCGGGAAGCAGCGACGAGAGCTGTTGAATCCGTCCGTCCAGCTTGCGGATGAGCTGCACATTCTCAAGCGATACCGCCAGATAGGTAATGATCAGATTCAGCCAATTAATTTCCTCCATCCCCAGCAAGGTAGTTGCCTTCTTCGGAGCAACCACCAGATAGCTGGTGTATTCCTCCTGCCGCGAAATGATAAAGCAAGTATAGAAGGAACTGTCCATCACTTCCGAAGCAATCAATGCCTCAACCTGCTCCTTCTGCAAGTCCCCTTCGAGAATCGTCTCCATCCCGTCCTTGTACTGGAATACAATCGCCCCTCCGACTACCTCCAGCGTCTCCACGATATCCACCAGAATAGTATCCTTCATCTCACGAAAGCTGGAGATCATCCCCAGGTTCCCTGAAATTTTCTTAAGAGCCAGCTGCAACCGATGTTTGCGGGGGAAAAGCACAGGCTCCAATTTGGTCGTCAGGTTTTCAAGTGAATACAAAATGAAGGAACTGGTGAAAAGGAGGGTGAGAAACAAGAATACCAGTCGCTCGGGAGTTGCTTCGACAGGAAAAATTATTTTGATGACCGCCGTAAAAATAAAACTTGGAATTAGTGCAATCGCGGTAGTAAACAATATACGCCTGATGATCATATCAATGTCATACAGCCGTCGCGTTGCCAGAAGATAGACAAATGTCAGAGGAAGAATAAAAATGGACCAGCTGGTATATAAAAGATCAATCCATGATTTACCAAAAACAAACAAGGGTATAAAGGAAAAGAAAATAACGGGAGATAGCGCGCAGAATGCCGAAAAAAATACTGTTTTAATTATTATTGTTAGATTATTCTTTTTTCTTCGATTTTGGGCGTAAATATAAACTAAAAGAAACAAATTGCTGCATATTCCAATTGCACAAAAAAACAATACTACATTTCCCATAAATTTGTAGACGGGATAGGTGTACGGACTATCCATGAATATTAACGTATACATCCCAAACATAACTGCAAAAAAATAGTATACTGGTTTCAAAAATCTGGAGGGAAGATGGATATTGGCTTTTTCTTTTAAAAATGCCCTTAGAAATTGATAGATCGCCACTGGTATAATAATCAAACCTGCGCACAATACAACTTTTCCTGTAGGATCTCCTCTTACGGAGGCACCCAAACTCATAAATATGAGCGCTATTATTAAAAACATAACTGATATAGCACGTGAGGAAGCAGACATCTTTATCTTCTTATACATGAGATATGCGATTAATAAACTGGAAATCTCAACAATCACATAAATATTATTATATAAGTAAAAAGAGAAAGCTGAGTTTGTCTTAAAGTTCATTAATACCCCGTCTCTAAGCACAGACATTGTATCCACTTGGTCCAGTTTTCCGAATCGGTAAACAGTCCAGTAATTTTCCGGGTTTCCCCCATTGACCGAGGTTACAATATCACCTGCTTTCAGACCGAGTCTGGCTCCTTCAGAAAATGAATCAACCCGATTGATCATAAATCCACTTTTGTACTCCCTCTCAACCGTAATTCCCATTAACGGATAACGAAACATAAGATACAATGTCCAGGACTGAAAGACTATACATGCTATTATAAGTACTTTTATATAAATTTTTTTCAACAAAATACGCCTCCTATCTTTCATATTTTATATTTTTTGATATAATATTCTTTAAGATGCTTTAATTAGGAAATGGGGTGAACGAAGATGCAAGCTTTGACATGGTCCCCCGATTTATATGGGGCAGTAAAGTCGATTAAACAGCATGATGCAGTTGACTCCCGCAAAGCAATTTTAAGTGTTTTCAATTTTTCTGCTCAAGAAAGAAAATCTGCTATCCAAGTTCTTGTCGATAAAAAAGTCGCTGTCTCATCAACACCAGAATGGTACTAAACTCCGTATGTAGGTCCACCTAAATTTTACCAAAGAATTAAGAGATTGTATAGGAGGAATTTGTAATTTCCTCCTATACAATCTCTTTTTTTGTCTCTCCCTGTCCGGATGGGAGACAGACCCTCGAAGCCGCGGCTCAGAGGGTTTTTTCTTGAATATCAGGGTTTACAATTCAACCATTTCTTTATAGAAGATAATGAAAATCATTTTCATGCAAGGATGTGTGCCAATGCAAAATATGCAGTATTTTCGTGTGCGGATGGTCTACGAGTACTATCTGGGCGTGCAGATCATGAGTATTTTGGGTGTGATTCTATTTTTCAATTATTTTCTCCGCATTGGACAGGCCTACTATATTGGGTTTATGATTTTGTACATTATATATGTGCTTGCCAAAGCCGTCCATTTCATTTACAAGGTTTATTTTCGGGGAGACGAGGAAGAATATTTGCCCGTGATGGCCACCACCTTTGCAGATGGGCTTCTGCTTAGTGTTTTTTTATATTTTGCCCGGGACTACTTCCACTTTCTGTCCGCATTATTCTTCATCTATCTGGTGCTGCTGAGCATTCTGAATCACAAGCGTCCCGTTGCATGCAGCACTTTTACGGTAATATGCTACGCCAGTCTGGTCACTCTGCTGGATTACAAGCAGCTGGCTTCCTTTCAGGTGCTTACCCATGTAGGGCTTCTCTATCTGATGGCATATGTGATGAGTTCCGTAATCGGGGAAATTACCAAGCTGGAGAACCGGATGTGCTACATGTACGAGGATCTGGAGCATAAGAACTTCATTCTCAGCGAGATGGTCAGCAAGGACTTCCTTACCAATCTCTATAATCATAAAACCTTCTACACCTATTACAAGGAGCTGGTCGAATATTCCTCCAAATCCAATATTGCCTTTAGCCTGGCGCTGCTGGATATCGACAACTTCAAGAAAATAAACGACAATTATGGACATCTGGCAGGAGATTCCATCCTGAAGGAAGTGGCCGCCATCATCCTCTCCCATATTGACCAAAAGGATATTGCCGCACGCTACGGCGGCGAGGAATTTGCCCTTCTGCTGCCGGGGGCGGCGCCGGAGAGCGGGGTGGAGATCTGTGAGCGGATCCGCACGGATATTGAGCAGCATTCCTTCGACCTGGAGAACCGGACGATTCAGGTTACCATCAGCGGAGGAGTGGCGACAGCACAGTTTGTAACCCCGCACTGCAAGCAGAACATTTTTCTGGAGCTTGTGGATCAACTGCTGTATAAGGCCAAATCCCAGGGCAAGAACCGGATTATCGCTTCCCCGGAGCCCATGGTGATACAGGAGTAGAGGGATTCTTATACATATATTTTTGAGGTATGCTATGCTTGCCGACAAACAAACCCGATACGTTCCCGAACGCATCGGGTCTGCCATCGCATTCTGGTGGATTTGACCGCCGCTTACTTACCCTATCGGCTCGTATGCCAGCTGTGCGCTGACGTTCTCCCATGCCACATCCTGGGGTCTTACCCCCTGGCGGATAGCAGCCGCAGCCAGCACCCCTGCCGCTTGGCCGATCTGGACGGCATTGCCGGTGACCCGGTAGCTTGAGTGCGCCAGAAAGTCCCCGCTGATGCAGCGGCCAGCCAGGAGCAGGCCGTCCACATCCTTGGCGATCAGCGCTCTTAAAGGGATATCATATGGAATGGCCATATTGACATACTTGTCGTTATATCCTTCGAACACCTTCGTCTTCGCGCCGTCCAATGCGTGCACATCAACCTTGAATGACACCCGGCAGATTCCGTCCTCGTGGCGCACTCCGGCAACAATATCCTCTATGCTCACCGTATACCGCCCATGAATGCGCCGTCCCTCCCGGACGCCGATCTGCTCCCCGGTTCCGACCAGCCGCAGCTCCGCCCATACGCCGCCCAGCGAGCGAAGCGCGCGGATCATCTCGTGCAGCTCCTTGCGCGCCGCCAATGTGGCAGCAGTTATGTCGTCCGCGTTCAGTCCGGATACACCGTACTGATGATTAGCCATCATGATGTACAGCCCGTCGCGGATATGCCACAAGGCGGGACGGTGATAGGACGGATTGAAGCCCGCCCGGTGAAGCTCCGCCAGCAGGTTTGCTCTGGATTGGGATTCCGGCTTCGTGAAATGCGGAATCCGCTCATTATCCGGTCCCGCCACCAACGCGATCAGGCTCATGGGCTGAGTCCGGCCTGTATGCTCTTCACCGATATCAAAGCCACAGCCGGCATAGGCCGCCAGATCGCCGTCGCCGGTCGCGTCGATGAACAGCTCCGCCCGCCAGGCTTCCCGCCCCGACTTCGATTCGGTCACGATTGCGGCCAGCCTCCCGTCCGCGCCGGTAAGAGCAGAGGCAATCCTGGTATGCAGCCTGACCGCAACACCCGCCTCCTCACACATCTGCTCCAGCACCAGCTTGGTCGTCTCCACATCGCAGACGAAGCCTGTCCGGGCCTGATGCTCATCCAGCCGTGCAAGCAGCTCCGGCAGCAGACCCGTCTTGTTGGCTCCGTCGATAATATAAGCGAGCGCTCCTGCCGTCCAGATTCCTCCCAGGCAGCCATGCCATTCCATCAGGCAGGTTCTGGCGCCTCCCCGCGCTGCTGCAACCGCCGCAGCCACGCCTGCCGGACCGCCTCCGCATACAATTACATCGTACTGCCCCGCCACCGGGATACTTCGCGCCTTTTCTTCGATATATGATGACATCTCCATGTCCTCCTTCATGATAAACCCTGAATATCCGGGTACGTTTCTTAGCTCCCGCCATATGCTTCGCCCTCATCCTTGCGGCTGCCGGTCCCCTGCTCCCCCGTACGCTGCAACGGAAGAGTAATCCTGACAGTCGTCCCCGCGCCTGGCAGACTGGCGATGCGAAGACCGTACTCTGTGCCAAAATGCAGCCTGATGCGCTCCTGCACGTTGACCAGTCCGATAGAATGAAAGGCTCTGGAGCCATTGCCTTCTCTGTCTCCGCTCCCGCTGCTGCGCGGCTTAAGCCAAGGCCGGCGGCAATCCCGGGCCATGCCTACGCCGTTGTCCATCACATACAGCTTCAGCACCCCATGCTCCACGCGCGCGGCAATGCGAATCACACCCCCGCCGCTTCTCGCGCTGATCCCATGGTAGATGGCATTCTCCACCAGCGGCTGCAGCGTCAGCTTCAGCATCCGGCATTCCAGCAGGCTGCCGGGCACCTCGAAGTAAACCTCGAATTCATCGCCGTACCGGACCTTCTGAATCTGTACATACATCCGCAGGCCCTCCAGCTCCTGACCGAGCGTCACGAACTGCGCGGCATGGTTGAAGCTGTATTGAAGCAGTCCGCCAAGCGAGCGGATCGTCTCCCTCACTTCCTCCGTCCGCTGCTGCTTAGCCAAGCTGCTGATGCAGGTCAGCGTATTGTACAGAAAATGCGGTCCGATCTGGCTTTGCAGCATCTTCAGCTCGTAATGCTTCTTGCTTTCCTCGCTTTCCTTCACTTCCTTTAACAGCAGATGAACACGGGTCAGCAGCCGGTTATAGCTTTGAATCAGCAGGCCGATCTCGTCGCTGCCCTCCTGGTGCATCGGCTTTACCACCGCGAAGTCCTTGGCGCGGTCCATCTTAAGCGCCAGCTTGCGGATTGGCTTGGTGATCAAGCGGGTCATCACCCAAACGCAGGCAAACAGCACCAGCCCCCATATGATCGCAGCTTGGCGGAAATTGTCATTAAGCTTGTGTATATTGGTATAAAAGTAGCGTTCATCGATCAGGGAGATAATGCTCCAGCTCAGCTTATTGGACGCCGACTTGACGGCAACGAGCGGCAGCTCCGCTCCGTCCACCGTACTCACTCCGGTGGACAGGGAAGCAAGCTGCGCGGTGAAGGACGGACTCAGCTTCTTCTGGTAGGACTCGATGACATAAGGAATCAGCGGACTCATGAGATCCACGCTGACGAACTGCTTCTCCAGAGTCATTACGGCGAACGTTTGGTCCGCACTGCCGATCATTTCGTTTAAACGGGTTTTAATCAGATCAAGATCCATCTCGACGGCCGCTATTCCCACCTGCCGCTGGAAGCCGTCCTTCACCGGCAGCGTGAAAGCCACCGTGCGGCCGGATACCGGCGAATAATACGGCTCGCTCCATTGCAATGCGTATGAGTCGGGCGGCAGCTCGGACGCCAGCCGCAACAGCTCCGGATTGCCGAGTGCTTCGGTCAGCCCCTGCTTGTTGGAGAGCACTACACCGTCGGAGCGGATGAAATACAACGTTTTGACCATCGTTGACATCTTGGAAAACTCATTCAGCGCCTTGCGGATTTCGTAGTCGTCATCTCCCAGCAGCAGCTCACGGCTGTTCTCAATCAGCATCAGACACCCCATAATCGTCTCGATATAGGCATCCAGCATCCGGTTGGTCCGGTCGATAATAATCTGCGAATCACCGATGACCTGCTCGCGCACCGCATCCTCCGCATCGCGCAGATTATTCCACGCCAATACGGAGAACAAGCTGGCAAAGACGAGCACAAGGTAAATAAACTGCTTGGTGGCCAGGCTGGAATTCCGAAACCACTCGCGAAGGCGCTGTCTCATACGGATCTATCCTTTTCTGTAATCTCTTGGAGTTGCACCGGTCCACTTGCGGAACAGCACACAGAAATACCGGTAGTTGGGAATGCCCACCTGTTCTGCAATCTCATACACCTTCAGATTCGTCGTCTTCAGCAGCTGGACCGCCTTGTCCATCCGGCTGCGCATGACGTAATCGCCGAAGGTCTCGCCTGTCTCCTGTCTGAACAGCCTGCTGAAGTAATGATCCCGCAGACCGATCTCTTCGGCGATCTGAGTCAGCGTCATATCCTCGTCCAGCCGCTGCGCGATCAGCTGCTTGGCGCGGCTGATCTCGTACCGGCTCTTCTGCACGGGCTCCGCGCTCATCTCAGCCAGCAGCTCATCGATCAGCGCAGGCAGGGAATCCGCCTCCATCAGACGCCGGTCAGCAGCGGGTGCGCCCCGCTCCTCCTTCTCCGGGTACCATAGCCTGCGCCAGGTGAGCACACGGCGCTTCAGATCGCCGGAGTCCGGCCGGCAGCGGACGGCCCACTGCGGGAGCGCATCAGCCACAAATGACCTCAGACTGTCCGCATCCTTCATTGCCCGGCGCATCAGATTATCCAGCTCCACCAGATCCTCGGGACCAGCCTGCGGCCAGCCTCTCTGCAGCACAAGCACAGGGCGCTCCGGCTCATAGAAGCTCTGCTCTCTGGCCTGCTCCAATTGCTTGACCGAATCCGCCAACTCCTTCTCGTCGTTTATTCCCTCGGATACCGCTATGCAAAACCGCAGCCGATCCCGGATAAAGGGCAGCCGGGCCAATACAGCGCGCCCGGCATCGGCTGCCAGCCTCTCCGCCCAATCGGCTGCCACAGCGCCGCCGTCCTCCGCATTCCTGCTGCGGATAAGCAGACAACGCCCCGCATTCAGCGGAAGCACTCCTTCCAGGCCGCCATCCGACCTGACCGCCGTTTCCAGATAGGACATCATTTCCAGATCAGCGAACAGCACCTCCTGTTCATGCCCAATCGTGTGCAGCACGGCCAGCTCCACCGGGTAAGCCCAGTCCAGGCCGGAATCACGCAGCTGCTGCCGGCAACGCTTCCGCTCCTCTCCCGACGCCTCAAGCCAGAGCCGGAAGGCTCTGCCCTGCTCATATTTATGCCTGTATTGCAGTTGGCCGCGGTAAGATTGGTCCCGTTGGATTGCCTCACGGGCCTTCTCCAGCGCATGGCGCAGCTGGTCGTCAGTCATTGTAATCTTCACGATATAGTCCAGCGCACCAAGCTGGATCGCCTCCTGGGCGTAATGGAAGTCACTGTGGCAGGTAAGCAGGATCGCCTTGACCGCAGGATGCTGCTTGCGAAGCTCGCGTACGAGAGCCAAACCGTCCATCACAGGCATCGAAATATCCGTAATGACCACATCCGGCGGATAAGACCGGCAGAAGGCCAGGGCCTCCTCGCCATTGCGGGCTTCTCCAAGCCATACAGCATGGTGCTGCTCCCATGGAAACGTCTTCAATTCCTGGCGGATCGGCATCTCGTCATCGACAATCAGAACGGTTAGCGGCTGATTCATGCTTCATTTCTCTCCCTGTGATGTTCCGGCCACCGTCGGTCTGCTTTACGCTGCCGCAGCTTATTTCAAGAATTGCTGCTCCCTCAGCTGCTTCTCGGCTTCCTGCAGCACGGCCTTGTAGTTGTAGGTTGTGTCCAGCTTGGTCAGAAAATCCCCGTATTTATCAAGCGGTGTCTTGCCGTAGATAAACTTGATTATTTCTTCTTCGCCGTACCGGTTAATATCAGCCGTATTCAGGCTGGGGGGATACACAATTACATTGCTATAAGCCTTGAGCCTCGGTATATTGACCGAGAAATTAATATAGGATTCCAGATCAGCAAATTTGGTCTTGAGATATTCCTGGTTGCTTCCGGTAAATTGATAGACGCTGAAATATCCGCCCTCGCTGCTCATCAGCGGTGTAGGGACCACCTTATCCCCCTCCAGGTTGTAATGCTTGCCCTCCACCCCGTACCAGACAAGGCGCGAGCCTTCCTTGGTCGCCGTATAGTTCACCAGCTCTAGCGCCTTCTTGATCTTCTCCGGCTGCTTCTCGAGACTCTTCGGCAAAGCAAAAATGCCCCCTGCGCTAATAGCCGACATCTCAGAGTTATACGAGCCTCCCGGCCCCTGCGGAGGACTGAGCTGAATCCACTGGGCCTGCGGATTGATCTTCTGCCACTGGACTCGCACGTCTTCCTTCACTATGGCCGGCCAATGGATAAACGCAATGCCGTATTGGCCTTGGAACAGCTTCTGCTGCACATCCGGAACCTTGTTGGACATAAATTCGGGATCGACCAGCTTGGCATCCGTCAGCTTCTTAATATAAGCAAGCGCCTCCTTCATAGCCGGGTCCTGATACGTGCTGATCACCTTGCCGTCCTTAATCATGATCGTCCCCGGATTCAACGTCCCATAAGCTCCGAACAGCGGGCTGAAGGTACCAATGCCGGTGCCGGTCAGCGCGTAGGTATCGTTCTTGCCGTTGCCGTCCGGGTCCTTCTCCAAGAATGCCTTGGCGGTCTCATAAAACTCATCCAGCGTCGTCGGCACCTTCATCCCCAGCTTATCCAGCCAATCCTTGCGAATCCAGTATGAAATCTGATTGGGCGCCTGCGGCTTGACAATACCGAACTGCTTGCCGTTGACCTTGCCCGCATCCACGGAATCCGCTCCCGCATACTGGGCATAGTCCTTCAGTTGATCCATATATGGGGTCAGATCAAGCAGAATCCCCTTCTCCGCATAATCCTTCAGCATCGTTCGGCTGCTGACAAAAAACAGATCCGGCATATCCGAGGTGGCCAGCCTGACGTTCAACTGATTGTTGTAATCATCCAACGTCCCCATGAATACATTTTGCTTCAGCTCGATGCCCAGCTTGCTCTCCAGACCCTGCCGGATTACGTCTTGCTCCGCCGGAGGCATCTTGACCGATCCCGCCTGCACCAGAGCCTCGATCTTCACCGGTCCGGCCGAAGCCGTCTGACCCCCACCGGAGCCGTTGTCCCCCGGAGCTGTCCCGTTCTCCTGTCCGCATGCAGACAGAAGAGCAACTGACATGATTAGCGCAGCCATACTTCCCGTTGCCTTCTTGCTCCCCTTCATCGTCAACCCTTCCTTCTCTTCTATTATTATATATGAAAACACTTTTCAGTGCTTCATCCGCATGATACCCCCATGACACCCGTTCAGCCCTTGATCGAGCCCACCAGCATTCCCTTGGTGAAATGCTTCTGGATAAACGGATAGATGATAATCATCGGAGCGCTGACCAGCACAACCGCTGCCATCTGCAGTGTCAGCGTCGGTACGACCTGGACCGTGCTGGTTAGCTGATCCTGCGACGTTTCGAGCAGCATTCGCCGGACAACCACTTGCAGAGGATGCAGGGTCCGGTCGGTCACATACAGAACGGCTGTAAAGAACGTATTCCAGTGCCCCACCATATTAAACAACGCTATGGTCATAATGACCGGAAGGGACAACGGCAGCACCAGCTGTGCCAGAATGCGCAGCTCCTTCGCCCCGTCCATCCTTGCGGCTTCGAACAGCTCGGAAGGAATATTCTCGAAGAACGTCTTCATAATCAACACATGGAACGTAACGATGGCCCCCGGAATAATCATGGCCCATACCGTATTGACAAGCCCCAGCCCCTTCACAACAAGATAGGTGGGAATCAGCCCTCCGCTAAACAGCATGGTGATGAATATATACATGAGCCAGAAGCTGCGGCCAGGCAGATTTCGGCGGCTCAGCGGATAAGCCATTGACATGATACCCAGCAGGTTGATCAGACTGCCTGCCGACGTCAGAAAAGCGGTGATGCCGAATGCCCTTGGCAGCTCCGAATCGCTTAGGAGATGCCGGTACGCATCCAGCGTAACGGCGCGGGGGATGATGACATAGCCCCCGTTCTTGAGCACTTCCGCATACGGCGTGATCGATACCGAGACCACATACAGCACCGGGAACACGGCCAGCACCGCAATCGCCGCCAGAATAGCATATACCGCGCCGTTGACAAGCCGATCCTCCATACCCTTTACCATATGCCATCCCCCCATCGCTTGGATAAGCTGTTGGTTCCGAGGATCAGCACGAAGCCGATCAGGGACTTGAACAATCCCACAGCCGCGGCCAAGCTGAAATTCATCCGCTCCAGACCGGTACGGAACACCCAGGTATCGATAATGTCGGCAACCGGATATACATGCACATTGTAGAAAATATAAATTTGGTCAAAGCCTGCATCCATAAAGTTGCCGAGCCGCAGGATTAGGAGCAGGACAATCACATTGCGGATGCCCGGCAGCGTAATATGCCAGATCATCCTCATCCGCGACGCTCCATCCACCCGCGATGCCTCATACAAGGAAGGATCGATTCCCGTGATGGCCGCCAAATAAATGATGGAGCCCCAGCCCACATCCTTCCAAATCTCCGTTAGCACCAGAATGCTGCGGAACCATTCCTGGGATTGAAGGAAGGCAACCGGCTCCCCGCCCAGCGACGACAGCCAGCTGTTGACCAGGCCGCTCGTAGGGGACAGGAAGGCCACCACAATTCCGTAGATGATGACCCATGACAGAAAATGCGGCATATAGCTGAGCGTCTGCACAGTCCTCTTGTACCAGCGGACCTGGCATTCATTAAGCAGCACCGCCACCACAATATCCGGAATCATGCCGAACACCAGCTTGTACAGACTGATCAGGAAGGTATTGGACAAGAGCTGCGTAAAGTAAGGCGAATCATAAAAATACTTGAAGTGCTTATACCACGGATCTGCCCACGGACTCTGCAGGATGCCTTCTACGACATTGAAATCCTTAAACGCGATCAGCAATCCGTAGATGGGCACATACTTAAACACAAAGTACCACACAATTCCCGGCAGCATGATGGCGTACAAGGTCCGGAAGCTCCACCACTTCATCAGCCTCCTCCTCCAGGCTGCCGTCAGCGAGACGGCCCCCTCCTGCGGAGTCGATAATTCCAAGCGCTGCTGCATTTCACATTCTCTCCTTTTTGTTTGCGCTTTCATTTGGTTATGCGCTAAGTATAGCAGTCCCCCGGCCGCGGTTATATTCAAAAAAGGCACAAAAATGTACACAAACCGCGAGAAATTCGCGGTTTGTTCTCCTGGGTACAGGAAAAATATGCTATCGTAAGAACCAAGGCTAAATCGATATTCCTTCCGGGAAGGGAGCAATAAGTAATGTGTTTTGTAAAGGGGCTTCCGGAAAATCACGGGGTATCCTCCAGATCCATTCTGAATTTTGTTGAAGCAACGGAGCATCACCCTCAGATCAATCTGAATAATTTCATGCTGCTGTCCGGCAACCATCTCCTGGCCCAATTCTGCAAAAAACCATATGATCCACATGAAATCAGTTGCTGTTTTCCATGACGAAATCTGTTTCTTCCCTTGGTATTGGAATTGCATGGGATAAGGGTCTGCTGGATCTTGACGATCAGGTGATTTCTTTCTTTTCGGACAAGCTGCCGGACAACCCTGGCGATAACTTAAGAAGCATGACTATCCGCCATCTGTTAACCATGACCTCGGGAATTCATGATAACACCTATGGCGTGCTGTATCCCGAGCAGAACTGGGTTCAGGCCTTCCTGTCCCAGGCTTTCCCTCACGAGCCGGGAACGTATTACCGTTACAGCACTCATGCTTCCCACATGCTTTCAGCTATCATGGAGAAAGTCACCGGGCAGAGCTTGCTTGACTTTCTGGAGGCAAATTTATTTTCACCTATGGATATCCCGAGACCCCAATGGGAGCTGGCGCCTGACGGAATAATCGCCGGAGGCATGGGTCTAAGCCTGTCCCCCGAATCCATCGCGAAAATAGGCTTGCTTTTATTGAATAAGGGCATATATGCAGGCATTAGAATCATCTCCGGGGATTACCTTGCCCTGGCAACATCGGCCCAGGTCACCAAGCAGGATGAGGGCAAACCCTATTCCGGCAGTCAATACGGATACCAGTTCCATGTAGGCTTGGACGGTTGCTTCAGAGCCGACGGAGCATTTGGTCAGCTGTGCTTTATATCACCAGCCAAAAACCTTGTTGTTGTGGCCACCTCAAGAAGTACGAACGTTGAAGCATTGCTCGAACTGGTCTATAACTATTTTATACATAATCATGACCTGGCCTGTGATCATAGCTTGTATACTGGGCTGCAGGACAAACTGGAGAGTCTGGCCTATGAGGAGCCGGTCTGTCGTGGAATATCATCAGATGTTCCGACTCTGAACAACCGCTGCTATCTCATAGATGAGAACCCCAACGGCGTTCAACAGGTCATCATTAATCAAAGCAACCTTTTTTTGCTTGATTTCAAATTGATTTACGCCAACGGGACCGTGAACGAGCTTCAATTCGATTTTAGACATCCGCTCTCCGGCAACAGCCTTTTTGTTAAAGACATCCAAATGCACAGGCAAAGGTATGTTTCATATGCACGATGGATAGCCCCCACGGAGCTTGAATTGAAGGTAGCTTATATAGAAACTCCCTATGTGGTCACTTATGCCCTCTCCTTCGAGGATAGCAAAATCCTGTTCGGCTTCGCCATCAATGTCTCCTTCAATCTGAAAAGCTTCACAGCCGCGGGGCGTTTAAGGGGAAGTGTTCCGGATGATAAGTCTCTTTGTCAGGCAGTCATGATCAAGGGGCAGCTCATGTAGAAGTTTGTCTTGTCCTTAGAAAGAGGAAAAGCAGCTCAACTGTGTTGGGCTGCTTTTTTTAGACATCCAAATGCACAGGCAAAGGTATGTTTCATACCTATCCCAAATGTGCTTTCAAGGCTTTGCCTAGCTAGCATACACATTTGCCTTTATGAGAAATTCTCCAAGAATTACCTGAGCTATACCGGGTGGCTCTATTAGACGAGTACCCCCAAGTCAATGACAATGCCATGAATCACTATGCGGTGCTACCTCTTTCCAATACTCTAACAATTCCTTAATATATTCCAAAGCACTACCGTTGGGATTTACAAACTGAACAGGGAATTGAAAGCATGCATTTGTAAATTCCTTGCCGAAAACCGTCATATCTTTTCCCTTTGGGCAATCATCCACACAAGATATACAAGGCATCACACTGTCTTGAACAGCTTTTATGAACTCTTCCTCCAATTCGCCCTTATAATCACCTGAAAAGAAAAAAACGCGCCATTTATCCTTATTCATGAATATGCTGCACAAATAATTATTCTCGTAGGAAATTCTCCAATAAGTTGGTCCGAACCATTGCCGCGGCGCCATTTGATTCGCTCTTAAATAGGCGGCGAATCCCAGTGCGTTCTTCTTCAAATCACCCTCAAGAAGCTCGAGGATTTCTTCCTCTATTTGAGGACTGGTTTTCTCTTGCTCTTTGTCCAAAGAGGCATTGCTTTTTTCGGACATTTGTTTTCAGTTCCTTTCGCATCTTATATGAATTTTCAACACTACCCTATATCGCACTAGGCGTAGATAAGAAAACTGCTCTGCCTTGAATTATATCAACGGAATTCATTCAATGTCGATCCGACGTACTATCACGGAACGTGACAGTCAATGCTTTTCAGATTTACTTTTCATTATACATGGGCTGTAACTGAAAAACCGATTAAATATAAATAATACCACCTGTTCCCGGAATACGAATGGCGGTTCTGTTTTTAAGCTCTGTACCTGCTTATTGTAAAATAAACATAGTCGATGTTACATAGCTTTTCTTCCTTGCTGATATCATGGGAAACATCCCTTTGTGCTCCGGTACAGTCCGCGATGAACTCGCTTGCCCGAGAACGTCCACGTCAGCTTCGTCATCAATGTCTCCTTCAATATGAAAAACTTCACAGCCGCGGGGCATTTAAGGGGAAGTGTCCCGGATGAAAGTCTCTTTGTCAGGCAGTCATGATCAAGGGGCAGCTCATGTAGATTAGCTACTTTTTGCCGCGTTCTGATGGTTGGACATTAGACAAAGAATACACTCTATTTGACTTTCTCAGCGGGCGAATCAGTTTGAATTTGTTATTTATCAACTTTTTTAGAAAATAACGTTAGATTCTATCATTTAGCATCGTTATAGATTATAGAGGCGTTACACCATAATGAAAACACAACAGCCCATCTTTTTCCGTATTAGCCACCGGAAGAACCGCTCTTCTCGACTTGAGTTACTATAGCGAGTATGGATTCATATCCAATGTCTATCGTTGGGATTTAAACAGAAGAATATCCCCCCCTGTTCATAATACGTCGACGACCACCACAAATTCATATACAATCAGTTACTCAACATCTCAATCATTTACTTCCAATTTCACGTTCAGTACATCTGGACAAAAAAGTGCCGTTACAGCGGGGGTTACGGTCGGCGCAGCATGGCAAAATTCGTATAGCGTTTCGCAATCAATAACTCAGAATGTTCCGCCGGGACAATACGGATGGATGGATTATACGCCCATTTTGGATAATTCTTATGGTATACTACATGAAGAGGTTTGGTCTGTAGTGCCGGGAAGTTCAGTCTTACTGGTTGATGAGGATCATTTTCTTGATCTCTACATCGCTAAACAGACCTCTACAAACATTCCTGACGGTCTGTATACGATTGTTGAAAGTTCTTCCTACCCAACATACTAACTTAAGCCAGGTGATGGAATGAATAAACGTGGAACTGCATTATCTTTTTTTGCAATTGCCGCCTTATTATTCATTGGCAGACAATTTACTCACCATGTGACTGCTGCAATAGTTGGCGCAAACAACGGTAATATGTCCTCGGGGCAGTACCCAATGGCTTTGGACTTAACCTCAACCTATTCGGTTGTTCCAGAGATCATTGCCTTGTTTGCAGGTATTGTGTTTTTAATCTGGTCTTTTGTTTCAAAGGAAAAGTAAGTTTGTCTTTTCCTTAGAAAGAGGAAAAGCAGCCCAACTATGTTGGGCTGCTTTTTAAGACATCCAAATGCACAGGCAAAGGTATGTTTCATACCTATCCCAAATGTGCTTTCAAGGCTTTGCCGATAAATTCGGACGCACCTTGGCCGTATTTCCTATCAGTCCCTTCTATAAATGCCGGGTTGGATAAATACAGCTCTGACATAAGCCCCCAGTAGTTGCCGCCCATATCAATGGTCTTCACAGCCTCATTGCCATGGCTTGCTGCTTTCACCAGGTCGTTAACCGTTTGGCGGATCTCTTCTGAAGCGGGATCTTTGCTTATATCGGATGTCAGCTTGTTCATTAATTCATTCGTCCGCTCCATATAAGCTTCGGCATTATCCTTTAATGAATGAAGTGATTCCATCGTATCCGAAAAATGATTCAGATTTTTCTTCATCGCTTCAGTATACTTATCTATACTCCCATATGCTTTTATGGCCATTTCGGCAAGCTCGGATTCCCTTGCTTTCAGTTCACCGATCTGTTGCTCAAACTCTGCCACGCTGCCCCATTGTTCTATGATTTCATTTGCGTGGTTCTTTTTGAATGTCTCCAATGCAGCGAAATATTCATTCATATCAAATTCTTGAAAGCTCATACTCTTCTCTCCTTTTATAAGTCTGTCTAATAAATGTAATAAACCATCGAGTCTGTCTCGCTTGGCCTGAATCAGCTCTCTCTGATTTTTATAGGCTTTGTTCTTATCAAACTGCGGGTTCTGCAGAACGGCCTTTATATCCTTTAGCGGAAAATCCATTTCCTTAAAAAAGAGGATCTGCTGGATCACTTCCAGCGCATCGTCATCATACATTCTATAACCCGATTCTGTCACTTGACTTGGATGGAATAACCCGATTTCATCATAGTATTGCAGCGTGCGCACACTTACGCCCGTGAGATCAGAAACTTGCTTGATGGTCCTCATCCGGACACCCTCCCCCTTCCCGCTCTATATTCAACATACACTATCACGGAACGTGACAGTCAATGCTTTTTTCAGATTTACTTTTCATTTACACGGGCTGTATCTGAAAAACCGATTAAATATAGATAAAACCACCTGTTCCCGGAATAGGAATGGTGGTTCTGTTTTTAAGTTCTGATAAATAAACATAGTCAATGTTACAAGCATCTCTTCATTGCTGTCCATCGGCGTACAGGCAGCCCGGACCGAGGTTATGGACGGGCTGCTACACGCCCACTGAGAATAGATACCCTGTACTATACTTGCCGCAGCCATCAAGAAATACTTCCGCAGTCCAGTATTTTTCCGGGTACGGAATATTAATGCCATTGCCGAGGATAATATTGCGGGTGACATCGTACATCGCATCGCAGTCGTAACCCTCGCGGGAATGCATGGCTGCCATGTCGCCGGAGAACGTTGCGAACGCGAAGTGGGAATAGTAAGGCGGCCCCGCCTCATGAACATCGTGCGTCACAAAGTCAAACGCGAGAAATCCGTCAGGCACAGGAGTATCCGCTTTCATGAACCGCCCCCACACACCGTGCCACGGGCCAACATCCACACCTAGCCCGTAATGGTGCATAAACAAAACATCATAGTCAAAGCCGGATTTATGCTCATCCATGGCGTCCAAGATGCGGAAAAGTTTCTTGCGGGCCTCCATATTGCCCAAGTCCTCGCCTTCCCGCCCGATAAAGCGCATGGCGGGCATTTTTTTGTATTCAAAGCTGTCCACTTTGAAGCCCTTTTGTTGCCTCTCAACCAAAGCCGGCATAAACAGCGCCCACTGTACCCCGGCATCGCTGTTCTTCAAGCAATTGATATATCCAAATGAATCTACACTATCGGTACCAGCAGGACCTGTTTTATTCCCTGCAATTTGCTCCCGTATGCCGCGCTCCCGCATGGCAGAAAAGTCAGCGAATACCTTGGCTACCGCTTCCTGCAGCCGCTTGTCATGAACCGCCCCCGACAGCTCATCATCAAAACGGTCTAACGCCTTGAACACCGCTGCGTTAACCGCGGCAGACGGCTCTAATTGTGACAAGTACGCCCGAAGCCGTGCGTTCTGTTCTTTAAATCGCGCAAGCACGCCCTGGATCAAAATTTGCTCGTTTTCGGCGAGTTTATCGTCACTCCATTGTGAATCGTCTTGCACCCATTCGGTCAACGCGTCAAAAACGCCCGGATTTTTCCCTCTTGCTTTAGCCGCCCAGCCAACAACCCTTTTGTATTTCTCGGCATCGGTCAGTTCCTCGCTCTTCTGCCTCTCGATGTCGCTCCAATAAAACTCGTCAATCAGTTTGCGTGACATATCCAATCCTCCATGAATATATACGTTAATTGTTCAACCCTCTCATCCAATAATCAGTTGATAGTAGGCAGCAGTCTGGTTATATTCGAAGCCGCAGGAAATCAGAGCCCTGCAGGAAGGCAGGTTTTCTTCCTCCGGTTGAACGACAATCTCTTTGGCCTGTGTCTCTTCACGGATCCGGTCAACCAGCATTTGAATGATCCTTTTGCCATAGCCTTTATGCAGATACGCTTCCTCACCGATTAAATAATCCACACTATACGTTTGACCGGGAGTCTGCACAGAGTACCAATCCTCACCGGCACTATAACAATCATAGTACTGGCAAAAGCCAATCGGCCGCCCCTCGTCCATCACGATAAAATGATGAATGAACGCAAAACTGCCGTTTCTCTGTTTGATCTCGTCCATCCATGCCCCGGGATCATCGTACCAATGCAGGATATACGGCTTATGAAGCCATACATCCATTAGCGCTATATCTGCTTCCTCTATATTTCTCAAATGCAACCTTCTATCACACATGCCTATGCTTCTTCTAAAAACCGCTTCGCCGCCAATTACCTGCTCCGTGGAAACGAATCCAACTTTCTCATATAATCTTCTGGCCGTTATATTCTCAGGCTCAATGCTTAAGAAAACCTCCGTAAAACCATGTTGCTCTATTAAATCAATAAGTCTCTTCAGAGCGGCTTGGCCATACCCTCTGCCTTGGTAGTTTTCGTCGATCATCAGCCTGGAGATCCACATTTTCCGGTCATCAGCATCAATGCCATACATGGCAAACCCGACCATTGTGTCTCCCGCATAAATGCAAAGCGGATACCAGTCCTTCTCAACCTTGGATTGAGCAAGGGATATAACGTTCGGCGCTACAAAACCTTGCTGTTCGGCGGATGGTTTTAATTGGATACACTCCCGCAAATTATCCCTGGTTACTTGTCGTAGTGAAACTTCCATGATGGAAACACCTCCCGTTAAAATGCCCGGCGCCGGGCACTCTCAAGGTGAAGTCTACCAAATCTTCAACAAAAATCAAGTGTGAATTTTCGCTGCACAACGGAACACCTTTTGCAGGAAGCAAGGTCATGCCAGCCGTCTATAACGATTTCGTTGTTTCCTCCATTTACACCCGCTCTATCTTGCGGTATGATAAGCCCTATACGGTTGTGATGGAAGCACCTCCCGCCGAAATTGAAGATGCTGTGCCTGGTTTGGGCGCAGGATTGACGATCTCATGGAGGTGTTTTTTTGATATGTACGGCAAGCTGATGAGTGCGTGTCTGGCTGGAATTGAGGGAGTGCTGGTGGAGGTGGAGACGGATATCAGCAATGGTCTGCCCTACTTCCAGGTGGTTGGTCTGCCCGACAGCGCTATCCGGGAATCTACCGAGCGGGTGCGGGCGGCGGTCAAGAACTGCGGGTTTATGTTTCCCATGGAGCGGATTACGGTGAATCTGGCTCCTGCAGACGTTCGTAAAGAGGGATCTGCTTTTGATTTGGCGATAGCCACAGGCATTCTGGCTGCCAGCAAACAAATTGCCGCAGCGGACGGGGAGAACTTCCTGTGGATTGGCGAACTGGCGTTGGACGGCACGCTCCGTCCTGTTACGGGAGTGCTGTCCATGGTGCATCAGGCTTATCTGCAGGGCATCAGGCGGGTGGTCTTGCCTCCGGAGAATGCCCGGGAGGCGCGGCTTGTGGGCGGTATGGAGATTCATGTGGTGCGGTCGCTGAGGGACTTGACGCTCGCAGGGGGAGCGGGAGTTCCTTATACTCCGGAAGCGGAGCAGCGTATGGATATTGTCTTGGGGCCGGAGGAGTACGGCAAGGACGGCGCCACCCAAGGAGGAGTCAGCGGAGCGCCCCTCAGCCGGGACAGCATCCAGAACAAGGACGGCATCCAAGACCGGCACGGCAGCGGCAACGATGACGCCGCTGAGGACTACGCCGACGTATGCGGGCAGCACCAGGCCAAGCGGGCCTTGATGATTGCAGCCGCAGGACTGCACAATCTCTTGTTCATCGGACCGCCGGGTACGGGCAAGACCATGCTGGTGCGGCGGCTGCCTACGATTCTGCCCGACATGAGCGATGAGGAGGCGTTGGAGGTGACCAAGGTGTACAGTGTGGCGGGCAAGCTGAAGGACCGGGGACAGCTGGTGCGCAAACGCCCGTTCCGCTCGCCGCATCACACGGTTTCCGCCGCCGGTCTCATCGGCGGCGGCTCGATCCCGAAGCCGGGAGAAGCAAGCCTGGCCCACCGGGGCGTCCTGTTCTTAGACGAGCTGCCGGAATTCGGCCGCATCTCCCTGGAGGTGCTGCGTCAGCCCATGGAGGACCGGATGGTGACCATTGGCCGGGCGCGGGCCGTCTATACGTTTCCAGCCCAATTTTTGCTGGCTGGTGCCATGAATCCATGCCCCTGCGGATTTTTTGGATCTGAATCCCTTTTAACCCCCTGTACCTGCAGCCCGCTCAAAATGACCCAATACCGCTCCCGCCTGTCCGGTCCCCTTCTTGACCGCATTGATCTGCATGTGGAGGTGCCCCGGACCCGCTACAGCGAGCTGCTCCCTGGGGAAGACCAGCTATCGTCTGCAGAGATGAAGGCGCTGGTGCTGGCGGCACGGAAGCTTCAGGAGGAGCGTTATGCAGGGACACCATACCGTTACAACGGGGAATTGAATGGCCGGGCGCTCCGCAAGTTCTGCAAGCCCTTGCCGGAGGCGGCCGCCTTGCTTGCTGCCGCCTTCGAGAATCTGAATTTGAGCGTCCGGGCCCACGACCGGGTACTGAAGCTGGCGCGGACCATCGCCGATCTGGAGGGGGCTTTGGAGATTGGAGCAGATCATGTGGCAGAAGCGATTCAGTACCGCAATCTCGATAAGCAGCAGAGATGATTCTCTCAAATTTTTGCAGGACACTTCTATATTATGGTAGATTCTATATGGTATAATCATTATATACAGATGGAAACTTTAGCCAGATCCATTACCCGGTTCCTCCATTCAGAAGGGGAGGGACGAGAAGTGCGAGAGGTGATTCATGCCAACACAGCTGTTTTTAAGCTCTGTCTCCAAGGGGCTGGAGGAAATCCGCCTGCAGGTGGGCAGCTTTCTTAACTCCTTGGGCCATGAAGCAGTCTTGTTCGAGTATACGGCTTTTGCGAAGAATCAGGACAAGCAGATGGTCCATACCTGCCTGAAGGCAGTCGGCGATTGTCAGATCTATATCCTGCTCATCGGTCATGAGGTCGGCTATGTGGTGGCTGAGGCGGAGAAGAGCATCACCCATCTGGAGCTGCGAAAAGCGATTGCCTGCAACAAGACGGTCTATGTTTTTGTCGATCAATATATCAAGGACATCTATCTGAGGGAGTATCTGCGGATCTTCCGGTCCTTGCGCGAGCAGGAGCCTCATGTGTCTCACGGAACCCTGCCGTCCACCGATGAAGTATTAGCCCGGTTGGGCTCCATTTCCATCCCGAGGAAGGTATTCGAAATTCTGAATGACGCCTATCAGGTGGTGCCTTGGATATTCGGATTCAAGAGTGCGGAGGATATCATTCAGACCTTAAGAAGTGAATTAAGCGCCTCATTAAAGGCATATATTGATCTCAAAAACAAAAAACAGATTCATTCCATCAACGATGTTATTGTCGCGGCGGACCGGTTTAGGCAAAACAACCTTTTTCTGGAAAGCTTCTTCCCGCTTGTGTCAGAGATTACGATCTCGGATTATAATGAAGTATTAAGGAAGGTCCAGAGCCATCTCAAAGGCGGAACCATCTATTATGATGAAGGATACGATATTGTCTCCGAACTGGTCACCCTGGGAAACAGCAACGGCTCCTCCCTGTACCGGTTCGACGGCGGGTCCAAGCTGAATTTGATCGGAAGATCGGGACTGGCCAGCGGACGGCATGACCCCATCGGGTTGAATGATCCGGAGCTGTTCGCAGCTGTGACGTTCAAGGATGCTCTGGCCGGCAGCCAGCCGGGAATAAAGCTCCAATCCTCGGAAATTTTTATTACCGATGAGCAAATTTATTTGTGCCATGTTTTCGGCGATTATGTTTTTACCGTCCATTTCCCCATCGAGGAGCTTCATGTGGAGGGGGCGTTCATGGAGGAGCAGGCGGATGTTCTCTACAAGGGTTTATTGAGTTTGAAGGCCAACAGTGATATTATTAAATTATTCAGCTTTTGTCTCTAAATACGGGAGGAGGATGACTTATGTCGGTTGCAAAAGCGAAGCGGTTGCGGGTGACCACCACCATTGATGATGTAGCCAAGGAACAGAGTCTTAAGCTTCTCCAAGCGTCCAAGGGTTTATCCTCGCTGGGAATTGCAGGGGCGTGGGTAATTCGGGAGGCTTCAGCCGGAAGGCTGTTGGGACAGTCGTATGTTCCTACGTCCACCTTTAAGGGGATCAGACGGGATAAATAATAATGGTTGGTTAAGCATACATCTGGAATTCACCGGAGAGCGCAAGCTCTCCTTTTTACTTTTTCAGTTTCCTCTTGTTCAAAACGGCTGTTGGGGCACCGCGGGAGCCGACAGCTTGTATTTGCCGGCTGTGGCGGAACCGCGGCTGCCCCAGTAGTCAGTCACAGCCTGTTTAGAAGGCTCCCGCAATATGCTTCAGAACCGGGGCTGCCGCTCCCCCATATTGTCCTTCGGCCGTAACGGCAATTACATCGAAGCGGCAAGGTAATCCATGCTTTCTCGCGGCATGAAGGTATATTTGGGCCGTCTCGCGGACTTGCCGCTGCTTGCGGAGATCCACGGATTCTTCTGCCGTACCGAATCTGCCTCCTGGCCGTCTGGTCCGGACCTCTACGAATACGATGGTTTCTCCGTCCTGTGCAATAATGTCGATCTCTCCGCTTCTTGCTCTCCAATTCCGCTCCATTATAGTTAGGCCGCTGCCGGAAAGATAGGCGGCGGCCCGTTCCTCTCCCCACTGCCCCAGAGCCTTGCGCCCATCCTTGGCGGGACTGCGCTCCGGATTATCAGATTGACTCATCCTCGGCCCTCCTTCCATTCCTTCGCCTTGCGGTCGGAACGGTACACGAAGGACAGTATTTCCGCTACCAATTGGTACAGCTCGCCTGGAATTTCCTGCTCAATATCCAACTTGGACAGCACCTCCACCAAAGAAGCGTCCTCCTGGACGGGTACTCCCGACTCCTTGGCCAAATTGAGAATGGATTCGGCCACCTGGCCTTTTCCTTTGGCTACCACAACCGGAGCCTTGCTTTTGTTGGGAGCATACTTGAGAGCTACGGCCTTCTTGACGGCAATGCGGTCAGGCTCTTGCTCTTTCTTGGACGGGGTCATACGCGCAGGTCCACCCCTTTGTAGGGCTTGGTGTGGTAGAGACTGGCGGCGGCAGCTCTGGCCGCTGTCATCTCTCCTGTCCCTGATGCATCCTGGCCAACGGATTGGTTAGGGACAGAGACAGGCTCGGGATATGGCCCTACCTTCAGGGACAGGAATTGATAGCCGATTTTCTCCAGACCCGCCTTGATCTCCTCCCGGTGCTCCTCCAGCAGCTCACCGACGGCAGGGAAATCGTTATGAACCCGCAGGCCCACAATTCTGTCCGTCACCTGGACGTCGATCAAGGTCATGCCCAATGTCTTCATATCCAGGTCGAAGACCAGATGGCAATTGGTAGCATCAAGCTCTCCCTTGCTTCCCTTGCGGGATTGGATATGGATGGCGGCTGTCTGGCTGCCTTGGCTGTTCATCAGCGGCAGCATCAGGGTCATGTGGGAGAACATCCCCGTCCGGTCAGGCGTCAAGAGCAGCTGCTGCCCGGTCAGCTGCTGGGTCAGTTGCTGGGCGCCTTCGCGGATAGCGGCAGGCGCCTCGTCTGAGGCGGACAGCGAAAGGAGCAAACCCTTGAGCGTGTCCGTTGCCTGGGCGGGGTCCGCATCCGCAGGCGGAGCCCCGGTTGGGGCGGCGGGCGGCGGCGTGTCGCCGCCTGGCGCCTTGCTTGGCAGCAGCGGCTCCGGGAGGCCGCTGCGGTCATGGGGGCGTGCGAGCTGCTGCTCGTGCTCCACGCCCAGGGCTTTGAGGAGCCGGCCGATCCACGGGGACGGCTCTTGCTCTGCAGCGGCGCTTGGCGCCAAGGCTCCCCGGGCAGCATCGCCGGTGTGTGCGGCTTCTGCCGCGTTGTCACGGGCTGCCGCTCCAGACGCCGGCTGCCCCCCTTGCCGCGATACAGCCTCGCCTGCCGGCATGCTGCCTGCCTCGGCTCCGCCTCCCGCCTGCGTGCCGCCCCAGCCGCCCCCTGCGTCACGGCCCGCCGCCTGCCGCGGCTCTCCGGCTCCGCTTGCCTGCGCTGCGCTCCCGGCACCTGCGCCCGCGGCCAACGAGCCGCCTGGCCCATCAGTGCCGCCGCGGACTCCCGCCGCTGCATCACCGCGGCCCGGCGCATCGCCCGCTGCCGCTTGCTGGTGCAGGGCCGCGGCCCCGCCTCCCTGCACCGTTGCGGCTCCCGGCGCCGCACCTCCCGCCTGCGCTCCGCGCCCGGCGCCTGCGGCCTCGCCGCCGCTCGCGCTCCCGCCCGCACCGGCGCTGCCCGCCTGCGGCGCTCCTGACCCTGCGCTCCCCGGCTGCGCCGGTCCGGCCAGCGGCGCAGCCAGGTGCGGCAGCTCCGCCAGCGCCAGCCGCACCTGGCCCATCAGCGCCCGCGCAGAACCAGACTCAGCGCCCTCCGGCATTGCCGCCAGCGCCTTGCCCAGCAGATCCCCGAACGCCTGCAGCGACTTGTCCAGAGGGTTGCCGAACAGAGCCCGGTGCAAGGAGGCCACGGTCTCTTGCGTAACCGGCAGCCCCCGCTTCACCGCAAGAGTTGCCGCCTCACGCCACTGCGCCTCATCCGCTCCCGCGGGCATTCTGGCAGCAATATCTCCATAAGATTTTACCGTTTCCTTGGTTAACGGGGCTTGAGCCTGATGCAGCTCCAGCAACGCTCTGCGATTGCCCGCAGTGTCCTTCAGGTCGAAGCCCTTCAGCAGATCCGGCAAGGAACGCTCGGCGATCTGCACCCCCGATGTTTCCAGCGGCTTCAATACCACCTGGCCGGAAACAGACTCCGGCTGCACCTGCAGCAAAGTCGCCTGCCCCTGTGCCAGAGGGGCTTCCAGCCGGGCCCGTACCTGTACTCCGCCAATGTTTACAAGAGCGTCCTGCTCCGCTAACATCTGAAGCACTACCCCCCGTACTACCTGGCCTACCTTCAGCTCCAGTGATTTGGCGTCTGAGACATGGAGGTCTCCAATTACACTGCGGATCAATTGACCGATGTTCACCCTTGTTCTCCTCCCCTCAGATACCGTCTGCTCCGGCTGCTTTCCTTGGACCTTTTTGAATAACCTTATATTAACTATATATATCGACAGCCAGACTCTCAATAATAAGCAGTTGCACAGATAGTTTACCCGATTGCTCCACGATTGACCAGCC
The DNA here is from genome assembly GCA_029256185.1 of Paenibacillaceae bacterium. Lineage (GTDB taxonomy): Bacteria > Bacillota > Bacilli > Paenibacillales > NBRC-103111 > Paenibacillus_AR. Next base: position 89,401 of record JAQSYI010000023.1, read on the forward strand.
CCCTGCCAACATTCACCGGCTCTGTCCTGCTCGTGTTTGGGTTCCCTTTTTCCACCAACAGCCCTTTTATGGATTCACCGCCGGTTCAATTCTTTCGTTGCTCCTGTTTCCCGGGCTTGCTGCGTGCGGCAATGAAAAGAAATGTTGTTGCAAGGGGAAATGGACGGAATAAGGCTCTTATCCTGCCCGAATACTCCTTGACCGTACAATATCTGTCTGCAAGCATTACAATGAAGGACTCTTTATACCGGGGACAAGAAAGGGCCAGCGGCCACATATGTTTTTCAATAATATCCTTCTCCACCTGATTCAGATGAAAATGGCGTTCGGCATTCCTCAAAGCCGTACGGGGATGGGAAAACGCATGCCGCCCGTTATCCGGTCTGTGCTCGCGCCAATCATACAGAAAGAAGTCATGCAGCAATCCGCCTCTTGCAGCAGAGCGGTAATCCAGATGGAGCCGCTTGCACAAGGTAAAGCTGATATAGGATACCTGAATGGAATGATGCAGACAATTGGTCTGATGATGATGGATGAATCGCTCCATGCTTAGCACCTCGTCATTATCCAACAATTCCCGTACACATGCCTCATATTCATCAAGCCTTAATACCTCCTCCCGGGTGAACGGAAGAGGGCCCCGTTCATGCAGCGCCTTCCTTACAGAGGCAATAGCATCTGCCAGAAAATACAACAGGATGAACCACACTGCCACTTTGCTTATAGATGATGGCACAGCGGCAATCAGCCGTTCTGCCAACGGATAGATGAGCTCCGCAAAAATGAACGCCAGCATTCCCCACAGCAAGGAGAATTTTACACAAATATGCCCGTCAATATGCCACAAGTTGTCGCTGTAATCCCACCATCTTCGTTTGAATATGCTCAGCAGAATCCAACCGGTCACATATTCCACACATGTTACAGTCAAAATGGCTGCAAACCCAAAAACAGCCGCCGCCCAAGCCGCCCCATCACCCAACTCCTCCGCCCAACCTGACAGCTGCACAATCAGAACCGCTGCAAATCCGTAAATCGGACAGAAAAAACCGTTTAAAAATCCCCGGTTCACAAAGCTTTTCTTTTTCATACTGGCATATACCGTCTCCAACACCCATCCCGCAAAGGAACACATCATAAAAAACAGGATCCAATCCGCTCCATCATCCACTGTTTTTCATCCTCTCATTGTGCTTGATTTGATCTCAATAGCAGGTTGACCGGCCGGGCAAGGAGATCTCCATATAATCCGTACGGAAGTGAGCGATTCTTTTGTCCTCCAGATGCTCTCCACGGCAGCCAAAGCAGCAAGGCGCACCATCCCGGCCAGCTTGTATTTTTCTGACTGCAATAACATCTAACAGCCCGCATGGAAACATGAGACTCAAAGCCACGCACACAAAAGACCCAAAAACAATACGGATAAGAATGCCCTTCGCTACGAAATTCCATAATATGCTCCCTTATCTCAACACTCTTCATCAACACCCAAAATACCCAAAAACTAAACAAAACCACTCCCGCCGCAAGCTTCTTCTGTTAAAAAACCTCGTCATGATGGATTAAAAAGCTTCTCTCATTAACTCATAAAGCATGGTTTGCTCTTTGCCGGACAGCTCTTGCATAATCTTCAGAACTTGGGAAATCAGATCCGCGACTTCCGTTCCCAACTCTTCATTCACACTATGGATAATGGTTCCAAGCACAGTGCCTACAAACATGATCATACCTGTTTCTTGATTCGGGGCTTTGCCGGCAATATTGCGGATGAGCGATTCGGCCCTGCCTCCCAGTTTTCTCAGATAGATCATCAACAAGCCGATGATATAGCCGCAAAACTCCAGGTTCGTCGTTTTCTCAGGAATTTCCTGCAGCACTTTTTTTATCAGCTCGTTTACATTGGCGGTTTTTAACTCTCTCAAGAGGGCAGTAATGCTCTGAACCGTTTTTTCCCAAGCGGCAGGGTCCGTTTTATCCGTACGGCTCTGCTTAAACAGACTAGTCGCTTGATCCGTCGGAGAAAATACAACCTGGGTCCGGCCCGTTTCATTGGGGTTCACCTCATAGCTCCGGGAAACGAACCCCAATTTCTCGATTTCCTTCAACATATCATAGGCCGTCCACTTGCTTACCCCCAACGCCTTGGCCAAGGTTTCATAATGAATGGGCAAGCTGGTCTTGTGATACAATTCGACCAATTGATGCAGAAATTGCAATCGTCTTGTTGTAAGCGGCATGCTGTTCACCTCTGATTGATGTTTAAAGAACGAGTTTTTGGGTCTTTTGTGGATCTATGATATCATCCCGGATTTATGGAGTCAACAAAAATAATCCGGCCCTCCGGAAGCTCCCCAGCGCTCCGTCCGCTCTGCGCCTCCAGCCCGTCCATTCCCCCTCTTAAGTCCCAGAGACGGATTAAGAAATTCTTATTTGCTATAAAAGGGGGATCTCTTGCCTCTTAGAATAACTCCTCCTGCACGGCTAATATCTTCCCGAGAAAAGACCGCCTGTGCAACGGCGACGGGCCGTATGCGGCCAGCGCTTCCCGGTGCTGCTTGGTGGCATAACCCTTATGTATGGCAATTCCATAGGCCGGATACTCCAGATCCCAACGGAGGCACATTCTGTCCCTCGTGACCTTGGCAATAATGGATGCAGCCGCAATGGACTGGCTTAACGCATCTCCATGGATGACCGCAAGCTGCGGCAGCGGGCTGTCCACCTTTTCCGCATCCACCAGCAGATAATCCGGCTCCGACTGCAGCAATTCCACCGCCTGCTTCATTGCCAGCCGGGCTGCCTGCTTGATATTGATCCTGTCCACTGTCTGTGCATCCACATATCCGATTCCGATACCCAACGCCTCCGCCTGGATCACCTCATAGAGGGCATTCCTGCGTTTTTCCGTCAGCTTCTTGGAATCATTGATTCCCTCAATCACCAGACCCTCCGGGAGAATGACCGCGGCCGCCACCACGTCCCCGAACAGGCAGCCGCGCCCTACCTCATCAATTCCGGCGATTCTCCGGTATCCTTGCTCCCACAGACCTAGTTCATATTCCAGCATCCCTTACAGCCCCCAACCGCTCCATATTGTTCCTCTATTATATCGGATGCGCCTCGTCTCGGCCAGTCCCACTTCCCAGTATCGCTCGTCTCCTTCAGAATAAGAAAAACCTGGAGGAAGAATACCGCCAGGTCCTTTTTTTATTGCCAAGGGAGTAACTTCTTACGGCGTTCCCGCCCCGCCTACTCCTAACGGAAATTTTTTCCGCTATCTCTGCAAATTCATCATTCCTCGCTGTTTTAACGGAAATTTTTGCCGCTATTTCCTCCTGGACTCCCCAAAACAGGCATTTCGACCTGGTTTTGAGGGAGTTAACGGAAATCTTTTCCGCTAAATCTCGGTAAATACCAAAAACTGTCCAGTTAACGGAAAAAATTTCCGTTAACCTCATCCCATGTGCTCCTTGTTTCCAGCTCCTTCCTTACTTGCTCTACGGAGAAAGGCATCCCCTTCCTCGCAATCGGTTCCTTTCTGTCCCGAAATAACCGGACCCCGCCATTTCATTCCTCAATAAAGCAGCGTAAGCGGCATGGAAATCTGATATGTTGAGAAAGGGCTCGTCTCCTTCAGAATAAAAAAAGCAGCAAGCCCCCCGCAGAATCGAGGCCTGTTGCTTTTCCCGCCGGAGCGGATATATCCGTTCCTTCATCTATTCGCCTGCATCGTTCCCGTCTTCTGTAGCGGACCATTGGGATGGCTGCTCCAGGCTGATTCTGCCCAGCTTGCCTGCGCGCAGCTCCCGGAGGAAAGTGCCTGATGCTTTGTTCAGATCAACCCGGCCGCCGCTCACAATACAGCCCCGCTTGCGTCCGATCGCCTCCATCAGCCCCAGTACCGCATCCGGATCGTCCAGATCCTCAGGCAGAGAGTCAATTCCGAACCGCTCCCGCAAGGCCTCCGGGTAATCCACAGCCATCCGGCGCACCGTATAGAAGGCGACTTCCTCCGCTGTCAGAATCTCTTCCTTGATGGAGCCGATAGCCGCCAGCCGGAAGCCAACGTCCTGATCCTCAAACTTGGGCCACAGGATGCCGGGAGTATCCAGCAGCTCCAGCTCTCCGCCGGCCATCTTGATCCACTGCTGCCCCTTGGTTACACCGGGCTTGTCTCCCGTAGCGGCAATCTTGCGCCCTGCCAGACGGTTGATCAGGGTGGACTTGCCCACATTGGGAATCCCTACGATCAGCGCGCGGATAGCCCGCGGGTTGATGCCTTTGCGCTGCTGGGCCTCAATCTTGTGCGCCATAAGCGCCCGGCAGCGGGGCACAATCTCCCTGGTCTGCGACCCGGATATGGAATCGATGGGCAACGCGTCAAGCCCCTTCTCCTTAAAAAAAGCGACCCACGCCGCTGTTGCAGCAGGGTCAGCGAGATCAAGTTTATTCAGCAAAACCAACCGGGGCTTACCTTTAAGAATCGTATCGACCATGGGATTCCGGCTGGACATGGGAATGCGGGCATCCAACAGTTCAATGGCCACATCGATCAGCTTCAGCTTATCCTCAATCTGTCTTCTTGCCTTGGTCATATGGCCTGGAAACCACTGGATTGTTGCCATTCTTCTCACCCCGTTGTAATCAATGCTTGATGATTCCCAGCTTGTTCAGCGGCCAGAAGCGGACATCAGCCCGGCCGACTATCTTGTCGTATTCCACTGAGCCGATCATCCGGCTGTCCGTACTGTTCACACGGTTATCCCCCATGACGAACACAGTACCTTCCGCCACTGTCGTCTCTTGAAAGTCTCTGTTGTACTTGCCGCCTCTTGCCTTCTCGGCTTCCACGGCTTCCTGAATGTACGGCTCGTTTAACTCTACACCATTGATATAAACCGTATTATTCTGAACCTTGATCTTTTCCCCGGGCAACGCAACCACACGCTTGATGTAATCCACTCCCGCGGGAGCATGGAACACCACGACCTCGCCCCGTTCGGGGGCACGGAATTTATAGATGATTTTGTTGACAATCAGCCTCTCGGCCGTATGGAAATTGGGCTCCATGGAGGGCCCGTCTACTATGAAAGGAGCAAAGAGCAGCCAGCGGATCAATATGACCAGGGTTGCTGCAATCAATAACGCTTTTGTCCATTCCCAAGCCTCATTCTTAACCGAGACTGAAGGGACAGGGGTTTCCGGCAGTCGCTGTTCCTGTTCCATTCTGGGTAAGCCTCCGTTTATCTCTGTTTACGCTTAAAAAATGCCGAAAGGGGACTTGTCCAACAAGCCCCCTGGTCAATCTTATCGAATTTCGGTAATTCTTGCTGCCTTGCCGCGCAGTGCGCGCAGGTAGTACAGCTTGGCACGGCGAACCTTACCGCGGCGAGCCACTTCAATTTTATCGATCTTCGGCGAGTGCAGCGGGAACGCTCTTTCCACGCCCACACCGTAGGAGATTTTACGAACGGTGAACGTTTCGCTGATTCCACCGCCGCGGCGCTTGATCACAACTCCTTCAAAAAGCTGGATCCGCTCACGGGTACCCTCGATAACCTTAACGTGCACCTTCAAGGTGTCGCCTGGACGAAAGTTGGGAATGTCCTTGCGGAGCTGTTCCTTCGTAATTTCCTGAACCAATAAGTTCATATGACTTCCTCCTTCCACACAGGTGTTCATACCGCTCCATCGGCCCGCGCCCTTAATGACGCACCGCAACCGCGTAGAGGACCACCGTTATAAAATCCACAACATTAGATATGTTATCATAATTGAAGATATAAAGCAACGCTTGCACATCATTATTTTGCCAACCTCAAAGGTTGCGGCTACTCGGAATCCTCCGGCAAACGGGAGTCCCGCTCCAGCTGAGCCAGCCATTCCCTGTCCTTCTTGGACAGCTCGATACGCTTTAGCAGCTCGGGACGGCGGCGCCAGGTACGCTCCAGTGACTGGTTGCGCCTCCAGCGTTCAATGTTTACATGGTGGCCGGATAACAGCACCTCCGGCACCTCCCAGTCCCGGAATTTGGCCGGACGGGTATAATGGGGGTACTCCAGCAGACCTGTGCTGAAGGAATCTGTTACCGCCGATTGCTCGTTGCCCAACACGCCGGGCAACAGCCGCACCACGCTGTCGATCACGACCATGGCGGGAAGCTCCCCGCCGGTCAGCACATAATCCCCGATGGAGATTTCATCGGTGACCAGATGCTCTCTGATCCGTTCGTCGTAGCCCTCATAGTGGCCGCATATGAATACCAGATGCTCCTCCAGGGCCAGTTCCTCGGCCTTGCGCTGGGTGAAGGGCGCGCCCTGGGGACACATGAGAATCACCCGCGGCGGACGGGAAGCGGAGGTGCAAGTGCTCTCCAGAACAGACGGCGGCTCGCAGAAGCCTACTGCTGCGGGTCCTCCGGCACGTGCTGCTGCTTGGGTTTCGGCGGGATTGGCCGCGGCAGGTTCTCCCCTGGAAGCTGCCGATACTGAACTGAGGGAGGGCGTTGCATCTGGAGCTCCGGCAGGTGTTTGTGGTTCCGTTTCTCCCTCGGGAGTTTGCGGTTCCGTTTCTCCCTCGGCGGGACGCCTTGCGGCCTCACGCTCTTGCTCCTTGCGGCTCATCAGTTCTTCCACAGCGGCGAAGATAGGCCCTGGCTTCAATACCATGCCTCCGCCCCCGCCAAAAGGATAATCATCGACCGTATTATGCTTATTATTGGCGTAATCCCGGAAATTCACGGTAGACAGCTCCACTAATCCCTTGTTCTTGGCCTTGCCCAGAATGCTTGCTCCGAATACGCCCTCGAACATTTCCGGAAACAGCGTCAACACATCAATTCTCATTCCAGCAGCCCTTCCATCAATTCCACAGTAACCCGCTTGGCTTCCACATCCACTTCGATGACTACAGGATCAATAACCGGCAGCAGCAGATCCTTGCCCTTAGGCCGCTTCACCACCCAGACATGGTTGGCCCCCGGTGTAAGAATTTCCGTAATCTCTCCCAGCTTCTCCCCCTCTGTTGTTACAACAGAGCATCCCAGAATCTCATGGTAGTAGTATTCATCTTCATCCAAGTCAGCCAGATGCTGCTCGTCCACCTTAACCATCCAGCCCTTAAAAGGCTCCACCTGGTTGATATTGTCCCATTCCTTGAAGCGCACAATAAACATTCCCTTATGCTCCCGGGCGCTCTCCACTTTAGCGGTTACGGTGCGGCCGCTGTCCGGCTCGACAAAGAGCAGCTCGCTTCCCTTGACAAATCTCAGCTCCGGAAAATCTGTCTGGGACAGAATCTTCAGCTCCCCCCGGATACCATGGGTATTGACAATCTTGCCTACATTATATAACTTATTGGCCACTTTCTTATTCCTCCCCGCTTATGCATACGGAATTTCAAGCTTATCTTCTTTCACTGCGGAAAGAAACCAAGCTTGAAATTCTGTATGTCCCTCACGCCAGCCAGTGCAGCGTTTTTCTTGATTCCCTTAGTATGCCCAGAAACGACACGAAAAGGGTAAGGTCGCCCTTACCCTGCCCGGTTTGTTGACTTACGATACGATTTCAACCGAAACGCGTTTCTTCTCTTTGACAGCAGCCGAAGTGACTACTGTACGAAGCGCCTTCGCGATACGGCCCTGCTTCCCGATCACCTTCCCGATGTCGGAAGGATTCACGGTAAGCTCGTATACGATTTCCTGACTGTGCTCCACGGCATTAACACTGACATCTTCCGGATGATCCACCAACGCCTTAGCGATTACGGTTATCAGATCTTTCATATGTCCCTCCGTTTGGCCAAATTACTTTTGCAATTTGGACTCATGGAACTTTTTCATAATGCCGGCTTTGCTGAACAGGTTGCGGACGGTATCGGATGCTTGTGCACCGGTACCCAGCCATTTCAATGCTTTCTCCTCGTCGATGGTGACGGTAGCAGGAGCGGTCAACGGATTATAGGTTCCGATTTCCTCGATGAAACGGCCGTCACGAGGAGAACGGGAATCAGATACCACGAGACGGTATACAGGAGCTTTGTGAGCGCCCATACGCTTTAGACGAATACGAACTGCCATTGTTTATTTCACCTCCCTTACAAGCCCCAAAAAGTGATGGGGATGCGTTGCAGCTTATTCCTGGTACTTTTCGGGGACCCCAAGATATATTCCCATGAAAGTGACGACAAGCTTCGCAGCTTATTCCGGGTACTTTCATGGGGCCCATCCTTTACCCCAAAAAGTGATGGGGATGCGTTGCAGCTTATTCCTGGTACTTTTCGGGGACCCCGAGATATATTCCCATGAAAATGACGGGATGCTAAAACGGAAATCTGCCCTTGCCCATCTTGCCCATCAGGCCCTTCTTATTCTTGCCCCCGCCGCCCATCATGCCGGAGAACTGCTTCATCATCTTGCGCATGTCCTCGAACTGTTTGATGAAACGGTTGACTTCCACAACGGTGTTGCCGCTGCCCAGAGCGATCCGCTTGCGCCGGTTGGGATTAAGCAGCTCCGGCTTGGAGCGCTCCTCCTTGGTCATGGATTTGACGATAGCGGCCACCTTGGCCATCTGCTTGTCGTCCACCTTGACATTCTTCATCTGATCCTTCATCTTGCCCATGCCGGGCATCATATCCAGAATCTGATCCAACGGCCCCATCTTCTTGACCTGCTCCATCTGCTCCAGGAAATCGTCGAAGGTGAATTCGGCTTTGCGCATCTTGCGCTCCATCTCTTTTGCCTTGTCCGCATCAATGCCTGCCTGAGCCTTCTCGATCAGGGTAAGCATGTCGCCCATGCCGAGAATCCGTGAAGCCATCCGCTCCGGATGGAAGGGCTCCAGCGCGTCCAGCTTTTCGCCTGTCGCCGCAAACTTGATGGGACAACCCGTAACCGCCTTAACGGATATCGCGGCGCCGCCCCTGGTGTCATTGTCCAGCTTGGTCAGAATCACACCGGTCAGACCCAACTGCTTATGGAAGCTGTCGGCCACATTAACCGCTTCCTGACCGGTCATGGCATCCACAACAAACAGAATCTCGTCCGGATTGGTTGCAGCCTTGATATTCTTCAGCTCGTCCATCAGCGACTCATCAATATGAAGCCGGCCGGCTGTATCGAGCAGAACATAATCATGTCCATGCTCCTTGGCGTGTGCGACCCCTTGCTTAGCTATCTCCACAGGGCTAACATCAGTACCCAGGCTGAACACCGGCACCTTCAACTGCTCACCCAACACCTGAAGCTGCTTGATGGCAGCCGGGCGGTAAATATCTGCGGCAACCAGCAGCGGACGATGATTCTGTTTCTGCAGATACTTGGCTAGCTTGCCGGATGAGGTGGTCTTCCCCGCACCCTGCAGCCCCGCCATCAGAATGACCGTGGGAGGACGGTTGGAGCGGATCAGCTTGGATTGGGAGCCCCCCATCAAAGCCGTCAGTTCCTTGTTGACAATATCCACTACGACCATGCCGGGAGTGAAGCTCTTCATCACTTCCTGGCCGATGGCCCGTTCCTTGATTCTCGCAATGAAATCCTTCACTACCTTGAAGTTAACGTCCGCTTCCAATAAAGCAAGGCGGACTTCCCTTAGGGCTTCGCCCACATCCTCTTCCGTCAGCTTGCCCCTGGACTTGAGCTTCCCGAACACATTCTGCAGCCTGCTGGCCAATCCTTCAAATGCCAAACGGTTCCCCTCCTGCCGGTAATGGCCATTTCATTGCGCTTTCCTAAGAATCCTCTATAGTCTGCAATCGGGCCAGAACGCTAAGCATGGCCTCCTGCTCTTCATCTTCCTGCTGCCCCCGGATCATCCGTTCCAACTGGGCGGCCAGTTCCGAGCGTCTGGCATATTGCGCGGCCAGCCCCAGCTTGCCTTCATAATCCAGCAGCGCCTGTTCGGCACGCTTCAGATGCTCATAAACCGCCTGTCTGCTTACCTCGAACTCTGCCGCGATCTCTCCCAAGGAGAAATTGTCCTGATAATACAGCGCCAGCATGGATTTCTGCTTGTCTGTCAGGAGAGGTGCATAGAAGTCGAACAGAGTATTAATCCGGTTGATCCGATCCAGTATGGTATCTTCATTCATTATGAGAACCCCCCGAATCTGGATGCGCAGCATCCGGGTTGACGGTCATTCAAGAAATCTTGCAGCATTCATTGTAGTGTCAATCAAAATTGCTTTACACCTCGAACATTGACTATCTTAACGGATGGCGGATGGAATGTCAAGTATTTTACCTTGTCACCTTGCAACTTCCTTCCCACCTCCTTTTTGCATACTTAACCCTCTCATCTCTTTTTTGCATACAGCCGGCCCTTTTATCTCCTTTTCCTGCTTGTCCGGGATCGACCAGCGGCCAAAAAGAAGTTGCATCTGCAACCAAATTGGATTACACTAAACCCTGTCAGAAACAAAACGGCACACACTTTCACGAATACAACGGGGGAATGACCTTGGAGGAGAAGAAGCGCTATATCGGCCGCCACATCTCACTTTTGTACCGGTATGGCCAGATGTTCGCGGGAGAGCGGTTGAAGCGGCATGGCGTGGGAAGCGGGCAATATATCTTCCTTAATGCCTTGTACCGGCAGGACGGGATTAATCAGGAAGCGCTTTCAGATTATCTGAAGATTGATAAAGGGACCACCGCCAAAGCAGTCAAGAAGCTGGAAGCGGAAGGATACGTGGTGCGTACCGTAAGCATGGAAGACAAACGTTCCTATGAAGTGCATTTGACCGACAAGGCCAAGGCGCTGGAACCGGAAATACGGTCTGTGCTGCTGCAATGGCGGAGCATTCTGACCGAAGGCTTCACAGAAACGGAGAAGGAGCATGTCCAGTCCCTGCTGGAGCGCATGAGTCATAATGCCGCGGTACATATGGCCCGCTCAGCTCCATCTGATGAGGAGGACCTGAAAGCATGAGCCTCAATAATGCGATTACGCGGGTTGTAAACAATAACTTTCACGCGCTGACCCACCGCAATTTCCGTTATTACTGGTTCGGTCAATGCGTCTCTCTGATCGGCACCTGGATGCAGAATATTGGCCAATCCTGGCTGGTGCTGAAGCTGACCGGCTCGCCGTTTCTGCTGGGTCTGGTAGGAACCACTCAATTTATGCCTGTAACCTTCTTTTCCCTGTTCGCGGGAGTGGTGATTGACCGGTTCCCGAAAAAGCTGATTTTGCTCATCACCCAGACCGTAGCCATGATTCTTGCGTTTATTCTGTCCATTCTGGTATTCACCGGCCAGGTGCAATACGGCTATATTCTTGTACTCGCTTTCATCTTGGGCTTGACCAATACCTTTGATATGCCGACCCGTCAAGCTTTCACCATCGAGATTGTGGGCAAGGACGATCTGATGAATGCAATAGCCCTCAATTCCACTACCTTTAACCTGGCCCGTGTAGTAGGACCTGCTATCGGCGCCTCCATGATGGCTTTTTTGGGGGCGGGCTGGTGCTTTATGTTGAATGGATTCAGCTTCCTTGCCGTAATATACAGCTTGACCAGAATCGAAGCAACCCCCTATGTCCGTCCCAAAAAACCGGGCTCGGGCATGATGAGGGAAATCCGGGACGGCTTCCGTTACATTGCCCAGGACCGGCTGCTGTCCCAAACCCTGCTGCTGCTGGCTGTGATCGGAACCTTGGGCTTCAACTTCAATGTGCTTATCCCGGCGTTCACCCAGAATGTGCTTCATATGGAGGAGGGGACCTACGGCTTTCTCATGTCCGCTATTGGTGTGGGATCTTTGATCGGCGCTCTAACCATCTCCGTCCGCAGCAAGCAAGGGCCCCGGCTTGGTCTGATCATGATTTGCAGCGCCGCCGTATCCGTCTTGCTTACGCTCACGGGCTTTACCTCCAATATGTATATAACTGCCATGGTGCTTGCTCTCATTGGAGTGTCCAACATCTTCTTCACCACCAACTGCAATTCTCTGCTGCAAATCCATTCCAAGGACGAATACCGGGCCAGAGTCATGAGTATTTATTCTCTGGTATTTACCGGCTCGACACCTCTCGGCAATCTGTTTGCAGGCAGCGCGGCAGAGCGGCTGGGCCCGGATGGAGCCTTCATCTTAAGCGGCGTATTGGCATTTATTCCGATTATGCTTATCCTGCTGCTCTTCCGCCTGAAGCGTAAACCTGCTCCGGCCCAAGCAGGGATACCAGATTGAGCCAATACCGCAAGAATGAGTAACTTTTTTTCCAGTTTATGAGCCAAAAGAGCGCTGCCCGGTCTTGCCCTTTTTAACAGCGGGCATGGCCGGACAGCGCTTTCCTGATCAACGGGATTCTGGCGTCCCTTCCCGCAGGGGCCAAACGCCGTCTCCGGGATTGCCTCAGCCGTGCACATCCTGCTGATTGCTTAATGGGCTCGCCTCAACCAATCCGTATTTTACCGCAACCGGCAGAATATCATCCAGCTGATCCAGGGATTCAATGATATAGTCCGGCTTAACCTCATGCTGCCAGGTCCGGTTGTCCCGGTTGATCCAGCAGGTGATGATGCCTTCCCGGTCCGCCCCCAGCACATCCGATGCCGAGTCGCCGATATGAATCACTTGCCCCGGTTGAACCCCGTAGAACTGGAGCAATTCCTTGAACATGGTATTCTTGTGGTCATTCTTGTAGGATTGATGCCGCTCCGATGTAAACAGCCGCACGCCGTACTGCTCATAAAAGCCGAAAATCATGGCATCATCCGCGTCACTTACGATGCAGACCTGGTACTCCCGCGAGACCCGCTCCAGGAAACCCGCCGTTTCCGTGTAGAAATGGGACAACGCATGCTCCCGGAACAAGATGTTAACCGCTTCTGCCGTATCATAACCATGCCCGATCTCCCCGAAAAAATCCCGGAAGCTTCTCTCATATACATCATGCATCAGGTAAAAG
>JAQSYI010000069.1 GCA_029256185.1 Paenibacillaceae bacterium
GATCATGACGACGGTAAACGAGGGAAAGGTGTACTGGGTCGTGGACGTGGACATCCGCGGCTACTTCGACAATATCTCGCATGAAAAGCTGATGACGCTCGTCGAGCAGCGTGTCAATGACCGGAGAGTGCTCAAGCTTCTGCGGGGATGGCTGACAGCAGGGGTAATGAAAGAGGGCGAATACTACGTATCGGACCTCGGAAGCCCGCAAGGCGGCGTGATTTCCCCATTATTGGCAAACATTTACTTGAACTACCTAGATACCATCTGGGAGAAAAACTACGCAGAATTGGGAACGATGGTCCGATACGCCGACGATCTAGTGGTGCTCTGTCATCGAAAGGCAGAAGCTCTGGAGGCGATACGGGTGTTAAAAGCAGTGTTCGCCAAACTGGAACTGAGCCTAAATACGGAGAAAAGCAAACTGGTAAACGTATGGGAGGCCGACCAAGGCTTTGACTTTCTGGGCCATCATTTTCGCCGACTGTCCGTGATGCGCAAAGGCGGCCAGGTAGCGCGAATCCTCCGCTGCTTCCCGTCGCAGAAAGCGATGAAGAAAATGAAGGCGAAAGTGAAAGAATGCACGTCATCCCGAGCGTTATTGAAGCAAAAGATCAGGGAGATCATCGAGGAACTCAACCCGAAGATAGTGGGGTGGAGAAATTATTACGCCAAAGTGGATAAAGGAATCGCGAATGGCTTCTTGGCCAAGGTGGATTGGTATATCCGCAAGAGGCTGATGATCTTCTGCCGGAAGAAGTTCAAGCGGTGGAGACTGCGACAATCCGGATTCTTTCAGATGCGTGAAGAACGTCGGAAAGCCGTATGCGGGAAAACCGCATGTACGGTTTGATGAGGAGGGGCTGGTATCCCCAGCCCTTTACTCTACAAGTCAGCGAGAAATAATGAATTTGCAGGGATAACGGAAAAAATTTCCGTTAGGAGTAAGCCGGGCGGGACCGCCGTAAGGCGTTACCCCTTTGGCAGCGTAAAAAAGGACCTGACGGTTAGGCAGAAACGCCATGTTCTTCCGCCAGGTTTTTCTTACCGGGTGGGAATGCGCAGGCTGCGTTCATGCCTCCTATACCAGAAGTGAAGTGTTATGATAGAATACACAGCGCAGTTTCCGTCGTCTTTAATACGGAACCCGCTTGACTTTGACCTTAGGGCAAAGTGTACAGTATGAATACAAGAATACAATTTGCCAAAGCATAGGGGTAATATTATGTTGTCTATTGGAGAGTTCTCAAACATATGCAAGGTGTCTGCCAAGACGCTTCGCTATTATGCCGAAATTGGGCTAATTCTGCCTGAGGCAATTAACCCTGAAAATGGTTATAGATATTATTCTATCGAACAATTAGAAACGATGCTGCTGATCAACCGTCTAAAATCATACAACTTTTCTTTAGAAGAAATAAAAATCATACTTGAATCAGAAGAATCACAGGACGAAAAACTTTATTTGTCACTTATAAGAAAGAAAAAAGAAATGGAAAAACAAATACAAGAATTTGCAAAAACTTTAGACCAACTGAATAATGATCTATCGAATTTACAACAAGGCAAGTCAATTATGTCATATCTGGAAAGTATTGAAATACAACTTGTGGAAGTACCAACGATGTATCTTTTATCAATCCGAAAAATGGTTCATGAATACGAATTTGCAGAAGAATATGGTCATTGCTTCAGTAGATTATTCAGGAAAGTTGCAGACAACAAATTGACTATGCTTGCCCCGCCGATGGTGCTTTTTCACAGTGCTGAATTCAGTCAATCAGGCTTGGATACTGAATTTGCCGTTCCGGTAAAAGAGTATGTTACGGGGACGAGGGATTTTTACCCCGGACTATGCTTAAAAACGGTTCTATATGGTGCTTATTCCGATCTATCCTCGGTATACACTAAACAATTTGAATGGGCAGAAAAGGAAGGATATGAATCTAACAATGCCCTTTATGAAGTATATGTAACCGATCCTTCCGAGGTTTCAAAAGAAAGTGAGCTTATAACTGAGATTTATTATCCTGTCAAAAAGAGATCGTCAAACAGTTACACTCAGAAAACAAGATAATAAATGATAAGGGGGGGATTTATATGAATCAAGAAAAAATCGTACAGTTGGAAAATAAAATAACTAAGGATTACAGCAATATTGCAGGCATGGTTGTATTAAAGGAGGGTAAAACAGTATATGAAAATTACTTTAATGAATGTACTGCTGCTAGTCGAATCCATGTTTATTCCGTATTAAAAAGCATTATTTCCATATTGATCGGGATTGCTATGGACAAAGGTTACATCAAAAGCATCGACCAGAAAGCATTGGATTTTTTCCCGGCTTACACAGTTAAAAGAAGAGAAAAAACAATACAGAATGTTACGCTTAAGGATTTGTTGACCATGACAGCCCCATATAAATACAGGTTTGCACCATGCACCTACATAAAGTATTTCATGAGTGATGACTGGGTAAAATTTACACTTGATTTATTGGGAGGCAAGGGGCGGATCGGTGAATTTAGATACACGCCCCTCGTAGGACCGGATATTTTATCAGGCATTCTTGTAAAAGCAACCGGACAATCCGTGTTTGATTTCGCAGCGGAAAATTTATTCTCCCCATTGGGAATTACCGTAGAAAGCAATGTGGTTCTTCATAGCGCAAAAGAACAAAGTGCATTTAATAAATCTACAAGCATCAGTGGTTGGGTTTCTGATTCAAGCGGAATAAATGCGGGAGGATGGGGACTTACTCTATCCCCTGCGGATATGGCAAAGATAGGCCAATTATGCTTGGATGGTGGAATGTGGAATGGAAATCAAATTGTATCGTCCGAGTGGATATTGGAGAGTACCAAAGAACATAGCCGATGGGAAAAAATGAATCTTCCGTATGGATTTTTATGGTGGATTATTGATGATAAAGAACATGCCTGT
Organism: Paenibacillaceae bacterium; assembly: GCA_029256185.1. Taxonomy (GTDB): domain Bacteria; phylum Bacillota; class Bacilli; order Paenibacillales; family NBRC-103111; genus Paenibacillus_AR. The sequence continues at coordinate 2,944 of JAQSYI010000069.1, forward strand.
GCAGCTGTGGGAGATGGAGGAAATGTAATTTATTTTAATACAAAGAAAAGAACAGTAATTTCTATTGCGTCTCTATTTGTAAGAAATGCAAAAGATAGAATCGGGCTTATAAAAGAGCATGTTGAACCGATATTCGAGAATGGTGTATAAGGGCCAGTTATTACAGTTTGGTGACACTGTGGTTCAGATGATTGACAGCAGATGGGCTATCCATTATATTTTAAATAATTCCGAGTGGTAAAGTAAGGATTAGCAATCGCTGACTGGGTTTCCAGAGGCCGGATCATGACCTGTACAGGTTCTGATCCGGCCTTTTTATATCCGCAGCGGGCAATAGTACCTCGTCCGGGAAGGGACCGTCCATTCTGATCGAAAATTCATACAGAATTTGAGCAATGCTGGAAAAACGGACGAATCTGTATGAAATATCATATAGAATAGCTCTTTTTTTCGGTGATCGTCCCAATTGTATACGAAAAATCATACAAGAGACCGCAGATTCTGCTGCGGCTCCGCCGCGTCCATTAGAGTGTTGAAACCCACCTTTGTCTGCATTAGCGTCATCTGGTCCGTTCGATACCGTTCATATCCACCAACATGAAGGAGATGACAGGATGAGCAAAATTAATATCAAGGCTGCCTCCGTGCAGCCCCGGGAGGCGCGGATCGGCTCGATAACGGGCTTTGCGGGCACCGCCGGGGAATTGGTGGGCTGCTCGCGGGAAGGGCAGCTTCAGGATAATCCCCGCAGCTTCAGCCAGTGTATGGGCTGCGCGTCCGGCCATGCCCTTTGCCAGCTGGCCATGATCCGGGACGCGATTGTGGTCAATCATGCGCCGGTAGGCTGCGCGGGGGATTTCTTCTCCTATAATTTTGTCTACCGCGTGGGCCAGATGGAGCGGAGCCTGCCCCCATCATCCGGCAGATATTTCAGCACCAATCTGACCGAGCATGACACCATCTTCGGAGGCATCGAGAAGCTGGAGGAGACGGTGCGGGAGGCGGTCCGGAGAGTGGGGCCCAACGCTGTTTTTATCACCACCTCCTGCGCTTCCGGCATTATCGGGGATGATGTGGAGGGGGCGGCGGATCGCTTGACGGAGGAATTGGGAATCCCGGTGGTCGGCTGCTATTGCGAGGGCTTCAAGTCGAAGATCTGGACCACGGGCTTTGACTCGGCCTACCATGCCATAGTACGCAGGATTGTCAAGCCTCCCCGGGAGAAGACCAATAAGGTGAACATCATCAACTTCTGGGGCGCCCATATTTTCGACGGGCTGCTGCAGGAGCTGGGCTACGAGGCGGAATACGTTGTTCCCTTCAGCACTGTGGCTCAATTGGAGCGTCTGTCGGAGGCTGCCGCCACCATCCAGGTGTGCCAAACCCTGGGAAATTATCTGGGGGCTGCGCTGGAGCAATTGTACGGCGTGCCGGAGATCAAATCTCCCCAAGGCTACGGTATTGCCGGCACGGACGCCTGGCTGCGGGAGACGGGGAGAGTGCTGGACCGCCGGGAGCAGGTGGAGGGAATCATCGCCCGGGAGCATGAGCGGGTGCTTCCCCAACTGGAGCAATACAGGAAGAAGCTGCAGGGGACGCGGGTCTATGTTACGGCAGGGGCGGCCCACGGACACGCGCTGCTGGCGGTGCTGCGGGAATTGGGGCTGGAGGTGCAGGGCGCGGCTATTTTTCACCATGATCCGGTGTACGACAACGGGGATCAACGCTCCGACATGCTGGGGCATGTGGTGGATACCTACGGGGATGTGCCCCGCTTTAATGTGTGTAACAAGCAGGCTTACGAGCTGGTCAATATTCTGAGCAAGACGAAGCCGGACCTGCTGATTTCCCGCCATGGCGGCATGACCATCTGGGGAGCCAAGCTGGGAATTCCCACGCTGCTGATTGGCGATGAGCAGTTCAGCTTCGGGTATGACGGAGTGCTCCGGTTTGCGGAACGGCTGCTGGAAACGCTGGACAAACGGGAATTCGTCACCAATCTGGCCAAGCACAGCACGATGCCGTATACCCGATGGTGGCTGGAGCAGGACCCATTCTCTTTTCTGGGAGGAAGCACTCATGTCGAAGCTTATTGAACAGCCCCGCTTTTCCTGTGCGCTGGGCGCCCAGCAGACGGTGGTGGCGATTCCCAGAGCGGTGCCGATTGTTCACGCCGGTCCGGGCTGCAGCGGCAAGGTGGCCAGCCTGATCGGCCAGGGGGAAGGGTATGGGGGCGGCAGCACCATTCCCTGCACCAACGCGGGGGAGTCGGAGATTGTCTTCGGAGGCGAAGGGCGGCTCAGGTCGGTCATTGACGGCGCACTCCAGGTAATCGACGCCGATCTGTTCGTGGTGCTCACCGGATGCACCTCGGATATCATCGGGGATGATGTGGGAAGTGTGTCGTCTGTATATCAGGAGCAGGATATCCCCATCGTGTATGTGGAAACCGGCGGCTTCAAGAGCAACAATTATGTCAGCCACGAGACGGTGGTCAAGGCGATTATCCGCCAGTACTCGGATAAATTCCGGGAAGGGCGGCAGACGGTGCCCGGTCTTGTCAACGTATTCGCTTCAATTCCCTACCAGGACCCTTATTGGAACGGGAATCTGGGTGAGATCAAGCGGATTTTGGAGGGAATCGGGCTCAAGGTCAATATTCTGTTCGGGCAGGATAGTGAGGGCCTATCGGAATGGAGGAACATTCCCAACGCCCAGTTCAACATTCTGGTAAGCTCCTGGGCCGGTCTGGAGGTTGTGGAGGATTTGCAGCAGCGCTACGGTACTCCGTATTTTCATTTTCCGTATCTGCCGGTGGGCGGAGACGCAACCTCACGTTTCTTAAGGGAAGCGGGAGAATTCGGAGGGCTTGACCGGGAGCAGGTAGAGCGTTTTATACGCAAGGAAGAAAAGAAGTTCTATGCCCATATTGAGCGTACCGCAGATTTTATGCTGGAGTTCCGGTATGGCCTGCCCCAGCGGTTCTATACGATTCTGGATGCCTCCAATGCTGTGGGAATAGCCAAATTCCTGCTTAATGAGCTGGGAATCATCCCGGGGACCCAATATGTGGTGGACGATGCCCCTGAGCAGTTCCGGGAAGCCATCACCGGAGAGTTCGCCCGAATCTCCCCGTTGCGGTCGGCCCGGGTCCGGTTTGAGACGGATGGCGGCGCCATCCAGGAGGAGATCAGAGCCGAGGGCAACACCAGCCGGGCGCTGATCCTGGGCAGCGGCTGGGAGCGGGATCTGGCCGCCCAGCTCGGGGCGGACCTGCTGACGGTAAGCGTCCCGGTTATGTACCGGCTCGTGTTGAATTGCGGCTATGCAGGCTACAACGGGGGGCTGAGACTTATCGAGGATATCTACGACCGGGTGCTTCACACATACCGCTGACGGGAGAGCTGCATAGGAAAGCATCGGCCGGGAGAATCAGCAGTTGGATTCCTATATATAATAACGGATCACACGAGGAGCGTGGAAGGGTATGGCGGATAACAAGCTGAGGTTTGACACCCTGAAGGTCAGGGGCGGATATGACTCGGAGCGGCATAACTACGCGGTGTCCGTTCCCATTTACCAGACGGCCGGGTTTGATTTCGGCAATACAGCCCGGGGAGCGGCTCTGTTCTCCCTGGAGGAGCAAGGCTACCTGTATACGAGAGTAGGCAATCCCACGGTGGAGGTTCTGGAGCAGAGAGTGGCGGCCCTGGACGGGGCGTCCGGCGCAGTCGCGCTGGCCTCCGGGATGGCTGCCGTCAGCTATACCTTATTGAATGTGGCGGAGGGAGGAGGCAGAATTCTGACCACTCCCCATCTGTACGGAGGCACCGTGGACGGACTAAAGAAGCTGTTTCCCAAGCTTGGCATCACCATAGACGTATCCGACCAATTCGATTTTCCGGAAGCCCTGGAGCAGGAAATTCTCCCGGACACCAAGGCTATCTTTGTGGAGAGCATCAGCAACCCCAACGGAGTGGTGGCAGACATTGAAGGGCTGGCCCAAGTGGCCCACCGGCATGGCATCCCCCTTATTGTGGACAATACCTTCGCCACGCCCTATCTGCTGAACCCGATCCGGTACGGCGCCGATATTGTGATCTATTCCGCCACCAAGGCGCTGAACGGACATGGCAATGCCATCGCGGGACTGGTACTGGAGCAGGGTGGCTTCAAGTGGGATAGCGGCAGGTTTCCCCAGTTCGAGGAGCCTTACTACACCCTGCGGGACGCCACCGGCCGGGAGCGCACCTACCTGGAGGCTCTGCCGGACTTTCCCTTCACCGGGAGGATCCGTCTGAACTATCTGAACTATTTCGGCGCCGCACTCAGTCCCTTCGATGCCTATCTGGTCCTGCTGGGGCTGGAGACGCTGTCGGAGCGGGTCGGCAAGCAGGTGGGCACAGCCGAGAAGCTGGTCCGGTATCTGGAGTCCCACGACAGAGTGGCCTGGGTCAAGCATCCGGCGGCCAAGGGAAGTCCCTACCGGCAATTGGCTGACCGGTATCTGCCACGGGGGGCGGGGGCCATCTTCACGTTCGGTCTGAAGGCCACTGTAGAGGAAGCGGAGTCCTTCATTGATGCGACCAGGGTGTTCAGCTACCATGCCAACGTGGGCGATTCGCGTTCGCTGATCATCAATCCGGCCAAAACCACTCACAGCGAGCTTACGCCTGCCGAGCAGCGCCGGGGCGATATCCAGGCGGAGACGATCCGGCTGTCCATCGGTCTGGAGGACCCGGATGATCTGATTGAGGATCTGGAGCAGGCTTTTGCCGCAGTTTTTCCCGTATCGGTTCCACTCTAAGCTGACTGTCTTCAACGGCATGTTCAAGATTAATCCGTAAAAATATGAACTGAGAAAATGATTAATCCTCAAAGTTATTCGTCCATAAAACTGTTACCGCATAAAGCCATTACCTCATAAAAAGGAGAATTTACATGTCCCGTTCCGCATTGTTGCTCAAAACCATTAAGATTGCCGTTAGCACAGCACTTTTTGCCGCCATTATATCCGGGTGCTCTGATCAGAATAATAAGAATTATGCTGGTGTTTCCCCGTCCCCTTCGGCCCAGTCCAGCGCACCTGCTGTCCACGGGCCCGCTCACGGAGGCACTCTGACCTACGGTCTGGCCTCATCCCCCAGCGGTCTGGACCCCAACCTGGTTCCGGGCGCGGTGGATTACCGGGTGATGCGCAACATTTATGACAGCTTGGTGGTTCAAATGCCCGATAACAGCTTCAAGCCCTGGCTGGCCACGGAATACTCTGTCTCGGATGACGGCAGGGTCTATACGTTCAAGCTGAGGAAGGATGTAACCTTTCATGACGGAACCCCCTTTAATGCCCAGGCGGTCAAATACAATTTTGACCGGATCGTCAATCCCGCCACCAAATCCAAGTTTGCCGTGACGCTGCTTGGACCCTACGAGTCGTCCCAGGTCATTGATGATTATACCGTTCAGGTCAATCTGAAATCGCCCTACAGCGCTTTTCTCAGCAGTCTGAGCCAGGCTTTCCTGGGAATTGTCTCTCCGGCAGCCGCCGAGAAGTACGGAGATCAATTGCAGAAGAATCCCGTAGGAACCGGGCCGTTCAAGTTCGTCAGTTGGGTGGAAAAGGTAGAGGTGGTGCTGGAGCGGAACCCGGATTACAATTGGGGACCGGCAATCGCGGACAACAAAGGGCAGAACCATCTGGACAAGCTGGTCTTCAAGATCATTACCGAGGAAGCGACCCGTGTGGGCGGGCTGCAGAGCGGCCAGGTGCTGGCGGTGGATTCGGTCCCTCCGCAGAATGTGGCTGCGCTTAAGGCCGATTCCAAATTCAAGGTTTTGCAGGCGGATTCGGCAGGTGTTCCCTACACTCTTATGCTGAACCAGGAACATGCTCCATGGAATGAGCTGAATGCACGCAAGGCGGTGCAACTGGGCATTGATGTTGACGCTATCGTCAATACGCTGTACCTGGGCGTATACAAGCGGGCCTGGTCCACCCTGGTGCCGTCCGCTCTGGGTTATGAAGCAGGGCTGGAGAATAAGGTCAAGCCCGACTCGGCCAAGGCCGGGCAGCTGCTGGATGAGCTGGGCTGGAAGCCCGGTCCCGACGGCATCCGCGTCAAGGACGGCAAGCGGCTGACGATCTATTATGTGCTGGATGCGGTCAACCGGGAGAAGCGTCATGATATTGCCACCATCATCCAGCAGCAGCTGAAGAAGCTGGGGATTGAAGTGAATATTGAGCTGTCTACCACCGTCAGCACTCTTACCGGTCAAGGCGTGAACGATCTGGCCGGTGTAAGCAATGTGTCAGGGGACCCGGATGTGCTTCGCAGCGTATTCCACAGCAACGTTATTCCCACTCCGGAGAAGTTCGGCCATAACCATGCCCATGTGAAGGACCCCCAGTTGAACCAATGGCTGGAGGACGGGCTCAAGGAGAACGATCCGGGCAAGCGGGCGGAGATTTACAAGAAGGTGCAGAATTATCTGATTGACAATGCCGTTGGCTTCCCGATCTATATCTTCCCCTATGTAGTAGGTACATCGAAATCAGTGGAAGGGTTGAAATTCGATCCTCTGGGCTATCCGTTATTCTATGATGTCAGCATCGCCAAATAAAGAGGAGGGCAACGGCAATGGCTGGTCAAATTACGCAAAGGCTGTTCACCTCTCTCCTGGTTGTATTGGGATCGGTAGTGCTTGTCTTCTTCATTCTCTATCTGCTGCCGGGTGATCCCGTCCTGCAGATGCTCGGGGGAGGAGAAGGGGTTTCGCCGGAGGTTGTGGCCAATCTGAGGCATCAACTGGGACTTGACCGGCCGTTGATGTCCCAATTCGGCTCTTATTTCGGCAGTATGCTCCAGGGGGACTTCGGAGTTTCTCTGGTCAATGGAGAGTCCGTTGCCGCCAAGATTGCCGGACAGTTTCCCGCCACCTTCTATCTGACGCTGGCCAGCTTTCTGATCACCATAGGGGTCGGCCTGATTCTCGGTGTGCTGTCTGCCGTTTACCGCAATACAGCTCTTGATGTATTCGCCCGGGTGATCAGTCTGGCCGGGATCTCCATGCCTACCTTCTGGTCGGGCATCCTGTTGATCCTGATCTTCTCCGTCCGGCTGAGATGGCTGCCGTCCATGGGCTCGGAGGGCTGGGCAACGCTGGTGCTGCCTGCCTTTACCCTGGGAATGGTGGGCTCCGGCTTCATTGTGCGCATGGTGCGCAACAGCATGCTGGAGGTGATTCATCAGCCGTTTATCGTCACGCTGCGCGCCAAGGGGCTTTCCGAGCGGGCCGTTCTGTACCGCCATGCGCTGCGCAACGCCCTGATTCCGGCCATAACCGTGGCAGGCATGCAGGTGGGGGAATTGCTGGCCGGAGCGGTAGTCGTGGAGACGGTCTTCTCCCGGCAGGGAATAGGCCGGCTGCTGGTGGAGGCGATAACGGCCAAGGATATGCCGGTGGTGCAGGGAGTTGTTTTTTTCACGGCCATCATTTATGTGGGAGTCAATCTGCTGGTGGATCTTCTCTACACCGTGATTGATCCCCGTGTACGTCATGCGCGCTGATTTGAGAATGACGTCACCCAACCCTTCCATTGGAGGTGCAAGTTATGACAAAGAATGCGGCGGGAGGTACAGATCGTGAAGAAGAATGCGGCAGTTGAAGCGGTTATGCCAGGAAGGCCGTTATGGAAAGGCATTACTATCCGCAGGAGCTCGATTCATACAGCAGATCTGCTTTTTTGGACAGCGGTGGGTCTGATTGCCCTGATTGTGCTGTGCGCGGTTGCTCCGGGATGGATTGCGCCCTATTCTCCTGTGGATATGCAATTTGACCGCATCCTGCAAGGACCCAGCCTGAGCCATCTCTTCGGCACCGATTATTACGGCAAGGATGTGTTCAGCGTGGTCGTGCACGGCAGCCGGGATTCCTTGCTGATCGGCATATCCTCCGTGGTGTTCGGCGGGCTTGTAGGCAGCATCATCGGAGCCCTGTCCGGTTATATCGGCGGTGTGTTGGATGCGGTGCTGATGAGGCTGATCGATGTGCTGATGACGATCCCCGGTATTTTGCTGGCATTGGCTATTGCCGCCGCCCTGGGTCCCAGTCTGATGAATGTGATTATCGCCGTAAGCTTCTCGGGCATTCCCCGGTTTGCCAGAGTCATGCGGGGACAGGTGATGAGCATCAAGAACCGCTCCTTTGTCCTGGCTTCCCGCTCCATCGGAGCGTCCTCTGCCCGGATTTTCGTCAAGCATGTGCTGTCCAATTCCTGGTCGCCCCTTCTGGTAATGGCCACAATAGGGGTGGGGACGTCGATTCTGATTGGCTCGGGGCTCAGCTTTCTTGGACTGGGGGTGCTGCGGGAGGTGCCGGACTGGGGGACGCTGCTGTCCCAGGGAAGGGGATATCTGACGGTGGCCTGGTGGATCTCCACCTTCCCGGGTTTGGCCATCACCTTGTTTGTATTCTCGGTTAATTTGATCGGCGACAGGCTGCGGGATTATCTCGATCCGTTGCAGCAGGGGAGAGTGGGATAGATGGGGACATTGCTCAGCCTGGAGGGGCTGACTGTAGAATTCCCGGGGGACAAGGGCAAGCTGACCGTAATCGAGGATGTATCCTTTACCGTCGGCTCCGGCGAGACCGTATGCCTGGTGGGGGAATCCGGCAGCGGCAAGACGATTGCCTCCAAGGCGATCATGAGACTGCTGGAATTTGAAAACGGGAAACTGAGCAAGGGACATATTTATTTCAAGGGCGCCGACCTTGCCGCCTTGAGCCAGCAGGAGATGAGAGTGCTGCGTGGACGAAGGATTGGGATGATCTTCCAGGAGCCGATGGCGGCGTTCGATCCGGTGTTTCCCATAGGCAGCCAGATCGCGGAGGTGATTGTCCGGCATGGGCAGCAGGGCAAGCGCGGAGCTTGGAAGCACGGGATCAGCCTGCTCAGGAAGGTGGGCATTCCGGAGCCGGAGCTCAGGATGAGGCAATATCCCCAGGAGCTGTCGGGAGGAATGCTGCAGCGGGCGATGATTGCCATGGCCTTGGCCTGCGGCCCCGAGCTGCTGATTGCCGATGAGCCGACAACGGCGCTTGATGTAACCATTCAGGCCCAGATTCTTCATTTGCTGGGAGAGCTGAAGCGGGAGTCGGGCATGTCGATTCTGCTCATCACCCATGACCTGGGCGTAGCCGCCCAGATGGCCGACCGGATCATTGTCATGTATGCCGGAGCAGTGGTGGAGGAAGCCGCTGCGCTGCAGCTGTTCGGACAGCCCAGGCATCCTTACACCAGGGAATTGCTCCGTTCCATCACACCGCAGGATAAGAAACACGGCGGCGTCCTCTATTCCATCAAGGGCTCCATTCCCAATCTGGCCGAGCTGCCCCCAGGCTGCCGCTTCCATCCCCGTTGTCCCGACAGAGGAGAACGGTGCATGACTGAGGCCCCGCCTTTGCGCACCATCGGCCAAGGGCAGGCCGCCTGCTGGCGCGCGGCGGAGGCCGGATGGTCCCGGGTGGAGGAGGCTGGAGTGGTTCAGGTGGAGCAGATGGGAGTGCTTCAGGCGGGGGAGGCTGGATTGACCTTCGCGGAGGAGGCTGGAGTGTCCCACGCAGAGAAGGACGGATTGCCCCTAGTGGAAAAGGCGGGGGTGTCCCACGAGGAGGAGCAGCGCCTGGACGGTGAGGCCGCGGGGCGGCCGCCTCAGCCGCCGGAACAAGCCGGCAGGGAGGCGGATGGTCTGGAGCGGACAGGTACGGAACCGGCTCTGCCGGAGCAGGCAGACGCGGAGCCGGACCGCGGGGAGCAAGCCGGCTGCTCCTACTCCCGGCCCGAAGACGCACAAGGGCTGAAGGAGCAGCGCCCCAACCTGTTCGTCATCAGCGGGCTTACCAAGCATTACTCCGCAGGGCGCAGCCTCCTGCATCCCGGCCGGTCGCGGATTCAGGCGGTAGATGATGTGTCGTTTTGCATCAAGGAAGGGGAAACCTTCGGACTGGTGGGCGAATCCGGCAGCGGCAAGTCCACGCTGGGGCGGGTTCTCCTGCAATTGGAGAAGGCTACGGCGGGCAAGGTGCTGTTCCAAAACCGGGATTTATCCCAGCTGGGCAAGGGGGAGCTGAAGGCGGCAAGGCGGAATATGCAGATCATCTTCCAGGACCCCTACGGCTCCATGAATCCCCGCTGGAAGGCGGGAGAAATTGTCGCGGAGCCGCTGGATGTGCATGAAGACCTGGGGAGCAGGGAGAAGCGGGAGCGGGTGGAAACGCTGCTGGAATGGGTGGGATTGAATCCCGCGGTTTACGACCGGCATCCCCATGAATTCTCCGGCGGGCAGCGGCAGCGCCTGGGTATTGCCAGGGCCATCTCCCTGCATCCCCGCTTCATCCTGGCGGATGAGGCCGTCTCGGCGCTGGATGTCTCCGTCCAGTCCCAGATCGTAAATCTGATGCAGGAGCTGCAGCAACGGTTGGGGCTGACCTATCTGTTCATCGCCCACGGGCTGCATATTGTCCGGCATATCTCCGACCGGATAGGCGTGATGTACTTAGGCAAGCTGGTGGAGCTGGCTCCCAGCGACGAGCTTTTCCGCCATCCTGCCCATCCCTATACCCGGCTGCTGATCTCCTCCATTCCCCAGGCCGATCCGCGGAACAGGATGCAGTTCGGGGCCATTCAGGGGGAGATTCCCTCCCCGGCTGCTCCGCCTCCGGGCTGCCGCTTCCATACCCGCTGCCCCATGGCCACCGGAACCTGCCGGGAGCGCCAGCCGGTGCTGAAGTCTGTAGGCGGGGAGCATTATGCCGCATGCCATGCTCTTCGGTAGTAGGCTCTTCGGCAATAGGCGTATTCCAATGATTGAGGTGATGACTCTTGAGTAACAATTTAATGTTAGAATATGTGGCTTCCATCCATGATGAGCTGATTGCCATCCGAAGGGATCTTCACCGGCATCCGGAATTGAAGTTTGACATTGACCGCACGGCGGGGATAGCCGCGCAATATCTGGAGGACTGGGGGCTTGAGGTAGAGCGCGGTGTGGGGCCGCACTTCGGCAAGGGAGTGGTGGGCACTCTCCGGGGGCGGACCGGAGGCAAGACAGTTCTGCTGCGGGCGGATATGGATGCTCTTCCCATCCAGGAGGGCAACGAAACGCCGTACAAATCCTTTCGCGCAGGCATCATGCATGCCTGCGGGCATGATGCGCATACGGCCATGCTGCTGGGAGCGGCGAAGACGCTGAGCCGGTTTCGCGAACGATTGACCGGTACGGTCAAGTTTGTTTTCCAGCCCTGCGAGGAAGGACCCGCCGCCAGTCCCTTGGACGGACATCCCATCAGCGGAGCGCGTGACCTGATTGAAGGCGGCATCCTGGAGGGAGTGGATCTGTGCTTTGCCCTGCATGTGTCTCCGGGACTGCCTGTGGGTACCGTAGGGGTGCATCCCAAGCACGCCATGGCCGGAGGCTCGGGCTTCCGGGTGGAGTTCCAGGGGAAATCGGGCCATCACAGCACGCCTCACCTGGCGGTGGACGCTATTCTTATGGTAGCCCAATTTATTACCGAGATGAAAACCGTGATGTCCTCGGAAATCAACCCGGTAGCCCCCGCGGTGCTGTCCTTCGGCACGCTTCATGCCGGAACCGCCCGCAATGTCATTGCCGAGCAGAGCGTGATAGACGGCTCCTTCAGAACCTTCGACCCGGCCATCACCCAGCGAATCAAGCAGGCGATTGAACGGCGCGCGCATAATATTGCCGATTCCTACGGAGGCAAGGCGGTGGTGGAGGTGGGCACAGGGGGGACCGGGCTGGTGAACCACAAGGAGGCGGTAAGGCTGGTGCTGCGCGCCGGCAGCCGGGCCTTGGGAGCGGACCGGACCTTCCTGCTGGAGACGCCGTCTCTGGCCGGGGAGGATTTCTCCCAATACTTATACCGAGTTCCCGGTGCGTTGGCTTTTATCGGCTCGGGCAATCCCGACAGGGGCATCATCCATTCCGTCCATCATCCGTTGTTCGATATTGACGAGCAGGTGCTGGTTCACGGGGCAGGGCTGCATGTGGAGCTGGTGAGGGAGATTCTTGCCGGGAACGGCGAATCCGAAGAGGAGGTGGGGAAAACGGAGGGCGAAGGAGAGTATGAGCTTCGGGCCGCTGCCGTTTTCTAACCTATGATCCATTACCTTTATGATTTCGACAAGCCGGTCAGCCGGGACAACACCCATTCTGCCAAATGGAATTATATCCAGCAATCGGTGGGTGTGGCGGATGCGCTGCCTATGTGGGTGGCGGATATGGACTTTGAGACGGTGCCCGAGGTCACGAGGTCAATCGCGGAGCGGGCACAGCATGGGATCTATGGCTATACGGCCCGGTCGCAGGGCTACTATGACGCCATAATAGAATGGAACAGGAAGAGGCATGGCTGGAGGGTGGAAAAGTCATGGATTACCCACAGCCCTGGGGTGGTCAATGCGTTGTATACGTCGATCCGGGCGTTAACCCAGCCAGGAGACGGGGTGCTGATTCAGCCGCCGGTCTATCACCCCTTCTACAAAGCTATCAGCAAAAACGGCTGCAAGACCGTGCTGAGCCCCCTGAAGCTGGAGGATAACCGGTACGTGCCCGACCTGGAGAATTTCGAAGCCAGGCTGAAGGAAGGCGGAGTGAAGCTGTTCATCCTCTGCAATCCCCATAATCCTGTAGGGCGGGTATTTACGGCAGCGGAGCTCACGGCTATGGGAGAGCTGTGCCTGCGGTACGGGGTGACGGTGATTTCCGACGAGATTCATTCCGATCTGGTGTTCAAGCGGCACCGCCATGTCCCGTTCGCCTCCCTGTCTGAGGAGCATGCGCAGAATGTGATTGTGTGCACGGCTCCCAGCAAAACCTTCAATCTGGCCGGCTTAGCCACCTCCAATATCATCATTCCCAACGAGGGTCTCCGGCAGCGCTATGATCAGGCCTGCGAGCAGTTGGCCCTGAAGAGCTTCAATATCTTCGGAGCCGCGGCCTGCGAGGCGGCTTACAAACACGGCGAGGAGTGGCTGGATCAGCTGCTGGACTACCTGGACATTAACAGGGAGTATGCGCTGGGCTTCCTGGCCAGCAGGCTGCCGGAGCTTCGGGCGTGCAACCCGGAAGGGACGTATTTTCTCTGGCTGGATTGCAGAAGCCTGCAACTGGACAACGCGGAGCTGGAGCAGTTCATGCTGCGTCAGGCCAGGCTGTGGTTTAATCAAGGGCATATCTTCGGTGAGGAAGGCAGCGGCTTTGTGCGGATCAATCTGGGCTGCCCCCGCTCTGTTGTGGTGGAAGCGTTGAACAGACTGGAGCAGGCGGTCCGCTCCTTGAAGTAGCTTGGGCGAAAATCGCAGAAATTTGCTCCCCTTGGAGTTTGCAAGCACACCCTCCCCGGGCAGGCGCATACCTTCTTGCCTCCTGCCTCGTCCTCCCTCAGCACGAGATATAAGAACCCCCGGCTCCAGAACGGCCGGGGGCAAACCGCGGCAGAGCAGTCCGTTCCCCTTGCGGATATCGACGCCCGTTGGCGGGAGGATGAAGCGGCAGGCGGGCAAAGAAGCGATTGGCTCCGCACAATCGAGAACAGCGGAACGGACGATGGCGTGCATCCGACGGCGTTGGGGCAGAGGCTGTACGCGGAGGAAATCGGACGGCTGCTTGTGAGACGGTTTAGACCAGTGGGGAATGACAGATAAGATGGAGCGAACCCATAAACATTATGCGAACCCGCCGGAGAGGCGGTTTTTTTGTGCAAGTCTCAGAAGTATAAAAGTGGAAGCGTCTCAATTTATTGACAACCGCATCGACGTCAAAAGGACGCCGATAGGCAACGGTGGGTCAAATGGAGCGGGCCTGCTTCCTTCTTAGGATTTTCATCTCTTGCTGTGGCTTCTCATTTGTTGACATGAGGCTGGTTGGAAACTCTGGTTGAGAGCTGCCAATTGCCAGCCTGCTTCTGCGGCCGATATACTGAAAGCGAATACAAGACATCAGGCAAGCCGCCATTGGGCCCAATCAGCCGCTTGCCTGATGCACAACACCATTCAGGGAGGTCACAGCAGTGAAAGTAAAAAGCCATCATACATCATGGATTAAAGCAGCAACAATCGCCGCGTTATCCGCCGGATTAGTGGCGGGATGCGGGTCGGATGAACCGGCAGCAGAGCCGTCCCCCACAGCGGGCGGCAGCGCTCCGGCCTCTGCCGCGCCGGCAGAGCCTATTGGATTATCCTATTGGGTAGGCCTGCAGTCCAATACAGCGCGTTCGCTGAAGGACTACAATGAATCGTTGTTTTATCAGGAACTGGAGAAAAGAACCAAGGTAAAGGTAAGCTTCCAGCATCCCGCAGTCGGTACAGAGAAGGAGCAGTTTAATCTGCTGATCGCCTCAGGCAAGCTGCCTGATGTCATTGAATACAATTTCACCACTTATTCGGGCGGTCCGGAGAAAGCCATTTCCGATAAAGTGATTATTCCCCTTAACGATCTGATTGACAAGCACGCTCCCAACCTGAAGAAATACCTGGAAGCCAATCCGGGGATCAAAAAAGAATTAACCACCGATGAAGGAAATATGTATGTTTTCCCAGCGCTGGGAGTAGGCAATACCAATGTGACCAGCGGAATGGTCATCCGCAAGGACTGGCTGGATGAGCTGGGACTTGCCGTGCCGGAAACGATTGACGAATGGACCCATGTGCTGCGGCAATTCAAGGAGAAGAAGGGAGCCAAAAGTCCATTCACCCTGACCTTGAACGAGTTTAGCAGTGACCGCTTCAACGGGGCTTACGGGATTTCCAACACCTTTTATATCGACAACGGCAAGATTAAGTACGGGCCGTATGAGCCTGCCTTCAAGGAATATCTGACTCTGCTTCACTCCTGGTATAAGGAGGGGCTGCTTGATCCCGATTTTGCCACTCAGGACAGCAAATCGAAGAACGCCAAAGCGACGAATGGCGCGTCAGGCGCTTTCCCCGGTTCCATCGGGTCGTCCATGGGCACCTATCTGGATGCAATGAAGAATGACCCTGTCTACAATCTGGCTGCTACCCAGCATCCTGTTCTGAAGAAGGGGGATGAGCCAAGATTCTTCACTGCAGCGAACGAATATCGCGGAGACGGCAGCGCCGCCATTACTCCGGCCAACAAGCATCCGGTGGAGACGGTGAAATGGCTGGATTATCTGTACTCGGAAGAAGGCAACATTCTCAAGGCCTTCGGAGTTGAGGGCGTAACTTATAACATGGTAAACGGCAACCCCAAGTATACGGATCTGATCGTCAACAACCCGGATAAGCTGTCCATCGGTGACGCCATGGCCAAGTATCTGCGTGTGGCCGCTCCCGCTCCCGGATTTGTCGGCGACGACCGCTATACAGAGCAGTATTACAGCTACCAGCAGCAGAAGGATGCCGTTGTGGTGTATAACAAGTTCTTCAAGAATATCGCTGAAACCCGCCCCGGCCGTATTACGGAAACTCCCCAGGAGGGTCAGGAGCTGTCGTCCATCATGGCGGAAATCAACACGTACCGGGAAGAGATGTTCCTGAAATTCATCATGGGGGGAGAATCTCTTAATAATTTCGATAAATATATCCAGCAATTGAAAAATATGAAGATTGAACGTGCTATCGAGATTAAGCAGTCGGCGTTGGAGCGGTATAACAAGCGGTAACATCTGCTTCGGCAAAAAGAACGGGCGTTGCCTGAACAACGCCCGTTTGGCCGTCTTGCTGCCAGACAATGGAGATCGGTTTTCCCGTACTGCCGTTTTCCGGCAGTGTGGAGAAAACGTACAGGAGGACATTTATGAGAAGCCTTGCACGGAATTACCACCGCCACAAATATCTGTATCTGATGATCTTTCCCGTCATCTTGTATTATGCCATCTTCCATTACGCGCCCATGTACGGCGCCATCATCGCCTTCAAGAATTACAGAATTGCCGAAGGCTTTATCGGCAGCTCCTGGGTGGGCTTTGACCATTTCCTGAATTTCTTCAACAGCTATTACTTCGGGCGGCTGATCCGCAATACACTGCTGATTAATCTGTATATGCTGCTGTTTTCCTTCCCTGCTCCGATTATCTTCGCTCTGCTGATCAATGAGATCGGCAGCAGGCTGTTTAAGCGGGCGGTTCAGACTATTACGTATCTGCCCCATTTTATCTCCATGATCGTCATCTGCGGGATGATTACCCAATTTGTCGCCCGGGACGGCTTGATCACCGATATTCTGGTTTGGTTCGGCTTTGAGCGCACCGCTTTGCTGGGTCACCCCCAATATTTTCGCACCATCTATGTGCTGTCGGATATTTGGCAGGGGGTCGGCTGGGGGTCGATTATATATTTGGCCGCTATTACGGGGATCAATCCGGAGCTGTACGAGGCCTCCCGCATAGACGGAGCCAACCGCTGGAAGCAGACGCTTCATATTACCTTGCCGGGAATTATACCGATTATCGTCATATTATTTATTCTGAAGATCGGTCATATGCTGGATGTGGGCTTTGACAAGATCATACTGTTGTACAATCCCAATACGTATTCCACTGCGGATGTCATCAGCACCTTCGTCTACCGCAAGGGGTTGGGAGAATCCAATGAATTCAGCTATACGACGGCAGTGGGTCTGTTTCAATCGGTGATTAACTTCATGCTGCTTATTGCCGCCAACCGCTTCAGCAAAAAATTAAGCGACAATAGTCTGTGGTAGGCGCTAAGCTGATGCTTCCGAAGTAAGTTTTCGTAATTACCGCTCCGCTTGGCAATTGTACTCAAAACTCTTAGCCTATGCTTACGATGCAAGCTTTGCTTACGCAAAGCTCTTAGGAGGATTAACATGGTTACCGCAATTCGGAGAAGTCCCGGAGAGATTGCCTTTCAGATAATCAATACACTCTTTATGCTGCTGATGATCATTGTGACCTTGTATCCGTTTTTGTATGTTATGCTGTCCTCCATTAGCGATTCCCGCCAACTGGTTTCCCATACCGGATTGCTGCTAGCTCCCAAGGGAATGACCTTGGACGCCTACGTCATGGTATTTAAGAATCCCAACATTATTGGAGGCTATGCCAATACCCTTATCATCGTGGTGGCGGGGACCGCGCTAAACTTGTTTATGACCTGCCTGGGAGCCTATGTGCTGTCTCGCAAAGGAATTTCATGGACCCGGCATCTGATGCTGCTGATCACCTTCACGATGTTTTTCTCCGGCGGTCTTATTCCTATGTATCTGCTGGTAAATAACTGGCTTCACCTGGGTAACACTCTGCTTGCGGTCATTATTCCGGGCATGATTTCCACCTGGAATCTGATTATCCTGCGCACCTCCTTCGGCTCTGTTCCCGAGAGCCTGATTGAATCGGCCTGGCTGGACGGGGCCAACGACATTACCATTCTGTTCCGGATTGTGGTTCCCTTGTCGCTGCCGGTTATGGCAGTGATGATTCTCTTCTATGGCGTAGGCCATTGGAATTCCTGGTTCGGCGCCATGATCTACCTGCGGGACCGGAATCTGTTCCCTCTGCAGCTGATTTTGCGGGAAATTCTCATTCAGAACAGCACTGCGTATATGTCGGGGGACACCTCGGCAAGCGATGTGGAGGCCGTGGGAGAAAGCATTAAATACGCTACGATCATTGTGGCTACCCTGCCTATCCTGGCGGTTTACCCGTTCCTGCAGAAATATTTCGTCAAGGGTGTTATGATAGGTTCAATTAAGGAATAACACAAGAGACGGAGTGTGGATGGCATGTTCGGTTGGAGAGCAGGAGGAGTGAGGAGCAGGTGGCTTCGGTCATATGCCATTGTGCTGCTGATACCCATTGTGATGATGGCGGCTACCTACGTGCAGACCCGGCGGGTGATTGAGGCGGAAATAAACCGGGCCAACTCTGCGCTGCTGTCCCAGCTTCAGCGGGAGATTGACAGCTATATCGATTATACCTACCGGCTGGCTGAGATTATCTCCATAAACCCCAAGGTAGAAGCATTGATCAGCAGGCAGAAGGAGGTGGGATGGGAAGAGAGGCTGTTTATGAAACAGGCCTTGGCCGATTTCAAATTTTATATCGCCATGCGCAATGTGGACCATTTCTATATTTATTTTAGCGGCGGCGACTTCGTCCTGACCCAGGGATCATACTACACCACCGACATGTATTACGATCTGTATCTGGCTTCTTCAGGGATAAGTCTGGATGAGTGGAGAAACCGCTTGCTGGGAACGCACCGGGGACTGTTCAGCAGCCTGGAGGAATTCAGCGGCGGGCAGAAGAAGGGCATTATGTACACCCAGTCCCTTCCGATTCAGCAGAATAGCATATCCGGTTCGGCCACACTTGTGATCGAGCTGAACCAGGAGCAGCTGATGACCTCCATCCGCAATATCCAGACCTACAATCAGGGCAATGTCTATATTCTGGATGCCGACAGTCAATTGCTGGCGTCCTCCGAGGCCGGCCAGCCGGGCAACGGCAGCTTCGCCCAGCTGGATGGGCGCAAGGGGAGCGGAACTGTTGCGGACAAATGGAACGGAGAGCCTGTTATCCTCTCCTATATCGAATCGGAGCAGTTCAACTGGAAATACGTCTATGTTCTGCCGGAGCGCATCTACAGCGAGAAGGCTCAATACGTCCGCAACATGACGGTGCTTACTCTGGCCATTGCAGCAGTTGCAGGCTCAGTGATGGCTATCCTGTTTGCCAAGAAGAATTATCATCCCCTGCGGCAGCTCGTCAACAATGTGGCCAAACGGAGCAGACAAGGAACTCACAGCACCCGCCCCATCAACGAATACGATTATTTGGAGGAGACAATCGAGACCGCCTTGGATCACAATAACCTGATGAACCGCACCATCGAGAAGCAGAAGAAGACGCTGCGCTCTAACCTGCTGGTGCGGCTTCTGAAGGGTCGGCTTGAGAATGGGTTTCCCCTATCCGAGGTATTGCCGGAATACGGCATTGTGCTGCACTCCGATGATTTCGCCGTGCTGCTGTTTTATCTGGAGGATTACAGCGGCTTCTTCCGCCAGGATGAGCAGGATGAGGAGAAGAAGCGGGATCTTGTGCAGCTGATCATCACCAATATTGTGGAGGAGCTGGCCGGACAGGAGCATCGGGGCTGGATGACCGAGGTGGATGATATGCTGGCGTGCATCATTAACTTCAGGCCTGGTACCACGCCCGAAAAAGCCATAGACGATATGAAGAAGCTGGCGGAAGAAGCGCAGCGGTTTATTGGAAACCGCTTTCATATTCTGTTTACGGTTTCTGTCAGTTCGTTTCACAGGTCTGCCGCGAAAATGCCCGCCGCCTATCAGGAGGCGCTGCAGGCCATGGAATACCGGATGCTGCTGGGCAACCAGACGATTATCTGCCATGACCGGATCGTTCATCAGGAGCTGTCCTATATCTACTCCATGGAGAGAGAGCAGCAGATGATCAATTATGTCAATACGGGAGATTTCGCCGGAGCCAGACAAACGCTGGATGACATTATCAATGCCAATCTGGCCCAGGAGCATATCTCGGTAGACATGATTCGCTGTTTGATGTTCGACATAACCAGCACCATGATGAAGGCGGCCATGGAGGCTGATCAGGAGCGTACGGAGCTGTACAAGGAAAATCTGGAGGCGGTCCGGGAGCTGATGAACGGCAGCACCGTGTCGGCGATGAAGGAACGGATGACGCTGTTTTTGCGCAAGGTATGCGCCAGGGCGGAGGAGCGGAAGAAGAGTGGCAAGTTTCGCTTGCAGGAGAGCGTCCAGGCCTACATATCCGAAAATTACCGGGACCATAACCTGACCATCAATACCATCTCGGAGCATTTTGGTTTTCATCCGTCGTACTTGTCCCGTTATTTCAAGGAACAGTCCGGGGACAACCTGACGGAATATATCAACCGGTACCGGGTGGAGCAAGCGAAGGCTCTACTGGCCCAGGAGCATGTTCTCATCAAGGATATCAGCGATATGACCGGATTCTACAGCATCAGCACATTCATCCGCCTGTTCAAGAAGTATGAAGGAATTACCCCCAGCGCGTACCGGGAGAGCAGCAGATGAGGGGGTCGCAGGGAAGACCATGTCGGCGTAGAAGATTGTCACAGCGGGTGAGGACTGCAGCTTAAGACCGTCATGGTTTAAGTCCATACCGGGAGGGAAATAAAAGATGAGCATGAGAGAAGCGAATTTATGGAAGGCATCAGTCAAAATAGCACTGGTGTTGCTGCTGTGCATCACCTCGCTGATTAACCCTGGGACATCGGCGAAGGCAGCGGCAGAGGCGGCAGCGGTCCAAGAAACAATATGGAGCTCCACCTTGTTCAGTTACGATTTCGAACAGGATCAGCCCGGAGGTCCGCCTGCGGTCAATGCGGCCAGCCCCGAGGCCTGGAGCACCAGCGCCAGCAGCGCTCAATCTACTCTGACTGTCATTGCCGAAGGAGAAGGCCAGGTATTGGAGTATGAAAGAGTAAGCGCTTCCAGTGGATTGGGAGGACCACGTGTGGACAAGAAGCTGAATCTGGAGGAGAGCAGCCGGGTCCGCGTGGATTTCCGGATCAGGACTCTGGGCAACCGGTTCGATCTGGACCTGCGCAATGACAGCACCACCGCTTCCCCATACACCCGCGTGTTGTCTCTGGGCGGGGCCACCCTTGTTCCCAATCCCCCCGCAGGAGCGGGGCTCGATCCGCAGCAATATGTCGATGCTGCCGTTGAGATCGACAAAACTGCGATGACCTACTCCACCTACTTAAACGGAGCAGCCGTCACGGTGAACGCCGCGCTTAACGGGGCTCTGGATCTGAGCGGGAACGCTGTCTTCCGTTTCTCCGCTGCGCTCAATCCCGGACAGCGCATCAACATCGACGATGTGGTCATCCGTTCGGATGCGCCGGGTACCTTGATCAGCGGACTGCGGCCGGAGCACCCGCGTTTGCTGGCATCCGGAGATGGCTTTGCCGCCATGCGGACCCGGGTGCAATCCGATCCGCAATCCTCGCAATGGTATGGCAGGATTGCCGCCAGCGCGGAGACGTTGCTTAACCAGCCGGTTTCCCAGTATGGCTTCCCTGACGGCCGGACGCTGCTGCAAATAAGCCGTCAGGTGCTGGACCGCACATACATTCTTGCGCTGGTCTACCAGGTTGGCGGTGACGCGCGGTATGCCGACCGTCTGTGGGAGGAACTGGAGGCTGCTGCGGCATTCCCGGACTGGAATCCCGAGAGCTTCCTCAGCACCGCCGAGATGGTCCACGCCTTCGCCATCGGCTACGACTGGCTGTATGCGTATTGGACGCCCGCCCAGCGGCAGCTTCTGAGCGATGCCATCATCACTATGGGACTGGAGCCTGGCCTGTCCGGCTACAATAGCGGCCAGTGGTGGGCGAATACGACGAACAATTGGAATATTGTGTGCAACGGCGGTCTGGGCATGGGAGCACTTGCTGTTGGTGATTTGGCACCGGAGCTGGCTGATGAAATCATCACCAGGGGATTGGGTTTCCTGCCCCATGCCCTGGACGAATATGCGCCGGACGGCGCTTACCCGGAGAGCGTAGGCTATTGGGCGTATGCAACGCGTTATCTGGCGCCTTATGTGGCGGCATTGGAGACGGCGCTCGGGGATGATTACGGGCTGAAGGAAGCGGCCGGTCTGGAGGAAACGGGCTACTTCCCCATATATATGGCTGGACCGAGTGGTAATTCCTTCCATTATTATGATGCGAGTACAGGAGTCCAACGGCCACCGGAGATGTTCTGGTTGGCCAAGGCGTATGACAACCCGGTGTTCGGCTGGTGGGGAAGCAAGAGCACGGGCGCTACGGCCCGGCATCTGCTGTGGTATGATCCGGCATATGCCCAGACCGATTACGCGGCTCAACTGGAACTGGACAAATACTTCCGCGGCTCCGAGCTGGTGACATCCCGCAGCTCATGGGGTTCTCCCGATGCGGTCTTTACCGGCTTGAAGGCGGGCGTCAACGGAACCAACCACGGAGATCTGGATTTGGGCACATTCGTCATGGATGCCCTGGGCGTGCGCTGGGCGGAGGAGCTGGGGCCGGAGGACTACGGCGTTCCAGGCTATTGGAGCGACGGTGTGGGCGGGCAACGGTGGACGTACTACAAGAAGCGGGCAGAAGGCCAGAATACGCTGGTGGTCAATCCGGGCTATGGAGCCGATCAAGCCGAGACCGCCTCTGGGCAAATCATCCGTTTTGAGAGCGGTCCAACCGAGACGTTTTCGGTAGCCGAGCTGACGCAGGCATATGCTGCCCAGGGCGTGGATTCGTGGCAAAGGGGAGTGAAGCTGTTCGACCACCGGCGCCAGGTGCTGGTGCAAGACGAGTTGTCGGCGGCCGGACCGGTGGATGCCTGGTGGTTCATGCATACCCGTGCCGACATAGATCTGGCTGCCGACGGCAGATCGGCCATTCTGAAATTCGAAGGCGAGCAGTTGCAGGCAAGCATCCTGTCTCCGGCGGCGGGAGCACGTTTCATCGCGATGGATGCAGCTCCTTTATGGTCGTCTCCCGATCCGGAAGCCCAGAGCGTAAACCTTGGCATGCGCAAGCTGGCGATTGCTCTGGAGGATGTGGAGCAGCTGCAGCTGGCGGTATTGTTCACTCCGCTGCCAAACGGTGAGGCGCCACAGGGGATGCCCCCGGCTGTTGAAGCGCTTGCCGATTGGAGCATTGCTGAGGCAGCCGTTGCCCAGGCAGGCAGCCTGTCGGTGGATGGTGTGCCTCTGGCAGAATTCGAGCCCCGCGTCTTCACCTATGATATCCGGTTGGAGGAATTGGGCGGTTTGCCTCCTGTTGTAACGGCAGATGGGGAACAGAGCGGAGATACGGTGACGGTTCAGCAGGCGGACAGTCTTCCGGGTATGGCTACGGTAACGGTTGAGCGGCCTGGTCTTCCGCAGACTCGCTATGAGATACGTTTTCTGGGTGGTCTGATCCTGGAGGATGAACGGGTATCCGCCAGCATTCAGGGCACCTATCCGCCCGGCCATACGATTGACGGCAATCTGGGAACCTTCTTCTCGGCCCAGGGCGCAGGTCAGTGGGTTCAGTACGATCTGGGTGGACCTAAGGAGGTGGACGGGGTTTCTGTGGCCTGGTATCAGGGAGACACCCGGGCGTTTACCTTCAAGGTGCTTGCTTCGGGAGATGGCGTGAACTGGACGGAGCTGTACGGCGGTGTGAGCGCAGGGAATACGCTGGAACTGGAGGAGCACCGCTTCCCGGCTGCAATGGCGAGGTACGTGCGGATTGTGGGATACGGCAATACAAGCAACCAGTGGATGAGCATAACTGAAGCACGGATTTTGCATGCGGAGGGTGTCTGGCCGGACTTTAGCCATATGCAGCCGCATCTGACCGGGATTTCCTTGTCTGCCGGGTCGGATCAAGTGTCTGTGGGAGACAGCTTGCAGCTTGCAGTGACCGGTGTCATGTCCGATGGGGAGCAGGTAGAAATCAATGCTGCTGCACTCCGCTACTACAGCAGTGATGAACAGGCGGCGGTTGTGGATGCCGCGGGAATGGTCTCGGGCGCCGGAGAAGGGAGCGCGCGTCTCTCTGCTGTGCTGATTACGGAGGAAGGCCGTCTGCTGCATGACACCATCAGCCTGACCGTTACCGATCCCACCCGGTCTATCCTCCGTCCGGCTGCAGATACGTATGTCAGAGGCGGCGATTACGCAGAGGACAACTACGGTACCTCCCAGGGCCTGACGCTGAAGCAGGATCATAATCCCAGCTTCAGCCGGGAAGCTTTCATGGCCTTCGATACCGCAATCCCTGCCGGCAGCATTGAGTCGGCTAAGCTGTATCTGCATGCGGGGGTGGCGACCAACGGGGCTGTCCTGGATGGCGCACATGAGTTAAACATCCTTGCCTTGGATCCGGCCGAAGCCTGGGAAGAACGGACGCTTAACTGGAATAACCGTCCGACCGCGCTGGAGCAGGTCGCTTCTTTTGGGGTAGATGATGTCAAACAGTGGCATTCTGCCGATATTACCTCACTGGTGAAGACCCAGCTTGCCGCGGGCGGGCGGATTGCCGTAGGGCTTTCGCATACCGCTCCGGCGGGCAACCGCTTTACCTTGTCCGTGAGCAGCCGCGAGCACAAGACGCTGGGGCCGTATATCGAGCTGAAGCTGAAGCAGCAGGATGGACTCGCAGCGCAATTGGACCCTGCCGCACCCAATGGGAGCAACGGCTGGTATACAACTCCTGTGACGGTATCTCTGTCTCCGGGGGCAGCTGCGGAATACGAAGTCAGTGTGGTGTCATCCGTCTACCAGACCGTGTACGGCTTGGGTGGAGGCTTTTCTACGAATGGATACAGGCCTTATACGGGGCCGGTTACATTGCCGGAGGGAGTGTATAAGGTCAGCTACCGTCAAGCTGGCAGCACGGATGCCGGGGAGGAGCTGCTGATCAAGATCGATGCTTCAGCCCCTGAGCCGGGCTTCGCGGCACCCGGAGCGGAGCTGGTGAACGGCTCGGCCCGGTACCCGATCGATACTCATGTATTCATCACTTGCAGTCCGGCAGACGCGTTATCCGGCATCGCCGCGGATTCTTGCGGAGCGCCCCTTGTGGATGCTCCCGCTTATACACTGGCTGCCGAAGGGGTCAGGGCCGCCGCCTCGGTGGAGGACCTGGCCGGAAATTCGGCGGTGGCTGAGCTGGAGGTAGCGGTGTATCCCACCTTCGAAAGTCTGGAAGGGTTAACCATGGCATTCACGGAGCAATCGGGCGCACCCGGCTGGCAGGGAACAGCGGCTTCCTTGACGTCTGTGCTGCAGCAGGCGCGGGCTGCCCATGCATCCGGCAATGCCTCGCAGCTCGGTGGGTTGTTCCAAGCCTATTCAGACGGAGTCGCCTCGGCTGAGGGGGCGGTGTTCACCAGCCAACAGGCGTCAGGGCTGATCCGCTGGGCCGAGCGGCTGCTCGCGAGCGCACCGGTTGCCGGAGAAGCGCCCGGCTTGCCGGTGCTGTCCGACAACAGCGGGCATGCCCACGGCTTGCGGGACGGGAACTATACGGTGACGATGAACATGTGGTGGGGTGTGAACGGAAGCCGTTACAAGCTGTATGAGAACGGAGTATTGATCGACGAGCAGGAGTTGGTTGAAGCATCGCCCGGCGCTCAAACCGCGTCTACCGCGGTGACCGGCAAGGCCAATGGAACTTATACGTATACCTGCGAGCTGAGCAATGCATATGGAGCCGTTTCGTGCGGGGAATATGCTGTTGCGGTCACGGACGCGGCTCCGGGTGCGCCGGTGCTGGAGCATGACAATTGGGACGGGGACGGCGAGTATCTCATCCGCATGAACATGTGGTGGGGGACCAACGGAAGCACATACCGGTTGTTCGAGAATGGCATTCTGATCGATGAGCAGACTCTGGAGCCGGCGACACCTCATGCACAATCGGCTGCAACGCCGGTTTCCGGCCGCTTGCCCGGCGTCTATGAGTATAGGGCGGAGCTGGCCAATCCCCAGGGCGGGGCCACGCAAAGCCAGGCCATTACGGTAGTGGTGCATTGACGAAGGCGGGGTTGCGGACCATTTGATGAAGAGCAGTGATGAAAAGCATTGATGAAGAGCATTGATGAAAAGCATTGATGAAAAGCATTGATGAAGAGCATTGATGAAAAGCATTGATGAAGCGGGCTGAAACTATGAGGGCCCCCGTGATGGTCCGGTCATTGTCGATTAACTTTGAGTGACGCCAACAGCAGCAAAATGCAAGCTGTTGGCGGTTGAGAGGAACGGCGGAGTAGCAACAGCTATCAAAATGCAAGCTGTTGGCGGTTGAGAGGAACGGCGGAGTAGCAACA
>JAQSYI010000024.1 GCA_029256185.1 Paenibacillaceae bacterium
AAACCAGGGAATTCCTGATGATTACACCAGGGAAAAACCGTTGATCATACCAGGGAATTCCCGATGATAATAGCAGGGAATTCTACTTGACAAAACACAGGACGACCCCGATCACCTCCATATAGCAAAAAAAGCCTCTGACCAATTTCATGGGTCGAGGGCTCACTTTGCGTCTCATTTTATGGAGGCGAGGGGAGTCGAACTGTTGTCCTACGGTTCCCCCACTATTTTCGAATGTGTTAAAAAATGACCAAATCCCTTATTTCACGTGGTTTTCGGGCACTTGTTATTTTACTCTGTGTTATTAACATTTGCCGCGTATTACAGTGCATCGGTCTATTTGTCTACACCGTATATACAATAACGGACAGGAATCTTCTTGTATACAACGTTAACTAACATGATCGATCCTGCTTATCTTTATAAAAAATAAAAATATACAACCGAGTAATCAAGAGCGTTTTATATTTCAACTGGAATTATATCTAATATTTTCTCTATTTGATTAATTTTAAATAAAATTTTGTTATTTCCCTCACTTATAAGTTCAGGTAACACACCTGCACTATCAAATGGAAGCATACTAAGCAAAAAAGAGCGATACCCCGCTAAGTAATTATGTAGCCACGGAAGATTAACCTTCTCTTTCTCACCCATTTTAAAGTGTTCTTTCATTGTAGAAATCAAATCACTTATATTCTTTCCCTTAGACCGTTGGTAGCAATAAATAATTGCGGAAAGACGAGCTGTCTTTTTTCGCGATAATCGTATATCATTTCCTATTACAAAACCATTTAACGAAATTTGATTCTTCACTTTTATCACTTTTTGAGGATTAATACTAAAACCATTTGATTTTAGAATCTTACAAATTCCATTGAAAAAATTTCTTTTTTGAATAAATAGGCTATCAGATGAAAACAACAAATCATCAACATATCTGCTATATTCTATACCAAACTTTTTGCAATACCTTGAAATTCTAATATCTAAAGGTCTAAAAAAAATATTAGATAAAACTGGTGATGTTACAGCTCCTTGTGGAAGTTGTCCATTCAGCGTAACAACATTTAACACAAAATCTATTAGTTTCAACTCAGGATTCACTTCAATGTCGTTGATATAATAGGCCAAAGTATTTCTTAGTTTTTTTTCTTTGATATTACTAAAAAAATCTTTAATATCCAATCTTAAATAAAATTTTTTATTTTTATGTATTGCTAAATAATCAAAGTATGACTTACCTTTGACGTACCCATAAGCATGATTTGAAAGTGGAATATAGTCAAAAAAGTTGTTTTTTAACTGTCGTTGAATTTTATATAAAATATGGTCACTTTCAATACATTGAAGTGTTCTTGTACCTTGTTTTTTCTTTTGTACTTTTTTCTCAAAATAAGCATCAGATATTTTTTTCTCTTTCAATTCTTCTATATATTTAGTAATATTTGTTCTAATTACTCTACTCTCAAATTTTAGCAAGTTTTCTATATGCAATTGAATTTCTCCTAAAAAAGTATAAGGGTAAGTACATCCTAGAACCTTGAAATTAATAATTCCACGCCAATAATAGCGAATAACAACCTCGCGGATAATTAGCAGGCATAATACCACGGATTTTTCCCCTAGACCGCTAATGGAACGTTACAAGAGATTTTCAGTTTCTTGATAGCGGGGAATGAAATAACCGTCATCGTGGCATCCATAGTCCAGAAGAAAAGACCATATCAGATTTTACTACTTACCCTTAACTTTTATATTATTTTACAACATTTTCTCTAAACAGACAATTACATTCCCAAGTTCAGTAAATTTGGATATAAATATATTTCTGTTCAAAAAAAGATCCTCTGTTTTATTAATAGTTAACTTTTTCTCAAAAAACCAATTAATAAATAATGTAACCCAACCACTTGTTTTATCTTCAAAATCAATATTAGTTTTCTTTAGTTCACTACGTATTTCTTTGATCTGTTCAAAAATT
Organism: Paenibacillaceae bacterium; assembly: GCA_029256185.1. Lineage (GTDB taxonomy): Bacteria > Bacillota > Bacilli > Paenibacillales > NBRC-103111 > Paenibacillus_AR. The sequence goes on from JAQSYI010000024.1 coordinate 1,985, forward strand.
GCTAAAAAATCATTATTCTTATTGGCATCGTCTTTCTTTTTACTTTCATTTTCTCCATTTAACCAGTGAGTTTTACCAAAAAAGATTACTCTAAAAAAACTAGTCTTCTGGATTTCACTTTCCAATTGATTATATAAGTTTTTAAATTTCGCATCATTCCATTCGTGTTCCGTTAACCATTCATAAAATATCTCATAGTTCTCATCATTAATTAAGGCACCTTCAATTGTCGTTTCTAGTGGAAAAAAATTATACTGCACATAATATCTTTGTATTAATTCTATCAGTTCTATTCTTTGCTGATTATTTTGAAAACAAAGGCCCGTTGAATCAATCTCATACCTGTTATTTTTCAGCCTTTCCATTATTTGGTTTCTAGTTACAAATGTGTCAATAAACTTACTTTTATAATGGTATCGCTCACGTTTCTTTATGTACTCATCCTTCATTACATTTAAATAATCACTACCCGTTATACTAAATCTCTTGGTTTTTGGCGAATAGCTAAGTAATTTATCTAAGTCTAATAAAACTAAATATTTAATTTTCGATTTTCTATCACTTGGATTAACTAACTGTAGTTTATCATCTTTACCATCAAAAGAATAAATATCAACTTTTGAAATCTTAGGAAATAAAAGTTTGATATACTTGTTTTTAAATAATTCCATCTCAGTATCGCCTTCTACAAATAGACAGACCTCAGAAAAAAATAGTGATGCCTCATTATCAGTTAGAAGTTTATATTTCTTCTGTTTAAACCCATTAATTTTAGTTACACAAGTTTTATTAAACATTGAATTGTTTGTAATATGAAACATGCTGTATTTTTCATTCTCGAGTATTATATTTTTAGCAAATGCAGGTGAGTGAGTTGAAAAAATCCATTTTGTCTTATTGTACCCTTGTTGTTCTCGTATTCCTCTAACAAACTCCTCAATTTTTTTCATATGAAGATGTAATTCAGGTTCATCCAACATAATTAAAGGAGTAGCGAAATGTTTGTATTCAAACAATTTTAATATTATGTTTATGTACAATTTCATATATGTATATGAGTTCATTCCGTATGACCCAATCTTTAAACTATGTGTATCATAATTAAAGTTTTTCCCACCAATTTGAAGTTGAATGATCTGACTTATCTTTTCGAATACATGTGTTCTTTGAATCTTAATATCCGATTTTTCAAAAATATCAAGGATACTTTCGATCACTTTTTGATAGTTGTCTTCTTCTGAATCTCCGAAAACTCCTTTTATACTCTGGTTGATATTAATTTTCTGTCTAAACGGGGCAATAGAACCAATAACTCCCCAAATTGAATCCCAATTATACAAATCAATATCTCTCGATTCCAAGAAGAAAATTGGAAATCTTAAAGAGATAAATGATCTGAACTCGTAGTCCTCGATATTCCAAACTAAAGTTCTATTCTTGTTATATTTCAAGGATAACAACACTTTATTATTCCGAGAATATTTTTCAGAATAATAATCGATTTTTTCGAACAATTCATTCGTTGGTTCAAAAAAATCAAATATGGAATTACTCTTTATTTTGCTAGTTTTATTTATTAAATCTGTTAGGTCAAATTCAACTGTTATTTCTAACTCATCGTTGTAAGGATTACTTTTAGAAAACATCGACTCGTCATACATTTCTTTTGTAAGATTGACATAAAAAAAATTAAGACTTTTCATAATGTTTGACTTTCCAACATTGTTAGTTCCAATGAGGCAATTAACTTTTTCCCTCAAATTTATCTCCATTAACTCAATAGACTTACAATTTTTGATTATCAGTTTTATTATAGACACTGTAGACTCTCCTTTACCAAAGACACACTAACAATAATAATTAGAGACTGGGTTTAGTTCATAGTCCGATTATTTCAATTATATAGTATTTAGGATACCATATTCTATGCTTAGCTTAACATATTGCTGTTAATTCCTTGGGCGTTAGTCGTTCATACCAATAAGTAGATAAACAAACAAAATGGTTTCCTTTTCTAAAAAGTGGTTTGAGTATTGCAAATCCAGCATTGTTACTTCTATCATAAGTATATAAGTCGACACTATTTATCTTTGCGCTATAGCATAAACTCTGAAATTTTTTTGCAAGAAAATCATCCATAGTATGTAATTTACAATTATATTCCTTTAGAATATATTTTCTAAATGTAAATAGGTTGTACAAATTTCTAAATGGATTAATGAATGGTTCTATTAGCTCTTTAGTAATACTTTTTCTCTCATCACTTGAATTTTGAATGTGAAAGATAAATTGAACCGGATTCAGTTTTATCTCAATTTCAGTAATTGCTGGAGAAATAATATTACTCCAAGAAAATCCTACAGAGAAGCAAAAAAAGGTTATAACGAGTTTATAAAACATGTTTACATCTACACTAAAAATGAAAGGAAGTATTAGACTTGGTAGAGATAGCACCATAAATATTTTGAAAATTTCCCACTTACCATTTCCATACAACTTATCTCGTGATAACCGATATAATTTAATAGCTCTTCCAAACCCTACAAAACTTCCAATAAGAAAACTAATCGAATATAACAATGGCATAAATTCACCTTCCATCCTATCCTGATACCATATTTTATCACGCCAGGTTAAACTCGCGAAACTCTTGATTATTTGTTAACGTCTCTCATTCATCGTTTTTGAATCTCACTTTTCTTTTGCAAAGCCATCAATTTCATATCCCTATTCTCGTGTCCGTACAACTCTAACTTTGTCGATGAAGCGCTGTGTCCAATTGTAAGCCTCTTAAATATCAATACCATACTGTTGATTATTTTGGTTCGGTAGAGCCACTTGGTTTATGAGTGAGAACCATGTGTTTATGATCATCGGGATTCCCCCCGAAAAAGCGTGGGGTACTACAGAAGATAATTTCCAGTAACATAGACATGGTTTACATGGAGTGGCGGGCATGATAGGCACCATGTCAACCGTGTCGTCAATTTCCAGCTACAGACGATTTTATGGGTAACCTAACATGATTTTTATGGGGAAATTAGCTTGCTACAATACAACCATGCTGTTAATGAAATAGAGCCACCCTCTCAGAGTGGAAGCCCCTGTAAATGTAAGCCAGTCAAGGCCGCGAAGCGTTTATTTTAACCTTGATGGCGACTTGCTCTTGCAATCCCCCAGCAGACCCTTGCTGGGCTGCCACACGGCGAGTGAGGGGTGCAGAGGAGTTGGGCCCTTGCGTCTCCCATTAAGGGGACGCAAGGGGCCATTAATACGCTGACTCTATTTGAAATCTTCTCATGCAGACAATATGTCTACAACAATTCCTTAAAAATGTCACTCAAGTATCTCTCGTCTACAATCCGTCTACAAAACTTCAAATGAACAGCAAAAAACCCGCTATTTCAGCGGGTTTTTCCTATGGAGGCGAGGGGAGTCGAACCCCTGTCCGAAGATCACGCCACATAAGCTTCTACGGGTGTAGTCACAGTTTTGATGTCACCCGAGCGACGCCCCGTAACCGGCTTCGCGTTGGGTCAGCCTGATTGTCTTCTTCAGCACACCCCAGGCGGAGATGTGACAGCGTATCCCACTAAAGTTGAGCCCCTATCCCGCCACATGGGCGATGGAAGGTAGGAGCCTGGTGACCGTTATTAGGCGGCCAGAGCCAGAGTTGGTTGTTGTTTGCCGTTTAATAGGCTTTCCGCGTTATTAAAGTGGACACAGCCCCACTACCCGCTACTCACGCTCGTACTATCCCCGTCGAATCCAAGAACGCCCCCGTGTAAAAAAGGGGAACATATCCGCCAAACCGGAGGCCGCAATCAGCAGCTAAATGCTTTGCTTCAATGACAGCGCCGTGTCTGCCCGGATCATCCGTTGGATCAAGTGTAAGCCAAGTGCTAATCACGCCAATCATCAGCGCGATGTACAACTAGTATAACACAGCCATGCCGCTTGCGCTAAACTTCTTGGTGGAAATCCCGCCTGCTGCTGGCTGTAATGCCAATACTGCAAAACTGAACTCAGATTGCCTTCGCACAAAACCGCTTGCTCAACAACAGAAGCCATGCTTCTGCCGCTGTCCCTACTCACAGTTACCTTGCCACCTTCTGCTTCTCTCTAAGTGCCCGCTGGATATCGCGGTCAGCATCACGCTTCGCGGCGGTGTCCCGCTTGTCGTAGAGCTTCTTGCCGCGGCCCAGGCCGATCAGCAGCTTGGCATAGCCGTTGCGGACGTAGATCTTCAGAGGCACCAAGGTGTAGCCATCCCGCTTGGATTCCCCCAACAGCTTGTGAATCTGCGTCTTATGCAGCAGCAGCTTCCGGGCTCTTGTGGGATCTGACGGATTATGGCGGTTGCCTTCCTCAAAGGGACTGATATGCATATTGTGAATGAAGGCTTCCCCGTTCCGGATCGTAGCGAAGCTGTCAGAGACATTAGCCTTGCCCCGGCGGAGCGACTTGATCTCCGTTCCAGTCAGCACCAGCCCGCATTCATAGGTCTCTTCGATAAAATAATCGTGAGAGGCTTTCTTATTCTGGGCCAGCACCTTGTTTTCACTCTTCTTGCCCATTAGCGCTCACTCCCTCACCGGTCCGTCAGCCGGCAAGAGGCGGCGGATCCTGATAGCGGCTGCACAATGGCATGTATCCCACACCAAATGCACCCAGGAGCTAATTGTAGCAACTCCGCCGCCAGAAATCAAGATTCCACCGCCCGCTAATCACAGCTATACTTATTTTTTCCGTTTCTTCATAGCACCTACATAAAAGGGAGTACCCCCATTGCCGTCAAAGCCGCCGCCGCGCCGTTTGGAGCCCGCTCCTTCACGGTCCTGATCCCGCTCGCTAGAGCCCTCCGAGCTGCTGATTGCTTCCCACGCCCGGGGCGCCGGCTCTTTCTCGCGCCGATTCTTTCCTCCCCGTCCACTGCGCTTGCCAGCAACTCCGGCACCGTCAGCACCCTCCTGCTTTTTACCGTTCGGATTGCCGGACTTTGCACTGTTCCGGGTTTTGCGTGTACCACTTTCGCCACCGGTATGGTCTGCCTGGCTGACAGATGTGTTGCTGCTGTCGGCCACTGCATGATGGTTGAACCCGGCATCTCCGCCTTCTACTGCCGGAATGGCAGCGCCCTTGGCTTTACCGCGGGAGCGTTTACGGCGGCCTGCTTTTTCTGCGGCAGCAGCCAGTTGTTCTGCCTCGCCCCGCTCTCTGTCCAATCCGCGCCTGGTTCCTCCTGCCTCCAAGCTGATACCGCTGCCGCTCGAAGCGCTACCCTTGGCCCCGTTCTCCGGCCTGGAGCTCCCGTCAAAACGTAGCTGCTCCCCTTCTCCGTTCTTATGGAAACTGTCTCTTCCTACAGATTGGCTGTCGCCGCTGCCGCCAGTTGTGTGTCCGCCTCTTCCGCCTTTGTGCGGAGCTCCAGCCTCTGCGCCCCAGGCTGAGCCGCCGCCCTTGCGCCGGCTGCCTTTGGCGCCCTTGCCTTTGCTCTTGCCGCCAACACCGCCCAAGCCGCCCTGACCGTGCCCGGCTGCACCTGCTGCACTCCCGCCTCCGGCCCCGCTGCGCTTGCCGCCCTTGCCTCCGCGCCCATCGGCCCTCGGGCCTCCGCCGCGCCCGCCAAACCCGCCGCCGCCCGGCCGTGCCTGCCGCGGCTTCATATCCACCATCGCAAAATCGATGGTGTGCTCCGACATGCTCACCCGCGCCACCCGCACCCGGACTTCGTCCCCGATGCGGAACATCCGTGAGGTTCGCTCACCCACCAGCGCGTGGAGATTCTCATGGAAGTGGTAATAATCATCCGCCAGATCGCTCAGGCGGATCAAACCCTCCACCGTATTGTCCAGCTCCACGAAGATCCCAAAATTAGTCACGCTGCTGATGATGCCGTCGAATTCCTCGCCTACCTTATCCAGCATGAATTCGGCTTTCTTCAGCGCATCCGTCTCCCGCTCTGCGTCAACCGCCACACGCTCCCGGTCAGAGGACTGCTTGGCGATATCCGCCATCCGGGCGGCCAGATATTCCACCCGCTCATCGGACAGACTTCCCTTCTCCAGCACCTCGCGGATCACCCGGTGGATGATCAGGTCGGGGTAACGACGAATGGGCGATGTAAAGTGGGAGTAGAACTCGGTAGCCAGGCCGAAATGGCCTACGCTCTCCGCCTCATACCGCGCCTGCTTCATGGAACGCAGCAGCACCGTGCTGATAACTGTCTCTTCCTTGGTGCCCTTGATATCCTCCAGCAACGTCTGCAGGGCCCGCGGATGAACCGTATTGCCCTTGCCCCGGACCGTGTGGCCAAAGTTGCTGATAAACTCCATAAAGTGGAATAGCTTCTCTGCATCCGGGTCCTCATGAATCCGGTAGATGAACGGAACCTTCATCCAGTAGAAATGCTCGGCAACCGTCTCATTGGCCGCCAGCATGAACTCTTCAATGAGCTGCTCTGCTGCAGACCGCTCCCGCTTCACAATAGCCGTGGGCTTCCCTTTCTCATCCACCAGAATCTTCGATTCCTGGAAGTCGAAATCAATGGCCCCCCGGTTCATCCGCTTGTTCCGCAGCTTCCCGGCCAGCTCTTCCATCAGCTTGAAGTCATCCACCAGATGGGCATAGCGCTCTACAAGCACTGCGCCTTCAGCAAGCAGCTGCTCCTGCTCCAGAGCAGCCATACTGTCCGGCCCGACCGCCTGCTCCGCTCCCTCAACAGTCCGGAGCAGGGAATCCTGCTTCCGCTCCTCTCCGGTTGCCAGCTCCGCGGCAAGCTCCACACCGGCCAGATTGGAAGAGCCAAGCTGTACCTGCTCTTGTATCCCGCCTTGCTCTTCCAGCTCCTGTCTCTGCGCCTGCCCTGCGGTTTCGCCATGCTTTCCACCAGGCTCTTGTACCTGCTCTTGTCCTCGCTCTTGTATCCCGCCTTGCTCTTCCAGCTCCTGCCCCAGTACCCGCCCCGCTGCGCCTTGCTCTCCCGCCTGCCGCACTTGCCCTTGACCCTTGCCTTGCCCCCCAGTCAGCTCCAGGTACTGCAGGATCTTGCGCACATTGGTATAGGTCATCCGTTCCGTTGTCTTGATCACACTGGTGAAAATCTCATGATTAACGATGTTGGCGCCAGCATCAATCTCCATCTCGCACGACATCGTAAGCCTGTCCACGCGGGGGTTCAGACTGCAGATGCCGTTGGACAGCCGGTGGGGCAGCATGGGAATCACCCGGTCCACCAGGTAGACGCTGCAGCCCCGCATATATGCTTCCCGGTCCAAGGCAGAATTCTCCGTCACATAATAGCTTACATCGGCAATATGTACTCCCAGCCGGTAATTTCCGTTGTCCAGACGCTCCACATTCACCGCATCATCCAGATCCTTGGCATCCTCGCCGTCAATCGTCACAATCCGCTTGCCGCGGAGATCCCGGCGGCCCTGCAGCTCCTCTTCGCGGATCACCTCCGGCACCTGCTCCGCTTCGGCCAGCACTTCCTCATGGAATGACTCGGGAAGCTGGTGCTTCCGGATGATAGATATGATATCGACTCCGGGATCATCCTTATGACCCAGAATTTCCACAACCTCGCCCTCTGCCGCAGCACGTCCCTCCGGATAGCTGACAATGTTGACGACTACCTTCATGCCGGTAACCGCCCCCATGAACTTGTCTTGGGGAATGAAGATATCCCGGATAATCCGCTTGTCATCAGGAATCAGGAAGCCGTAAGTCTCATGATTCTCGAACGTCCCCACCAGCTGCGACACCGCACGGGCGACGATCTTAACAACCTCGCCCTCCATCCGGCCTCCTGCAGGCCCTTTCGTGCTGACCCGCACCAGAACCGTGTCCCGGTTCATCGCCCCGCCCATATCATTGGCGTGAATATACACATCCGGATGATCCTTGTCTTCCGGCAACAGGAACCCGAAGCCCTTGGCGTGGACCTGCATCCGTCCCTTGAGCAGATTCATCCGCTCCGGCACCCCGTAGCGCTCGTTGCGTGTCCGATAAATTTCTCCGGCGTCCTCCAGCCGGTTCAGCAGCTTCAGCATCTCCTTGAACTCAGACGCATTTTCCAGTTGAAAATGCTTCTCCAGCTCCTGGTAAGTCATCGGCTTGTACGCCGTTTCCCTCATAAAATTAAGCAATTCCAGTTCCGTAACCATAAATAAGCGTCACCTTCCCTTCTAAGAGTAGTATACACATATCTGCCAGAGAATAACGGGGGTGAGGCGTTAAGTCAGACGGACACTGTAAATAGATTTCTTCCGCTATGTCAGACGGGCAAGAAACAGCCCGATATCCTCAAAAACCTGATCCCGGTCGGAATCCAGCAGGATACCGTGGGAGCTGTTGGGGTATACTTTCATTTCTTTCTTGTCCGATGATACACTCCGGTAGATAAAAGGGGCACTGTGGGGCAGTGAGGTCCGGTCCAGTTCGCCCTGGCCGATGAATAAAGGCACCTTCACCTGATGAAGCTTCCGCTTCACATAAAACAGCAGCTTGCGGAAATGAACCAAACACGGCACAGGCGCCTTGTCGTACGCCAGCGATTCATTCACTGCTTGCTCAAAACCAGCCGGACGCCGCTTGGAGATATATTTGACGAAGAATTGCAGGGGGAAAGCAAAGATTGCCTTGCGGGTTCCCAGATGGATCGGCGTAGCCAAGCTCACTACTCCCGGTACCTGTTCCTCCATCGCCAGCTTCAGAGACAACAGCCCGCCCATGGAATGGCCGATCGGGATTACACGCTCATGTCCTGCAGCCCGCAGGCCGGCGAATTCTTCCTTCACACAGTTGCACCAGTCTCCAAAACCGGTATGGATCATATCCTCGGGGGTTGTCCCGTGTCCAGGGAGAAGAATAGCCTTCACCGTATAACCCAGATCATTCAGATAATAGCCCAGTCTGCGGAATTCGGAGGGAGAGCCGGTGAAACCGTGGATCAGCAGAGCTACCGTATCTTTATTGGGGCCTGCCCCCGGCAGGAAGAAAGGCTCAGGTGTACTGAACTTGCGCTCCATCAGCCCGTTATGTACAGGCGGCTCAGCTTGTAAAACAATCGATTGCATGAACACTTCCTCCTCTGCACCCCAAGTCACTTTTATGGAGCTCTCCGTTTGCTTGGTACAGCATTATATTCAAGGACATAGGCGGTTGTGCCAAATGACAAGCTTGGCGCAACTTATATGCCCGGCTTGTTCCTTATTAGTATTGTGCGCGGAACATACGGAACATTTCAAGTAAAATAAAAACAGCAGGAGTATTCCCCCCTGCTGTATATGATCTATGTTGACAGGTTATTCAATTGTAGAATGATGGTCCACATCACAGGTATACTTCGTATTACTTTACAAAGTAAGCAACCAAAAGCGCAAGAACAACGAAAGCAACTGCCAGCCCCATCGTTACACGGGACAACAGAAGATCCAATCCGCGGGCTTTTTGTTTGCCGAACAAGTGCTCAGCTCCCCCAGTAATCGCACCGGACAGACCTGCACTCTTGCCCTTCTGCAGCAGAACAACGCTGATCATACCAATAGACACAATAAGGAGCAGAACCTTAAGTAACACCACCATCAATGTGTACCTCCCAAAAAGTTTCAAGGGCCTTCTCGAAGCCCGAACAGTCAATTACAGACAGCATGTGTATTGTACCATAACCGTAAATAAAACACAACACGGGCTGTCCTTGCCGCTTCCTTGCCGCCCTGCCGCCACAGATACAAAAAACAATTCCCACGATTATCTCATCCCGCCTTGAAGATTGAGGCCCTGCTTCCTCCGGCTCCTGCCGAAAAAGCACTGCAAGGCCCGCTTGGCACACCACAGGGAGAACACCGTAAACCATAGGCCCCAGACCACTGCGGGGACACCCGTGGCCTGATCCAACAAGGTGGCGTCTCCCGCCTGCCGCGGGTGATTAACCCCCAGATAGAGCAAATACAGGGATCCCACCATGGATTCTTCCAAGGTCAGGAAAGCAATCAGCAGATAATACCACTTGATAATAGTCTGGTTCCCCCACAGCAGCACGACCACATTCAGCGCTACAAAGCCGATCAGCCATAACATGCCGTAGCCGTTGCGGACGAACAAGACAAGCGTCAGCGCCGCCAGACCTGTAACCGCGGCCAGGCCTTGCTTCTGAAGCCCTCTGCTGTAGAGGGCAAACAGCATCCAGGCAAACAAGGAGGCCGTCATATATCCGGCCAGACCGATGGGAATCATCGACCAGGGACGGGTAATCATGCTCTTGGTCACTCCGCTGTGATCGGCATACAGCTCAATATACATGACTTTGCCGGATAGCAGCAGCGTCACCGCGGCATGACCAAACTCATGAATCGTCGTATCCAAATACCGAAAGAAAGAAGAAAACGGAATCAGACGGGTCAAAAATACGGAGCCGATCAGAAACAGAACCGTAAGCAGCCACTTGCTCATATGCATCTTCTCCCTCTTTATTTGATCCGGTCTAAGCTAATCCTAGCTTATGCGGCACGCAGATGCAAATAGACAAAAACAAAGACGCGGAATATATCCGCGCCCTGTCCTATCCCCGCAAGGAGAATTATTGGAATTTCTTGATGTTGTAGAAGGCTTTTTTGCCGGCGTATTGAGCCACATAGGACAGTTCGTCCTCGATGCGGAGCAATTGGTTGTACTTGGCAACACGGTCAGTACGGGAAGGTGCACCGGTCTTGATTTGGCCGGCATTGGTAGCCACGGCGATATCGGCGATGGTGCTGTCTTCGGATTCACCGGAACGGTGGGAAACAACGGCGGTATAGCCGGCACGTTTAGCCATTTCGATAGCATCGAAGGTTTCAGTCAGGGTACCGATTTGGTTTACCTTGATCAGAATGGAGTTGCCGATGCCGTCTGTGATACCCTTGGACAGGCGCTCGGTGTTAGTTACGAACAGGTCGTCGCCAACCAGCTGCAGCTTCTTGCCCAGCTTCTCGGTAAGCAGCTTCCAACCTTCCCAGTCATCCTCGGAGCAGCCGTCTTCGATGGTAACGATCGGGTACTTGTCAGCCCAGGAAGCAAGCAGGTCAACGAATTCGGCAGGAGTGAAGGATTTTCCTTCGCCTTCCAGGTGGTACTTGCCGTCCTTGAAGAATTCAGTGGAAGCAACGTCCATACCCAGGAACACATCTACGCCCGGCTTGTAGCCTGCACGCTCGATGGCAGTGATGATAGTGGACAGAGCTTCTTCATTGGAACCGAAGTTAGGAGCGAAGCCGCCTTCGTCGCCTACTGCAGTGTTCAGTCCTTTTTCCTTCAGAACAGAACGCAGGTTGTGGAAGATTTCAGCGCCGGTGCGGAGTGCTTCCTTGAAGCTTTCTGCGCCAACAGGCAGGATCATGAACTCTTGTACGTCTACGTTGTTGTCGGCATGCGCGCCGCCGTTTACGATGTTCATCATCGGTACAGGCAGAGTCTTGGCATTGAAGCCGCCCAGGTACACATACAGCGGGATGTCCAGAGCATCGGCAGCAGCACGTGCTACAGCCATGGATACAGCCAGGATGGCGTTAGCGCCCAGCTTGCCTTTGTTGGGAGTTCCGTCCAGCTCGATCATCTTGGTGTCGATGCCCACTTGATCAAGAGCGTCCAGACCGATGATTTCAGGAGCAATGATATCGTTCACGTTCTCAACAGCCTTCAGAACACCCTTGCCCAGGTAACGGGACTTGTCGCCGTCACGCAGCTCAACCGCTTCATGTGCGCCGGTGGATGCGCCGGAAGGAACGATAGCGCGGCCGTGTGCGCCGGACTCCAGATAAACCTCTACTTCAACAGTCGGGTTGCCGCGGGAATCCAATACCTCGCGTGCGTATACATCAGAGATAATCGTCATGGTAAGGTAATCGCTCCTTAGAAATGTTGTTGTTAATCCAAACGCTTGGGGCTTACTTATTGATAATCGTTGTTCCGGTCATCTCAGCAGGCGCTGGAATGCCCAGAATGTCCAGCATCGTCGGTGCGATATCCGCAAGAATGCCGTCATCCCGCAGCGTCAGGTTCTTGTCGGTGATGATGAACGGAACCGGGCTGGTGGTATGAGCCGTATTCGGGCTGTCATCGGGATTGCGCACCGTTTCGGCATTGCCGTGGTCAGCGGTAATCAATGCAACTCCACCTGCAGTGTGGATCGCATCCAATACTCTGCCCAGACATTCGTCGACCGCTTCTACCGCTTTGATCGCCGGCTCCAGCATCCCGGAGTGGCCGACCATATCGGCATTGGCAAAATTCAGGATGATCACGTCATGCTCGCCGGACTGGATTTCCCGTACGGTGGAATCCGCCAGCTCGTATGCGCTCATCTCCGGTTGAAGGTCATAAGTGGCAACCTTCGGGGAATTGATCAGCACGCGCTTCTCTCCGGGCAGCTCCACATCGCGGCCGCCGCTGAAGAAGAAGGTAACGTGGGGATATTTCTCGGTTTCTGCTGTACGCAGCTGCTTCAGACCATGCTGGACCAGCACCTCGCCCAGCGTATTGTCCAGATTCTTCGGCGAATAGGCTACGAATCCGCCAACGGTCTCAGCAAACAGCGTCAGACACACATAATGAAGGTTCTGCGGACGGCCGGGGCCCCGGTCGAAGCCGCGGAAATCCTCATTGGTGAATACCAGAGACAGCTGAATGGCGCGGTCGGGACGGAAATTGAAGAAGATGACCGCATCGTTGCTCTCTACCGTGGCCAAAGGCTGACCGGAAACATCAACCATTACCGTAGGAAGCACAAATTCATCATAGACAGCCTTCTCGTAATTCTCTTCTATCGCCTTAACGGGATCGGTATGGGTCGGTCCTTCGCCATACACCATCGCCCGGTAGGACTTTTCCACCCGCTCCCAGCGCTTGTCGCGGTCCATGGCATAGTAGCGGCCTTGGACAGTGGCAATCTTGCCCACTCCCAATTCCTCGGTCTTCGCTACCAATTGCTGCATGAATTTTACCGCACTGTCCGGAGCAACATCACGGCCATCTAAGAAGGCGTGTATATAGACATCGTTCAACCCTTCCCTCTTGGCCAGCTCCAGCAGCGCAAACAGATGAGAGATATGGCTGTGAACGCCGCCGTCGGACAAGAGTCCATACAGATGCAGCTTGGTGCCGTTCTGCTTGGCGTGACGGACGGCTCCCAGAAGAGTCTGATTGTCGTAGAAATCCCCGTCGCGGACAGACTTGGTAATCCGGGTAAGGTCTTGATATACGATCCGGCCTGCGCCGATATTCAAGTGCCCTACTTCAGAATTGCCCATTTGGCCGTCGGGTAAACCTACTGCTTCTCCGCAAGCGGTCAGAGTCGTATAGGGATAAACTTCCTTCAGGCGGTCATAGTTGGGCTTATTGGCTTGAAAAACAGCATTGCCCTGCTCGCCGTCCCGGAGGCCGAAGCCGTCCAGGATGATCAAGGCTAACGGTTTAGGTCTTGCCATCTTACTTCGCTCCTTCCACCAACGCGATGTAGGATGCAGGCTCCAGGCTTGCGCCGCCTACAAGGGCTCCATCAATGTCGGCTTTGGCCATGTATTCGCTGATATTGTTAGGCTTCACGCTTCCACCGTATTGAATCCGGATGGCTGCGGCTACTTCTCCATTGAACTGCTCGGCGACGATACTGCGGATATAGCTGATGACTTCATTGGCGTCTTCGGCAGTCGAGGACTTGCCGGTGCCAATCGCCCAGATCGGCTCATACGCAATGACAGTTGCAGCAGCTTGCTCGGCAGTCAGCCCTTGCAATGCGGCAACAGTCTGCACCTTGCACACATCCTTGGTTTGGTCTGCCTCACGTTCTTCCAGCTTCTCCCCAACGCAGAGGATAGGAGTAAGGCCGTGCTTGAAGGCAGCCAATACCTTTTTGTTGACGATTTCGTCGGTTTCGGCGAAATAGGCTCTGCGTTCGGAATGGCCGATAATCACGTACTCCACGCCCAGGTCCTTCAGCATAACCCCGCTGATTTCACCGGTGTATGCGCCGTTATCCTCAAAATGCAGGTTTTGGGCGCCTACCTTGATGGTGGTGCCTTGGAAAGCCTGAACAAGGGCGGGAAGATTGGTGAAAGGCGCACAAACCACGCTTTCCACGCCTTCAATCTCGGCCTTGCCCTTCACTTCTTCTGCGAAGGACAGAGCTTCCTTGACAGTCTTGAACATTTTCCAGTTGCCGGCAATGATGGGTTTTCTCACAGGGTTCCCCTCCTTGGTTCCGGGTGATTGCCAGTCCACGTGCAGCCTGATGCCGACATAACCTGCCGTCCGGGGCGTATATCTCTTGTCTTCAGCTCAGACACGTTTTGGGGTCCAGTCTGATTGGAAGAAGAGCCGTATGTAACTGTTCCCAAAAAAACTCGCAGCCAAGAGATATACGTCCCCTTCCCGTCCGGTCAGGGCATCAAAAATTGCAACGGCAGCAATCACTGCCTATTTTTCATACCATTACTTATCGTTCAGGGCTACAACGCCGGGAAGGGCTTTGCCTTCCATGAACTCCAGGGAAGCGCCGCCGCCTGTGGAGATATGGTCCATCTTGCTGCCCAGGTTAAACTTCTCAACAGCTGCCGCGGAGTCGCCGCCGCCGATTACGGTATAGCCCGCTGTTTCGGCACAAGCTTCGCCCACCGTCTTGGTTCCGGCTGCGAATGCGTCCATTTCAAACACACCCATCGGTCCGTTCCAGACAACCAGCTTGGATTTCTTGATGGTGTCCGCATAGATTGCAGCGGTTTTAGGTCCAATATCCAGACCCATCCAGCCGTCAGGAATTGCATCAGCATCCACAGTCTTGGTATTGGCGTTGGCATCGAACTTGTCGGCTACCACCACGTCTACGGGGATCAGCAGATTCACGCCTTTTTCCTTGGCCTTATTAATGAAGGACAGGGCCAGATCAACCTTCTCTTCATCCACCAGAGAGCTGCCGATGCCATAGCCTTGGGCCTTCAGGAAGGTGAAGCACAAGCCGCCGCCTAAGATCAGGTTGTCGGACAGGTTAATCAGGTTGTCAATGACGTCGATCTTGTCCTTCACCTTGGCGCCGCCAATGATGGCGGTGAACGGACGCTCCGGATTGGAGAGAGCCTTGCCCAGCACGTCCAGCTCCTTTTCCATCAGCAGACCGGAAACAGCCGGCAGGTAGGAAGCGATGCCTGCAGTGGAGGAATGCGCCCGGTGGGCTGCACCGAATGCATCGTTGACGAACAGATCAGCCAGCTCAGCGAATTGCTTGGCCAGCTCGGCATCATTCTTTTCCTCGCCCTTATAGAAGCGGACGTTTTCCAGAACCAGCACATCACCGTTGTTCAGTTCGGCGATCTGTGCCTTCACTGCATCGCCTACTGCTTCGTCAGCCTTGGCTACAGGCTTGCCCAACAGCTCGGACAGACGGATAGCGGCAGGAGTCAAGCGCATGCTGTCTACGAACTCGCCCTTGGGACGGCCCATGTGGGACGCCAGAATAACCTTCGCGCCCTGCTCAATCAGATATTTAATGGTAGGCAGTGTTTCGCGGATCCGGGTATCATCGGTAATGGCGCCGTTTTCCAACGGCACATTGAAGTCAACGCGGACGAATACGCGTTTGCCGGCCAGATCGGCTACATCACGAATGCTCTTCTTGTTCATTTTATTGCCTCCGCTCATATGGAATGAAACTTTCGCAGAAATCATAACCGCACGCCGATCATTTTTAAGAGCGGAAACGACTTCTGGTCTGTTTCCGCTCTATGGGGTATACGTTGTTTTGGAGCGCTATTACTTAGCCAGCTTTGCGAAGTATTCCAAGGTGCGGATCAGTTGGGCTGTGTAGGACATTTCGTTGTCGTACCAGGAAACAGTCTTCACCAGCTGCTTGTCGCCAACGGTTTGAACCTTGGTTTGAGTAGCGTCGAACAAGGAGCCGTAAGTGCAGCCGATTACGTCGGAGGATACGATTTCGTCTTCGGTATAGCCGAAGGATTCGTTGGCAGCAGCCTTCATGGCGGCGTTGATTTCATCAGCAGTTACTTTCTTCTCCAGTACAGTAACCAGCTCAGTCAGGGAGCCTGTAGGAGTAGGAACACGTTGGGCTGCGCCGTCCAGCTTGCCCTTCAGTGCAGGAATAACCAGGCCGATAGCCTTAGCTGCACCGGTGGTGTTAGGGATAATGTTCTCGGCAGCAGCGCGTGCACGGCGGAAGTCGCCTTTGCGGTGCGGAGCGTCAAGAGTGTTTTGGTCGCCGGTGTAAGCATGAATAGTAGTCATCAAGCCTTGAACCACGCCGAATTGGTCATTCAACACCTTAGCCATGGGAGCCAGGCAGTTGGTGGTGCAGGAAGCGCCGGAGATAACGGTTTCGGTACCGTCCAGGATTTCATGGTTGGTGTTGTATACGACAGTCTTGATTTCGCCTGTTGCAGGAGCGGAGATAACAACCTTCTTAGCGCCGCCCTTCAGATGCTTTTCAGCAGCTTCTTGAGTTACGAAGAAGCCTGTGCATTCCAGAACAATCTCAACGCCCAGGTCGCCCCAAGGCAGTTCTTCGGGCTTGGCATTGGCCAGAACCTTAACTTCCTTGCCGTTAACCTTGAAGAAACCGTCGTGAACTTCAACTTCACCCTTGAAAGGTCCTTGCGTTGTATCATATTTCAACAGATGAGCCAACATTTTTGCGTCGGTCAAGTCGTTGATTGCTACTACTTCGATTCCTTCTACTTCTTGGATACGACGGAACGCCAGACGGCCAATCCGTCCAAAACCGTTAATGCCCACTTTTACACTCATTGCTCTTTTCCTCCTAAAAATTAAATTTAATATCTCAAGACGGCTGGATGGCCATCAAGATAACATCATAAACCATACTCAGGATTCAAGCATCTCCAGCGCTGCCGCCTCATCGGTCACCAGCACATGGTCGCAGCCGAATCTCATGACAGCAGCAATGCTCCGGGCCTTGGACTTGCCGCCGGCTACTGCAATCACAACCTCGGTCTTCTGAATATCCTCCAGCTTCAGCCCTACAGTCGGCATCTTATGGATCATGGTTCCACTGGCGTCAAAATAATAGCCAAAGGCTTCCGCCACCGCGCCTTCCTGCTTCAACTGCTCGATAGTGCCGCTGTCGATCTTTCTTCTTTTGGCCATAAGACTAGCTTCCCCGATTCCATGAACAAGCATTCGGGTCTGGCCGATTACACCGATGATTTCCTGAATATTGGGCTCCTGAATCAAAGAGAGATAAGCTTCTTCCCCCAGATGATCCGGTACATGCAGCAGCCGGTATTGCCCGCCGCATTTCTTGGCCATCGTGGACGCGATCGTATTGGCCTGAAAGTCCACGCTTTCTCCCAGTCCACCCCGGGCCGGTACGAACAAACTGCTCTTCAACTGCGGCGTCGGGCTGATATGGTTGGCAACCTCCGCCATGGTGGAGCCTCCCGTAACGGCTACAACGCCTTCCTTCGCGGCCATCTTGCGCACTGCGGCAGCGCCTGCCCGTCCCAGCTCAATCTTGGCGAAGGGCGAAGTGTCCGAATCCCCGGGAACCACAACCGCAGAATCCATGCCGAAGCGGGCGCGGAGCTTGTCTTCCAGCTCTGACAAACCGAAGAGCTCCCGTACCATAGGCTCAATAGCTTGAAGAAGCTGCTCGCCGGAAACACTCACGCGCATACCGAAGCTCTCGATTTCCAGCAGGCCCTGGGCCTTCAGAAAGTCGATCTCGCTTCTCAGCACTCTCTCCGTCATGTCCAGAGTGGAGGCCAAGGTTCTTCTTCCAATAACGCGGGAGAGCATGATATGGTGCAGGATCGTATAGCGCTTCCTCATGGTGTCCATTAAATCCGGCAGAAGCTGCTTTTGAATATCAAGCACGGACCTCATCTTCTCACTCCTGCAAACATATTGGACCGGAAATGTCCCACACGTACTTCTTTGGTCCCAGCATACGATGAGAATGCCTCTTATTGGAGTAACTCTCAC
Organism: Paenibacillaceae bacterium; assembly: GCA_029256185.1. Classification (GTDB taxonomy): domain Bacteria; phylum Bacillota; class Bacilli; order Paenibacillales; family NBRC-103111; genus Paenibacillus_AR. The sequence goes on from JAQSYI010000024.1 coordinate 19,973, forward strand.
TCCTAACATTCTATTCCTCTTGGCAAGAAAAAGCAAGAATACGGCAACGCTTTCATATGTGAAGTTTTTATTTGCAGACTGGCCTTGCTTTTTGGCCGATGGTGTCATATAATAACTCTTGCCGCCTCAAAAAGAGAGGTGCCAGCACGCGCCCGTGGTCCAATGGATATGACGTAGGCCTCCGGAGCCTGAGATTGAGGTTCGATTCCTCACGGGCGCGCCATTATATCTACAGTACAGCAGCCGGATAGGCTGCTTTTTTGCATGTCCTGAACTTGTGCTGGAGGCTGCATATAGGGGGATATGCGGCCTGTATTCAACCCGTTCAGATTTATTTGACCTTTCTTGACTTTTGACCTTCATTGACTTAAGATGTTCTTAACGCAGCATCCATTGTCCATACTAACAGTGAAGACACCCGATGCGAGATGAACAATTTGAGGGAGGGAATTGTACCATGAGCTTGATTCCTATGGTCGTAGAACAAGACGGACGAGGCGAAAGAGCCTACGATATTTACTCGCGGCTTCTGAAGGACCGCATCATCTTCCTGGGCAGCGCCATCAATGATGCAGTAGCCAACGCCATTGTAGCCCAGTTGCTGTTCCTGGATGCCCAGGACCCGGAGAAAGATATTAATCTCTACATTAATTCGCCTGGGGGCTCCATCACCTCCGGTATGGCTATCTATGATACGATGCAATTCATCAAAGCGGACGTCTCCACCATCTGTGTCGGCATGGCCGCTTCCATGGGCGCGTTCCTGCTCACCGCAGGGGCCAAGGGCAAGCGTTTTGCGCTGCCCAACAGCGAAGTGATGATTCACCAGCCTTTGGGCGGAGCGGAAGGGCAAGCCTCCGACATCAAGATTCGCGCCGACCGCATCATCAAGATGCGCGACAAGCTTAACCACATCATGGCCGAGCGCAGCGGACAGCCGTTCGAGCGCCTGGAGAAGGATACGGACCGCGACAACTTCATGAGCGCCGAAGAAGCGCTGAACTATGGCTTGATCGACAAGGTCATTCAACCGACCCGCATCAAATAAACCACACCTGCCCAAGCCTCCGGATCTTGATCCGGAGGCTTTTTTGAGTCTGATCGGTGTGGCAGGTCCGCCAGGTCTTGGCAGGTCAGATGCAACACATTGAATATTGTCAATCCATCACACCTTCTCGCCTGCACCATGTAAGCTGCTGCACTGAGGGCCGATGTGAAGCAGCATTCATATAGATTGGCCTCTCCAGCGCCAGCACTGGCCTATTCTATGCGAAATTTCATACAGAATGGGCCTCCCTAGCTCAGCACTGGCCTATTCTATGCGAAATTTCATACAGAATGGCCTCCCCAGCGCCGCCGCTGGCCTATTCTATGCGAAATTTCATATTAGTCCCCTTTAGTCCGTTGGCACACCTGCCGCTCCCAGCTTCACCAGAATGCTGGCGGCCGATTTTCCCGCAAGCATAGAGGCGGGAACAACCGGCAGGCTATCCGCGGGAACACCAACACCGTCAACGGTGATGCTTTCCACACCGCTTTCCGCTCCATGGGGGTTCTCCACAAGAATGGAAGCCGTACAATTGCGGAATAGCCGCTTCACCGTGAAGGACTTCCACGCGTTGGGAATGCACGGATCGATGCGGAGTCCTGCCAGGACCGGACGCACACCCAGGAGGTACTGGGTGGCTACCACATCCATCCAGGCAGCGGTTCCGCTGATCTGCGAGACATTGGCCCAGCCGAAGCGGTCATTCTCCGGACCGACAATATTACTGACCCAGGCATAAGGCTCCGCCTGGTATCTCTCCAGCCCGATCTTCTGCAGGGCCGCATGGGGAACCAATTGAGTGAAGTAATCCCAGGCTCCCGTGCCGTTGCCAAGGAGAGCTTCGGCCATAATTACCCAGGTGTTGGAATGGCAGAAGACTGCGCCGTTCTCCCCGCAGCCGGGGCCATACCCTGTGAAGGGATCGGATACCTTCGGCCATGTAGCAAAGCCCGGCATCAGTTTTTTGACTCCGACGCCCACCGCCAGATGCTCCCTGACCGCATTCATTCCCTGCCGCTGCCGCTCCTTATCCCCTACGCCGCTCAACACCGCCCAGCTCTGGGGATTCAAGAACAGCCTGCCGAATTCCGACTCCCGGCTTCCTACGGGAATTCCGTCGTCGTCAAAGCCGCGCAGCCACCAGTCCCCGTCCCAGGCGCAGGCGAGAATCGCTTCCTCCTGACGGTGCAGACAATCCAGGAGCCATTGCACCTCCTGCTTCCGCCCCGCTGACTGGGCAATCTCAACCAAGAGCCGCAGGCTCATGACATACTGCTGCCCGGCGAACACAGATTCCCCCAAGCCTCTTTGCGAGAACTTGCCGATAATATCGTTCCAGTCGCCCTTCAGGGTCAGCGGCAGCCTGTGGGCCCCCAGATGAGCTTCGGTAAAGCTCACCGCGGCCAGCATGTGCTCCCAGACTGTTCTGGCAGCAGCGGGGCTTATGCTGTCCTCTGCCAGAAAGGGAACCTCCCGGTCCAATAGACCTGCATCTCCCGTTTCCGCCAAGATGGCATAAAGCAGCAGCGGCAGCCACAGATGATTGTCGGAATGGAGGCTGTCATCGGGCAAGCGGTCGTTGATGAACGGGATAGAATGAACCGTCCGCCCGTCGGCGTATTGGTGGGACAGCAGAAATTCCAGCATCTCTGCGGCCCACTCCGGCTTGCGGTAAGCGATTGCCAGCATGTCCTGGCAGCTGTCCCGGAAGCCGAAGCCCCGGACTCCCGGCGCATGGGTGTTCACGGAGCGGGAATAGCGCGCCGTATGAACGCTGTTCACCGGGCTCCACAGCTTGATTTGCCGCTCCGCATCCTTATCCGGCAGATCGCAGTCAAGCACGTTCAGATGGTTCCGCCACCAGTCCTCCAGCTTCCGCTCCTGCTGTTCCAGCACCAGAGGGTCGCGGAGCTGCTCCAGATCTGCGGCCAGCTTTTCCTTGGCCGCTCCAAACTCCAGCAACGCCCCTGGAGCCACTCCCAAGAAGAAAGTGAAACGTTTCTCCTCCCCTGCGCCGATGCATACGTCATGGTGCAGCGCCGCGCAAGGTTCCCCTGTTGACAGGGATTCGTTGCCGCAGCTTCCCCGCTCCACCGCCGCCGGGTTGCTCTCGTCCCGGTACGGCCCCATAAAGGCGTCACGGCTGCCGCTCCAGCTTGACAGAGGGGTATCCGAAGCAAAATAAACAAGGGGCACCGATTCTTTGTCGGGATGATATTGAAAATGATGCAAATACAAAACGGCGTCCGCAGCCTGATCATGCCATGTCTTGAGCATATGTCTCCAGTAATAGCCCGCAAACATCTCCTGCCGCCAGACCAGCTGGGACAATTCCACATAAGCGAACACATCCAGCCTTGCCGTCTCCCGCCCCAGATTCTTCAGGTCCAGCTTCCACACCAGCGCGTCATAATCCGGCGCGACGAACAGAGTGAGCGTTGCCTGCAGACCGTCTTTTACACCGGTGAATATGGTCTTCCCCGGCTGATGCACCGCTCTCCACTGATCGGGAGCAACGCCGCAAGGGCGAACGGAAGGAGACCAGGCTGAACCGTCCTTCCGGCGGATGTATGTGTAGAAACCGGGAGAATCAATAGGCAGATGATGCATCCTGTATCTGGAAATACGGTAGTTGACCGGGTCCTTCCACCAGGCAAATCCGCCTCCCGCCTGGGAGACAAAAGCATGCAGCCTGCCATTAGAAAGATAATTGATCCAAGGCGCAGGCAAATCGAATTTCTCGATGTGAATCGCCCGGCCGGAATCGTCAAAACGGTAAGCATTCATATTTTAATGCCCTCTTTTCCGGATAATCTGTTTACACAGCGCTTTCAGCAGGCATTCCACCCGTTCGAAGAAGCAGGGCTACCCCTTTCATGTCCAAGCCGGATACGAAAATTAAAAAAGAAGACGCTGCGGCCTGTCATGCTTACCGGGTAAAGCTTCTCATACCTGGAGCACTGGGAGCGCCGTCATTAGCGTATGCTTTAATGCTGTACGCACCTGACCCGCTGTTCAATACGGTGCCGGACAGACTGAGGGTCCAGTAGCCCGACGTGCTGTTGTACACAGCCGGATTATACACCGGCGTGCCGCCGAAGGTATGTGTGGCCTGATTAAGATATTGTCCGGCAGCATTCTGGATGGTCACCGTTATGCCTGTAACATGTCCGTTGCCGTCCGGATCCAAAGCGATGCCCTGAATCAGCTTGGGCGATGCTGGCAACGGACTGAAGGCGGGGCCGGGAGACGTAACGGCCGCGATCACATTGCCCACGGTATTGAACTTGGAAGGGCCGGTGTAGCTTCCGAACAGCTGCTTGAATTTGGCTGATGCATTGGGATAGCTGGTGACCGGCCTCAGTTGGCCGCCGTAGTCTGCATTGGAATCCCAATACAGCTGGAATACCGTATTGGTCGCCCGGAAGAAGTTGTACATGTTCTCCACCATGACCGGGCTATCGCCCGAATCCCGGCCTCCCACACCCCATTCGGAGATGGCGATGGGCTTGTTGCGGGCATTGGCAAAATCCCGGAGCCAGTTCAGCCCGTAAGAGCGGGTCAGAGCATACTGGAAGCGGTTCTGGGCATCGCTTGTACCCTCGTCATAGATATCCATGCCGATGATGTCCACATAGCTGTTGCCGGGATAGGCGGTTTCCAGCGGGAAATCCTTTCCCACATTCACATTCCACTCGAACCGGAACTTATCCGACACATTCCGGAAAGTATCCACAAACTCGCGGAATGCCTGGGTAAAATGCTGCGTCTTGAGGGTCTGGTTCTCCCCCTCCCCGGCCAGCACCGTCCACGGGAACCAGTCCCCGTTGAATTCCCAGGAATTGCGGACGTAAATCTCATCGTAATCCGCGCAAAATGCGGCAATCTGCTCTGCCTGATACTGGTACTTGTCGTTGTATGTTCCCGCAGCCGCCTCTGCCAGCGTACCTTCATTTTTGGTGATCAGCGGTACATTCCAGAATATCTTATGATCGGTATGCTCCCACAGAGTATCGATTGCCCAATCGATGGAGCCGGTGTAGTCCGCCCAGTCCACCTTGCCGGTAGCATGATACAGGTAAAAATCATCCCGCCCAAGCCACGTCTCCTGCTCTGCTGCAACGGTCAGGGAATTGCCCGCATACAGCCCGCTTTTGAAAGCAACGCGCCGGTCCGGTCCATTCTCAAAGATGCTGTAGATAGCCGCGGAATTAATCGTCCAGCCTGAATTCCCGTTCTCGAAGCCGGGATTCTGCAGCCTATTGGTTCCCCCCGCCACTCCCAGGAAGGCGTCGTCCAGGTATACGGTTCCCGCCGCACCGCTGTTGTCGGCAAACACGAGGATCAGGCTGGAGTGGCTGCCCGTGTTAAAGGAAAACGTCTTTTGGCTCCAATCCCCCGTCCCGGTAAAGGTCTGCTCCAGAAGAACGGTAGACCAATTGGAGGAGAGCACTCTCAGGCGGATATTTTTGTCTCCCTTCATCCAGAAGGAAGCGGTGTAAGCCGTATTGGCCGGGATGCCGCTGACAGTCTGGTAGGCAATGTCCCAGGTTGCGGCCCCGGAGAATACCGCCTTCATTGCCCAGTTGCCTGTTCTGGTATCTCCCTGAGGCTTGATGACGGAGAAGATGGAGGCTGCGTCATCCGGAATGTACCATCCTCCGGTATAACCCGCTTCAAAGTCACCGTTGGCCAGTAGATTGGTTCCCCCGTTCACCCCAAGGAATACATCATCCAGATACAAGGTGCCGGCTGTATAGCCGTTATCCTGGAATTGCAGATGAAGCGTTGTATTGGAGCCGGAGTTAAAATTCAGCGTCACTTGGGTCCAGTCGGCGGTTGCGGTGCTTTCCGAACTGACCAGACTGGAGGACCAATTGCTGTTGAGCACCTTGGCCGTAATCTTGCCCTTGCCGGAGAGCCAGTACTTTAACGTGTAATTGGTATTTGCGGAAACAGCCAAATCCGCATTTGCGCCTTTCCAGCTGGGAGTTCCGCTGACCACCGCTCTCATGGACCATACGCCGCTGCGGGCATTCTCCGCCGCACGGGCTTCATTCTGCGGCCCCAACGAGAGCACAGCCGTCATCATCAACACGGCAACCAGACAGGAAGACAACCATCGCCACACTTTCTTCATCATTCATTCACGCTCCTTAGATTTATTTGGTTTTTGGACAGCGCTTACAAAAAGAATTTACTTCAGTTTTACGCTTTCGTATATATCTGTAAATCAGATATTCCTGTCCAAATGTCAGTATCTGACGTGACCAGTTGTCCATAGGCAAGGTGAAAAACTTCTATAGGGATATTCTTGATGAGGGAGTGCCTTTATCGCTATAAAGAATAAAGCGTTCTATCGGGTGTAAACCAAACGGGGCGAGTTACCTCGCCCCATTGCAAGACTTTTCATTGTCCGTCCGCTCTGCTTTTCCCGATGGGCTCCAGAGGCTCCATCCGGCCCGAGCGCGTTTGGGCTCCGGCTGCAGGAGCAGCCCAACCGACGGCATTGCTGATGACCTTTAGCACTTCCGGCTGGTAGTAGACCGGAAAGGTTTCATGGCCGGGACGGAAATAGAAGATTTTGCCCTTGCCTCTGCGGTAGCAGGCGCCGCTGCGGAACACTTCACCGCCTTCAAACCAGGAGATGAAGACCAGTTCTTCCGGCGCCGGAATCTCAAACCGCTCCCCGTACATCTCCTCCTGGGGAATCTCGAAATAATCCCCCAGACCCTCGGCAATGGGATGGCCGTGCTCCACCACCCAGATCCGCTCGCGCTCGCCGTCATCCCGCCATTTCAGCACGCCGGTCCGGGTGCCCATCAACTGCTGGAAGATCTTGGCCGCATGGCCGGAATGAAGCACAATCAGGCCCATGCCCCCAAGAACACGGTTCCGTACCTTCTCCACAATATCGTCACGGACCTCGCCGTGAGCCTTGTGCCCCCACCAGAGCAGCACATCCGTATCGGCAAGCACATCATCAGTAAGCCCATGTTCCGGTTCATCCAGCGTGGCCGTCCGCACCTCAAGCTCCGGCAACATCCCCAGATAGTCGGCGATGGCCTGATGAATGCCCTCGGGATAAATCTTCGCCACTTCAGGGTTTTCCTTCTCATGTCTGTATTCGCTCCATACCGTTACCTTTAACACCGCCATTTGAACCTCTCCTTTTTGCTATGAATAAATGGCCTGACTTGCTTTGTGCAGTTACAGCCGAAGCTCTTTGCCCAATGCCGCCGACTGGTACAGTGCCGACAGAATCTTGATCATATCCACCCCCTGCTCCGGCACAATAGTGGGCACCGCACGCCCCTCCAGACAATCGACAAAATGCCGGATGTTCTCCGTATGCATCTGGGCATGCTTTACGCCGGAAGTTACGGGTTTGATGTCCGTCAACACTCCCGCCGCTTCGGAGAAAATGCGCAGTTCTCCCAACCGCAGGCTGGCCCCCGCCTTTGTACCGCGCAGCTCCAGAAAATTGACCTCCTCTTCAATGTTAGAGGCCCAGCTGAATTCGATTTGCAGCGTTGCTCCATTTTCGAAGCGGATAAAGCCTGTAGCCAGATCCTCCACATCGAAGACGCCGCCCTCCTGCTTGTCTCCGAAATTGCTGTGCACCGAATCGGATACCTCCGCCTCGGCAAACTTCGTATAGGTCGCCCCGCTTACCGCCACCGGCTTGGGATTGCCCATGATCCACATGGCCAGATCGATGAAGTGAACGCCCAGGTCAATCAGCGGGCCGCCCCCGGACAATTCCTTGGTCGTAAACCAGCCGCCCTTGCCCGGAATCCCCCTTCGTCTGATCCAGCCGCAGCGGCCGGTGTAAATGTCGCCCATTTGTCCGCTTTGCGCAAGCTCCTTGAGAAATTTCGAGTTGGGAGTAAACCGGTTGTTTCGCATCACCATCAATTGCCTGCCGTTGGCCTTGGCGGCGTCCGCCATTTTCTGCGCCTCCACGGGACTGACGGCATCCGGCTTTTCGCACAAAACATGCTTGCCGGCATTCAAAGCCGCTATGGCCATCTCGGAATGCAGCAAATTGGGTGTGCAAATATCCACAATGTCAAGGTCCGCCTCGGCCAGCATATTCAAATAATCCGTATAATACTTCCCGGCTCCTGTCAATTCGGCAATCTCCCTGGCCCGGTCCTCACGGATATCACAAACCGCCGCAATCTCCACCTCGGGATGCTCCAGCCAAGCATTCATATGCGCCGCTTTGAAAATGCCGCCGGTGCCGATTGCTCCCAGCTTATATTTTGCACTCATGTACCTTCCTCCTTAAGAGCTTTCCGTAAGGAAAGCTGGCATTGTAAGAATAAGCTTCGTTTTTTTGCTTACAGCGAACTGCAGCAGCGTAAAGAAAAACCGGCTTTGGAAGCCATTACCTTGAGCTTTTCTCACCGGCTGGGAGTCATCCGAAGGAGTGGTTTTGACGAGCAAATATTCATCAGACAACATTCACTACCGGGATAGGGGTGGCTTGGAGACTCCTGGCATCCGCTCGCCAAAATAAGCAATTCTATGGATAGCCCCGCTCCTTGACAAGAACCTCAGATCAAATCGGTGATGGACCGTACGGTCAAGCTTCGGCCGGTGGGGGCTGCCCCATCCTCCGGCTGCAGCGGACGGAATTCTACCGTCTTGGGATAACCGGGAAGCAGATCGAAGAAATTGTCGGTGAAGAATCCCTCCTCTTCTACGGAGAGCCACACCTGCTTGGCCAGCACATCGCACTCCAACCGGTATTGATTCCCCGCACCGCCGCTGCCGATGAGCTCAACCCGAATGGTGGGGACAGGCAGCTTAAGCTCCTTCATGCCGGCGAAATAATGCTCCTTGCAATCCAACACCATATCGTCTTGGAGAAGGCGGGCCACCAGTACCACGGAAGCCGGGTCATGACCTTTGAGCAGCCCGCTTACCGTGAGGGAGGACACCATCCCCGATATATGGGGAGCGGCGGTTGCGGGCTGGACAGTCCGCATCAGCAATTGTCCGGCAAAGTCATGCAGACTGATCTCCAGCAGGGCCGATACCGGCTCGGAGAGATCCGATATCAAATACACATTGACGAATCCGCCCACGGTTCCATCAATGGAAATAGCCAGATCCTGATAGCTTCTTTTGGCGTAATAATGCAACGCCTTCCATCTGCCGTAATAATCGATTCCCGCCCAGGAGGCCACCGGCCAGCAATCATTGATCTGCCAGTACAGCGTACCCATACAGTAGGGCATGCGCCGGCGGTGCGCCTCAATCGCCATCCTCACGGCCTCCGCCTGGAGAATCTGGCTCATAACCAGGAATGCCGGGAAGTCCTTCGGCTCCTTCATGTAAATATCCATGTACTGCTTTATTAAGTCGTTGCCGTTGTTGCTCCGCTGGTGAGCCAGCATAACCGGGGATTCCAGACTCATGTCGGACTCCTCGGCAAAGGCGCGGACCGTCCGGTATTCCGGGAAGGACTGGAAGCCGTATTCGCTCATAAACCGGCCTACATGCCGGTTGTACTCCTCGAACACTTCTACCGCATGCCATACTCCCCAATAATGCATATCCCCGCTGCCCATCGTCAGATAAGTGGAATGCTGGCTGATGCCGCCGGTTTCATCGGTCAACGGGGAAGAAGGCCAATAAGCGGCTCCGGGAGCAAATTTCTCTACAGCCTCCGGCAAAATCCTGTTGAAAATGGCCGTATAGTCCGCCCACAGCATAACCCGCTGCTCTGGGCTGTAGTGCTGCTTCCAGCCCCAACCGCCGCTCTCGTCATAATGGGCCCAGGCCATATCAATTTCATTGTTTCCGCACCAAAGGGCAATGCAGGGATGGTTGCGCAGCCTACGGATATTATCCTCTGCTTCCAGAGCAATGTTATCCAGAAACTCCTTGCTTCCCGGATACATGCTGCAGGCAAACATGAAGTCCTGCCAGACCAGGATGCCATATTGGTCGCACAGCTCATAAAATATCTGTTGTTCATAGATGCCGCCGCCCCATACCCGCAGCATGTTCATGTTGGCCTCCGCTGCAGAGACAATCTCATGACGGTACCGCTCTACGGTAACCTCGGTAATAAAGCTGTCATTGGGGATGTGATTGGCGCCCTTCGCGAACACGGGAACGCCATTTAGCTCCACATAGAAGCCGCAGCCGTACACATCCTTCCGCCGCACCAGCTTCATGGAGCGAAGGCCCGTCACAACAGAGGCATCGGCTTGTCTGCCTCCATCCACCCACAGGCTGGCCTCGAAGGTGTACAGCTCCGGATTGCCCAGCCCTCTGCACCACCATAACCGAGGGCGGGCGATCTTAAGCCCAAACTCTAGCACCGTTACCCCCGCCGCCAGTTCCACGGACTGCTCCCAGAGCTGCCCGTCTGCTTCAAGGCGAAGCATCCCCTCCCAGGAGGTTGCCGCCTCCACCTCCACTTGCGCGGTCAGCCTGGCCATCTCTGGTGTGACTTCATCCTGGCGGATAAAGACATCCCGAATCCGGCTTCCCGACCAGGCGGCAAGCCGCACCTCCCGCCAGATGCCGCTGGTTACAAACCGCGGTCCCCAGTCCCAACCATAATGATAAGGGGCCTTCCGGGCAAACATGCTGACCCTCTTGTCTCCCAAGCCGCCGGTCTCCGGTTGCTCATTGTTTGCCATTAGATGATAGCCCAGCTTCTCCAGCTTGGGCAGATCCTCGGCAATGGGAGAACGCAGATAAACCGTCAACCGGTTGGTACCCGGCTTAGCCGCCGGCTTTATATTAATCCGCCAGGTACGAAACATATTGTTGGCTGAAAGCACTGGCACACCATTAACATATACATCCGCATACGTGTCGAGACCGTCGAAGACCAGCTCTAATCCGGCTGCATTTAATTCCTGCTCCGAAAGCTGAAAACAGCCTTCATACTCCCAGTCCTGCTTGTCGATCCATTGTTGGTCAAGCTCGTTCCTTCTGTAGAAGGGCTCGGCTATGATCCCGTTGCGCTCTAGATCCTTATGCACACAACCTGGAACCCGGGCCGGCAGCCAATCCTGTTCGTGAACGGCCTTAAATTGCCAATTCTCCGGTTCAAAGAATATTTGACTCATGGTTAATTTCCTCCCGTAATCTTGTCCGCTTCCGCTCATTTCCCCCACAGTTCCTAAGCGGTTACCCCGCCCGCGCCCTCCGGTACGGAAGCCGCCGTTCCCAGCGCCTGCTTCTCCAGCGGAAATAAAGAATGGAGCCGCGCAGCCATTCATCCACAATAAAGGAGGCCCAGATGCCGTACAAGCCGTATCCCAGGCCTACCCCCAGGAAATAAGCCATGGGCACGCTGAACAGCCACATAATGAGCACCGAGGAAGCCGCTGCAAAGCGGGCGTCTCCCGCCGCCTGAAGGGCCCGTTCGAATATCACGTTCATATTCCGCCCCGGTTCGAGGAGAAAGCCGTACAGCAGCAGCGCCCCGCCAAGCTCCACAATTTCCTTCGTATCCGTAAACATCGCAAGCAGCGGCGTCCGCCACAGGCATACCAGAGAAACGGCGGCCAGCGTAATCACGAGACTCTGCCGGAAGCAACGGAGTACAGTGCGGTAGGCCAGCTCCGTCTGCCCGGCCCCGACCTGCCGGCCGACGATAATCTGCACTCCCTTGCTTAACGCGACGCCAAGCACAACAATGATCAGTGTAATGCTGTGGGTATAAATTTTGGCCGTCAGCATGACTGAGCCGAGGGAGGCAATAATGGCTGTCACCACAAATTGCTTGGCGTTGTAAGACAGCGTATTCAACGATGCGGGTACGCCGATGTGAAGCACCCGGAGGAGGCGGGCGCGCTTCCATGACAGCATATCGCTCCAGACCAGGCCCCCTGCCGTTTTGTTCAACAAGTGAAGGTTCACGCCAAGCCCCGCCAACTGGCAGACAATGGTGCATACGGCCACCCCTGTCACGCCAAGCTCCAGATAGCTGAGGGGGCCGGCAATGATCAGATAATTGCCCAGCACATTCCCCACATTCATCAGGATAGCCACCACCATCGTCTGTCTGGTCAGGCCATGGGCCTGAATCATTGCAACAGCAGCCGTCAATACGCCCTGGATGAACAAGCCTCCTCCGGCGATGAGCAAATAGGGCATGGCCAGACTGAGCGTTGCGGAATCCAGTGAGAACAGGGACAGCAGGGGGCGGCTTAGCGCCATGACGAGAGCGGAAAGGCCGATTCCCAGAAGCAGGTTCAGGAAAATGGACATGCCGATCACGCTTTTCACCTCGGAGAGCCGTCCTGCTCCCAGCTCATGGGAAATAACCACCGCCGAACCGATGGATACCATATTGAAGACCAGAATCACCATGATAATAATTTCATTGGCTACGCCTACCGCCGCCACGGCTTCATCCGAATGGAAGCTGAGCATAAATGTATTGCTGGTGCGCAACAACGTCTGCAAGCCCAATTCGACGAAAATGGGCCAGGTAATGGGAAATAGCGATAGCTTGCCGATAGACGGGGGTTCCATGCGTTCGTTCATGATCGCCATCCTTTGGCCGTTGCGTTATGAAGACAGATAACCGCTTGCCTTCGTAATACCTGTCTCCATTATAGAGATTGCACCCGGGGCGCTTACATGAAATCTAATCAGCTTTTTATGTCATTTGCCCATATTTCAGACGCATGATCACCGTTGTTCCTTCCCCCTCTCCCCTGCATACCTGCAAACCGTACTTATCGCCATAATACAGCTTCAGCCTCAAATTGATATTCTTGAGTCCGATGCTCTTTCTCTGGTCATCCATGTCGTAATGAGCGTTTTCCGCCAACTCCCGGTTCAGGGCCTCCATCTGGTCCATGCCCATGCCGACGCCGTTATCGCTGACGGCAAATAGAACCGTACCGTTCTCCTGCCGGCCGCGGATTTCGAGCTGCAGAACCGCTCCGTTTTTCTCCAGACCGTGGTTGACCGCGTTTTCTACCAGGGGCTGCAAAGACAGCTTGGGCATGCGGCAGTCATAAAGCTCCGGCTCCACTATGACGGACAGCGCAAGCCTTCCGGCAAAGCGGATTCCGATCACCTTGCAATAATCGCTGACGCACTTCAGCTCCTCCTCCACGGTTGTGAAGGCTCCGCCCTTGGTGGAATATCTGAAAATATTGGCAATGCTTGTGGAGATCACGGATATTTCCCTGATGCCCTTCACCATGCCGATGCTGCGGATGCATTCGAAGGTATTGTACAGAAAGTGGGGATTGATCTGATTTTGCAGCATCCGCATTTCCGAATCCTTGCGCATGTATTCCGATTCATACAGCTTCGCCTGCATATGAAGAATACGGTCCGAAGCGGAGTTGATATGGTCCAGCAGATCATTGGCCCGCTTGCTGATCACGCTGAATTCATTGTTTACATCGCTGCTTAAGCGAAGCTTCCGGTCGCCCCTGCCGATGCGCCGCAGCGTAAGGACGATCTGCATCAGGGGGTTGGTAATGCCCCAGATCATGTACATGCCCAATACCAGCGTGATGATGATAATTGCGCCTGCGAGCCCCAGCCCCACCAGCAGCAGGCGCCGCGATTCCTCATAAATCTCCTTCACCGGCGTAATGTTGACGGATTTCCAGCCCGTGGCGGAATTCATCTGAATGAGAACATAATACTGGACGCCCTTGTATCCCACGTTCCGTATTTCGCCTTCAGGACCGCTCTTCCCGTACTCCGCGGCAAGCTGGGCAATAAAATCGGAAAAGTCCTGCGCGGCCAAGCCCGATCTTTGAGCCAGAATTATACCGTGTGCGTCGGCAAGCAGCACAGTGGAATTTTGGGAAACGGCGGTTTCGTTGACAATATTCGCAAATACATTGGAGTTGCTCCAGATGATGCAAAGCCCCAACAGCCGGTTGCTTTCATAGATCGAGCTTCTGTCATAGATGGGACTGACATAGGCGAATCCTCTGGGGTTTCCTTGCGCCTGCCGGGAATCCGCCGCTGGAATAAGTCGGTCCCAGGGAATCTCACCGGAATAATCCGAATTCAATTGACTGAACGTGGCATAGTTAAAAATCCTGCTGTAGGTGGTAATCATCTGGCTCTGGCTGATGACAGCCATATCCTCAATGACGCCGTTGGATTCCACGATGCCGCCAAAGTAGTTGACGATGATATCGCCCAGAATCGAACGTTCGGTCAAATTGTCCGGAACAGCGTTGTTTTGCAGCTTAAGAAGACTCTGCACATTCTGGTCATTGGCAATCTTGCCGGCGGCATTGGCCAATTCCCCGGCAGTCTGGCTAAGCATGGCATCCGTCCGGGAAATCACCGCGTAGCTGGAGGAGGTATTTTCCTGGCGTTGCATATGGTAAAACGCAAGGCTGTAATAGACCTGACCCGAGCTGCCCATCACAATGACCATGCAAAAAAAGCCCGCCAGTTGCTTGCGAATGCTTATATTTCTAAGCTTGTACCACATTAGCGCCACTTCCCTTTGGATGAAAAAACGGCTGCCGGCTGCTGCGGAGAAGTCAGGGAAATCCGCATCCTCACCGTCACCCCTCCATTATCTCCCTGCTCAAGGGCCAGCCCGCAATCGTCTCCATAATACAGCCGAATCCGCGCATGAATATTGGCCAGGCCAACATGGGATGCCTTCTCCTTCAATTGCGCATTGAGGTCCGTGCTCGCTACCGACAAGCGGCGATTCACCTCATGGAGCTTATCGGCGCTCATGCCTGCGCCGTTGTCCCGTACGGTGATCACCGCATACCTGCCATCCGCTTCCCCGCCGATTACAATGCTGATGCCGCCGCCAGCGCTATCTCCATTCATCCCGTGATAGACCGCATTTTCCACCAAGGGCTGCAGCGACAGCTTCAGCATGCTGCAAGACAGCAGGCCTGGCTCCACTTCAATGCGGATTTTGACGCGCCCGCTGTAGCGGATAGACATGATTTTGTCGTAATCGGTTATGCATTGCAGCTCATTCCGGACGGATGTGAAGATGCTGTCCGCCGTGCCATACCGGAATATTCTGGACATGCTCGAGGTAATCACGGAGATTTCCTTGGCGCCGCGAACCACCGCAATACTGCGGATGCATTCCAGAGTATTGTTCAGGAAATGGGGATCAATTTTGCTGCGCAGGGCCAGCAATTCCGTTTCCTTCTGCATAAGCTCGGTTTCATATAATTTCTTCTGCATATCAAGGGATTCTTCATGCAGTTCATGAACATTCTGCAGCATGCCGTTCATGCTGTCCACAATGAGGCCAAATTCATTGTTCTTAATCCCGTCCACCTTCAGCATCCGGTCGCTTGCGCCCTGTTCCTTCAAAGCGCCGATAATGGCGGCAAGCGGTCTGACAATGTTGCGCACAGACAGCACCGCCATGGCAAGGGTCAGCGCAATGGTCACAGTTGCCAGCACAATGCCCTGATGAAGGAATCTCCGGGTATCGGCAAAAATGTCGTTCAACGGCGTAATGCTGATGGAACGCCAGCCTGTTTTCTCATTCTCCTTAACCAGGACATAGCTGGTCTGCTCAAGCACTTTCATCTGTTGAAAAACAACCGCGTCCTTTCTTCCGTAAGCCTGGGCAATTGCCGCTACCGTATCCTTCATCTCGGACAAGGGGCGGACAGAATTGTACGCGATAATTTCGTTGGCGGAGTCGATAACGGCAACAGTCGAGCCTTCCGTGGCGGAGGTGCTGCGGACCATCCGTTCCAGCACCTCCTGTCTGCACCATACAATAACGGTGCCGGTCCGATTGGTTGCGGCCGTAGAGGCCCTGCTGTCATAAACGGGAAAGATGTAAGCAAAAGCTCTCTCTCCCCAAATTTTCGAATGGTAGTTAAGAATCGGGGTGAAGAAGGGGGCATGCCTTTCCGCCAAATGGTATTCCTTGTCAAGAAGCTGATAGGTCACAAAATTCACTGCATTGTTGGTGCTGGTAATTTCGCCGGT
Organism: Paenibacillaceae bacterium; assembly: GCA_029256185.1. Lineage (GTDB taxonomy): Bacteria > Bacillota > Bacilli > Paenibacillales > NBRC-103111 > Paenibacillus_AR. The sequence continues at coordinate 35,973 of JAQSYI010000024.1, forward strand.
GTTGGTCACAATGGCGATATCGTCAATATACCCGTTGGAATCAATACTTCCTTCCAAATAATATAAGATGGATTTTCGCAAGCTGGTGCGAAGGGGGACCGTTTCCTTGTCCGCTTCATTCTGCAGGAGCAGATAGCGCTGAACGACTTCATTCACTGCAAGGGCCATCCCTGTCCGGGAAACCCGCTCCATCAGGCTGTCCAGCTCCATATCCGTCTGGCGGATCAGCTTCCGGCCCTCCTCCGTGCCCCTGTCTTTCCGGTAGGTATAAAGACTTGCCGCGTAGTATAGCTGAACCAGGACGGCAACCACGGCAACAGCAATAAACAACAGAAGGATATTCCGGCGCAAGGGCTGATTTTGGATGGGAAGCAACCATTTTTTCATCATAGGCAGCCGGCTCAATCCGCACTTGTGCTTTGAATAAAGGCGGAGGGCTCTTTGCGGAAGGCGGTGGGGGAAACCCCGAAGGTCTTTTTGAACAGCCTGCTGAAGTAAAAATAATCGGGATACCCCGCATGCTCCGCCACCTCCGCAATTGGAAGGGAGGATTGAATCAGCAATTCCCGGGCCTTGTCCATCCGCAGCTTATTAATATACTCGGAATAGGTCATCCCGGTATACTTTTGAAACAAAAAGCTGGCATAATTTTTATTGATATAAAACATATTGGCCAAATCCTTAAGCTTTATCTGTTGGTTATAATTCTTGTGCAGATAGGCCAGCATTTTATTGAAGCCGGGCTTTCCGGAATCATCCGCATCGCTTCCGGTGTCCTGGTTGTTGACGTTGTAGCAATAGGACACTTCGTCAAAGAGGGTTTGGCAGAAATCATGGATATCGCTGAATTTCCCCTCCATTTGCTGCCAATCCAAGAGGGAGAAATCCGCCGTCTTTATTTGGGAGGAGGATGTCAGTTCCACATGCATCAGCAATTGATTCCAAACATAGCACAGATCCTCTGCAGAAAAGCCGCTTTCCTTCCAGAGCGCGGGGATAGTCCCGATCAGCGTCTGAAACCGGACCAGGTGTCCATTCTCCAGCAGATGAATCGCCCTGGCGAGAAAAGTGTTCATTTTGGCTGTCTGCCGGGGGGAATATTTGAAAACGCATTCATCTTTTATAATAAACGAAGTGGCCGCAGCAATGGCTGCCTGCTCCGCCAACAGCGGCAATTGGTGAAACTGCTCGGCGGCCATGCTTAGCCCGATTATGTCCGGGCCTGAATACCGCATCAGCGTGGCAGTGGCCTCCTGCTCGCAATTGATAATGACATAACGGCGTCTCGCGGTCAAAAGAGTGGCGTAATCCGCAGCAGGCATATGATCCAGCACCTCTTTCACATCATGCTCCGCCGCTCCGGAGAACTGGATGACCTGATACAACTTGCGGCCGGAAGGAAGTCCCAAGGCAGCAGCGCTTTTACCCTCCATACTGTTTCCGTTGCCGATCAAGTCCAGGAGCGCCTGCATTTTTTGTTGCTTTTTGTAATCCAGCTTCTTCTTTAGCCGCTCCAGCAAAGGGTCGGTGGTATCCTCGTCAATGGGCTTTAAGCAATAATCGAAGGCGCCGTGCTGGATGGCCTGCTGGGCATACTCAAATTCACTGAAGCCGCTGATAATAATCACCTCAATGTCCAGCTCCAGACGCCTGAGCTCCTTGATCAGCTCCATTCCGTTCATGCCCGGCATGCAAATATCCGTAAACACCACATCCGGCTTTCCCGTCTTAATGGCGGCCAACGCCTCTGCCGCGCTTGAATAAGCACCGTCTATCATAAAGCTGTAATTTTCCCAATTAAAGGTTTGTTGAATGCCCATTAGCGTCCAATACTCATCATCCACCAGTACAGCTTTGTACATTTCAAGCCCCCCCGGCCATTTTCCGGCATGCAGCTTCATTCGCCGCCGAATGCTGTCTGTCTCCTAGATTATAATCCTTTTGACAAATGAAATCAGCAAAAGAAACCCTGTTCAGGTTTCTTTTGCCGTTTGAACGATGGAGATGTTGAAGCTACTTTAACTTTACATTGGCATTCAGCTCGTCAATGGCGGGCTGCACTTCCTTGGCCTTTTGTGCAACCCACTTCTGCCAATCCCCTTCAATGTCCTTGGAAGACATAAGCTCGGCAATCTTCTCATAAATGGATGCTTCAAGACCTGCCGTTGCTGCAGCATACTTAGCCGATGTGAAATAAGCGAAATCGGCATTGAGCGGAATAGGCTTAGTGAAGCTGGGGTCGGTAACATACTTATAAGCCTGAAGCGCGCCTGCCCTGGTTTCCTCAGGGTTGGCCGGACTCAGCAATGCAAACCCGTCCCAGGAAGTGGCCGGACGGCTCCACGGCCATGTGGATGAAGACGGATAAGGAATAACATAATTTCCGTTTTTATCCTTCTTCCACTTGTGTACAACCTTGCCACTGGCATCATAATCCCAGTCAACACCTTTAATGCCGTAGGTGCGGAAGTTATAGCCTTCATCAGTAACAAGATAATCGAGAACGGCTTGCCATCTTTCGGCTTTTTTATCAGAGAGCTTGTAGCTCATTGCGGTCTGGGACCACATATCCGCCGCTTGCCATACATTCAGCTTTCCATCAGGGCCCTTGACAGTCGCCCAGCCCACTGCATCCACACCGACAATACCCGGATTGGCGGCTTCCAACGGCTTAATAAAGTCATTGCTCCAGGAGGTTACCCCTACATTGCTGCCGGTGACGGCAAATAATCGGTTGGCGGCAAAATTGTTCTTGTAATCCTCCGCCTTCACCATCGGCTGGTCAGCCCAGATGTAGCCTGCATCGTAAAATTCCTTTACCTTCTTAACAGCTTCCAGGCTTTCCGGCAGAGTCGGACCCCATACCCATGAGCCGTTGCTTTCCTGCTTGAATGTCAGCAAATACGGCGAATAGGCATAGCCGGTAATGTATTTCGGGAATTGCCATAATGAGGGAGCCATAATGCCAATAGTGTTGCCGGCGCCGTTTTTGCCCGGATCTTGCTTGATAACAGCGTCTACAAGCTTCCACCACTCATCCCAGGTATAAAGGTCCCCTTCCTTATACAATCCGACAGCCTTCGCCCAGTCCTTGCGGTACATATATCCGTGCGCCTGAGCAAAGTCATATTGGGACATGTCCATCATGGACGGCCAAGCATAAAGCTTGCCATTAACCTCATACTTCTTGCCAATGCCCATTTTTTCATAGTTTTTAGTCAAATTAGGGTATTTGTCTAAATTGTAAGGCTTAAACAGACCCGCATCCACCCAAGCCAAGTATTCACTGTACCTGGAAGCGGCAACGTCAAGGTAAATGATCTCGGGCGCTGAATCCGAATTCAGCCAAATCCGGGTCTGTTCAACATTATTGCTCCATGTCAGCGGCCACCATTCAAAATCGATGTTGAATTTTTCCTTCAGCCATTTCAAATTGGCAGACTCCGAGCCATCTTCGTTAAGTCCTGCCTTATCTGCATTTACCGAGCTCATGGTAAAGACGATTTTTTCCTTGTAGGGATTCTCTTCAACAGGCGTGCTTGTTGTGCCGGCTGCTGCCGATGGAGCAGTCGATGCTTTTGTCTCGGAATCATCCTTGCTGCACGCGCTGAGGACGCTTGCCCCCATTGAAAGCGCTAACGGAATAAGTAGCAATTTGCGTGCGCTTTTCCTGCTTGAACCTTTCATCTGAATATTCCCCCTTAATGAATGATTATACCTTAAAACCCGCTTAACCTTTGATTCCGCCAAGAGTCAGTCCTTTTACGAAATACTTCTGCAGGAACGGGTAAAGTATAGCTACCGGAATGATCGTAACGATAACCGCAGCCATCTGGATTCCCTGCGCAAACACGGTTGGTCTTGCGCTTTCCGGCATCTGATTGGTAATCGTGGCGGTGGAAGCAATCATATTGCGGATAAGCAGCTGCACCGGCCATTTATCCACCGACCTCATGTACAGCATGCCGTGATACCATTCGTTCCAGCGGTCAACACTGTAATAAAGCCCGATAGTAGCCAACATGGGCATGGACAGAGGCAAAAATACCTTCCACAAAATTGTAAACTCGCCGGCGCCGTCCAGACGTGCCGCTTCCTCCAATTCAATGGGGATGGTATAGAAGTAGCTGCGCATAATCATCATATTCATGATGCCAATACCCACCGGCAGAATCATGGCAGCATAGCTGTCGATCAGACCCAGATTTTTGACCAAAAGGAACGAGGGAATCAACCCTCCCTGGAAGAACATGGTGAAGACAACGAGAAAATTGACAATGCTGCGGCCGGGAATAGGCTTGGATAGCACATAGGCCATGGTTACGGTAAGAAACAGATTATAAGCCACACCAAAAACCAAAATAATGAACGTTGTTTTAAAGCCTGTAATGAGCGTTGACCAACTAAGAATGAACTTGTAGGAGGAAAAATCAAATGCCGGCGGATACAGCATAAAGGGCTCCCGGACATAAACCGACATGGGCACAATCGAGACCAGTACGCTGTTGTAGAACGGATACAGAACAATAATGCCCCATACAACAAGCACGCTAATGATTCCAATTTGGCTGATATCAACCTTACGCCTGGATCGAAGTGGCGGTTGTGCCGCAAGTGTGCTTTTCATAACGGCCTCCTTAAATAATTTTCGATTCGGCGCTCATCTTGCCCACAACGAAATTGGCAATCAGCAGCAATGCGCAGTTGATAACGCCCTTGAAAAGCCCCAGCGCCGTGCTTAACCCATAGTCGGCAGCCTGCATGAAGCTGATGCGGTAAATGTAGGTGTCGATAATATCCGCGCTCTGGTAGACGGTGGGATTGTACATGTTGAACACCTGATCAAAACCGGCGTCCATAGCATGACCAATGGACAGCAGCAGCAAGATGGCAGCCACGTTTTTTAAGGAAGGCAAGGTAATGAACAGCGCTTTCTGAAAGCGGGTGGCGCCGTCTATGGTTGCGCTCTCATATTGGGACTGGTCGATTCCGGCAATCGCGGCCATGTAAATAATGCAGCTCCAGCCGGCTTCCTTCCATATCTGGGTGGTTACCAGCAAAACCCGGAAAATGCCTCCATCATTCAGAAATTTTACATTTTCGCCTCCCAGCTGGTCAATCAAGCCGTTTACGGCTCCACTGCTGGCGAATAGGTTCATCATAATGGCGCTGATGGTGACCCAGGAAAGAAAGTGCGGCAGCGTGTATACAATTTGCAAGGTTCTGCCTAATTTTCTGCCTACTTCATTAATCAGAATCGCCAGTATAATAGGAACCGGAAAAAAAGTAATTGTCTTCAGCAAAGAAATAATAATTGTATTATTGAAAGCACCCCAAAACTCTGTGCGGGCGAATAGCTTGTTAAAGTTCGCAAGCCCTACCCAGTCGCTTCCGGTAATACCCTTTCCGATGTTATAGCTTTTGAACGCCAGCTGTATGCCGTACATCGGAACATAAGCGAAGACGATAAAGAAGGCAACCCCGAAAATCAACATGGGATATAAATAGCGGTAACGCCTTATTTCGCGGTATAATTCCCTTCTTTTTCGCTCCCTTTCCGCTTTTCTCCCGTCTTTCTCTGAAGCGTTTACAACTCTAGCGGCTAGAGACATCGTATTCACCTCCTCTTGTTAATTAAATTATAATGTCCCATGTTGAGAAGAGGTATATCTTCAGATTAGTGTTTTTGGTATTAAAAACAGTATTCTGGCGCATGCCGTTTAAGGTCTCGATTATCCCACTATGAGACTACTGCTGATTATAGATCCGGTACAGGAACACAGCCGCTTCCGCGCGGGAAGCAAATCCCTGAGGATTGATGCTGCCCTTGTCCGTACCTTCGACCAGACCTGCCCGGACAAGTGCAGCCAGGCTCTCCGCAGCATATCCGGCAATATCTCCTTGATCGCTGAAAGCGTCGAGCACTCTGGTATCTGCGGGAATTTCCAGCTCCCTGTAAGCCTTCAACGCCCGGGCTGTCAGCGTCATCATATCCTGCCGGGAAATAAACGCTGCAGGAGCAAAAAGATTGTCCCCTATCCCATCGGAGATGCCCCGCTTTTTGGCAACGCCAACCGCTTCATAGTAATAATCGCCGGGCTGAACGTCCACAAAATTACTTTCCAGGCTTGCTGTCAGTCCCAATGTCTTGACAAGGAGCAGCATGAAGTCGGCTCTGGTAATGTTGTTTGCCGGAGAATATAGATTATATCCGGTTCCATCGATAATGCCCTTGGATGCCAAAACTTCCGCGGCCTGCTTCGCCCAAGCATGACTGCCCAGATCACTGAAGGCCTTCTGTACAAAGGCTGCAGCGTAATGGCTGAAGTGAGTGGTTGTGAATGTCACCGTTTGGCTTGCCGGATCATAACGGCCGCTGGGCACAGGGACCACATTCCCGTTCCCATCAATAAACCATGCGACAATATGTTCCGCATCAGCCAGTTCAGCCGCTGCAGGCTTGTAAGGGATAGCTACTGTTACCGTCGCCTCCGGATTGCTCCAGGATGCCGGTTCTCCGTCCAGCACCAGGCTAAGCCGGATCAGAGGCCTGCTGCCGATGGCGGCCTTCACATCATCCCGCAGAACCGTTTTATCGCCTTCGCTTATGGTAATGGAAACCTTCTTGCCATCTATTCCTGTCATGCCGGACAGCATGTTGTCAGGAATCGTGAAGCTTCCGCTGCCGGTGGCTACGGTCAGCTCCCCTCTCTTTACAGTACTTGCCAGCACGGAGGCCGGAAGTGTCAAGGTATAGGCATTCACGCCGGGAATTGCTCCAACGGTGATAACAGAGGAAGCCCTGCTTGCAAACAGCTTGTAAGCGTCAGCTCCCAATTCTATGCCCGCATTGCCTGTCCGAAGATCCACTCGGACCGGAAGTTCATTGTTCGGAATACCCGTCCCTGATACGGTAGCCTTATATGACGATTGGCTTGACGGTCCGTTTGACGATCCGTTTGACGGTTCGTTGGTACTGCCGGCGGCGGCAAGCACGTTGATTCCGGCCTCCCTGACCGTGACCGGAAGCTTCTGTCCGTTGGCACTTGCCAATATAGCAGAGAGCTGCAACGGAGCATAGCCATCCGGGGCATTGTTTTTAATGGTAAAATCTACAGTCAACAACACACTTTCGCCGGTTTGAGCCCGTTTCTCCAAACTTGCGGCGGAAAATTTCAGATACGACTTCCCGGCAATTACATGACCTTCCTTATAGAATCCGGCTAATATTTCCGTCGGCCTCACATTTGCTTCCTTCGTCTCCAGGCGGCTTCCATCATAAGAAATAAGGATTTGGAGACCTGACAAGTCCTTTACTTCGTCTATCCGCAAGCTTACGGCCACTGTTTCTCCCCGGTAGCCGCTTCCGCCCTGCAAAGAAACTGTCCTGTCGGCTTCCGTGCCGGCCAGCGCAACGGCGGACAACAGCCAAAAAAACGTCAGCATGAGAAAGACAGTTTTGACGGCTATTCCTTTCTTATCAATTAACAAAGACATATGATCATCATTCCCCCTTCAATCCCGCACATATCTTCGGAAATGAACGGATTGCCCCGCATTTTCGGGAATGCAGGGCAATCCGCCTACGCTTTGAGGTTATTCTGTACAGATTATTGGGCCAAAGCCTTCTCCAGAATCAGGAGCACATCCTGGATATTCACGCTTGAATCGGCATTGAGGTCCGCGGCTGCCAACTGCTGCGGATTGAGATCCACTCTCTCCACCGTATACCGGAGCACATGCAGCGCATCCTTATAAGTAACCCCGGGATTTCCATCCTCAAACACATCTCCCGGCAGAATCACCCGGTTCCGGTTATTATGTCCGGCTGCCGCTGCTCCGGCCAGGCCGTGGCTGTTGCGGACCGTAACCTCGACTTTCACATATTGGCCCGCCAAAGTCTCATCCACCAGCAGCGACCGGCCAGTTGCTCCGGCGATGGGGGTATAAGCTGCACCGTCTTCCGATACCAGCCATTGGAAAGAGGTTCCCTGTTCCGCTGCATCCCCTGGATCATGATAGGTGTAGACGGCAGTCAGCGTTTGACCGGCTACCGCTTCTCCCGAGAAGGATACATCGGAAGCGGAGGGGGCGGGTACCGCCGCCAGAACCGTAACCTTGCCGTTCGCCGCCGTTACGGGAATGGCAGCCTGCTCCACGCTGCCGTCGGAGGCCTCCGCATGGCTGACCACAATGGGGATTTCCGTCTGTTCCGCAGCATTCTCGCCAACCTTGAACGTAATGACGGCCGCTTCCATCTCCCCGGCTGTAACGCCGTCTTCGCTGATTACTGCGAAGCGAACGGTTCCGGGAACAGCTGCATTGACCCCGCCCAGCAGATGATCGGGGAAGGAGATGGATTGATACTCAAGCTTGTTGGGGTCATAAGTCAGTGTAATTTCTGTACCTCCCAGATTGACGGCATTGGCCAGTTTCACCGGCACTTGTACCAAAGCGCCTGCAAAAGAGGCCGCATCGGCTACGGTGATTCCCAGAACGTTGTCCGCGCCATAGACGCCGGACAGAACCGCCCTTCCCCATTTCTCCCGGCTGGCCGAGTTGCCGTCCACGCCGCTCCACAGATATTGGGCATTGCGCCGCACGCTGGTGGTATCCTGGTAGCCGTTGTCGAATCCGATATCAAACCGGATTTCTTTGTTCACTGCCGAATTCGTGAAGTCAATATTCAGATCTGCCAGCTTGACTGCCGCTTCCATAGTGTAGCCAGTCTCCGTGGCGGTTACCGCCCTCTGGATAAGCGGCTGATCGGGACGGCTGTTGGCCCAATTGAAGCCGCGGGTGCCTGCCCCCGGGGTAACGGTTGAAGCGACCAGCAGTTGGGTGTCTCTTGGCAGAATACCTCCTGAGGCTTCAATTTTGTATGGGCCGATAAACAGCTCCAGGCCGTCCCCGTTCCAGATACTTCCGTCAGCTGCACCTGCATTCAACGGTGTGGGATCATCCACATCGGCGAAGATATACAGCTGCTCATCGTCCCAGGCAAGGCTGATCTCTGCTCCCCAGCCTTCATTGGGCACGCCCAGCACACGGTTGGTATCCGTCAGGCTGATGACTTCCCCGGCGGGCCAGGAAGCGTCCTTGACCCCGTCCACGGTAATGGACCCGGCGGCCTTGGCAATCGAAGCGACCTTGCCGCTTTGATCCTGCCCGGCGTAATCCAGGAAGGTGTATGGCTCCTGCTCTCCAGTCACAATATCGTAGATATGGTAATTGGTTTCCATGATATAGCTCATAAGCTCTTTGTACGGCCGGTCGGTCACATCCACGAAGCCGATGCCGAAGGCTTCGCCGCTGAAGCCCTCAAAGTAGCGTCCCGTCGGCGATTGGTCCAGATTGGCGAACCATTGGGCGCCCACCACTAGTCCGGATGCAGCCGCTTTCTCTACATAATGCCTGTAGGACTTGCCCTTATCCGCTTCGCTCGAAACGGCCTTGACCCCGCCGCCGAGACCTCTGGAGGGCTCTCCGTAATGGAACTCGGTAATCATGACCGGCTTGCCGCCCGCCAGATCAACCATGGATTGGAGACGGTCCAGATCGGGATCATAGGTGTAGTAATTGTACGACAGAACATCCACATACTTGCCTTGCACCCGGGCGATAATGTCCCGCAGGTCCGAGTTGTTGGCCACATTCGCATACAACCGGTCGCCCAGCAGCATATGATTGGTATTGACCTTGCGGAATTCCTCGGACATGATCTGGAAGTACTTGTCGAGCCATAGCTCAAAGAAATTCAGCATATCGTCGTATGCATCATCTGTCTTAATGGACAGCGCGGCTTCGCCCAGTGCGGCAAATCCGGCATAATTGCCGTTCCAGGCAGTGTTAAATGCTTCAATGGTTCCGTATTTTTCCTCCAGGAAGGCTACCAGCGCACCCTTGGTGGCCGTAGCGCTTGCTTTTGCCTCCATTACCTGCTTGGTAAAATTATGATAGGGGATTTCATTGCCGAAGAAGTACCCGATATTATTGGGATCACCTGAACGGGTACTGGCTTCTCCGTTTGTCATGATGGCTGCGGCAGCTTCCCGCGCCCCTTCCTTGAAGGCGTCGAAGAAATTGCCGGCGCCGAAGCGGAAGCCCGTGCTGGGCGGGTCGATAAACCGGACCTGCGGAATTTTCGGGCCGCCTGCGGGAGGATTGGAGGTATCTGCTCCGAATCCGCCGGCGCTGTTGAAGCCCCATTTCAGCAGCCGGGCAACGTCCAGCTTGTAGAAGTCGTTGGAGTTGAAGGGCTTCTCGTACTTTTCGATATAGTTGGTGATGTAATGGGAATAATGGTCCTTGATCCCGTTGCGGAAGGCGGTGTCATACTTGCCCGTTCCGCCTTGATATGCCGGCAGCCACTCGTAAATCTCCTCTCTTCCCGTTACCAGCGTGTAGGTGCCGCCGGTTGCAGCCGTGCTGTTGGCGGCTATGCTGAAGTACAGGTTACCCAACGGGTCGACCATGGCGTATTCCAATTCACCGTCATTGTCGATATCGGCCCTTTGAATGTTGAAGAAGCCCTTGGCCGCAAGTCCATACTGCTCCTTGCTTCCCGGCAGACCGCCGTACTCGTCCCACTGCGGCGGAGTAAGGCTGCCATAGTAGGCCTCGTCATCGGCTTTGGTGGCTCTAAGCTGCTCGTAGCTGGCAATCTTGTCAAAATCGGCATTGACCTTTTGTCCATACGCATCCACCAGATAGTTTCCGGCCACCCGGTAGCTGTATGTGATGGTGCCGCTGTTCATGAAGCCTTCCTTGACGGCATAGGTATGAATCCTGGTTTCCTTGTCAATATTGAACGGTCCCGTATAAAGAACAGCTGTGCTCGCGGGATTATTGTCCGTATAGTAATAGACCGATGCCCCCACAGTTTCCGTCGTCAGCGCAACCGTGAGATAGCCGCCTTCGGGAATCCGTGCTGCGGAAGGATCGGGATCGGCAACAACATGCGCCACGCCGCTGTTGACCAGCATCTTGCCGTACTGCACGGCCCAGCTCTCCACCGCCGGGTTCTCGGGGGGCAGAACAACCTTCAGATATTGGGCGCCTTCCAGGGTGTCCGCCACGGTGAAGCTGCTGAAGGTGCGGATGGCCCAGGTGGGCTTGCCCGTTACAGGAACCTCTACCATGCTGTAATCCGGCAGCTGTGCATAGGACACCCCGTCGACGGATACCCAGAATGTGGGGTACACCGGCGGTTTGGTGGTTTCATAAGCTGTGTCCAGCACAAAGTTGGCAATATCCGTGCTTACCCGATAGGTAAAATACAGCTCTCCCGTGTACGGGATTTCATTGGCTGCCGTGTAATCATTAACGGATTTCCGGAAAAGCCGGTAGCCGTCATCCCCGTTCATTTTGTCGCTGGCGGGGTCGCCGGTGAACCTCAGTGTCTCCTTTCCTTCCGACGTCAGGCTGCGGTCAAACAGCTTGCTGAAGTCGGACAAGTCATCCGCAATGGTTGCGGGGGTATCGTCAAATACGGTCAGCGCCAGAGTAGGATTGACCCCTCCGCTGAACACTACGGTTAGATTGACGCTTCCTTTAGGCAGTGCGGACAAATACTCTTGTTTGATCGTCAGCAGATTATCCGCCGCTGTATAATCCGTACCCGCATTCAGGGCAAGCTCGCCGTTTTGCACTCCCAGAAGAGTGTGTCCGTTATAGGTTACACTTACAACCACATCCTCCTGCATCCCCGGCTGCAGATTGAATTGGGCCGCCGCCGGAGAGATGGTAGCGCTTGGGATCTCACTCACAAGGCCGATGTTGGCCGCCAATGACGGGGAAATATGCCAGGCGTCGAGGCTCGCGTTCTCAAAGCCGCCATTCTCCAGCAGATTGACGCCGCCTCCCGCTGCGTCTACCGTAATGTCGTCCAGAAAGATAGGCTGTTCGTTGGCTTTGCTGCCGCCGCCCCTATCCTTCAGGTACACAACCCAATTGGCATGGGTTCCCGAGTTGAACGTTATAGTATGCTGTACCCACTCGGCAGTGGCTGTGGTATTCAAATGGCCGGTTCCATTACCGCTTCCGTTATTCTCCACCTCATTGGCATTGGCCGCCTTGGGGGTTCCTGCCCCAACCTGCAGGATTCCTGTGCCCTTCAACCAGAACTTGAGCTCATAGCTCGTATTGGGAGCCAGTTGCGGCAGGGGTATATAAGCGGTATCTCCCCAAGACGCGTTTAGGGCATACACCTTCAAACCATATGATCCGCTGTGAAGCTTGGAGGCATCCGCAGCTTCCACCGCCGCAGGCTTCACCTGCAGAACGGATGCAAGCAGCAGCACAAGCGCGCACAGCAGCGCCATTGACCTTCTGACTGCATAACTCAAAATAATCCCTCCCTGTAGTTATAAAATAATGTGTCAGCAAGTCCGATGCCCACAAGTCTCACCGGGCAAGTGCCTTCTGCAAGATCAGAACCACATCCAGAATGTCTGTTGCTGAATCGCCGTTCATATCCGCCGCCGACAGCTCTCGGGGATTCAGCTCAACCTGCTCCGCCAGATATAGGAGGAGATGCCTGGCATCCTTGTACGTGACTCCGTCTCCGCTTCCGAATACGTCTCCAAGGGCAAGATCAGGGCCTGTATCCTCACCGGGATGGCTGTATTTGCGGAAGACATACGGCTCCTTTTCTCCAAGTACAATATCATAGATGTGATAGTTGGTTTCCATCACATGGTCAAGAAAAGTCTTATACGGACGGTCCGTGACATCGAACAGGCCGATAGCATAATTCTCCCCTTCATAGCCGCCGAACCAGCGTCCTGTAGCGGGCTGATCCATCAGGCTGAACCAATGGGCTCCTACTGCATACCCTGATGCGGCCAAGGCCTCCACATAGCTGCGGTAGCTCCTGCCCTTGTCGTCCTCGTTGTCCACCGGACGCAAACCACCGCCCAGCTTGCGTGTTCCTTCGCCGAAGTGAAACTCCGTAATCAAAACAGGCAGACCGGAAATCTCGTGCATGTCCCTGATGCGGTTCAGGTCAGGCTCATAGGCGTAATAGTTGTAGCTGATTACATCAAAGTAACGGCCGGACACCTCGCTTAATATATCGCGGTAGGCTTCATTCTCCACAGCCCCTGCCAGCAGCCGTTCTCCCAACAGCAGATGATGGGGGGCCTCCTGCCGGAATACGGTGCTGAGTTTCCGGTAGAACGTATCCACATAGTGCTTGAAGAATGCGTTCATATCCGTTGTGCTTGCAAGAGTACCTGTGGTGACCTCCGTCTCCAGCATTTCCGGGAATTGAGTGTAGTTCTTGCTCCAAGCGGCGTTGAAAGCGCCGATGGTTCCGTACTTGTCGGCAAGCCAGCTCACCAATTCCCCTTTGGTGGCAACTGCGCTGGCTTTGGCCTTCAGCATAGTATTGTTAAAGCTGGTATAGTGCATTTCGTTGCCGAACATATAGCCGACAATAAGAGGATCATCCTTGCGGCTGCCCACCTGCTTATTATTCATCTCCCGAAGGAAGCCGGCCTCTACCCCCGGTTTGAAAATGTCAATCAGACTACCATTAATCAAAAACTCGGCGGGCAGACTCACACTTCTGACCTCCGGCAATCCCATGTTATTATCTGCCGGAGCATCGGTGAAGCCGCCTTCACTGGTGAAGCCCCATTTCTGAAGCCGTGCCGCCGTTGTCTGATACAGGTCCATATTGTCAAAAGCCCTGCCATGCTTTCTGATCAGATTGGCCATGTAATGAGAGAATATCTCCCCGTTATTCCTCCAAGCCGCATCATATCGCCCCCCCTCCGATCCAAGAGCAGGCAACTCCTCATACAGATATTCCCGGTCCTTCACCAGCGTATAGGAGGAGTTGCTGCCGCCGACAGCGGTCGCACCGATGCTGAAATATAAATTTCCGTTGGGATTTACCAGTACCGGCCTGCCGTCTGGCAACTCATCTACACGAAAAAAACCTGTAGCCTCAAATCCGTACGCTTCCCTGCTGCCGATAAGTCCGTTGTACTCGTCCCATTCCTCGGGTGCGCTCAGGCTGCCGTAATAGGCCTCATCGGCCGCCACATCCGCTTGAAGCTCCCCATCCCCGGTCACCTTGCCCGGAAAAACAGCGGAAATCCATTGTCCATATTTGTCAATGGCCGCCTCTTCTACGGGAAGCGTCAGATCATACAGGGAAGCCCGCAGGCCGTCCAAGGTCCAGTTGTTCAGGTTCCCCCGCTCAAAGCCCTGGTTTCCAAGCCTGTTGCTCCCTCCTTCCCTTCCCACAAACAGGTCATCCACATACATAGTGCCTTGCAGGGCATCCTTCAGCACCAGCAGCAGATTGGGATCACTTCCGGTATTAAAGCTTCCGGAAAACTGCCTCCAGCCACTTTCAGCGTCAAAGCGCGGAATATTGGATATCTTTTGGCCGGAGCTGTTCCAAATCTCCGCCTGAACGGCCCCCTTCAGCACCTCCGCCCCGCCCTTGACCCACATGCTGACCACATAATCAGTATTTGGCTCCACGCTGGTGAGAGGAGTCTTTCCCGTTTGGTTAAGACCTGCCGCTTCAATTCGCAGAGACCAATTTCCGCTGCGGGTATTCGTTGCCGCTGAGCCTGCTCCCCCCGGATTCACATCCAATACGGCCGCGCCATTGTTGGACAGATTGCTCCAGCCGCTGCCGACTCCCCCCTCAAAGCCAGGGTTATCTACCAGATTCACCGGGTCCAAATTGTTGTCCGGGTCAAGCCCATCACTTCTGCCCAAGAATACCTCGTCAATAAACATGGTGCCGGGCTGTGAGCCCTGAAAGTCGATCCTGAGCGTCGAGCCGCTGCCGGAGTGAAAGGTATGAGTGAAATACCTCCAATTTTCCTGAGGTTTGAAATACGTAGTGGGACCATTGGGCGGCTTCACATACAAGTGACCGGTGCCCTTCATCCACATTCCCAGGGTGTAGCTGGTGTCAGGCTCCACATTGCCCACAGTGAGGCTTGTCGTTTTCCATCCGCCTGCAGTAGCCGCCTTCATCGCCCAATTGCCCGAATGGGCATCGCCTTGTGCCGCGTAGACAGACGCAGGCGCAACCAGCAATGCGGCGCAAACCGTCAAACATAATGCCGTAGACACCCATTTGCACAACCGCTGCTGCAACCATCCGATTATCACAATCATTCCTCCCGTGATTAACTGGCCCTTGCTTCATTGCTTCGCACCTGATCGCCACCCCTTTCCTCACATTTGCACAAGCTTAAGGAATGCCGAGAAAACGATTGCATAAAAACGCTGCCCAACCCAATTCCCGGTGCTTGTATAAGCATAAAATAAAGCGGTTTCAACCGCCATGTCATAAGATTATTGATTTTTGTAATAAAATCAGAATGACCGAAATACAGGGCATAACACAAAAGAAGCTGAGCTTCGTTCATTTATGTTTGGAACACCGCCCCTTATGCTGGGGATTGAAGGAACAAACATTGTAAAGAAGGGAAGCGGCACTAATGGGTAAAATCAAAATTGGAGTAATCGGCGTCGGGGGAATCGCACAGGGCGTTCACTTGCCCGGCATTGAACAATGCGGGGATTTGGTACTGACAGCAATCTGTGATATTGACGAGGAAAAGCTGCAGAAGATAGGTGAAAAATACGGAATCGAACCGGCTTTCCGTTTCACCAGCCATCATGAGCTGCTTGCCTGTCCCGAAGTGGAAGCGGTTGACATCTGTACCCCCAATGACTGCCACTTCCACATTGCCATGGATGCCGCATCGGCAGGCAAACCGTATGCCGTGGAAAAACCGATTACCATGACTGCGGAGGAAGCCGATATTCTTGCCCTGCACACCCAAAAAATGGGGGTAAAGAATATGGTATGCTTCTCCTATCGCTTCAAAACAGCGGCCAGATGCGGCCGGGATTACATTCAGCGGGGTTTACTTGGGGAGATCTATCACGTGAGCATGCAGTATCTCCAATCCTGGGGGCTTCCCGAATCCAACAGACCGCTTGCATGGCGGTTTATGAAGGAGCGGGCCGGCTCCGGCGCGTTCGGCGATCTCGGCTGCCATGCTCTTGATCTTGTCCGGTTCGTTACCGGCAAGGATTATCTCAAGATCATAAGCCAGGCCGACACGTACACTAAGGAACGGCCCCTTCCTGACGGATCCGGCATGGGGACCGTCGATGTGGATGACTATTGCAACTATCTCGCCCAACTGGAGGACCGTATTACAGCCAGCTTCCAGATTACCCGCTTCGGCTACGGAAGAGGCAATTATCAGCGTATGGAGGTGTTCGGCAGCAAGGGCGCCCTTATCTATACCCTGGACAACAACCGCCCCAATTCGGACGAACTGGACATCTGCATCGGACCTGCTGCCAATGAAACCAAAACCTATCATAAGCTTGACCGCTTCCCTTCACAATACAACTCGGACCAGATGCAGTCCTTTGCCGATATCATCAACGGAAACGGAGACGGTCTGGCGGCGGACATTGAAGACGGGCGCATCAACCAGCATGCCTGCGACGCCGTTATTCAATCCTTTGAAGAGGAGAGATGGATCAAGCTGTCCAAGCTGTGATCCGCCCATTGCAAAACCGGGGAAAGTTTTTCAACAAACGACGGGTTGGAACAGGTTTTCCTGTCCAACCCGTTTAGTTTGCCGCTCCATGTCCGCCATCTTCAAGCAGGCGCCCAAATATCCTTCAGATACTGATCATAGTGATGCCGGAAGCTCTCCGGACCGTTCTTAAGCATGGACGAGTATTTGATATACTATTTTACATTATAGGAATGTTGATCCCTTGAAATGAAGCGAATCTGCCGCGGAGCCTATAATGTCCCCTGCTCGGGGAGTTTATGCTTTCCAGCCAACGAACCAAAACAAAAAAGCTTCCTAAATGAGGAAGCCTTCGGTCGGTGTTGGTCAATCGCTAATCAGTCGTTAACTTACTGATTCTCCAGTTCTTCCTTGCTGACCAGGGTGACAAGGGCATTGACGGCTTGTTCCGCATCAGTGCCTTCCGCACTAATATGAACCTCTGTTCCTGTACTGATGGCCAGGCTCATAATACCCATGATGCTCTTAGCGTTGACTTTCTTATCATCCTTCTCCACAAAGATCTCAGAAGAGAATTTATTAGCTTCCTGCACGAACAAGGCGGCGGGCCTAGCATGAAGACCGGTTTTCAACTTAACGACGACGGGACGCCTCGACATGAACCAATACCCCCTAAAATGACTTATTCCATCTATAATATGAAGCGTTTGCGGGCTCATAAAGGAAAAGTACACGTTTTTCTACCATTATATCATTATTTCCCTAAGTACACTAGAAGAAAGTCTGAATTTACGGTTGGCGGAGTTTTTCCGCAAGTTCATCTATTTTTCGAAGGCGGTGGTTCACGCCGGATTTGCTCACATTGCCCTTCAGAAGCTCCCCGATTTCATTGAGATTCACATCCGGATACTGCAACCGGACTTCCGCTACCTCGCGAAGCTTGTCTGGCAGACTGGCAAGCCCTACCTCACGCTGCAGCAAGCGGATATTCTCAATCTGCCGGAGGGACGCCCCGATTGTCTTGTTCAGATTGGCGGTTTCGCAATTCACAATCCGGTTGACGGAATTGCGCATATCCTTCATAATCCGGATGTCCTCGAACCGCAGCAGCGCCTGATGGGCCCCGATCAGACTAAGGAACTCGATAATTTTCTGGCCCTCCTTGATATAGAAAACAAAGCCCTTCTTTCTTTCAATGCAGCGGGCGTTCAGGTGAAAGCGGTTGGCCAGCTCCACCAGCGCCTGGCAATGCTCCTCATACATGGAGGAGATCTCCAGATGGTAAGATGACCCTTCGGGATTGTTAACCGAGCCGCCGGCCAGGAAGGCCCCGCGCAGATACGCACGCTTGCAGCAGTTGCCGCGGATCATCCGCTTATCGATCCCAGGTGTAAACTGGAATCCTTCATACACAATCTTCAGGTCGGACAGGATGTCCTGAACCTGATTGGGAATACGGACCATATAAACGTTGTTCTTCTTCAAACGCATCTTCTTGCGGACCAACAGCTCAATATGCACCTGATATGTCTTCTTGAGCAGAGAGTAGATTCTCCTGGCAATAGCGGCATTCTCCGTTGAAATATCCAGAATGACCCGCTGATTGGACAGCTGCACGGATCCGTTCATCCGGATCAAGCTGGAAAGTTCGGCTTTTTCGCAGCAGGCCTCCGCTTCCATGAGCGTCAATTCCTTCTTGGTTTGCGCCGCAAAGGACATAGCCCCCTCACCTCTTCTTTAGCATCCAGCTTTCGACCAGCTGATAAATATGATGGCTTAACCGTTCGGCGTCATGCCGGAGATACGTGCGGAACAGCACCAGCCTGTCGGCTACCACCTGATAGCCCCGGCGTCTGACTTCATCCAGATCCAGTTCGACGGCGCTCGCGCCCTTCTCGGCATATCTTGACTCCACCTGTGGTGGAATATCCCCGTTATTAACAATAACATAATCGAACAGGTGATGACCAACATGATCATGAATCGCCTGCAGATGATCGCTGACCGAATACCCGTCCGTCTCCCCGGGCTGGGTCATGACATTGCAGATAAAAATTTTGACAGCCTCTGATGCAACCAGCGCTTCCGCCACTCCCGGCACGATGAGATTGGGCAGAATGCTGGTGTACAGACTTCCGGGACCTACCAGAATGGCGTCTGTTTCCTTGATCGCCTCCAGCACCTCAGGCAGCGGCTCCACATTGGCAGGCTCCAGAAACACCCGCTTAATGCGCCCGCCGGCCAAAGGAATCTTCGATTCCCCTTCGATGATGCTCCCGTTCTCCATCTCCGCCTTCAGCACAATGCCCTGATTGGCCGTGGGCAGTACACGCCCCCGCACCGCAAGCACTCTGGACAACGCCTTGATGCCGGATACGAAGTCGCCCGTTATGTCATTCATTGCCGCCAGAATTAGGTTGCCCAAGCTGTGCCCGGCCAATCCATTCCCCGCGGTAAATCGGTACTCCAGCATCCGGGAAAGCATGGGCTCCACATCCGCAAGCGCATTCAACACATTGCGTATATCTCCTGGCGGCGGCATCTGCAGCTCGGAACGGAGAATGCCGGAGCTGCCTCCGTCATCAGCCACTGTGACGATTGCCGTAATGTCCAGAGGCTTTTCCTTCAAGCCCCGCAGCATAACGGACAATCCCGTACCGCCCCCGATTACCACGATTCGCGGCAAACGCTTGTTGTCCTTGTGCTGCATGGCCCCACCCCAATCCGGTCAAGGATAAATGACTGACGGCGGCTTTTGCTGCCGTTGCCGTTGTTTGTCTGGAAGTCAAACAATCCCTGAAACATATGCTTTCTATCCTGGAATAGCAGGATCCCGTCATTTCATTCATCAGTGATGCCGCCCAAGCGGCACGGAAGTCTGAGACTGTAAAGGATCGCCGCCGTGTTACCTCCGGTCCCGGTCGGAATCCCGGTGATTAACCCGTACGGACTCGGTTTCACTTTCGCCGATCACACGCCCCAGGTATTCCGCAACAGCCACGGACCGGTGTTTGCCACCTGTACAGCCGATGCCTACCACAACCTGGCTTTTGCCTTCCTTACGGTATTGCGGGATCAAAAAATTCAGCAAATCCAGCAGCTTTGTCAAAAATTCCTGGGTTTCCGGCCATTTCATGACATAATCATAGACATCGGGGTCTTGCCCGGTATTGGGACGCAGCGCCTCCACATAATGGGGGTTGGGCAGAAAACGCACATCGAAGATCAGGTCAGCATCAATGGGAATCCCATACTTGAAGCCAAAGGAAATCACGTTAAACGACAGCTTGGTGTGATCCACATGGGTAAACCGGGCAATGATCCGTTCCTTCAATTGTGCGGGCTTCAGGCTGGTGGTGTCGATGACTTGTGTGGCTTGGCCCTTCAGTTCCTCCAGCATCTTCCGTTCCTGATGAATTCCCTCCAGCGGAGCATCGGCAGGAGCTAACGGATGCCTGCGCCGGCTCTCCTTGTAGCGTTGCACCAAGACCAGATCAGTGGCATCGAGAAACAAAATTTCGGAACGGAGGGTGTAATTGTCCTTGAGATCCTGCAGGGACTGGGACAAAGCCTTGAAAAATTCCCGGCCCCTCAAATCAATCACCAGGGCCACCCGACCGATCTTGCCGTTGGATTGCTGGATCAGCTCCGCAAATTTGGGAATCAGGACAGGAGGAAGATTATCTACGCAAAAGAACCCCAGATCCTCCAGGCTTTGCACCGCTATGGTTTTGCCGGCGCCTGACATCCCGGTAATGATGACAAGCAGCGCCTGCTCCATCCGCTCCTCCATGTCGCACTTCCTCCTCTTCCCTTCATTGTATGCTTGCCGAAGCAAAATGTATAACTGTACTGAAATAACATGATCTTAAGCCGCTAATCTACAGAAGCAGCCCTGCCGCACCTACCGCACCGGCATCATTGCCCAGCGTAGCCGGTACAATATCCACTCCGGTTTGGGCATGCTCAGGCGTATATTTCTTGAAGATCTCACGGATAGGATCGAACAGAATATCTCCAGCCTTGGAAACCCCGCCGCCCAGGATAAAACGCTGCGGATTCACTACAACAGCAATGGAAGCCATAGAGCGGCCCAAATAATAAGCAGCGCGCTTGATAATGCGCAAGGACACTTCATCCCCTGCCTTGGCTGCATCGAATACGTCCTTGGCGGTAATGGGATTAATCAAAGAAATAGCCGTACGGTCCCCGCGGGCAACCGCATCATTGGCCATGCGGATAATTCCCGTAGCGGAAGATACGGTTTCCAGGCATCCCTTCTGGCCGCAGGTGCACAAGACCGCTTCCAGATCCGGCACAATAGCCATGTGGCCCAGTTCTCCAGCCATTCCGCCTACGCCTTCGTAAATTTTACCATTGATTATAATGCCGCCGCCCACGCCTGTTCCCAGCGTATAACAGACACAATTGGCAATGCCGCGGCCGGCTCCGCCCCAAGCTTCTCCCAACGCCGCTACATTGGCGTCATTGTTGATCTTCACCGGAACGCCCAGCTTAGCCTCCAGCAGTTCCTTGGCAGGCACATTATGCCAGTCCAGATTGTTGGAGAATTTGATGAAGCCCTTCGGTATATCCAGGAATCCGGCAATCCCTGCGCCTACACCCGCTACCTGCTCCCATGCATACGGAGATTCCTCCACAATGGTGCGGACATATTGCGCGATCCGGCCCATTCCGGCTTCTCCGCCTTCCTCCGATTTGGTAGGACCTTCATAAGTATGCTTCAGATTTCCTTCCGCGTCGCATACCCCTACCTTGATCGTGGTACCGCCCACATCCACGCCGATATAAATCTTTTCCGACATTGAAAATGCACCTCGAACTCATATTAGTTTTGCTTCTTTTCCAACTATAAGCCAAGGTATGCAGCAGGTCAAGACAGGTAATAGTACGTATACGTGACGAATCCCGGGCGGGGAGCCGCTACGGGCAGGAGCCGGGTCAGTCTCGGCGCTATGCCCTCTCGCTCTTGATTTTGCTTTGACCTTGATCTGGCCCTTGACCGTAAGCTATGGGCAGGAGCCGGCGTCAGTCTCGGCGATACGCCCTCCACTCTTGCTCTTGACCTTGATCTGGCCCTTGACCGTAAGCTACGGGCAGGAGCCGGCGTCAGTCTCGGCGCCATGCCCTCCGCTTTTGCTCTTGCTCTTGACCTTGATCTGGCCCTTGACCGTAAGCTATGGGCAGGAGCCGGCGTCAGTCTCGGCGATACGCCCTCCCGATCTTGACCCTGCCCTGACTCTTGACCTTGCTTTTACGCTTTCAAACGAACAGGAGCTTCATGCGCCAGCATGACGCGGCTTGCTCCTCCCCCTCCCTCTTCAGGGGCACACAGCAGCAGGCTAAACGGGCATCACGTGGCGGAAGAACACCCCAGTAAAGCGTGTTCCCCTTGAAGCTTGCCTCATCAGGCAAGCTTCAAGGGGAACGAAAGCGACTCCCACCACCACCCCAACCTTCAACGACGGCCCAGGAAGCTCTCACGCTGCTTGACGGGGTCTTGGGGCGTCAGCGCCCAAGTCGCCCCCCTTTGGCGAAAGGGGGGAAGGGGGGGATTCGCACTACACTTATAAGCTCTGGCTCCAATCATGCACCATACTGCCTTCCAGATACTTCTCGCAATCCAGTGCGGCCATGCAGCCGCTCCCGGCTGCCGTAATCGCCTGGCGGTACTTATGATCCTGCACATCCCCGCAAGCGAATACGCCGGGGATGTTGGTCTCGGTAGTACCGGGCTTCACCTTAATATAGCCGATCTCATCTGTTTCCAACTGGCCTGCCAGGAAGCCCGTATTGGGCGTATGCCCAATCGCTACGAAGATTCCGTCCGTGTCCAGCACTTCCTCTTGACCCGTGGCATTATTCTGCACCTTCAGCCCGGTAACACCCTTATCGCCGGCAACCACCTCAAGCGGGGTAAGGTTCAATCCCCACGTAACCTTGTTGTTCTCCCGGGCCCGCTCCTGCATGATCTTGGAGGCCCGCAGCTCCTCGCGGCGGTGAACCAGCTTCACTTCCGATGCAAACCGCGTCAGGAAATTCGCCTCCTCCATCGCGGAATCCCCGCCTCCCACCACGATGATCTTCTTGCCGCGGAAGAAGAAGCCGTCGCAAGTGGCGCAGGTGCTGACACCGCGGCCCACATTGTCCCGCTCGCCGGGAATGCCGATATACTTGGCGGAAGCGCCTGTAGAAATAATAACCGACTCCGTTTCCAGTATCTCCCCGCCCTCCAGATGGAGCTTGAAGGGACGTGCGGACAGGTCAGCGTTGTTGACCCACCCGCTGCGGAACTGGGCGCCGAAGCGCTCTGCCTGCTTGCGCATATTCTCCATCAACTCAGGGCCCATAATCCCTAAGGGAAACCCGGGGAAGTTCTCCACCTCGGTAGTTGTGGTAAGCTGTCCCCCCGGCTCCGGTCCTTCGATGACCAGCGGATTCAGATTCGCCCGGGCCAAGTAAATGGCGGCGGTGAGGCCAGAAGGCCCTGTTCCGACAATAATACTCTTATACATGTGGATTCATCTCCTCGTGATCGGTCTTTCCCGATAATATTCCCCCGCGTCAACCATCCTCATCCTTGGCGGTGGAGGCTTGCTGACCGGCAGCTTCCCGTATGTCGTCCCCGGAGACAGAGAAAATCTCATTCATCTTCCGGCGGAGACCGCATGCCTCGTCAATATGCTTTACACACGTGCGGACGGTGCTTGGCGAGATCAGATAACGGGCCGCCATTTCTTCATAAGTCACCGCACGCCGGTGCATCTTGGCGGTAAGATATTCCAGAGCCGCCGCCCATCCGGTACGCATGGACATCCGGGGCTGTTTGGGATGAATCCGGGTTAAATACTCCACCCACAGCGTCTCCAGATCATGCTGCTGCACCAGATCATACCGTTTATTCAGGCTGGCAAAGCAGAGCTCCAGCACCTCCGACCAATTGTCATCCCATTGTGGAAGCTTGGGAGCGTATGGCCGCGGCTCCAGATGAACCGGCTCCCCGTCCAGGATCACCGTAAACGGCTCCTTCCACCCGATGCTCCGCAGCGCAAACATGGCCACCCGCTTTAAGTAATCGTTCTCCTCCGGGTCCAGAAGAAACTCGGTCAGCGCTTCCTTCACCTCATTGTCAGCAATCAGACTGAAGGCTTGAATAACCTGCAGCTTCGTTTCCATATCCCCGTGGCGCAGCGCCCAAAAGAAGGAAGAACGCACCATCGGGTCCTTGCGGATCGATTCGGGAAGCTGGTCTTCGCTGGACTTTTCCATAGAGCGGAACTGTTCCTCAAACGGCAGATGATAATGATAGCTCAAGCTGGACCCGCCGTCCCCTGTTTCCTCCTGACGCTTGCGGCGTTTGGCCATCAAATTCAGATAGAAGGAAGGAATGTCCGACAAGGGGTCAAGCTTGGTTGTCTGCTGCCAATGCCGCTCCGCCTCTTTATACCGGTTGGTATTTACACAGGCCACAGCCAGATAGTGATACAGGCAGGGATCGGCCTGCACTTCACAAGCTCCGCCTTTGAGAAGCCGCTTGAACAGCTGGTAAGCCGCTTCATGCTCTCCCAAAATACCCATCGTGGTAGCCAGTTTGAATACATGCTCCTGATGGTACGGATAAGTTTTGCGCAGCAGCGCCGTCAGTTTCTCCAGACGTTCCCGGTCCCCGAGATTCTGGTAGAAAATAGCCAGGTTGCACAGGGCATGCAGATTGCCCTCTTCCTGCTCCAGCACCTGGGCAATGGCATCCATCGCCTTGCCGAAATGACCCATATAATAGTAGGCCAATGCGAGATTGTTCCTTGCGGCCAGGAAATCGGGATATTTCTTGATCAGCTTCTTGAGAATCTTCACAGCCTGGGCGAATTGTCCCTGCTCCAGCAGCTCCCTGGCTTTGTCGTGCAAGAACAGCTCCTCGCGGCTCTTAATCACCTTGGGAGCGGAAGGAGTCTCCAGCTCATAGCTGAGATATTCCATCATTTCCTCGGACTCCTGCAGAAATTGGCCGTCGGAATCATTCTCGAGATAATGAATAATCGCCTTCTCAGCGGCTTCGAATTGCTCCATATTCGCAAAATTATTGGCCATATAGAAATAGCACTCTGTCATAGAAGGATCTACTTCATCGACAATCCGCTGCAGAATCTGATTGGATTCGCCGTACTTGCCGATTTCAGATAGAATCCCCGCCAGATTGCAATGATTAACAGGATTCTCCGGCTCGTAATCAACCGCTTTCCGGAAATATTTAATAGCCTGATCATACCGGCAACGGTCCAGGGAACGGACCGCTCTTTCGAAAAAGAACGTGGCATCCATCTGCAGGGCGATGATCTTCTGTTTTTGTGGAGCCGCCACACGCTTTTTCTTGCCCACCATTGTAAAGGCACCTCCGGTTGTTTAGCTTTCTGGCGAATGGGGTGAGACTCGCTAAATTTAAGTATAGCCAAGTGGGTTTTGGAAGTAAAGGCGAGTTTACCCCGATTCATGACAGGAATGGTGCAGCGCCGTTTTTTTGATCGTATAACTTGCAACAGGAAATAACGCAACCACAAAGAACAGACCCCCACAGAGGGTCTGTTCTCACACTTATGCAGTGAAATCAATCCAATTCCAGCAAGGAGACAATCAGTTGGGCCGCTTGGCCGCGTGTGGCATAACCGGACGGGGAAGGATTCCCCCCGAACACGGGATTTGCCAGCAGCGCCGGATCTTTTCCCAGCACAACCGCTGCATTTTGCGCCAGAACAACCATCCCGGAGACGGTCAAATGCTGGGCAGGCTGGAAATTGCCCGATGATTCAGGGGCAGCGATCCCCTTCCACACGGCAGCGGCTATGGCCGGATAGAGCGGATCAGTATCCGGAATATCCCCGAAGACGGCCGGCGAGTCGGAATAATCGTGGGGAATTTGCAGCGCTTTGGCCAGCATGACCGTCATATCCCCTTTGGTCACGCTATCCTCAGGCCGGTACTCCCCGGCTGCTCCTCCGGATACAAGGCCCTTGACCGCGATCTCCTCCACATAGGGCTTAGCCCAATGAGTCTCGCCCACATCAGTGAAGGAGGCGCTCTCAAGCGCTGCAACCGTCATGGAATAGGGCGGCAGCACAATGGCGGAGGTGAAGCCCCCGGCCGGAACCACAGGCAGCGGATTGGTCTTGGGCTCCTGCCTCCAGATGGTATAATCATTGACCAGATACTCCGGCACGGGATCGCCGCCGCCATAGGTCCAGACAGGCATCATCTCCCGTCCGGGAATGGACACCTCAATCTCCTTTGCTGTTCTGTTGCTGAATACCACATTCTTCAGAGCGGTGCTATCCCCCAGCCCCCACACGCCTACATCGTTGACCTGCAGATCCTTGCCGTAGACATAATTGGCCGGGTAAGCATTGTTCATCATCCTGAAGTCTCCTGAGGTCATGGCCATATCGTAGTAATGGTCATTCTCCTCCAGAAGCTTGCCGATTTCCCGGAAGGTATAATATGGCGGAAGCACCACCATACCCCGCTTGTTGGCAGGATCGAAGCTGTCCTGAATGATGCCGAAGAATTGGTTGTCGATCAGACAGTGGTATGCGGTCAGTTGGACGACTCCCGACTTCATGAAGTTCAGGAAGCGTTCCATATAATGCATGGAATAGGCAGGCGTCTTGCCCAGATGAATCCGGCCCTTCTCTGCGAGATTGGTTTCACCCCCGAAGATTAGCCCGCTGATGCCGCCGTATTCCGTGATCCAGAACTCCTTGCCGGGGAACTCCTGGGCCTGTTCCTTGATCAGCTGGTACCGGTTTTCATTATTCACATACAGGAAGTCCATAAAGTCCGACTGCGTCATATCATCGATATTGTGGATACCGGTGTATTCGTGGGGAATCACCGCATCGTAAATATCGGGATGGGCAGCGATGGTGCGGTTCCATTGCTCCCAACGGACGTAGCGGTTGCCCGCACTGTCCTCCAGATCCAGAGGATCATTGGGCTTGTGCGAATCAGGATCCTTGACAATGATGGTCTCCTGCCACTTATCCAGAATGACGATGCCCACCTTAATCTCCGGGTCAATGGCCTTAATGGCCTGATAGACGTCGCGGGCTTTGTAGACATAGTCCGTCACGGAAGGAAACTGCCCGCCATATTTGTTCAGATAGAATTCATTGCCCATCTCAATCCAGACAGGCTGGTTGGAGAGACTGACAATCTCCCGGACCTGCTCTTCAATCTCCGCCACCGACTGGAAGGCCACATTCACCACAAAGGTGCTCGGCAGCTCCAATTCATTGGGGGCCCGGTAAATATCATCCAGGAAAATACCGTTCAACCCGTTATTAATCCCGTTTACCGAGGTATACTCGAATCCGGTGGTAATATGGCTGAACCGGGGATCGTTGGCGTTGATCAGAGAGCCCTCTTGGTAGAGATAATAATTGGCCGACGTTCCGTCAGGCACTCTCAGCAAATCCACGCCAATTTCCCTCATTAGCGCAATATCCCGGGCGCTGTACCAATCATCTGTCCGGCCCAGATCGTTCAGCTTCTGGTAATTGATTCCGTACAAGTCTCCGGAGATGAATTGGGGCTCCCCATAAACGGAGAAGGTGGCGCTGCCGCTCTCCTGTGCCGCCGCCGGAGTTACCGTTACCGTGCAGGATACGGTGATATTGCTGCCCGCGCTGACGGCCGTGATGACAGCTGTACCAGGCCCTACTGCGGATACCGCTCTGGCCTTGGAGGCGGTCCCCGTCAGCTTGGCAACCGCGTCATCACTGCTGCTCCACACCACACTGTCGTCATCCAATTCCACCGCTTCCGGAGTATAAACCGTCCTCAGATTTTCCGTTTCCCCAACCTGAAGCTCCATCGCTGTTTTGTGGAATGCCAGACTGGTCAGAACCGGACCCGTATAGGGATTATCCGCAGCAAGGGCGTACACCCTTACTTGATCCAGGCTCGGCTTCAGCAGATAATGGCCGAAGGTAATGGTTCTTTTGACCGCAGGGTTCAGCCCCGTATACTGGCCCATGGTCTGATAGGCCGTTGCCGACGCCAGCTTCACCTGGACAATCACCGAATTGCCGTCCACCAGCAAGCGGAAGTCGTAGCTCTCACCGGCGGTTATGGCATAGTCGGCCAGCTTGGTTTCACCGGTGACTCCCGATTTGTAGAAGGAGAGCTTGTTTTGCTTGATCAACAGGGAATCATAATCCGTCCCGTTCACATTGCCCAGATCCACTCTTGCAAAAGCGCCGGGAGCCGACAGATCGGGAATCGTCAGATTGAACGCAAGCAGAAACTTGGTCCAGGACTTCCCCTTAATCCTTGCCTTGGAGCTGGCGTAGGTGTCCTTGGCTGTAAACCGCCCGTCCACATACTGATAATTCATATAGTTCCCCGGTGGAGTGTCCCATTGGGCGGTTGGCGTCTCGAACATATCCTCGAACACCACAGGCCATGATGCGGTCACCTGCCCTACATCAGGCAGCGCCGGCCCGTCTGACTCCAGCGAATAAACCCTGACATTGTCCAGGCTCGGCTTCAACAGATGGTGCCCAAAGGTGACCGTTCGCTCCTGCGCGGCATACAGACTGTTATACTGACCCAGGGTTTGGAACGCTGTGTCATTTTCCCCCTTTATCTGAACCAGAATGCTCGTTTCGTTCACCAGTACCCGGAAGTCATAATAGTCTCCGGCTTGCAAGGAATAATTGGCAAGGGTGGTCTCACCCGTTACCCCTGACTTGTACATGGACACCTTGCTTTGCTTGATCAGCAGAGAGTCGTAAGCCCCGCCGGACGCATCTCCCAGATCCACTCTGGCAAAGGCCCCCGCTGCCGACAGATCCGGGACAGTCAGATTGAATGCCAGCAGAAAGGTGGACCAGGACTTCTCCTTTATCCTTGCTTTGGAGCTGGAATACGTATCCTTGGCAACAAAACGCCCGCCCGCATATTCATAATTCATATAATTACCCGACGGCGCATCCCATCTGGCAGCAGGTTGGTCGAAGGTATCCTCGAACACCACAGGCCACGTTCCCACAATGTCATCCGGCTGGGGAAGCGCCTCTTCCTCTGCCGCCGCCGGGAACGGCGACAGAGAGAAGCTGCCGATAATCAGAGTGATAAGCAAAAGAAGCGATATAACCGGTTTATATCCTTTCACTTCTACCCCTCCCAGGTACCCTCTTGAACTGCAACCTTCAAGCGCGCATCTTCCGTCACGCACTCTCCTGCCAGCACATCCTCCTCACGGAACACCGCCAGCAAAATCTCCTTATCCCCGTAGCGCTCCCTGTCATACACGATATAAATAAGGCCGTCATCCGCTTCCACCCCGTCCGGGTAGGAAACATGATCCCGTTCATCCAGCAGCAGAAATCCCTCCCAGGTGCTCCCGTCATCCCGGGAAATCATGGCGGTAAGATTGTTGCGCCCGCTGAACTTGTGATGATGGACCAACAGCAGGCTGCCGGACCGCAACCGCCGCATGAAGAAGCGGGAGCAGGGGCCTTCCAGCACATCCGCCTTGGGAAGAGTCCATGTTCTGCCTCCATCTTGCGAGAAGCTCTCGCCGATCCCGCCATAGGTGCGCACCAGCATCCACAGCTCTCCGTTCTTCAACTCCGTCAGCATATGCTCGTCATAGCTGCGGCCGGGCATATCCACCCGTCCAATCCGCTGGAAGGTCATTCCCTTATCCGTGGAGGAGAGAACGTTGGAATACATCTCTGCGGGGAGATGATTGTACGGGGAAGCAACCTGCTCTCCCGTTTCCTTATCCCTGAACCCCCATACAGCAGTGGGCAGGAGCCATTCTCCCGACGATAGCACGGTAGGCTTGTTCATCATTACGCCGTTGCAGATCCGTCTCGGCCGGCTCCAATCAGGGACAGGATCACCGGAATTGTCAGTGCATATTGCCCAGACCCCCGCCCGGCCATCATAAAATTCATAGCTCTGGGCCCAGAACAGCCACAGCCTCCCGGAAGGATCATGCCACAGGCAAGGATCGAAGGCCCTTACCGGACCCGGCGGGTCCAAGGCCACTACAGGCCGGGACCAGGTCAGACCGTCATCGCCGCTTGTAATCAGCACCGCGTAATTGTCCGGCCCTTCCGTTTCACCTCCGCTGTACAACGCTACCCACAGCCGCCCGTTGGCCGCCCGTTCCATGGCGGGTATGCCTTGCCATGTCCGGCTGCTCTTGTCATACTTGGTTCCGGGGTGAACCAGAACCTCCGGCGCTGCCAGGGATAAATCCTTGTCCTTGTCCTTGTCCTCCTTGTCCTTCTCCTTTTCCTTGCCCGCTTCCATACCCATACTCATCATGCCTCCCGACTCTTCCGCATGGCGGCACGGACATACCTGCCGGCCAGACCGGCCAGCTCGCCATACCGCCCTTCTCTTATCCATTGGGCTTGAATCAGCCGCGCCCCGGCGCCCACCGCCGAAGCGCCGGCATCAAGCCATTCCCCCACGTTCTCTTCATCAATTCCTCCCACTGCCAGCACAGGGATATGAGAAAGAGGAGCAAGCACCGATTTCATATACCCCAGCCCCAGATCTCCTGCGGGAAACAACTTGACCAGATCCGCACCATGGGAGAACGCCTCCACCATTTCACTTGGCGTAGCGGCTCCGGGAATGGAGACCAGCCCCAACCCCTTGGTTCTTTCGATTACCGCTTGGCAGGTATTGGGGGAGAGAATAAAGGCTGCCCCGGCGTCCGCGGACCATTCTGCTTGTTCTACGCTAAGCACCGTGCCTGCGCCAATGCCCAGGCTGCCGCCAAAGCGCTGCACCAGCAGCCTGATAAGCGCAGGAGCCTCACTGGGTTCCCGCTGGTTGAAGGGCACCTCCAGCAGCCTGATCCCGCCTTCCATCAAGGCCTCTGCCACTGGGACAATATGCTGCGCATCCACTCCCCGCAGGATGGCCATCACCCTGTCTTGCATAATCCGTTCCAATACCTTCATTCCCATGGAAACACCTCCTTTCGCCTGTCACTGCCGCAGCCTACGCCTCTACTGCTTCAGCGGCTTGAATCCGGGCAACATGTACTTGGCCAGATCAATCTTGCCGCCGTTTACATTGGCCTCAGCCAGCTTGTTGAAGGCATCGGACAGGGCCTGCAGCTGCTTCTCGATCTCCGGCAGCGTCTTGCCGCCCATGAATAATTGGTTCATCACATCATTGACCACACCCGATTTATTCACATCCAGCGTCCCCACCTTAAGCGGAGGATTGATGACCGAATAATCAAGCCGCGGAGCCATGGGATAATCCACCGATTGATTGTTGATGACGAAGCCGTCTACCCCCTTGCGGTTCACCGGCTGAATGGACTTGTTCTGCGCGGCGATATTGGTGAAGGAGCCCAAGCCTTTTTTGGCCAATTCCACGAACATTTCATCCGATACCAGGAACTGCCATACCTTCTTCGCTTCCTCCAGGTGCTTGGAATTTTTGTTGATGCTGAAGCCATTGGCCGTTTCATAAGGATGGCCTCCCAGCACCTTGCCCTCCCAGGTGGGAAAATCCGCTACGCCCCAATCGATCTTGGCCGGGAACTGGTCGTTGAACACACCGATATCCCATGTGGCGGCAGACAGCATACCGATATTTCCTTCGGAAAATTGCGCCCGGATCATATCATTGTCATAGGTGCCTACCCCCGGGAATACACTGCCTTCCTTGTTTGTCTCAATCCACCAGTTCACATATTTGGCGAAGGGCGAGAAGTCATATTTGCCTGTCACCGCATTCCAGCCCTCGCGGCCCATGATGTCCCCGGACACAGCGGAAGGATAGATCGCATAGTAACGCCAGAATACCGTTTGCTTCACCGGCAGGCCCAATCCATATTTCTGCCCGCCGCCTTTGGCTGTAATCTGCTTGGCATAGTCCCGCATTTCCTGCCAGGTGACAGGAGGCTTCGCCGGATCAAGCCCCGAGGCCTTGAACAAATCCTTGTTGTAAATCAGCTTCATGGCCGTCACATTCTCGAACACGCGGTCAAGCTCCCCGTTCTTGGAGGAGGGCGGAGCAGTGAGAGCGGATACATCAAAGCGGTTGCGGATATCCGGTGTAATCAGGGGGTTCAAGTCCAACGGGAAGCCTGCATTGGTCAGATCCGTTGAAATATTGTAGGCGATGTCCGGCAGCTTGCCCGCATTCAGCGCCAGCTTCAGCTGCTCTTCATAATTGTCGGTGAATACCTTGTAATTGATCTGAATCCGGTCAGGATTGGTTTCATTGAATTTCTTGACCAAGCTCTCGCGCACTTCCAGGTCATGCCGCGAGTTAACCCACACTTCAATGGATACAGGATCTTTTGCAGGGCTGCTTGGAGTGCTGCTTGCCGGAGAACCCGCCGTCTTGCCGCCGTCCGAACAGCCGGTCATTAAGCCCAGAAGCAGTGCTGTTCCTGCCAGAATCGCTTGCTTGCCCGATTTTTTACTTATCAACTTGCCTCAACCCCTTTTGTAATTTGGATTACACCCTGATTATAAGAAGGAATGGAGCCTCGGCGAACCCCTCTGAATTCATATTTACTGACCAAAGCCCCTTCTTTTTCATTCCTCTCCATCCGGTTCGAAGGGCAGCAGCAGCTCAAACACCTTGCCCCGCTCCAGCTCACGGACACGGAGTCCGTAAGGCTCCCCGAAATACAGGCGGATGCGCTCATGCACATTGCGGATGCCGAAGGAACCGCTGTCGGTCTCCCCCTTATCCAACAAACGCCGGACCTTGGGCAAGTCCAGCATGATGCCGTTGTCGAATACGTGGATGGTGCAGGTCCCCCTGTCCGTCCGGGAACCGCTGATTTCAATGCGGTTGCCGCCCGCCTGCCGGTTCATCCCGTGCATAATGGCATTCTCCACCAATGGCTGCAGGGAGATCTTGGCAATCCGCTGCTCCAGCAGCTCGGGGGCAATGTCCACGCAGATGGCGAACTGTTCCTTGTAGCGGATCTGCTGCATGCCGATATAGCTGTTCAGATGCTTCAGCTCCTGCCCGACAGTAACTACATCCGCTCCGTCCAATCCCGCCCGCAAGAAGACAGTCAGATGCTCCAGCATCCCGGTCAGCTCCCGGTCTCTGTGCTCCAGGGCCTTCCAATAAATGGTGTCCAGGCTGTTATACAAAAAATGGGGGTTAATCTGGTACTGCAGCAGCCGGAGATGATACTCTCGCTTTAGGACCTGCTCCTCTCTGATTTCCATCAGCAGCTCACGGATGCCGTCGTACAGAATGCCGATTTCGTCTCCGCGGACAAGGGGCGGAATCTGCAGATGGGCCCCCTCGCTCTTTTTGCGTACCACAAGGGAAGCCAGACGTTCAATAGGCCGGGAAAAATTGCGGACCAGCCTGCCCGACACCAGCGTGGAGATAACCAGCAAGCCTCCCATCACCCCCGCGGTCCATTGATAAACCTGATAGAGCGGCAGCAGCACCTGCCTTCTGGGTACCACGCTGACCAGAGTCCAATCCTCCCCAATCCGCCTGGTGGAATAATAATGGTCCCCTTCCGTATAGCCTGCAGGATCATCAAGGCTGTCTGCATGAGAGGCAGCCTGGTACAGCAGCCCGGAAATGGGCCCAGCCTCCTCCTCCGCTTCCTCCATTCCGATGAAAATATCCTCCTCCAGAGCGTTGTCCGCCAGCAGATACTGCCGTTGTCCCGATTCAGCAGGCTCTCCCAGCATGGCCCTGATGGATTCGAAGGGAACGGAGATCAGCATGCTGCCATACAACTGCTGGTCATTGATGCTGCCCATCGGCACAATCCAGGTAAACTCATCTTGCACACCTGCCCGGGATACCCGGTAGATTTGTCTTAAATCCTTCGTTGCAAGAGAGAGGGTGGCAATAAACTCCGGCCCCGCTTTCACCGGCAAGCCGTAGTGGGACAGATAATGCTCCTTGGCCAGGTAAAAGGAAATCCGGAAATCCGGATTGATATATTTAATATTGGTGAGATACTGGAGCAGCCGGTTGGCCACGGCAATCTGCCGGATAACGGATTGCTCCGGGGATTGGATGGCCAAGACAAGCTCCTCGTCATGGAGGAACAGCCGTTCCGCCGTCTTGAATTCCTGGTACAATTGCTCGAAGGGAGCGGCTGTCTGTGTCACAATTCTGTCCGAGCTCTCCTCCAGTTGCTCGGTGAATAAATTGGTCGTAACCAGAATATTGGCCGACCCCACGATGAGAAGCGGAGCCAGCGCAAGCAGCAGAATCAGCATGAACAGCCTGTGGTGAAAACGGCGAAACGGGAGCCGCTTTTTGTTCATACAAGCGCCCCCCGGTATTCGGATGGTGTCATTCCGTATTCTTTTTTGAACAGCTTCACAAAGTGCTCCACCTTATTGTACCCTACCTTGTAGGATACCTCGTACACCTTCAGCGTAGGGTCCTTCAATAGCCTCAAGGCCGCCGTCATCCGCGCCTGAAGCAGATGGGCCCGGAACGTAATCCCGGTCTGCTGCTTGATCAGCTCGCTCAGATAGACCGGCGAGATTCCCAGTTCCTCGGCGACGATGGTCAGCTGGATATCCTGGCCGTATTCCTTGCCGATTCTCTCCAGCACAATGCGGACCAGCCGGTGCGCCCCTTTGCCGTGGCGCTGTTGGATGAGATAATGAAGCTCGTGGGTGAAAAATTGCAGCAGATTCTTGTTCTTGCTCTGGCCGGCGATCCGCATCTTCAGGTCCTCCGTATCCGGCAGCACACTCTCCCCGTCGGGATGGACATGCTCTCTGATCGTGGTAAGCCATTCAAAGCACCAACGGCGGGCCGCGCCAAGCTCCCATTCCAGCAATGAGGGCCCAAGCTGATTTAACCAGCGGGCCACTTGCTCCGTTTCCCCCTTCTTCATCCATTCGATAAGCTCCGCCATGGGCTTCGTCCATTTGGCATAGGCCAACTCATGGCTGGAAGGATGCTGGAAGCGGATGGGCGCTTCCGCATCCTCGCCCATATACTCCATCATCTTCTCCGTCTCCCAGAACAAGCGCGACAGCTCCAGCGGGCTTTGGCCCGCCTCGGAGATCATGATGTGCAGCTTCTGCTTCGCGAACCGTTCAACCCCGTCGTACAAGTGCCGCGCCAAGCCCAACAGCTCTTCTTCGGAAGAATAGCCTCCGGCGGCCAACAGCCATTTTCCGAAGGACAGGCGGATTGGACATATCCCATCACACTCCGCCAGCAGCTCATACATCACGTTCTGCACGGCGAACTGGGCGCTTTTATCCAGATCCGTATGTCCTTCCATCGTAATCAGAAGCAGCCTGATCTCACCCTTCAGCATCCACTCCAGCCCCAGATTGACGCATTCCTCCTGCCAATCATAGCCCGGATGATGACCGAGAATCAGCTCCTGCATGTATTGTGAACGCACGGATTCCTCATAGTAGCGGCTTCTGCGCAGCTGCTGCTTCTGCTGCACCAGCACATCCACCTGCTTCAGCAGCACCTGCAGCAGCTCCTCAGGTCTGGTCGGCTTAAGCAGATAGTCCGTGACGCCAAGCTGGATCGCCTGCCGGGCGTAATCGAATTCTCCATAAGCGCTAAGAATGATGAAGCGGATGCCCGGTCTTAAGGTCTTGGCCCGGGAGATCATCTCCAGGCCCGTCATATCCGGCATGCGGATATCGCTCACCACCAGATCCGGGGAGATGCGCCCGATCATCTCCAATGCGCTGGCTCCATCCTCCGCCAGCCCCTCCACCTTCAGATCGTACTCCTCCCAAGGGATCATGGCAGCCAGCCGTTCCCTTATGAAATGCTCATCATCCACAATCAGCACCTTGTACATCCCTGTTCCCCCTCTGTCAGCCCTTCACTGCACCTTGGGCCAGTCCGCCCACAATCTGCCGGTTCAGCAGAATAAATACGGTTAGCACCGGAACAATAGAGATCATGGAGCCGGACAGCAGCAGATTCCAGGCGGAGGCCCCGGTTCCCGAGTTGCGCAGTTCAACCACTCCGACTGTCAACGTCTTGGTATCGGGATTGCCGATACTCATGACCAGCGGCAGAATATAGTTATTCCATTCGGCAATAAACTCCAGCAGGAAGAACGTGGCCGTGATCGGCGCCATCAAGGGCAGGGTCAACCGGAAGAAACGGGTAAAGTACCCCGCTCCGTCCACTATGCCTGCTTCATCCATGTCCTTGCCCAACGATTTGACAAAACCTTCGTACATAAACACACTGGCCCCCAGGCCATATACGGCAACAAGCGGGATCGTATAGATCGTCTCAGTCAGGCCCCAGTCCACCGCCAGCTTGAATTTGGGATACAAGGTCATAGGCCCCAGACTGATGAACATCACCCCGATGATCAAGCCCGACAGCAGACGCTTCCCGGGAAACGATGTACGGGCAAATACGTAACCGGACATGGCGCCGAAAAATGCGGTCAGCCCCGAGCTAAACAAGGCGAACACCACAGAGTTGTAGAAGTAACGGGAGAAATCCAGCTCCTGCCATACTTCAGTATAATTGGACCAGGTCCATACCTTGGGCAGCAGATTCCCCCCGGCGATTAATTCCTGATTGGACTTGAAGGAATAAAAGAACACATACAGCACCGGCACCAGCGTAAGAAGCGCGGCGGCAGCCAAGAAAAGGTACTTTGCCCCTTGCAGCGATCGCTTCATCTTGTCCTCTCCTTATTCATGATAATCCATCCGCCTGGTCAGTTTGAAGTAACAAATTGAGATTGCTGCCAGGATCAGTGCGGTTACGACAGCAACAGTTGCCCCATAGCCATAATTGCTGCCGGTCTCCCCGCCGAAGAACTGGTGGAAGATATAGAGAAAAGTCAGCTCAGTGGCATGATTCGGCCCGCCGTTGGTCAAGACCAGAAACGGCCCCATGGATTTCAGTGTTCCCAGGATGGACAGGAACAGAATCATCTGCAGAATCCGCCCCATCATAGGGAGGGAAATATACCGGATCCGGTTCCATCCGATTGCTCCGTCGATATCGGCACTTTCATAGACATCCTTCGGAATACTGGTCAGCCCTACCAGAAAGAACAGCATATTAATCCCGAAATTCTGCCAGGCGTCCAGCACCATCCCGCTGGCAAAGGCCGTCCACCCTTCCGACAAAAAGGAAACGGGCCGGTCGATCAGATTCAGCTTCAGCAGCAGCTGGTTTAATCCCCCATTATACGGATTCAATAAGATGTATGCTACAAGAGCCATGGTCGAGCTTGGCAGAATATAAGGCATAACGAACATGGCGCGGAAGACATTCTTGCCTTTTAGCCGGGAATAAAGCAGCAGGGCAAGCACGAAGGCCAGCGGCAGCTCAAGGAAAATTTTCAGAGAAAACAAGGCCTGCTTCCACAGACTGGACCAATAAATCCGGTCCTCCATAAGGCGCTGCAGGTTGGCAAAACCCGTGTAGCGCTCAGGCATAACCCCGTCATAATAATAGAACACGTATTTCAGCGCCCAAGTGATCGGGTACAAGGAAAACACAGCAAAGAAACAGACAGGCAGCAGGAGCATCAGATACGCCGGACCATACTTTCTGAAAAATCGCACCGGGCCGGAATTCCTCGTTGCAGGTTGCGCGGAAACGGATACCCCCGGTTCTGCGGAGAGATGGCTCATCTTGCCCCCCCTCCTTTCCCTTCGGCACAGAGAGATAAGCTCCGCAACGGTTTCTGAAGCGGCCAAAGCAGCGGTATGTGGTGCGAATTCATGGGCAGCTACCCCTTTCATCCTATTCGTACCGCTATTATAGCACCGGCCTTTTCCGCCTACGCCCCCTCAAACTTTATAAATACTGCCTAAATGGGCTTAAGTTCTTCGGAACAACACACCAACGCCAAAAAAGCCCGGGAGCGGCAGCTCCAGGGCATACGTATTGGTTCGCACAACCTATCCCAGATCAATCAAATCCTTGTAGCCCCCCGGGAAGGAATCGGGAATGGCCACCGCGCCTACCGCCTTCTCATAGAAGGCCAGGGCTTCCGTCACCCAGCCGATGATGCAATAGCTGTAGCCGTCATGATGCATCGCATGCATGGTCTGAAGCAGCAGAGCCTGGCCCACGCCCATGCCCCGGCACTCCGGCAGCACTCCCGTGGGGCCGAAATAATTGCGCACAATGGCGTCATAAGAGGCGAAGCCGATAATGCGCTTCTCCTTCACGGCAATGAAGGTGTTCACCGGCAGTCTGGCGAAGGTGCTTTCGCATTCATTGGTCCAGTTCGCAGTAAAGTTGGCGGCTACAAAGTCCACGACCCTGCTCTTGTCTGCGGTCATGGCACGTTTGATCTGAATGCCCTCTGTCCGCAGCCGCTCCAGCAGGGGGCCCGGATCGGGCAGATTGTACAGCTTAACCAGCATGTCAGGCATGGATTGCTCCACTTCCCTTCCTAAGAATCTTGCAGCTTGGGAACAAGCTCCAGCAGCTTCTCCTCATACAGCTCCAGCAGATAGTACCGCGAAGCCAGGTACAGCCCGGCCATATCCTCAGGCAGCAACGACAGCAGGGCCTGCTGCAGCTCTTCCTTGGCCAGCCGCAGCTCCCTGTAGCCTGTCCTGTACTTTTCCCGCAGACAGGTAATGACCTCTTCATCGCCGGGGAACAGCTCCGCGCGGAACATGAAGGTGTGCAGCGGGAACCGCTTGCGCGCCGGCAGCTCATAGCGGAGAACGGCGACAATCAGCGCCGCAGTCTGGCTGTTCCGGCGGATCAGACCCCTAAACCGGGGCACCTGCTGGTAATAATCCTCCAGCCCCCATTGGTGCTTCCCCACCGTCTCACGGGCCTCTTCAGGCCATATACCGTGGTACTGGACCAGGAAGCGCTCCAGGAAATCGCCGGACTCCGCCTGGGCATTCCAGCAGTGGTCGGCAGCGAAGAAGGCGGGATACCGGGAGGTTTCGAACAAGCCGTACGGGCTGCCCAGGGAAAAGGGAGACGCCCAGTTGGTGTTGATTATCCCGGGAAGCTGCTCCCGCCGGGCGATCTCCACCCAGTTCACGATGTTGCGTACCCGGTTGTGGATCAGCGGGTAATTCTGCTCTCCGTCATCGTCCCAGCAGCGGACCGCCGATGCTCCCATGACGGCGATTCCCGCCTGGCGCAGCCGGTCGATCAGCACTCCTGCGTCATGCTTCATTTGAGAGCCGCCATAGATCCAGATAACAACCGTAATCCGCTTGTCCAGCTCAGCCAGCTCCTGCGAAGAGGCATGCGCCAGCATATCATGCCAGATCATGGGCTCCTTGCCCAGCTCGCAGACCTTGGCGGCAAGACGGTTCACGAAGCGGATGAAGGACATTTCCCTGGTCAGCCCGGAGGCTTGGCACTCCTCGCTTTCACCCAGGCTCCACACC
The DNA here is from genome assembly GCA_029256185.1 of Paenibacillaceae bacterium. Classification (GTDB taxonomy): domain Bacteria; phylum Bacillota; class Bacilli; order Paenibacillales; family NBRC-103111; genus Paenibacillus_AR. Next base: position 74,905 of record JAQSYI010000024.1, read on the forward strand.
TCGTCGCAGCCCATATGCAGATAGGGACTGTCCGGATGAAGCTCCGCCACCTCTTCGAGAATGCCGGCCATCATCTCATAGGAGCCCTCCCGGTGGGGGCAGAGCTCCCCGATGCTGCCCGGCGTAGCCCGCAGCTTCATATAAGCCGGATGCTTGAGGATATACTCCAGATGGCCGAAGGACTGCTGCTTGGGAATAATCCGTACGAAGTGCCGCCGGGCTGCGGCGAGCAGCTGTTCATGCTGCTCCGGAGTGAATGTCCGGGTGGGATGGCACAGGAAGGCATGCCTGCGGAAGGGAAGCTTATCCTCATACTCCACAGTAAGGGTATTGATCTTGTAGCGGGCCAATTCGGCGATATATTCCAGAATATGCTCGAAGGTAGGATAGATGGTGCGCAGATCCAGATAATCGCTCCTGATCTTGAGATCTGCCCAGTCCACAACCGCAACGGCCGGAACCGTTCCCGCTCCCGCGGACAACAGCTGCTCCAGCGTTATCAGGCCGTAGTAAAAGCCCGAGGGGCACATGGCATACAGCTCCAGGCCATGCTCCCCCACAATCAGCACATAGCCGTCATGCTTGCCGGCCACCCGCTCCGCCATCCGGGCATTCACTGTCCTGCCCTCAGACACGAGAGAGTAGACCTCCTGCTGATGCCGATGCTCCTCCTGCCAATTCCCCTCTTGATGATGCTCCTCCTGCCGGACTGACGAGAACAAGGCCCGCGCTTGCTCCACGAGTCGCTCATCTGGTACGGGCAGCCGCAGCACAAGCGCGGCTTCGCGCAGACCGGAGACGGCATTGTCCCCATGGGCATGGACATACTGCGGCTGGGGAATCAAATCAAGCTTCATGGCAATTACCCCCTGTCTGATCCTGGCGCCGCAGCTACAGCCAACGGACGCGGCCCTTGAACCGCTCGATAAATTGATTGTTCCATTCGTCTCCTCCGGGAGCATTGCCGCTTCTCCACACAGGAACCTCAATCCCCATCTCCCCCAAATATGCGGCAGTGGTCATGCTCAGGGAGTGCAGCAGGAAGGCATTGGCGAAGGTGGACGTAGACCCCATCAACGGCTCGATGCCGTCGATCTTCAAGGCCGCATCCCCTTGCTTCACCTTGCTGTCCAGATAATAATCGCATATCTCATACAGATTCAACCCGGAGGGATGCCGCGCATAATGATTCTTGGGAGTGGCCTCGGCATGTCCCACGGAAGTAACGGCAATGGTCGTGACTCCCCGCTCCTTGGCCTCCAGAGCCGCGTCGATGCAAGCGGTATTGATGCCATAGGCATTGGCAATGATCAGGACATCTCCGGGAGCGAGCCGATTGTCTTGGATGACCAGCTTGCCGTATCCGGGCGTCCGTTCAACCGCCATGGAGCGGAGCGCCCCGTTGGAGATCAGAGTGCCCTCGTCCAGAATGGCGCTGATGTGCATCAGCCCTCCGGCACGGAAGAAAATTTCGGTAGCGTTCATATTGGAGTGGCCTCCAGGCCCATACAGGTAAACCAGCTTATCCTGGGCAATATGACCGGCCAGCAGCTTGGCCACCTGGTGCAGGCGTTCTGCAGGCTCGCTGCGGATTTCTTCGAGCAGAGCCACAATCTTCTCCAGATAGGCGCCCATGATATCCGATTGAGCGTTCATTCATTTCCCCTCCGCTAAATCCAGATTGACAGAAATCGATTGCTGAACAATATCGACGGAAAATGTATGCAATAATTAAATTATCAGACTATTCGGAAAAAGTAAATCCCTATTTTTCCGCACATCTCCCTTGTCTTGAGGCAGAACCATCTAAAAACCAGCAATATCAGGCCATTAGTTTCCAGAAAAAGTTGCTGTCGATTCACGGACAATCAGCTTCGGCTCCAGCTGCAGCGATACATGGGCAGGCGCGGCCTGATTCTCCGAGAGCACGTGATTGAACAGCAGATCGGCCGACAAGCGCCCCAGATCATACGTGCTCTGGTCAATCGTGGTCAGACTGGGCGTAATCATCTCCGAAAAAGGAATGTTGTCGAAGCCGACCACGGATATATCCCCGGGAACCGCCACCTTGCGCACCTGCAGTTGCCGGATCAAGCCGATAGCCGCGATGTCGTTGATGCAGAATACTGCACTTGGCGGATTGTCCAGGGAGAGGAAATGCTCCGCCGCCCGCTTGCCCACCATAAAGTCGTACAGCTCATCGTCATCATTCTCGTAGGACTCAATGTATAAGTGCTCTTCCCGGATGGCGAGCCCCCTCTCAGCCAATGCCTGCTGATAGCCCGCCAGCACCTTCTTGCGGCTGGTGCGCTGCAGCGGAGAAGTGACAAACGCCACCTCCCGGTGTCCGCAATCCGCCAGATGCTTGGCCGCCATGGCCCCTCCGGCAAAAAAGTTAAAACCGGTGCGGTTGCAATCCGCATCCACGTCCTGCTCCATGGCCACGACAGGCATACCCTTGTCAATAATTTGCCGCAGCACCTTGCCGTCCCCGTCAATAGAAGCGATCAGAATCCCCTTGACCTGCTTCTGCAGCAAGAGATTAACGTTGTTCTCCTCCTTGGCCGCGTCGCGGTAGGAGTCGCACAGAATAATCTGGGAGTCATGCGCAAGCGCAACATGCTGGATGCCCCGAAGCAAGGTGCCGTAGTAATCGGACATATTGGGAATCACCACCCCGATATCCCGGCCCCGGTCACTTTTGAGATGCTTGCCCAGCATGTTGGGAACATACTTCAACACACGGGCCGCCTCAACAATCTTCTCCCGCTGCTCCTTGCTGACCGGATAATCGCTGCCGCTAAGCACACGGGAAACCGTAGAAGGGGATACTTGGCAATAATCTGCAATGTCATAGATCGTGGTTTTTTTGCCGCGGTTTAGTTTGCTCATGGGCACTCAACCTTTTCCAATAGTTTCTATAGAAACTTTTGATTATTGTTTCTATTCTCATTATATTGATTATCCGAATTCTGTCAATAAACCAAAGGGTGTTCAATTGTAATGTTATGTTATCTAACATATATGACGGATTTTTATCATAATTTTCACGTTTTAACTCAAAAACATTTGACAAATTCTAAATAAGCACGATATTATCGTTAGTAACAAGCGACGGAAATGTATGCAATGGATGTCGCTTGTTTAGAAATCGATTGCTAAACAAAACTATGTAATAAAAGGTGACGCAAACTATGAAGCAGCTGATTCTCAATTCCAATGTCGTATTGGAGAGCCGTGTTCTGACCGGATGCTGCCTCGAATGGAAAGACGGGATCATTACCGCTATCCACGAGCAGCCTCCTTCCGTCGACCCCTCCGGTTACGGAGCAGTCATTGATGCCAAGGGACTGTATGCCGCGCCGGGATTTATGGATCTCCACGTGCACGGCGGAGGCGGATACGAATTCAACCTGGCTTCTCCGGAGGAAATCCGGGCCATATGTGCAGCACATGCCCGTTATGGTACCACCTCTATCCTGCCGACCACCTTGGCCGCCCCCATTCCTGAACTGATCCGGACCATCCGGGCCGTCAGAGAAGCACAGTCCCTGACCATAGAATCCAATATTCTCGGCATTCATCTGGAAGGACCTTACTTTGCCCAGTCCCAGCGGGGCGCCCAGAATCCCGAGCATATTCTGAACCCGTCGCCCGATACCTATCTTCCCCTTCTGAATGAATGGGACCAGGTGCGCATGATGGGAGCGGCTCCCGAGCTTCCCGGCTCGCTTGAATTGGGGAGAGAGCTTGTGCGCAGGGGCATCGTCGCTTCCATTGCCCATTCGGATGCCACCTATGACGAGGTTGTCCGGGCCGTACAACACGGCTACTCCGATGTCACCCATATCTACTCCGGCTGTTCCATGGTGCACCGGGTCAACGGGTACCGGGTGGCGGGAGTTGTGGAGGCGGGGCTCGCCCTGGATGAGCTGACCGTGCAGGTCATTGCCGACGGCAAGCATCTGCCTGCGGCCCTGCTCAAGCTATTGTACAAGACCAAGGGAGCAGACCGCATTATTCTGATTACCGATGCCCTCTTTGCCGCCGCCTCCCGTTACCAAGACGGTGATGTGATTACCCAGAGCAACGGGGTGCAGACCGTCCTGGAGGACGGTGTGATGAAGCTTATGGACCGTCAGGCATTCGCGGGAAGCATAGCTACCGCCAATCAGTTGGTGCGCAACATGGTTCAACTGGCAGGCGCCTCCCTTCCTGACGCCGTGGCCATGGCCTCGCTGACTCCCGCACGCTTGATGAAGCTAGACGGCTGCAAGGGCAGGCTCGCCCCCGGCTATGATGCCGACTTTGTGCTTTTTGACGACCAATTCGAGATCAGACTGACGGCAGTGAGGGGCCGCATCGTCTTTAGCGATGAGGGACTTGCTGTTCACTAAACAATTAAGTGAGGAGACGGCACTATGATCATGGATATAGCAGCAACTGCAAGAGAAACCGGAGTGAAGGCGGCAAGCAAGGCGGCAGTGCTGCTGCTGACGGCAGTGAAGGAGAAGGGACGGGCCAGACTGATGCTGGCCACAGGACAATCCCATTTTGAATTTTACGAAGAACTATTGAAGCATCCCCTGCCCTGGGACAAAGTGGAGATCTTTCACTTGGATGAATATATCGGCATCCCGGCCAGCCATAAGGCCAGCTTCCGCCGGTACCTGCAAACCCGTTTCCTGGATCATATCACTCCGGGAACCGTCCATCTTATTGAGGCGGACAGACCGGCAGCCGAAGTGCTCGCGGAACTGGAACGGGAAGTAACGAAGGAGCCCATCGATGTGGGCATTGTGGGCATTGGTAATAACGGCCATATCGCCTTTAACGATCCGCCCGCCGACTTTGCCGCCAAGGAAGCCTACCGCATTGTAGAGCTGGACGAAGCGTGCCGGCTGCAGCAGGTGAATGAGGGGTGGTTTCCCGATTTACCCAGCGTGCCGGCCACAGCAGTCAGCGCTACGGTCAGCCTGATCGTCTCCTTCCGTGCCATTGTATCGGTCGTGCCGCATCAGGCCAAGGCGCAGGCAGTGAAGAACACACTTGCGAGTCCGGAAATTACCAATCTGGTTCCTTCCACCATACTCCGGACCCATCCCAACTGGTTTTTGTTCCTCGATGAGGAATCGGCTTCCATGCTGGATCCGCAACAAAAAATTTCGACGTGAATGCCAGGGAGTGGTGTAGGTGAAAAAGACGGGAAGCAAGCTCGCTGCCAAAGAAAATCTCGCCGCTTATCTGTTCCTGCTGCCCAGTCTGGCAGGCTTCGCCTTCTTCATTGCCTTTCCCATCCTCTCCTCCTTCCTGCTCAGCTTCACGGAATGGAACTTTCTGTCCGGCTTTCAGGGAATCAAGTGGGCCGGAGGGGATAATTTCTCCTTTTTGCTTTCAGGCGAGGATGAGTGGTTTTCCAAATCCATGTGGAATACGCTGAAGTTTGCCGCCGTAACGGTCCCCGCCGGCATTATAATCGGACTGCTGGCAGCGGTGATGATCAATCAATATGTTTATGGCTCCACAATATTCCGGGTAGTGGTCTTCATTCCCTATATCTCCAGCGTAGTCGCTTCCTCCGTCGTATGGATGGTCGTCTTCCAGCCCTCCTTCGGTCCGGTGAACAGCTTTCTCCAGGCCATGGGCATAGAGAATCCGCCCAAGTGGTTCACCGATATGAAGTGGGCTCTGCCCACAGTCATGGCCTTTCATATCTGGCAGACTCTGGGCTACAACGTACTGGTTTTCCTCTCCGGTCTGAAGGGAATTTCGGCAGAGCTGTATGAAGCGGCTACCATGGACGGGGCCAGTGAATGGCGCAAGTTCCGCCACATTACCGTACCCTTGATCTCGCCGGTTACGTTCTTCCTGTCCACTATGGGCATTATCGGCTCCTTCAAGGTATTCGATTCCATCAAAATCCTGACCAATGGCGGACCCGGCAATGAAACCACCAATGTCGCCTTCTATATATACCGGGAAGCCTTTCAATTCTACCGGATGGGTACAGCCAACGCAGCAGCCTGGGTCATGTTCGTGATTATCTTTGCCGTTACCCTGATCCAGATCAGGCAGCAGAAAAAATGGGTTGTCTACGAATAGGAGGTGAACGTATGAGACTTCCCGGCGCGTCCAAGCTTATCTTTACCTTCATCATGGCGCTGCTTACCGCTTCCATGCTGTTCCCGCTGCTGTGGATGGTATCGGCCTCCTTCAAATACGAGGTGGATGTCTTCAACTATCCCCTCCAGTGGATTCCGCCCAAGTGGAACGCCATCGCCAACTATTCCAAGGTCTGGTCTTCCCAATACAGCTTCCCGCTGTATTACTGGAACACCCTCAAGGTATCCGTTACCGTCACGGTTCTGCAGCTTCTGATCGCTTCCATGGGCGCATTCGCCTTTGCCAAGCTTCGCTTCAAGTTCAAGGATGGCCTGTTTGCCCTGTTCATCGCCACCATGATGATTCCCGACCAAGTGACCATTGTACCCAAATTCATGCTGCTGACTTGGCTGAATCTGATCGATTCCCATGCGGGGCTGGTGCTGATCGTGGTATTCAGTGTATACGGCATATTCCTGCTGAGGCAGTACATGATGTCGCTTCCCGACTCCCTGGTGGAGGCAGCCAAGATCGACGGCGCCGGTTATTCCCGGATCTACCTGCAGATTGTCCTGCCTATCTCCCAGCCTGTCCTGGCGACCTTGGCCATCCTGCGCTTCATCTGGACCTGGGATGACTACCAGAACCCGTTAATCTTCCTGAGAAGCAAGGAATTGTTCACCATTCAGTTGGGCATGTCCCAGTTCGCTTCCCAGAGCGGCACCTTCTATTCCTTGCTGATGGCCGCCGCCGTCTGTGCCATTGTTCCCTTGTTGCTTCTGTTTATCGTCGGCCAGCGCTTCATTATCGACGGCATGACCTCCGGCGCAGTCAAGGGCTGACCAGCTGCATTGCGCGGGAACAACGCGGTCCGGACCGCACAGCATGATTTCCTTTTTGCATTCCATCATTCATTTCAAGGAGGTTGTTAACATGAAGGGAAAGGCCTTAATTAAGACATGTTCTGTTGTTTTGGCAGCGGCGTTATGGGCTGTAGGCTGCTCCAGCTCCACCGGCGATTCGCCTTCCACCGCCCCCTCCTCCTCCGCAACCGGCGCCAAGCCGGTTGAAATCACCTTCCTGACTTATGACGGGGTCAAAAACAAGGAAGGGCAATCCCTCAGACAGCTTCAGGTGGATGCCTTCAATGCGGCCAACCCGGATATCGTGGTGAAGCTGGACCTGCAGCAAGGAGATTCCGTTGAGTTCCTGAAGAAGCTGGACCTGATGTCCTTGTCGGGAGCCGATTATGACGTCGTGGCGCTTCCGTCCTTCAAGGACTATGCGGAGCGGGCGTTGAAGGGACTTTTTGCCCCCATCGATGAATTCATAGTTGCCGAGGGCAAGTCCTATGACGACTTGTACCAGTTCAATTCCGAGGTGAACGGCTCCCATTTCGGACTGCCTTATAATCCTTCCATCTATTTCGTGCTGTTGAACAAAACCATGCTGGACGCGGCAGGACTGCCCGTTCCTCCGCTGGACTGGACCTGGGACAACTACCGCGAGTATGCCTTGGCCATGACCAAGGGTGAGGGCGCCAACAAGGTACACGGCTCCTATATGCACACCTGGTCGGAATACCGCCGGGAGGCCCTGTTCAATACCAAGCTGGACAACCCTTACGTGAAGGATGACGGCTCCTCCAACATCGCCGATCCGGTATTTAAGGAATGGCTCCAATTTGTGTATGATATGGAAAATACAGATAAGAGTCAAGTTCCTTATATGAACGCCAAGTCCACCAACATGGCTTACCGGGACGTCTATTTCAGCGGCAAGGCTGCCATGATCCTGACAGGCGCTTGGATCACCAACAACATCATTGATCTGGAAAATTTCCCCCATGACTTCCAGACTGTCTTCGCCATGATGCCCCGCTGGAAGGACGGCCCGGCCGGAAGAGTGACCGGCTCCGCCACCTATAACGCCATAAACGCGAAATCCTCCAAGAAGGAAGCGGCTTACCGCTTCATGAAATTCATATCCGGCGACGGCGCCAAGGTGGCCAATGAATTCTCCGCCATGGTCGGAGCGGATAATACCGCCACCGTCAATGCCATTGCCGCTGGCAATGAAGCTCTGCTGCATAAGGATTCCTTGCTTGCTGTATGGAACCATCCCGATCTGGAGCCCAACGAAATTACCAAATTCCCCGAGCAATTCGCCGCTTTGGACGCACTTTTCAATGTTGAAACAGAGAAATATCTGCTCGGCGGACAGAATCTGGATACCACCATCACCCGGCTGATAGATCAATTCAATAAGGAATTGGCCAAGTAACCACCGCACTACCGGCCTCATGCGAACGGAGACAAGACCCATGAATCTTTCATGGGTCTTGTCTGTATATGTTCAGTCTGTCTGAAGAACTCCGCCTTACACTCCCCCGTACTTGAACAGGGAACTGATGGACCCGCCGCTCATATTGATCCGGATGGCATTGGACAAAAGCTCGGCAACGGAGAGCACATGGAACCGGTTGGAATGTTCGGGAGGGATGGCGATGGAATCCGTGAGGACGACCTCCATAATATTGGGGTGGTCCAAACGCTGCAGCGCCGGTCCCGAGAAGACCGGATGGGTAGCGCAGATCAGCACATCATTGGCGCCCCGTTCCTTCAGACCTTCCACTACATTCACGATCGTAGAACCGGTGTCAATCAGGTCCTCAATAATAATCGGCGTGCGTCCCTCCACCTCTCCAATGACGTGGGTAATAACAGACTTGTTATGCTCCGGACGTTTCTTAATCATGATGGCAAAGGGAGCGTTCAGAATATTGGCCAGATTCTCGGCTGTCGTAGCCCGGCCCGCATCGGGAGAGACCACAATCGGGTCGGAAATTTGCTTCTTGCGGATATAGTCGCTGATCAGATCCAACGCGGTCAGATGGTCCACCGGGATATTGAAGAATCCCTGAATGGCCGGAGCATGCAGATCAATCGTGATCATCCGGCTCGCTCCCGCCGTTGTGAGCACATCCGCTACCATCTTGGCCGAAATCGGTTCCCGCGGCGCAGCTTTCCGCTCTTGTCTGGAATAACCATAGTACGGAATCACCAGGTTGATGGTCTTGGCCGATGCCCGTTTGGCGGCATCCATCATCACTAAGAGCTCTACAAAATGCTCGTTGATGGGATGGGAGAAGGTTTGAACCAGGAACACATCACAGTTGCGGATGGTCTCCTCATACAAACAATAGTGCTCGCCGCTCTTGAACCGGGACAGCTTGACTCGTCCCAGGGGACGCCCCAGTTCCCCGCAGATCCGTTCCGCAAGCTGCGGATTCGAGGACCCGGAGAAAATCTTCACGTTATCGGAAATCATGGTTACCCTCCCGAACAAATCTTTGCCCCATATTGAGACCCAACTTTATTATACATGCTGGAAAGCGCTTTTTAAACAACGGTCTGACCAGCTTCGCCAAGTATTTGTCCCGCTGTAGTGCAAAGCTTGCGCACAAAGGATACAAGAGCGCCCGCAGCCGGGATGCCGGATGAACATGAAGAAGCGGCATGAGACCGGTAATACACCCCAACGGTGCAATTCCGATCCCATGCCGCGGAAAAAATCTTCCATCGTTAAATTTGCCTGACCGTTACTTATTATGCCTCCGGTCCAATTCCTGCAGCACCTCATCCAATGGCAGCTTCTGCTCCCGGAGCAGCACCAGCAGATGGTAGATCAGATCGCTGGCTTCATACCGAAGCTCATCGGCGCTGCGGTTTTTCGCGGCAATAATGACCTCCGCCGCTTCCTCGCCTACCTTCTTCAGGATCTTGTCTACCCCTTTTTCGAACAAATACGTGGTGTAGGCTCCCTCCGGACGTTCCGCATCCCGCTTGGCAATGACCGATTCCAACGCGCCCAGGATGGCGAAGCGGTCATGCGTTGCTTCCTTCCCTCCAGTCCCGGCAGCCCCTTCCTTGGCAGCCGTTTCCCCGTCTGCCCCGTTGGAAGCGGCATTGAGCTCCTGCACAGGCAAGGGAAGCTCCCGGTAAAAGCAGCTGTATGCGCCCGTGTGGCAAGCCGGTCCTGCGGGAATCACCTTCAGCAGCAAGGTATCCGCATCACAATCGTAGGACAGGGATTTGACCTGCTGCACATGGCCGGAGGTGGCCCCTTTATGCCACAGCTCCTGACGGGACCTGCTGTAGAACCAGGCCTCGCCTGTCTGAACCGTCTGCTTCAGCGCCTCTTCATTCATATAGGCCACCATCAGCACATCCTTGCTGACAGCATCCTGGACCACCGCCGCCACCAAGCCAGCTGCCGACCATTTGATTAATTCAGCCAGCTCCCCAGCCGTTGACGCTTGTTTTGTTTCCGCATCGCTCATCGCACTTCCACTCCTTTGGTCCTCAGGTCATTCTTTACTTCATGAATGGACAGCTCTTTATAGTGAAAGATGGTCGCCGCAAGCCCCGCATCCGCCTTGGCCTGAGTGAACACATCGAAGAAATGCTCCTTCGTCCCCGCGCCTCCCGAGGCAATAACGGGAATGCCTACCGCTTCTGACACCGCACGGGTAAGCGGGATATCGAACCCGTCCTTGGTCCCGTCCGCATCCATGCTGGTCAACAGCAGCTCTCCGGCGCCCAGCACCTCCACCTTGCGCGCCCATTCCAACGCCTTGATTCCTGTTGGCGTGCGGCCGCCGTGGATATAAACCTCCCATTCCCCCCACGCTGCATTGTACTTGGCGTCAATCGCCACAACAATGCACTGGGAGCCGAACCGCCGTGCCCCTTCGGAGATCAGTCCCGGATTTTTGACAGCGGCCGTGTTAATCCCTGTCTTATCCGCACCGGCCCGCAGCAGCCGGGTCATATCCTCCACGCTGGAGATCCCGCCGCCTACCGTGAACGGAATGGTAATCTCCCCTGCTGTCTGGCGGACCACCTCCACCATCGTGGAACGGCCTTCCACCGATGCGGAGATGTCCAGGAATACCAGCTCGTCCGCACCCTCACGGTCATAGATGGCCGCCAACTCCACCGGGTCCCCCGCATCGCGGAGATTGACGAAATTGACACCCTTGACTACCCGTCCGTCCTTCACATCCAAACACGGGATAATCCGTTTAGCCAACATTCCCTATCCCTCCCAAGCCCTGCTGTGCGTTACTCTCCCTCACTTCAGCCCCAAGCGGCTATGGGCTTCCGCCAAGTCAATGCTCCTTGTATAGAGAGCCTTGCCGATAATCGCGCCGGATACCCCGTCAGCCGCATGTGCCGCCAGCCGGTCCAGATCCTCATACCGGCTCACCCCGCCGGAGGCGATTACCGCTTGACCGGATACCTGGGCCAACCGGACGATGGCCTCCACATTGGGTCCTTGCATCATCCCGTCCCGGGAAATATCGGTGAAAATAAACGTCTTCGCCCCCAGCGACCCAAGCTGCACCGCCAGCTCCTCCGCCTTCACCTGGGACGTTTTCAGCCAGCCCCGTGTGGCCACATAGCCGTCGCGGGCGTCGATGCCGATGGCCACTTTGTCGCCATGCTCCTTCAGGACCCGTTCCACGAAGGGACGGTCTTCAATCGCTGCCGTCCCGATAATCACCCGGGAGACGCCAAGGTCGAGCAGCCGCTCCACATCGTCCACCGTCCGCAGACCGCCGCCGGTCTGCACCGGCACGTTCAGACTGCGGGCAATCTGTCCGATCAGCTCATGATTGACCGGATGCCCCGCCTTGGCGCCGTCCAGATCCACCAGATGCACCCACTTGCCGCCTTGCTCCGCCCATGCCCGGGCCGCTTCCACCGGATTATCGTTATAGACCGTCTCCTGATTGTAATCTCCCTGGACAAGCCGGACACACTTGCCGCCCCGGATATCAATCGCCGGATATAAGGTAAACATCCTGCCCATCCCCCGCCTTTTCCCGATTCCTATAGTCTACTCGCCAAGCCTGCTGCCTGAGTTTCTGCCAACTCCGGTTCCAGACAACAACCCTGAGTTTTTCCAATTCGACGTTTCGCCAACCGTGGTTCCCGAGGCAGCATCCCGCCAATCCGATTTTCCATCAACTTATTTTCCGGTGAATGGGATTTCCCCAGGCCGATTCCGGCCAACGCGGCTTCCCGCCAATGCATGTTTTTCAGCGCTGGCCCCGGCTCAGGCGCAGGAAATTATCCAGCAATTGCATGCCTAGTGCGCCGCTTTTCTCCGGATGGAACTGAGTGCCGAAAATAAGGTCCCTGCCCACAATAGCGGTCACGGGCCCGCCGTAATCCGTATCGGCAAGCAAATCCCCCTCCCGCTCCGGCAAAGCGTGGAAGGAATGCACAAAGTAGGCATGACCCTCCTCCAAACCGTGGAAAAGCGGGGAAGCCTGCCTGAAGGTCAGCCGGTTCCAACCCATATGGGGGATCTTGAAATCTCCCTCCAGCCGCACCACACCGCCCGGCAGCAGCCCTAACCCTTCATGCTCGCCATGCTCCTCGCTGGAGGAGAACAAGAGCTGCATTCCCAGGCAGATGCCCAGCAGAGGCTTGCCGGTGGCCGCATACCGCAGCACAACGTCCTTCAGCCCGGTTTCCCGCAGAAAATGCATGGCATCGCCAAACGCTCCGACTCCCGGCAGAATCGCCCCGTCTGCGCTCATAATGACCGATTCATCGGCGGTGACAAGCGCTTCATAACCCAGCCGCTCCACGGCCTTGCTGACACTGTGAAGATTTCCCATCCCGTAGTCAATAATTGCAATCATCGTTTACAGAACCCCCTTCGTCGAAGGAACTCCCTGCACCCGGGGATCGATGGAGGTTGCTTCATCCAGGGCACGGCCCAGCGCCTTGAACACCGCCTCAATCATATGATGGGTGTTCTGACCGTAATGCACGATCACATGCAGGGTGATTCTCGCTTCCAGAGCCAGCTTCCACAAGAACTCATGAACCAGTTCCGTCGAGAAGCTCCCTACCAGCTGGGAGGGGTACTGGGCTCTGTATTCGAAGTGGGGACGGTTGCTGATATCAATGACCACCTGGGCCAGCGCCTCATCCATGGGGATAAATACACTGGCATACCGCTTGATGCCCCGCTTGTCGCCCAGCGCCTCCCGCAGACATTGTCCCAGACAGATGCCGATGTCCTCTACCGTATGATGATCGTCAATATGGATATCCCCCGATGCCTTCACCCGCAGATTGAACTGGCCGTGCTTGGTGAAGAGATCCAGCATATGATCGAGAAACGGCACCTGGGTGGCAATTTCCGAGATCCCTGTTCCATCTACGCCCAAGGCCAGTTCAATATCCGTCTCATTGGTCTTGCGGGTGACCGCAGCGCTGCGGTCTGCCGGCGCAGCTTTGCCTCCCTCAGCCTCTATGGCTTGCTTCCGGTCCTGCTCCGTCATACTCCGTCCCCCTCCTTCTCAACCCGAATCTCTACTGCACGGGCATGGGCCTGCAGCCCCTCAAAGCGGGCCAGAGCCGAAATCTGCCCCGCGTCCCGCAGCAGCGCTTCCTTGCTGTAGTAGATCACACTGGATTTTTTGATAAAATCGTCCACGCTAAGCGCCGAAGAAAATCTGGCGGTGCCGTTGGTGGGCAGCACATGATTGGGCCCGGCAAAATAGTCGCCCACCGACTCGGAGCTGTACGGTCCAAGGAAGATGGCGCCGGCATTCGTGATCTTGCCCAAATACTGGAGCGGCTCCCGCACCATCACCTCCAGATGCTCCGGCGCCATCTTGTTGACCACATCAATGCCTTCCTCAAGGGTGGCAACGGTGAGAATAGCCCCGTAATCGGCCAGAGATTGCTCCGCGATGGCCCGCCGCGGCAGCAAGGCCACCTGGCGGGCCAGCTCCTGCTGCACCGCCGCTGCCAGTGCCTGCGACGGCGTGACCAGCACCGCCGACGCCATCTCGTCGTGCTCCGCCTGGGACAGCAGATCCGCCGCCACATAGGCGGGATCAGCCGAGTCATCAGCGAGCACGATGATTTCACTGGGGCCCGCGATGCTGTCGATGTCCACCACGCCGTACACGTAGCGTTTGGCGAGAGCGACATAGATGTTGCCGGGCCCCACAATCTTATCCACGGCCGGAATCTGCTCCGTGCCGTAAGCCAGGGCGGCCACCGCCTGGGCGCCGCCCACCCGGTACACCTCGTGTACCCCCGCCTCCGCGGCTGCCACGAGGATATAGGGGTTGACGCCCTCTACTCCTGCCGTGGCCGGGGGCGTCACCATGGCAATCTCCGGCACCCCGGCCACCTGTGCCGGAATCGCGTTCATCAGCACCGACGAGGGGTACGCCGCCTTGCCGCCGGGGACATACAGTCCCACCCGCTGTAAGGGGCGGATCACCTGCCCCAGCATGGTGCCGTCTTGCTTCAGATCCATCCACGACTCCCGCTTCTGCTTCTCGTGGAATGAACGGATATTCACCGCCGCTTCGCGGATGGCTGTTACAAACTCCGGCTCCACCTGCCCGTACGCCGCTTCAATCTCCGCTTCCGTCAGACGGAACGTCTCCACCTCCGAACGGTCGAAGCGCCGGGAATATTCCTTCAGAGCCGCGTCCCCTCCTGAACGGACACCTTCAATGATTTCCTTAACCGCTTGATTCTGCTCGGGAGTGCCGTACTCCACCTCCCGGTGTATCGCAAATTCCGCCGCCGGCACAATCCGCACCACTGCCATATGTCCACCCTCTCCCTAGATACCCCACAAAGTGATGTTAATGCTCCGATGCTTATTCCTGGTACTTTGCGGGGGCCCCAGTTTTTTTACCCCACAAAGTGACGCTAATGCTCCGATGCTTATTCCTGGTACTTTGCGGGGACCCCAGTTTTTTTCACCCCACAAAGTGACGTTGCTTCGATGCTTATTTACTTCATCACAGCCGTTTCCCGGCCTGTAATAACCTCCTGGAGACGGTCGCACAGATCCTGCACCCGCTCATTCTTCATGCGGTAGCTGACCCGGTTGGCGATCAGACGGCTGGTAATGGAGAAGATCTGCTCCATCTCCACCAGTCCGTTCTCCACAATCGTTGCTCCCGTCTCCACCATATCCACAATCCGGTCCGCCAGTCCGATCAGGGGCGCCAGCTCAATCGAACCGTTGAGCTTGATCACATTGACCTGCTGACCCCGCTCCCGGAAATACTGCGAAGCCACATTGGGATACTTGGTGGCCACCTTCAGATTAATAGCAGGCTTCCAGTCCGGCAGGCCAATCACGGACATGCGGCAGCGGGCAATCCCCAAGTCCAAGAGCTCATACACATCCCGGTTCTCCTCCATCAGCACATCCTTGCCCACTATGCCAATATCGGCGGCGCCATACTCTACATAGGTAGCCACATCCACCGGCTTCGCCATAATAAACTCAAATCCCGCTTCCGGCACGGAGATAATCAGCTTCCGGGAATCCTCCAGATCATCCGGGACAGCAAACCCGGCTTCTTGAAACAGCTTGATAGCAGGCCGGTTAATCCTTCCTTTGGGCATGGCAATCTTCAGTATGTCCAAGCAACCCATCCTCCTGTTCCTTAGGCTTGCAGCAGTCTTCATAGAAACCCGCCACTTCCTGGTACACGCAGCCTTCGTACCAAAAGCTTCCTTCCCCAAACGGCTCAAGCACCGGCTTAACGAGAACACAGCGGGTCTCCACCCGGATGCCGTCCTGCTTGCGAAGCTCTGTCGCAGCCTGCAGCGCCTCCGTGCGGCAATGGGGAGAATAAACCACCAGCACCCGCCTGACCGCTTCCGGCTGCTCATGCGCCGCTTCGAGAATCCGCGTAGTCTTCAGGGCAAAGCCGGTAGCTGTCGCCTCCCGCCCGAATTGCCGCAGCAGATTATCGTAGCGGCCCCCGCTCACAACGGGGAACCCCAGATCCGCGGCATAACCCTCAAAGGTCATGCCGGTGTAATAAGAGAAATCACCGATCATCGTCAGATCAATCAGCACATGCTGGCTGACCCCGTATGCCTTCAGCACTTCGTAGATCTCGCACAGATGGCGGATGGAATCCTGCGCCAGTTCGTTTCTTGTCAGTCCCCGGGCCTGCTCGCATATCTCCGCTCCGCCCCGCAAACGGAGAATGGCCTCCAGCTCCTTCTGCATGGAAGCCTCCAGCGTAAAAGCGCGCAGTTGCTGACGGTATCCCACATAGTCCCGGTTCAGCAGACACTCCTTGAGAGCCTTCTGCTCCGCCTCGCGGCCATTCAGCGTTTCATGGAACAAACCGTTCAAGAAGCCCGTATGCCCGAGCGCAATCTTGAAGGTGCTCACGCCGGCAGCCTGGAGCGAGGCTATGGCCAGGGCGATTACCTCCGCGTCCGCCTCCGACGATCCGTCGCCAACCAGTTCCGCGCCTGTCTGGAAGAACTCCGACTCCCGGCCTGCTTCCTCTTCAAAAGCACGAAATACATTGGCATGGTAGGATAAGCGCAGCGGGAAGGCATGCTCCTTCATCAGAGAAGCCACAACCCGGGCGATTGGAGCCGTCACATCAGGACGGAGCACCAGCGTCCGCCCGTTCTGATCCAGCAGCTTGAACATCTTCTTATCTTCAGTGGAGCTTGCTACCCCGACGGTATCATAGAACTCCAGCGTTGGCGTAATGATCTGATTGTAGCCCCACTTTTTCATACATTCCAGCACGCGAAACTCGATGCTCCTCAGCTTTGCAACCGCCTCCGGCAAATAATCCTTCACACCTGTAGGCTTTTCAAACACCTTAGGCTTTGACAATCCTCTCACCTCATGTCCAAAATCATCTTCCCGTCCCTTCGATCTGGAAACAGGGGTCCAAGCTCTATTTTAACACAACATGGAAGCTCCAAGCTTGTTCAAAAGCTCATTTCCAGCTTTACTCCTGAGTGATATCTTATAGAACCACTGCTTCTCTCTAAACGAGAAATGGCGTACACTAATTTTCATCAACAGCACTCGCTTTAGTATGTTACCATACTACCAAACTAAAGTGTTTAGACGTAACTATACCACGGCAGGAAAGAAGCGTCAATGCCCCATTCCCTCTTTCTCTATCCGTCAGAGCAGCCCCCGCCCCCGACGGAACATCTCCGCAACGCTTCTTGCCTCATCATGCCAAAAAAACCTTGAATGGCCGCCGCCCCCAAGGTTTGCTGCAAGGTTTGCTGTTATGTTATGCTGCGCCGTTATCCATTAACCCCGCGGCTTGTTTCCATCAGCTGAGAGGGCTCTGACTAATCGGGACTGCCAGGCTCCTGCCCGTTCCCCGGACGGATCACCTGCAGCGGATTGCCGGCCACGAAGCTGTAGGGCTCCACATCCTTGTGCACTACGGCACCCGCTCCCACTACGGCAAAATCGCCGATGGTCACCCCCGGCAGAATCGTGCAGTTAGCCCCGATCATCACATTCCGGCCAATGCTCACAGGTCCCAGCCTATATTCATGAATCAGATACTCATGAGCCAGAATAGTGCTGTTATAGCCAATAATGGAGTTATCGCCAACGGAAATCTTCTCCGGAAAGAATACATCCACCATCACCATCAGCGCGAAGGAGGTATGCTTGCCCACCTTCATTCCCAGCACATGACGATAAATCCAATTTTTCACCGGCAGAGACGGGCAATATCTGCTGATCTGAATAAAAACAAAATTGCGGACGGCCTTCCATCTATTCACGGTTCTATAAACTTGCCATAGAGCGTTAGGACCCTCCGTTGGAAACCGCTCCGTCCTTCTCACCTTCATCCCTCACCTTTCACACCGCAGAGCGCCAGCAGCTCCCGCATATCCCGAATCATATAATCCGGTTTGAATTGCTCCAGGAATTCCTCGCCCTTGGCAGCCCACGATACACCAGCCACCCGGATTCCGGCATTCTGCGCCGCCATAATATCATACTGGCTGTCTCCTACCATGAGCGTTGCACCCGGATCGGCCCCAAGCTCAGCTATTGCCTTAAGGATTCCCTCCTGATGAGGCTTAGGGTTGGTCACGTCCTCCACCGTCACAATACTTTGCAGATAATCCGTCAGCTTGAAGCGGTTAAGTCCCATCAGGGAGGTTCTGCGGACCTTGCTCGTCACTACTCCCAGCTTGACCCCTGCCTGGCTTAACCGCTCCAGCACCTCTCCTACATAAGGAAAGTCCATAATCAGATCATCATGGCGGCTGATGTTATGTGCTCTGTATTTGGTAATGAAGGGCTCCACATTTTCCCGTCCGGTATAATCCCTCATCTGGTCGACGAGAGTCCGTCCGAAATTCGCGATAATATCCTCACGTGTATATTCCCGCGGCGTTTCACCCTTCAGGGTATGGAGAAAACTGTCTACAATCAATTCATTGGTATTCAAAATCGTTCCATCCAGATCAAACAACACGGCTGTAAACATTCTGGTCCTCCTATCGGTGCTTAGGAGCTGCGGGGAAATAAGTGTAATTTATTTAATCGCAGTCTCTTAAGACTCACTTTGCGGGTTCTCTTGTGCAACGGCACTCGGAGCTGTCCCGCCGCTCTGATCATCTGGCTGCTTCCGGGAGGACACAATAGGGTCATGATATCGGGGCAGCTCTGCCCCATACTTTCTGCGGCGTACGACGATGAACACTACCGCTGCAAGTATAAGCGCAATGCCTACCAGTTGGGAGGTACGCACATTACCGTAAGCCATGTTACCCGCTTCGAAGAACAGCGTCATGGGAGCCCAGATGCCATCCATCAGACTTGCGAGCCAAGCCGGTCCGTCAAAAGCCAGACTGTCTGTCCGCAACCCTTCGATGAAGAAACGCCCGACAGAATACCAGATGAAATAACTGGCGAACAACTCTCCCGCGCGAAGAAACGGCCTGCGCCGCAGCCAGATAAGCACCAGTATGCCAAGCAGATTCCAAAGTGATTCGTACAAGAAGGTGGGATGGTAGAACACTCCGCCAATATTCATCTGATCCACAATAAAGTCAGGCAGGAATAATCTGTCTCTCAGAAACGACTCGGCCACAGGCCCGCCGTGAGCCTCCTGATTGACAAAATTGCCCCAGCGCCCAATCATCTGTCCCGCTAGCAGGCTGGGGGCACAGATGTCGGCAATTCTCAGAAAGTTGTAGCCCTTTTTCTTGCAATAGATGGATACGCCGATTACCGCGCCGATCAGCGCTCCATATATGGCAATACCGCCGTTCCATATGGCGAAAATATCAAGCAAATTGTCCTTATAATCATCCCATGTAAACGCCACATAATAGATACGGGCGCCTACGATGGCAGACGGTACGCCAATAAGCAGCAAATCCATAAAAAAATCAGGAACAATCTTGAATCTTTTTCCCTCAAGAATGGCCAGATACAGGCCAACCAGGGCGGCTGTCCCCAGGATAATACCGTACCAATGAACATTTATGGGTCCAAGGGAAAACGCTATGCGGTCAAGTGCCAAAGGCATGTGTTGCCGCTCCTTCCTCTCCCGCATCAGGCGGGAATGCTCTTTTTGTAAAATGCTTTAGTCCTCATCCATATCTTCATTAATGGTTTCCGTCAGCTTGTTGGTAAATTGAAGCGCGGCATTGAATCCCATTCGTTTCAGACGGTAATTCATCGCAGCCACTTCTATAATAACTGCCAAATTTCGGCCTGGACGCACCGGAATCGTTACCAACGGAACGTCCGTCTCAATAATGCGGGTCACTTCCTCATCCAATCCAAGACGATCGTACTGCTTGTCCTGCTGCCAGGTCTCCAGCTTGATGACCACATTGATTTTGGTGTTATTGCGGACGGCCCCGGCTCCGAACAAGGTCATGACATTGATAATACCTACGCCGCGGATTTCAAGTAGATGCTTGATCAACTCCGGAGCATTGCCGATAAGCACATTCTCGGCTGTCTGGCGGATTTCCACTGCATCATCGGCAATCAGACGATGCCCGCGCTTCACCAATTCCAGCGCCGTTTCGCTCTTGCCTATCCCGCTGCTGCCGGATATTAATATGCCGATGCCGTATACGTCAACCAATACTCCGTGGATTGTAGTGGAGGGAGCCAATTTATGCTCCAGGAAATCCGTGATTTGTCCCGCCAAGGTTGTTGTATTCACATTACTTCTAAGCACTGCGAGCCCGCAGGAACTGGAGGCTTGAATCAGCTCAATGGGCACATCCAGCCCACGGGTAACGACGATGCAGGGGGTTACCTCCAGACAGAGCTTCTGCATCCTGTCCGTCCGCTCTGCGGCAGGCAACCGCTCAAAGAAGGCCAGCTCTGTCTTTCCCAGAATCTGCACCCGATCCTCCGGATGGTATTCAAAGTAACCGGCCATTTCCAAGCCCGGCCGGCATAAATCAGCAACTTCAATTGTCCGCTTCAGTCCCTCTTCGCCACTGACCACTTCCATCTGGAATTTATTAGCCAGATCGCTGACTTTTACTTTTTTGGGCATGTCCTTTGATCTCCTTTATATACCAATAGTACCATGGTATAAGAATTACTCGCATAAATCAACATTTGCGGTTAATGAGCAACGAAAAAGCCGGCTGTTGCCAGCCGGCTTGCTTATTCACAACTTCATTTATTATTTGGAGAAAATAGATTCGCTTGTTTCCTTGTCGAAGAAATGTACCTTGTTCATGTCGAATGCCAGCTTCACAGTCATACCGTCCTTGGTTCCGGAACGGCCGTCAACACGGGCTACAACAGTATCAGTACCCAGACCGGCCAAGTGAAGGAACATTTCGTGGCCCAGGTTTTCGGTTACTTCTACATGTGCACTAACAATTGTGTTAGGGGAAGCTTCCAGGAATACAGGCTCTTCATGAATGTCTTCGGAACGAAGACCGAAGATAACTTCCTTACCAACATAACCTTTGTCGCGAAGAATCTTTGCCTTACCACCTGGAACTTCTACACGAATGCCGCTGGCCTTGAAGTACAAGTTGCCGCCCTCATCGCTCAGGGTACCATTAACAAAGTTCATGGAAGGTGTTCCGATGAAACCGGCAACGAACATGTTAACCGGGAAGTTGTACATTTCATCCGGAGTAGCAGCTTGCTGGATAACACCTGCTTCCATAACTACGATCCGGTCACCCATGGTCAAGGCTTCGGTTTGGTCATGCGTTACGTAGATGAACGTGGTTTCAAGACGCTTGTGCAGCTTCAGGATTTCTGTACGCATCGCAACACGGAGTTTAGCGTCCAAGTTGGAGAGCGGTTCGTCCATCAGGAACACTTGCGGTTCACGCACGATGGCGCGGCCCAGAGCAACACGTTGACGTTGACCACCGGACAGAGCCTTAGGCTTACGGTCCAGCAAATGCTCGATATCAAGAATTTTAGCTGCTTGACGCACGCGGGCATCAATGTCAGCCTTTTTGAATTTACGCAGCTTCAAACCAAAAGCCATATTTTGATAAACGTTCATATGAGGGTACAAAGCGTAAGATTGGAACACCATTGCGATGTCGCGATCTTTAGGGGCAACGTCATTAACCAGACGGTCGCCGATGTACAGTTCACCGGATGTAATTTCTTCCAGACCTGCGATCATACGAAGAGTTGTGGACTTACCGCAACCGGAACCGCCTACCAATACAACGAATTCCTTATCTTTAATATCCAAATGGAAGTCCTTAACGGTTGGTTCGGTATTCCCTGCATAAGTCTTAACGATATGGTGTAAGCGTACGCCTGCCATGTTTATATTCCTCCCACATGATCATTTCTTTGTCGTTCTTTTATATACCTATCTTACCCTACAGCGCGTGTTATGACTATGCACAATCCCTACAAAAAAACTACTTCCTTTTCGTCACTTTGTACAATAGGAGCGCCGTTTTTACCAGCACTGCATCATTAAAGGAACGGACGTCCTTGCCGGTTTCCTGCTTGAACTTGTCAAGGCGGTACAGAAGCGTGTTCCGGTGAATGTACAGCTTCTTGGCCGTTTCACTCACATTGCAATCCAAGACGAAGAAATGCTCCAGCGTAGACAGCATCTCCGGATCCATCACATGGTCAATCCCGCGGAGAATGTGATCGACGAACAAGGTCCGCTCGCTGTCGGGAACCGCATACAACAGCTTCTCCATATGCATGCTCCAGGGAAAGTGAAGATTCCTGCCAATATGATACATCTTGCCCAAGCGGATTGCTTCTCTCATTTCATATACGGTGGATAAAAGCGAAGCTGCAGGCGTCTTAGGATAGTTGATGGTCACATCGCATTCGCCTACCCATTCATTGGACAACATCTCATACAAGCCGCTGCAAATGGATGACAGCGCTTCCTCCAGCGTCTCCTCTTCATCGCCCTCCCGTTCATCCCCCTGGCTGTCCATCAGCAAGGATTCGGAGCCAAGAATAAGCCATTCCTTCTCCATCAAGGGAATAAGCTGAATATCCGCATCGAAGAACGATTCCAGCAATTTCTTGAATTCCGTATAGGACACCAGTTGAGAATCGGAATAATCCCCGTAGAGCAAGAACGGAATCCGCGGCGTATAAAGCGAAAGCTGCGTGGCCAACAACTCCGGCATATCGGCCCGGGTTTCCCCGGCCTCCAGCTGCTGCAACAGCCAGTCCCTTACCTGAAGAGCCTTGCGCTCATCCTCACTGGCTGGAAGGGCGGCCTTAACCGGAATCCTGGGTTGATTGCCCGTTTCGATAAGCATTTCCACCAGCCGCTTCTCTGACGGTGTAATCAGCACTTCCTCTACATGGATCACGTCCATCTGATTATGGTCCAACGGCTCCAGCAAAAAAAGAATTTCCTGATCCTTCACTACCGCGCGCAACGACATGCTGTCGCCGTGCTGCTTCTGTGCCAACCCCCTCCATTCCTCTGCTGCCATCACTTCACGCCTGATCGGAGCCTGAAGAACACTCTTCAACTGCTCCACAATATGCTCCCAGTCCATAACCACTGCTCCTATGCCGCTATGATCTTTTTGTATAGAATACCTCCATCCATTGTAACATATGAAACAACCCATAACAGCATGATACTGCAGGAAGAAGAATTGTTTGCCCCAGGCTTAAAAAAAACTCCCGCACCGCGGCTTTTGAAGAAGGAACCGTGGATGCAGGGAGTCTGTAATCCATTGTATTCTATTGAACCAACCGGCGGGCTGTCACATAGTGATCATCCCACCAACCGCTTTCGATAGTCGAATATTTCACACCGCCTTCACCATACGTATGAATCATCATTCCGTCACCCGTATAGATGCCTACATGGCCTATCTTGCCGCCTGAGTCCTTAGTGGTGAAGAATACCAGGTCCCCTACTTGAAGATTCTGACGGGTCACATATTTCCCTTCCAGGGCTTGGTTACGGGAAACGCGGGGAAGCTCTATATTATTCTGGGCAAAGACTGTTTTCACGAAGGACGAACAATCGAATGTCTTGGTTTGGCCGTACTTGGCGCCGAATACATAGGGAGTCCCCAGGTACTTTCTGGCGTCAAGGATTAAGTTTGCCCGCAACAGATCGGCTTTAGTTAAGACTCTTCTCGCTCCGATAAACTGACTCTTGTACGAATTCACGTTACGCAGCACGACTTTATCCATCATCTTGGATGACATGGCAAATTGATTGTTGCCCATATAGATGCCGTTGAAGTCAATAAAGCCGTTCTCTCCAAAAAATACAATGTCACCTGGCTCCACGTCAGAGAGGCTCTCAATAAACGGCTTGTCCATCTTGTATTGGGCGTTCATATATCGCGGAATCTCATAATCCAGAGTTTGATAAACGTAGTGAACAAGTCCGGAAGCATCGAATCCTTTGACAGGCGCATTCTGCCCTGCCGAATAAGAGCTTCCCACTAATTCTCTGGCCAGCGATACGGGATCCATGTCGTCCTTTGCGCCGTAAGCAGTGCCTGCCAGCCCTCCTGTCATAAGAATGGTAATAGCGGCGGTGACACTAACGGCACGTTTAACTACACTTCTGAACAAGAAAATCCCTCCAACACTCTGTAAGATTGTTTTCTCCATCCTGATTTGGTAAAACAAAGATGGTATGTATATAGACTACCATATTAGAAGATTCGGCCGCATGCCTCAAATGTTGGCACTTCAGGCTTGCTGTTTCCTACATACCCAAATGACCCCTTCATTCCCAGTTCTGAAGGGCCAGTACCACTTATAAGGATGCTCGAAGAACCTCATCTTATGTAGGATGGACGATATTCCCAGTTAATCCGCACCCCCCGTTTCCAGATTATTCTTCCGTTCTTCCTTCAAAAGCACTACAATACGAATAGAATCCAGTAAAATAAGGAGTGATCCAAGTGGCCATTGTCGAAGTCACGATTGTTCCCTTAGGGACGGGAAGTCCCAGTGTCAGCCATTATGTCGCAGAAGTGCATAAGGTATTGGAGCAGGCTCCCGAACCGGTCAAATTTCAGTTGACGCCCATGAGCACCATTATCGAGGGCGACCTGAACGATCTGCTCGCGGTAATCCGGCGGATGCATGAGGTTCCCTTCGGGAAAGGCGCTGAGCGGGTGTCCACTTCCATTAGAATCGATGATCGAAGGGACAAGCCCTCTACAATGGAATCTAAGCTGCAGTCGGTGAAGGACAAGCTTTAGTTACGCGGTTTGTAAAAAACGCCTGACAGAGTATTAGGTCCAAGAAGAGCAATCACCTTAGGCTAGCAACGGATATAAGCGCTCCTGTTTGGCAAAAATCCGCAGGTTTGGAATTCTAACGGACTCCCTCGCGCCTGCAAGGTCCGTAAGCTGATAAGGATTGGATTCAAGAACCGAAGGTGATTCCGGTAAGATTTTGTATTTTCTGGCTTTGAAAAAAAGAAAAGAAGCCGCGGTATGCAAAGCACCGAAGCTTCTTTTTGTTTCCACAATCAAAAAAGAACCGGCAGGCTGCCGATTCACTTATCTTTATCTAAATTCAATCAAAGCAAAAATTTACTTAAAAATAAGTGGTGGAGGGCGATGGATTCGAACCACCGAACTCGTCAGAGAACAGATTTACAGTCTGCTGCGTTTGGCCACTTCGCTAGCCCTCCATGAAGCAAGCTTTTGACAAAAAAATGGTGGCTCGGGACGGAATCGAACCGCCGACACGAGGATTTTCAGTCCTCTGCTCTACCGACTGAGCTACCGAGCCATGCATAAAGCTTATGTTCTGGAGCTGGACTTGCTACATTCCCGAAAAAATGAATGGCGGAGCCGACGGGATTCGAACCCGCGGTCTCCTGCGTGACAGGCAGGCATGTTAGGCCTCTACACCACGGCTCCGCGTATGGGCGCTGACGGGATCGAACCGCCGACCCTCTGCTTGTAAGGCAGATGCTCTCCCGGCTGAGCTAAGCGCCCGGGTATGTATGGTAGCGGCGAAGGGAATCGAACCCCCGACCTTTCGGGTATGAACCGAACGCTCTAGCCAGCTGAGCTACACCGCCATATACTTTGGGAAAATACGGAGAGAGAGGGATTCGAACCCTCGCGGCTGTGACACCCTAACGCTTTAGCAAAGCGCCCCCTTCGGCCTCTTGGGTATCTCTCCATATATACTTCCTATATCAAGGCTTGCGCCCTGAAAACCGGATGCGAAACGAGGTCACCGATAACCTCTTGTGTATTCTTACGTCCCTTTGTGGTTGGCGGGGCCCCCGAAAAGTACCTGAATACTCTCCGTAGCTCTGCTTCACTTTTTGGGGGAATAGATTAAGCCCTCGACCGATTAGTATTCGTCAGCTCCACGTGTTGCCACGCTTCCACCCCGAACCTATCTACCTCGTCGTCTTCAAGGGGTCT
>JAQSYI010000025.1 GCA_029256185.1 Paenibacillaceae bacterium
GACTACGTTTCGCCCGTCCAATTCGAGAACCACTATTACCAGCAGCTCCGTTTATTCTCTTAACAGGTGTCTACTTTCTTGACAGAGGTCCATTTTGCAAGCTGTGGAGCACTCCGGCTTCGCACAATCGGCAACAGCTAGCATTTTGCAAGCTGTGGAGCGCCTCCGGCTTCGCACAATCGGCAACAGCTAGCATTTTGCAAGCTGTGGAGCACCTCCGGCTTCGCACAATCGGCAACAGCTAGCATTTTGCAAGCTGTGGAGCGCCTCCGGCTTCACACAATCGGCAACAGCTAGCATTTTGCTAGCTGTTGGCGTTGCTCCCAGTTAGTAGGCAGCTTTTCTGGGTCCCTTGGCACCTTTTCCCGTGTGCCGCCGGTTTCCTCTCTCATGCCGGTTTGGTACGGCTATTCTTGCTTCGTACAAAATATCCGCTGACTTCATATCCGCGGCACGTCCTGTTAGACGGATGGCTGATTTGGCACGTGGAACTTGGCTTCATTCTGGGTCAGCTTGGAATCCTTGGTATTTTGCGCATTGCTTGTTTCATCCGCCATGGCCTGCATCTTCTGTTTCAGTGTTTTTTTGCCCATCGGGTGGCCTCCTTCTGACTGCATTTGTTTGTTTTAATGCGGCGCCCTAACGTCAATGGCCATTTGTGCAGCCGACATTAGCTTATGGAGAATGGGTTCGGCTAATCATGGGGAAATATGGGATGCGCCCGCGAACCATTGTGAAAGCAACACTGGGGGTCTTGACTGTCAGAGAAGGAATGCACAACACCATCTTATTGAAGACATTCTGGTGATCCGGGACACAGTTGTTCCACCCAAGGGGAGTATGAGACAATAAGAGAAATATAGACAGGCCATACCGGCACAATAAAGCGGATAAAGGAGCGAAGTGTATGAATGGACGCATAATGGCTTCGATAGCAGCGGCAATATTCGTTTTTTTGGGATTGAATCTGTACCTGGGGTGGAACGGCCACTTGTTCTGGGAGACCGCCTTTCCTTCTGTAAGAGCAGGATGGTTCTGGGCCGTCTATTGGATCTTTGCCCTCTCTTATCTGGCAGCCGCGCTTCTCCGCAATTTCCTCCCTTACCGGGCGGGCGCAGTGCTGAAGGTGATAGGCTCTTACGGGTTAGGCCTGTTGTTCTATTCTCTGATCCTGATTCCTCTGGCGGATATAGCGGCCTGGGTCATGCGCTTAAGCGGCGTGGAACGGGAGCAGTCCATTCTGATCAGCGGCTGGACAGTTGTAGCATTGCTGGCGCTTGTTTTCCTGATCGGCTCGTACAATGCCTGGAATACCGTCATCCGGAGCTATGAACTGGTTGTTCCCAAATCGGCGGGAGATGGCCGCAGAGAGCTGCGGATAGCCGTAGCCTCGGATCTTCACTTGGGAGCCGTTGTCGGCAAAAAGCAGCTGGCCCGGCTGGCGGACAGCATGGACGAATTAAAGCCCGACCTGATTCTGCTGGCCGGCGATGTGCTGGATGACAGTATTGAACCGTTCATCAAGGAGAACATGGCTGATGTGATGCAGCGGCTGAAGGCTCCTCTTGGTGTATTCGCTTGTCTGGGCAATCATGAATATATAGGCGGGCATGTGGGTGAATATATCAAACGGATGCAAGCCATCGGCATCGAGGTGTTGACGGACAAGGTGGTAGAGATCGGCAGCAGCTTCTATGTCGCTGGACGCAAGGACAGGGCGGAGGAGCATTCCCCGCAGGGCGGCAGGTTGAGCGTAGAGCAGCTGCTCGATGAAGCAGACCGCACCAAGCCGGTGATTCTGCTG
Organism: Paenibacillaceae bacterium; assembly: GCA_029256185.1. GTDB lineage: Bacteria > Bacillota > Bacilli > Paenibacillales > NBRC-103111 > Paenibacillus_AR. The sequence goes on from JAQSYI010000025.1 coordinate 1,805, forward strand.
GATCACCAGCCCTATGGTTTGGCTGCTGCGTCAGCCGCGGGAGTGGATCTGATGCTGTCAGGCCACACCCACCGGGGGCAGATGGCGCCGGCTCACCTGGTGACGCGCAAGCTGTTCGAACTGGATTGGGGCTATCTGCGCAAGGGAGCCATGCATGTGATTGTATCCTCAGGTTACGGACTGTGGGGACCGCCGGTCCGGCTGGGCAGCCGTTCGGAGATTATTGATATTAAACTGAAATTCGCATAAAGAAAGGAAGCAGACAAATGACCAACAGACCGGCAGTCTTCATTAGCGGACGTATACCCTCCATCGCCCGCGAAATCTTGTCCCGGCATTATGAGGTGCGGATGTCCGACACGATTGTGCCCTTGGCCAAGGCCCAGATTATGGAGCAGATGGCAGGCTGCGATGCGCTTCTGCCCATCCTGTCCGATTCCATTGACCGTGAGGTGATCGCCTCCAATCCCCAGCTGAAGATTATCGCCAACTATGGGGCCGGCTACAATAATATTGATGTGGCAGAAGCCACTGCCCGGGGAATTCCCGTTACGAATACTCCCCACGTGTCCACCAATGCCACCGCGGATTTCACCATGGGGCTGCTCATAGCGGCCGCCCGCCGTCTGGTGGAGGGAGACCGGACAACCAGACAGGGAAGGTTTACCGGCTGGGCGCCTCTCTACCATCTGGGAGTGGAGGTAACAGGCAAGACCTTGGGCATAATCGGTCTGGGCAGCATTGGACAAGCGGTGGCCAGACGGGCGCAGGCTTTTGTGATGAAGGTCATCTACAACTCCCGGACCCGGCTCGCCGTTGAAGAGGAGCGGAGGCTCAATGTCAGCTATGCTTCTTTGGACGAGCTTCTATCCGTCTCCGACTTTGTCAGCCTCCATGCCAGCTATCATCCGTCCATCCGCCATATGATCGGGGAAGCGCAGCTACAGGCCATGAAGCCGTCCGCGTATCTTATCAACGCGGCGCGGGGGCCGCTGGTTCACGAGGAGGCGCTGCTTCACGCCCTGCAGTCCGGCATCATTGCCGGTGCGGCTCTGGACGTCTATGAATTTGAACCGCAGGTAACAGAAGGGCTGAAGCAATTGGACAATGTCATACTCGCCCCCCATCTTGGCAACGCAACCGTGGAGACGAGAGAGGCCATGGCCAGACTGGCCGCCGACAATATCCATGCTGTGCTTCAGGGAGGGCGTCCGTTGACCTGTGTCAATCCCGAGGTGCTGGGGTAAGGAGGCTTGCTTCTCCTCCGGTCAATGACGGGGAAGGCCCGGACTAAGAGGAAACACCCCGGTCATATGGACAGGCATGCAGGCGGTGAAATATACTACAAGAATGACAAGCTATCCGATTGGGGGACATATAGATGGGGAATCAAAAAAGCATGCACGTAGAGCTGTTGACTCATACACCGGATGCGAGAAAAATCGCCTTCACGGCCATCCGCACCTGCTACAGCCCAAATGAGCCAAGCGATCTGTTCGAGGGAGCGGAGTACGACAAGTATCAGCAGCAGCCGGCCGCTGACGGCCAGGAGGGCAATGATGCGGACCGTCTGTTCCGCCATATTGTCGGCTCCGGGCACACTTCTACATTGGAGCATATCAATTTTTCCTTCGCCATCGAGGGAGTATCCCGGGTATTGCTGGCTCAACTGACCCGGCACCGGGTGGGCTTCGGCTTCTCTGTCCAGTCGCAGCGCTATGTATCCGATGCTTCCGACAAGAAAAAGGGAGGCTTCCAATATGTGCTTCCACCGAAGGTTGCCGCCAATGAGGAAGCGGAGCAATACTACACGCAGATCATGGAGTCCCTGCAAACCGCCTATGACCGGCTGGTGGAGTTTGGCGTACCCAAGGAGGATGCCCGGTTCGTGCTGCCCAATGGCGCCGCGACCAATATAACGATGACCGTGAATCTGCGGGCGCTGCTCCATTTCTACAGCAAGCGCAGGCCCGGCCGGGGAGCCCAGTGGGAAATAGCGGAGCTGGCGGAACGGCTGCGCCAGGTGGTGGTAGCTGCGGAGCCGTGGCTCGACTCCTATTTCGCCTCCGTATGATGACCTTCCTGGTGGCAATGGACAGCAGGCGGGGGATCGGCTACCGGGGCAAGCTTCCCTGGCGTCTCCCGGCGGACCTGAAATTCTTCAAGGAGACAACCACGGGACATGCCGTGCTGATGGGCAGGAAAACATATGAGTCCATCGGCAGACCGCTGCCTAACCGGACCAATCTGGTGCTGACCCGGGACACCACGTATCAGGCGGAGGGGGTAAGGGTGCTTCACAGCCTGGACGAGGCTGTACAAGCCTTTGCCGGCGAGGAGCTGTTCGTGATCGGCGGCGCCGAGATATTCCGGCAGCTGCTGCCTGCGGCGGACCGGCTGCTGATCACCCGGATCGACCATGAGTTTGCGGCGGATACTTTTTTCCCCCAGGTAGATGAGCGGCAGTGGACGCAGGTTTCCCGGGTCCCCGGCGTGACGGATGAGCGGAACCCTTATGTGTATGAATTTGTTGAATTGATTCACAGATGAGAAAATAAAAAATCCATTCCCGCATCTGCGCTGTTCAATTCATGATTACCTGCAAAAACCTCAAAGCGAAGCATATGAGAGGCGTTCTGTGCTTGATAATAGGCTGCCAGACGGTTATATTCGCTGATTGCCCCATCAGGCGCAAACAGCTCGTCTTGGTCGGCCACCTCGATATACAGGGCCCTGGGAGCAATCAATGCGGCAACCTCCGCATCCAGGAACCTGCCCGCACTGCCCTGCCATACCCAATCCTGCCAAGGGTAAGCATATCTGGAATTAAAGAAGCAGGAAGAATACGCCGCCTTTATCCGCGGCTCCGCAGCAGCGGTGAACAGGGTGTAGAACCCCCCGTATGACAGACCTGCCATGCCGATCCGCGCGGCATCCACAAAGGGCAATTGGGTGCAAAGATAATCCAAGCATCTGCGGAGGCAGGCGATTTCAACGGCTGCGATGCTGCCGCCCAACTGCTTAAGCCTCACATCGGTCTGCTGGCGGTCATGCATGACCCCGTACTTTTCCTTATCCCATAAGAGCAATTGCGGGGCAAAGACGGCCGCGCCCCGGCTAAGAATACGCTGCGTCATCTGATGATAGTTTTCCGAAGAACCGAAGAGACTGCTGCACAATTCCGGAGTACCCTGACCGCCATGCTGGGAAATTACCAAAGGGATTTTATCTTCGCGAACCGACGGCACAAAGAGGATTCCGTAAAACGGAAGCGAGGGCCAAGCCTCCAACTGCAGACGGTATATATCCGCCGTCTCCGTATGACCTGCATGGATGGTTTGAATGCCCCTTACTTCACCGAAGGTATACTCGTTCAGCGGCCAGCCCAGCATCTGGATAAAATCCCTGCGGTATAGCTCCTTGTTTTCATACAGCTTATGGGGGTCAATATACGCGGCACGCGCCTGGTCAACCGATTGTTGCCTGCGTACGACAAGCTCCTCCAGTGCCTCAGCATACCTCTTACGAAATGGATTGCCGGGGGAGTCTGCCCCTGCTGCTTCCAGATAGGCTTGGTTCAATCTGCATCACCTCTCCTGTGATCCCTGGGCATAGCCCATTTTTTTTTGCCGGTACTCTCTGGGGGTCGCACCCACCAGTTTCTTGAAATAGCGCTCGAAGCTTTGATCATTGTTGTAGCCGAGAGCAAGCGCGATATTTTTGACACTCAACTCCGGGTTGGTCAGCAGTTCCTTTGCTTCATTGATGCGGATGGTATTGATGTAATCCACCATATTGGTTCCGGTCTCCGCCTTGAATATTCTTCTGGCATGGGAATAGCTTAAGCCGGCATGAGAAGATATATCGTTGATGCCGATGTCTTTTTTGTAGTTGCTGCGGATATAGTCGATGATCTTATCAACCGTTTTGGATCGGCCTTCATCCAACATGGTGTAATCCAGCAGCTGCATATATTTATGCAATAATATGGGAATAAGGCTGTCCAGCGTCTCACAATTATTGATTTCTGAATAAACATTGGAGTTCAAACCATACACTTCATCAAAGCTGATATGATGCTCGATAATGAATTTGATGATGGTATTGCCAACGAGCTGGGTAACAATCTGCCGGATATTTTCACAGGACAGCTGCTCTCTGCTTTTTAAATCAACAAGCAACTGCTGCAAGATTAACTCAAGCTCATCCTTCTTTTTGAGGCCCAGGCAGTTCTGAATTCTGCCTTCCGTTTCGATGGGATAATAATAGGTGCTTACCGATATGTCCTTGCTCCAAAAAATGATATGGCCAAGACCCAGCTTCAGCTTCTGCTTGATTGCCGTGCTTGCTTCCTCGTATGAGTCCCGGATCCCGAGAAGATCGGCATATTTCCCGCCGATTCCGATTGTGATTTTGTTATCCAGTATTTTATAGATTTCTTTTTGCACCCTTCCAAAGCAATCCTTGAGCTTCTCCTTAAGCGCAGCGTAATCCGCTTCATCCGTGTTGCAGACAACCAGCAGCTCGCCCTTCTTGGCGGTACAGCCCATGCAGATAAACTGCTCGCCGGCAATCTCTTCGGAAAGCTCAAACAAGAGCGACTTGATGTAGCCCCATTGCTTGTTGTCAAAACCCGCAGGGAGTTTATTATATTCATCTATTTCGATGGTCACGCAAACGTAATTGCCGCGGCTGAATAATTCCCCAAGTATGCCCAGGCTTTCCTCATCCAGCAGATCACTGCCCAGCAGCTTGAGGATGCAGGTTTCTTGCAGTTTTTTCTTGGCTGCCGCGGGAGAAACATGATGACTCTCATTTTTGCTGACCGCAAGCAGGGCCCGGTATATGAGCGCAAGCTCATCTTCATTGTCCTTCAGATCGATCCATTTCTGATTTCGAATCGCGCCAATGATGTTTTCCACCGGGTTATACAGCTTTCTGGAGATGATGAAGGCCGCCAGGATTCCCAACAGGACAATGAGAATGGTGGCAGCCAGCGTACGCTGGTTCACCAGAGTCTGTGCCTGCAATAGCCTATCGGTGGAGAATTGCCCCACATACACCCAATCATTCAAGCTGGATTTATAAAACGATATCAACATCTTGTTATCATGGATGGAATCAAAAAAATAACCGGAGTTGTCTGCCGCATTCAGAATTTTATGGATGTAATCCTGTCCGGCCAAGCTGCTGCCCACTTCATTTCTGTCAATGCCGGAGATTACTTCGCCCCTGCTGTTGATGATCGCAACCGTACCGTCTCTGCTGCCGATTGTGCTGTTCAGCATACCGCTGATGTATTCTTCCTTCAAATTCACAACAATGGCTCCGTCCATATTGGAGGTATACGGAGTAAGAGGATAGACATATGTGGTAACATAAGCGTCGCTGCTGAGCAAATTATTGTTTGTTTCCACAAGATGACGGGTGTTGATAAAGGATATGGGCGTCTTTTCGGTTTTGTATGCCTGATAGTATTCCATCCAGCTTGTATCGGTGAACGAATCGAGCTTTACTAAATTATTATTTGATGTGAAAATATAAGGGAAATCATCCATATAAAAGTAAATGGAGTGATATTTATTGTCCTTCTGAACCATTCTCATCAGATCATCCAGCACCAGAGAAATATTGAACAACTCATCGGGGCTGTAAATATCCGGATTGTTTTTGTAACGGTTCATATTGATTACAGAGCTTTGCGCCGATAAACTCAGGCAATCCTTATAGACAATATCCTTCAATTGCTTGATTCCACTGTCTGCGGTCTGAAGATTTTCCAGGCTCCTGTTTCCGATTGTCTGATAAGCATTGTTCATAATTTCGCGGTAGGACCAGATGTATACAACGCTGACAGATGCCATAACAAGTAATGTAAACGAAATGAAGAGGCGGGCAAAAAAGGTATGCGTTTTCACATTTACACCAACCTTATCGGCAGCATTTGTCAACGCCGAAAGCGGCAGCATCCGGGCTGATGACAGACAGCGGGTATTCTTGCGGTACTTTTATTATAAGATAATGATCCGGGAATACCAGCCCCTGTCCGGCGGGGGCTGGTATCTGCGAATATTGGGAGCTGCTACTTGCCTGTTTGCGCCTTGTAATTCTTCACATTTTCATCAAGAACCGCTTGTCCGCCAGCCGTCATATATTCTTTGACCTGATTGTCATAAAGGCTGTCAAACTCGGCGGGAGGAGCGGTGATCAGCCTCGCCATCATCTGATCCGTCTTCGTCTGAAGGGCTGCGCTGTTCTTGGCATAAGAGGCGTTGGGGATCGTGAAAGCAAAGCCGGTGCGGGTATCGGTCATTGCAATTTGGGCAGCTTTCTTGACATCGCTCTCATATCCGGGATAACCAAGCATTAGCTCAGCCAGATTCTTGGCATCGTCTCCAAGCTGGGGACCGCTAAACAGGAGGCAATAGTCGCCGTTAAAGGATGCCGATTGGAATTTATCACCTGTTAATGTAGAGGGAGCTACCGGCACAGGAATGCCGTTTTGGAGGGTGTAGTCTTCCCCTTCCTTCCCGAACTGCATGAAGGCCGTAACCTTCGGGTCTGCCATCCAATTCAGGTATTTAACAACGAGATCGGCGTTTTTGCTGGCCTTGGGCACCATGAGGTACATCCCGTTTGCCGGATACTCGATTTTCGAGTATTTGCCTTGCGAGTTCTTGAAGGTATCCACCGGCACCAGCTCAGCGCCAGGCACATTCTTTTTCAGCGTCGAATAGATGCCGGGAGAGGCTCTGTAGATATAGTCCCAGTTGGCCGCAAACGCTCCGGCCTTGCCGCTGGAAACCTCGGCGACCGCCTGGCTGCCCGTTTTGTCAATGGCGGCATCCTTGCTGAGCAGACCTTCATTATACATCTTATTCATAAGCTTCATATAGCTTTTGTATTCAGGGACTGCCCAGGTCATAATCCATGGGTTGGAATTGGACACTCTCGCCAATTCGGCTTCAGCCATAGGGGCGTAAAAAGACTCGTCCAGGTTGAACGTCCCGGTCCCAGAGCCGCTGCTGGCCGAATATGCCATGGGGACGACGCCGTCCACCTTGCCGGGGTTCTTGTCACGGAAGGCCACAAGAGCCTGGTAAAACTCATCACGGGTAGTCGGCAGCGGCAATCCCAGCTTGTCGAGCCAGTCCTTACGGATCCACAGCATCGTGGTTTGGCGCATGGTCCGTTTGGAAGGAATCGCATATTGCTTGTTGCCAAACTTACCATATTTCAGCACATCCGGGCCAAGCTCTTTGGTCAGATTGGGCCCGTACTTGTCAATATAATCATCCAGTTCAGCCAAGCCGCCCTGCTGGGCATAATTGTACACTACGCCGGAGTCATAGGTGAAGCTCAGGTCCGGAGCCTCATTCGCTGCCATGAGCACGTTTAATTTATCCACTTCCTGGGTTCTCGGAACCGAAACGTATTTAACCGTCACATTATTTTCCTTGCCGAAGTTCTCGTTGACATACCGGGTCCAATAGTTGTTATCAAGCGGCGGCTGCCCCGATTTTCCCCTGTCGAATACTTCCACCGTCAGTGTGCGTGGAGGCTCTGAGTTGCTGGGTGAGGCACCGGCGGCTGGCTCCTCCTTCGCGCAGCCTGACAACCCTCCTGAGCAAATGGCCGCAGCAAGAATCATCCCCGTAAATTTGTTCATTCTTTTTCTCAAAATAAACACGCTCCCTTTTTAATTTATGTGAATGTGAAAGTATGATTTTCACAATCTCATCTTCATCCCTTGACAGCCCCGAGCATGACACCGGAAACGAAATATTTCTGCAGCCAAGGATATACCACCAAGATGGGCACTGTCGCAAATACGACGCTTGCGGCCTTCAGGCTCTCAGGCGGGATGCTGGACCCGATGGCGCCTTCGGCTTGTATATCAAGCTGCTGGCTGTTGCTGATGATTTGGTATAGCTTGAGTTGAATCGGGTACAGCCTCGGACTGGTGATATAGAATAGCGCATCCATAAATGTATTCCATCTGCTAACCGCATAAAAGAGACTCAGGGTAGCGATTGCCGGCAAGGACAGGGGAAGAATGATCCGGATCAGAATCCTTAGCTCATTGCAGCCGTCGATAGCGGCAGCTTCGGCAAGGCTCTCCGGCAGGGACTGGAAGAACGATTTTAGAATAATCATGTTATATACACTCATGAGTCCGGGCAAAAGCAAGCTCGAGGTCGTATTCAGCAGATTCAGATCCTTTACCAGAATGTAATCGGGAATAATGCCGCCGCTGAAATACATCGTCACCATCATAATCAGCAGAAAGAAGCTTCTTCCCTTCAAGTTTTGTTTGGTAAGCGGATAGGCGGCAAGAATCGTGACTATCATCGCCAAGATCGTGTATACCACCGTTAATACAATACTGTATCCCAGAGAATACAGCATGGCGGAATCCCTGAGAACCGTCTGATACGTATCAATGGTCCATTCAACCGGAAAAACCGTAACCTGTTGAGAGATGACCGCCGAATTGGAGCTGAGAGACAGGGCAATGATATTTAGGAAAGGAACGACACATGCAACGATCAGGAGGATCACGGACAGATAAATGATCGAATCGAATATTTTGTTGGAAACGCTGTTTCTATGCAAGAAAATTCCTCCCTACCATATCCCTTGTTCTCCAAATTTCTTGGTCAGGAAGTTGGCCCCTAACACAAATATTAAGCATACCACTGATTGAAACAGGCCAACAGCAGCGCCGACGGAGAAGTTCCCGGATGCGATCCCGATTCTGTACACATAAGTGCTGATAACATCGGAGAAATCCATAACCAAGCTGTTGCCCAGAATATAGGGCCGGTCAAAACTGATGGCCATTATTTTACCCAACTGCAGAATCAACAGGACAAATATGGTCGGCTTCATTCCAGGCAAGGTGACATGCCAGATTTTGCGCAGACGGCCGGCTCCATCCACATCCACCGCTTCATACAATTCCCGGTCTATACTGGTGATGGCTGCCAGATACAGAATAGTCCCCCAGCCCATACTTTGCCACACGCCAATAACGGTATATACGGCAAGCCAATGCCATTTGTCGGAGAGGAAGGGGACTGCGCTGCCGCCCAGAGCCTCGATGACATGATTGATCATGCCTTTTGAGGCGAACAGTTGGGTGGCGATGCCCCCGATAATGACCCAGGAAAGGAAATGCGGCAGATACAAAAGCGTTTGGCTCAACTTTTTGAATCTGACCGATTGGAGCTCATTTAGCATAATGGCCAGAATAACCGGGGCGGGAAAGCTTACGACCAGCTCAAGAAAATTCAGCAGCAGCGTGTTCCTTACTGCCAGATAGAAGTCATTCATTTTAAAGATTTGGATGAAGGTTGCGAAATTATTCCATGGGCTCTTCGTAATCCCCTGGAAGATGTTATAGTCCTGAAACGCAATTGCGACTCCGTACATGGAACCATATTTAAATACCAAAATATAAGCTGTAGGCACAAGCAGCATCAGATAGAGAATCATATCTTTTTTGATGCGGTAAAAAAATCCCTTCCTGATGACGGGAGCGCTGTCATGTTGCGGTTTACATACCTCCTCTGAATCCGCATGATTGTAAGTCAATTGATTGCCCATAAATTGCATCCACTCCCAAGGTTGCTTCTTTTTTTGTGCCGATTGTCCTTTGCAAGTTTGATTTTATTCGTCCCCCGGCCCTTTGACAACGGTTACATTTAGTTATTTGCACTTACTTTTGATCATTATGGGCGACAGGAAGCATGTATAAGCAAATATAATGGCATGGGATTAAAAATGAGTGGTTGAAACGAAAAACAACGGCGGGAATGTGATCCGCCGTTGTTCTTCATTTGCTTCGTTATGGCTGCAGAGCTTCAATGGACAGGTTATTGTAATAATAGTCGGCCGTCGCAGAATTCCATAGAACATATTCCACTTTGGACAAATTTATGGCATCCGCCTTCTGCATCGATTGCCCGGCAAGGAACCAGCTCCTGTTGGCTCCGCCCAATTCACTAACGGTGATATCCGCAAGATGCGTGTCATAATCCAGAATTACGGTTACGGAGTACCACATGTCTGCTTGCAGCGCGGAGGATGGAACAATAATCCGGTTGCTGGCGAAAACGGCATGGATGGCGGTATCCATGACAATCGTAGCACTTGTTTTGTTGTTTGTATCCCGTAAATTGATGAAGCTTTGCTGGTTTCCCGCCAGAGCGGGGGACAGCATCAGATACGTAAGCTTTACCCTGCCGCTCATTCCTGCCGGGGAATATACCTTTGACAAGGTGGGAGGGCCGGAATCATTAGTATTGGTTTTGAATAGATGCAGACTCTTATCCGCCGCTGCAGGGAAGGAGGCGATGCTGAAATAGCTGTTGTCCGCCGCCGCAGCCTGGTAGCCGTTGGCTCCAACCACAGTTCCATCCGCATAGCTGTCGAAGTCCTCATCAATGGCGCCAGGTCCAGGCAGTGCAACGGCAAGTGCCTTGGGCGGGGCAGAGGCTGTGATGATAGCCTGATCCATGTTGGTAAAACTCGCGTTGGATAAAGCGATTTGCGCGGAACCCGCATTTCCCTTGGGCTTGAACGTAACTGTAAAAATTTTACGGGCACTGTTTCCCTCCAACTGCAGGCCGCCTGGATAAGTGAGACTCACAATCCCCGTTAACGATGTGTCAGCGGCGACCTGTCCTTGCTGCAAAGGGGCGGCTGCCTCCACAAAGTCGAAGCTGGCGCTGTCATAAGCGATTGTTGCGCTTTGCAAATTCAGACTGCCGTTTGAGGTTGCGGTACCTGTCAGCGTAAAGCTATGCCCGATGCGCACATCGCCAGCTCCCGACAATGTGACACTTGGACTTCCCACAGGCTCTACAGATAAATTGTTATAGTAGCAGTCGGCGCTTCTGGTGTTCCAGACTACGTATTCCATGCGGCTGAAGTTGGATGCGGCAGGGTTCTGCATGCTTTGTGCCGCAAGTGCGAATGTCCGTTGTTCTCCCGATAGCTCCTTTGCGGCAATCTCCACGGTATGAGCGTCAAAATCCAGTTGAAGCGTGATGAGGTACCACATGCCTGCCTGCAGATTACCGGGCACAACAAGGGACTGGTCCGCGGCAAGCTTCACATGGATAGAGGAATCGGCAATCACTGTGGCGATCACTCTGTTGGCGTTGTCCCTGATATTGATAAAGGTTTGCGCAGTATCGTCCAGACTGGGCGTCATCCATTGATAAGAGAGCGCAACCTTGCCGCCTATCCCGCCGGGGCTGTACATTTTCGTGAGTGTGGACGGTACGGCATCGGCTGTTCCCGCTTTAACAATATGCAGACTTTTATCAGCAGCGGTCGGGGACGGAGCAACCACAAAATAAGTTGAATTGGAGCCTGCTGTGTCGAGGTAGTCTCCTGTTCCCGCGAGCGGTCCATTGGCATAGCTGTCAAAGCTTTCGTATACCGCGCCTATCACTGGCGTATAGATGACCACATTCTTTTGAACAGCCGGGGCAGTCACAGGGGCTCCGGTTGCATCGGTCAGTGACAGGTCTGACAGAGCAATCTGTGCTGCTCCGGACTCCTGTTTGGAGCGGAAGGCAGCTGCAAACAGCTTCATTTCATCAAAACCGGACAGGCTGGGCGCCTGGCCGCCGGAATCCGTGAATGACAGAATGACGCTTCCCGGCACAGATGCATCGGCTTGCGTCTGGATGCCCGGGAGCATGGAGGAGACGGCCGCAAAGTCCAGCCTGCTGCTGTCATACGTCAAGGTCGCAGTATGGAGCGCAAGATGCCTGTTCGGTGCGAGGCTTCCGGTCAAGGTGAAATTTTCACCCCGGTAAGCTTTGTCCACCCCGGTCAGTGCCCCCGCGGGTGCCTCGGGAGGAGGATATACGTCCTCGCCCGGCAGCCCCAGGTGCGTTTCTCCCAGCAAGATGCTGCCCGATCTTGCATACAGACCCCAATAGCCGTCCGAAGCAATTCTTTGCGCATCCGTATCCAAATAACTGAACACATTCTGCCCATCCACATACAGCACAATCCGTACACCGTTTGCTTCATTGATTGCACCGGCTTGGACAAAATGGTTTTCATTGTAGCTTAACGGAGAAGGGACTGAAGCGCCGACCACACTGCCCACACCGCTGATTTCACCATAAATCATGGAGCGCTGCCCGCCTGTAAACCGCTGCAGTTCCAGAAAGCCTGGCTTGAAGCAAATCATATACAGGCTATTATCGGCTGCAGTAAAATCCTTGTACGGATTTTGCACACGCAGCACGATAGAAGGCCATCCGCTGACAGCATTGATTTTCATATTCATGCTCAGCAGATCGTCGCCGAATGTCCTCGCCCGGTAGGTGGCAAATCCGTTTCCGGGCGTATTTACTTCCAGCGTCCCCTCGCCCACAGCAGCCTTGGAGGTGGAGAGATTGAGATGCCAGCCCTTGGGCGAGCGGAGAGCCTCATTGATGGAATAGCTGGCGGCGCTGCGGTCAACCGTGTCTGTATATTCCAGTACATGTACAGTAACCGTGCGGCTGACCTGAACTCCGTTCAGCGAGGCGGTGACGGTCACTTGTGAATCACCCGCCGAGATAGTGGTCAGCAAACCGTTCACGACGCTGGCTGCTGAAGGGTTGCCGCTTGTGAACGACATGTTCAAATTGGGCAGCTTCTGGCCGTTCTGCGTAACCCCGCGTGCGATTAACTGCCGGGAGGAGCCAACGCCGAATGTGAGACTGTCGCCAAGGACGAATTTCTGGTTTTCCTGCGCATAGTAGAGCTCGATGCTTTGAAGCGCATCATCCACATAAACCGGAATAACCTTCTTGGTCAGAGCTCCGGAATAATAAACGTAAACGGCAATCTCGGCGCTGCCAGAGGAGATGGCGGTTATGTGCCCATCCTCACTCACCAGGGCAACAGACGGCTCCGAGCTCTCATAATAGAATTGGGCCGATGAGATATCCTGGGGCTGATCACGGCCAGTTTGCGCGTGGATATTCAATGCTGCCGCTTGCCCGGTCTGCAGATTGATGGAATTTGGCGCGACAAGCCTCTCGATCACGTCATGCTGCACATCCTGATACGCCGGCTCAAGCCCCGCATGAAGCAGGATTTGCTGCGCCGCCGCAGGCCAAGCGGCGTCTTGGTGCACATGCGTATCCGTTATGGGGTTGGGATCTGTGGAACCGTTCATAAAGCTGGCTGTGGTTGTATAATTGCCGTCAAAGATGTTGTTGCTTCCTTTGATATTGACGTATCCCCAATTGGGATTATAGATGTCGTCCCATATCAGATTTTCGCTTAGGTCAATGACATTCTCCCGAACGCTCCAGTGATTGGTGGACTGATCCAGATAGACGGCTGCATAGCGGTTCATTTGATTTTTGATATAGTTGCCGGAAATCATGTTGGGATTGTCTGCGGTTCCCCCGGTAACCCCGAACGAATAGATGGCGCCGCCGTCAAAGATGCGCTGGCCCAGCAGATCGTGAATGAAATTATCTTCAATTCGTACATTCTTGGTAGCTGTTGTGGGCGCATATACACTTCCGAACAAGCAAATTCCCGAATAAGGGATATTAAAGATTTCGTTATGTGAAATATTCATATCCTGAGGAAACCCGGCATCGATTGCCGCCGCTCCCATATACTCAACGGAAACATCGTGAATGTAGTTGTTCAGAACGTCATTGTTGCGCATCACAAGCCTTGGGTCCGCCGGGTTATAGATATCAGCCGAGGTTTTGGTGGATTCTCCAATATTCATGGCGCCGCCTGACAGGTCATAGAAGCGGCTTCCTGCAATGAGGCTGTCCTGAACGCCCTGGGACAGGTTGATCCCTGTGCTGCCAAGTCTTGTGAAGGTGCAGCGCATCCAGCCAAGGGAATTCGCCCGCTTCACCTCTACGGCGGCGGCAGGCATCACCATAGCTCCGCTGGCATCGGGAAAATTGTTCATGCCGTCTACCCAACCGCCGTTTGCAGTGGGTGCCATCCATGTCGTATCGGCAAAGGTAATGCCTTCAAACCGGATGTGGTGCACGGGAGAATCCAGAGACGATCCCTGCAGGCGAACAAGAGTCTCAACCACCGGCGCCGTCACATCAGCTGTATCCATGGATTCGCCTGGGCGGGGCTTGTAGTAAATCTTATGGGTTGTATCATCCAAGTACCATTCGCCGGGTTCATCGATAAATTCATAAGCGTTCTCCAGATACCACTGCACTAGACGGGTACGGTTCATCAGGCTGTTCCATAAAGGCTGCTGCAGGGAGATAACTGCCTTGCCATTTTGCTCTGTAATGGACTGCACGCTGATTCGCGGATTGGTCCAATCCGCCCGGAACACATATTGAAGCTGCGATTGATTGCCGATAGCGGCAAGACCGATATCGTCGCTGGTGAACCCGTCGGCGGTTTTTACCGAATTGGTCAGCTCCCCCGATGTCCTTGCTCTTGTGGCCCGGATGCCGTTGACAAACAACTGCCTGGTGGTTATACCGGAGGCATCTGCCTGATAAATATTTTTCTGCGGATCATGGATTGTCCAGCCAATGATCTGCTTCTTGCCGCTTATAACGGGGGTTTGGCCTTCCTGCGCCCGGTAAATGACCGAATAGCCGTTGGTGCCCGAATCATTTTCATTAAGATTCCATGTCTCTGTCTGGTTATAGGTACCGCCGGCCAGCCAGATCAGAATATCCCCTGTCATACTGGCATTGCCCTCACGCACTGCCGCCTGGGCCTTCTGCAGGGTTGCAAAAGGAGCCATGTCCGTGCCGGGATTATCATCGTTTCCGGTGGGGGACACATAGACGGCTGCTTGTACGGTGGCTCCGGCATTCCCTTCAAACGGTGCGTAGCCGGCAGTTGTCCCGTTATTCGCTCCTGCTGCTGCCGCCGTTGTGCAATCCGCAGCAACAAAGAGGAGCATGCCCAACGCCAAAACCCACGAAATATAGGTTATATCTATTTTTCGCATATCCCATTCCTCCTCATTATGAAATTTCAACGGATATTTCCAGCATTAACAAGCAAAACACTAGAAAACGCTTACATATCATTCCTCCCCCGTCCGCTAAATGGTAATGGCTTCCTCTCCACCCATTTGATTTTATAAGAGATGGTATGAATTTTTCAATTATGACATTTGTTCATTGGCCTCGCTTTTGCTCATTTGATAAAAATAGGGCTTGAATGGGATGAAATAATTAGCCCTTTGCGGCGGTCTGTTTTATCGCACAATTCCGTCTATTTTTATTTTTTCTCACAAGGAGGCTGCAGATAAAAAAGCTCATTCATAACCTGACACGAGCTGTGAGAGAAGTCATAGAGGAACAGGGTGATAAAAAATATAATCGGCTTGATAAAATAATTTTCTCAATTTAAAGACCCAACAAACCGAACAAAAAGGGGATTCTATCATGTACACACGCAACCGGATTATGTCATTCTCACAGGAGGTCCTGATGAAAAGAGCGCGGGATGTGGCGGTGATCGTTCTGTCCGCCCTGTTGATGGCTTCCGGCCTGCGTCTGTTTCTGATCCCCCATCAGCTGCTAAGCGGGGGAGTTGCCGGGGCGGCGTCGGTAATCGGCTATTTAACCAACCCTCAATATATTTCACTGTTCTATTTCGGGATGAATTTGCCTATTCTCATCTGGGGTCTGGTTGTTGTAGGGCGGCGCTATATCCTGCTGAGCATCCTGTCTGTTTCCTGCACAACCTATTTCCTGACCGTCATTCCCCAGATCCGGGTAACGAGCGATCCGATTCTGGCCAGCATATTCGGCGGGGTGATCATTGCCTGCGCCATCGGCTTCTCTCTGCGTGCGGGAGGTTCTACGGGGGGCTTCGATATTCTGGGCTCCATCATCACCCGCAAGCGGGATATTCCCATGGGAACCTTGCTGTTTATTATGGACGGCATCGTGATTCTTACGCTGGGCTTCTTCAAAAGCTGGGATCTGGCGCTGGCGGCAATGCTCTGCACCTTTGTCAAAAGCAAGGTAGTGGATATGATTCACATCCGTCATGTAAAAGTAACCTGCTTCATCGTGACCAAGGAGCGGGAGCGGATGCTGGGGCGGCTCAAGCTGCTGCCCCACGGGGTAACAGTGGTCAGCGCGGAGGGCGGTTACAGCCATGAGGGAAATTCCATGCTCATGACCGTCACCACCCGCTATGAGCTTGCCGAATTGCGCAAAGCCATTCTGGAGACGGATCCCAAGGCCTTCGTTAATGTGCTGGAGACGGTGGAGGTTGTGGGCCGGTTCAGACGGTTGGGCTAGAGCTATAGCTGCTCTATAATATCGCCCGCCAGCAGGGAGGCTTCTCCCGCGGGGCGGCGGGCTGCTGCCCGGTCTCCCGCCGCGCCGTGAAGATACACGCCCAGAGCGGCAGCTTGTCCGCCGGGCAGCCCCTGCCCCAGCAGGGAGGCAATAATGCCTGCCAGCACATCACCCGAGCCGCCGGTGGCCATCCCGGGATTGCCGCTGCCGTTGATGAATACGTCTCCCTCCGGCAGGGCGGTTACGGTCCGCGCTCCCTTAAGCACGACAATAACTCCATGCTCTGCGGCGAAGCGCCGGGCCATTCCGATCCGGTCCCGCTGCACCTCCGGCGTACTCGTCTTGGCCAAGCGGGCCATTTCTCCCGGATGGGGAGTGATGATTGCCGGATATTGGGGATGCCGCGGCCAGGCATGGAAGTCGGCGGCATCGGCAAGCATATTGAGCGCGTCTGCGTCCACCACCAGGGGGCAGGGAGCCATGCTCCATAGGGCGCGGAGCCAATCCGTGTCCCCCCGCCACCGGCCCAGACCCGGCCCGATCACCAGGGCGCTGCATTTGGCGGCGCGGGCAGCGAGAACGGCGGGATCGGTGGCGGCCCAGCCGCCACGTTGGGCCGGGGCGGAGGCGGGAGTCCCGACGGAGGGGCAGGGGGCGTCTTTGTCCTTGCGGACAAGTCCTCCGGTTTCTGCATGATTCTCGGCAAGCGGGGCGAGCATGGCCTCTTGAATCCGCCCGGCGGCCAGAGCCGTCATGGATTCGGGATGGGCCCAGCTGACCAGCCCGCTGCCGGTGCGGAGCGCCGCCTGGACACACAGGAGCGCGGCACCCGGCATGGCGGGTGAGCCTGCCGCTGCCATTACATGCCCGTAGGTGCCCTTGTGGGTGTCCGGCTGGCGGGGCAGCAAGGGGTCAAGGCCCAGCACATCCGCAACGGTTGCTGCATTCACGAAGCGGCAGGCGATCTTCTCCCGGACAGCCAGCTGCTCCGGGATGCCGATGGGGGCAACCGTCACCTGGCCGGAGAGCAGGGCGCCGGGATAGGTGACATGCCCCCGCTTCAGGAAGGCCAGGGCAACCGTGCGCTCCGCCCGGATGCAGGGGTCGTGGGCGGCTCCGCTGTCCGCGTCAAGCCCGCTTGCCAGGTCGGCTGCCACAATGGGCAGCCCGCTTGCATTGGCGGCGCGGATCAGGGACGCGTAAGGCTCCCGCGGCGCCCCCGCCGCTCCCGTGCCCAGCAGCGCGTCGATGACGCCGGAGAACTGCTGCCACGGCAGCAGTTCTCCGCCCTCCGACGCGTCCAGGCACGGCACGCCGAAGCGCTGCGCCAGCTCCGCCTGCTGACGGGCTTCCCCCGTCAGCCTGTCTGCGGCGGTCACCAGCGCCGCAGTGACGGCCACGCCCGCCTCCAGGAGGTGGCGGGCAGCCACCAGCCCGTCGCCGCCGTTGTTGCCCTTGCCGGCGAGCACCAGCCACCGCTCGCCCTTCCATTGGCGGCGGTCCTCTCCCCGCTTCGCCCGGATCACGCGAAGCACCTCCTCGGCTATGGCCCGCCCGGCATTTTCCATCAGCACCAGGGCGGGCAAGCCCAACCCTTCGATCGCCAGCCTGTCCAATCGGCGCATCTCTTCAGCCGTCACTACGAACATGCCATAACCTCCCGACTATTCAGTCATAATCTATCCAGCCTTTGCGCGAAACAAACCCGGCCTTCGAAAACAAGCGCCTGCCGTCAGCCGTCCCAAAACCCGCCCTCAGATCACACTTTCCTTCCCAGTCACTCTTTGAATATTCATTCACCAGCGGGGGCGGCGAGAATCACCGGGCTGTTCCATTTCGTTTCGCCGGACCGTCGCTTATCCTGCTGTCCACAAGTCCCACAGCTGCTTGCCGATCAGGAGCAGGGTGACCGACAGGAACAGTGGCTTCACATAGCTTGAGCCCTTGCGGATGGCAAATTGGGAGCCCGCCAGCGCACCGAAGATCATGGCGATGCCCATGGGCAGGCCGTAGTATACATTCACGGCCCCCAGCATGAAGAAGGTCGTCAGGCTGCCCAGATTGCTGGCCAGATTCAGCACCTTGGAATTGGCCGAAGCGCCGATGAAATCAAAACCCAGCAGCAGGAACATAAAAATCAGGAACGACCCTGTCCCCGGTCCGAAGAAACCGTCATAAAAGCCGATCACCAATGCGCCGGCTGACAGGATAATGGTATTGTTGCGGGTGAGGCCGGGAAAATTGCTTTGATTTCCCCAGCTTTTCTTGCATAATGTATAAATAGTAACGCCAATGAGCATAACCACTACCAGCGGTTTAAGAAACGATGTGGGAATCTGCTGCACGGTGAATGCTCCTGCCACCGAACCGGCCAGAGAGAGCGGGAACAGAGCAGCTACCAGCTTGATCCGGATTTTGCCCGAAGCCAGGAAGGATGCGGTGCTGGTCAGAGATGACATGGTTCCGGCCAGCTTGTTGGTGCCCAGCGCCAGTCCGGGCGGCAGGCCTGCGAACAGGAGGGCCGGCATGGAGATCAGTCCGCCGCCGCCCACGACAGAATCTACGAAAGAGGCAATAAAACCTGCAACGATCAGAAATAACAGCATAGTAATATCAGGATGGTCCATCAGTGTGCTCTCTCCTTATAGCCTTAACTTTTTCTCTGTCCATAAGTATAACGAATAAAGGGAGTCCTTTCACATGATTATTTTGAAAACAGCAGAAGAGATTGCCAAGATGCGCGCAGCAGGCCGGATTCTGGCCGCCTGCCACCGGGAAATTGAACGGATGATCCGGCCGGGAATCACCACTTGGGAAATCGACCAGTTCACGGAACGCTTCCTGGCGGGCCATGGGGCTACTCCTGAGCAGAAGGGGTACCACGGCTATAAGTATGCGACCTGCGCCTCGGTTAACGATGTAATCTGCCATGGCTTCCCCAAGCAGGAAGCATTGCGCGAAGGGGATATTGTCACCATCGATATGGTGGTTAATCTGGACGGCTGGCTGGCGGATTCGGCCTGGTCATATGGAGTGGGAGCGATCAGCGAGAAGGCGGCCAACCTGCTCCGGGCAACCAAGGAATCCCTCTTCCGCGGGATCAGCCAAGCCATAGCAGGCAACCGGATCGGAGACGTATCCCATGCCGTCCAAGTTTATGCCGAAGAGCGCGGCTATTCGGTCGTCCGTGATTTTATCGGCCACGGCATCGGAACAAGCATGCATGAAGGCCCTGAAGTTCCCCACTACGGTCCTGCCGGCAAAGGCCCGCGTCTAAAAGAAGGCATGGTCTTCACCATTGAACCTATGCTCAATACCGGCTCCTACCGGGCCAAGGTGGATGCGGACGGATGGACGGCCCGAACGGTGGACGGCAGCCTGTCTGCGCAGTATGAGCATACGATTGCCATCACTGCAGAAGGGACCATTATTCTGACGGAGCTGTGATTCGGGAATGGTCTTCATACACTCCTCACACTTAGGAGGCTGCCTGGTTAATGCTGCATTGCCGGTTATCCATGGCTGCCTTTATAATGGCTTTAAGGCGTATAATGTCTTCTCATGCTCCACACTATTAAAGTAGGTGAGTTCTCTGCTTGATGTTCTGTTCCGTTTTTTTCGCTTGAATACGCTAAAACGAAGGATCCGCTTCTGGGTAAGCGCGATTATCCTGACGCTTGGGCTGTTGATTCTGGTTACGTCCTATTTAACCGAAGCGCATAGCAGAACCGCGGAGACGAACCGGCAGCTGAAGAATACCATTGTGCTGCAGCGTCTTTATATCGAGCGGTGGCTCTCTGATCACAGCGCGCAGATTGATTTTTTGGCGGCCAATTTCAAGGAATCCGTTCTGGATGAAGGGAAGGTCCGGGATACCTTCACTTCCTTCATGTCCGCGCAGGACGAGTTCACGGCAGTCGTATATGTCAATTCTCTCGGGAGGGTCATTGTGGATACAGCCGGTCCCGCCTTATCCGGCAACGATCTCTCCGGGAGGGAATACTTCAGGGAGGCGCAGCAGGGACGGTCCTTCATAACCGACATTATGGTCGCAAGGAATACCAGCACGTCCGTTGTGATTGTTTCTGCGCCGGTCAGGGACAGGGAGGGGAACTTCAACGGACTTGTCTTCGGTGCGCTTAAGACCGCTGCCTTCGAGAAGCTCATGTCCCAATTCAGCTTCGGGAATGAAGGGGAAACCTATCTGCTTGACCGTAACGGGAAATTCATAACCCCTCCCGGCAGCTCCGGGGCCAGCCGGGAGGAAGTCTACAACAAGTCGGATATATATACCAAGGCCATTGCCGGTATCGAATCCAAGTCTTCCTACGTCAACTACGGGGAGGAGAAGGTCATTGGCCAATACGGCTGGACCAAGGGCGGGCAGTGGCTGATCGTAGCCGAGATGAAGTACCGCGGTGTCTTCGACTCTCTGTACCAGAATATGGTATTGATGTCGGGGATCGTGCTGGTGGTGTACACGTTAAGCTATTTCCTGCTTGCCTTCTTGCTGACGGCGGGGGTGCAGCGGCCGTTGCACCTGCTTATGATCGGTACGAAGATCATGCGCGAAGGCAACTATGATTACCGCATCCGCAAGGAGGAGATTGCATCCGCCCCAGTAGAAGTCAAGGAGCTGTGCGACGCCTTCAACATCACCAGCCAGCGGCTGAAGTCCACGATCCAGATGCTGGAGCAGACAGCTGTCGTCGATCAGCTGACTGAGCTGTATAACCGCAGATTTATCCTTACCGAAGGACCGAAGCTGCTGGAAACTTGTATCCGGGCGGAGCAGCCCTGCTCCGTGTTGATGATAGACATCGATTTTTTCAAAAAAGTGAACGATACATACGGCCATATGGTAGGCGACAGGGTGATTATCTATGCTGCATCCAATCTGATGGCCTGCATCCGTTCCTGTGATATGGTATCCCGGTACGGCGGGGAGGAGTTTTTGATCCTTGCGCCGAATACAGAAGAAGATCCGGGAGCGCTTATCATCGGGGAGCGCATCCGCAGCTATTTTGCCGATAATCCGTATCGGGAGGAGGGCTTGGAGCTTGGCTTGACCGTCAGTATCGGGGTGTCAGATTACCGCCTGTGGTCGAGCTATGGCAGAACTGCCCTGGAGGATATGATTTCTCGTGCGGACCAGGCCTTGTACAAAGCCAAGCATAACGGGCGCAACCGGGTTGAGGCTCTGACCGACAGCGAAGCCGGGGGCGACTATAATTCTAAAATGGAAAGTGGGGAAGAAAAGAATGATTAAGAAGTTGGAGCATGTAGGGGTATATGTGAATGACATGGACGAGTCCATCCGGTTTTATACCGAAGTGTTGGGATTGCAGCTGGCGGCGCGCAAGCGGCTGGCCAATCAGGTGGAGCTGTCGTTTCTGTCTTTCCCGGGAAGCAGCAACATTGAGCTGGAGCTGATCGGCCGAGGAACCGACGGCATGCCAGACAACGGGATTGTCCATCATATTGCTTTTACCGTGACGGATATCGGACAAGAAGTGGAGCGTCTTAAAGGCCTTGGGGTGCGGATGCTTGACGAGGAGCCGCGGGAAATTCTGGATGGGGTTCAGATCGCCTTTTTCTTCGGACCGAACGGAGAGCGTTTGGAGTTGTTCCAGCCCAAGGCGTAATGCTGCTTTGGCTGATGCATGAGGGATGATTGAACGAGAGAGGAAGGTCCTATGATCAACTTCGTCCAACGCTGGAAGCTTGTGTTCATCATCCTGGGAGTTATTTCCTTCTGTATGGCCCTTATGAATGGATTGCTGCTGGCAGGAAGCGGCTTCGGAAGCCGGTTTGATCAGGATAATTGGCGGGAGTTCACAGCATTTCAAGTTTCTCTGCTCGTATTTTTTGCTGCCGCGGCGGTCATGGCCGCGTATTGGCTTGCAGTAAGAATGCTGGCTCACTCCGGAGGGCCGAAGGATTCCTCCGGGCGTATGATTAAGGAGTTGGAAAAAACCAACGGCTTCCTTCTCTCTCTCCTCCATAACAGCGCGGACGCCATCTACATCATGGATGTGGAGGGGAAGGTTCTGCACGTCAACCCGGCGTTTCAGAAGCTGTACGGATTCCACGCCGAAGAGGTGGCCGGACAGCTGCGGCCATTCGTCCCCGAGCATATGCAGGCCGAATACAATGCTCTGATCACCCGGGTGAGAGAGGGGCAGCAGGTCAGCGGTTATGAAACGGTGCGGAGAACAAAGAGCGGGAGAGATATACACATCAGCTTGACGGTTTCTCCGGTTTTGGGAGAAGGCGGAGAGGTGCTGGCCCTGGCAGTTACCTCCAGAAATATAACCGAGCGCAAACGGACGGAAGAACTGCTCCGCCGTTCAGAGAAGCTGTCGGCAGTGGGACAGCTTGCAGCGGGGGTAGCCCATGAGATCCGCAATCCTCTTACGACCTTGAGAGGCTTTGCCCAGCTTCTCTTGCAGCGCGATTCCGCCAGCAAGGTTCATCTGGAGCTGATGATCGAAGAATTGGACCGGATCAACCTGATTGTAAGCGAGTTCATCATCTTGTCCAAGCCCCATCTGAACCAGTTTGTCTTCAAGGATTTGGGCCAGCTTCTCGATTATTTGGTCCAGCTGCTGGAGCCCCAGGCCAGGCTCGGCGGCATCCGGATCGAGAAGGCGGTTGTGGCGGACATGCCCAAGGTCAAATGTGAGGAGAATCAGCTGAAGCAGGTATTCCTGAATGTGATCAAGAACGGGATGGAATCCATGCCTGAAGGAGGGACCATGGAGATTGAGGTCTTGAAGCTGGAGCAGGAGCGGGTGATGATCCGGTTTACCGATAATGGAACAGGTATTCCTGAGGAGCTGCTTCCGCGGTTGGGGGAGCCGTTCCTGACCAGCAAGGAGAACGGTACAGGGCTTGGGATTATGGTCAGTCAGCGGATCATTGCCAATCATAAGGGGTACATGTCCATCCGGAGCCAATTGGGGGTTGGAACCTGCGTGGAGCTTGTGCTGCCCGTGGACTTTGAAGCCCTCCCCCCAACGGAAGGGGCTTTAACCGAAGCAGGCATGACGCCGTAAAGGCGCATGCCTGCTTTCTCTGTCTTATCCGCCGAAGGAATCGCGGAAAGCCAGGGCCAATTCCTCTTGGCTTACATTCCACAGTTCGGCAATAGAGGGGCAGACCTCTTCCTCCCACCAATCGGAGAGCTTCCGCCGGTTGCTGCCATTCTCCACAATCCACAAGAGATTGGTGATCACTTTGTTGTAATACAAGGTTTCCGCTTGCTGCACAAGCTCCGGTGCAATATACGTTTTGAGCCGCTTGATCGTGCGGTACAGCTCCTTGGCGCATGAGCGCCGGATCTGCCTGGCGTTCGGAAGCGGCTTCTCATGCTTGGCATTGCGGTTCATATTCTGCATTCTTCCCCCACCTGCCCCATTATTCTCATAGCCAGCATACTATTGTATGCGGCAGGGGGCTTATGGGCGACAGCCGGAGTTATTTCACCACGATATATCCGATCATGGGCTCCTGGTGGTTTTTGCCGGAATGGGCGGTGCAGATAATACGGTATACCCCTTCCTTGTCGGGTTGGAACGCGACAGTGGTTTCCTGTCCCTTGCCTACACTGCCCTTGATGGCAGTACCCTCGATATAGAAGGGGTGATTTTCACCGTTTACTCCTGTAATGACCAGATTAACCTGTTCGTTCTTCTCCACCTGAACAGTTTCGGGGTTCCAGCGGTAGGATTCCACGGCAGTGCCATTGTTTGCTGTGGTTTTGAGCTCGGTTGCGGCCATCCGGATGATTCTGGCGGTGCCATCCCCGTCAACCGGTACGGTGGAAGATCCCTTCAGCCAGAAGAAAACAGCTCCGCACACCACCAGCACGCATGCCAGTCCTCCCAGCCACAGATGTCTTCGCTTCACGACAATAATTTTAATCATTAGCCTTGTCCCCCTACATGATTGGAATGGATAGCCAAGTGAACGCTCTTGGTGAATGAATATGCGGAAGCTTGTCAGGATAGTACAAGTACCTCCGGGAAGAAAATTGCATTTCTGTTTTCGCCGGGCTTTTATGATAGAATAGGAATATTCGTATTGAAAAAGATCCGCCGTAGCGGAAAAAGGCAGGGTTAATATGGGCGATATCATACATAGTATTCTGGAGTTCATTACAGGCCTCGGGTATTGGGGCATTCTGCTAGGGTTGGCCATTGAGGTGATTCCTAGCGAAATCGTGCTGGCTTATGCCGGCTTTCTGGTGTACCGCGGCGAGATTAATCTGGTAGAGGCGGTTATCTTCGGAACAATCGGCTGTCTGCTGCAGCAGATTCTGCTCTATGGAATCGGCATATACGGCGGCAGGCCTTTTGTGGACAAATACGGCAAGTACCTGCATATTAAACCGAAGCACATTGATCTGACAGAGCGGTGGTTCCAGAAATATGGGGCGGGAGTGGTCTTCACTTCCCGGTTTATACCCGTGGTGCGGCAGGCCATCTCCATTCCCGCCGGGATTGCCAGAATGAATTTGTTCAAATTCCTGCTCTATACCGGGATCGCCTCGGTTCCATGGGCGGTTCTGTTCGTGACTTTGGGCCGGACGCTGGGAGAAAACTGGGAGAGCATTGATGAGAAGGCAGGTGTCTACACCCAGCCGATTCTATGGGGAGCCATCGCTCTGATCGTGCTGTATATCCTGTACAAGGTGTTATTTCGCAAGAAGAAGCCTGTTGCTGAAGCTGGAGGGGCCGGGAAACTGACTGTCTCCGGCCAACTCGCACTCATCGGCGAGGAATATCAGGTGCTGAACGGACGGCGCATCAGCAGCAAGTCCGACTCCCAGGAGTTTGACCATCTCGCAGTGGGGCATAACGGCATCTTCTATGTGGAAACGAACAAGTGGGGCGGCACCATTACCCTTGGCGGCAATGGTGTGGAGCGGAGCGAAGAGGGGCAACAGGAGGATCCTACCGCCCGGTTGTACCGGCATGAATATGTGCTGAAGGAGCTGCTGCGGGAGCATAAGATTGCGGCGGACGTAGTGGGAATATTGTGCTTTGCCAATCCGGACTCCACTATAGTGGGACAGAGCCCGGCCTTCCTCACAGTGAAGCCGGACCAGTTGGTGCAGACCATCAGGAACTATAACGGGAAGCTCAAGCTGACCGCAAGCGAGGTCAAGAGCATCGCCAAGCTGCTGGAGGATTCGGGCGCGTCCAGCCATTAAAGGGTTGAGAACGAGAACAAGAGCACGCCCTAATGGGCCATGCTCTTGTTTTTTTGGTACATTCCTGCTTGTTCTGGTATGATGGGAGAAGGATGTATGGAAGGGGAAATAAACATGAGCAGAAATTTGTACGCCAAGCTGGGGACCGGCTTGAAGCCGCAGCAGTTTATGGATAGCATGGCCAAGAATAAGGAAAAGTTCCGGCAATGGTATGACAGCTTCCAATGGCAAGATGACGACCGTCCATACTTCGAATCGCTGCGCAACCGGGATGATCTTCGCTGCCTGATTCTGGCGGCGGAATGGTGCGGCGATGTGGTGCGCAATGTTCCGGTTGTCTTCCGGGCGCTTGCGACCGCTGCGATACCTGCAGAGGTGCTTATTATCGAGGAGCATCCCGATGTGATGGAGCAATTTCTGACCATGGGGGGCAAAGCGATTCCCATCGTCATCTTCACCGACGCCGGAGGATTCGTGCTTGGGCATTGGGGCCCCCGCCCCAAGCATGTGCAGGAGGCCATGATCGCTTTTAAGCAGGCCAACCCTGACCGCGAGGCAGCCGATTATCAGGAGAAGCTGGCCGAAGCCCGGAGTGAGATGGGGCGGCGCTACGGAGAAGGAACGGAATACCAGGCCGTTATCATCAAGGAACTGCATGATTTGATTTCTTCGTTCTGATTGAGGAGGAACCGATTGTTATGCTTAAGATTGATACCGTCCCCTTGGGACCATTGGGGACCAATGCCTATTTGCTGACTCAGCCGGAGACGAACAAGGCGGTCATTATTGATCCCGGCATGAATCCCGCGCCGCTGATCCGGCGGATTCAGGGCCTTGAGGTGGAAGCGATTCTCTTGACACATGCCCACTTCGACCATATTGGAGGAGTGGATGAAATAAGGAAGCTGAAGCAATGTCCCGTTTATCTTCATGACCGGGAAGCAGATTGGCTGGCCTCCCCGAAGAAGAACGGGTCGCTTATGTGGCCGGAGGTAGGTCCGCCTGTCTCCACGGATCCCGCCGAATTTTCCCTCGATGAGGGCCAGGTGCTCAAGCTCCTTGGAGAGTCAATCAAGGTGCTGCATACACCGGGTCATTCTCCCGGAAGTGTCAGCTTTTTGCTCGGGGATATCCTATTTGGCGGAGATGTGCTGTTCAAGCTGTCTGTGGGACGGACGGATCTTCCCGGGGGCAACCATCAGGAATTGATGGACTCGTTAACCGGCAAGCTGTTCAAGCTGGATGACCGGGTTCAGGTTTATCCCGGACACGGCCAGCGCACCTCCATCGGTTTTGAGAAGGCGAATAACCCTTATATCGATTGAAAATGGACGAATATTTCCGCAGAGGCGGACAGGCGGGCGGGAGAGCCGTCCATACGGGACTCCGCCTATTTTTACCCGTATGGGTAAATACCGTGTTTTCCAGTGAATCTCACCCATAGACTGTTGGTGTATCAAACAACTAAGGGAGGTTCATTCAAATGAGCTATATGAGTTCCAATAATATGCCGCCAGTCGTTTCTCCTGCTGCTTCCAACATGGCGCCTAACATGATGCCCCATGTGAATGTGTTCGACATCGAGCAGAAGAATGTCACCGAGAACATCTATATGTATCCGTACGCCAAGCCCAAACCGGTATACAACGATACGGCCATTATTCTGGTGCTGTTCATTCTGCTGGTGATCATCAGCCGCGGCGTAGGCTTTATCGGCAAATGCTAGCAGCTTTTCCCCAATGGCAAGGGCCTCCGTTCCAAGTGAACGGGGGCCCTTCGCGCATCATGCGGCCATTCTATAATTCCTCCAGCTTGCTTAGCAGTTGGCTGACATATCCTTGGGAAATGCCGAGCATGCGGGCCAGTTCATGCTGCCTTAAGCCGGGCTGCTCCTGAAGGAGAGACTGGATCAGCTTGAGTCTCTCCGTCTGGGATCTGCGCTTGTCTTCCACCAGAGGATCAGGAACAGGGGCGGGGCGCTCTGCTGCTTGCTCCAGCACCTCCACCATGCATTTGCGGCAGACCAGGTGCTCCCGGAACAGAATAACATCGTCAGATTCCAGACAGAAGATGCAGCAATTGGACCGGTATCGTCTTACAATAATGGAATTATCATCAGAAAAAAACTCGACGGGGTCTTCAAGGCGTATACCCAGAAGATCTCTGGTTTCCTTGGGGATAACAATCCGGCCCAGGCTGTCCAGTTCACGCACGATTCCGAAGGTTTTTCTTGAATCATTCATATAGATTTGCCTCCCCGTGTTATAATTTTTTCTCCGGCTGTTCATCCTGGTTTATTTGCATTTTTTCAAAATCTCAGAAAGTATAAACGTGGATGATTGTTCGATTTCTCCGGTAAACGCACGGCGTCAAAGGACGCTGTCAGGCGGTTATCCTCGTTATGCAATGTTCTGTGCTCCGAATGTAATGTTCTTGAACTGCTGCTTTCCTTCGCTGGAAAACGGTAGTGCGTCCAGAAGCTCTTCAGCCCGCTCTATGTACAACGACTGCACGATCCGTGTGTATTCGATACATCCTGAAGCTTCTACATATTCCAGCAATTCCGCTTTTCTGCTGAAAAATTGTTCGGCAGTCAGTTCTCCGTCGTAATATTGGTTGATATAGGGAAACTCCGCCAAACCGTCCCGGAGCATGAAGAGAATGGGAAGCGTCCGCTTTTTGCACATGAGATCGCTTTTTGACTCCATCTTGCTAAGATCCTTCAGATCATTGTCCAACTGGGCGGCGACACCGATGCATTCGGCCAATTCGTCCAGCTGCGCCGCGATATCCTTGGGAAGCTCCGGTACCAGCGACATTCCCATCTGACAGGCGAAACGGAGCAGGGAACCGGATTTCTTGTGAATCATCTCCATGTAATCCGCTTCGGTTGCGATGGAGCCGTTAAGGTCCTTCTGCTGGCCGTTCACCGAGAGAGCAAGCAGACGTCCGGCCGACTGGGCAGTTGCAGCCGGCACCTCGGCAATAAAGGCTACAAGAAAGGAGCAAACCGCATTCAACGCATGACCGATTGGACACAGCATCCATGGTTTGGAGTGATTATCCTGATCCTGAATATCATCTACAATATCAATGGCCAGGATCATCATTTCGGTCAAGGCGGCATTCTTATCGATGAGGGGAGAGTTTCCGCCCAGCACATGATGGGTGCAACGGGTAATTTCCGCCCAGCGGGTGCCCTCCTCCTGTTTCTCCCGCAGGAACACCTTCAAATAACGGTTCAGGTCAGGCTCTGTGAAATAATCGTCGATCAGCCGGGACATGTCATCTATGAGTGCTTCATTCATCGGCAACCTCCTGAAGAGATTCAACATAGTATTTGGTGCGGACGAAGACCTCGATTGCCTGTGCCCGCCCTTTTACTCCAAGCTTGTCGTATATCTTCCGCTGATAGTTGTCCACAGAACGTTTGCTCATATGGATTTTGTCCGCAATTTGCTCCAGGGTGCTGCCTCTGACAATCATAGCCATAATGGCCGATTCATCCTCGGTCAGCTCGATCTCAACCAGCGGAGCCGGGGCGGGAATCAGCAGCTGTTCTAAGCTGGAGCGCGGAATGATGACCTGATGGTCAAGCACACAGGCGACAATATGCTTGATGGTATCATGGCGGGTTCCCTTGGAAATGATGGCACTGACCTGAAGCTCGAGAAATCTTGGTATTAACGAGATGACATCCACGCCCGTAAAGATAACGACATGCACATCGGGCCATTGTTTCTTAAGCCGCTCCGCAGCATCCGTCCCGGCCATATCGGGCAATTGGTAATCAAGAAACACCATATCCGGCTGCAGTTGTTCCACCAGTTCCATGCAGGAATTCCCGTCCGAAGCTACACCCGCAACCTCCATATTTTCCACTTGCTCAAGCAATTGCCTCGTGGCGTGAGCCATAAGCGGATGATCGTCTACGATGATTACTCTGCATGGCTGATTCATGCCGACCGCCCCTCTCCGATGGGAAATCTGGCGTATAATTTCATTCCCTTGCCTATGCCTGTATGCAACTCGTAGCGCCCTCCTAAAGATAGAATTCTGCTTTTCATTTGTTCTCTAGTCCGATCCCGAAGAGCCCGATTTCCTTGGCAGCCTTCCGGTTAAGCTCGAACCCCGCTCCATCGTCCTCATACTCGAAGGAAAGCAGAACCACAGGCGCCAAGGAGAGAAGCAAAGAGATAAACAGTGTTCTGATAATGACGGCAACATGGCGGTTTTACTTGCGGTGCCTGGACTGGATAGATACCAGCGCCAGAAAGTTAGCGGTAACCCCGATGACAGTAACGATAAGCACGCTTGTCCCCATCATGCTGTATACGGGGTAAGAAACCGGAAGAACACCACAGGTACCATCAACATAAAACAATCCCCCAAAAGTGACGAGATGCTTCGAAGCAAAATCCGGGTACGTTTGGGGGAGCCCCCGAATAAAAATGCGGCACAACCTGCATTTACGTAAAAAAGCGCCTGTAAAAAATTTACCTGCCGGATCGCCCCGGACAGAGCCTCCTATGCTCATAAAGACCAACCCGATATCCAGAAACACAAGGGATAAGCAGGGAGCCGAAATGGAATTCCGCACTCTCTTGTACAGAAAGAAGGCGATGGAGAGACTGAATGCTTCAGCCGTTAAGCAGAGTATGTCATATGCATCCGGACTTGCAATGTTGCGCAACTGAACTTCATGTATTGCGTCATCGCGCATAATCGTAAGTGTATCGGCCTGATCCACGGTATGAAACCTGGCTACTGCCCAATAATCTCGGGGCTTCTCTCCATCGACAGCCGTTACCCGATCTCCGGCGGACAATTGGAGTTGGGCGGCAACCTTATCCGAATCCACACTGTGAATGAACCATTGTTCTGATGAGTTCGCGACAAGGGTAATACCACTGATGGGATACCGGAATATCAGGTACAGAGTCCATGATTGATAGATCAGCAACGCGGCAAAAAGAGCTTGGTAATGACATTCTTATGCAAAGGGCAGCCGCCTCTCCTCCGGAATTACCGGAATGCACATCTAGATTTTACCAAACCTAAAAGAGATTGTATATCATTAACTGCTAGATTTCTGATTTATTATCTCTTTTTTTTGCGTACTCATGCAAGTAAGTTTGCACAAAAGCGAAACGAAAATGTGCTGAACCCATCTTCGGTCCAGGTTACAATATGAGTATATATTTGGTAATAAAGGACGTGACTGGGATGAGGGAAATTTCATTTGATGAGCGGTTTTCGCAGCTTTTTGTCGAGGCTGTGAGGGAAAACCTTGAACGTACACCTCTTCCCGAGGCAAACGTTATCCAATCATCATGGGAAACGGTAGCCCGCCAACTGGATCAACGCCTCTTGCATAAGCAAAGGAGGGAAAAAGCGAATGGAACTACTTTCCAACGAAGTGCTCATACACTGTCATAAAGATGCCGTTAGCCTTAATCTGGAACAAGCCTTCATCGATATGCTGGTTAAGGAAATCAGACGCCGGAATCTGGAAACCCTCTGTGGAATTGCTCCGGCCAAGACCAGTACACTCAGTGCGTAATTCTTATAAAAGGCGTTGGCGGACTAATAGTCCGGCCAACGCCTTTTTTAAAACCGCCGGAAGGTATATACGCGGAGAGATGATTAACTGAAAAAATTTCCGTTATCAGGAGGTTTTTCGGTAATTACGAAGAATTAACGGAAAAAATTTCCGTTAATTCCCTCAAAACCAGGGCAATATGCCTTTTTGGGGGAGTTCAGGAGGAGTTAACGGAAAAAATTTCCGCTAAACCGGCAGGCAATGAAGAATCTGCGGGGATAGCGGAAATTTTTTCCGTTATGAGTAATTGTGGCGGGACCGCCGCCGCAGGAAAAGGGCGTTACTTCGCAGGGGTTAGCATGGTTATTAGTGCCACAGTCCCAGAATAATACCCATAATCGGGAAGCCTACTGCATGATAGCCTACATTGATAAGGTATAGCTTGTATCTGCGGTAGTCGTCGAACAGCATGGTGATGGCGCATGCCGCGGCAAGAGCCAGCCCGGCCATCAGACCGGCAAACAATCCCGGCACGAACCCGTCTACCCCCACAATCTCGAACAAGCAGGCCAGAGCAAATGAAGCCGCTACCGCAAGAATGAAGCAGAGGATGAAGATAAAGGGATTGGGTGTCAGCTGCTCTTTGGTCTTGCCCGTTTCCTTCATCCAGGCCTGGGAGAACAATACTGGCGAGTACCAGACCGTCCC
Source organism: Paenibacillaceae bacterium (assembly GCA_029256185.1). Taxonomy (GTDB): domain Bacteria; phylum Bacillota; class Bacilli; order Paenibacillales; family NBRC-103111; genus Paenibacillus_AR. Next base: position 33,564 of record JAQSYI010000025.1, read on the forward strand.
GATAAAAAAATAAACAAGCGCCGCAACCACCACGGCCAGTGCGTTAATATCACCGATGGAAAACTCCATGAAGCTACCTCCCGGACAAATTACATGATATGGCAACATTGTACAACATATTTTGACAGAAACAAATCCAATTCCTGACTAAATCTGTTTAAAATCAACGGATATCAAATAAACATGATATTATGTAATATATATTTGACATAAAGTAAAATTAAGCATATACTTCTAATTGTGAGGTGATGATATGGCCAAAAACCTGAAGATGAAGGCGGCCAGAGCAGCCCTGGATCTCTCCCAGAAGGAGCTGGCTGAAGCGGTGGGGGTAACCCGCCAGACCGTGAATGCCATCGAAAATGGGGATTACAATCCGACGATTCATCTGTGTGTAGCCATTTGCAAGAAGCTCGGGAAGACACTGGATCAGTTATTTTGGGAGGATGAGGATCATGAAGTCGAAGGAGCTTGACGAGATGCAGTTGGCCAGACGCAACCATATCGGCAACCAGTCTTTTATGCTATTATCATACCTGCTTCTGTTGGATGTGGTTCTGTACGACTTCGGAGTGGAGTGGCTTAAATATCCGGTCCGCGAATTCGTCATCATGCTGGTCTGCCAGGCCTACTATCTGATCCGGGTAGTCAAGGCAGGGGCATATGGCCGAAGCGGCAAGAAGGCGGGAAGCAAGGTTATCGGTGCAGTCGTTGCTTCGGCAACTGCGGCGTTTGTCATATCGGCGTATCTGGGGAAGTGGCGGCAGGAAGAAACCCAAGGAGGCGGCGCCCTGCTGCTGCTCTGTATTTCTGCGGTGGTCCTGGTGCTCTGCTTCATCCTAATGAAGTGGAATGAACGGAAGAACGACCGGGGAGAAGACTAAAGGCGGACATAAATAGAAAAGAAACACCACTTTAAGGACAGTTCCTTCATAATAGGACTGTTCTTAAGGGCATTTTTGGTCCAAAATTGTTTGGAAGGGAGCAACTGCATGCAGAAATTCTGCACCCGGGGAGGAATAGCGATTGAAATACTTCATTATAACCGATGTGGAAGGGGTGGCCGGCGTAGACTCCTTCCGCAAAACGAGAGGCACGGAGCCCGAGTATATAGAGCCGCCTAAGAAGCAGCTTGCCCTGGAGGTTAATGCTTGCATCGAGGGCATCCGTCTAGCGGACCCGCAAGCGGAAGTGGCTGTCTGGGATGGACACGGCAGCGGGGCGATCTATGCCGGTGATCTGAGAGGCGGGACTTATCTGCGCGAAGGGCGTCCCTATTGGTCCCTTGCGGGCTGGGATGCGCTGTTGTTCGTGGGACAGCATGCCATGGCCGGCATGTTTCATGCGCCGCTTAATCACACATACTCTTCCTTGAACGTGGAATATTACAAGCTTAACGGCTGCTTTATTGGAGAATTCGGGCTGAGGGCTTACGCCGCCGGGCTGCAGGGAGTGCCCACCATCTTTCTTGCGGGAGACGATAAGGCGGGGCTGGAGGCGCGTTGGTTCATTCCGGAGATCGTAACGGCAACCATCAAATGGGGCAAAGGCACGGAAGCAGCGCTTCATCTAAGCTCGGAGGGGGCATGCGAGGCGATTCGCCAAGCAGCCGAACGGGCGGTCAGGAAGATGGAGACCATTCCGCCTTTTACCGGCTTCAGCGGACCGTACACTCTGGAAATCCGGTATGTCCATCCTCAGGGGCAAGCCAAGAAGGAACTCTTAGGAGGGGAGCCGCGGACAGAAGTGGATACCGAGTGGGTGGATGTACGGACGGTCCGGTTGCGCACGGATGATCTTAGGAGGCTGTCTCAGCTTGTCTGAGCAGACAGATGCACCTTTTTCATACCGTATAAACTGACACCCGCGTTGCCGGCTAATTTGCCGTTGTTCCGTTTCGTTATGTATAATGGATGTCTTGGATTATCTACTTGGGGGGAGCGCGCGATGAAGCTGTTTGGCATCTATCGGTCCAGAAAGTATCTGCAGAGAATATCCCTATCCATCTCGTTGCTCATTGCTCTGTCGCTCTCCCTCACCTCGCTGACTCTATACCATTATTCGGAGAAGATCGTTCAGGAAATTCAATATGACGCCACCAAAAAGGTGCTTTCCCAGGTCAATTACAACATCGGATTTTTGGGCAAAATGATCGACGGGCTGGCTTTCAACCTGTTTGTTGATAACGATTTCACACCGCTTTTGTATGGGGACAGCCTAAGCGTAATCGATATGGTCAACAAGTCCTCCAAGCTGGATAAGTGGGTCAACAGCAACTCTTACGTTCACTCCGTCATCTTGTATAACGGCCGGACGGACCGGATTTATGCGGGCGGCTATATAGACATGCAATATGAACGGGCGCTGGAGGAGCAATACCGCAGCTTCCTCAGGGTCCCAGCGGGGATGAAGAAGCTGGAGCTCATCCCCATGACCCTCCAACTGTCCAGCCAGGCCACGGAAGTATTCTCCTATATCATGTATGACAAGATCGGCGTCTACGAGACCGGGGACAGCGCCATGTTCGTCAATGTGAAGCCGGATTGGTTATTTGACAATATCCGCAGACTCAACAACCTGGGAACGGACATGCAAGGGGAAATTGTCATTCTGGACCGGGAGAGCCGTGCCTTCAGCGCCGATATGAAGCCTTATTCCCTGGACCTCCAGCTTCAGCAGGCCGTGAAGGAGCAGAGCATTCTTGCCCCATCCCAGCCCGGCTTCATGGAACGGGTCATTGCAGGCAAGCAATATCTGGTTACGTATATGCCCTCGGACGCCTTCGGATGGACCATCATCAATCTGCAGCCGTATGAGGCCATATTCGGCAAGATCGACCGTTGGAAGACAGTGACCATGCTGCTCGCTGTCCTGTTCTTCCTCGTTTCCCTCCTCATGTCGGTGCTGGTCTCCCACCGGCTGTACCGGCCTATCGAGAACCTGCTTAACCAGGTCAGACGGATCGGACCTGTCTCTGCCGGAGAAGAGGTGCTTGGCGCCAAGGATGAGCTGGCCTTTCTGTCGGAGACATACCGCCGGATTGTGGACCAGCGGGAGCTGGACAAGAACCGGGCAGGCGCTGATCCCAATGTAGTCAAAAATTATAATCTGCGCCGCTTGCTGGCGGACAGCACATCTGTCTCCAGGCAGGAGCTTAATGAGCAGATCGAGCAGAATGTCCTGCGTCTTCATCCCGATTCCCCGGCGTTGTGCTGCATTCTGTCCATTGACCATTACCGCCAATTGGAACAATCCTCACAGCAGGCCGAGCGGCGGCTTTACGCTTTTGCGGTGATGAATATTGCCGAAGAGGTGCTGTCCCGCGATTATCTGTGCGAAAGCGTGGATATGCGCAGCGGAAACTTTGTTATGATCGTCAGTGCCCTGGAATCACCGGAGAGCGCGGAACAGAAAATTAGCGGGGCCTTGAAGGAGATTCAGGAGATTGTGGCTTCCTACTACCGTCTGAGCTTATCCGCGGCGGTGAGCCCGGTGTTCAACAGCTATGAGGAGCTGCACCGCAATTATGAGCTGGCGCAGCAGGTGTTGGAGTACCGGATGGTATTCGGTCCCCGCAGCATCATCACTCACACCATGGTCAAGGGCCGTCTGGAAAACAGGGATTTCCAGCTCCCGGCAGACTTGGAGAAGAAGCTGGGAGAAAGCCTGAAATCCGGCAGCGCGGCTGCATTTGAGGAAGCATTAAACAAGCTGTTCGCCCATATGTCGAAGCTTCATCCCGATATGATCTATCATTCGGTGCTCCTGCTGCTTACTGCGCTGAAGCAGACGGTCAATGAATTGAACGCCAACAAGCTGCTGCCCGTCTCCATGGACTGGAATGCGGTTCAGATACAGGTGCTGGAGAAGGAAACGCTCAACAGCATGGCGGAGGAACTGCTGGAGGTCTTCCGCAATATAGAGACGGGGCGCGAGGACGGGGATGCCTCCAAGAACAGGCTGCTCATGGATACTATCAAGGAATTCATCGAGGATCATTACCGCGACCCTAACCTGTCCCTTCAAGGAATCGCCTCCATGCTCAAGATGTCCTCCGCTCATGTAGGCAAGCTGTTCCGGCAAAGCGAACGGATGTCTGTAGCGGAATATATAACAGAAATCCGCCTTTCCCATACGGCTCTGCTGTTGGAAACCACCGACCGGAGCGTAGGCGAAGTGATGGAGCGGGTGGGATTTATGAACCGCAGCAATTTTTACAAGCTGTTCAAGAGCAAGTATGGCGTTACACCCAACGAGTACAGGCTGAAAAAATCGATCTGAACAGGCTGGAAATTGATCCGGACAGACTGAAGGGTTGATCCGGACAGACTGAAAAATCGATGTGAACCAGCAAAAAGCGGGCACCGGGATAACCGGTGTCTTCTTTTTTTTCAAAAGTCTCAGCAAAGTATAAACGGGGAAGCGGCGGCTTTACTTCTTGATAAACGCGTTAGCGTTAAAAGGATGCCGACAGGCGTTTTATCCTCGGCGACCAAGAAGTCATGTTGGGGATTCGAGGCTGTTCGGAGCAGACAGGACGGAGCACTGGCGGTGCTGGCAGTGCTGATGGCGCTGGCAGTGCTGGTGATACTGGCGGTGCTGGCGTGCAGGTGTGTTCGGTCATAGGAGTTCACCGCAGTGGCATCTATTAACCTCTCTGATGAAGTTGGATATAACGGAAATTTTTGACCTTATCAGGACATTTTTCGGTATTTGCCGAGATTTAGCGGAAATTTCCGTTAGGAGTAAGCGGGGCGGACCGCCGTAAGGAGTGACTCCATTGGAAACGTAAAAAGGAACTGACGGTGATCTTCCGCCAGGTTTTCTCGTGGAATGCCCTTCTTCAGAGGATGAAGCCGTGGGAAAAGCGTGTTTTGTACAATATCGCAGATTGCATACACGGTACAAGTGCCATTTTAGCACAAACATTAATTATTCGGACTTCCACAACGGCGGTTATCCTGCGAACATGAGGGTGTGCAATATAAAGCCTTGCCGCGGGGCCGGCGCATGAAGCCCTTGCCCAAGGCACACACAGAAGAAAGGAGGGACACCATGGAAAAAGGAACAGTAAAGCCAACAATAACGCCGACAATAACCACAACAACGCCACCCCCTAAAAAATATTCGCTCCGGCCGCTCAAGGAATGGCGGCATATGAGAAAAAACGGCGAGCTGTTGGGCTTGTTCTTCCCGGGCTTCCTATACATTCTAATCTTCTCTTACCTGCCTATGTTCGGGATCATGCTGGCGTTCAAGCGCTTCCGGTTCGACAAGGGCATATTCGGCAGCGACTGGGTGGGTCTGGAGAACTTCCGCTTCTTCTTCATATCGGAGGATGCCTGGAGGATCACGCGCAATACCGTGCTCTATGAGATCGGATACATCCTGCTTACCACTGCCTTCGCGCTGTTGTTCGCCGTTTTGTTGAACGAAATCGGCAGGAATTCTTCCAAGCTGTATCAGACGGCACTGTTCATTCCTTATTTTCTGTCCTGGGTGGTGGTCAGCTATATCAGCTATGCCTTCTTGGACCAGCAAACCGGTTATCTGAACACCATATTGGAATGGTTCGGGATGGAGCCGCACAAGTGGTATCTGGAAAAGGAGCCCTGGCCGGTCATTCTGAACATAGCCAGCCTGTGGAAGAAGGTGGGCTTCTCCACCCTGGTTTATTATGCCGGAGTGATGGGCATCAATCAGGAATATTATGAAGCGGCCAGAATGGATGGCGCCACCCGGTTCCAGATGGCCAGGAAAATCACCATCCCCATGCTTGCGCCGCTGATTACCGTTATGCTGATCTTGGCTGTCGGGGGGATCTTCAACGGGGACTTCGGGCTTCACTACTTCATTCCCAACAATCAGGGCATGACTTATCCTACAACCGATATTATCGATACGTATGTTTATCGTGCATTGCGGACAGTGGGTGACGTGGGAATGTCGGCCGCAGTTGGACTGTACCAGTCACTGGTCGGCCTGGTGCTGGTGGTAAGCGCCAATGCCGTTGTGCGCAAGATCAGCCAAGAAAATTCCCTTTGGTAGAAAGGAGGAACATAAAACGTGAATTCAACCCGTGCCGCCTGGCTTCCCAAGTCTCTGATCCATCTTTTGTTTATTGCGGTTTCCGTCGCCATGGTGGGCCCGCTCCTGCTGATCATCTCCATCTCGTTCAGTGACGAGACGGATCTGCTGATGAACGGATATTCCTTCCTGCCGAGAGTGTTCAGCATGGAGGCTTACTCTCTGGTGCTGCAGGCTCCCAAAGCGATCATGCAGGCATATGGCGTGACCATACTTGTAACCATTGCCGGCACCGTCACAGGTTTATTCTTAACGGCCACAACCGCATATTCCATCTCCAGAACCAACTTCCGCTACGGCAGAGTCGGCACCTTCTATATTTTCTTCACCATGCTCTTCAGCGGCGGGCTGGTGCCGTCCTATATTCTGATGACCCAGGTGCTGCACCTGAAGGATACGCTGTGGGCGCTGATTCTGTCCGGTCTGATAACTCCTTTTAACATCATGATCATGAGAGGGTTTATGGTCAAGGTTCCGGTGGAAATCATCGAGTCCGCCAAGGTGGACAGCGCCAGGGAGTGGACCATCTTCTTCAGGATCATTCTTCCTCTGTCCACACCCGCGCTGGCTACGCTGGGATTATTCATCTCCTTCAGCTATTGGAATTCCTGGTTCCCGGCGATGCTGTATATCGATAATCCCCAGCTGGTGCCGCTGCAGCTTATGCTGGTCCGGATCATGGACAGCATCGAATTCATCAGCCAGAACGAGCAGATGCTCTCCCAGATGGGCTCGCTGCAGACGGATTTCCCCGCCTTGTCAGCACGGATGGCGATGGTGGTATTGGCGGCGGGACCGATGCTGGTGGTGTTTCCTTTCTTCCAGCGGTACTTTGTGCAAGGACTTACAGTGGGTTCTTTGAAGGGATAAGGCCTGCAGTCCACAAGAAGGGGGGTGAGCGTTGGGCAAGGCGTAAAACAAAAGGAGTAAACCACAAGACGCAAAACAAAAAGGTGCAAACCACAAAGTGTAAAACTCAGGGCGCAAACCACAAGACGCAAAACAAAAGGCGAAGCTCAAGGTAAACCTTAAGGTGTAGAACTCAAGGCGTAACATTAGGGCCGAGTCCCGGAAACTTTACCGGCACCTTCAAGCAAGCTGAGGCAAGCAGTCGTATAATGGAATATATAAAGGGAGGTTCATAATAATGAAAGCGCATAATAAAACGGTTGTTTCCGGTATGAGTGTCCTGTTGGCCGCATCCCTGGCCCTGACCGCCTGCGGCGGTTCAGATGATACACAACAACAGGGCACGGTGGGTTCCGCGGCTCCAAGCACCAGCGTCAAACCGGTTGAGAGCACCCTTCCCCCGGCAGAGCTGGTTTGGTACTACCTGGACAGCTCCACCCAAGCGGACCTTTCTTCCGTGGAGGCAGAGGTTAACAAGTATATTAAGCCCAAGCTGAACGCCACTGTAAAGCTGAAGCCCATTGCAGGAGCCGATTACGAGCAGAAGCTCAACACGATTCTGGCTTCCGGCGAAGCATTCGATCTGGTATGGACCTCCAACTGGCGGTTTGATTTCAATACCAACACACAGAAGGGGGCCTTCCTGGAGCTGGATGATCTGCTTGCCAAGCACGGTCAGAAGCTGAAGGCCAGCATGCCCGCCCCTGCTTGGGATGATATGGTGATCAACGGCAAAACCTACGGTATCCCCAACTACCAGATTGCCGCCAAATCGGCCGGTTTTGTCGTGCAGAAACGGTTTGCCGACAAATACAAGCTTGATCCGGCCAAGATCAAGACCTACCGGGATATGGAACCCTTCTTCGAACAGATCAAGCAAAATGAGCCGGGCATTATTCCTTTTGGGACGAATGGAGATTTTTTTGACGGGCGTGTATACGGGCTTGCCTCTTATTCCATCAGCCACCGGACGGAAGGGAGCAAGGTAACCGTTGTGGACCAGTTCACCTCCCCCGAATACAAGCAGCATGTGGATATGGCCCATGAATGGTACAACAAGGGGTACATCAATCAGGATGCGGCAACCTTGAAGAACAAGGCGGATGTGGAGAAGAAGGGCGTATTCGCCTCCACCTTCGACTATACCCAGAAGCCAGGCGGGGAAACCGCGGCCAAAGCGGGCAACGGCGGCAATGACGTCATATTCGTGCCCCTGGTGGAGCCCGAGTACACCGGAGTCACCGCCAGCGTATCGGCCATCAGCCGCACATCCAAGAATCCGGAGCGGGCCATGATGTTCCTGGAACTGGTGAATACCGATCCAGCTCTGTACAACCTGCTGGCCTTCGGAATCGAGAACAAGCATTATACCAAGACCGGCGCCAACATGATCAAGGTAATCGACGGCAGCGGCTACAATCCGGGCATGAACTGGGTAATGGGCAACGTAACCATCGGCTACCTGATGGACGGCCAGCCTGCCGACACCTGGGAGCGCACCAAGAAGGCCAATGAGTCGGCCAAGAAGGATATTCTCTACGGCTTCAAATTCAACCAGGAAGCCGTCAAGGCCGAGGGCGCCAATCTGAAGGCGGTAGAGAATGAATTCAAGAAGGTGCTGGATACAGGCACAGTCGATCCCAAGACTTATCTGCCCCAATTCGTGGAAAAGCGCCAAAAGGCGGGCTCCGAGAAATACAACGCCGAGTACCAGCGGCAGATCGATGAGTTTGTGAAGGCGAAGGCAAAATAGCAGTTAATACTGTAGCAGCAGATTTCATCATTACGGAGAAGCCTCCCGCAAGTCAGGGAGGCTTTTTCCGTTTACCAGTTTGACCTGTTCAGGTTCGATGAGAACGCAGGCTCCGGTTTAGGTTCGTTATGTTATGATTTGGCTGGTTAATTAATGATTGCCTATATTAAGCTTTCTTTAAGGTTGGAATGATATATTGGTTTACATATCAATCGGAATAATCAGGAAAGGAGCGCCATGAAAGCCAAATTATTTATCATTTCCAGTCTGTTGTTCACCGTCGTTTGGGCCGCGGGAAGATTTCTTCTGCTTCGGGAAAGCCGGCTTCTTCAATTTAATATGGACCTGCTTGCAGCAGTAGGCGCAGATTTGTTTTTTGCAGCGTTTATCATTGCATTGGTTTATGTCTCGAAGAAAGTGAACAGGGTGATTCCCTATGTGATCACATTGCCCCTGATGCTGCTGTTCCTATCCAATATGGAATATATCTACGCGTTGGGCGATGTGATCAATTTGCGGGATATGTTTTACGCCGCGGATACCCGCTTTGTGCAAGGCACTCTATCCCACCTCAGCTTCCCTGTATACAGCGTGCTGCTTCTGGCCAGTCTGATTTTCTTGATTGTATCCGTGGACCGGCGGAGAATCGTTTTCCGCTCTTACAGAGCAACGCTCAGGCAGCTTATCCTTTACGGTGTCGTTTTGCTGACGGCGGAGACGGGCTTCATTTTCCTGATGGGGAACAATTGGGAGAGGGTCAGCTTGGTGCAGGCCTCCCTTCATAATGGCATGAACGACCTGTTTTACCGGGATGAGATTGTATTTGCCGATTTTCCCGGCGATATCGACAGCCAAATATACGGGGTATCTCATATCAACGATGGCACTGCGCTGCTGCCGCCAGCATCCGATCATCCGAAGAATATTCTGGTTGTTGCGATGGAAGGGATTCCGGGAGCTTATCTTCAGGGAAACCAGCAGTATTTTGCCACGGATCATAAAATTCAGCTTACAAGCCTGGAGCGGATCAAGGACCATACGCTCGCCGTTCCCAACTTTCTTACCCATAACAATCAGACCATCAGAGGGCTGTACTCGCTGCTGAGCGGAGGGTATCCTAAGCTGGACGCTTCTACGCCGGATGCTTATGAGTACATCCAGAATCCGCAGAGTGTGAGCATGCTGCCGCAGGAGCTGAAGGCCAGAGGATATCAGACGGCTTTCATCCAAGCGGCGCCGCTGGACTATATGTCCAAGGACCAATTCATGAGCACCGCGGGCTTTGACACCATTATCGGCTCGGAGGGCTTTCAGTCGTCCATTTCATTCGGCTGGGGAATAGATGACGGAGCCTTCTTCGACCAGGTTCCCGCTTATCTGGAGGAGCTTGATCAGGGGGAAGCCCCTTGGTTTGCTACCTTGCTCACCGTGGGAACCCATCATCCCTATGCACTCCCGCCGGAATTCGAGCAGCGTTATCCGGACCGGAAGGAAGCGGCTGTCCGGTATCTGGATGAGTCCCTTGCCAAATTCATTGACTACCTGCAAGCCTCGGATGTGGGCAAGGACACACTGGTGATCTTCACATCGGATGAATCCCATGGCGTTACCGGCCAGCCTTACGGCTCCAACTGGGGCCTGTGCCTGGTTTATTCCCCCTCCATCGCAGGGGAGATTGTCAATGAAGGGATATACGGACTGAAGGATCTGAAGGGCTCCATTCTGGATTATGTGGATCAGGAGAGGGAATCGGAAGACTTGGGACGCAGCATCTTCCGGGCTTATAACACGGAGGAGCCGATCCTGTTTGCCAGCCACTACAGCGGAGATGTGTTTTATTTGGCCGACAAGGGAGAGGTCTTCCAGTTGGACAGCAGAAACCGGCTGTATGCGATCCATTCGGCCAACGGACAGTTATTCTCGCAGAACTATACCCGGACGCGAATATCCGACAATACGATGCAGCTCAGTCTGACCATGTATAAGCAGTACCTGAACCAACCGCTGATAGATCCTTATCAAGAGCTGGTTATCATAAGCGACAAGCAGTACGAAGCAGGATGGGGAGAGTATTTCTCCATCACCGGCGGCCAGTATCTGACCCTTCCGGCCCGGTCGTATGTCACCATCACGATGGATTATGAATTTATTGAGCCGACTGATGGAGATGAGATCACCTTTTACTTGGATGCGGAGCAGAATCAGGAGCGCCTGGGAAGAAAGACGGTGGATTCCTCCATGCCTGGTCAGGGTAAGCTGGTTTATACCTTCTACAATGAAGAGGAAAGAGGCTCCTATAATTTCACATTGAGGGCCAGTCTGTTCGCCGAATCGGGCAGGCTGCGGGTGAACCGGCTGTCCGTTGATTTTCCTGCGGAGCTGCCGGAGAAGGACCCTGCCGCTTCCGAATTCGAGATCTATAGCGAGATGTAAGAGGCTGTTCAAAAAGCCCCCTTTGATGACGAAGCGAATCGGGAAGCAGAAATTATATTTTCCTAAACTCCCGCGGCGGCAAGCCGGTATGGTTGGCGAAGACGCGGCCGAAGTACAGCGGGTCCTGAAACCCGACCTGGCGCGCCACCTCGCAGATGGTCATCCCCGTATTCTGCAAGAGCTGCTTCGCCTGGTCGAGACGGATATTGGTGATATACTGCGTAGGAGTGTAGCCGGCAACCTGCTTAAAAACAGTGGAGAAATAGCTGGGAGACAGAGAGGCGATTTCCGCCAGCGTCTCTCTCTCCAGCGGCTCTGCATAATTCTTCTTGATATAATCCATGCAAATCTTGATGTGGCTATAGACGTGGTTCCCTGACAGCGACTGTGTATGCAGCATGATCGCCTCATCTAACACCTGCTGGAAAACAAGACGCGACTTCCACTCATAGCCGGCATGCTTGCTGCGCCACAATTCGTACAGATTGCCCATCAATTTGGCTGTGTTGTGAATATCGGGCGCTTGCAGCACCGGGGGTAGGGGCAGGCAAGGCTCCTCCGGCGGAACGCATGTTACTGCATCGCCCTCCCAATCCAGCAGCACATAATTATAATGAACGGAATAAAAGCGCAACGGATTGTTTGGTTTCGTTGTCAACCGGATCTTGCTTCCGATTCGAAAATAGAAAAACGTCCCCGGTACAATGGCGTGGGATACATCATCAGCCTCCAGATTTCCTTCCCCTTCAAAGGCAAACATAAAATTTCTGCGGCTGGTCGAGGGCAGGTAAAACACAAACAATCCTTGCTGTTTGTCCCAACTCCAAAACGATTGTTCCCGCAGGACAACGTTAATTATCCGAGGGTGAAAGCGGGAGAAAAAAATGTTATCCATTTTGTTTCACCTCATCATGTATCGTCAAAATGAATTGGTCTTATTTACCAGTATAAGCCTTCTTTCCAGGTTGGGAATGTGCATTTGAATACTAACTGGTAGATTTGTATAGTTATTTTGAGCACCAGACCCCTTTATTCGTCCGTCTCCGGTTTTTTCTCCATATAATAGAACCTGCCTCCATTTACAAATATTATAATTTCTCTCATACTCATTTATGGAAGCGCTTCATATTATTCGAGGGCTAAATCATCATGGATCAATCGCAAGAAAGAAGGGAGGCCAGCATCGCAACAGGATAGCAACCGGTTTGGAAGAGGATAGCATGACGATGCTCACTCATTATAGGAATGGGAGGTACGATGATGAAGGGGATAATCTGGAGGAAGACGAAGTCCCTGTCCGTCCGCTGGCTGCTGCTGTTGGCGGGACTGTGCGCTATATGGATCACATCTGGACAGGAGCCTGTCTATGCAGAGCCGATGCAGATCATCGACGAGCACACCGATCTTACGAAAATATTCGAAAAGGTGAATGTGGCCAATTCGAGCAGCAAGCCTCACCTCTACAATGGAGACGGCAGCCGGATGTACAAGCTGTCCCACAGCGAGGCTTACGTTATTTACAAGGTGCCCAATGACAACGTGCAGCAAATGACGGGCTTCCGGATCGACAGCTGGTACCATTACACTGTACCGGGCCACACGCCGGGCGATATGCAGTTTGCTGTATCCGCGGACAATATGACCTATACGGCATATGCGAATGTGGCCAAAACAATCATTTTGGACCCGCCGCCGCAAAGCGGCTGGCATCATTACATTTGGGAAGCGGACAATCTGCCTGTTGGCACCCGCTATCTGAAAATCATTTACGGCAATACGACACCCCATCCGGAATCCTGGTCCGTACAGCTGGGACGGACCGTAATCGAAATAGAGGACAATATGCGGGACGTTCTGGAGTATGAGCTGGAAGCGGCGGCGGAGTTGCTTAATACGCCTCCGGGCACAATGCCCGGGTGGGCGACTGATGCTCTGGAAGCGGCCATTCAAGCCGGATGGCAGGTGGCCAATGATCCGAATGCAGGGGAGAGTGACTATCAGCTGGCATATGACAATGTGCGGTTGGCTATGGAGCAGTTCCTCGCCTCGCAGATTTATAACTTGAACTGGCCGGAAGCGGCGGCCATCACGGCAGCAAGCTCCGGTTTGACCCAGCTGACACTGAGCTGGCCTCAGGTGACGGAGCATGCTGCGATGCCGGATACCGTATACCGGCTATACCGCAATGATGAGCTTGCGGCGACGGTCACAGGCACTACCTACACGATTACCGGACTCCGTCCGCAAACGGCTTACTCCTTCCATGTTATTGCCGGAGGAAGCGGCGGCGATTCGCCGGTGCTGGGTCCCGTGGAGCTGGCTACGGATGATGTGCCGCCGGTGCCGGCGGTGGACCTCAGTACGCTTAATGTGAATGATTTTGATGATACCGATTTTATCCGCCCGCAAACATGGGTGAATGATGTGCGCTCCATGCTGTACTATTTCAAGCATTTCTCCACGGTGGCCAATGCCGTGCGGCTGGATGAACCGAATCGCGGCTATATCGATATTGTCGTGCACCGCAGTCCGGCCAAGAACAATCCGTACAACGCCCGCGTGCAGGAGAATCATCTGTGGCTGGCTTACTTTTATACCCATCAGGCGCCGTGGAACTTGTATTACGGCATGCCGGAGGTGAAAATCCGGCTGGAAGCCGTCTTGGAGCATCTGCTGCTGCTGCAAAACAGCACCGGCGCATTCTCCGTGGATTCGTGGGGGCAAAGCAGCTTGGCAGGCACTTCGTTTGCCGTTCAGTATATGGGCCAAACCGTGAGGCTGCTGCAGGAGGCCAAGGCGGCGAACCCGGCTTTTGTCTCCATAGACGAGGATTTGTTTGACCGGCTGGTGGCTTCGTACCGCAAGGGGCTTTGGCTGGTCATGGACAGCGAGGCCTTCTGGACCCACGGCTCCAAGTATACGAACCAGTACACCCTTATCTGGTCAAGCGCTGCGGCCTACTTGGCTTACTATCCGGATGCCCAAATTGAGCAAAAAATGCGCGACCGGTTCGCCGCCTCAGCCGCCAGCTTTATCAGCCCGGCCGGATTTTATTATGAACACAACTCCTATGATATGGGCTACAACCTGGGCGTTCACTTCCAGAATATGATGGCGGATTACTATTACTTCAAGGATACCGATCTTGACGCGGATATGCTGGACACGGAGAGCGCCTTTATTGAATGGCTGACGTACAATATGGTCATTGAGCCGGATGGTTCATTCTTTACCACCAACTCTGCGCCGGCATCCCGTACCGGTTCCTCTCATATTGAGCGCAAGGATTTGCCGTTGGCAGAGAAATTGCCCATTGCGCGCGCCTTCGTCAAGACGCAGGAGGAGGTTGCCGCAGAGATCGCCGCGGGCAAGGCGGATCTGACGACCGGCACACTGGATTATGTGCCGCCGCTCTCGCTTAATGGAGAGAATTCCTACAATCCGTATGGCCTGTATAACCGGATTATGTACCGCTATTATCCTACGGAAACCGAGCGGGCCGCGGCCATCGGCCAACTGCCGTATATGGCAAGCGACCGGTTCAACCATCAGCGGGTGGACAGTGCCAGCCGCAGCGGGCTGGAGTTTACGTATGTGCGTAGGCCGAATTATTATGCGACCTTCAATGCCGGCACCGCCACTGCCAGCACTCAGGCGTTCGGCCTGGGACTTGTCTGGCATCCCGACGGAGGCATTATGATCTCCAGCCAATCCGAGCATTCCACCGCAACCTCGACGAGAGATTTGTCATGGGGGACAAGAGCGGATTCCAATGTGCGCGTCTACGAGAGCGGCAATGTGAATCCGGCTTACCAAGTGAACGGGCTGGCGCATACGCCAACGGTGGGATACGGCGATCTGGCAGCGGGTGAGGTCAGTCTTTCCTACAGCCTGGGAACATCCGGAGGCAGCAAGACCGTTGCATTCGCGGAAAACGGGCTGCAGGTGGAGGTATCCCATGCCGGGGCGTTCACGGAGCAGATTCCGCTGATTATCAAGGACGGCGACGTGATCGATGTGCAGCAAGGGATCGTCACGGTGACCAGAGGCGATGTGGTGATGACCGTTTCCTTTGACGGGACTGCCACGGCAGCGGTGACTCCCAGGTCCTTCAATATTTTCGGCAACCAGCTGCAGATGCTGACGCTTGCGGCGAGCGGTTCCCTGGATTACTCGATTACTCTTTCGGTGACGGAGTAACTGCGGATGAAGGCATTCGGTTCTGTTCCACCGGTTAAAAGGCCGGCAGGGACAGACCGACTGCCTGGGGTAACTCGATTGGCGACTACCTGGGGCAGACAGACTCCTTGTGCCAAGCGGCTATCTGGAATAGATCGACGAACTGCAAAAATACAGTTTTTTCGGCTGGATAAGGGCAAATCGGCGTCACAGCCTGCAAAAATACAGGCTTTTGGGGTTTTTGGAGAGGAAAGAAGGGAGAAATGGGGCTGCTGCCTGTATTATTGCAGTTTGTTGTCTCCATGGCGGGGAGCCAGACAAAAAAGATGTATTTTTGCAGTTTGCTCCCCAAGCTCCTATCCGGCGCACGCAAATTTCTCTCCAGCACCAAGCCCCTTTTCAGCGTCCACGCAAACTTCTCTCTGGTACCACCCAAGTGTGTTTTCAGACAAAGGGAAAATAATACGGTGGCAGGGCGAACCTAAAAAGAACCTGGCGGTGTACTTCCGCCAGGTTCTTTGTCAGTGCTGTTTCATGATCCGGAACGCCTCTTCCGCGGCGGCGATGGTGAAGTCCACATCGGCCTCCGTGTGGGCTACGGTCAGGAACCAGGCCTCGTACTTGGACGGGGCCAGACAGACGCCGCGGTCGAGCATGAGGCGGAAGAACTGGGCGAACTGCTCCCCGTCCGTGTCCTGGGCCTCCGCGTAGTTGCCGACTGGATGGGCGCAGAAGTGGGTGGAGAAGGCGCCGCGAATCCGGTTTAGCGTGAGCGGGATGCCGTTTCCTGCGGCGGCAGCGGTGAGGCCGGCGGCCAGGCGGGCGGCCAGGGCATCCAGCCTGTCGTAGGTGCCCGGTTCCCGGAGCACCGCCAGACAGGCGATGCCTGCGGAGATGGAGGCAGGGTTGCCTGCCATGGTGCCGGCCTGATAGGCCGGTCCCAGGGGCGCAACCTTCGCCATAATCTCCGCCCGCCCGCCGTAGGCGCCGATGGGCAGCCCGCCGCCGATGATCTTGCCGAGGGCGGTCAGATCGGGCTCGATCGCGGCGAACGCCGCTTCCCTGGCGGCTGCGTCGTCGCTTGCCCTCACCGCCTCCGGCAGCAAACCCTCGAAGGTCTGCGCCGAGCCGTAGTGGAAGCGGAACGCAGTGATCACCTCGTCATAGATGACGAGTGATCCGTGCTCCCGCGCCAGACGGCACAGCCCTTCCAGATAGCCCGGCTCCGGCATGACCATGCCGAAGTTGCCCACGATGGGCTCCACCATCACCGCAGCGGTGTCGGAGCCCCAACGCTCCAAGGCTTCACCCAGCGCCGCCAGATCGTTGAACGGCACGGTGATGACCTCCTGGGCGATGCTCGCAGGCACCCCGGCGCTGTCGGGAATCCCCAGAGTGGACGGGCCCGAGCCCGCTGCCACCAGTACCAGATCCGAGTGGCCGTGGTAGCAGCCCGCGAACTTGATGATCTTCGTACGTCCGGTGTATGCACGGGCCACCCGGATGGTGGTCATCACCGCTTCGGTGCCCGAGTTCACGAACCTCACTTTATCCAGAGAAGGAATGGCTTCCTTCAGCATACGGGCAAATTCAATCTCCAGCTCCGTCGGCGCACCATACAGCGTGCCGTTGCGGGCAGCCTCACAGATCGCCTCCGTTACGCGGGGATGGGCATGTCCGGTAATAATCGGGCCGTAAGCGGCCAGATAATCCACATACCGGTTGCCGTCCTCATCCCAGAAATAAGCGCCCTCTCCCCGTTTCATGAACACGGGTGCGCCGCCGCCCACCGCCTTGAACGAGCGGGAGGGGCTGTTGACTCCCCCGACAATATGTTCAAGCGCCTCCTGATACAGCGCCTCCGAACGTTTGCGTGACTTCATATTTACTCTCTCCTTCAAATTAGCCGCCATGCTCCTGCCAAATGCGCTCGATGCTGCGGCAGATTGGGGATACCCCGTCTATTGTAGCATGTTTGGCAGAAGGTGAAGAAGCTGCAGAACAAAAAGACCCTTCCTCAACCTGTTAACATGTTGGAACGGTCCCGTTATTAGCTGATCTGATCCTCATCCTGGTCTTGTCTGATCCCCATACCGGCCTTATGATGGACTATATGTTTGCTGCCGGTATGGGACGAGCGCCTCAATCGGGGTTACCTATTATCATCGTTAATCGATCAGTGATGGCGCCAATTTCATCTAAAACCCCGGATATATCCTGGTTGAAGAACTCATCGGGATTGGCAGTAATGGTATGAAGCGAAGCTTGTGAGGAGTCGTTGGATACTAAAAGGGGATGCAGCTTACCCAATTCATCAAGGATAGTATCCCATTTTTTCTTGTCGCCTTCTTTCCCATCCTCATTCCTCAGAAAATCAAAAATAAGATGCGTGCTCCCATTCACCTGCTGATTGGCTTTGATGATTGCAGAAATCTCAGCTGGTTTATTTTCAAACCATTTGCTGATGGAGGACTCCATCCTTTTGTAATAGTCCTGGTCATTCCTTGCGATGTACCCTTCGGAATAGTGCTTCGCGCTCACTCTGTCATCCTTGTAATTCGTTAACGACAAAAAGAATTGGGCCTCCATTTCCACCCGGTGGGCGTAGTCGCTGAATAAATTATATGGATTGTCGTAGAGCACGCTCACCTGCTCTTCTTTCACAAGAGTGGCACATCCTGTTAACAAGAGCAATAAAACAAACAAGCAACAAGAGTATTTACGCATGGACTGAGATGCACCTCCCTTATAAAAGTCAGTACCTGAATCGCCGTTGTCCTGGCAGACAAGCAAGCTTGCTATGATATATGACGTTAATATCCAACAAATAGTTCCCATTTTATCTCAAAATATAAAAAGAAGGGCAGCGGAACTGCGGAAGATTTACGAATCATACCGTTTGCGGTAAGATACAGGCAGAAGCCAACGGAGTTGATGAAAGTTGATCGGAGTTGAGAGCGGTGCGCATCCAATTCATTGACAAGGAACTGGCCTGGCAGATCAGGCATGAGGTCATGTGGCCGGAGCGGGAGCTGGATTATGTAAAGCTGGAGGACGATGACAAGGGAATCCATTACGGCTTGTTCGAAGGGGAACAGCCGGTATCGGTCATCTCTCTGTTCATAGAAGGGGACGACGCGCAGTTTCGCAAGTTTGCCACCCTTCCCCGCATGCAGGGCAGGGGCTGCGGCAGCGCATTGCTCAACCGTGTGCTGGAGGATGCATTCCGGACTGAAGCCAAGCGGATCTTCTGCAATGCCAGAAGCAACAAGACCGAATTTTACCGCAAATTCGGCTTGCTTCCCACAGACCGGACCTTCACCAAGGGCGGCAAAGAATATGTGATTATGGAGCGGCTGGCGGAGACAGCAGACGATGGACAATCAAACGGAGGAGAGAAACGGCATGAACTTGGCTCCCACTAACAAGCTCTACTACCAATCCGCTTATCTGGAGCAATGGCAGACTTCCGTGATCCATACAATGGAACGGGACGGAGAACATTATGCCATTCTGAAGGAGAGCGGCTTTTACCCGCATGGAGGCGGGCAGCCCTGTGATACAGGCACCATTAACGGTATTCCCGTGGTGGACGTTGTTGCCGAAGGAGAAGTGATCCTCCACAAGGTAGCCGCACCCTTGGCTGAAGGAGAAGCAAGCTGCCGGCTTGACTGGGGCAGAAGATTCGACCATATGCAGCAGCACAGCGGCCAGCATCTGCTGTCGGCAGTATGCCGCAGCGTCTGCCAAGGCACGACGGTAAGCTTCCACCTGGGGACCGATTATGCCACTATCGACGTGGATCAAGGAGCGGTTACCCCGGAGCAGTTGGCGGAGATAGAGCGGGAGGCTAACCGCCATATTTATCTGAACCACAGCATGAACGGTTATTTCGTTACAGTTGAGGAGGCGGCCCGCTTGCCGCTCTCCAAAGCGCTTCAAGTAACCGATAACATCCGGATTGTGGAGATGAAGGATGTGGAATACAATGCCTGCGGCGGCACTCATGTATCCTCCACCGGGGCAATCGGCTTGATCAAGCTGTTGAAGGCGGAGAAGCAGAAGGGCAACACCCGGATCTACTTCAAATGCGGCGGCCGCGCTATGGATGAATTCAATGAATGCGTGCAGATTCTTGGCGCTCTATCCGCCAGATTCAATACAGGCAAGGAGGAGCTGACAGACCGGATCGGCAAGTGGGAGCTGGAGTACAAGCAGCTTCAGGCAGAGCTTGCCGCGGTCAAAGAACAGAATGACAGCTATCTGATCCGCGAGCTGCTCACCCAAAGCGAGGACGGCCTGATCGCCCGTCTGTTTACGGACAAGCCTCTGAAGGATCTGCAGAATCTGGCGGCCAAGCTTGCGGCAGAAAGCGGCTTGCTTGTACTGTTGGCCACATCTATGGAGAATAAGGTAGTGCTGGCTCATCAGCAGGGAGATAGCTTCCACTGTGGCGCATACTTCAAGGAGAATTTAGGAGCCTTCGGGGGGAAAGGCGGAGGCAGCGACAAGATTGCCCAAGCCGGTTTCCCGGATCAGGGTGCGGCGCTGTCCTATTACGAATTCGCCAGCGCAGATTTGAAGAAATGAGAGAGCTTGCCCCGGCAGACCCGCAAACAAAGAACCGCCCGCTGCTGCTTGGGCGGTTCTGGGGATTTGGCTATGGCTGGCTGCTTGCGGTCTGCAGGATTTATTTGCCGATAACGATCTGTCCGTCAGACAGCCCGGCTGCATTCATGCGGGCAACCTCCTTGAAGAATTGGAGCGGCACATACGTGGTTTCTCCTGCCAGTACAGGCGGGGTTCCCAATTGAACCGGCGCGCCCTGCTGATACGCATAGGAGTCCTTATCCACGGTCAGGCTGATGCTCTGATCCAGCGTGACGCTCCAGGATGCCTCATCCCAGGTCACGGTGAAGCCGAGAGCTTCGGCGATGGCCCGCAGCGGCACCATGGCCGTGCCATCGCCAGCCGTATAAGGCGCGGGCGCAGTAATCAGGTTGCCATTGACCACAATTGGCATTCCGGTTATATGGCCTGTGGAACCGTGATTGGCCTCACCCGGTTCTGCTTGGACAGGGGGAGTGGCGGCTTCGGGCAATACAATTACTTTTAGCGGAGTGGTCTGGGCCGGAATGCTTTTGGTGGATACATCGTAGATAACGGCCAAATTCCGGTTGGCGAGCTCGCCCTCATAATTCTGACCGTCAGGCAGAATAATCTTCGTGTCATCGGCCAAATTCAGCTTCAGCTGATTGTCTGCACTCACCAGATGCCCGTCAAACCGGTCTACCTTGATGCTCTGGTCTTGCGGGAAGTCAACAGCGAGCACAACCGCTTCGTATTGGGGCGGATAGATCATAATGACCGGCAGGGTGGCATCGTAGAAGCCGGTGACGGTGGCGCCCACTGCAAGCTTGGCATCCGTAACCATGTATGTATCTGCAGTCACCAGGAAATTAACCAGTCCGCCGGCTTGATCTTCAACGAGCACATAGGTCCGGCCCTTATCTGCGGTTCCTTCCGCCACTGGGGCCGGATGGATCTCCTTGACTGTTCCTGTGAAAGAATTAAACCGGGCTTGCTCGATTTGGTCTTGTGGCTGAATGGCTGGCTGGGACTGCTCTATTTGTCCTTGGATTGGATTGACCGGCATGATCGCGTTTTCTGCGGCATGGACCCCCGCGGCAGAGAGGGAAAGGACCGCTGCAGACAGTATTCCTGTTAGCCATTTCTTGTTTAAGTTGTTGTTCATGCTTGTGCTCCTTTTCCGTTGTTGGATTGGGTATTGCACTTTCCTAAACGCGTTTGCACCCGAAAATGTTTCAAAAAACCTGCGGCGGCAATACAACGCAGTTTAGCGGGAGGTTTACCCGTTGATTCTTTCAGAATGATTGGGTGGACTCCTTTGATACCGTTTATCAAGGCTTTAGCTGGATAAAACAAATAAGCAGAGAAGGGAAAGCCCATAATTGGAGCCTTCCCTTCTCTGCTTATGTTTATTTAAGGATTCTTTACTGTGCCGTTATTGGATGAAGGAGTAGGACTGGGAACAACAGTCGGGTTCACGGTATTCATGGGCGCCGGTGGCGTATTCCCGCCCGCTGGAGCAGCACTGCTCTTGCCGGCGTTTGTTGCTTCATTGCCCGGTGCAGCTGGAGAATTTTTCCCCTCCAGATCTATTAATCCCGCATTTTCCAGCTCGTCCCTAGGGCCCTGGGGGTTGCCGCTGGGGCTCAGACTGGCGCCGGGATTGTTAGGCTTGGGCGTAGGTTCGGGTTGGGCTGTCCCGGAGCCGCTTCCTCCGGGGGCTCCTGAGGGGACCGTTGGTGAAGGCTGAGCTGCGTTGGCATCTGTCGGTGAGCCCGGGTTCGGCGCGGCAGAGCTTCCGGGAGCATCGACCGTCGCTTGGGGCGTCGGCTTGACCGTAGGCTTAACTGTCGGCTTCACCGTAGCATTGGGCGTTGCCTTCGTCCCGCTTTCGCTGTCCGTGCCCTGGCTCAGCTTGCCGCCGCTTGACGGGGCTTTGGATGCGGTTGTGGTAGGCAAATCGCCGAACAATTGCTTGATGAATGTCTGCAAGGCCGCCTGGTTCACGCCAATCACTTCAGCGCCGCCGACCCGCTTCTCTTCCAGCAGGTCCTTGGGAGGAATCTGCTGGCTGACCATGCCGTCCGTCTTCACCTCAAAGCCCAGAGAAGCCAACTTGATCAACTGGGTTACATTCAGATTGGTTTCAATATAAGGATCGATGCTTTGCAGAATGCTGGGAATTTTTAGCAAGGAACTGGTGGACTGCAGCTTTTCGGCCAGCGCCTTCATGAACTTGCGCTGCCGCTCTGTCCGTGTGAAGTCGCTTGTGGCGTCGTGGCGGAACCGTACGTACTGCAAGGCGGTATTGCCGTCCAACAGCTGATAGCCCTTCTTCAAATCGATGTCGTACAGGTGATCATCCGCGGAGTCGCTGTATTTCATATCCTTTTCTACATCCAGATAGATTCCGTCCATCGCGTCGACCATGGCGATGAACCCCTTGAAATCCGTATAGACATAATACTGAATGGGAATCCCCATCAGGTTGCTGACCGTCTTCATGGCAAGCTCCGGCCCGCCTCTGGCCAGCGCCGTATTAATCCGGTCGTTGCCATAGCCCGGGATGGACACATACGTATCCCTCAGAATGGAGAACAGGTACGACTTCTTGGTCACAGGGTCCAGGGAAGCGATCATAATAGAATCGGAGCGGGGTACCTCATTCTGGGACATCCCCCGTGAATCTCCTCCCAGAAGCAGGATATTGACCCGTTCCTTGCCCTCCCATTTGGGCGGGGTCAGCTCTGTTCCTGTTTTGGTAATGGTGTCCGTCCGCACTTTATTGAAGATGGAGTCCTCGGGCTCGGCGTGGATATTGCCGGCGAAAGAATATATGGAATATGCATAATAGCCAACTACACTTATCACCACCACCAGCAGACCCAGAAGGGACCATTTTATCTTTTGGCGGAGTTTTTTGTTCATGAACGAATTCCCCTTTCAACAGCTTTTCAGATCTATTTTTCCTTTTTACAAGGGGTTGTTGTATGATAGCCTTAGAATTAGACGATAATTGTCGGAAAAAGGTTTCATTATTTCACAATCTTCGCTGGCATACCCCTTATTGTGCATAAACGCCTTATTTGATTATACCTGATTCACGGGACAATTACACGGCAATGCTTGTCAATAATTCCGGATGCGGCAGGAAGGGAGCTGTTATTTCATCATATGTTGGCAATAGACGTCAAGAATCTGCACAAGAAGTTTCAGGTTCAGCAGAACCGGGAGGGTCTCGCCGGAGCGTTCCGGGATCTGTTCAAGCGGGAATTCCGCACCATATCCGCAGTCAAGGACATATCCTTCCAGATCCCCCAGGGGGAGATCTGCGGCTATATCGGCGAGAACGGAGCCGGTAAATCCACCACCATCAAGATGCTTACAGGCATTCTTGTGCCGACCTCGGGTCATATCCGGGTGAACGGCTTCGTACCTTTTAAGGAAAGAGAAGCTTTTGTCCGCGGCATCGGTGTGGTCTTCGGGCAGCGAAGCCAACTGTGGTGGGATATTGGCGTAATCGAATCCTTCCGGCTCCTGCGCAAGGTATACCGGGTAAGCGAGCAGGATTTCAAGCAGCGGCTCGATGAACTGGTGGAGCGACTGCAGCTGTCGGATATCCTGAACCGGCCGGTGCGCAAGCTCAGTCTGGGCCAGAGGATGCGCTGTGAGCTGGCCGCCTCGTTGCTGCACAACCCCTCCATTCTTTTTCTGGATGAGCCGACAATCGGATTGGATATTATGGTCAAAACGGAGATCCGGGAGTTCCTTAAATCCATGAACAAGCGGTACGGGACTACCATTCTGCTGACTACCCACGATTTGCAGGATATCGAAGCCCTCTGTTCAAGGGTTATTATGTTGGACGATGGGAGCATCATCTATGACGGCAGCTTAGAAGAGCTGAAGAACAGATGGGGCAGAGGCAAGGAACTGGTGCTGCAATATGCCTCGTCTGTCAACCTGCCGCTCTTGCAGGAGCTGACCGAAGGACTGGATGTGGAATGGTCACAGGAAAATGAACGGACCGCCAGAGTGTGGGTGCCATCGGACAAGACGAATGTGTCCGAGGTGCTGGGCCGGGTGGTTGGAGCAGCCGATCTGGAGGATATACGCATTATTGAGACACAAACGGATGATATCGTCCGGGAAATATACAAGTCCGGCAGCGCTGCCGTTCGGGAGAAGGTTGCGGAGCTTGCTTCAGCACAGGATCGGGAGCTTGTTCTGGAAGGAAGCAAGGACTCATGATCAGCGCTTATCTGGATTTCATCCGCATCCGCTTTCTTTCCATGTTGGCCTATAGAATGAATTATTATACTGGAATTCTGATATACTTAGTCAATATTGGGGCGCAATATTTCTTGTGGGGCGCAATCTACTCCGGCCAGGATGGTCTGGGGGGGATGAGTATGTCCCAGATGACCACTTATGTAGCTGTGGCCTGGATGGCCCGCGCGTTTTACTTCAACAATCTGGACCGGGAGATCGGCAACGAAATCCGTGATGGAAGCGTGGCAATACAGTTTATTCGGCCTTACCCGTATTTAGTTGTGAAAATCATGCAGGCCTTCGGGGAAGGCTTGTTCCGCCTGCTGCTTTTTTCAACGCCGGGCATGCTGCTGGTCTGGCTCCTGTTTCCCGTGCGTTTTCCCAACGACCCGTTGTTGTGGGCCGCCTTCCTGTCCATGCTGCTGCTCAGCTTCGTCATCAACTCGCAGATCAATATTCTAACCGGCTTGTTCGCCTTCTTCATCGAGAACAGCGAAGGCATGATGCGCTTCAAGCGGGTGCTGGTCGATCTGTTCTCCGGTCTGATCATTCCTGTCTCCTTCTTCCCGGGATGGGCGGAAACGGTGCTGCGTCTGCTGCCTTTTCAGGCTATCACCTATCTGCCTTCATCCGTATTCGCAGGCAGGACAGAGGATATCCGCATCTGGGGCGTGATAGGCGTTCAACTGCTTTGGCTTGCCCTTCTGATGATACCCATTATAATCATGTGGCGGCAGGCGCGGCGCCGGCTGTTTGTGCAGGGAGGCTGACGGTATGTTCTATATTTCCTTGGGCTGGGATTATCTGAAAAATTATATGAAGATCCGCCTGTCCTACCGGGCCGATCTGCTGGTGGAGATCCTGTCTGACCTGTTATTTCAGGGGGTTAATCTGTTTTTCCTGCTGGTTGTGTTTATGCATACGGATCTGCTGGACGGTTGGACCGAATCCCAGATGCTGTTTGTGTACGGCTATTTTATGGTGCCATACGGAATATTCACTTGCTGCTTCAACTTGTGGAACTTCACGGACCGTTACATTGTCAAAGGCGAGATGGACCGGATTCTCACTCGTCCCGCCTACAATCTCGTCCAGCTTATATTGGAAAATCTGGACCCGCCCTCGCTGGCAGGCTCTATAGTGGGATTGGTTATTATGGCCTCAACCTGGCCGTCCCTTGGCGCAGGGTTTGATTGGTACGACCCTTTTGTTGTTGTTCTGCTGGTAGCCGGATCGGTTGCCGTCTATGCGGGCATCTATGTTACCTTTACGGCCATTTCCTTCTTTACTGATGCGCCTACGGGCATACTGCCGCTCATCTTCAATATCCAGAATTATGGCCGGTACCCGGTGACGATTTATAACAAGACGATTACCGTATTGCTGACAGGGGTGCTTCCCTTCGCTTTTGTCGGCTTCTATCCCGCGGCGTATTTTCTGAATCGGGCGGAATGGGGCAAGATGGCGATGCTGACTCCTGTGGTGGGGGCCGTCTTTTTGGCAGGAGCGCTGTTGTTCTGGAACTTCGGTGTCAGCCGCTACCGGGGAGCCGGCTCATAATGGGATCTTTCGGGAAATTAAACAGAGGGTACAGACCATGAGCGTGGACTACGAGGATGGTCTATGCGTACTATGGGCATGGACTATGCATATGGAATAGAGATTCACCAGCGTGACTCTGCCGGCAGAATCGGGAAGGAGGGGACCAATGGCAATCACTGCTGTCAAAATCGGGAAGAGGGCCTGGGAACGGGAGGCCATACGGTTGTTCATCAGCCTGTATAACGGATTGGGCAAGGATTACGGCTACCGGCTGCTGTTTCAGCAGGAGAAGCCTGATGCCGTGCTGGAGGAGCGGGGAGCGCTGCGGCGCAAGCTGGGCGTGGAGATTACCCACTTGTTCTATAGCCAGCAGGAGGCGATGCGCGTATTCGGACATCAAACTCCCCCCGTCCCGGTGCAAGGGGAGGAGAACTTTGACCACCTGCTTCAGGAGTTGAATCTGCTGATCCGCAAGAAAATCGGCAAACGGCGCTCCTACAGCATGAGTTATCCCATCGCGCTGCTGATCCGCAACGCTTCGCCCGGCTACGGCATGTCGGATTTCCTGGCCCGGCGTTCGGAGATACTGCTGCCGGAGGACGGATCATTTACCCATATCTGGTTTGTTTCCCGGGATGGCGATTTCCAGTGGAAGCTGGTAGAATTAATCTGATTCCTTTATTGGGTTCAAATTTGATGCCATAGAAATAACGGAGACTCTTGATCATGAGCATATTTCATTCCGTCCGTAAGGGACTATTGGTCTTGTTAGTGATATTAAGCGTTTTGTTGGTTGTCAGCGGTTGCGGCGGGGATGAGGAAGCGGTTGCTCCTGCCGGTCCGCTGAAGATTCCGGTTCTGATGTATCATGAAGTAACTACGGACTCCACCAAGTGGGATTATGCGACCATTTCCCCGGAGAAACTCCGCAGTGATTTGACCGCCCTCAGGGATAACGGGTTTACTCCGATTTTCTTCAAGGATATCGATCAGGCCCGCAAGGGGAAGGCGAACCTGCCGGTCA
This sequence comes from Paenibacillaceae bacterium, assembly GCA_029256185.1. Lineage (GTDB taxonomy): Bacteria > Bacillota > Bacilli > Paenibacillales > NBRC-103111 > Paenibacillus_AR. The sequence goes on from JAQSYI010000025.1 coordinate 60,353, forward strand.
AGCCGGTGTTGGTTACCTTTGATGACGGATACTATAACAACTATGAGTTTGCTTATCCGATCCTGCAGGAAATGAAAATGAAGGCGACTATCTCTGTTATCGGCTGGTCGGTAGGCAGACAATATCATCTGGATAATGTTACTCTGATCACCCGTCATTTTACGTGGGAGGAAGGGAAGGAGATGTACGACTCCGGGCTGGTGGATATCCAGAGCCACTCCTTCAACCTCCATAATCAATCGGACACGGAGAATGGGGTAGCGCCTTTTCCGGGCGAGAGTGCGGCCGACTACACGAAGCGCTTTAAGGCGGACACGCAGAAGCTGAAGGACTTGATCGAGAGCAAGATTGGCAACAAGGTGATTGTGTATACCTATCCTTATGGAGTATATAATGAGACCTCGGAGGCACTTATTAAGGAACTGGGCTTTGAATACAGCCTGACGGTGGATGACGGTGTTTCCGATTTTAACGTCAGTCCTTATTTGCTGAAGCGGATTAACGCGCCCATTGAGATGCCCAGTGCTGATCTAATTAAAGCGATTGAGTTGGGTATCCAGTAGAATAAGCCTGTTATATTGTTTTGTACAAATCCGGCCTGAACATTGTCAGGCCGGATTTTCTATGGCTCCCGGCAGGACTGCGGAGATTATAAAGGTTTTCTGGGTTCCTGTGAAGAAATAAACATTCTGCAAAATAGCTATATATACAGGTTAGAGCCCCAGGCATTATAATTATCCAAATGAATGCGTTTGCATACCGAAAAGAGGAAGCCGGATGAAAAGAACGAAATCCAACCTGATGCGTAAGTACTTTCTTTCCTACCTGCTGATCTTTTCTGTTCCTGTTGCGATCCTGGGGTCAGCCATCTACTACAGCGCAATTCTTTCGTTCAAGAAGGAGATTGAGAACTCCAATCTTGATAAGCTTCATCTGGTTAAGGAACTGACGGACAGACAGATGCGGGAGCTCCGTTATACGGCAACTTCCATTTCTCTTGATTCCAAGCTGACTCCCTTCAGGGTGCAGAACCAGCAATATAGCCTGTTGGAAGCGATCCAGGAGCTTAAACGGTACCGGAATGGCAATGCCATCATGGATGAGATTCTGCTGTATTATCATGGGGATTCTTATATTTACTCCTCCAATGGCCAGACGGATGTTCAAAGACTGGCTGACCAATTCTACAAATTTGAGAACTGGGATAGCAGCAGCTTAATTTATGATATTAACCACATCAAGGAAGCGACGATCCGGCCTGCCGAGGTTATTCAGTTAATAAACAACGAATCTGCCCGTGTGATAACCTATATGTTTCCTATTCCCTACATGAGCACCCAGTCTTATGGCACAGGTATTATCTTGATTGGGGAAGCGAAGCTGACCGATTTGATTGAGAATACACTTGGCGCATTCCAGGGCGCCGTGTTTATTTTTAATGAGCATGACCGAATTCTGGCCTCCAAGAATAAGGGGGCGGAGATTGATTCGAGCTCCTTTATCAGTCATGTCAAAGCGTTGAACAATAAATCCGGTATCTACAATACAGCAATCGACCATGAGCAGTATTCGATTGCTTACGTCCGGTCAGAAGATACGGGATGGACCGTTATGTCTGTGATGCCCTCACAGCAATTCATGCACCGGGTCATTAAGATGAAAACCATAATCTATATCGTTTTTTCACTTGTGATTGTCATCGGCCTGGGGCTCTCCGTCATGCTTTCCGCCAATCTGTACCTGCCCATCCGCAAGCTGGCGGATTATATCAAGAACCAGAGGGAGACCACGGGCAATCAACGGGGGAACGAACTGGAGCTGATCCGGGATACACTGGATTCCCAGTATGGGCACAATGAGGACCTCAGGCAGCGTATCCATGTCCAAAGCCCTTACGTGCGTGAACAAGTATTAATCAGACTGTTAAAAGGGGGGATTCAGGATTTTCAGGAGGTCGAGCATTTGCTCGCCTGCCATGAGATGGAGATGTTCAGCACTCATTTCTACGTTATGCTGATTGCACTGGAGAACAGCAGGGAGTGTGAGCTCAGTCTGCAGCAAAGAGAAGATCTGCGGACCTTGCTGTCCAAGATGGTAAGCGGAGACTGGATCGGCTATGGAGTAGAGCTTATTCATGATAATGCCATAGCCTTTCTCGTCACCTTGCCGACAGCTGCAGCCGACCCGCGGCAGATGCAGGTGGAGATCGGACAGCAAGTTGAGCAGAGAATCAAGGAAACCATTCATTGGTCCGCTACCATAGCAATCGGCAATATCTACGGAGAGATTAGACAGATTAACCGCTCCTTCATTGAATCCATGGCGGCGATGGAATACAAAATGGGAAGAGGAGCCGGAAAGCTGCTGTTCTTTGACGAAATCCCCAGCCTGCAGGATCAGACATCATGGTACTCCATAGAGGAGCAGGCCAAATTCATCCAAAGCTTGAAGCAGGGAGATCTTGTGGTAGCCAGCGAAACACTTGGACGCATGATGGATAATATTTCTAAAAAAGAACAATCCATTCTGCTGCTGAAATGTGTCTGCTTCGAGGTCATCAATACGCTGTTCCGGACATTGAAGGAAATGAATATAAGCGACTATTCGTCCAAAATCAAAAGCCTGCTTACTTTTGAATCGCCTCAGGAGCTGGAGTCGTTGCTGCTGCCGTTGATTGCTGAGGTATGCGAAGAGGTGGGACGGGTCAAGGAAGGCAAGCATGTGCAGTTGAAGGAGCAAATACTGGCATTTATTCATCAGGAATACAAATCGTCCCAGATTAATCTGGAGCAAATAGCTCAACAGCATCAGCTCTCCCTGTCATATGTAAGCCGCTTTATTAAAGAGCATACTGGTTATACATTTACCGATTATATCTTCCACATGAGGCTGGAATCGATCAAGGAGGAGCTAAAAGCATCTGACAAGAATATTAAGGACATTATCACCGGGCATGGTTATACGGGCGTATCCACCTTCATCGATAAGTTCAAAAGGGTGGAGGGGGTCACACCGGGAGAATACCGCCGCTTGTATTCATAATGTAATTTCAATAGGAGCTGTCCTCCAAGTAGACTTGTCTACAGAGGGACGGCTCTGTTTTTTTGCCTGCAACAACCGGTTATGGCGTGCAAGAACGAAACATAAGCAACGGGCAAATATCCTGGTTTATCCGAATATTTACAAGGTCAAGACAGCGGGGTAAGGTGGGGATGGAAAAGCGCAACCACAAATGGAGAGGGAGGTTTATTGGAGCATGGAGAATCAGGCAACTGACCTGCGGGTCCCCTTACAGAAGCCACTGCTTGGCAAAAGACTATTAAAGCTATCTAGGAACTGGCAACTATATGTTTTTATGCTTCCTGCCGTGCTATACTTTCTGATTTTTCATTATTATCCAATGTACGGCTTGCAAATTGCTTTTAAGGAATATATCGCCACGAAGGGGATATGGGGAAGCGGATGGGTGGGGATGGAGCATTTTGAGCGTTTTTACCATTCCTACTACTTCTGGACGCTGATCAAAAATACGCTGCTCATTAATGTGTACCAGTTGGTCTTGTTTCCGGTATCGGTTATTGTGGCACTGTCCATCAATGAGGTGAAGGACGGCTTCTTCAAACGGATTGTCCAGACTGTCACATTTGCTCCCCATTTCATCTCCGTAGTTGTAATGAGCGGGATTATCATCAGCTTCTTGAACCCGCGGACAGGGATCATCAATGTGATGCTGAAGCAGCTTGGCTTTAATCCCATTGCGTTTATGACAGAACCGCAATGGTTTAAGACCATATTCGTCCTGTCAGGCGAGTGGCAGCATTTTGGCTGGGGTACGATCATCTACCTGGCTGCCTTATCCGGAGTTAATCCGGATCTTCACGAGGCGGCAACAATGGATGGCGCAACCCGGATGCAGCGGGTGAGACATATTAATTTCCCCTCGATTTTACCGACGGTTGTCATCATGTTCATTCTTAACATGGGGAACTTTATGTCTGTAGGGTTTGAGAAAATTTATTTGCTGCAGAATTCGCTTAATCTTGATGCTTCGGAAGTCATTCAAACTTATGTTTATAAGAGCGGTGTCCTGCAAGCTCAATACAGCTTCTCGACAGCCGTAGGATTATTTAATTCCGTTGTTAATCTGATTTTATTAGTCAGTGTTAATTATTTATCCAAAAAAACAAGTGAAACCAGTTTGTGGTGAAGGAGGAAAAAGGAGTACATGAAGAAAACAGGCTGGAACGACCGGATATTTGTAAGCTGCAACTACTTCTTTCTCAGCCTCCTGCTGCTCATTGTCTTATATCCGCTGATTTATTTAACCAGCGCATCAATCAGCAATCCGACCCTGGTTAATACGGGTGAGATGTGGTTATTGCCCAAGGACGTTACCCTGGAGGGTTACACCCGGGTATTCCAGAACCGGGACATATGGACGGGTTATCTGAATACAATTTTTTACACGGTGGCGGGTACGCTGATCAATCTGCTTGTTACACTCCCTTGTGCCTATGCGCTTGCAAGGCGGGGATTGGCAGGCAGGAAGATCGTCATGACAATGCTTTTGTTGACTATGTTCTTTAATGGGGGGGTTATTCCCACATTCCTGCTGGTTAAGTCCCTGGGCTTGATCAATACGGTATGGGCACTGCTGCTTCCTTCTGCTGCAGCAGCATGGAACATTGTGATTACGAGAACCTTCTTTCAGAATACGATCCCCCGTGAATTAGAGGAGGCTGCAGAGATAGACGGCTGTTCCAATTTCCGTCTATTCGCCAGTGTCATCCTTCCCTTGTCGGCTCCCATTATTGCCGTAATGTCGCTGTTCTATGGAGTTGGGCATTGGAATCAATATTTTTCGGCGCTGCTTTATTTGAAGGACCGGGGACTGTATCCGCTGCAGCTGTTTCTGCGGGAAATCCTTGTTCTTAATGAAATGAACGCAACTATGATGATGGATGGAGCAGATATAGAATCAGTGGCCGAACAAGCGCGTATTGCTGAAATTATTAAGTATGCGATTATGATAGTATCAGCATTGCCTTTGATTATTGCGTACCCATTCATGCAACGCTTCTTCTTAAAGGGGGTGATGGTGGGTTCGCTGAAGGGTTAACCACATTTCGGTTATACAGGAATGAAGCAGAACGACATTTTACAACAGGGGGTAATATACGTGAAAAGAAGCATCGCGATTGGACTAACGGCCATACTGGCAAGTATGAGCCTTGCTGCGTGCTCGTCATCAAAAGAGGCGGAGCCCGCCAGTACTGCAGAAGCTGCTGCGCCGGCAAACTTTAATGCCCAGAAATTCCCGATCGTAAATGAGAAGATAACCTTGAAATTAATGGGCGTTAAAGCTCCTACTCAAACCCCGTGGGATCAGATGGATTTGTTCAAAGAAATGGAGCGGCTGACCAATATTCACTTTGAGTTTGACACGCCGCCTGCACAGGGGTACCAGGAAAGGAAAAATCTGGCCTTTGCAAGCGGCGAATATCCCGATGTTTTCTTCGCAGGCGGCTTGAGTGTAGCCGATGAAACGAACTATGGGCAACAGGGTATTCTTATTCCTTTGGAGGGCTTGATCGAGAAGTATGCTCCGAATATTAAAGCGATGTTCGAGAAATATCCGGAAATCAAGAAATCCGTCACCACGACCGACGGGCATATCTATGCGCTGCCGCAAGTGACAGAATTGGCTCATAACGTGATCAAGAAAACCTGGATCAATGGCAGCTGGATGGAGGCGGTGGGGATAGCGAAGCCTCCCGAGAGCACTGAAGAGCTTTATACTATGCTGCAGGCCTTCAAGGAGAAGGACCCCAACAAAAATGGCAAGGCGGATGAGGTGCCATTCTCAGGGGCGGGGATCAATGATGTGCGCATTCCGATCCTTGCCGCCTTCGGTTACCGGAATAACCCGGGCATTAACGGTTGGGTTAATGTGATTAACGACAAGGCGGTCTTTGTCGGTAAGGAAGAGGGATATAAGCAATATTTGATTTACATGAACAAGTTGTTTAAGGAGAAGCTGTTGGATAACGAAATTTTCTCCCAAACCAGCCAGCAGTTCACGGCCAAAGGGAAGGCCAACACAATTGGAGCATTCGTCGTATCAGCCCCGCAATCGCTGCTGGATGTGAAGACGCCGGAGGAAACGATGAAGCATCCTCCTATTCCGCCGATGGTCAGCTCCTTCAATAAGGATAAGGTATATCCGTTAGAGTCGGGAACCCGCCGGGGCACATTTGCGATTACCAATAAAAACAAATATCCGGAAGCCACAATCCGTTGGGTGGATTACTTCTATTCGACGGAAGGAAGCACCCTCCTTAATTCAGGTATTGAAGGAGTAGGCTGGAAGTGGACAGACGCGGAGAAGACCAAGTGGGCGCGGATCGCTGCAGAGGGAAAAACAGCAGAGGAAACACGGGCGACGATGACACCCGAGTCTGGCTCCACACCTCCGATCTATAAGGAGAAAAGCTTCCATTACAAAATCGATGATCCTGTGGTGCAATGGCTGCATAAGGTTTCCGAGGAGCAGTATATGAAGGTTGCCAAGGAAGGTTATCCGCTGGTCTATTATACCGATGAAGAGCAGAAGGCGTTAAACTCCTTAACTAATGATATCAATACGTATGTGCTGCAAATGGAGGCCAAGTTTATTATGGGCGCAGAGCCAATAAGCGGCTGGGACGCCTATGTAAGCACACTTAATAAAATGAACATCGACCAGTTCATCGACATTTATCAGAAGGCATATGACCGTTGGAAAAAATAGTAACCGGGAGATGAAAGCAATGAACCAGGAAAGAGAATGGGTGGAGCAGCAGCTGAGTGTTCCGGTTTGCGGAAGCTATGATGTTGTAATCGCCGGTGGAGGACCTGCGGGGGTATCGGCGGCCATATCGGCGGCGCGGACAGGAGCCAAGACTCTTCTGCTGGAGGTTGCCGGTTGTCTGGGAGGCGTATGGACCGCAGGCATGCTCACATGGTTATTCGATTTTGATCAAGACGGGTTTACCAGAGAGCTTACTGCCGAGTTGGAGAAACGGGGAGCAAGGATTGGCAGCAACCCCGATAAATACACCTATGATATTGAGGAAATGAAGCTGCTGCTGGAGGAGCTGTGCCTGGAGGCGGGAGTGGAGATCCAATTGCATACCCGTGTTGTTTCGGCAGTGAAGGACGGCTCCAACCGGTTGCGGGCCGTTGTCAGCGAGTCCAAATCGGGCAGGCAGGCCTGGACGGCATCAGCGTTTATCGATGCCACAGGAGACGGAGATCTGGGAGCACTGGCAGGCTGCGGCTTTGACTATGGCTATCATACGCCGGAGGAGATTCAGCCCATGACATTCATGGCGCTTGTATCTGTAGCCAATCCGGAGGAGCTTAAGGAGTATATTTCCTTTTGGAAAGGAGAGATAGGCTGGCGGGTCAAGACCTGGAAGGGCTTCATGTCTGAAATCAAGCGAGCCGGTCTGGAGCCCTCCTACGCAAGGCCGACGTTATTCCAAGTTCGTCAGAGTCTTCTTGCTATCATGATTAACCATGAGTATGGGGTGTGTTCCTTCGATGCCAGACAGGTGACCGAGGCGACCATTCGCGGCAGGGCGGAAGTCAACCGGATTGTCAAGGCGCTGCAGAAGCTGGGAGGGCAATGGGAAAGTATCCAGATGGTTGCTTCAGCGGAGCACATCGGCGTTCGCGAGGGACGTCGGATTCACGGGCTCTATCAAGTGACATTGGATGATATGAAGGCAGGGGTCAGGCATGAGGCTGCTGCTGCCAGAGTCTCATTTGGAGTAGATGTCCATTCCTTTAATAAAGACCAAAACAGGCAGGAAGCCGGATTATCCAATCTGGGAATTCCAACCCAGCCTTATGACATTCCCGTTCAGGCATTAATTGCCAAGGATGTGACCGGTCTTCTCATGGCGGGGCGCTGCATAAGCGGAGATTATCTGGCACACGCCAGCTACCGGGTTACCGGCAATGCAGTGGTCATGGGGCAGACTGCGGGTGTTACGGCTGCCCTGTCGGCCCGCTTAGGTATCCTTCCCCAGCATGTACCCTGGGATGAAGTAAAGCAGTATCTATAGGGTTGGTTATGGTGCCTCATCAGACCGCTTAGCAGTCTGATGAGGCATGGAGATATCCAGGAAATCTATGGTGATCAGAGGGGGGCCTGAATTGATGAAGGGATGGATTTGCAGAATTCTAGTGGTGGCTATTATTATTTCCTCGTTTACTGGCCTATCATTGACCAGGATTGCAAGAGCGGCAACAGCCGCTAATCCGGAATACGGTATACTGCCGGGGGACATTGTTATTGATAATTCTGACACCGCTTACGTAACGACTGTCGGGCCTTCCTGGTCGTTAAGCACCTCTGCCGGAAAGTATGGCCCTAATTTCCGGTATGTTCAGCCTACTCCTGCCAAGGACCATTATGTGCAATACAAGCCCAAAACGCTGTTGAGAGGAAATTATGATGTATACATCAACTATGTCTCCGGCGGGAACAGAGCAAGCAATGTTCCTGTTGAGGTCCACCACAACAATCAATATGAAACGGTGACGGTGGATCAGAAGGTCAATGGATTCCAATGGGTGCTGATCGGTACCTATTACTTCACAGCAGATGGAGCCGAGTATGTTCGAATTAAGAATGCTGGAACAACCACTGCCAACGACGGCTGGGTAATGGCTGATGCGGTACGCTTCTCCAGGAATACAACTGCACCGGAGCCGGAGCCTGGAGTCAATGTAAATCTGAATACACTGACTGTTACGCCGGGAGCGCTGTCTCCGCTTTTCTCAGCGGCTGTTGCCGGCTATACCGTTCAAGTAGGCAATAGTATCAGCAGTATTGGCATTACGGCAACAACCTCCAGTCCGGCAGAGGTGACCCTTGCCGTCAACGGCACTCCTACGGTTACGGGCAGCACATATGCAGCCGCCCTTGAGTTGGGTCTTAACGAAATTGTTGTTACCGTAACGGCCAACGACAACTCTGCACAAAATTCTTATACGCTGCTGGTAAACCGTGCCTTGCAAGCAAGCGGCGACAACACACTGAACAGCCTGGCGATCAGCCGGGGAACGCTTGCTCCCGGATTCCATCCGGAAACAACAAACTACAGTATCCAGGCAGGCTACACGACAGAGACAATCACTATTATACCCACCGTAAGCTCCGAGGTGTATCAGGCATTGACGGTTAACGGTGTGCCTGCTCTGTCCGGTTCCGCAAGTACGGTGTCCCTCGCCCTCGGCGTTAATAATATTCCGGTTACCGTAACTGCCGAGGACGGCTCACCCCGCACCTATAGCCTGCATGTGGCAAGGGCGGAGGCGGTCAGCACCGATGCGGACTTGTCCGCTCTGTTCATCAGCGCTGGGGCCATGTCCTTCGACCCTGCTGTAACTGTCTATGACGTGGCAGTGAAGAGCATTGTATCCACCCTGGAAATCACACCGCGGGCAAGCTCTACTGTTTACCGCAATTTAACGGTAAATGCGGCAGCAGTGGCTTCTGACAGCAGCTACACCGTCAATCTGGCCGCGGGAATAAACGAAATTCCGATTGTGGTAACGGCTGAGGATAACACAACGCAGAGAACATACCTGCTTCGCATCACAAGAGCTTTGCCTGCCGGCGAAACAGTGGGAAATACCGGCCTGATCAATCCGCTTCTTGCTCCAAGGATCAGCCAGGCTGTTATGCTGTATGTTGGCAACGGAGAAGGCTACGTGAACAATATCCGCTCATTCATAGACCCGGAGCTGCGTCTGGCAAAGCCGTTTACAGCGGGGGCTGAGGTTTACGTGCCTTTGGCTTATACGGTGGAAGGCTTCGGAGCAGCAACGGATTTATCGGGAGACGGCAGCATACTGAGAGTGGACTATGCAGGGAGGGCCATCGTATTTGCCAAGGACAGCAATGTGATTGATGTGAACGGACAGCCTGTTATCCTGCCTGCTCCCATTGCTTCCAAGGATGATTGGCTGTATGCTTCGGCGGAGACGGTAGCGGCAGTTTTTGAGAAAGAGCTGTTTCAAGACGATACCGGTCTGGTAATCTTCAGTGATGTGCCGAATCTGTTCCAATTACCTGGAGATCTTGCTCTTGTCAGGGAGATTACCGACGGATTCCAGTATGAATGGGGGAATGTACGGATTTATCCCGGCGGCTTCGTAACGGGCATGGTCATCCATCCTGTCGAGGAGGACCTGATGTATGTCCGTACCGATGTAGGCGGAGCTTACCGCTGGAACTCCTCAAGCGGGCAGTGGGTGCCGCTGATGGACAAATTTGGCCTTAATGAGCTGAATCTAGTCGGGGTAGACGGCATCGCCCTGTCACGGACGGATTCGAACGTGGTCTACGTTGCCGCGGGCATGTACGGCAATAAATCCACAGAGCCGCATGACGTGCTAAAATCTACGGACAGAGGGCAGACCTGGCAGCGGACCAATCTGAACAAGCGTTTCTACGGCAACAGTACCGGCACTGCCGGAGACCAGCGGCTGGACGGAGAGCGGATTGCCGTGGATCCGTTTAACAGCAGTGTTGTATATGTTGGTACACGCTATAACGGATTATGGTATACCACCGATGGAGCTGAAACCTGGAGCAAGGTAACCGCAGTTCCCAATGGAACGGAGCCTTCCGGTATAACCAATGTTGAATTTGATTACAGCGCAGGACAGACCATAGAAGGACGCGCCAAGGTTATCTATATCGGCGTTGAAGGACAGGGTGTTTACAAGAGTGCGGACGGAGGCAGCACATGGAGTGCAACGGTCAGTAACTTGACTGCCGGTCCAGTATACCCGAGAAGAATGTCTGTTTCCTCCGACGGAACGCTATATGTGACCTCGATTTCGAGCAACAACCGGTTGCATGCAGTAGTGAGCCCTGTTACAGCTCCTACTAATGGGGTATTCAAATATGATGGTGCTGCCTGGACCAATATTACCCCGCCTGCAAGCCAAGGGGCTCCATTCGGACAGGTGGCGGTCAAACCGGATGATCCGGATTATCTGTTGGCAGCTGAAGGCTACTACCAGACGGTCAAAATCTATGCTTCCCGGGATGCCGGGTTAACCTGGAGCTTGAAGGGCGACTCGTACGGGGCCAGCGCCCAGCTCCTTTTTAACCCGCATAATCCGGAGGAAGTATATAATCTGCATGGAGCGGGCATCCATAGAACCGTTAATATTACTACGGAGTCCATCAATTGGATTGAAGCGGGGAACGGCATAGAGGAGCTATGTGCCCTGAAAATGATATCGCTGCCAAACGGCAGGCTGATTATGGGAACTCTTGACCGGGGCGGCTTCGTCTCCACCGACAGAACCATACCCGCCGAGCGGTTGACAAGTCCCTTGTCCAGTGAGAACACAGCCTTGGACTTCTGTGAGGAGGACCCCAACTTTGTCTTCAGACTGGCAAGCAGCACGGCCGGCGCTACGCCTAGAGCAGCCTTCTCCACTGACGGAGGAGCAACCTGGAGGGAGCTCACCTACCCTTACGGAATCGGCGGCAACGTTGCCGTGTCATCACACAAGCAGGCTAACGGATTTCCCTTGGTTGTGATTTGGACTAACACTCACACTCCCAAGCTCTCCAGAGACTTCGGACAGACATGGGAGGACACGCTGTTTGCAGGTGTACCCGCTCCTGTATATACGGGAACTATCTTCAATTCCCGGCGGTACGGGCTGGATGCAGACCGGGTAGCTGGCGATATCTTCTATCTCTATGACACAGTTGGCGGCAAGTTCTACACAAGCACAAACGGCAAAAGCTGGAGCCTGGAGAAAACAGCCCGGTTGCCTTCAGGCAGCAGCAACGATATCGCAGGCGTGCGGGCTGCGCCTTACATGGCGGGCGAGGTATGGGCAAGCAATAACAAGAAGGGGCTATACCGCTCTTCTGATTATGGCAAAACGTTCACTAAGCTGGCTAATGTACAGGAAGCGCTGATGTTTGCCTTTGGCAAGAACAAGCCCGGCAGAAGCAATCCTGCCGTCTATGTATATGGACGAATTAATAATGCCAATGGGGTGTTCCGTTCGGATGACATGGGAGAAACCTGGGTGAGGATCAGTCATGACGCTTACCAGATGGCCAATGACCCCAAGTCCATTGCAGGCGACCGTAATCTGTACGGTCAGGTGTATCTCGGAACAGGAGGCCGGGGCGTCTTCTATGGCAAGCCGGTTCATACGGACGATGTGCCGCCCAAGTTAACACTGGAGCAAACAAGCTCCTCCTCTGTCCCTGATGCCTATTATGCCGTAAGAAATGCTGAATATCTCATATCCGGTACAGTGAGCGAGGATGGCGGCCTCATGATTAACGGAACCCCTTACGGGGAAATTCAGAAGGGCTACTTTAGCCGGCAGATCACTTTACTGCCCGGCCTTAACCAGATAACTGTAGCGGCCGTGGACGGAGCAGGCAACACCTCCGATCCGGCAGAGCTTGCTGTCCGCTACGATCCGACTTATGCCGGTATTTCCGTTCTCACCGCCGGCGGCTTTACCAATCAAACGCCCTATCAATTGAGAGGCAGGGTGAATACCACCGGTACAGTCAGGATCAATGGTGAACAGGTACCGCTTCAGGCCAATCTGGAATTCCAGGCTGAGCTTCCTTTAACAGAAGGAGAAAATACGTTTGCGATTTCCTTCGTCAGTGATATGGGGGAAGCTGCACAGCCGGTTGCTTACGGGATTGTTCTGGACCGGCTTGCACCTGTACTGGAGGTTGATGAAGTCCCTGCTGCAAGCAGCACATCCTACTATCTTTTAACCGGAATGCTTAGCGAGGACGCCAGCCTGTTGAAGAATGGAATCAGACAGACGGTAGACGTTGACCGGTCCTTTGAGACGGCTTCTGTTCCTGCAGCCGGGAACCAACCGGTTCCAGATTGAAGCGGCGGACAAGGCAGACAACCCGGCACAGCCCATCACAGTCATGATTCAATATAATTTGCCGGAAGAGGATATTATCACCGAATCCATGGCTTATTATGTATCTTCCGGTCTGACGCTGGATGGATACTTGACTGAAGCGGACTGGAGCATAGATACGCTGCTGGGCAAGCCGGGATTAGGGACTCCCAACAATATTGTGCGCTTCGGCGCACTGTGGGATGAGGTCAATCTGTATGTGGGAATCAAGGTAAAGGATGCCCGGTTGGTTCCACATCCTACAACAGTATGGCAGGGGGACTCTATTGAGGTGTATCTTAGCCCCAGTGATTCAAGAGTTCCCGTCTACGCAGATAATGACCGCCAGCTTCAGTTTGGCCTGGATTGGACGGTTGTCAAGGTAGGCGGCAATAAGAGTAATGCCGGCATTGAATTCGCCCAACAGCAGCAAGGCGATGGCTATACAATGGAAATCAAGATTCCATGGGCTAATGTGGATGCAGTAGCCGAGTTGGAGAAGGTTATCGGCTTTGAAGTGAACAACATCGATAATGACGGGATTAATTCCAGCGGAGACAGGGAGTCCGTACTGCTGTGGAACGGAACCATGAGCAACTACAAAAGCACAAGTATGTTTGGCAAGCTGAGGCTCACAGGCCGCAACGGGCCGGAGCAATAAAGCGCTTATCTCTTGGGCTCATCATGGGAATGCCCGGCTCTGCTTCATGCAGGCCGGGCATTTTTGCGTCCTTGCATCACTTTGGGGCTGAATAACAATGAATTACGGAATCATCCAGGTGAGTACCGTTGCCTGGGCATACGTAATAAGTCCGATAATAATCACCATGATGAACGAATGCTTGGCCGTGAACCGGAACAGATCGGACTCCTTGCCGTTAAGTCCCACAGAGGCGCAGGCCACCGCGATGGATTGCGGCGAGATCATCTTGCCGGTTACACCGCCGCTGGTATTGGCCGCCACCGCCAAGAGCGGGTCCATGCCCACGCTCTGCGCCGTAACCTTCTGCAGGTTGCCGAACAGCAGATTGGATGAGGTGTCCGAGCCGGTAATGAATACGCCCAGCCAACCCAGGAACGGTGAAAAGAACGGGAACAAGGGGCCGGTTTTGGCCAGAGCATTACCCAGGCTGCCGCTCATGCCGGATGCGTTGGTCACATAAGCAAAGCCGACCACAGCCATAATGTTGATAACCGGATACTTCAGCTCATTGATGGTCTGGCCGAAGGTGATGAACCACTGGGACCAGGCTATGCCCACAATGAATTTGGTGACAATAGTAGCCAGCAGAATGGCTGTACCCGCCGCGGCCAGCAGCTCCAGCTTGAACTGGGCCCCGATGGGCTTGCCGGTCAAATCGAGAATCAGATTATGAAGCCCGGGCACATTGGGATGGAAGGTAAGCTTGTGGCCCAGCTCATTGATCAGCTTCAACACTTCATTGACACCGGCATATTTTCCTGTAAGCGCTTGCTTAACAACCGGAATTCCCCACACGGAAATGAATGCGGTCAGCACCAGGAAAGGAGACCAGGCCCGGAAAATTTGCCGCCCGGTGTACACGGTGCGTTCGCCGCTGTCTGAGCCGGAATTGTCGGTAGCGCCGTTGCCGGTTTTGGCTGAAGCGGCTTTTTTAGAACCTTGTCTGTCTTTTGCTTTGGCGCCTTCGCTCCCGGTCTTTTCATTCAGGCCGTTCTTCTCGTGCTCGAAGCGGTAGATAGTCTTTGGCTTCCACACCCGCAGGAACAAGGTGAGAGCTACAAGGGACACAAGAGCGGACAGAATATCCGGCAGCTCCGGACCCATGAAGTTGGAGGTCAGGTATTGGGTCAAGGCGAAGGAGCCGCCTGTTACTGCGATAGCCGGGAGCACCTCCTTGGCTTTGCGGAAGCCGCACATCATCACCACCAGGTAATAGGGCACGAAGAAGGACAGGAACGGCAGCTGGCGGCCTACCATCTTGGAGATTTCCAGCGCGGACAGACCGGTTGGTCCTTCCATGGCAATAATCGGAATACCGATGGCGCCGAAGGCTACTGGTGCGGTATTGGCAATCAGGCAGAGGCCGGCGGCGTATAAGGGATTGAAGCCCAGGCCGACCAGCAGCGCCGCGGTGATGGCTACAGGCGCTCCGAACCCGGCGGCTCCCTCCAGGAAGGCACCAAATGAAAACGCTACCAACAATGCTTGCAAACGGCGGTCCTCGGTGATGGTAACAATGGAGGAACGGATAATCTGGAATTGCCCCGTTTTAACGGTAAGCTTGTACAGAAACACAGAAGGAATAATGATCCAGCCAATAGGCAGAAGCCCATACAGCGCGCCTTGAAAAGAAGCCATAACCGCCATCTTCCATGGCATGTGATAGGCTACTAAGGCTACGATAACAGAGAGGAGCAGTGTCGTGGTGCCGGCGACGTACCCTTTCATCCGCTTGACGGCAAGCGCCCAGAAGAAGTAAAGGGTGGGAATCAGAGCGACGAGTGCGGATAAGGCCAGGTTGTCGGCAACAGGGTCGATGATTTGCGTCCATGTCATGGTGTAAGTGCACCTCTCTGGTTGTAGTATGAAGTTAAAGCTCTGGTTAGTTATGAAGTTAGAGCACTGGTAGTATGAGTTTAAAGTTCTGGTTAGTTATGAAGCTAAAGTCTGGTTATCTGATTATGGAGTTAAAGCTCTGCTTGCAGAATGAAGTTTGTTGAAGGCCTACAGATGATCCTCAATCAGAAAAATGGTAATCCGTCCCGGTCCGTGTACCCCGATGGTTAAGTCCATCTCAATATCGGATGTGCGGCTGGGTCCTGTGATGATATTGATGCATGAATAGTCTGCCACTTGCGCCGCCATGGATTTAAGCACCTGGGTAATCCGCGGCACAACCGTGCTTGCCCGGACAACAGCCAGAAATTGGTTGGGCAGCAAGCTGACCAGCCGGCCCCGGTCTCCCCGGTTGTACAATACGATGGAGCCGGTTTCGGAGATGGCATGGGTGGCGTAGACCAGCCCGGCCTGGGCGATTTCCGCCGCGGCGATCAACTCATCCCGGCTTCCCCCGCTGCTCCAGCGGGTTACTTTTATCCCTTTCGACTGAAGGTCATCCGCCGGATCAGGGATTTCCGCACCCAACGCTTCCCCAGCAGGCCAGACGATCAGGCGCGAGAAGCCGTTTTCCTGCATGTACGCTTCGACAGCCGCAGCAAGGGAAGCTTCATCCTGCACAGGAATGACAACCCCGCCCAGCTTCATCAGCTCGTTCCCGAACTGGTTAACCAGGCCCTCCTGGTCCAACTCCTTGTGCAGGTGATCCCAGGGCTGGTGCTGGAACTTGGGCGCCGCGGCCTGGTGGATGCGTTCCCGCCCCAGCTTGCCCGCCAGCTTACCCAGAAATTGCTCCTTAGTTGCCACTGCCGTCACCTCCAGTCCTATCTCCTTGAGCCCCGCCGCCTCTTGCCATATTACCCCCGACCCTATTGCCTCCAGCTACATTGCCTCCGGACACATCGCCTTCATCCTTGCCTTCCCGCTTCCACCATTCCCGGAAATTCTCCATAGGCGGAGGCTGCAGGTCCCGGGACTTGGTCCACTTGCCCAACAGACTGGGAGCCTTGCGGATATAGCCGTCCTTGTCCTGGAAGGGCTTCAGTCCATACTGCGCCAGCTTCAGTCCTGTCTTGTACATCCACGGATTGGCCATGGCGGTTCCGAAGCCCTTGAAGATCAGCCGCTCCACCGGATGGGTCCGCTTTTCCTCCACCTCATCCTTGCGAAGATCGAGCAGATAGTCATGAAGCGGGATCTTGACCGGACATGCATCCGTACAGGCACCGCAGAGACTCGACAGATAGGGCAGCTTCTCCCAGCTCTCGAAGCCCTGAAGAATCGGGGTCAGCACTGCGCCGATGGGACCGGGGTAGACGCTTCCATAAGCATGGCCGCCGATATGCCGGTAGACCGGGCATACATTCAGACAGGCGCCGCAGCGAATGCAGTTCAATATTTTCTGGTATTCCGTCCCCAGCGCATTGCTCCGTCCGTTGTCCACGATAATCACATGCAGTTCCTCGGGGCCGTCCACATCCTCCGGCTTGCGCGGTCCGGAGATAGCCGTGACATAGCTGGTGATTTTCTGGCCGGTGGCCGAGCGCGGCAGGAGGGACAGCACCGTGTCAAGCTCCTCCCAGCCAGGGACAATCCGCTCCATGCCCATGAGCACCACATGGGTTTTGGGAATGGTGGTGGACAGCCGGGCATTGCCTTCATTGGAAACCAGCACAACCGAGCCCGACTCCGCAACCGCAAAATTGCAGCCCGACAGCCCGATATCGGCGCTCAGAAATTTGTCCCGCAGCACAGTCCGCGCATACTGGGTCAATTGCTTGGTATCCTCGGGCATGGGCTTGCCGGAGGAGCGGGCGAACAGCTCCGCCACCTGCTTGCGGTTCTTGTGGATAGCCGGGACAATAATGTGAGAGGGAGTCTCGCCGGCCAATTGGATGATATATTCTCCCAGATCGGATTCAATCGCATCCACGCCGATCTCCTCCAGCCGGGCATTCAGATGAATCTCCTCGGAAACCATGGACTTGGCCTTGATGACCGTCTTAGCCTGCTTGGCAATGGCCAGATCCAGCACATAACGGACTACCTCTTCATTATTCTCCGCGAAAAACACCTTGCCGCCGTTTTTCTCCACATTGGTGGAGAATTGGTCCAGATAATAGTCCAGATTGGCGATGGTATGAGTGCGGATCTCCTCGGCGCGGGTGCGCCAGTCCTCCAGATTGCCCAGCACCTCGGCGGCATTGGCTTTTCCGGTGCGGAAGCGCTCTTGGGCGTTGGCTAGGGATTTCTTGAGAAAAGGATCATGAATCGCCTGCTCCACCCGTTCATTGAGGGATGCCGATCCGGCCGGATTCATAGCGCTTCACCCCCTCATCGAGCAGCTCTGCCACATGATAGGCCTTGATCCGGTGGCCCATCCTCCGCAGTCTGCCCTCGATATTCATCAGACAGGCCATGTCGGAGCCCAGCAGCACATCGGCTCCGGTCTCAATAATATGCCGCGCCTTCTCGTCAGCCATCTCGCCGGAGATATCGTGCATCTTCACCGCGAAGGTGCCGCCGAAGCCGCAGCAGTCATTCTTGTAAGGAAGCTCCACATATTTGAGCTTGTCGATGCTCTGGATCAGCTGGATCGGCTCCGCTACCACGCCGAGGCCGCGGGTCATGTGGCAGGAGCAGTGGTAAGTGGCTGTCCCCTCATATTCCGCCTTCAATGAATGCACGCCAAGCACCCGGACCATAAATTCGGAGAACTCATATATTTTCCCGGCCAACCGGTTGGCCTTCTCCTGCCATTCCGGCTCGTCGGCGAAAAGCGCAGGATAATGGTGGCGCACCATGGAGACGCAGGAGCCGGAGGGGCCGACCACATATTCGGAGCGCTCGAAGGCCTTGATCAGCTGCCTGGCCGCTTTCTTCGTGTCCTCGTGATAGCCGCTGTTATAGGCGGGCTGTCCGCAGCAAACCTGCTCTTCGGGAAAATCCAGCTTGCAGCCGTTTTTCCTGAGTACCCGGACAACCGATTTGCCCACATTGGGGTACATGGCGTCCGCTACACAAGTGATAAACAGGGAAACATTCACCTTCAAGCCTCCTTCGGAAAAATCAGCATTGGAAAAATAAGGTCATCAGATGATGTGATGAGTAAGGGCATGAAGAACCTTCTGAAAAAGTCCCAGATGGCCGGAGCCGGCTTCCCTGAGTTGGGGCCGGGATTGCGCAGCATGGACATCTCCGGGACGGACGGTCAGGCTTCCTTGACCAGCCCGATGTTCTCCTGATGATAACGGATCAACAGGTTCTCCACCTTCACCAGATGGGCCAGCATCAGCTGCTGGGCCAGCATGGGATTCTGTTCCTCAATGGCGCTGTAGATGGAGGTATGCTCATGGTGCAGCCGCTCCAGAGAGGAGTCCTCAGAGAACAGCCACAGCCTGCGGCTTTCCTTCATCGTATCGCGCAATGTGTCGGCAATCTGATTCATCATCTTCACCAGCACGCTGTTCTGGGTGGCTTGGGCAATCGCCAGATGAAAGTCCGCATCCGCGGCTTCCCCCAGATTATTGTCGGCTCCTGTTGCTCTGTGCATGGCCTGAAGGGCGGCTCTCATGGCTTCCAGATGCTCAGGTCTGCGCTTCGCGGCGGCAACCGAAGCTGATCCGGCCTCGATAATTTTTCTTACCTCAAAGAATTCCAGCATTTCCTTCTTGTTCAGCTTCACGAAATCTCCGATGGGGTTCGCCAGACGGGTCAGGTCTATGCCTGTCACGAAAGTGCCCTCGCCCTGGCGTATATCCACAAGGCCCATGGCGCGCAGGGCGCTTAAGGCTTCGCGGATGGTGGAGCGTCCTACTTGGAAGTGTTTGGCCAGCTGTTCAACGGACTCCAACCTCTCCCCAGGCTTGACTTCTCCCCGCTCGATCCGGCCGCGGATCTGTTCGGAGACAAGTTCATAAATCTTCTTGCTCTGCACCCGGGAATATTCCATTGCATCACCTCGATAGTTGCTCTTAAATCTGTTGCGATCAGAGGGATGGTCATCTGACCTCTGCATCCATAAGTATAGTCATTTTCACAAATTCGTCAAGAGTTATTGCAAAATAAAGCGATTACATCTATAATCAAACCGTAAGTCATCAGATGACTTAGAAGCTAATGGAGAGGGGAACGCTTAAGATGGAACAGCGGATCAATGCGGCAGCAAAAGCGCGCCTTAAGGCTATTGTAGGGGATAAGCGCTTTTTGGACGACCAGCAAAGTCTGGTATCTTACTCTTATGATGCTACACCCATGTATCAGGCAATGCCCGAAGCAGTGGTTTTTCCGGTAAGCACAGAGGAAGTGAGCGCTATTATGAAGGTTGCCTTCGCCGAAGAGATCCCAGTGTACACCAGAGGCTCTGCCAGCAATCTGGCGGCCGGAACTGTTCCTGTTCACGGAGGCCTGGCGCTGGTGATGACCCGGATGAACCGGCTGATCGAGTTGGATCTGGATAACCTGACTGCAACTGTGGAGGCTGGCCTGGTAACCAAAACGCTTCATGATGCCGTGCGTGAGCAGGGGCTCTTCTATCCTCCCGACCCGGGAAGCATGACGGTGTCCACCATCGGGGGAAATATCGCCCAGTGCGCGGGAGGCCTGCATGGGCTCAAATACGGAACAACCAAGGATTACGTGCTGGGCTTGACGGCTGTGCTGCCCAACGGAGAGATTATCCGGACCGGAGGCAAGCTGACCAAGGACGTGGCCGGCTATGATCTGACCAAGCTGCTTGTGGGCTCGGAGGGAACCCTGGCCGTTATCACGGAGGCCATTCTGAAGCTGCTGCCCGCGCCGCCCTATAAGCGGGTGCTGCTGGCCTTGTTCGACGACATGCGCGCAGCGGGGCGCACGGTATCCCGAGTCATTGCCGCCCGCATCATACCCGGGACACTGGAATTCATGGATCAGGGAACCATCCGGGTGGTGGAGGATTTCGCCCGCATCGGTCTGCCAACAGAGGTGAAGGCACTGCTGGTGATCGGTCAGGACGGACAGCAGGCGATTGTCGATGAGGATATCCGCAGAATCAGTGAAATATGCCGGGAGGAAGCCATTGAAGTACAGGTGGCCCAGACCGATGACGATATCGACAATATTATGAAGGCGCGCCGGATTGCCCTCTCCGCGTTGGCCCGGATGAAGCCCACTACCATTCTGGAGGACGCGACGGTGCCGCGGAGCAAGATCGCCCCCATGGTCGAGCGGATCATGGAGATCAGCGAGAAGCATAATGTGAGGATCTGCACCTTTGGACATGCGGGAGACGGCAATCTCCATCCCACCTGCATGACGGATGCCCGGGATCATCAGGAGATTGAACGGGTGGAAGCGGCCTTCGAGGAAATCTTCGAGGCGGCCTTGGGGTTGGGTGGGACGATCACCGGGGAGCATGGTGTGGGGATGGCCAAGGCTCCTTATCTGGAATGGAAGGTAGGAGCGGCCGGCATTGAGGTTATGAAGGGGATTAAGCTGGCTTTTGACCCTAAGGGGATTCTGAATCCGGGCAAAATGTTCGCCGGAGAAACCCGCAAAAGGGTGGTGCTTCACCAATGAGCAGCCTGAACAAGATGCCGGCAATTACCCGCAACCCGGCGGCGGAGCGGATGAAGGAGCTTATGAACTATGATGAGCTGTCCAACTGCATCCGCTGCGGCTTCTGCCTGCCCGCATGTCCCACCTACCGGGAAACCGGGCTGGAGGCAGCCTCCCCCCGCGGGCGGCTGGCGTTAATGAAGGCGGCGGTTGACGGCCATATGCCAGCAGACGATGAGCTCCGCAAGCAATTGGATCTGTGTCTCGGCTGCAGAGCCTGTGAGCCCGCTTGCCCGTCCGGTGTGCAGTATGGGGGCTTGCTGGAGCAGGCCAAGGAAGCCATCGAGGACCGCACCACCCATCCGTTGTGGATTGAATGGATCCGCAAGGCGGCCTTCAAGCATCTGTTCGTGAACCAGAAGCGGATGCGTCTGCTGGGCGGCTCCATTGCCTTCTATCAGAAGTCCGGCTTGCAGTGGCTCACCCGCAAGCTGGGGCTGCTGCATATCCTGCCTGACCATATGCGGCAGATGGAAGCGATTCTTCCCCCTGCTTCGTCATCCGGCGTAGCCAGGGAATTGGGAACCTTCATTCCCGCCAGAGGCAAGAAGCGGGGCACCGCCGGAATGTTCAGCGGCTGCATCATGGATATTCTGTTTCTGGAAACCAACAAGAATACGGTCATGCTTCTTGCCGAGGTGGGCTTCGATGTGGTTATCCCTCCCGGGCAGAACTGCTGCGGGGCCTTGCATGCCCACAGCGGGGAGGGAGAGGGAGCCAGGGGGCTTGCCGTCAACAATATCCGGGCTTTCAAGGAGGCGCAGGTGGATATTATCGTGTCCAATGCGGGCGGCTGCGGCGCCATGCTGAAGGAATACGGTCATCTGCTTCATCACGGCAAGGACGGTGTAACCCGTGAGGACGCAATCTGGTTCTCCGACCGGGTCAAGGATGTGAGCGAGGTGCTGGATTCCATCGCTCCTTTGGATGACCTGGGCGAATTGGAGGGACGCGTCACATACCAGGGCTCCTGTCATCTTCAGAACGTAATGAAGGTGAAGAATCCTCCCCGGCAGGTGATCCGCGGCATCCGCGGTGTCTCGTATGTGGAGCTCCATGAATCCGACCGGTGCTGCGGCTCGGCAGGCATCTACAATGTAGTCCAGCCCGTAATGGCAGGAGGCATCATCGATGAGAAGATGGTTCATGTGAAGCGGACCCAGGCGGATATTCTGGTGACCTCGAACCCGGGCTGCCTGCTCCAGATGAAGCACGGCATTCACAAAGCAGGCTTGGACAAGGAGATGAGGGCGGTTCATCTGGTGGATCTTGTGGCGGAGGCCCGCGGCAATGCAGCCAGATCAGACTGAGTTCAATAGGTGGAAGGACAGAAGAAGCCGCCCCTGCATTAGATAGGGCGGCTTCTTTTCGACAATTTACATCCGTTTACAGGTTTGTGATAAAGAAGTATAATCATAAAAAGTCAAAGAACTTTCACAATAATCGAATCGATACCGGGAAACCGGGAGTTGCATGTCCTTGGTTTGGCGGGGAAATCAGTGAAGTGAAGAGGCTGGCAGAAAAACAAAGCGGGGTGCGGAAGATGAGAAGGATACTTGATGTAGCAGATATTGTCCGTGAGCTGAATATCTCGCCGGAGCACTTTGCACAATGGAAAACCGTCAATCTGGATCATACCATCGATTGCGGCTCCGGAGCATGGTCCGTGCCTGAGGAAGCCGCGCTGTCCCCACAAGAGCTGGCGCCCATCCCTTGATCTTAAGAGGGGGTAGAGGTGGGAGGATTTTTCTTGGCCCGGTCTGCCCGGATAAAGGAAATAAAGCGTTTGGATTCCTCGGCTGTCAGCTTGCGGCCGTCTATTGTAAGGGCGAATTTATCCAGCAGCTGCTCATCGGAGAGCTCCAGGCTTTCCGAGAAGTCACGGACACCGGGAGAAGCAGCCGCGGAGAGATGCTCTGTACGGCCCAGCAAATAATCCACGGTGACATGGAAAAAATCCGCAAGCCTGCTTAAAGTATGATAGTCCGGTTCTCTCCGGCTCTTCTCGTAGTGGGAGAGGGAGGCCCGGGAGATGCCGATTTTGGCTGCAAGATCCTCCTGCGTCAGTCCGCGCTTTTCCCGCAATGCTGCGATTCTAATGCCACATGTGATCATTTTGGCAAACTCCTTGTGTCAATCTGCGCCCCAATAAAAGTACCTTTAAAAATCCGGCTTGGCTCCAGTATGTATCATAACATAATTTACAACCTCATAGGTTCTGATTGATTTTTCGGATAATTGACGAAGTGTCTGTCTAACTATATATTAATCTAAACAGCGTTGGGATAAACAGAAAATGAATGATTTTTGACTAAGGAGCATAGACCCATGACAGTGAAAACAACGGTTGAACCGGGAAGATCCGTCCCCGATTTCACTCTTTCGGCAGGGGATGGACAAGAGGTCAGGCTTAGCGACTTCCGCGGGCGCAAGGTGGTGCTTTACTTTTATCCCAAGGACATGACCCCCAGTTGCACACAGGAAGCCTGCGACTTCCGCGACTATAACCCGCAGATTGAGCAGGCGGGAGCCGTCATTCTGGGGATCAGCCCTGACAGCCCCAAGTCCCATGAGAAATTTGCCGCAAAGAACAGCCTGCCCTTCACCTTGCTGTCAGACCCGTCCCAAGAGGTGAGCGGTCTGTTCGGCGTCTGGAGGCTGAAGAAGAACTACGGCAGAGAATACATGGGCGTGGAGCGCTCCACCTTCCTCATCGATACGGAGGGAAGGCTCGCCCGGGAGTGGCGCAAGGTGAAAGTAAACGGTCATGCCGCTGAGGTGCTGGAGGCCGTGAAGGCTCTGGGAGTCTGACCGACGGAGTGATTTTGGTGAATCCCTATTCATCAGGCAACATTCACTACCGGGATAGGGATGGCTTGGAAGCTCAAACACGTTTTGTTGGCTATCCCTCCCGTTCATCTTGCTGAATATGGTTTCACCGTTTTCCTTTCGTCGGTCAGACCCTGTCACTGTAAAGCGCCGATCCGTCCACCCGGAGCGGGGACGCTGCGCACCGCATTGCGGCCGCTCTTCTTGGCTTCGTAAAGCGCACGGTCTGCGGCCTGCAGCAGATTCTCCAGCAGGTAGCCCAAGCTTCCTCCGGCATCCGCAATGCCGAAGCTGGCAGTCAGACTCACAGGACCGCCATCTGCCTGGAGGGGGCTTGCGGCAATATCCGCCCGCATGGCTTCCGTGCGTCTAACCGCTTCCACCTGATCCGCTCCGGGCAGGCACACGACGAATTCCTCCCCGCCATACCTTCCGAAGAGATCCCCTTCTTGCAGATGACTCTGACAAATCCGCACCAGATGGACAAGAGCCCGATCCCCTATATGGTGGCCATATCGGTCATTGATCTTCTTGAAATAGTCGATATCAAACAATACCAGAGACAGAGGCAATCCGCCTGTGCGGGCCGCTTCCAAACGCTTCACAGCCTCATCCATAAAACAGACGCGGTTATAAATCTGGGTAAGACCGTCGTATGCGGCCAGATGGCGAAGCTTGTTCTGGTAGCGGATGCTGTCTGTCACATCGATAAGCATCAGCATCCGTCCCACCTTCTGGCCGTTCTTCACTTGCACCGGCAAGGAGTGGATCTCATAGTGGAAGCTTTCATTGCCGCGCTTCCAGAGAATGATCCATTCTCCGTCCTGCCCGACCTGTTCCTCGCGGCTCTCCAGACGGAGCGGTTCGGCAGCGCCTGCCGCGGTCCAGATGCTCTCCACCGGCTCTCCGATGCTGGAGGAAGACAGAAGAGGAATCATCCCCGCCGCCGCGCGGTTGTAATCCACCAGCCGGTTGGTCAGATCCAGCACCAGCACTCCGTCCCGCATGTTCTCAAACACATATCCCCGGGCAATGGGAACTACATTGAACAGATCCGTTGTGCGGATGGCCCACACATACATAGAGGTGGTTGCAATCATGACCAAGGGGACCGGGTCCATATTGTATGGGATCAATCCCAGCAGGTAAAGGAAGGATGCGGTTATGGGTACCATCAGCCCCAGAATCAGGGTGAAAATCTGCTTGCGGTAGGCGGAAGTGGTAATTCTCCATTGGCGTACAAGCAGACAGACGCCCATAAACATGGTGCCGAAAGTATAGCAGCCATGGATAATGTACCACGGCCCCATGACAATATCGGCCATGGGCGAAGGGGTGTTTTCCAACAGGAAGACCGATTGGTAGAACATATGGTGATAATCATTGGTTGCGACCAGAATACAGGTGATAGCCGGAATCAGAAACAGAAGAAGGGTGTTTCGGCGGGTCAGCCATTTCTCCAGACCGGTGTAATGAATAACGAGAATAAGGAAGAAAAGGGGGGAGAAGGCCAATCCCCAATAAGTTATGCTTAGCCAGAATTTGATCTGGGCCAATGTGCCGCTGGCCAATTGCAGAGCGGTTCCCAGGCTGTAGACCGCAGCGGTTACCGTGACCCCGATGAAAGCCCTCATCCCGGCAAAATGCGTTCTTTTCAGGATGGCATAAATGGCCAGAAGCGCATTGAGCGCACCGGAAGTGGCGACAATCGTGATGTAAACGGATGTAATAGAATTCAAGGAAGTCCATCCCCTATGCCGTTAAAATAATGAGCCGCGCCAATAGCACACTTACAGTCCTAATAAAAAACCATGCTCATTATAGCATAAATGTTTTATTCATTGTCTTTTACCGCGCAGGGTTATATGATTATCCAAAATAAGCTAATTCCTAATGACAGATTGGAAGTGTTGCAGGTGAGCCATACCATTATCCGCAGAACTCTCACCGGACTCAGTATTGTATTGGGCGTTGTCGCCGGCATTATTTTATTGAGCAGTCTGCACGCCGCCTTCCGGAGCAAGATGGATCTGGACCATCTGTATATCTACACCTACCCGGAGCGGGCCACCCTGGAGGAGGTTGTCAATTCCATGCGCAATACCCGGATTGCCGATGCCAAGAGCGGACTGGTGGAGGTTCCGGCCGGCCAGGCGGCCAAATACCGGGGAGAATTTCTTCTGAAGCATGGCGTGCGGGCTGCCATGATGGTAGCGTCGCCTCCCACCTTCACATTGACCACTTATAAGAACAGCGTTATCAGTCAAGTGAAGCGGTTTGCCCATGGGGATTTCGGCATGATCTATCTGCAGAGGGCGGGACCCAAGGAGTTCGCCAAGACGCTTGGCGATTATTTGGGAATCATGCTGCGCGCGTCGATGAAGTATTATTTGCCGGGGCTTCTGACCGGAGTGGCCGTCGGGTACATGCTGGCGGTGGCCGGAGCCGTTCTGCCCTGGCTGGGCCGGGTATTCGATGCGGTGCACAGCGTGCTTATGGGTATTCCGGACTTTTTTATCGTCGTGCTGCTGCAATTGCTCGGCATCTACCTGGTCAAGTGGACGGGCGATCAGGTGTTCAAAATTCTGGAGTATAACACGGGGACTCCCTTTATTATTCCGTTCGTTACGATAAGCGTGTTCCCGGCGGTGCTGGTCTACGGGACGATGCGGCTGGCTATCGAGCGGGAGTGGGAGGAAAACTATATCCTCACGGCTTATTCCAAGGGCATCCCATATCCGCGGATTATTACGCGGCATATATTACGGAACACGAGAGAGGACCTGTTCTCGGTTTTGCCCAAGACGATAACGGTTTCCATGGCGGCCATGGTGGTCGCCGAAGGCTTATGCCATATTGTGGGCATCGGCGGCTACTACATCAATCCCAAGTTCGCGGGCGTATCCTCGCTGCCCGCCACCTGCATCATTCTGGGGGGAATCGCTCTTCTTCTGCAATTATTGATCCATCTGCTGCGGCTAAGGCTGACCGTGCGTACGAAGGAGGCGGTATAGCATGAGCCGCATTCGTTATGGCGCCGCCTGGACGCTTATTATGCTGCTTGTCTTTGCAGTGCTGTTTGGCGGCTTGGTGAAGCCCTATGAACTCAATCCCGAGCAAACCATCCAGTTCGAGAAGAGGATTGTAAACGGAGAGGAAAAGTATGTGACGCCTCCTTTCCCGCCGGATTCCCGCTTCTGGCTGGGAACGGATCACAGAGGCTTCGATGTGCTGAGCATGCTGCTTAACGGGGCCAAGTACACCTTGGGTTACGCCATGGCCGTCACACTTTCCCGGTTCGTGCTGGCGCTTCCGCTGGGGCTTGTCGCCGGAGTAAGGGGGAGGGGAAGGAAAGCACTCGGGATCCTGCAGGTAGTCTTCTCCGCGGTTCCTCCGCTCTTGTTTGTGTTTCCCGCTTTGGTCGGCGTGTACAACTCCCTGCTGATTCCGGCGGGGCTTCCTCCAGGGAATCCGAACATCTTCCTGTTCGCTGTATTTGCATATGTACTGCTGACCTTCGTGGGGATATTTCCCTTGGCGCATCATATGGCGGAACGGGCCTCCTTCTTTAACGGCAAACCCTTTGTTACAGCCTCCAAAGCTATGGGGGCGGGTTTTATGCGGATCATTGTCCGCCATATTGTGCCGCATATGAACAGGGAAATAGTTTTTGCCTTTCTCACGGAGCTGGTGCAGGTGCTGTTTCTGATGGGGCAGCTTGCGGTAATGGGTATTTTTATCTTCGGGGGGGCCAAGTTCGACTTTGACCCCGATCCGTATTCCATCCTGTTGACCCAGACCGGGGAGTGGTGCTCTATCCTGTCCTACGGGGCGGTCATGATCCGGATGTACCCTTGGATCGTGTTCAGCGCGGGAGCCGCTTTTACCCTGTCGATCCTGATTATCCGCTTCTTCCTGAGTGAGCTTAAGGGACGGGATCGGAGCAGAGCGCTGCAATAGAGCGGCCCATGCAGCAGCGGATGAGCGCAGGCGGGGAGCAAGCAGGCAGGCGGAAGCGGCTCGGGTGGGGGTGAACGGGAACGCAAAACTGTAAAAATGCAGGTATTTGGGACTTGAACGGGAAAACGGAGGCCAGTACCTGCAAAAATACAGGTTTTTGGGGCTTCCGAAGCTTGTGGAGCCGTCAAGCGGGCTCCCTGCCTGCACTTTTGCAGCTTTGCTCTGAATATGGGATGGAATTAGGCGAAAAAAATGTATTTTTGCAGTTTTCACCACCTCATCCCATCTGTCTTGCACTTAAGCGGTGTATGAATAATGTAAGCTTGCTTGCCCAACTCCGCTTGTCTTTGCGTTAAAAGCTTTTCTCCCATACATAGCTGCTAAAAACGGGCTGGAAGCCGAGGGCCCGGTAGAAGCCCATGTGCGAGCCGACATAAGCCTTTGTCGCCCCCGCGTGGGCGGCTCTGGTCAAGGCTTCACTGATGACAGCCCGGCCGAGCCCCCTCCGCTGGTAGGCGGCATGGGTGCCAACCGGCTCCAGAATGCCGTGCCGGTTGTATTCATCCAGCCACACCGTGCAGAAGGCTACCACTTCCCCGGCTGCTTCCGAGAAGATGGACACGTCCAGCTCCGCGCGGTAATCCGGCGCTTGGGCCATCCGCTCGAAAGCAAGCGGAACGGTTGCATCCCGGTCCTCCCGGTAATAGCCGAAGGCCTTGGCATGAGCGCACGCCTTCGCCCGGGGGGACACATCGGTCCCGGATAGGAAGACGAAGCCCCCGGGAAGGCAGCATGGCTGAATTCGAGTTGGAACGCCCGGCTGAATGCCTGACTGAATACCTGACTGAATACCTGACTGAATACCTGACTGAATGCCTGACTGAATTCCGGTTGGAATGCCCGGCTGAGTGCTTGCCTGAGATCCTAGCTTCATGCCCGTTTGAGTTCCGGTCTGAAGCCCCGTCTCCAACTGTCCGAGACATATGCCCGATACGCTCTCCTTCCAGTCCAGCTTCCTGTAGCCCCGTGAGCTTGCGATCGCTTCCCGCACCTTGTCTCCCTGGGGAATCCGCAGCCGGAGTCTGACAGCACCATCCACCGACGCTGACAGACGTTCTTCCGCATAGGCAAACATTTCCTCCAGGACCGGTACCGGCAGCGGGTTGCGCAGCTGAAAGAAGGCCTCCCCCCTTTGTTCTCCCTCCGAGTTCACCACTCCGATGATTTTTCCGCAGCTATCTTCCCATACTCCCACCGTATCCGGCCACGCCTCATACGTGTTGTGCATGCTATGAGAAACGGCCCTGCAGAAGTTCCATCTGTCGATCATCCAGTTGCCCAACACGGCCGTCTGGTCAAAGCATTCTGCGAGCAGGTTGCGGACTGCCAGGAAATCCCCGCTGCAATAGGGGCGAAGTTTGGCGTTCATTTTGTTGTTCCCTCCTAAAAGTTTTCCTTCGGAAAAACTGGCATCGTAAGCATAGGCTTTAGAGTTTTCCGTCAGAAAACTGGCGTCGTAAGCATAGGCTTTAGAGTTTTCCTTCAGGAAAACTGGCTCCGGTTTCTCTGGTCAAACAAATTTTACCATGCCCAAGAGGGGATGGCAGCGGATTGATTGGTTTTAATGAAACTTCCGTCCGGGTGGTCATAACCCTCCCGTCTCTCCCATATAATCTATCAGAAATCGGCTGGTAGAACGTGACGGGAGGCGTCCGCTTATGCGGGTTAAGAAGGACTCGGGAGTTGGATCGGGAATAAGGCGTCTGATGGGGTTGCTGATTGCCGGATGGCTTCTGCTTGAACCGGTATCACAGACGGTACAGGCAAGTCAGAGTCCGGATGCATCGATAGAGGGCAAGGGCAGCGGACAGACGGTGTTCAGCCGGTTGTCCGAGGGGAAGGTGGTCAAGCCGGACCGCTCCTACAAAGAGCCGCAGGAGCCGACAGTGTATTTAACCTTTGATGACGGCCCGAGCAAGCATACGGGACAGGTGCTGGATATTCTGCGGCAGGAGCAGGTGAAGGCAACTTTTTTTGTATTGGGAGAGTTGGTTCCGGCGAGAAAAGAGCTGGTTGTCCGCATGCGGGAAGAGGGCCACTCCATAGGCAATCATTCCTACAATCATGTCTATAAGGAATTGTATTCGGATTTCGGCTCCTTCTGGAAGCAGGCGGTGAAGACGGACGGGATTCTGGAAGAGGTGCTGGGGTATAAGCCGTATTTGCTGCGTGCGCCTGGGGGCACTCACACCAATTTTGACGCATTCTATTATTATTATCTGGAAGCTGCTGGCTACCGGATTGTGGATTGGAACGTGGATTCCCGGGATGCCATCCGGCAAGGGGTCAAGGCGGCGGAAATTGTGGCGGAGGTCCGCCAAAGCGTCTTAAAGCATGAGTTGGTTGTACTGATGCATGACGGGGCCGGACATGAGGAGACGGTGAAGGCCTTGCCCGAAATTATCGCCTATTACCGCGGGCTGGGATACCGCTTTGCCGCTCTGGATGAGTTTGTGGCTCCAGTCCAGTTCCCGCTTGGCAAGAGCAAATGGCGCAGGAGCTATACGCAGGACGGCTTCAAACAAATGGCTGCAGCAGCGGAAGCGGCGGGGCTTGAGCGGGGAGGCCAGGGGGCGGAGCAAGCCGGGGCGCTCCGTCTGGCAGCAGAGGGAATAACTGCGCAAGAAGCAGCCGCCCTGGCGCCGCAGGAGGCAAGCTCTGATCAGGGAGGGGCGGCGCCCCCCTTGCCTCAGCCTCCCTTGCTGGTAACGGTGGGAGATTCCCCGGTCTGGAAGCTCGAGGCAGAACGCTACAGCTATGAGTACGGGCGGTTTGCCGTTCCCTTGCGGGGGCTTGCGGAACGGCTGGGTGGCAGAGTGGAGTGGGATGACGTGCGGCAGTTGGCCACTGTAACCATCGGGACCCGCAAGCTGGAATTTGATCCCGTGCGCAAGGTGATCCGCGACTCTACACCGGGGCAGTCCTCTGCCGTTCATTATTTGGCGGATATCGACTGGATCGATGGTGAGCTGCGCATCCCCTTGCGGGCAGGAACGCAATTGCTGGGCGGTTCCGTTGCCTCCTATGCGCTGGGAGAGACGGAGCATCGGGTTACTCTCAGTGAAAGAAGAGAATGGCGCGCCGGGCTTCCGCTTCAACCGATTGAGGCATGGAAAAGGATCGAATCTCGCAAGCTTCATGTCTAAACTGCTAGACAAATGGAAAAACTAGACAGCATAGAATCTGTAGCTGGAGGTTTTTTCATGTCTAGTATCCCCAATTCTCTTTCTTTTGACGAGCCGTTGCTGCAATTCGAAAGAATCGCAGCCAATATGGAAAAGGTCATGGTGGGCAAGCGCCATGCCATCGAATTAGTCCTCACCTCGCTGCTGTGCGGGGGACATGTGCTGCTGGAGGATGTGCCCGGCGTCGGCAAGACCATGCTGGTCAAGGCCCTGGCCAAAACTGTGGACGCAGGCTTCAAACGGATTCAATTTACACCGGACCTGCTGCCCTCGGATGTGACGGGGGTCTCCGTATACAACCGGGGACTTAACGAGTTTCAGTTCCGGCCCGGTCCCATCTTCACCAATATCTTGCTGGCAGATGAATTGAACCGTACCTCGCCCAAGACGCAGGCCGCGCTGCTGGAAGCGATGGAGGAACGGCATGTGACTGTGGACGGACAGACCTACCCCTTGCCCCAGCCCTTCCTGATCCTGGCCACGCAGAATCCGTTGGATCACGCAGGTACCTATCAGCTTCCCGAAGCCCAGTTGGACCGCTTCTTCATGCGCATTCGTCTCGGCTATCCCGAGCGGGAGCAGGAGGTAGAGATGCTGGGGAGGATGCAGGAGCATTCGCCGATTGAACACCTGAAGCCCGTACTGCTCCGGGAGGAGCTGCACCGGCTGCAGCGGCGGGTTCGTCATATTCATGTAGACCAGTCCTTGAAGGAATATATGGTTGAGCTGGGGGCGGCCACACGCAAGCACAAGGATGTGACCCTTGGCGCCAGCCCCCGGGCGGTGCTTGCCTTGATGCTGGCCGCTCAGGCCGCGGCATACCGCAAGGGGCGCAGCTATGTGGTGCCTGACGATCTGAAGGAAATGCTCATCCCTGTCTTCTCCCATCGTCTGCTGCTCACTCAGGAAGCTCGGATGGCCGGACGGACGGCAGAGCAAATCCTGCATCTTATTGCCGCCGAAACAGCTGTGCCCGGATTGCGCTATGCGCCCGGCTCTTAAGGGGGACGGGAGCATGGGGATGGGCAGGCTGTACCGGCTTGGATTTATGGCCGTACTGGCGGGAGGGGCCATCTGGTTTGCCGGTTCCCGCGGAGGCCAGGCGGCTTGGTTCCTGTCATGGCTGCTGACAGGGATTGCGCTGTCCTCGCTGCTGGTATTTATGTTTAATTTGATGCAAGTCCGGGTTGCACGCACCGTTTCTGCGGAGCTGCTGCCTGCCGGAGAGGGGCTTATGGTGGAATTGACAGTGCGCCATCTGTCCTTGCTGCCGGTACTCTGGCTTTCCGTATCCGACCGGTTCGTCCGGGAAGACGGAGGAGAGATGTTTACTGTAACCAAGCTGGCTTTTCCCGGGCTGCGCAGACAATTCAAGATCAAATATCATACCCATGGGCTTAAGCGGGGGGAGTACCGCTTTATCGGCACGGAGCTGGTTGCAGGAGATTGGTGGGGGCTCTCTGTGAAGAGAAGACTGGCCCTCTCGAACGGCAGCTTCACGGTTCTGCCCGAGCCCCGCGCCATGCTCGCCTCTGTTTTGCCGGTTGGGACAGGCGGGGAAGAGACGAATGGCGCATACCATTTCAAGGCATCTTCTCCGGGCCACTCTGTGCGGGATTATGCGCATGGCGATCCTCTGCATAGGATACATTGGCGCTCTACTGCCCGAACCGGCAATCTCATGACCCGGATCATGGAGCCTGCGGAGGATATCCGTTATATGGTTTGTCTGAACGCCGACCGTGAGGCCTATAAGGGCGCAGCCGGGCGTCAGCTCTTCGAGCAAGGAATCGAATGGGCGGCCGGATTCATGCAGGCGGCTGCAGAAGCAAGGTCCCATGCGGGACTGGCTGCAAGCAACCACGCGGGAATGTGGTTGGCGCCTTCCCTTGCGACCGGCTCTGCCCGGGCTATTCTGCTGCTTGCGGGATTGGCCGCGGATGGGCAACAGGCGTTCGGCGAACTGCTGCAAGGCCGGATCCGCGATCAGATTCCGGAGGCGTACGCTGTGGTTGCCATCACCCCGGTATTGAACCGGGAGCTGTTGAATGCGGTATGCAAGCTGCTAGACGGCGGCCGCCAAGTGCTCCTGTACCACGTAACGGGAGAACGCGAGCTTTCGCCGCTGGAACGGGAGCAGAAGGGCCGGCTGGAACGGGCGGGCTGTCAAGTGCTCACAGTAAGAGAGTCTCGCATGGAAAGGGTGGTGAGACTCGATGCCGAGTACGAAGGAGCTTAGTCTCCCGAGGAGGCCCGGGGTCGTTAACAAGAACAGGCTCCGCCGCGAATCTTCTGCGGCAGACCCCGCGCTGTCCGGAACTAAGGAATGGAACAACGTCAAGACCAGACCGGGAAATGCATCGCTGCGCGACTTAAGAGATGAGGACTCCAGACCGGCGGAATGGTCGGTAGGGTTGCTGCTGATCATTCTGCTCTGGGCCTGGATAAAACCCATTGCCGCCATGTCCGGCTGGACGGAGCAAAGCAGGCTGCTGGCGTTGTTCGGGGCAGTGGGCATCTGCGTGCTCTTGGACATGCTGCGTGTTCCCGCTGCAGCAAGGGTTTTGCTGAAGGGGCTGTCTGCCGTTGCGGCGGTGGGCTGGCTGTTCCGGGGTCCGGAGGTGCGCTCGGGAGCGGGGCTGTATTGGCTGCAGGAATACGGCGCCTTGTTCATGCGGGATATTCGTGCTGCAGCCGCCGGGGAGATGGGAGAGATCAGCGCGGAGACCCGCACCCTTGTTTTCCTGGCGGGCTGGATTCTGCTTGCCGGCGTCATTCAGTCGATCCTGGTTTACCGCCGGCGCGCTTTATGGTTGATCGCCGCGACATGGTTGTATCTGCTTGCCCTGCAGCTGTGGCCCGGAGTGGATACGACCGGAGAAATGATCGCTTCAGGTGCAGCCGGGACCGCCATGCTCTGTCTGCTGCAGTTGGAACGGATCCGAGCAGTCTATGCCACCGGCTTGCAATGCCGGATTCCCGCTGTTGCTGCAGCTTCGCCCATGGAGGCGGCTTTAGCCGAACCTCCGGCGGAGCGGGAAAAACGTTCCGCACAAGCCGTACCTTTGGAAACCGTGCGCTGGACCAGGGGCGGCACGCGCGCAAGCGGTGCCCAAACCTCCATTCCTTATGGCCTCTATGCCGCTGTGCTGCTGATGGCCCTGGTTCTGTTTATAGCTGCGCTTGCCGGTTCCGGTATGGCCAGAGGAGTGGCTAAACCACTTGACCCCGGCTCCTGGAGATCGTTGGCAGAGGCATTCATGCCGGAAAGCGTGATGAAGCGGGGAGAGGCAACAGCCGCTTTTTCTCCGAACAACCGGGGAGTAACCGGTTATGGCGAAGACGACAGCCGCCTGGGGGGACCGCTAACGGTAAAAGATGAGCCTGTCTTTACGGCCCGGACTCCGGTGGCCACCTATTGGCGGGGGGAATCCAAAAGCTATTATGACGGCCAAGGTTGGACGAAGCCGAAGGATGCGGCATCAGGATCAACCGCAAGCGGCTTTTTGGACAACGGCGAAGTCTTTGCGGGGGGCACCGGAACGATTGTTCAGGAGCTTCTTTATCAAGGGACCAGTCCGCTTAATATGCTGTTCGCAGGAGGTTATATAGAAGAAGTGGAGGCGGCATATACGCTTGAGGGAAAGGCTCTGCCTTCACAAGCAGTTCGTGCCGCTCCCTATGATGACAAATATACATTGGCTGCCGGCTGGGGTGATCTGGGATATGTCCGCCTGCTGGTGCGGCTGCCCGCTGCCCAAGGCTCCATAGCGGACATGGGCGGCGGAGATACCGCGGGAGCCGTTCAGCTTGCGGAGCTCCAGCTTCCCGGGAAACTGCCGGACCGGGTGCGAAGGCTTGCCGAAGAAATAAGCTCCCAGGGAGACACTCCTTATGCCAAAGCCGTTTTGCTGGAGCAATATCTGAAGAGCCACTACCGTTACAGCCTGACGGATGCGGCTGTCCCGCGGGAGGGAGAGGATTTTGTCGATGCATTTCTGTTTGGCGAAGGTTCGGGCTATTGCGATTATTTCTCCACGGCCATGACGGTGATGCTGCGTTCCATCAGCATCCCTGCCCGTTGGGTGAAAGGCTTCGCCCCCGGCGAGGTTGTAGCGGAGGAAGAGGGCATCAAGACCGTGGAGGTTAGCAGCAAGGATGCCCATTCCTGGCTGGAGGCGTATATTCCCCGCATTGGCTGGGTCCCCTTCGATCCAACCCCCGGCTTTCTTGCATCTGCAATAAGCGGGGAAGCAGAGCCGGCAAGTCTTGTGCAATTGGAACCGCAGCTTGGAGGCGCTCCCTATGCCGGGAACTGGTTGGAGAGAATCTGGCTTCTGCCTGATTTTCAGGCTGCCAGACAATGGGCCAAGGACATGGGGCAGCGGGGACTGGAGCTTCTCCTCCGGATGCTGCAGACTCGCGGCTTGCTGATTGGGGCGGTGCTGCTTACGCTGCTGCCTGCAGCCTATCTGTTGCAGACCCGCGGGCAATTGCTGGCCATGCTGGTTCTGCTCCGCTTCCGGCGCAGAGGAAGGAGCGGAGGCGTGCTGGCACTGAGGCTGCTGGACAGCCTGTGGGTGAAGGTATTCCGGCGTTACGGAGCCAAGGAACCGGGCCAGACACTGCGGGAATATGCGGAGGCGGCAGGCGGCAGGGCTCCCCAAGCGGCGCCGGCGCTGCTTCAATTGGTGCAGATGTATGAGGAGATCCGCTATGCCCCCGGGCAGCCTGCCTGGCTGCCCAGGCGGCAGCTGGCGGAGCTGTGGCGGCAGCTATTCGGGGGAAAGCCGGAGGGAAGCGCTGGCATGAGCCTCTCCGAATAGCCCTTCCGAAGCTTGCTTACTGCCTGCGGCGGGCACTCATCCAAGAGGCGGAACGACGGAGCCAACGCCGTCCCGACGTGTAATCCTGCTGACAATAACCGGCAATTTGCAAGCTGCAAGCCATAGGCTCTTTACATTCCGGCACCGGACCGTATAAAATATTAGGCAACAATATGCGGACGAATCGCGGAATCGTATTCCGGCCGATCGTGCCCAGAAAGAGCAGGTAGAAGATGAAGCCGAATGAAATAGTCGTTGTGTTGGATTTTGGCGGCCAATACAATCAGTTGATTGCCAGACGTATACGGGATTTGGGGGTATACAGCGAGCTTTTGCCCTATAACATATCCATTGACAGGCTGAAGGAGCTTAATCCGAAGGGGATTGTATTCTCCGGTGGTCCCTCCAGTGTATATGCCGATGGGGCTCCCCATGTGGATCCTGCAATTTATGATCTGGGCATTCCGGTATTGGGCATCTGCTATGGCATGCAGCTGATGGCGTTCCAACTGAACGGCAAGGTGCAGCGGGCAGCGAAGCGGGAATACGGCAAGTCCGATGTGGAATTCACCCTGTCCAACCGGCTGGCCGAAGGTCTGGCGCAGAAGCAGACTGTCTGGATGAGCCATGGCGACATGGTAGCGGAGGTTCCGGAAGGCTTCATAATCGATGCATTCACCGCACATGCGCCTGTGGCTGGGATGAGCCATGCAAAACGCAATATGTTCGCCGTTCAATTCCATCCCGAAGTCGTCCACTCGGTGTACGGCAACGAGCTGATTCATAATTTCCTGTACAAGATCTGCAGCTGCGAAGGCAGTTGGAGCATGGAAACCTTTATCGAAGATACGATCCGTGCCATCCGTGAGCAGGTAGGCAGCTCCAAGGTGCTGTGTGCGCTCTCCGGCGGGGTGGATTCCTCCGTGGTGGCCATGCTGATTCACAAGGCCATCGGCGACCAGTTGACCTGCATGTTCATTGACCACGGCTTGCTCCGCAAGGATGAGGCAGAGAGTGTCATGGAAACCTTCGTGGGCAAGTTCGATATGAAGGTGGTCAAGATCGATGCCCGCGACCGTTTCCTGGGCAATCTGGCAGGCGTGGATGATCCCGAGAAGAAGCGGAAGATCATCGGAACGGAATTTATCCGGGTATTCGAGGAAGAATCCGCCCAATTCGACGATTTCGAATATTTGGCCCAAGGAACGCTCTATACGGATATCATCGAGAGCGGCACGGCCACGGCCCAGACGATCAAGTCCCATCACAACGTGGGCGGACTGCCGGAGGATATGAAGTTCAAGCTGGTTGAGCCCTTGAAGGAGCTGTTCAAGGACGAGGTGCGCAAGGTGGGCGAAGCGTGCGGCTTGCCGAAGGCGATTGTCTGGCGGCAGCCGTTCCCCGGCCCCGGGCTTGCGATCCGCGTGCTGGGCGAAGTGACAGAGGACAAGCTGCACATCGTGCGGGAATCCGATGCCATCCTCCGCGAGGAAATCGCCAACGCCGGTCTTGACCGGGAAATCTGGCAGTATTTCACGGCTCTTCCCAATATGAAGTCCGTGGGCGT
Source organism: Paenibacillaceae bacterium (assembly GCA_029256185.1). GTDB lineage: Bacteria > Bacillota > Bacilli > Paenibacillales > NBRC-103111 > Paenibacillus_AR. Next base: position 97,952 of record JAQSYI010000025.1, read on the forward strand.
GATGGGTGATGAGCGCACCTACTCTTACACTGTGGGCATCCGTGCCGTAACCTCCATCGACGGCATGACGGCCGACTGGGCCCGCATCCCGTGGGATGTGCTGGAGAAGATCTCCAACCGGATCGTCAACGAAGTGGAGAATGTCAACCGCGTGGTATACGACGTTACGTCGAAGCCGCCTGCCACCATCGAGTGGGAGTAACTGGGCTTGAGAGTGATTGACTGGTAGATAGTAATCCCTTTTGTTTGCGCTGTTTACGCAAATAAAAGGGATATTTTTTTGTGGACCAGCGTCCATCATTCTGAACCAACGACAAGATGATGTCAGCCGGGACGGGCGGTACAGCAGAGGCATAAACTGTATCATCCTATGATCAGGAGATGATCCAATTGACCAGATTGATTGATGCCAGAACGTCCATGGGAATGGCCGAAACGGATCTATCAGGCGATTTATTTCCGCTCAGCACACCCGTATTGATTGGACAGGTGGGTCTTAATGTACCCGGCACGACACCTGGCATAATCCGGGTACAATTCGACGGTGTTGCCGGAATTCAATTGCCAACCTCCCCCGTCCTTGAAGCGACTGTTACCTTAACGGTGGTTAATGGTGTGCTTTCGACGGATCCGGTGGTGTACCAATCCTTGTCTACCTATGACACAGTGGTGGAAAGCTCCAATTTCAAGCTGATTCCCCTAATGGCCGCGGCTTACAATGTGCCGGCCCCTGTCAGCGGCCTGTTGATCTACTCGCTCTATATGACTGTTGGAGCAGTTGCGCCAGTGCTTCGTTCAGGTCCGGAGTGCTTCAATGTGTCGGCTTATACCGACGGCTGATATTCCTTGACAGTCGTTTCGGAAAAAGCGGCGTGGCTTGCCTACAATCCTTGATTTATAAAGGAACTCTCTGTTGTATCTACGTTCTTAAGCAGATACAACAGAGTTTTTTTCTGCGGCGGCAAGGTTCAGAAACCCATTCTTCCGGGAAGGGGGTGCCAGCGAACTATTTTAGCACAACGGGAGATTTTTCGGTTGCCTTCACTGGTGTCCCGCATAGTATAATTGTCCTAGGTCGTGTCTGCAAACACCGCTCTAGTGCATCATGTTGTAAATTCGTTTCCTACAGGAGAAGAACCCGGACGGGCTAAACACAGGGAGCACAAAAGGGAAGCGACTCCTATGGGAGTAGTTTGGCGAAAAGAGTCACCGCTTTAGGGCGTATCTGAACCTCTGAGGGGAGCAGATAATTCCCAGATGATCGTTTCTGACCAGGCACTTTCGGGCAGGCGTACCGGGGTACGTCAAGCGAAAGTAACGATAGCTCGGGGTGAAAAGGCGGT